>CAYVIB010000029.1:0-75976 GCA_964451365.1 uncultured Cellvibrionaceae bacterium
GACGAAAAAATGGCCTCCAGCAGCGATAACCGAATTAGTGTTAACAGGCCCTAATCCTTTTACGGCTGTTATAGCCGCGTCACCCGAAAACTCGAGTGAGTGAATTTTGATCAATGGTATTAACCTGCACACCTGTCTTGTAAATATCCTCCGCGCATGCAGCTTCTGCTTTCTGCTCACGATTGCCGGAACGGGTTTGGCGGTCGACGCACAGGATAACCCGGGATCGGCTCTGCCGGATATCCGGCTGGTAATCGACATCTCCGGCAGCATGAAGCAAAACGATCCGGACAACCTGCGCCAGCCGGCGGTGGAGCTTCTGTTACAACTCTTGCCCGCCGGCAGCAAAGCGGGCATCTGGACCTTCGGCCAGCAGGTCAACATGCTCGTGCCCCATAAGCCGGTGACGGCGCAGTGGCGGCAGGAGGCGGGTACTCGAACAAGCGGTATCCAGTCCGTCGGCCTGTACACCAATATCGGTGAGGCGCTTGAAAAGGCGGCCTACGACCGGGACCGGAAGGATTCGCGGTATCGCACCAGCATAATCCTCCTTACCGACGGCATGGTGGATATTGACCGGGAGACGGAGGTCAACCAACTGGAACGACGTCGCATTGTCGAGGAAGTCCTGCCGGCGATCGCGGACGCCGGTTACCGGATTCATACCGTCGCCTTGTCGGACAATGCCGATCGGGAGTTGATGGATAAATTATCCGTCGCCACCGACGGAATCGCCGCGACGGCGCATTCGCCTGACGATCTGATGCGTATTTTTCTCAAGGCCTTCGATGCGGCGGCGCCGTCGGAGCAGGTACCGTTGGAAGGCAGTCGCTTTCTTATCGATTCGAGTATCCGGGAATTTACCGCGCTGGTTTTCCATGAGGGAGGGACACAATCCACCACATTGACCGGACCGGATAAACGAACCTACCGTGCCGGTGTCACCGGCGACAATATCAAATGGTACCACTCGGAGGATTACGATCTGATTACGGTCGCTCAGCCTCTGGAAGGCGAATGGCGAATTGATACTCCGTCCGACAGGCTGGACCCCGAAAGCCGGGTGACGGTGATCAGTAATCTTAATTTGCGTGTTGCTCCCATGCCTCATAACCTGTTTGTCGGCGATGGCGGCACGCTGATCTTTCAGTTGGACGAGAAAGGGAAAACCATCACCCGACCGGAATTTCTTTCACTGCTTACCTCCAATGTGGAACTGGTTGGCGGGAAAAAACAGGATTCGATCTGGCAAAACGATTCGCGGGCAAGTACTCCTCCCGCCGATGGAATTTACGAAGTGTCGCTTCCACCATTTGAGAGTGCCGGTTCGCACCAGTTAACGCTGCTCATTGACGGCAAAAGTTTTACAAGAAAATTCACTCATAGTTTCAATGTCCATCCGCAAATTGCGCCTCCTGAAGTGGTTATGGAGCCGGTGGAAGTTCCCGATGTTGATATAAAGGCCGGGCCCGAGCCGGCTCCCTTAAAAATGGAGGAAGAAAAGGAACCCGTTATCGATATACCGACCGCGGTTGTTGCCGACGATACTCCGCGACAGGGGGTTCCCTCCTGGCTGGTATACGTCGCCATTGCCTTGGTGAATATCGCGGTTCTTGCCGGCGCTTTTTTTGCCTATCGCTTGATTATGAATGATGGAAGGGGCAATAAAAACGATGCTGACGAGAGCACTGACGAAGGGGACGATCAAAATACAGAAGAGGCTGAAATGGTTTCCGAGTCACTGGATGATAAAACCGGTAAGGAAGAGCCCGAAGATGAAGAGCCGCCGATGGATGATCTCGATTCAGCCATTAATGAACTCAGCCAGTTTCCGGAAGCGACTAATGGAGAAGGTTTGGGTAAGAAATCCTGAGCGGGACCTGGGGCGCACCGGGATAACCGGAGCGCTGGCCACAATCAATGAATCTCTTCCGCTTCGTGCCGTAACTGCAGATTGGAATCAAGCAGCACTTTTTTGTGGAAAAGAAGTTTCGCTCAAGCAGAAAGTGTTATTTGGTTAAGTTTAACTACCAATAACGCCGCCATCTTTTTTAGTTACCACTATCACCGCCGGGCGGGGCGGTATATTGTCTTTAAAGTCCGGCCAGCGAGTGGAAGGATTGTTAAAATCACTGTCCCCAGCGGGATGCTGCACGGAACAGAAAAAGCTTCTGTTATCCGGTGTGAAAAACGGACCGCACAATTCCGCTCCCCTGGGGGTACGAATAAAACGTTTGGTCAGGGCCTTGTTGGGACCATCGACTTCAGTCGCCCAGACACCGTCGGCAATACCGTGTTGTTCGGCGCCGTCGGTGGTAATCCATAAATTACCACGATTATCAAACGCGCAATTGTCCGGGCAGGAAAGCCAGCCATTTGGCGAAATATTTTCGTTATAGATCACCGTGCCTGTGGCAGGGTTGCCGGCCAGCAGGAAAATGTTCCAGTGAAAAGTCTCCGCTGAATGATCGCCATCTTCAGGCCCGAATTCAATGATGTGGCCATCCTTGTTTTTCTCTCGCGGATTGGCGTCGTTGACCTGCTCGGCATCACGTTTGTCGTTATTGGTCAACATGGCGTAGACGCGGCCGTTGACCGGATTTGTCTCGATATCCTCGGGCCGGTCCATGGGAGTCGCGCCAAGCAAATCGGCAGCCTTGCGCACATCGAGTACCACGTCGGCTTGCGAGTAAAAACCGTTGCTTTTATCGAGGGGGGCGGCACCGAAGACAAGCGGTAACCACTGAAGAACTCCATCTTCGTGAAATTTCGCCGCGTAGAGTGTGCCTTCGTCCAGCAGTGTTAAATTCGCCTGGCGGTTTTCGGGATTGAACCTGTTGCGGCTGACAAATTTATAAATATACTCAAATTTCTGGTCGTCACCGGTGTACGCGATCACCCGGCCATCTTTATTGATCGATACATTGCACCCTTCATGCTTGCAGCGACCGAGCGCGGTTTTCTTTACCGGTATCGATTCTGGATCGTAGGGATCGATTTCCACAATCCACCCCATATGCATTAACTCTTGCGGGCTTTTGTTTATGTCCCACCGGTCAAAATATTTGTGCCAGCTTTTCTTGCTGCCGAACATGCCGAAACGCCGGTAATTTTCCGCTTCTTCACATTTGTCGTGATCTCCCGCGAAATATGCGTCGACATTCTCTTCCCCGGTTAATATTGTTCCCCATGGAGTCACGCCACCCGCGCAATTGCCGTAGGTGCCGAAAGTAGTCACACCGTCGGCGGAAAGTTTTGTTTTAAGCCGTTGGTGACCGGCGGCCGGGCCGGAAAAACGCATGGGCGTGTCGGGCGTGATCCGCCGATTGTAGCCGGACTCCAGGTTTACCTGCCACTTGTCGTTCCGCCGGGTTATTTCCACAATGGTCATCCCATGGGCGGCGATATCCACTTTAGTTTGTTCGATATCGAGTTCGGTACCGCCGGGTGCGTCGGGGAACATCAATTCGGGATTGGTAAATTCATGGTTGACAGCCAGCAGGCCGCTGTCCGAATTTGTCGACCCGGCGGGTAGGGGAGCAAAACCGATAAAGTCGTTGTTGTAACCGAAGCGTTGCAACTGCAGGGCCTCGGTCTGGCTGGCGGGGTCAAAATCCGGGACGCCGGGAAACAGCGGGTCCCCCCAGCGGAGCAATACCTGGTGGTCATAACCTTCCGCTACGGCGAAATTTTCGTCCAGTCCGTGTGTCAACTCGGTAAAAGTCAGGCTGGATGGGCTGTCGATATGGTTCGTTCTTTGGCGGGATTCGGAGCAACCGCCGATTGCTAAGGCGGTACTGACAAGGGCGCTGTTTTTAATCAGGGAGCGCCGGTTAAGGCGTTTTTGGAGAATTTCGCTAAAAGTTGACTGGGCGTTGCGACGGGCCATAGTTGTCTCGATCAGGTTCTTATGTTGCCAGTATGAGAGCAAAACATAACACGGCAATGAAACATTCATGACATATCGGTGTACATGAGACGGTGCCGGACCGCCTCATGTAAAGGAAGGTGGTCAGTTTTCCTGACAGGACCAACCCCAGGACCCCAGCTTATCGACAAACGCGGCTGCCTTTTCTTCGCAGTAACCTTCCACGTTGTTCGCCGTCCAGAGCGTGTTCACTTCGCCGGGGACTTCGGTGTCTTTGTAGTAGTTTACCGAGCAGGGCACGCTGGAGCCGGGAACTTCGTAGCTGATTTCGACGCGTCGCGTCATCCCCTGTAAATCGCAGGTATATTTGGCGCTGGCGATCATGCCTTCAACCGGCTCTTCGGCACTTTCTGCCGTGTCATCCACGGAAGCCTCTTCCTCCATGGTGGCTTCTTCCTGGACATCCGTATTGTCGTCCTGTGCAAGAGAAAGAGGGGAGATCATTATCGCGATAAGCAGGGATATAAATAGTTTTTTTGACATGGTCAGGTTCCTTTTATTTATTGGTAACAAACGACCGGCTGAAAACCATTCCAATACCACAAGCCTTTTGGGATGTTCAGCGCTTGTCCAAGGATAGCGCAAAAAGCGCTCACATGACATGAACAAACGGGACTGGTATGTGAAAACTGCGTAACTGGTACAATGCAGCGCCTAATTGGTAACAGGAATGTCATTTGGATCTTATTACTCTGTTAATCCTGCTTTTGGTGACTGGCGCTCTGGCGGGTTTTGTCGCCGGCCTGTTTGGCGTCGGTGGTGGTATTGTGGTTGTGCCGATGCTGTTCTATCTGTTCGATTACCTGGGGTATTCGGTGCCGGTGGCGATGGCGCTCGCGGTGGGGACCTCGCTGGCAACCATTATTCCCACGGCGGTTTCATCAGTGCGAACTCATCACCGGTTGGGCAATATCGACTGGCCCTGTGTAAAACAATTTGCTCCAGCCATGGTCGCTGCGGTACTGGTTGCCGGACAACTGGTGAGTGATGAACGTGGCAGGCTGCTGGTGGTGGTGTTTGGCTGCCTGCTTCTGCTGGTGGCGGGGCTGTTGTTTTTCAATCGAGCGGTAAAACAAGCGTCTGATTTCAAACCAATGCGCTCAACGGCATTTGCGATTTTTGCGGCAGCGGCCATCGGTTCTGTCTCGGTGATGGCCGGCGTGGGTGGTGGCGCCATCGGCGTGCCGGTACTGCGGTTTTTCGGGCTCGATATTCACCGCGCTATTGGCACGGCGTCCACCTTTGGCTTACTGATTTCGGTACCCGGTGTTTTGGTTGTATTGTTATCCGAGGCAACGCCCGCCGACGCGCCGGCAGGAACCTACTCATTGATTAATTTTCTCGCGGTGCTTGTTTTGTCGATGACCACGGTAATCAGCGCGCCGCTGGGAGCAAAGTTGAACAAAAGGCTGAATGCAAAAATTTTGCAGCGGATTTTTGCCTTGTTTCTGATCATTGTGGGAATAGAAATGCTCGCCAGTGCGTAGGGTGAGTAAAGCACAGCGCCACCCGCCGTTTATGGGTTCACTGCGCAACCGGAAAAGCCGAATAAAAGCCATTGCCTTGAGAAATACCGACGGGCGTGCCGTAGAGTTCCGAGATGCGTTTGTCCACCAGAATATCCTCCTTCCGGCCATCATTGACCACGGCGCCATCTTTAAGGCAAACAACCCGTTCAATCTCGGGAATAATTTCCTGAATATGGTGTGTGACGAGAATCAGTGTTTTACCACCCTGGCAGTAGCCGCGCATTTCCTTCAAAAGCTGAAACCCTGACTTCAAATCAAGGCCGTTGGTGGGTTCATCGAAAATAAGAACATCGGGTTGATGAACCAAGGCGCGCGCCAGTAACAGGCGGCGCTGCTGCCCGGTAGAGAGTTGGAGATATTGTTTTTCGGCGAGGGAGGAGATATCCAGCTCTTCCATAATTTTCCGCGCGTGTTCCCTTTGCTCTGCCGTTACCTGGTGGTGTCCGTGTACGCCGACCGAACCGAAATAAGCGGAGATAACCACATCCAGGCCGGTGGCGATAGCCTGGTAGTCCGCCTGAAACTCGTGCGATACGATGCCGATATGTTTGCGCAACTCCCAGATATTTACCCGCTCTTGGCCGAATAGTTTTATGTGGCTGTCCGGTTTGACGACCGGGTAGATTTCGCGCGTAATCAGTTTGAGCAGCGTCGTTTTGCCGGCGCCGTTGGGGCCGATAATGGCAACCGATTCGCCCAGGCAAAGCGCCAGCGACAGGTTGTCGAATACGCGCGTGTTTTTTCTGAAAACGGTGGCGTTTTTGATGGAAAGAACCGAGTTGCTTCGCATCAGGGTTGTTTAACACCACTTTGGTGCCAGAAGGGGCGGCCGATAGTGGGGGTACTGGCGCTGGCGGTTTGGCGCCGGGTCATTAAACCCGCTTTATAGGCTTTCCGCCCGGCGATAATCGCCTGCGCGAATGCGTCGGCCATTAACGGTGGCTGGTGCGCTTTGGCCACGGCGGTATTCAGCAATATGCCGTCAAAACCCATTTCCATTGCTTCCGCCGCCTGCGATGGCGCGCCCAACCCGGCGTCAATAATCAGCGGAATATCGGGAATTCGCTGGCGAAGTGTCTGCAGGTTATATTTGTTTAACAAGCCCTGTCCCGTGCCGATGGGTGAACCCCATGGCATCAGTACCGCGCACCCGGCGTCCAGCAGCCTGTTGCAAAGCACGAGATCGTCGGTGCAGTAGGGCAGCACGCAGAATCCCCGCCGGATCAGCTCCACCGCCGCCTCCACCAGGCCAAAGGGGTCGGGCTGCAGATTGTAGTCATCGCCGATGACTTCCAGTTTAATCCAGTTGGTTTCAAAAATTTCGCGTGACATTTCCGCCAGGTTGACAGCCTCTTTTACCGTGCGGCAGCCGGCGGTATTGGGCAGTAATTTTTTGCCGCTGGCTTTGATGGCGTTCCAGATCGATTCGCCACCGTGGCTCTCCGGGCTTTGCCTGCGCAGGCCGAGGGTGACGATATCACAGCCGGAAGACCTGATTGAATCCAGCATTGCCTGCGGCGAGAGATAGAGCGCCGTGCCGAGAAGAAAGCGGCTGCTAAATGTTTCGCCGTAGAGCGTAATGGAATCATTCATATTTTCCACAATTAACCTCCGCCCACGGGGCTGACAATATCAATTAAATCACCGTCCTTGATGATGAGGGATGAATACTCCGAGCGCGGGACAAATTCACCGTTCACGGCGACTGCAACCGGTCCGGTACCGCCTTTGTGTTTTTCAACGATTTCCTGCAGGGAGACCGCTTTTTCGATTTTGCTGTTGTTTCCGTTAATACTGATACTCAACATACTATTCAATCGCGGAAAGTAACGGGTTCATCGGGTGATGTTTGAGTCATTGCCAATACTCGCTCAACCAGACTGGGTGCGAGCAGATAACCGTGCCGGTGAAGGCCATTGATACTGATAACGGTTTGTGAATGTCCTTGGACAGTTGCGGCTTCGTATTTCTCGATAGCCGGCAGATTGTCCAGCAAGCCTGGGCGCAGATTCGTATTCATTTCCACGATACGGGCTTCGGCAAACGCCGGGTTCAGCGTGTACAGCGCGCTGCAAAGTTCCAGCGCGGATTGCACGCTTACCGGCGAGCGGTCCTCGCTTTCAATTTCCGTTGCGCCGATAATAAATCGGTTCCGGGTTTTCGGTACCACGTAAAGTTTATAGCGCGGGTGAAGCAGCCGAACGGGACGGTGCAGTTTTATTTCCGGCGTTTCCACCCACATGACCTCACCGCGTACACCGCGCACTTTGGTGTTGGACTCCTTTGCCCCCGTTCCCCGACAATCAAAAAGCAAGTCGTACGACGGCAGCGGCTTTCCGTTTAATGTTGTTCCGGTTTTAAGGGAAATATCCGCCTCTTCCACCAGATTGACGCCGCGCGTCTTAAGAAGATCCAGCAACTGGTCGAGAAATTCGCGGTTGTGCAGGTAACCCTCGTCGGGCAGGTACAAACCTTCCCGCAGCTCCGACGACAGATCCGGCTCCAACTCTCGCACGCCCAGGGTATCCAGCCATTGGCTGTTGTTTTGTTCGCCCAGGTGGTATTGAAGATCGCGAACAAACTGTTCGAGCTCGGCGGCATCGTATGGATGGGCGACAACCAGGCTGCCGTTGCGCACAAACAGCGGATGGAATGAAGTGGGCAGTTCCTCGAACCAGGCGCTCCACAACGCCAGCGAGCGGATTCCCATCTCGTAAATGGAGCGGTCGGAGACAACCGCTTCGCTCATCGGCGAAATCATACCGGCGGCCGTGTAGGCGGCGCTTTGCGAGGGAGAAAATTTACCGGTTTCATACAGCGAAACCCGGTGATTGTGGTTGGACAGGCGCCATGCCAGCAAACGCCCGAGCAGGCCGCCACCGGCAATGGCGATATTTAACTGGGAGCTGGGATTCATGTTTGTTGCCTACGCAGGTCCTAACCCGATCAGGTCATACGGGTATCTCTCAGCCCGAAATCTTTCAGGCACCCCGACAAAGTGTGGGCCTAGTGTAAACACTTGACGAATTCACCACAACTATCATCCCTGGCTGCTGACGTCGTTGTAATTGTCCTGCCGGAAGAACCCCGGCCGCTAGTGAAGGGCTAAACGCCACACCGAGTTCGGCGAAATGTTGAACACCTTTAACAATCAACTACTTCAGCATTCGCACGGGCCGACTATCGCGCCCACCGAAGATACCTGGAAACGGACTGAGATTCAGGCGCCGGAAGTGGGCGACAGCCACCACTGTCAGCAGAAACAATACCATCTCCACTGAGCAGGGGACGGCGATCTGGCCGTGAACTTGTTCCATCTATTCTTTTTCTGTCGACAGCACTTGCGCCTGGAGTTGACCCTGCGCAAGTGTGATCCGTATTTTATTACCCGCCCCGGTTTCGCTCGACGAACGGATGATGTTGCCGCTGTCGGATTGGGTAATCGAATAACCGCGCCGCAATGTGGCCAAAGGGCTGACTGTATCCAGTAGCTCCATGTTTTGTTGCAGCCGTTTGTCGAGGTTTTTCAACCGCATTTTAACGGCCCGCCGCAGTTGTCCATCAAGCTGTTGGATCTCCCGGCGGAATTCCTCGATCAGGTAACGCGGCGCCACGCGGTCGAGGCGCTTGCGCAGGTCTTCCAGCTTGTTGTGCTGTAATACCAGAAAGGACCGGGAACAGTTACGCAGCCGGATTTCCAGTTGGTCGAGCCGTTGGTAGCCGTTGCGCAGGCGCTCGCCAGGGTGCCTGATTCGCGCCTGGATATGTGCCAGTTTTTCCTTTTTTCGCAGCATGCTCTGGCGTAAACGCGAGAGAAGTACCTGTGAATAATTGCTCAACGTCACCTGCATTTCTTCCATGTCCGGACTGAGTAATTCCGCCGCCGCCGATGGCGTGGGCGCCCGGTAATCGGCAATAAAATCGGCAATAGTGAAATCCACTTCATGACCGACGGCGGAGACAACGGGAATTTCCGCCGCATAAATGGCGCGCGCGAGCTTTTCGTTGTTGAAGGCCCACAAATCCTCGATGGAGCCGCCGCCCCGGCACAGGATCAACACATCGAACCCACCGAAGCGGTGGGCTTTTTCCAACGCATCCACCAGCTCATCCGGCGCCTTGTCACCCTGTACCGTTACCGGTATGACCGTTACGGGAATCACTGGAAAACGCCGTTCCAGCACTGCCAGAACGTCGCGCATCGCGGCCCCGGTGGGCGAAGTGATAACACCGATATGTTTTGGAATGTTGGGAACGGGTTTTTTGCGCGCCTCGTCGAACAATCCTTCCGCCAGCAGTTTGGCTTTGAGTTCCTCGAACCGTTTTTGCAGCAGGCCAAAACCCGCTTCCTCCATATGTTCGACAATCAACTGAAAATCACCGCGGCCTTCGTACAGGCTGACCCGCGCGCGAACGACGATTTTATCGCCGGCTTTTACCTTAAATTTGACGAGTTGGTTGCGGCCCTTGAACATGGCGCAGCGTACCTGCGCGCGTTCGTCCTTGAGTGTGAAATACCAGTGACCGGAAGAGGGTTGGCTCAGATTGGACACTTCGCCCTCCACCCAGAGCAACGGCAGGTGAACTTCCAGAAGGTCCTTGGCGCGGCGATTGAGTTCGGCGACGCTGAGTACTTTTCGCTCGATTACGGCGCCCGTTTCGGAAAATGTGATGGGGTCTTTGAACATGCGGGTCATTCTATCGGAGCTCAGGGGACAACAATAGTGTTAGGTTTGATGCTGAGGAGCGTGCCACCACTAAAGAAAGTCGTGGCGCTCAGGCCGGAAAATCCTGAAAACGCATGAATATGTCCATGTAGCTCCCTCAGGTTGTCCCTGACTCGAATGACACTTCCTTAAGCGAAACTTCGTTTACATGACAGTGCCAACGAATCCGGTCGATCCGGCGGGGGCTCTCCAGAAACACGCCGTGAATCCATCCCTGCCAGGGAGGGATTCGCGGCGAGTCTCGCGGGCCTTCACCCGGTCCCGCTCTTGCGGAGACAAACCCTTGTTTACCGAATTTTTCTAAACACCTATAATGTCGGGTTTATCTTCCAGTCCTGAGGTTGTTCCCCTATGTTAAGGATTGCTCAAGAAGCCCTTACATTCGACGATGTTTTACTTGTTCCAGGCTTTTCCAACGTCACCGCAAAAGATGTGAGCCTGAAAACCCAACTGACCCGCAAAATTTCCCTGAATATCCCGCTGATTTCCGCGGCCATGGATACCGTCACCGAAGCCCGTCTCGCGATTGCACTGGCGCAGGAAGGAGGAATCGGCATTATTCATAAGAGCATGTCGATCGAACAGCAGGCGGAAGAGGTCAGGGCGGTTAAAAAGTTTGAAGCCGGAGTAGTAAAAGATCCCATCACCATCGATTCCACGGCAACCATCAACGACCTGATTCAATTGACCCGCCGACACAAAATTTCCGGTGTTCCGGTGATGGATGAAAAGGGTAACCTGGTGGGCATTGTCACCGGTCGCGATGTTCGTTTTGAAACCAATCTCAATGCAACCGTCGCCAGTATCATGACTCCGAAGGAAAAGCTGGTGACGGTAAGGGAAGGTGCCGGGGCGGATGAAGTGCGCGCGTTGCTGCACAAGAACCGCATTGAAAAAGTGCTGGTGGTGAATGACCAATTTGAATTGTGTGGCCTCATTACCGTCAAGGACATCAGCAAGGCTGAAATGTACCCGAACGCCTGCAAGGACAGCAACGGCAGCCTTCGCGTTGGCGCTTCTGTGGGCACCAGCCCCGATACCAATGCACGCGTGGCGGCGCTGGTGGAAGCCGGCGTGGACGTACTGGTGGTCGACACCGCTCACGGCCATTCGGAAAATGTGCTCAACCGTGTCAAATGGATCAAACAGAATTACCCGGATGTTCAGGTAATTGGAGGTAATATCGCCACGGCGGCGGCGGCAACCGCGCTGGTTGAAGCCGGAGCGGATGGCGTTAAGGTGGGCATCGGCCCCGGGTCCATTTGTACGACCCGCATTGTTACCGGTGTGGGTGTCCCGCAGGTTTCCGCTATCGCGAATGTCGTGGACGCGCTCAAGAAGACAGACGTTCCCGTGATAGCCGATGGAGGTATCCGCTTTTCAGGTGATATAGCCAAGGCCATCGCCGCCGGTGCGCACGCGGTTATGATGGGATCGATGTTCGCCGGCACTGAAGAGGCGCCAGGGGAAGTAGAGCTATACCAGGGCAGAACCTATAAGTCTTATCGCGGTATGGGTTCGCTGGGTGCGATGGCGAAAACACAGGGTTCGTCCGACAGATATTTCCAGGATTCCAGTCAGGGCACCGAAAAGCTGGTGCCGGAAGGCATTGAAGGGCGCGTACCCTATAAGGGTCCGTTGAGCGTTATCGTGCACCAGCTGATGGGTGGCGTGCGCGCGGCCATGGGCTATACCGGCTCTTTGAATGTTGACGAAATGCGCACCAAACCTGAGTTCGTCCGGGTGACGTCCGCCGGTATGGGGGAAAGCCATGTGCACGATGTGAGCATTACCAAAGAAGCGCCGAACTACCCGATTACCGGACGTTGATAAAACGCCAAACCAAAAAATTTTTATGGAACCAAACTCCCCGGAGTTTGGTTTTTTAATTTTTACCCGATCGACAGACAAGAGCCATGACCCAAGACATTCATGCCCAACGTATCCTTATTCTCGATTTTGGTTCGCAGTACACGCAGCTGATTGCCCGCCGTGTTCGCGAGATCGGCGTTTATTCAGAAATCCACGCCTTCGATATGAGCGACGAAGATATCAAGGCTTACAACCCGCGGGGTGTGATTCTTTCCGGTGGTCCTGAATCGGTTACCTTCAACGAATCCCCCCGTGTTTCCGAACTGGTTTTCAATCTGGGTGTGCCGGTTCTGGGTATCTGCTATGGCATGCAAACCATGGCGGAGCAGATGGGCGGTAAGGTCCAGGGGTCGAAGGTGCAGGAATTTGGTTACGCTCAGGTGAAAATATGCGCGGAAAGTGCGTTATTTCAGGACATCAAGGACCATGTCGATCACGACGGTTCCGCATTGCTGGACGTCTGGATGAGTCACGGCGATAAGGTTGTGGAGATGCCGAAGCAATTTACCCTGCTGGCGTTCACCGAATCCTGCCCGATCGCCGGTATGTGTTGGGAGGAAAAAAAGTTTTACGGCGTGCAATTTCATCCGGAGGTAACCCATACGCTGCAAGGTAAACGAATCTTTGAACACTTCGTGTTGCAGGTCTGTGGTTGTCAGCCGCTTTGGACTTCCGCCAACATTGTTGAGGACGCCATTGCCCGGGTTCGGGAAAAGGTCGGTTCGGGCAAAGTGCTGCTGGGTCTTTCCGGTGGTGTGGATTCCTCCGTCGTAGCCGCGCTTCTGCACAAGGCTATCGGCGACCAGCTTACCTGCGTCTTCGTCGACAACGGGTTGTTACGCAAAAACGAAGGCGACCAGGTAATGGATATGTTCGCCAAGAATATGGGTGTGAAAGTGATTCGCGCGAATGCGGAAGCGCTTTTTCTCGGTAAGCTGGAGGGCGTCAGTGATCCGGAGCAAAAGCGAAAAATCATTGGCAACACCTTTATTGAAGTCTTCGATGAAGAGGCACACAAAATACAAGATGTCAGGTGGTTGGCGCAGGGCACTATTTATCCCGACGTTATCGAATCCGCCGCGGCCAAAACCGGCAAGGCACACGTGATTAAATCGCATCACAATGTGGGTGGCCTGCCGGCAGAAATGAAGTTGGAGCTGGTGGAACCTTTACGGGAATTATTCAAGGATGAAGTGCGAAAAATAGGCCTGGAACTCGGCTTGCCGTACGACATGGTGTACCGACATCCTTTCCCGGGGCCGGGCCTGGGTGTGCGCATCCTGGGCGAAGTGAAAAAGGAATACGCCGATATCCTGCGGGAGGCCGATGCCATCTTTATCGAAGAGCTGCATACCGCCGGCTGGTACCATAAAACCAGCCAGGCCTTTGCAGTATTCCTGCCGGTAAAATCCGTTGGTGTTGTGGGGGACGGGCGCCGCTACGAATGGGTGATTGCGATCCGCGCGGTGGAAACCGTCGATTTTATGACTGCCCGTTGGGCGCACCTGCCCTACGAATTGCTGGAAAAAGTATCGAACAGGATAATCAATGAAATTTCCGGCGTCTCGCGCGTGACTTACGATATCTCCAGCAAGCCACCCGCAACCATCGAATGGGAATAGTGTTTAAGGCGGCGGCCTCTGTCGGAAGGCCGCCCAAAAATGATTTTTCGCCCCTCCTGCTTTTTTGATTCACTCAAAGCTCAATCCTTAAAGTCGCGGAAACTCCAGGCCGAGTTGACCCAAAGCCACTGGGTATTTTTTCACAGACAAAAGTTTGCACCCAACCCTATACTTGCCGGCGATTAAACACTGGACTTAAATAGGGGCGACACTGGACTAAAGTAGGTCGCGAGAGCAAATACAAGAATGAGATAATGCCGCTCACTTGGTAGCGACACGCCTACCAACCTACCAAAAACGTCTGTATGCGATCCGGAATTTCTGATAACGAATGGAGAAGTAAATGGATTTTGATGCCTGGAACGTTGATCTCAAAACTAAATCTGCTTTCCATATTACCGGTTTTAGAATTGTTGTAGAGGGTAACCCGGTACAGCCGATGGGTGTCATTCCCAGCCACTTTCCCGACGGAATGAGTGCCGTGGATCAGGCTCGCCTTCTGCGCTGTGGAATTAAAGCGCTGATCCGGGAGGCCCGAAACGCTACTTATCAGGCACAAAAAAAAGCGCCGTTACAATGCTGATGCAACGGCGCTTTTGGGTGTCTGGCGAATTATATTAGCGGAATACGTACCGGCCTTTCATGTGCATCAGTGTCTTGTGATCATCCACAACCTTGAACAGGGCCTGGAATTTGTCCCCGACCACCGCACTTGCGTCCTGACCAAAGGAAGAGGTGTAAGTCACGCCAGAAAGCAGGGCGTCCAATTCCTTGGTTACCGCATCCATTTTTGCAAATACTTCCTTGGTGGTTTTCTCGTCGTCAAATATACGACCTTTGTCGGTCAGTCTCAGGTAGGTATCGCACTCCTGTAACCATTCTTTTCTTTGCTCCAGGAAATTTTTGGTATTGCGCATTCCACCTTTGTATTTGGTATTGAAATGCTTGGTTTGATAGTTTTCCAGGCTACGCATAGCGGTAGTCATGAAATCCATACGGACATCGTCGCAATATTGCCAACTGACATAGCTGGAAAAGGTCATATTATTTGCTTCCTGTGCTTTCAATTTACGACACTCTTCATCGCATCCATACGCTGATGAAACAAGCAGAGTCGCAACGGCGGCAATGATGGAGGCAATAATTTTCATAGCTTCTATCCCGTCAGTAACTTTTTGTTATAAATAAATCTGTACAACGTTTAAACTAATTAAATGCATTGAGTGCAGGAAAGTCAAGGGAAATGTGAAATGCTTCCGAGATAACGATATTTTTATTGAACAAAATTGGTTTGATTTATAATTTTCAGTTATTAAAAATGGATAACTTACCAATTGCGTCACATTTTGACGAAAATAGTAAGTTTGCAGTTGAAAAGTGCCAAAATAGGTATTTTTATGTATTTAATTAATAAAAATTGAATAATCAATACAGTTATGAAATATCAAAATTCCGTTTAGTTATAAAAACGATTGTTTGAATGTTTCAGGGGCGTTTAAAAAGAGAAAAAATATAAAGCGACGAATAAAGGAAGTCGCCGCCAGGAAAGCGGGCGACGAAGGTGTGTTTTATAGGGTTTAAGCCGCCGGTCAAGCGGATAGGGCTTTGCCAATCAAGGCTGAGAGCGTCGGGTCGAGATCGAGTGCCAGCGCCTTTTCTCTGCCGGGAGCAGACATCTTTCCCCATGTTTTCTGAATGATATCAATCAGTTTTTCCTCTCCATGCTGATTAGTGAAGTCTTGCAGGTAGTATTTTATAAAGACCACGCAAATCACGTCTTCAAGGTGTTGGGTTTCAGTATCCCGATAGAGGCCGCGTTTTTGGATCAGGTACTTTACCCGGTCGATGTCGTCTTGCGGATAACCCGCCTCACGCATCAGTTCAGCAGTGCGGCCAGCGTGAAACAACATTAATTGGGAACGCCATTTTTTATAGCCTGAGCGGCCTTCGGGATAATCGGATCGCGGGGAGGTCCAGCGTTCAATATGTTGGGCGCGGGCGGCAATCTGCAGGTGTTCCGATGGGTCGGGAAACATCTCATGCAGCGTTTCGGTCATGCGCATGGAGTAAATTAACTCCTTGGCAACAGGTTGACCGTCGACCACTTCGGTATGAGGGTCGCGGGCATTGGCTTCATCTATTTTTTCCAGGGCGCTTGTTAATCGCGCATTGATGTTGGAAGTCATATCAAGCCTTACCTGCTGCCTTGTGTGCTGATAGTTGAGAAGATTTTTTTACACCTTGCAGCGCTACCAACCATAACAGGCCGGCTGCAAGACCCATCAAGTGAGCGGGGGGATGACTCGGCCACTCAAGGTTGGTTACCAGGGGAGTCCCGGCCGCCAGCTCCCAAATCAGCCTGCCCAGGTAAAGGCCGCCGACAATCCAGGGGATGATGCTTCGCTGTTCTTTCCATAAACACCAGATTACCGGCAATACCAGTCCACTGATGGCACCGGACAGGCCGCAGTAGCGCCACAGGGAGCTTAGCGGCAGGTAAGTCGCTACCATTGTCGCCGCAAGCAGTAACGCTGGCAGTAATTGCCAGCGGTGTTTTTCTTCCAGCAGCCAGCCCAAAATAAAAAGCGTTCCCACGTTGTAACCCAAATGTGTTAAATCCAGGTGCACCAGTTGAGACGTAAATACCCGCCACCACTGTCCCTGCTCGACGGACACGCTGTTGAAATAAAAATGATCAAACAATCCCGGAGTAAAATGGATTACGGCTAATATTACTATCAGGAACAGAGTCAGGCAGGGAACCTTGCGGGGTATCAGTTGCAACTTGTCGCTCCTGTTCCGTTCAGTTTTCCGCAATCTTTATGAGATAACGGTTGGGCCAAAGCTTGCCGGTTATCCAGAAGGCGTCGCTATCCGGATCGTAGGCGATTCCGTTCAGAACGGTGTGCCCGGGAAGCCTGTTGTTACGATTAACAAGTTCCTGCAGATCAAGCACGCCGGTGACATTGCCGTTGCCCGGATCTATCCGCAGGATTTTTCCGGATTGCCATACATTAGCCCAAACAGAGCCCCTGGCATATTCCAGTTCATTCAAAAACTTAAAACTCTCTCGGCTGTTCGCCACCTGAACCTTTTTGGTTACCGCAAAACTGGAACTATTTCGGAACAGCAATTCATCGCTACCATTACTCATAATAAACTGCGTGCCGTCGTGCGTCAGTCCCCAACCTTCCCCCTGAAACAGTTTGGTTTCGAGGGGTTTTAAGGTAGTGCTGTCCAGAATATGCAGCACGCCGGATGTCCATGTCAGTAGGTAAATTTTTTTATCGAACAGCGCCAGGCCCTCGGCAAAGTGGTTGTGTGGCAGATTCCATTTCGCTTTTGGCGCCGCTGAATTGGCGTGATAGATATTGACGAAAGACTTGCCGCGCAAACCGCTGGACTCGATCAGCCAGTCTCCATCAAGGGTCAAGCCCTGCGTGAAGGCGGCGCTGTTGTGCGTCACCTGCCTGATTACTTCGTAAGACAGGCGTTTTTCGGCACGGGCGCCGTGGCTAAGGCATAGTAAACAGAAAAGTCCAAACAAAGCTGATTTCATCACGTGCTCGCGCCGATTAAATTTTATTTCGTTGCAGGTCGCGGATGATAAACCGCGCGGGGTTCAGGTAGGCGTACATCTTACCCGAAACCGGCAGCGGTTCGAAACACACTATGCTGGCGAGCAGTTCCCCACAGAGTGGGGCGTACGCAAGGCCCCGGGAGCCGTAACCCAGATTGAGGTAAAGGCCGGGATAGTAGCGGCCGGTTTCATCCATGGCAGCGTTGGCTTTTTTACGCAGGAAACTGAATGTTTCCACCATTTCCTGATAAATCGGTGCCGGTCCGACGATGGGAAAATAGTCTGGCGTGGTACAACGAAAACCGACCCTCCCGCTGATGGAGAGGGCAAGTTGATCATCGAATTCGAAATCCCGTCCCAGTGCGACAATGTTGTTGATGTTTTCCCGATGTTCCTCGATGGTTGTATCGGTACTGTAATTGTTTAACGTATAAGTGGCGCCGCAGTAATGCATGCCCTGGGCGGCGGGTGCAATATATCCATCACCGCATACGACGCAGCGAAGGAGTTGGGTTGTGGCATTGGCGGGCAAATAGCTGATTTGCCCTCGTATACTTTTTAGTGGCAGGTGCCGGCAGGAGTTGAACGCTTTTGCATCCCGCGCGGTGGCAAGAACGGCAATATCCGCGGTGAGGCTTTTGTCGCTTTGTGCGTTACAAGCTTGCCACTGGCGATGCTGTTCGAGGTAATTGAGCTGTGTGGTGGCAAAACCGGTAATAACTTCGATGTTAGGATGTTCGGTAAGCAGCTGGCAAAGTTCCACAGGGTTAAGCCAACCGGACTTTTCTATATAAAGTCCGGAATAATGTAAACTGAGACCGGCGACCTGCTCTGTTTCCGCGGTTGAAACAAACCGGGCAAAATCCGACTGAAATTCCTCCCCAAGCTTGGCAAGGCTGTCGGCGGTTTTTTCATCTTTGGCAAGATGCAATACCCCACATTGGTCGCCGCAGCGATTAAAAAAATGGTTAGTGGAATAAAATTGATTTGCGTAAAGCTGGGCGTATAAATTAAAGCTCGACAGCGCGCCGGGGTGAGCGGACAGCTTGGTATAAACGACACCTTGTGGATTGCCGGAGCCTCGGCTAGCCAGATTATCATCCCGCTCAACAAGCGTTACCTTGATGTTTCGATTTGCTAATGCGTAGGCGGTATGGCAGCCGGCCAGACCACCGCCAACGACCAATGCGGAGCGAACAGGTCGTGCACGATGGCTTTGATGGCACCAGTTGGGAACCGTCCCGGAAGTCTTTTTTTCACCTTCGTGGCGGAATCCGAACGCCTGATTGAATGTGCCAACCAGCATATCGCGTTTGCGGCCAAATCCCTTGACCTTCCTGCAGTGGAAGCCGAACTCCTGGAGACCGCGTTTGACCGTGCCGGCTGCGGTAAAGGTTGAAAAGGTTGTACCGCCGGAGCTAACGCGGGCTATCTGCTCAAACACGTTATCGTTCCACATCTCCGGGTTTTTTGCCGGCGCAAACCCATCCAGGTACCATGCGTCGACCGGTGCCGCGAGAGGAGAAAGTTGCGCGAGCCCCTCGGCCGCCTCGCCGAAAAATAATGTCAGGCTTACCCGGCTGTTATCGAACGACAGCCGATGTATTCCTCGTACATTTTCCGGTGGGTAGTGTGAAATCAGTACATCGCTCAGCGTTTGCAGTTCCGGCCAAAGGCTGAGCGCCCTCGTCAATTGCTGTCTGGTTAACGGAAATTTCTCCACGGAAAAGAAATGCAGGCGTGAACATCGCGCGGGTTTGTTTTCCTTCCAGTGAGCCCAGGTGGCCAGAAAGTTCAGGCCGGTGCCAAAGCCTGTTTCGGCAATCAGGAAGGTGCTGTTTGGCTCGAGGTTGCGCCAGCGTTCGGTCAGGTGGTTGTTTTCGATAAAGACGTAACGGCTTTCATCAAGACCGTTTTCCCTGGAAAAATAAACGTCGCCAAAACGAGTGGAAACAGGTTGACCTGATTCGTCAAAAAAAACCAGTGGAGAAATGCGATCATCAGCGTCGGGATTCATAGCCCGAATTCTGTAAGAATCTGTTTACACCAAATGCGGATACGCTCGTCGGTTTTATCGAATTCGTTTTCATCGTCCAGCGCCAGGCCGACAAAAAACCGGTCATCTTCCGCGAGGGCTTTTGAGGCTTCGAACTGATAACCTTCAGCCGGCCAATAGCCGACGGGTTGACCGCCCAGGTTAACGAGCCTGTCGTGCAGGTAACCCATGGCATCCTGAAACCATTCCGGATAACCCACCTGGTCGCCAAGGCCGTATACAGCGAATTTCTTGTTTTGGATTTCAAGGGTGTCCAGTTCCGGCCAGATATCTTCCCAGTCTTCCTGCAGCTCTCCATAGTCCCATGTGGGAATGCCGAAAATCAGGTAATCATAGAATTGGCAGGTACTGATGGGAGTATCGGCCACATTGAAAAAATCAACTCGGTCTTCGCCGATTTCACCGCAGATTTTTTCGCCTGCTATTTCCGTATAGCAGGTCGAACTGCCGTAGAACAAGCCAATTGGTGAAGCCGGTTTTTGTATCATTGGCCGGACGGGCCACCAGGCATTGCGTAAAAGTTGGCGAAGGTAAATGCCGCTCGTGAGGGGCCGAAGCGATCGACTTGTTCCAGCTTTTCTTTGGCGGTATCGATACCGGGATAGGTGCCGTTATCAATTTCCGTTTTGGGAATCCACCAAAGACAGGCAGTTACCTGGTTGAGTTTCATAAACCAGCGTTGTTTGTTTTTCATTATTTCTGAATGTTGTCCCCGGTAGGAAAAGCCGCGCAGGGTCTCAAGGGAACTCCAGACGGACATGTTGAAAACGATCTTTTCCCCGAAAGCTTTCTTGACCTCCGCACCGTTGTCGTTGCTTTCGTAGCGCCAGATAAAACCGTCATTAGTTTCGGCGAGTTTATTAACAGCATCTATCTGCGAATTGAATTCCCTGATCAGGTTTTCTTCCAGGGAGTTGTGCCAGCGTGCGATATTGGCTTGAACCAGGTAGTACATAGTTTTCTCTGACTAATAACGAATCAAAAGATTCAGTAAAATATACGCCGTCTTACGGGAGCGGCTTCATAATTATAGTGGTCTGCCGAATGGCGGGCGGTTTTTCAACAGCCGGGTAACATGATATTTTACACGGCCGGGCCGGTACTTATTCTTTGTGCCCGCCAGCTCGAATATTTCACCACACTCTCAAACTGGCCGAAACGGTCGGTGCGGGCTGGCGTGGTCGGGGTTCGGTGTTTGTCAGTCGCGAGCAAGCGCCAGCCATAATGGCGGAACTGCGGAAAACGCGGGGAAACGGTTTTCAGCCCTACAACCTCGGGCCGACGCCAGCAAGTCGGCATTTGGTGAAATACCGGCTGGCCCGTGGGGCCGCCGGAAGGCGACTATATAGGATTGGCCGGGATTATCAAGCCATCAAATGTAATGTACTTTTTTTGGACACTTGTGATTCATGACAGATGACATCAGGCCGGGACGTTACCGCCATTACCAGGGGCGAGAGTATCAGGTTTACGGTACCGCGAAGCACTCGGAAACCGAGGAAAAGCTGGTTATTTACCGCTGCCTGTACGGCGATTTTTCATTGTGGGTCAGGCCTCTGGAGCTGTTCCTTTCGTCGGTCGAACGCGAAGGGAAGGTTTGCCCGAGGTTTGAGCTGATCAGTGAAGACCCGAAAGGTGGAATTTCTGGCGGAACGGAAGCGGCTTATGACGGCTGACGACGATGTGAAATGGATGCGGGAGGCGTTGACGCTTGCCCGGCAGGCGCAATTGGAGAACGAAGTCCCCGTGGGAGCGGTGGTGGTGTGCGATGATCGGATTATCGGCCGGGGCTGGAACCATCCGATCGGCGCCTGCGACCCGACGGCGCATGCGGAGGTGGTTGCCTTGCGGCAGGCAGCCGGCAAGGAGAGGAACTATCGCCTTCCGGGAGCCACCCTTTACGCGACCATCGAACCCTGCGCCATGTGCCTTGGGGCCATTGTGCAGGCGCGTATAAGCCGGGTGGTTTTTGCCGCTCGGGAGCCCAAGGCCGGAATGCTGGCGAGCCATCCGCAGTTGTTGGAAGCGGGAGTTTTCAATCATCAGGTGGTCTGGGAGGGCGGTGTTTGCGAAACAGAGGCGGCAGAATTGATGCAGGCGTTTTTTCAGGCCCGCCGGGAAGCGAAAAAGCAGCTGAAGGACGCGAATGGATAAAGTGGATAAAAATCTGCCGGTATAGCGGGCGCGGTGTTACAGAGACGAGGTGGCAGCGATGGACTTAACCGCCTCGGTCACCACCGGGCTGAACTGGGCGAATTCGTTCGGTTTTTCCTTTTCATCATTCACTGCCAGTTGCTGCAAGCGACCTTTTTCCACCTCGTGCCAGGCAATAATGGTCTGGAAATTCCGGATATTTTGTACGTATTCCACGGGCTCCCAGCCGCGCGCGTAGCCGTGCTTGGTGAATTTGTAGTACTTGCGTTTGGCCAGCAGCGGCAGGTATTCCTTGACGTCGTTCCATTTATCGGGGTTCGCGCCGTGGTGCTGGGCGAGAATCCTGGCGTCCTCCAAGTGGCCCATTCCGACATTGTAAGCGGCCAGTGCCAGCCAGGTGCGGTCAGGTTCGGTGATACGCTCCGGAAGGCGGCTGTGAAGCGACTTGAAGTATCTTGCTCCACCGAGGATGCTTTGTTCCGGGCTCAGCCGGTTTCTGATACCCAGGTCTCTCGCAGTATCCAGGGTCAGCATCATAAAACCGCGAACGCCGGTGTGGGATTTGGCCGCGGGATTCCAGTGGGATTCCTGGTAAGCCAGGGCGGCGAGCAGGTGCCAGTCCAATCCCTCGGCTTCCGCCGCGTCCCGCAGTTGCTGCTCCCATTTGGGCAGACGGGAATCCAGCCGGTGGGTAAACAGGAGCGCGCCGCTGTAGTTGATCTCCCCAAGGTGGCCGTAGAATTTATCCATGGTATCGGCGATAAACTGCTTTTCCTGCGCGTCGTTGAAGAATTTTTCCGCCTCCCGAAAAAGGCTGTCGTCATTTTGTTTCGGGAAGGCCCATGCCAGGCTCTGCGGCTCGCTGATGTCAAATGCCACCTGGGCGCGCGGGTACAGCGAGCTGTTCATCTTATAGGCGTTGGAGTCTACGATGGTGTAGTCGATCTTGCCGCTGTGCACCATTTCCAGCAGGTCAAGCATTTCCATGTCGTGCTGTTCTTCCCATACCAGGTCGGGCAGCTCGCGCTGCAACTCCCGCAAACGTTCTGCGTGGGAGCTGTTGGCAATAACGAGGATGTTTTTACCCACCAGGTCGGCGGGCGATTTTGGTTTGTCTTCACCCGCGCGGTAAATCAATTGCTGGGTGATCTGCAGGTAAGGGGTGGAAAACCGGACTTTCTGTTTGCGCCGCTCGGTAACTGTCAGGCCCGCGGCGGCAAAGTGGGTATTGTTGCGACCGACCACATTGAGCATTCTGCCCAGGTCTTCCACGTCGCGGATCTCCAGGTTCACGCCCAGGCGATCGGCAAACTGCCGGGCAATAACGTACTCAAAGCCGGTATAACCGGAGGAGTCTTCGTAATAGGTGGTTGGACCGTTGCGGGAAATGACGACCAGTTTGCCGTCAGAGAGAACCTGCTCGAGGGTGGTGGGAATTCGGCTGCTGACCAGCCCGCTGACAGAAACGGCGAGGATGCCCAACATCACAGCCCATTTTGTCAGCCGCGCCACCGCGTACAACGTTGATAACGCTATTGTTTTAGCCATCTAGTCGGGATTCCTTTTGCCTTCTACTCAGCCTGTTTCTTCAAATTCTCATCAGCCTGGTTCTTTCGGTCATCATTAACCTGAACTCTTTTTGGGCAACGTCAACAATAGTTCCGGATTCTACCGAGAAAAATTGTGAGTAACTAGCTTGTAATCTTTAGACTTTAATGGTAAGGGATGTTCCTGAAGATGATGCTTGTCCGACGAACGGTCGGAACGCCACGCGGTCCAATTTTATCGCATCTGACGGCCGTACCAAGTGCCTGTCAGCGCCAGATCAAGTACAATTCGCACCTTCTTATTCCAATCCGTCAAATCATTAACTCAGAGGCCCTTCTTCCCGATGCTGATTCTGCATGGCGCCCCCGCATTATCCCAATTCCGACTCAACAAGTTACTTGAAAAGGCATACGAAGCAGACGCGGGAAAGGTTTCACTTCAGGCCCGGTTTGTTCATTTTGTCGACTTGAAAGAGCCGCTGGATGAAGGTGAGGAAGTGGTTTTAAGACAGTTGCTGACATACGGCCCTGCGGCAACGGATGCTGGTAGCCGGGAAGAGGGCAGCAACCTGTTTGTGGTACCCCGGCGGGGAACAATTTCGCCCTGGTCCTCCAAGGCCACGGATATCGCCCATAACGTCGGGCTGCGCAAGATCCGGCGGATAGAGCGGGGTATCCACTATGTTGTGTCCGGCTGTGACGAGGCCGGTCTTCAGGCGGTGAAAGGAATGTTGCACGACAGAATGGTGGAAACGGTTTTCGAAAAGGTGGATGACGTTGCGGCCCTGTTTACTCAAGAATCCCCGCGGCCTTTCACTGTGGTGGATGTGCTGGGGCAGGGGAGCGGGGCGTTGCGTCGGGCGAACGTCGAGCTTGGCCTGGCCCTGGCCGATGATGAGATCGGCTATCTGACCGATGCGTTTACCGAACTCAAGCGTAACCCCACCGATGTGGAACTGATGATGTTTGCCCAGGCAAACTCCGAGCACTGCCGGCATAAAATTTTCAATGCCAGTTGGACCGTGGACGGCGAGGATCAGTCGCTATCTCTTTTCAAGATGATCAAAAACACTTATGAGAAGGGCGGCGAAAATGTGTTGTCCGCCTATGCCGACAACGCGTCCGTTATCTCGGGCAACGAAGCCGGGCGATTCTACCCCGAGCCGGGCAACCGCACCTGGACCTACCATCAGGAGCCGATCCATATCCTGATGAAGGTGGAAACCCACAATCACCCGACCGCGATTGCGCCATTCCCGGGGGCGGGCACCGGCGCGGGAGGGGAAATCCGGGACGAAGGCGCGGTGGGTAAGGGTTCAAAACCCAAGGCGGGCTTGACCGGGTTTACCGTTTCCAACTTGAATATCCCGGATTACGTTCTGCCGTGGGAAGAAGATTACGGCAAGCCGGATCGCATCGTCAGTCCACTGGAAATCATGATCGAAGGCCCCATTGGCGGAGCGGCATTCAACAACGAGTTCGGCCGGCCCAATATCTGCGGCTATTTTCGTACGTTTGAGGAAGACTACGACGGCGAACGTCGCGGCTACCACAAGCCCATCATGCTGGCCGGCGGTTACGGCAATATCAAGCAGGAACATATCGAGCAGACGCCTTTCGAGCCGGGGACCAAACTGCTGGTGCTCGGCGGCCCCGCCATGCTGATCGGCCTGGGCGGCGGCGCGGCATCATCGATGACCTCCGGCGCTTCGGCGGAGGACCTGGACTTTGCCTCCGTCCAGCGACAAAACCCCGAAATGGAGCGACGCTGCCAGGAGGTTATCGACCAGTGCTGGCAGTTGGGGGGCAGTAACCCGATTGCCTTTATCCACGACGTAGGCGCGGGCGGCCTGTCCAATGCCTTCCCCGAACTGGCGAAGGACGGCGGCTGCGGCGCGCGCTTTGATCTGCGCAAGGTGCCTAACGACGAGCCGGGCATGTCGCCATTGGAAATCTGGTGTAACGAATCGCAGGAGCGTTATGTGATAGCGGTAAAGGCGGCGGATGTGGCCCGCTTTGAAGCTATCTGCCAACGGGAGCGGTGTCCGTATTCAGTGGTGGGCGAGGCGTTGAGTGAAAAGACGCTTATTGTCAACGACACCCACTTCGACGCCAACCCGGTGGACCTGCCGATGAACGTGTTGTTCGGCAAACCGCCAAAAATGCACCGCATCGCGGAGAAGCGTCAGTATGCCACCGACAATTTCGACTATTCCGCCATTTCGGTCTCCGAAGCGGCGGAGCGGGTAATCCAGCACCCGGCGGTGGCGAGCAAGCAGTTTTTAATTACTATCGGCGATCGGACCGTAACCGGTCTGGTGGCCCGTGACCAGATGGTGGGGCCCTGGCAGGTCCCCGTGGCGGATTGCGCGGTGACCGCCGCCAGTTATGACACCTATGCCGGCGAGGCCATGAGCATGGGTGAGCGCACGCCGGTGGCGCTGCTCGACGGCCCGGCCTCCGGCCGTATGGCCATTGGCGAGGCTATTACCAACATCGCGGCCGCGCGCATCGACAATCTGGGCGATATCAAACTTTCAGCCAATTGGATGTGCGCCGCCGGCCACCCGGGCGAGGATGAAAAACTGTTCCGCACCGTGGAAGCGGTGGGGATGCAAATGTGTCCCGAGTTGGGATTGACCATACCAGTGGGCAAGGATTCCATGTCCATGCGCACCGCCTGGCGGCAAGATGGCGAGGACAAGGCGGTTACCGCGCCGTTGTCACTGATCATTTCCGCATTCGCGCCGGTGAAGGACGTCAGGAAAACAGTCACTCCGCAACTGGTGCCGGAAGAAGGTAACCAGTTGATTATGATAGATCTCGCGGCGGGCAGGGCGCGACTCGGCGCTTCCATTTTTTCCCAAGTGTACAACCGCGTGAGTGAGACGCCACCGGATGTTGAAAGCAACCAGGATTTAAAGGCTTTTTTCAACGCGATGCAAAACTGTCTCGAGCGGGGCCTGGTCAACGCATATCACGATCGTTCTGATGGAGGCATTTTTGTCACGCTGGCGGAAATGAGTTTTGCCGGGCGTTGCGGTGTTAATATCGATATTTCCGCGCTCGGCAAAAACGCCCACCAGGAACTTTTCAACGAAGAGCTGGGGGCAGTGGTGCAGGTCAGCAAGGACAATATTGATGCGCTGCTCGGGGAATTTGAAAAAGCCGGTTTGAAGGAAAGCGTTTTCGCTATCGGCGCGGCTACGAAAGCGGAGCAAATTATTGTCCGTCACGCCGGTTCCACAGTGCTGGAATCCACCCGTGCACACCTGCAAAAACTGTGGAGCCAGACCAGTTACCGCGTTCAGCGTCTGCGCGATAACCCTGACTGCGCCGACCAGGAATTTGCCCAGATCGAGCGGGATAACCCCGGCCTCGGCGCCAGCCTCACGTATGATCCGTCGGAGGATACCTGCGCGCCGTTTATCAACCGGGGCAGCAGGCCGCGAGTGGCCATATTGAGGGAGCAGGGCGTCAACGGACAAGCGGAAATGGCGGCGGCGTTCGATCGCGCCGGGTTTACTGCCGTCGACGTCCATATGAGTGATATTTTGAGCGGAAGAATTGCGCTGTCCGATGTTATCGGCCTGGCGGCCTGTGGTGGTTTTTCCTACGGCGATGTTCTTGGCGCGGGTGAAGGTTGGGCGAAGACAATCCTGTTCAACGCGCGCGCGCGCGATCAGTTCCAGGCCTTTTTTGAGCGGTCGGAAACTTTCAGTCTCGGCGTGTGCAATGGTTGCCAGATGCTGTCCAACCTCAAAAGCCTGATTCCCGGCGCCGGCCACTGGCCCCATTTCGTCAGGAATTTGTCGGAACAGTACGAGGCCAGGTTCAGCCTGGTGAAAGTGGAGGAATCGCCATCGGTACTGTTCCGCGGAATGGCGGGATCGTATATGCCGGTGGCGGTGGCGCACGGAGAAGGTCGGGCCGAGTTTGCCGACGAAAATGCGCGCGCGGCGTGCGAAGCCAGCGGAACCATCGGCCTGCGGTTCGTCGATAACGCTGTTAATGTGACGGAAACCTATCCCTTTAATCCCAACGGCTCGCCCGCCGGTATTACCGGACTGAGTTCGCTGGATGGTCGCGTCACCATCATGATGCCGCACCCGGAACGGGTATTTCGCACTGTGGCCAACTCATGGCATCCGGCACAGTGGGGTGAAGACAGCGCCTGGATGCGACTGTTTCGCAACGCGAGGCTGTATGTCAAATAATTTGGGGTCGGGTACAAAGGAATGACCGGTGTGGAAACGATCAAAAGGTCGGGCCTGTTTTTCTCGTTTGCGCTGTGCCTTGATTTTCTTTCCCCTGTTTATGGTCAGGCCCAGTTTGACGGAGAAACGGCCCGCTACTGGTCTTCCTTGTCCCGCAGCAGTTCCCGTGCGCTGTATGAAGAAAAGTTGATTACCGAAATACTGGAAAAGTCGAAAGACAAGTACGGTGATTATCAACTGGAGATTGTTCACACTCCGATGACAAGCGAGCGCGGTTATCGGGAGCTAAAACTCGGTACGCTCATCAACTTTCAAACCAATCCCATAACGCGTCCGCTAAACGCGGATGAAATACAGGTTTTACCCCATGGCCTGATGAAAGGCATCATGGGTTACCGTCGTTGTATTACCAGACGTGGGGATTTACCCAGGTTCGAGTCTGTTAAAACGGCAGAAGATCTCAGGAATTTCAAAATTGGCCAGGTGGCCAACTGGACCGATTCCGATATCTTTAAAGCCAACGGCTATCCGGTATACGAAGGGCCAGACCTGGATGCAATGTTTCTGATGTTGTCGCGCGGGAGGTTTGATTGTTTTCCATTGGGAATAAGCGAAGTGGAAGAAGAGCTTTCCCGAATTGCCACGCTTTATCCGGACCTTGTCGCGGTACCGGATCTCGTGTTGCACTATCCATTGCCGGTAAGACTGCAGGTACGAAAGGAGTCTTCCCAATTAATTGAGAGGCTGGAGTACGGGCTGGAACGAATGCTAAAAGATGGCAGTTTTGACAAATTATTTAATACCTATTTTGGCGATGTGGTAAAACGCCTTAAATCACCGAAAACCCGACAGATTGATTTATCGAATCCATTTTTGGAACGCCACAACCCGGCGCAGTAATCACCCGATCCACACCTGTACACAGGTAAAATACACCCAGCGCAAAATACCCGATAAGGAGTGTGAAATGAAAAAACGAATTTTAGGTAAAACCAACCTGGAAGTGAGCGAAATGGGCCTGGGCTGCTGGCAACTGGGCGGTGATTTCGGTCCCATTGAAGACAAACGCGCGCTGGCTATTCTCGACGCCGCGGTGGAGCAGGGCATTACTTTTTTTGATACCGCGGATGTATACGGCGCGGGTCGCAGTGAATCATATCTGGGAGAGGCCTTGTCGCCGTTGGGGAACAACGTCGTTGTGGTAACCAAGTACGGCCGTGGTCCCGGCACTTATCCCGACGGATATTCGCTGACGGATATGCGCGATTCCATTCTTCGTGCGCAGGACCGCCTGAAGCGTGACGTCATTGACCTGGTGCAATTGCATTGCATTCCCACCTCGGTGATGCAACGCGGGGAAATTTTCGACTGGCTGCGCACCGTGCAACAGGACGGCCTGATTAAATATTTTGGCGCAAGCGTGGAAACACTCGAAGAAGCGTTTTTGTGCGCGGAGCAGGATGATCTTGCTTCCTTGCAGATTATTTTCAATTTGTTTCGTCAGCGGCCGATTGAAAAACTGTTTGAGGTCACCAAGGAAAGAAACATCGGCATAATCGTTCGCCTGCCGCTGGCCAGCGGGATGTTAAGCGGAAAATATTCCAGGGATACGCAGTTTGCGGAAACAGATCACCGCAACTACAACAAGGATGGCAAGGCGTTCAGTGTCGGGGAAACTTTCTCCGGGATTCCTTTTGACACAGGACTTGAGCTGGTCGAGCAAATCAAAAAATATAAACCGGAAGACATGAATATGGCGCAATTTGCCATGCGCTGGATTCTGGACCACGATGCCGTGACCACGGTGATAGCCGGCGCGAGTTCCGCGGAGCAGGTTGCACAGAATGTCTCTGTCAGTTCATTGCCACCGGTCTCTCCGGACGCGCATAAAGCTTTGTATGACTTTTATTTATACAATATCGAACAGCATATTCGCGGTGTGTTTTAAAAAACATAAGCAAAGCCCGGCGTCGTCCGGGCTTTTTTTCAGGCGAAATGACAAATACCAACTCAGCAGGAAAATCCGGCTCGCATCACGCCACGCTGGCCATTGACATTGGCACTCACTCCGTACGGGCCGCCGCTGTTGATGCCCGCGGCGATATACTTTATATCGCCACACGCGGTGTTACCTTAAATAAAGACCCCGAGACACAATTTATAGAGCAGGACGGGTCTGACATCGTCGCCAAGGCTCAACAGGTGATCGCTGACGTGGCGGGACATCCGTTTGAATTTACATCGGCGGGGCTCGCCATTCAACGATCCACGGTGATTGCCTGGGATGCGGAGACGGGAAATCCCATGTATCCGGCTATCAGCTGGCAGGACACGCGAGCCAGGGATTTTGTGTCGAACCTGTTGCCTCACATCGAACAGATTCGAGATAAAAGCGGTTTGGTTTTATCGCCTCACTATGGCGCCAGCAAAATACGCTGGTTGAAGAGAAAGTTTGAGCAGCGCGCTGAGGGACAGCGGATTTTAATTGCTCCACTGGTCAGTTTTGTCCTGTTTCACTTGCTGGATGGAAGCCCGTACCTCTGCGATGAAAGCAATGCGGCGCGTACACAATTGTGGGATTTAAATGAGCGGGGTTGGAGCGAGACATTATGTCGCTTTTTCGAGGTGAATAATGAGGTGCTACCACGGGTAGTACCTGTTATCGGGGAATACGGAACAATTCGCCACACTCACATTCCCCTTGTCGCGGTTTGTGGTGACCAGAATGCCGCCTACTATGCTCAGCGGCAAAAAATTACAAAACAGCGAGGTAAAATATCAGGCTCGGCGGTTGTGAATCTTGGAACCGGCGCTTTCGTATTGACCGAGGTAGGTGCCGAAGCCAGAACCGGTAACTTATTGAAAAGCCTTGCCTACAGTACAGGGGATGAATGTCATTACCTGCTCGAAGCGACAATCAACGGTGCGGGTAGCGCACTGGAGTGGGCGTTCGACCGCTGGCAAAACGAGAAGACAGCGGCAGGCATTACCGCCAATACCGGGCGGAATGATTTCTTTAACCGACTGGGGCGGTGGTGGGAGATGCATCGGGATCCACCGGTATTTATCAACGCCATCGGTGGCGTGGGCTCTCCGTTCTGGTATTCGCGTCTGCAGCCTTCGTTTCTAAATAACGATGACGATACGACCGACTGGGAGGCAAAAACCGTCGCCATCCTGGAAAGTATTTTGTTTTTGCTGGTCATAAACCTGGAGGTTTTTAAATCTTTGGGGAATACTCTTGAGTCACTTTACTGCAGCGGGGGATTGTCCAAAACAGACAGCTTCTGCCAAAACCTGGCAAATCTGAGTGGAATGGAAGTTGTACGTGTTGAGCAGGCGGAAGCCACCGTGGCAGGCGTTGCCATTTTGGCCCGAAGTGGCGAAGATGATCACTGCAATGTTAGCGGGGGGACTTGCGATATATTCCTTCCCTCGAGCGAGAGCAGCGGCATGTCCGGCTTTTACAAGCGTTACCTGAGATTCAGGAATTTTATGGAGGCGGTAACAGAATGAGCGGATACAAATTGATTGGCCACAGGGGATTTCCACAAAAGTATCCGGAAAATACACTGCCGGGATTGCAGGCCGCGCTTGAACTTGGCGCGGACGGGGTGGAGTTTGACGTGCACCTGAGCAGGGACGGTGTGCCGGTAATATTTCACGACGACACGTTCGATCGCACCGCCAATATGGCCGGCTCGGTGCGCGATACCGATGCGGCGGAGATTGCCGAATTGAGCGTGCATGAGCAGGCCCGGTTCGGAGACAAGTTTTATCCCACTTTTGCCTCGACTTTGCATTCAGCTTCCATGGCGTTGAAAATTCACGACGCGCTGTTTTTTATCGAGCTGAAAAGAAAAACCCTGAAGACCTTCACTAGCGAAGTTTTTTTACAATCGGTGCTGACGGCATCGGAAAGCCTGGGGGATAAACGGGTTCTTATTTCATTTGACTGGGATATTCTGAATCTGGCGAAAACGGAGTGTTCACTGCCCATCGGCTGGGTGATAGAGAAATACGACAGGAAAACGCTGAAAAAACTCGAGAAGTTATCCCCGGACTATGCCATTTCCAACTATAAAAGGCTGCCGTATGACTCGCCCCTTTGGGAGGGAAGCTGGCAGTGGTTTGTATATGATATCGTGGACCCGGTGGTGGCCCGGTTCTGGATCGAAAGGGGCGTTACGTGTATTGAATCCTGGGATGTTGAGACGCTCCTTGAAGCAGTAATATGACGAAACCTGATTTTGATGTTGCCGTGATCGGTGCCGGCATCCAGGGCGCGGGTATCGCACAGGCGGCCGCGGCGCAGGGCTGGTCCGTGGTGGTTCTGGAACAGTATGGCGAACCGGCGTTGGGCACCTCCAGCAAAAGCTCCAAACTGATTCACGGTGGTTTGCGTTATCTGGAAACGTTTCAGTTCAGTCTGGTACGTGAATGTCTGCGGGAAAAATCCCTGCTAAAAACCGTGGCGCCGTCGCTGGTAAAAAAAAGCCGCTTTGTTGTTCCCGTTTACCGGGGCAATCGCCGGCCGCCGTTAATGATACAGGTCGGGCTGTGGCTTTATCGACTGCTGGCTGGCTTTTCCCACGACTCCGAAATAAAGCGTTACCCGAAAAGCGAGTGGGATGAGCACCAACATCTTAAAAAAGACGGGCTTCGGGCCATCTTTGAATATTCCGACGCGCAAACCGATGACCGTCTGTTGACCCAGGCAGTGCTTCGTTCCGCCGGATCGCTGGGAGCAGAAGTGCTGTTCCATTTTGAAGTGGATGTAATTGAAAAGGTGAAAAAGGGGTTCGAGATACGATCCAAACAGGGCAGGAAGGTATCAGCGGGCGTTGTGGTTAACGCAGCCGGTCCGTGGATTAACACCGTTGCCCGTCGAATTATGCCGGTTCCCGACAAGTCCGTGCCAATGTTTGAAGTTGACCTGGTACAGGGCACGCATCTTGTTATCAATAAGCCCGCGCGACCCTGCTGTTATTACTTCGAGGCACCCGAGGATGGACGGGCCGTGTTTGTGCTTCCCTGGAAGGAAAATACACTGGTGGGGACCACGGAAGTGCTTTTTACCGGAGACCCGGCTGCCTGTCAGCCCACGACGGAAGAGATTGACTACCTGTTAAACACTTACAGCTATTATTTTCCACAAGAGAAAGTAACACGGAATAATATCATCGACAGCTTTGCCGGTTTGCGGGTGTTGCCGCGAAGCAAAAAGAATCCCAACAAGCGTTCCCGCGATACGATAATTTGCGAAGCCGATAGTTTTTCCGGCTATGTCGCTGTTTATGGAGGAAAATTGACGGCTTACCGGGCGACGGCCGACAAGGTGGTCGGGAAGTTAAAACGGCATCTCCCGGATAATGAAATCAGGGCCGATACCCGCAAACTCTTGCTTGAATAGAATAAAACCAGCGCTTCCAGCGGCGATTTCTGGCGAATATGTGAAATAGAAAACAAACCTGACACAAGAAGGTGGAGGTAACCGCAGTTTGGACGCTAGGATAGTAAGGGCGTGAGCATTTTTAAACAATACAAATAAATTTCTTTCCCGGAGTGCAATCCCAAGTGTACCGCTACCTGTCACGTTTGATCTTTACGCTGATCATCGCCAGTCTCTGTCACGGCAGCTACGGCGACGAGGACGGCACGCCGGTCATGCGCCTCGAAGTTATCGACCCTTATGTTGAAATGCATACCGGGCCCGGTCGCGGCTATCCAATTTTTTATGTGATCGAGCAGGGGGAACAGGTGGAAGTGCTGACCCGGCGACCGGACTGGTACGAGGTCAGAAGCGCCAACGGCCGCGTGGGCTGGGTAACCACCCGCCAGATTGCCCGCACCATCCAGTCAACCGGCGAACCCGCGGACTTGCCCACGGTAGGCTTTGGTGATTACCTGAAAGACAGCTGGCGCATCGGGTTCTCCTCGGGCCAGTTCTCGGAAGGGGAGCTGGAAGGGGCTGATCTTTATCGGGCGACGATAGGTTACCGCGGTTACAGTTGGCTCGGTTTCGAGATGGAGGGGGGCAAGATCTTCGGTTCCGATGTGAAAGGCCAGTACTATAACTTCAATCTTTCGCTCGAACCTTTTTCCCGCTGGCGGGTGTCGCCGGCATTGGTAGTGGGAACCGGAATAATGGATATCCAGGAGCAGCCCAAACTCGTCCCCCTGCAAGTGGATGACTCCAAGTTCGATAACTACGCCCTACGACTGAACTACTACGCGGGCCGGAATTTTGTGATCAACGGTGAGTACCGTTGGTATGATGTGAAAGCGACAAATAAAACGGTGAGACTGGAAGGATGGCAAATAGGCTTCAACACGTTCTTTTAAACGGCTTTGCCGGTTTGGTTTGCGTCGCCCTGAATGTCAATCCGGCGTTGGCGCAGGATGACCCGAATGATACCAAAGTCACTTTCGTCGACCAGGTAATGGCTTCCGACCTGGATACGGAATATTTCGATATCGGTATTTTCACGGGAATTATCAATATCGAGGATTTCAACAGCGAGCTGCTTTATGGCATCAGCGCAACGTTCCGCGCGTCCGAGGACTTTTTCCTGCAACTGAATTATCTCCAGGCCGATTCCAATCTTTCGTCCTACGAGCAAAGCCAGGGACAGCTTTTCAGCGGCGATGACCGCATATTCAAGCATTACGATTTTCTTTTGGGGTACAACATCTTTCAGGGCGAGTTTTTCTCGTCCGGCAACCGGTCCAACCTGTCCGCGTTGTACGTGGTGGGCGGTGTTGGCGATACCGAATTCGGGGGAGAGGGTAACTTCAGCTATACGCTTGGTGTCGGTTATCAGGTGGCGTTAAAGCGGCGGTATATCGTACGCGCGGATATGCGGGATTATTTTTATGAGTCCAACCTGCTGCTTGAAGGTAAGGATACCCATAATATCCAGTTTTCCATTGGCCTGAGTTATCTTTTTTAGCCTCCTGTCTCGCTTACCCGCGAAGAGCTTACCTGATCAAAACAACGCATTGAAGCCGACGGCAAACTCCAGATTGTTCGTTCTCTTACTGTCGTTAAGAAAATTTCTTTCCACATGGTGATTCTTGAAATCCAGGTTCACCGTAAGCCAATCCGTTAATACCGTTCGATAGCTCGCGCCGAACACCAGGCTTACATTGTCTTCCCCTGCGAACTGGACGGAGCCGACGCCCGCCAGGGCATAAATTCCCGAATTATATTTGGCGCGTTTACGGAGGAAGGAGCGGCCTTCCAGCAGGCGGTATCCTCCGATAAAGCTGAACGTCTCAAAATCGTAGTCCCCGCTGGCCAGGAAGTTTCCGCCGCTGATTTCCTCGAAGCTCGCGCGGGAGACTTCCGAAACACCGTAATTGGCCATCACCAGCCAGTCGGGCGCCACATGATATGCGAATGAGAGGCCGACCACGGGATTGGTATTGAAGTCCTCAACCGCCAGAAAACCGATGTAGCCGCCCAGCTCGAAGCGCTCCGTGTCAATGGCGGCCGGCTGGGCGGTGGTGACGGTTTTATCCGGTTCGATGATTCTGACGGAAGTGTCCGCGTCCGCCTCTGTATTATTGATATCCCCAATCCGCTGGGCGGACGCCTGAAGACTAAAAACTGCACAGCCCAGTAAAAGTGAACACGTTAACCATTGTTTCATCTGAAAATGTCCAAAAAAGTTCGCCCACGATAAAAAAGCAAGTGTGACTGAAAACAGGTTATCTTTCCTCAGCGACGGTAGGTGTCTATCGCCATATCGTTATCCAGTTCTCAGAATACCGCTGTTATCCGACGCATGATTATTGAAATAACGACTATAGTGATTGTTAGATTTCCGGCGATGAATGAAATCGATCCGAAAAACCCATTTAACTGGTTAACAGTTTAGGATTTTTTTTAATCCGGCGCGGAACAAAGCCGCGTAACCCCGAGTGCTAGCCACCAAAAATCTAAAATATTGTGACCCAGTTTCTAAATTTAAGAGCTTTCTGCCACTATAGTTCAGATGTTACGTATTATTTTTCATCTTTGGCGTGAAACACCGCCGGTTTTCTTGGACAAAGGTAGCAAGATGTATGCGGATAGCTGTTGAGATGGCGATAAAAAAATTGACGCTGTTCACACTTTTGATGTTAAGTCTTTCCGCTTTTTCCCAGCAGGGGGAAAAAGAAGATTGGGCCGAGGGTGAGGACATCGAATTTTCCACTGAATCGGCCGATGCAATGAGCCGCGACGCGTTGACGGAAGTCAGAAAAATATCCGCGAATATTCAATCACTTAAAAAAGATGTCATCGAGCTGAACAAGGACCTGAAATTGATGGAGGAAACCCTGTTGTTTCCTTCGAGTACGCGCTTTTCCGTTTTTGTTACGGTTAATTCCGGCCAGTTTTTTACCCTTGAAAGTGTCAAGTTCAAGCTCGACGGTGAATTTGTCGCTACCCACATCTACTCGGACAGGCAGCGCGAGGCCTTGCTGCACGGCGGTGTACAAAAGCTCTATATGACCAATTTGAATGGAGGTAAGCATACCGCCACGGCCTTTTTTACCGGTGTCGGGCCCGGTGGGCGGGAATATAAAAGGGCGGCAAACCTGGACTTCGAAAAAAAAACCGGCAGCCAGTATCTCGAATTGGTGGTAACAGACGACGAGACCACGCAGGAACCGGTATTTGAATTCAGACAGTGGTAATCAAACCGTGGCGGATGTAATAACAAGAATAAGGCGTTTGCTCCCGCGACTTGGTCGCGCCGCGTTCTTATTGTCGGTCGCCGGTGCGGCCAGCGCGGTCCCGATTGAGCCGCATGTCAAGTCGCGTTCGGAGCTCGAGTTTGGCACGGTCCTTTTCGACTACCATCAGCAGGACTATTTTTCCGCGCTGATCGAATACGAATACAACAACTCGCAAAACAACAAAGAGGCGATCCAACCCTCTGGCAGGCTGTTAAACGGCGGAATGATGCTCTCCTACGGCATGGGCCGCGAGCCGGAGAAAATCTTTAATCAGCTGTTGCGGGAAAACACTCCGGAAGAGGTCAGAAATCGCGCCTGGTACTACCTGGCCAAGTTGTATTACAACAAATCCAACCCCGAAAAAGCCTACGAAACGCTGGAGCGCATCCATGGAGACATCTCGCCCGAGTTGCATTTCGACTACCACTACCTCGCGACCCTGATAAAAAGCGATGGCAGCCACTTGAGCAAGGAACGCCAGGCGATCGACAAAATTCCGGAGGACTTTCCCCAGTACCCGTATCTTCTGTTTAATTTTGCCATCTCCCACCTGAGTGTGAACGAGTTGGTGCCGGCAGTGCGGTACCTGGAAAGAGTGGCGCATTTCAATACCAGGGGTGAAGAGGAGCTGGAGGTGCTGTCGGACCGGGCAAAACATGGTCTTGCTCAGCTGGCGATGCAAACCGGCCATCTCGACCGGTCCTGGGCCTACCTGAGCGGTGTGCGCACTACCGGCCTATATTCTAATCGCGCATTGCTGTCTTACGCCTGGGCGGCGATCCGGCTGGAAAAGTTTAACGAGGCGATTCCGGCGCTGGAAATCCTCGATGGCCGGTCGATAGCTATTCCGGAAGTGCAGGAGGCCAAGGTGCTTCTGGCCCATCTGTATGAACAACAGGGTTTTCCCCGCAAAGCGCTAAAAGGCAATTTACTCGCCGAAAAGGAATTCAATCGCGGGCTGAATATGCTGGACGAAGCCCGCGCGGCGATCGGCAAGCTCGACGTACCCAAGGAGTTTATTGCCAATCTCGAATCGATCATGGACAAGTCCGACTGGTATGGTTCGAAACCGTCCGTTGATTACATGAAGCTGACGCCGTTCCTGATCGATTTAATGGCGAGTAACGCCTTTCATGAAACACTGAAGGAACTGGCTGACCTTTATGCCATAGAAAAAAACCTGGAGCACTGGCTGAGGCAGACCCGTGAACACAAAGTGGTGCTGGAAAATGCCCGGCAACGAAAATTCCAGCAGGAGATGAAAGCGTCGGTAAGTAAGGCCGAGCAGTTAAATCGTTCGCTTAAGGAGCAAAGCGAAGAGCTGGCATTGTACATCCTGACGTTGAACGAAGAAGACCAGAAGCGGGTATCCATTCTTCTCAAATCCGCGGAAAAAGAACTGGCTCTGCTTGAGAGCCGGGTGCAGAGCCTGACTTCCCTGGATTCCGCTTATCGGCAGCCGGCGTCATATCAGGCGATGGTGGAAAAAAATCACGAGCGAATCGAACAGCAGCTAAAAGTGACCAGAAATTATATAAAAAAGCTGGAACCAATTATGCGCAACCTGGTAAAGGATGAACTGAAAAAGCACGATGATCGCATGCGATACTACCTGGCGCAGTCGCGGTTGGCGAAGGCGCGACTCTATGATTCGACGCTGCTTTCGCTCGAGCGCGCACAGGCGCCGACAGGCGGTTCTGACGGAGCAAAGCAATGAGACCACTTACCAATAAAAAATTGTTAATCGTATTAATGCTATCGTCGGGTCTCGTAGCCTGTGGTGGTGGTGTTAAGCGAACCACGCTCGGTGACCTGGAATACCAGCCAAAAAAAGAGGAAAAAGTTGAAGTTGCCAACCTCAGCCACGAACAGGTGAGGGAGGAGTACAAGGAGATACTTAACCTGGTGGAAGATCAACAGTTGAAGGAGCAAATCGAGCGCCGAATTGCCGATGTGTACATGATGGAAGGCGTACACGACCAGAACCAGGCCAAGCCGCAAAAAAGCTATTATGTGGAGGCAATAAAATCGTACCGCCGTATTCTGGAGAAATATCCAGACTCGCCGGATAACGCCGAGGTGCTTTACCAATTGGCCAAAGCGTACGACATGGAAGGGCAGATTGACGAAGCTTTGAAGATGCTGACCCAACTGACCAGCCGCCATCCTTATTATCCCAACCTTCCGGAAGCGTATTTCCGCATGGGTGATATCCATTTTAATTACCAGCGCTATGCACAGGCGGAAAAGGCCTATCTGGCGGTGACCCGTGCGCAAAATCCGAAATTGCATATGAATGCGTATTACATGTTGGGCTGGTCGTACTACAAACAGTACCAGTATGACAGGGCGCTCGATGCTTTCTCTTACGTGATAACACAATTGCTATCAAAGTCGGCTGATCCGGAAGCCCTGAACAAGGCTGAACAGCTGTTAGTGACCGACACACTGCATTCAATAAGCCTGTCGCTGGATAAAATGGGCGGCGCGGAATATATGCCCTCGGTGGAAGCGCTGTACCGACAGGACTATGTCTGGATGATATACGAAGATCTGGGCGGTTATTACCTGGAAAAGGAGCTCTATGGCGAGTCCGTCGCCACCTACCGTCACTACGTGGAAAATTTTCCCGACTCATCAAAATCGCCGGAAATGCACAGCAGGCTGATCGAAACCTATATCAAGGGTGGATTTCCCCGGCAGGCGATTGAGGAAAAGGAAAGTTATGTTGCCGCTTATGGTATCCGGTCTTCTTATTCCGGTAACAGCAATGGTATCAGCGAAGAAATCTACGGCAAACTGAAAACCTATCTCGACGAGCTGGCGCGTCATCATCACAGTGAAGGCCAGTTGCACGACAAAGAAATTGAGAAGTTTAACGAACAGGAAGAAAAAGGTGTTGATCCCAAGCAGATCACATCCAAGCGTGCCAAGGAAGTAAAGCTGGCGAAACAGTCTTACGAAAAAGCCGCCGGTTTTTACGCACAATACGCTGAAACCTTTCCCAACGACGAACGCATTGACGAAATTTACTTCCTGAAAGCCGAAGCGCTTTTTGCCGCGGAGCTATTCGATCAGGCGGTTAGGGATTACGAGCGTGTAGCGTATAAACCGCAGGGAACCAGCGCCAAAAAGCATGCGGCCGATGCGGGTTACGCGGCTATTATTTCCTACCAGAATCATATCGCCACGTTACCGGCGCAAGGCAAGGTGGCCAAACAGTGGCAGGCAAGCGCGGTTGAGTCAATGCTCAGGTTTGCCGAGACATTCCACCAGGATGAACGCTCGCCGTCCGTGTTGACCAACGCGGCGGAATACCTGTTCAGCCTGGATCAATACGATCGGGCGATCAAAGTCTCCGGTGAACTGATCGAGAAAAATCCGGCCCTGGACAAAACGCTCAAGAAAACCGCTTACGGTATTCTGGCGCACTCCTATTTTAAATTGAATGACTATGCGAACGCGGAAAAAAGCTATGTTAATCAGCGTGCTCTGGTCGATAGCAAGAGCGACGAGTACAGCCAGATTTCCGAACGCCTCGGCGCAACGATCTATAAAAAATCCGAAACCATTATTGCCGCCGGTGATAAGCAGCAGGCTGTTAATGAATTATTGAAAATCAAACAGCTCACGCCGGACGCCAAGGCGCGGGTGCCGGCTCAGTACGATGCGGCGGTAATGCTGCTGGAAATGGAAAACTGGGATGCGGCAATTGCCGAATTGAAAGAGCTTAATAGCGAATTTCCGGACCACGAACTGGCAGTGGAATTTCCCCGTAAGCTGGCCTATGCCTATGAAAAGAATGAAGATTGGGAGTTGGCGGCAAGGGCCTATCTCAACCTTTACGAAAACGACCAGGACGCGGAAGTCAAGCGCGAGGCGCTGTTTCTCGCTGCGTCGATGTTTGAACAAAATACGAACTATAGCACGGCAATAACCCACTTTAAGCGCTACGCTCACGCCTACGAACAACCGTTTTCCACCCGGATGGAGGCGCGTTATCGCCTGGCGCTTAACTATGAACGCCTGGGAGAAGCCGGAAAGCATCTCTACTGGCTGCGCCGTATTATCGAAAACGATAAAGAAGCGGGTTCCGCGCGAACCGAGCGCAGTAAATGGCTGGCTGCGTGGGCCAGTATCAAATACGGAGATCACTATGGAGAGGAATTTCGCAAGTATCGCTTGCGCCAGCCGATAGTGGAAAGCATTTCCGGCAAGAATGAAAGCCTGGGGAAAGCTTCGGGTTATTACCAGAATGCCGCCGCTTACGGCATTTTGGAATTCGTCACCATGTCCAGTTTCAAGATCGCCGGTCTTTACCAGACGTTCGCCACCGATTTGCGCGCGGCGCCCGCGCCGGCGGGTTTGTCCGCCGAAGAGCAGGGCGTTTATGCGGAAATTATCGAGGAGCAGGCGCAACCGTTTGAACAATTGGCGATGGAGTTACACCGTGCCAATATCGAGCGGGCCTGGCATGGCGAATACAACGAGTGGATAGAAAAAAGCTTCGGGCAGATGAAAATATTGTCGCCTGCCCGGTTTAATAAAACTGAGTTGATCGTGAGTTATGGCGATGAAATTCGTTAAGTCAATAGGCTGCGCAGTCGCCCTGGTATTAACAGTAGGGCTGGGAGGTTGCGCGGGCAAAGCAAAGGATTTGGGGCTGGCACTGGAGAAGAGTCCGGCGCTGACGTTGCTGGAAACATCCCGGTTCCTGCCGAAACCGGAATTCGATGACGCCGGGATAATGCTCCCCTATGAGCGCAGCGAAAATCCCTATCTCGAGCAGGGCGGACGCATTAAGAAGAGTTCGGTGGAAGCTTATATCGAAGCACGCAGGGCGTATAAAGACGGCAGGTATGAGGTCGCCGAATCGGTGTTGACCAGGCTTATCGAGGAGGACGAAAGCTTGTCCGGTCCCTGGGTAATGAAAGGCGATATTGCGTTACAGCAAAACGATTTACAAAAAGCGCTGGATCACTATGTCGCTGCCATTAAAACCAACACCGATAACATCAGCGCCTATTTGCGACTGGCAAAAATCCAGCGCCTGAGGGGTGAATACCTGAATGCTCAGAACACATACGCACAGGTACTCGCACTGTGGCCGGATTGCCCCGAAGCGCACCTGAATCTCGGCGTGTTGTATGACGTGTATATGAATCACCCGTTGCGGGCGCAGAAACATATGGAGGCTTACCAGTTTTTAACCGGTGGGCAAAATGCGGAAGTGGCCAGGTGGCTTGAGGAGCTGCAGAAACGCACCGGTGTCGAGTTTACCCTGGGTACCTTGAAAGCCAAGCCTGTGTCGTAGAAAACGGGGAGCAGACGAATGAAAAAAACTGTTGTATCGATATTTGCACTGGTATTTTTTTCCTGCCCATGCCTGGCCGCGGAAGAAACCGAAAAGGAAAAAACGGCGGCAAACAGTGCGGAACCCGCCATCCGTTTGGAATCGATTTTTACCGGCGACAAGGAGCAGCCGGCGGTCAGCTATTTTATTCCCTGGCAGGGCACCAGCACACCCGATAAATTGCAGTGGGAAATTCAGCAAAAGCACGATGCGACCCTGCAGCTGATCGACAGGGATGTAATGCTTCGATCGATCAATATCTATAACGATATGGATCTTGAAAAGCCCGACAAATAATTTCTGAAACGGTCAATCATTGTTTCAGTTTTGTAATAAGTTGAGAGTTAAATCAAAAAGAGAGCGCCTACCATGACAGATTTTTACAGTGTAGTAACCAACTTTTTCAAGGATGGGGGATTTTTTATCTACCCCATTGCGATCGTGCTGGCAATAGGGTTGGCCATTGCCATTGAACGCTGGCTGTTCCTGACCCGCGAGCGTCTGCGCAATATCAAGGCGTTTGAGGATTTCCTGCCCCTGTTGCGCACAACAGACCTGGAAAAAATGCATATGTACACCCGTGAAAGTACCGCGCCGGTGGTGCGTATTATTGGTTGCGGGCTGGATATGATGAAAGTTTCCAGGCAGCGGGCGGACATCGAAAACTCGATGAATGAAGGTATGCTGGAAACCATGCCGCGACTGGAGCAGCGCACCGGCTATCTGGCGGTACTGGCGAATGTTGCAACCCTGCTGGGCCTGCTGGGTACCATCGTGGGTCTGATCGGAGCTTTTACCGCGGTGGCGCAGGCCGATCCGGCGGAAAAATCCGAATTGCTGTCCTCATCCATTTCGGTGGCGATGAACACCACGGCGTTCGGTCTGATTGCGGCAATACCGCTATTGGTATTGCACGCGATTATCCAGAATAAAACCTCCGCCATCGTTCGCAGCGTGGAAATGTCGGCGGTGAAATTCCTGAATATCATGACCTACCACAGAATGATCCAGGCCGGTATTACCCGCTTTGTGGAAAAGGACATGAGCCTGGTGCCTGTGGATGAATCTCAGGTGTCATCCATCCCGGGGCAGGGCGGTGAGCTTCCTGCCACCTGATTCCCGCTACCTGATTGTTGACCCCGGATTTAATAGCAGGCGGATTGTGCAATGAATTTCAAATTCCATCATAAAACGGAAGACCAGACGGAACTGGAAGTGACCAGCTTCATGAATCTGATGATCGTGCTGGTGCCGGTACTGTTGCTGAGTATGACGTTCACCCAGATTACGGTGCTGGAACTCAGCCTGCCGGAACTGACCGGCGGCGTGGTTAATAGTGAGAATCCGCAATCTCAACTGGAAATTGTGGTCGACGACAGTGGTTTTAAAGTTTTTTATCCTGAAAATGTCATGCTGCAGGAAATCCCTCTTGTCAAACGGGCGCTGGAAGAGGGCGAACCTGAAGTGGACGCATACGATTTTGCGCAACTGTCTCGTGTTATACAGGCGGTGAAGCAACAGTTGCCGGATAAAAAAGACGTGCTGGTGCTTTCCGGCGCGGACGTTGGTTACCAGGATCTGGTATCGACCATGGAAGCCGTCAAATCCTATAAAACGGTGGTGGCGGCCAGTGTCGTGGAGGTTGAGTTGTTTCCGGAAATTTCCCTTGATGACGCAAGTAAGGGACGTGGTTAATTTATGTTGAGTTCATCCGTTTTTTATCAGCGACAGAAAAGAAATCCGGTTGCCAAGCTCAGCCTGATCGCGCTGATGGATATTTTCACCATTCTGGTTTTCTTCCTGCTGCTCAATTCCGGTGAGGCGGAAAAAATCCAGAACGCCAAATTCGTTAAATTGCCGGACTCCAGTGTTGGCACGACACCACACAAAGAAGTGACTATTTTTATCGGCACGGAAGAGCTTTGGTTTGCCGACCAGTTTGTCACCAAAGTCGATGACATTACCCTGACCAAGGACAACACGATTGAGGCGTTGTCCCAGGCGATGGTGGATCATGTCGCCAAGCGTACCGAATTGACCGAATTCGAAAAGCAGTCCGGCTTTGCCGTTACCATTATGGGAGACCAGGGTGTGCCGTTTTCGTTGGTGAAAAGTGTTATGGAGACGTGCCAGGAAAATAATTTCCGCAACGTTTCACTCGCGGTAAATCATATTGTCGGCGATGTCCAACCTGCTGGTTCAGCGGAGAACATTGTCGCCGTTGGTGGGGGGGGGGAGTAAGAAGATGTCTCAGGGCATGCAACCTCTGGCGCTTGATCTTGTTCTGCCGTGGCAAACGGACGCCGCGCAGGAGGAACGCTTCAAGAAAATTCTGAAGCGAGTCGTTGTTCCGTTTTTGATTTTGTTTATTTTGCTGCCTTTTCTGCCCGAACTGGATCTGGGGCCGGAGGAAATCGAAGAGCGGGTGGTCAAGACCCAAGTCATTCTTGAACCAAAAATAGTTGAGCCGCCACCCGCGCCTCCGCCAAAACCCAAACCGGTGGAACCGGTAAAGCCGCGGGAAGTTAAACCTGTTCCTGACCCGGTACCGCGGGTGGCGCCGGCATATGCCCCGAAATCGGCGGAGGAGCAGAAAGATTCCATCGCTAAATCGCAGGGCTTGAATAATTTGTCAAATCAGTTGGGCGCTTTACGCAAAAAACTCGACTTGGCCAAGCTGCAAAATAAAAATGTGTCCGACAGCAGCCAGGGTAGAGTCATGTACAGCGATCGCCAGGTATTGGGCAAGGAAAATGTCCAACGCAGTGACGGTATTGTGGTGGACGACGCAGACATGAGAAACACCGGTATCGAACTGGCGGGCTACCAGGCAACCGAGGTGGAAGGGGTGATTCAGGGCGGTTCGGAATTTGGAGACCCGCAGTCGAGTTACCTTTCCTATCAACGCGGTAAACGGGATATGGAAAGTATTCGCCGTACATTGGAGCAAACCAAAAGCCGGGTTCACACGCTTTATCAAAAAGCGTTATTGCAGCATCCGGATTTGGGCGGCAAGTTTAAATTTCAGCTCGTTATTGAGCCCAGCGGAGAGGTATCGAACCTGAAGTTGCTTACCAGCGAGTTGCATATAGACGATTTGGAAAGACAGTTCCTTGAGCACATTAAGCGCGTGAATTTTGGCGCGATGGATGTGTCACCAACTTCAGTCGAATACACTTTTGTGTTCCTGCCAAGTTAACGCTTTGTGACGCCAGTCACGATGGCTGGCGTACAGGTTGAGCGTCAACTTCCTTTCTTTATAGATTTTTTTGTTCAGTTATAAGAATCGATAACGCGGGTTATAAGCGACCTATATCGGAAATTTATATCAGCTTTTATTCATCATGCGGAAAATTACGACCAACTTTTGACCTAGTTAACATCTAGGAAATTGGTCGTAAACGGGATTAAAAACTGTGCAACCAGACACACTTCACTTTCCTATTGTGTGAGATCGTACCGTCCCTTTCCCTAAAAACTAGCCATTCTTTAAAAAAGGGCTGCCGTGACTCAAGCGCAGTAGATCAACGATCAGAGTCTTGCTAAATGGTGATGAAGTATGAGCTATAAAAAGAAATCTCTCTCGGTGGTACGGTTTTCTTTATTTGTTTGCACACTTGCGTTGTTCGGGTGCGGTGGTGGCGGTGGCGCCGAAAACACTCAGGCAAACGGATCGGGTGCCGACAGGGATCTCGCGCTTTCCGACGACACGCCGTTTGTGGTTGTGGAACGCGATGTAACGAGCGCGTCCACCAGCAATCAGGATCAGTTCAAATCCGCGCTCGAGTCGCGGGATACATCACCTCTGGATCTTTCCTCTCCCTACCAGTTTAACCCCGGAGCGAGGCTGCTGTTCCGTTCCAGCCTGGATGTCGACGCGATTGAGTTCGATGCGCTGGAATCCTATTTCGGATCGCCTGGTTACGACGTCAAGGACATGAACGTGTCCAAGGACGGCAGCAAATTGATATTCGCCGCTCACGGCCCCGCCGGTAACGTCAGCCACCGGACCTGGAGTATCTACGAATTTGATTTCGATACACTGGAAGTCCGGCGCATTATCGAAGACGATGAACTGGCCAACGCGGGGCAGGATACCAACCCGACATACGGCTCCGACGGCATCATCGTATTTTCCTCCGACCGCGCCGCCGGCAACCCCAATAACCCGATTGACCGCTTCGTGGCGGAAAACGAAGACTGCTATAAGGTTGGTCCCAGTGAGCGTCCTTCTCTGCTGCACTCAATGACCGGCACCGGCGAAAATATTGTTCAGCTCACTTACGGCAACAATCACGATACCACCCCCACTACCTTGCTCGATGGGCGGGTCAGCTTCATCCGCTGGTCGCGCAGTTACGAGTTACTAACGAACTGTCCCGACGGCACCAAGGTGGCCGACCTGGCTCCGGCCGATCTTCCCAACGGCCTCTCCAATCCCGCCACCTGGTCCAATGAGCAGAAGTGCGCATATGCGATCGATACTCCAATCGGCCCGGCACTGGCCAGCAACAATTATTCATTGCTGACAATCAACCAGGACGGCTCGCAAATGGAGGCGTTGTATAAAACCGTCTCCGCGGAAGCTTCCGACGAGGAGTTTTTGTATATCGACAACATCGTCCAGGGCGAAGACGGATATCTGGTGGCTGTCCTCAAACACCAGTACAACCAGTTTATGGGCGGCAGCCTTATCAAGTTGAGGGAACCGGTGGAGAACGCGGATAACCGGGTTTACGGCGAACTTTCTCCAGTGCCGGTCACTTCAGGGGAAGTAAATCTCTATCCTTCCCAGCTTTCGGCCAAAGGCTGGTACAGCGCCATTGCGCCCTACCGCGACGGTACCCAACGTTTCCTGGTCAGTTGGTCCCAATGCGCCGTGGTAAACGATGGCGTTTCCTCTTTCTGCCAGGGAACCGACGATCAGGGCGAAGCCAACGGTAAGTATGGTATCTGGATGTATGATCCGGCCACGGACAGTCGACTGCCGGTGATTACCGCAAAATCCAATGTCGTCTACAGTGAACTGGCCCTGAACCAGCCGCATGTCGGACTGGATTTGCCGTTTGAGCCCTACAACCCGAATTACGTGGATAATACCGATGAAAGCCGGGTTATTTGTGACGATCCGAGCGTTCCCGTGCCGGAAGAGCCCGAGCCAGAATATCCTGTTACCCCGACTCCCGCTCCGGCAACTCCGACTCCGAGCATGGTTCCGACACTTGTTCCAGTGTCTCCGGTTCCGGTCACACCCACACCGGTTCCAGTCACACCCACACCGGTTGAGGTTACTCCGACTCCTGGTCCGGGTACTCCAACGCCGGTTCCTGTAACGCCGAGCCCCGCTCCGGTCACGCCGACTCCTGTCCCGGTGACGCCGACGCCGGTTCCGGTTACTCCAAGTCCCGATCCGGTGACGCCGACACCTGTTCCGGTTACTCCGACACCGGATCCCGTGACGCCGACGCCAGTTCCGGTCACTCCCACTCCGAGCCCGGTTCCGGTCACTCCAACTCCGAGTCCGGACCCTGTGACGCCGACCCCGACACCTGCTCCGGAGGAGCCGGTAAATAATCCGCCGGTAGCTGACGCGGGTGACGATAGCACCGTTTATCCGGGTGATCTGGTGGCATTGAATGGTTCCGGCAGTACCGATATGGACGGTGATGCCCTGACTTACTCCTGGCAAATCGTCAGCCTGCCGGAAGGCAGTATGGCGGAACTCTCCGATCCGACGAACGTCACTCCGGAATTTGTTGCCGACGCATTCGGTACCTATGTGATTGAGCTGATCGTTAATGACGGCAAAGAAGACAGTGCGCCCGACAGCGTGACTATCAATACCCTTAATAGCCGACCCATTGCCGATGCGGGCCCGGATAAATCGGCATACCTGGGTGAACTGGTGGTATTCGATGGCAGCGGCAGTTCCGACCCGGACGGCGACCTGCTGAGTTATACGTGGCATCTGGTCAGCAAGCCGGACGGCAGCGCGACCGAGCTTTACGGCACGGATCAGATTTCCCCGACCTTGGAAGTGGATGTCGTTGGTGATTACAAGATTAAACTGGTTGTCAACGACGGTGTCCAGGACAGCGAGGCGGATTACGTCCTGGTTTCCACCCTTAATTCACGTCCTGTTGCAAATGCGGGTGAGGATCAGTCCGATGATCTCGGTACGTCGTTTATGCTCAATGGCAGCGCCAGTTCCGACCCGGACGGTGATGACCTGACATACAGCTGGAGCTTGATCAGCCAGCCGGAAAACAGTACCGCCACTCTGGTGGACAGCAGTGGCGCCATGCCCACCCTGACCCCGGACTTGGCGGGAGATTACATCGCTCAGTTGATCGTCAATGACGGTGCGTTGGACAGCGAGCCTGATACTGTCAGCATCAGTGCCGAGCAGGCGGTGTGTGATACCTCCAGTATTCGCAGCCGGTTGATTCCGTTCACTCTGCGTGACTTCCGTGATTCACACCGGGATTTTGAATATCGCATCGAGGAAGATTACGGAATCGTCGAAGAATGGTTGGGTGCGGACAGACTGCCTGTTTATGCCCACGGCAATAGCGGTACTGCCACCACACATACAGCTGAGGAATTTAACCAATGGTACCGTGACGTTGAAAACGTCAACTATCCCGTACAGCACAACCTGGAAATTACGCGGGATGAAGGTTCCTCCGTCTGGACATTCGCCGATAGCACCTTCTTCCCGTTGGATGGTATGGGCTTTGGCAACCAGGGCCGCGTCCATAACTACCACTTCACCCTGGAAGGCCATATGGAGTTTTACTACGAAGGTGGCGAAGAGTTTACCTTCCGCGGTGATGATGACCTCTGGGTTTTCATCAACGGTAGACTGGCGCTGGATATCGGTGGTGTTCACGGTGAAATCACCAGAACGATTTCACTGGATGAGCTGGCGGATAAATTGGGTATCGAAGCCGGTAACACTTACAGTTTCGACCTGTTCTTCGCGGAGCGACACACCACCGAATCCAACTTCAAGTTCCAGACCAATATCAATCTGGAGTGCTCACCCTAAACTCCACCGGTAATCATTCAAAACGCCTCCGAATGGAGGCGTTTTTGTAGATACGTTGAATCAACCGGAGAATTTTTCCGTTCGGACAATATGCTTCGCGCGAATAAAATCCCCATGGGCCACATGAATTAAATCGGCCACCTTGCGAATGACATACTCTTCGTATTTATCCAGGTCACCGTCGGCATAGGCAATCGCCCACATTCCCTTCACCAGTTCAAACTTTTCTTCCATTGAGCAATATTGGTTGATTAACTGCGTGAACTGATAAAGTGAAGTGGATTCCTCGGTTTCATTGTGGGCGAGGAGGGCGAGTTTTTCGCAATCCTCGGCGGAAATGTTGAATTGATCCTGGAGAATATTTTTCAGTGCCGTCATTTCCTTCTGATCAAATTCGTGGTCGACAACGGCAACTTCAATAAGCAACGCGGCACTGGCAAGGCGACGTTTTTCCTCGGTTAAATGACCGGTTTTTTCGGCTTCGTTTCCACCCAGTTCGTTTTGAAAGAAATCCTTTATTTTTGCCAGCATAGGATTACGCCCTTAAATTGAGAATACGTGTTTTTCTTTCGAGAGGGGAAGAGCCGGATGGTTCCCGTTCTGTTGCGAGATAGGGCGGTCGGCATGGCGCCACCCGCCGTTGAGCAGAGAAGTGGCGGGTGGCGCCCGACGTGTCGGACCATCGCTTACCCGCCCTGCAAGTTACGCTTTTTTGCTTTTCAGCAGGTTTTCCAGGCTGATTTGGTCGGCGGCAAAACCGCGAATGCCCTGGGCCAGTTTTTCCGTCGCCATTGCATCTTCATTATTGGAGAAGCGGAACCGGGCTTCGTTTTCCTGCAATTTTGGAATCGCCTCACCCATGTTGTCCGGAGTCAACATACGCTCCAGTTTGCCGTTGTCCGCTTCCAGTTCGCCCAGCAACTGCGGGCTGATGGTCAGGCGGTCGCAGCCGGCGAGGGCTTCCAGTTCACCGGTGTTGCGAAAACTCGCGCCCATCACAACGGTATTGTAGCCGTGCTGCTTGTAGTAGTTGTAAATGCGGGTAACCGAGACCACGCCCGGATCTTCGTGTGGGGCGTATTCCTTTTTATCGGAGTTGGCCTTGTACCAGTCCAGAATCCGGCCCACGAAGGGGGAGATCAGGAATACACCGGCATCGGCGCAAGCGGCTGCCTGGCTGAAGCTGAACAGCAGGGTCAGGTTACAGTTAATGCCTTCTTTTTCCAGGATTTCCGCCGCGCGAATACCTTCCCAGGTGGAAGCCAGCTTAATCAGGACGCGGTCTCTCTCCACACCCGCTTTGGCGTACAGGTCGATCAGGTGCTTGGCTTTGTTGATGGAGGCTTCGGTATCGAAGGACAACTTGGCGTCCACCTCGGTGGAAACGCGTCCGGGAACAATCTTCAGGATTTCACAGCCAATGGCCACGGCCAGGTGGTCACACGCATCGTCAATGGAGCTGGTTTCCGCCAATACCTTTTGTACCAGTGAATCGTATTGTGGCAGTTGAGCGGCTTTGTACAGGAGAGAAGGGTTGGTGGTTGCGTCGATTGGCTGATACTTCTTGATCGCCTCGATATCACCCGTATCGGCGACGACAGTGGAATATTGCTTCAATTGCTCAAGTTTGTTTGTCATACGACTCCCCGTAAAACCTCGGTTAACAGAAATGGGTATTATCCCGGTTGCCGGCAATTGCTACAACCGGTGAATATAACGGCGCGGCATGATGGCCAGAAAATGGGCGCATATTGTAGCAAACACTATAAGAGGTGGCACGACATCGCGCGTTTTTTAATACCGGGTACATAGCGCCTGGCGAACGATATCCGTATTAATTTCGGGGTCATGGATATTTTCGGTGATATGCCGGCGAAACGCCCTGGCACCGGGCTGGCCGGCATATAGGCCCAGGATGTGGCGGGTCATATGGTGCAGCCGGGTTCCTGCTGCCTGTTCCCGCTCCATGTAGCGTATAAACCCCTCCAGTACCTCTTCCCGGGTCGCCGTTTGCTGTTCCGAACCAAATATTTCCCGGTCTACTTTCGCCAGGAAATAGGGGTTTTGATAGGCTTCGCGACCCACCATAACGCCGTCCACCCGTTCCAGCAGGAAATGGCACTGATCAAGTGTTTTGATACCACCATTAATGATGATCTCCAGCCCGGGAAACTCCTCTTTAAGCTGGAAGATCAGTTCGTACTTCAATGGCGGAATTTCGCGATTTTCCTTGGGACTCAGGCCCTTGAGCCAGGCTTTGCGGGCGTGGATGATGAAGGTTTTGCACCCGGCTTCAGCCACGGTGGCGACAAAATGTCGCATATCCGCATAATCCTCCATCTCGTCGATGCCAATCCGGTGTTTGATGGTGACCGGAATCGAGCAGGCGTCTTTCATCGCCGCCATGCATTCGGCCACCAGGTCGGATTCGGCCATCAATACCGCGCCGATTTTTCCGGACTGCACCCTGTCACTGGGGCAGCCACAGTTTAAATTGACTTCATTATAGCCCCAGTCCTCCGCCATCTTGGCGCATTGCGCCAGCGCGGCGGGGTCGCTGCCCCCCAGTTGGAGCGAGACGGGCGCTTCCTCGCGGTTAAAGCGTAAAAAGCGTTCACGGTCGCCATGCAGCAAGGCACCCGTGGTTACCATTTCTGTATAGAGCACCGCGTGTTTTGTCAGTAACCGCCAAAAATACCGGCAGTGGCGGTCACTCCAGTCCATCATAGGGGCGACGCAAAAGCGATGCGGGTTGGGTGGTCGAGGTAGTGCTGGTTCTCCATAAATGTTAAACGATTTTTCCACTGTTAAATTGTTCTCATTTCAACGGTTCCCGGTTTGGGGGGTAAAGGTATCGATTCAGGTTTGTGCTGATCGGCAAGTTGCATTCTTGCGCGACAAATATCCCTTGTGATTTACTCTCGCGCTGTCACAACCATTTTACCTGCCAAGACTGTGGTTGACTCGGTTGAGACGCGAAATTCATACAAAAATCCGCATCTGGACGGCAAGGTGGCACAAAAACAACGCCAGCGATTGGTGCGCGCATTCCAGGACAACGCCGACTGCCGTTTATTTTTAACCACCAACGCTGGCGCCACGGGATTGAACCTGCAGGCGCCAACACAGTAATCAATGTGGATCTGCCGTGGAATCCGGCGCTGCTGGAACAGCGCATCGCCCGCGCACACCGCATGGGACAGAAGCGGCCGATTCAAGTGTACCTGCTGGTGACGACCGACACGCTGGAGGAGCGCCTGCTCGCCACCTTGTCCAGCAAGTCGGAATTATTTGCCGCTGCCCTTGATCCCTCCGCCGATGTGGATGCGGTCGATTTCCTTTCCGGCATGGAGGCGCTTAAAAAACGCCTGCAACAGCTACTTACGCCGGTCGAAGCGGCGCCTTTTGATGAGCGTGGCTTCAACAGTGAACAGCAACAGGCATTGCAGCTGCAGGCGCGTGAACAAAGGCAAACCCAGGTAGCCAATGCCGGCGGTCAGTTGCTGGGCGCGGCTTTTCAATTGCTTGACGGCCTATTACCGGAGCAGGCCCTGTCTCACACTCCGGACGCGCAACAACGGATGCAGTCCGCGCTGGAAGAAAAACTGCGGGACTGTGTGGAGGTACGCGAGGATGGCGGCATCACGCTGGCGATCAACTTCCCCGATCAGGCGGCCTTGAGTCATATGGCGGGGGTATTGGCGAAAACGCTTCTATTGACACAAAAGGCGGAGGAGTAAAAGAGTGGGCAGGCAGCGGTGTTTCATCAAATATGGGATAACTGTTTTAGGTGAAACGGACCTAAGAGTTTTTGTGAAAACTGATTAGATGAAAGGGAGTTCATATGTTTCAAAGCGACGCGCTCGATATCCTTAAACTTGGCCATAATGTTTTTTTAACGGGTGCCGCCGGGGCGGGAAAAACGTATCTCATCCATCAATACATCCGCCACTTGCGCCGCCATCAGGTCGGGGTGGCGGTGACAGCTTCCACCGGTATCGCGGCAACACATATTGGCGGCCGCACGATTCACTCCTGGTCGGGCATGGGAGTGAGAACTGAACTGTCCGCCAAAGACCTGGCCAAAATCAAAGATAACAAGCGCCTGAAAAAGAGTGTCGGGCAGGCAAAAGTGTTGGTGATCGACGAAATCTCCATGCTGCATCCGGCGCAACTGGACATGGTGGACGAAATCGCTCGCGCCTTGCTCGATGCCTCGCGGCCCTTTGGTGGTTTGCAGGTAATCCTTTGCGGTGATTTTTTTCAGCTGCCGCCGGTCACGGCCGGACCTGTGTCGAGTAAGAACCGCTTCGCCTTTGCCGCCCGCGCCTGGTGTGAAGGCGATTTCAAGGTGTGCTATCTGCACGAGCAACATCGCCAGGGCGACGATCCCCTGTTAACCATTCTTAACGATATACGCGCGGGCGGTGCCGGTGAGCATACCAAAATTCCGCTACGCACCCGTTATCGCCGTGAACCGGCCGGCGCGACCAACGCCACGATTTTGTACTCACGTAACATCAATGTCGATGCGCTTAACCTGAGGGAGTTACAGCGCCTGCCCGGCCGCGAACGGCGGTTTGAGATGGAGGCGCGCGGCTTGAAGGCACTGACGGAAGGGCTGCGGAAAAATTGCCTGGCGCCGGAGGTACTGCACCTGAAAAAAGGTGCTGAAGTAATGTTTATAAAAAACGCTGCCGATGGCGGGTACGCCAATGGCACCCGTGCCACCGTCATTGGTTTTGATCGCGACGAGGGCTGGCCGCAGGTGCGGACCTTTGATGGCCAGATGTTTGTTGTCGAGCCCGCTGAGTGGACCCTGGAGGAAGAAGGCGTGATCCGGGCTTCTGTCACGCAAATTCCGCTTCGCCTGGCCTGGGCGATAACAATCCACAAAAGTCAGGGCATGACATTGGATGCGGTGGAGATTGACCTGAGCGATGCTTTTGAGCCCGGCATGGGTTATGTGGGGCTGTCTCGCGCCCGGCGCCTGGATGGCCTTAAACTCATGGGCTTGAACGACATGGCGTTGCGGGTGAACCAGGAAGTGCTGGCCCGGGACAACGTCTTCAAACAGCAGTCAGATGAAGCGCGTCGCTATTTGAAAGCCATTGATGATACGGAAAAACACCACCTGCAAAAACAAACACTTTACCAGCGCTTCGAAGGAAAGGATGTCGACGGGTACAGCGATAACAAGCGTCACAAGTTCCGAGACGGCACCGGTCTGGCTGTGGACGAAAACGGTAATCGGGTTTCCGGCAAAAACAGCTCTGATATTCAAAAACCGCGAGAGGGGACGCTGAGCGACACATTGCATGAAACCCTGGCGCTGGTGCAACAAAAAATATCCCTGCCGGAAATCGCTGCGACACGTGGCCTGAAGGAGGATACCATCGTCAGCCACTTGGAAAAACTCAAAGGCCTGAATAAACTCCCCGACATCACCTATCTACAAAATGCCTGGGCGTCGAAAGATCGCGAACAATTGATACAAATCTTCCGTGAGTCGGAGAACGGTCAGCTCAAGCCCGTATTTGAAAAATTCGAGGGCCGCTTTTCATTCCTGGAGCTGAAGTTGGCGCGATTGTTATCGTGGTAAGAAGCCGCACCGCCAGGATGAACCATCACGCACTGTGCGGAGCGGTTGGCACTAAAGCTGCTGTTAAACTGCTTTTGATACCGGCATTGATTATAAACAGGATAATGAAGATGGAAGACATATTTCATTTCGATCTCTACCAAATGTTGGGGCACTTCGTACAATTGTCCATTGCTTTTATTCTCGCCCTGCCAGTGGCGATAAACCGGGAATACCACTCGCGCGGCGCCGGGTTGCGCACGTTTCCGCTGGTGGCAATCGCGGCATGTGCCTATATGCTTGTCGGGATGCAGGTTTACGATGGTGCGGAGGCCGAGGCCCGGGTGATGTACGGCATTATTACCGGTATCGGTTTCGTCGGCGGTGGGGCTATTCTCAAGGATAAGAACCAGACGATCGGCACCGCCTCCGCGGCGAGTATCTGGAATGCGGGTGCCATTGGAGTTTCTGTCGCGTACGGCCGCTATGAAATTGCCGTGATCCTGTCTGTCGTGAATTTTAGTATTCTGCAGTTTTCCAAGCCGCTCAAGCGCCGGGGGCCTGAGATATAACGTCGCTCGATTGAGGTGCCAGGCCTTTTTCCGGGTGTTGCCAGGGCTTGTTGAAAGCCGCCTCACGGTCCTTCACCCTGAATACGTATGCAACCGCTGTCCTTGGCACCTTACAAAGGGTAAGCTTTTGGTTTGCCTGATTTCTGCTACAACCGAACGAAAAATAAAAACAAGTGAAGAAACAATCGATACTACCCTCACAGAAATACCCTTCCGGGGCCGGGCTTCAAAGCGAACCGGATTACGTTATTCGTGCTGAAAAAGCATTAAGGATTAAGCTCTCCAGGATGTTAACCGTGGGCGGCTTGCCGCCCTTTTTTTCTCCCCGTATTCGGTAGATGACCCCGTCAACGCACGCCAAGCCCGAGCTTGGTTTTCTATGTATCTGGAACATGTGTTTTGGGTTTTTGGGAATCCAATTCGGCTTTGCCTTGCAAAATGTCAATGTCAGCCGGATTTTTCAAACCCTCGGCGCGTCCGTGGACCAGATTCCCATTCTCTGGATTGCCGCGCCGCTGACGGGCTTATTGGTTCAGCCAATCGTGGGGTACTACAGTGATCGCACGTGGAATCGGCTGGGTCGCCGCCGGCCATATTTTGTTGGTGGCGCAATCCTGACGACGCTGGCGTTGTTTGTTATGCCAAACTCGCCGGGCCTGTGGGTCGCGGCGGGTATGTTGTGGATTATGGATGCCGCAATCAATATTTCCATGGAACCGTTTCGCGCGTTTGTCGGGGACATGCTGCCCAACCGGCAGAGGACGCTGGGCTTTGCCATGCAAAGCTTTTTTATCGGTGTTGGAGCGGTGGTCGCTTCGGCGCTTCCCTGGATAATGAGCAACTGGTTTGATATCAGTAACGTTGCCGCGCCGGGTGAAGTTCCCGCTTCGGTAAAGGGAGCCTTTTATATCGGCGGGGTTGTATTGTTCCTGGCGGTAATGTGGACGGTGATTTCGACGCGGGAATATTCCCCGGCGCAGTTGGCGCAATTCAGTGAAAAAGAAAAGTTAACCAGCGCTCGACTTGCGGAAACGGAAATATCGGAAATAACCTTGGCAGGGGTTTTTAAATGGCTGATTGCGGGCCTGGTTTTGGTGGCAATTATTCTTTACAACCAACTCGATCAACAGCTTTATATTTTGGCTGTGGGGCTGGTGGCTTTTGCATTGCTGCAGTTTTATGTCGCACGGGTCAAGAACATTTCGGGTGGTTCTTCCGCGGTCGTGGAAATTATGGATGATTTCCGTCGCATGCCCGTGACAATGAAGCAACTGGCCATAGTGCAGTTTTTTTCCTGGTTCGCGCTTTTTGCCATGTGGATCTATACCACGGCAGCGGTAACGGAGTTTCACTATGGCAGCAGCGATACTTCCTCCATTGCCTATAACAATGGCGCGGACTGGGTGGGTGTATTGTTTGCGTCGTACAATGGTTTTGCCGCATTGGCCGCTATTTTAATTCCTTTGCTGGCTCGTATGACCAGCCGAAAAATAACTCACTTGATCTGCCTCTGGTGTGGCGGCCTTGGACTGATTTCATTTGTTTTTATTCGTGATCCGGTTTGGCTGTTATTGCCCATGGTGGGAGTGGGCATCGCATGGGCATCTATTTTGTCCGTGCCGTACGCTATTTTGTCCGGTGCACTGCCGGCGGGAAAAATGGGTGTATACATGGGAATATTCAATTTTTTTATTGTAATTCCCCAGATTCTCGCTGCCACGGTGATTGGCCTGGTGGTTCGCGTGTTTTTTAATGGCCAGGCGATTTTTGCTTTGGTTCTGGGGGGCGTGTTACTAATTGCCGGTGGTATAGCAACGCTGTTTGTGAATGATTCCTGGAGTTCTCGCGCCCCTTAAACGCTCGACTCGCGGATAATCAACGTCGGAGGGATTAATTCGGAATCAAGCGGCTCTCCTTCAATGGATTGAATCAGCTTTTCCACCAGTAGCCTGCCCGCCAGTCGGGTATCCTGCCGCACAGTGGTCAGGGGCGGATTCATATAAGAGGCGGCGGGAATGTCATCAAACCCAATCACCGAAACATCTTTCGGCACCTGTAGATTGTGTTTTTGCAAGGCCTGAATGGCACCAATGGCGATTAAATCGCTGGCTGCAAAAACCGCGTCAAAATGCTTATCATTTTCCAGTAGTGTGTTTATTGCGTTCATACCGGAAATTTCCTGATTGTCGGCATCCACTTTCAATACACTGGAAACCCTGATGTTGTTTTCCGCGTGGGCAAGCAAATAGCCTTCGTAGCGCAATTTAAATTCCGGTGAGTGCTCGGACGCGTCGCCGATAAAGGCAATTTTTTTTCGCCCCTGGTCGAGCAGGTAACGAGTTGCTTCCCAGCCACCGCGTTTATTGTCGCAGCCGATGGAATGTCCCGCCTGGCCTTCGACGATGGGGCCCCAGATAATGAAGTGGGCGCTGGCGTCAGCCAATTGTTGCAATTTGGAACCATAGCTGACGTAATCACCGTAACCTAACAGGATCATACCGTCCGCGCGGCTCGCCACTTCATATTCATTATGCCAATCCTGATCCAGTTGCTGAAAGGAAACCAGCAGGTCGTAGCCTTTTTCCGCCGCGGCGCGGGTGATATTGCCGAGCATGGACAGGAAAAACGGATTGATCAGGGAATCATCCGACGTTGGGTCTTCAAACAACAGCAGGGCGATGGTATGGGTGGTTTGCGAACGCAGGTTGGCGGCATTTTTATCGACCCGGTAATTCAACTCCCGGGCAATGGCCTGAATTTTTTCGCGGGTTTCCTTGTTGACCAATGGGCTGTTGCGCAGGGCACGCGAAACAGTGGATTGTGATACTCCGGCTCGGTAGGCTATATCAAAAGAATTGACCTTGATATCTTTCACTATTTTTATGAAATTTTGTGTCGTCAATGTTCTCCAGCATAATGGATTAAGTGCTGTCGCTCAAGCGTCAATTAACCAACAAAAATTACCTGTCATGGGAATCATTCCACCCGGCCGAAAAAGGCACACATTCCCGGCAGGCTCAGGTTTTGATGGTCAATGCAATAGTCAAAACCGGCGATATCAATGGGTTTTATGGCCGGAGTCTGCAGTGTCATGTTGATGGCGGTATCGGTGAAATTAAACGCCGCGAGAATATGTTCCTCGGCGGAATAGCGCCAGAATACAAGCGAGCCTTCGGGGCTGTCGACAAACTCGATATTGCCGAAAGCCATTACCGGATTGGCTTTCCGCCAGGCCAATAAGTTTTTGAATATATTGAGGGTGGAGTCGTTTATCTGTAACTGCCTGTCCACCGAATGAGCCAGGTGTTCCTCGGGCAGGGGCAGCCAGGGTTCGCCGGTGGAAAAACCGGCATTAATTTCGTCGTGTCGCCAGGGAAAGGGGGTTCTGCAGCCGTCGCGCCCCGGAAATTCCGGCCAGAAGGCGATACCGTAAGGGTCCTGTAACAGCTCGCGAGGAAGCAAAACTTCGGTAAGGCCGAGTTCCTCTCCCTGGTAAACACAGATGGTTCCTTTAAGAGACATCAAAAAAGCGATTACCAGACGGGCGAAGGCTTGCTGATCGGTGTGCGCTCCCCAGCGTGAAACCACACGCGCGACATCGTGGTTGCCGATGGCCCAGCAAACATGGCCTTCTTCCAGAATTGACTCGGATGTTTCGATAACCTTGCGAATGTGGTCGGTGCAAAAGGTATCGACCAGTAATTCGAAACTGTACGCCATATGCAGGCGTTTACTGCCCCGGGTGTAGTCCGCCATGGTTTGCAGGGAGTCTTCCGATGAGACCTCGCCCAATGCCGCGGTGCCGGGATACTTGTCCAACAGCGCGCGCAACTCCTGGATGAATTCAATATTTTCTGCCTGGGTGTTGTTGAAATAATGATACTGATAAGCATAGGGATTGTTGCGGGAAAACCCGCGCCCGTCTCGTATTGCGGCAGGCTTGGCCGGATTGTCGCGCAGCAGGCGGTCGTGAAAACAAAAATTGATTGCATCCAGGCGCAAGCCATCAACGCCACGCTTTAACCAGAATTCGACTTCGTCCAGTATTTGTTTGCGTACTTCACGATTGTGAAAGTTCAAGTCCGGCTGGCTGGCGAGAAAATTGTGCAGATAGTACTGGCACCGGCGCGAGTCCCACTGCCATGCACAACCGCCGAAAATGGACAGCCAGTTATTGGGTGGCGAGCCATCTTTTTTGGGATCTGCCCACACATACCAATCCGCTTTGGTGTTATCCCGGCTGCGGCGACTTTCCTCGAACCAGGGATGTTGGTCGGAGGTGTGGCTGAGAATCTGGTCGATCATCACTTTCAGCCCGAGTGTGTGTGCTTTTTCAACCAGGCGATCGAAATCGTCGATTGAACCAAATAACGGGTCGACCTCACGGTAATCACTGACGTCGTAACCAAAGTCCTGCATCGGCGATTTAAAGAAGGGTGATATCCAGATCGCATCCACGCCCAGGCCGACAATATAATCCAGCTTTTCGATAATGCCGGGCAGATCGCCGACGCCGTCGCCATTACTGTCTTTTAAGCTGCGCGGATAAATTTGATAGATAATCGCGCCGCGCCACCATTCGGTTGGCTGGCCGTCTCTTTTGCCGGATTTGTTTTTACCTGGTTTTACTACCGCTTGATTCATACTTCTTGTACTTATGGGCTTTTGGATTTTTTCCGTTATTTAAATCGCTGATATGTGCCGGTGCCAAGTACAATCCGAATTATTTGCCATGAATACGTATGCACTTGATGGGAGTGTTTCAGACGCGGCTATTTGCATACGTATTCAGTTGCAGCGGATCGAAAGAAGAGTATTTTAAACGGTTATCGAACGCCGACGGGAACCTGTTACCGTGCGGAAAATAATAATTACCGGGGTAAACCATGTTGAGTATTTCCAGCCGAACTGCATCATTGCTGTTAATTGCATTGATCACTCTTTTAACTGCCTGTGGTGGCGATAATGCCAAGGGAGATCAGTCAGAATTACGGGTGTGCGAGAATGACGAGGTTATTCTTGACAACGGCCAATGTGGCGTGCCGCCGGAAGTCAGTTGCGAACTGCCCGAGATACTGGTGGACGGCCAATGTATCGTGCCGGATGAACCGGAACCGGTTTACAAACCCGAGCCGGGTGAAGCGGTAATTTATTACAACCGCCGCGACAAGAATTTTAACGGCTGGGTCTTACATTTGTGGAGCGACTGCAGCAGCCCGAGCCGGGGAAGCTGGGATGGCCCCAACCTGACCACGAATTTTACCTTTAGCGGAACTGGCACCACCTGGCCTGCGGGACCGGCGCCCAACTATGATGAATATGAAGGGATCGATCCGATTTACGGCGCCTACTGGGTGCTAAAACTGCAGGATAATCCGGATTGCGGAAACTTTATTATCCACAACCTGGACGGTTCGGTGCAGACCGACGACCTCACCCTTAACTTTTCCAGTGACCCGGCGAATCCATACGCCAATATGGCGTGGGTACTGGTGGATAATGCCACGGCGGAAGCCGACCTGCGCCAGGCAAAATCCAGTGCCTCGCCCATTTGTATCAACGATGTCTGCCAGGAGTTCGAACCGCCGCCGCTGATCGTGGAAAATATGGAGGCGCACTGGATTGACGCCAACACTATCGTCTGGAACCGGGAGTTGAGCAATGTTGTTTTGTACGCAAGTCCCGATGGTGGTATGGACGTGGACGCGCAGGGCAATGTTACCGGCAGTACAACGACCGCAAACCTGGCCGCGACCACACTCACCGAAACGCAATTGACGGCTGTTCCGCAATTCAGCGAATACAACGCCTACGCATTGAACATCGATACGGACGCGGTAAAAGACCTGCTGAAACAGCAGTTGTTTATTGTGGGCGAGGATGCGGGCGCGAAACTTTATGGCACCCGCGTACAAACCGCCAAGGTGCTGGATGCAATTTACACTCACGCCGAGGGCGATGCGGACGAGGCTATGCTGGGCCCGCAATATAGCGGCGAATCGATTACTGTTTCTCTGTGGGCGCCAACCGCCCAGGACGTAAAACTGCGTGTTTTCGAACGCGTCGGTGAAACCGGCAGCCTGGTTCGTACCGGCGAAGTGGATATGGCTTTCGATGCCGCCACCGGTATCTGGAGCGCCACCGGCAGCGGCTGGGACAGAAAATATTACCGCTTCCGTATCTCCGCCTTTAATCCGTACTCCGGTGAAATGCAGTTACTCGAAGTACAGGATCCATATTCCGTCAGCACCTGGTACAACGGCACCCATTCCCAATTCGTCAACCTGGATGACGCGGACCTGAAGCCGGACGGCTGGGACGGTCACGCCGTACCCACTGTCGCAAGCCCGGAAGCGATGGTTATTTACGAAGGCCATATCCGCGACTTCAGTATTCGCGACGAAAGCACACCGGAAGCGTTGCGCGGCAAATACCTGGCCTTTACCGAACCGGATTCCGCACCGGTGCAACATCTGCAGGATTTGCAGGCGGCCGGGCTGACGCACTTCCATCTGCTGCCATCATTTGATTTTGCCTCGGTGGATGAAAATCCGTCCGAACAGATCAACCTGGATAGCACCGTATTCGAATTGTGCGAGGCCATTCGCCCGGATGTCCCGGCGGTATGTGACGGACGTGAAAACAATACCGCAACGCTGCTGGAGGTTTTCCAAAGTTATCGCGAGGACGATGCAGACGCGCGCGAACTGGTGGCCGTAATACGGGACCTCGACGGTTTTAACTGGGGTTACGACCCGCTGTTCTACAACGTGCCTGAAGGCGGTTACGCCACTGACCCACGCGGCGAAACCCGCATTCGGGAAATGCGTTCCATGATCAAGGCGCTGCACGATATGGGTCTGCGGGTGGTGATGGACGTGGTTTACAACCATACCTCCGACAGTGGCGTGGAATCGGCCAAGGCGATTTTCGACAAAATCGTGCCAGGCTACTATTTCCGCCGCGATGCCATTACGGGCAAGGTGGAAAACGCCAGTTGTTGTAACGACACCGCGTCGGAAAACGCCATGATGGCGAAACTGGTGAAGGACTCGCTGGTGCAGTGGACACTGCAATATGGAATCGACGCCTACCGTTTCGATGTCATGTCACTGATGCCCAGGCAGTTGATTGTCGATTCGCTGGAGGCGGTGCAGGCGGTGGATTCCGACACTTATTTTTATGGTGAGGGTTGGAACACTTCGCAAAGTACGGCCGGCGATGCCTTGTTCGAACAGGCCACGCAAATAAATATGGCTGGCACCGGCGTAGGTACATTCAATGATCGCATGCGCGACCCGATGCGCCATCTCAACCTGATCAAAGGCGAAAACGTTAATCGCCTGCGCACCGGCCTCGCGGGTAACCTGGCGGAATTCCAGTTGGTGACCAGTTCCGGTACCACTATTAAAGCGAGTTCCGACGGCGGTTATACGCTGGACCCGCAGGAGTCGGTCAACTACGTGGAAAAACACGATAACGAAACCCTTTGGGACTGGATTCACCAAGCCGGCGCGTTGCCGGAAAACACCACGCTTGAACAACGGGTGCGAATTCACAATCTCACACAGTCGCTGGTGTTGTTGAGTCAGGGCGTGCCGTTTATCCATATGGGCAGTGACCTGTTGCGCTCCAAGTCCATGGACGGCAACAGCTACAACTCCGGTGACTGGTTTAATTACATCGACTTTACCGGGCAGACAAACAATTGGGCCGTGGGGCTGCCGCCGGAAGAGGGCAACAGTGCCACCGATGACGAAATTGACGATGCCTTTGAGGACGACGACGCACAGCCGCAGCCGGAAAATATTGCCTACGCGGAACTGATATTCGAGGAGTTCCTCGCCATCAGCAGCGCCAATCCGCTGTTCAGCCTGCAAACCGAACAGGAGGTGCTGGATCGCGTTGGTTTCCACAATATGGGTACGGGTGAAGTTCCCGGACTTATCGTAATGAGCATCGACGACGGCGTTGGCACGGTGACCGGCACGGAAGACGAGCCGCGTCCGGACCTGGACCCGAACAACGACGCCATCGTGGTGGTATTTAACGGCAACAGTGAAGAAATTTCCCACACCGTGCCCACCGCCACCGGTTTTGTTCCGCATCCGATGCTGCAAAGCTCCGCCGATCCAATGGTGCAAACCGCCAGCTTTATGGCACCTGCGGGCGATGAAACCGGTGGCACATTTACCGTACCCCCGTACACCACGGCGGTGTTTGTGAAAGCCCAGGGCGCGCAGCAGGGCGAGGGTTTATCCGCGTATGCTTCCACCGGTTACGAACCGCCGGTACCTTTTGGCGACACAACAATATATGTGCGCGGCACAGTCAGCGAAACAGACTGGGGCACCGAAGATCCCTTGATCTATGTTGGCGGTGGTGTGTACGAAGCGTATCTCCAAATTCCGGCGGGATCGTATGAATTCAAACTGGCCTCCGGGGAATGGGAGATGGAATTTTCCTCCGCGGACACCGGAGACCTTGCCGTGGTTGTCGGTGTGGGAAAAACGTTGGGCCCCGGCGCCGGCGTGGGCAACCTGACGTTGACTATCGCCGAAGACGGGGAATATCTCTTTAGCCTTGATGCGATTGATCCTGATCCACCGGTATTAACAGTCACTAACGCCGATGTTTTCGCGGCAACACATTATGTGCGCGGAATATCAGGAAACTGGGACCCGGGTGCGGCGCTGTCCCACGTTGGTAAAAGTGTTTACCAGGCAACCCTGACCGGGATTACCGCCGCGCAGCATGAATTCAAAATCGCGACCGCCGACTGGGCCACCGAGTTCAGCTCCGCTGACAGCTCCAATCTTGTGGTCGAGGAGGGCGTGGCGAAAATCCTTGGTCCCGGTAGCGGCGTGTCCAACATGACCTTCACGCCTTCGGAGGCCGGCGACTACCTGTTTACAGTCGATGCTTCGAATTCGCTTGCGCCGGTACTGACGGTTGCGAAGGAAGATCCTTATGAGGGAACGGCAGTATATGTTCGCGGCGTTGCGAACGTGTGGGACCCAGTACATCAGCTGGTTTTTCAAGGAGCCGCCATTTACACCGTTGACATTGAAGTTCCCGCCGGTACGCACGCATTCAAAGTCGCTTCGGAGGACTGGTCCACCGTCAACCTCGGCGCCGATAACAATGCCGTAGTCGAACTGGATGCACCTGTCCGCCTTCGGCAGGACAGTCAGACCAATTTCAGCATCGTTATTCCGGCGGACGGCACCTACAACTTCCGTGTCGACGCCAGCGGCGCCCAGCCTCTGCTGCATGTGACGCTGGTGGAATAGAGGAGAGGGCCGAACAATGAATTTAAAGCAGTCCAAAATAAATGAAAGAGAATAATTCGATGAAAACAAAAACCGGGCTTTGTAAAAAAAGAGGCTTTCGTAAAAGTGCCATTGCCCTGGCTGTTGCGCTGGCAGGCGCTCAGCTTGTACACGCGCAGTCGGATGAAACAGGCGGCGACACAGTTGAAACGGAAACAACCGAACAGCGGGAAGCAGAGCGACGTGTTCTGGAAGAGGTGGTGATTACCGGTTTTCGCGCATCGCTGATCAATTCCATCGACGCCAAGCGCAATGCGGACTCCATCGTCGAATCCATTTCCGCCAGTGATATCGGCGGCCTGCCGGATGTATCCATCGCCGATGCGCTGGCGCGGGTGCCTGGCTTGACCACCAACCGTTCCGGCGGCCAGGCGGGCGATATCCAGATTCGCGGTTTGAGCGATGAATTTGTGTTTTCCACCTTGAGCGGTCGCGAGCAGGTGTCGCCCAATTTGCGCCGCACCATCGAATTTAACCAGTATCCGTCGGAACTGATTTCCCGCGTAACAATTTATAAATCGCCAAAAGCGTCATTGATTGAAGGTGGTGTGGCCGGCACCGTCGACCTTGATGTCGCCAATCCACTGGACATGGATGAAAAGAGAAAAGTGCAGGTAAATGCCCGTTACAGTTACAACGACCGGGCGGATGAAGTGAAGGATGCCGATGCGGACGGTTACCGCATTTCGTTTTCCTGGCAGGAAAAATTTTTCGATGACAAGTTTGGTGTATCCCTCGGTTACGCGGGACTCAACCAGCCCAATGTCACGGTACAGTACGTTGGCGGCCGGCCGGAAAGCACGGAAATCGATTTGGCTGATGGCGCCAGCCAAACCGTCTTCATGGCCAATGAATTCGAGTTGTACCAGATTGGCGGTGAGGAAACCCGCGATGGCTATCTCGCGGCCTTTCAGTTTGAGCCAAACGAACAGTGGAGCGTGGAGGCGGATTTTTTCTATTCCGAATTTACTTCCGACAGCATCAAGCGCGGCGTTTCCGTCAATACATTGCGCACATCAACCATTTCCAATCCCGTGATTCAAAACGGTGTTTTGACCGGCGGACTGTTTACCACAACCTTCAATCAGTCGGGCGAGGGCAACGGCAATATTCCTAATGTGCGTATCGTGCAAGCGGATGTGACAGACAATGACGATATCTTTTCCGGCGGTATCAATGTGGCCTGGCACAATGATGCCTGGTCGGCGGAAGTGGATGTATCCCACTCCAGCGCCTCCGGCTATAACGCCGATGGTTTCAACATCGCCAATCTTTATCGCGCCACCGACGATACCGCCACGTATCCCACCGGTTTTGAGCGTGAATACAACCAGCAGGTTCACCTTCAGACCAATGGCATGGAAATTCCGAACGTCGCGTTCAGTCGCGACTACACCGACTTCGATACCTTACGCCTGACCGAATACGGGCGTTACCCCCGCATCAACGAGGACGAGGTTTCCGCGGTAAGGCTGGATTTCGGTTACCAACTCGATAAATTTATTTTTACCAGCCTCGAAGCGGGCGTACGTTTATCGGAGAGGCAATATAACTATCGCCGCCAGGTATTTATTTATAACGGACCGGACACGCCTTCCACGGATGTGGATCTACCGATTACCCAGGCGAACGGCGAAGTTTACAGCTTCGGCGGTGAATATTCTCATTTTCCCGATTTTATTGCGTTCGATGGAGAGGCATTGCTGCAATACGCGGCAAATCAGGGACTGGTGCTTTCCAGTGGTGTCGACATTAATGGCGATTATGATCCGAGCCAGTTCAATATTTATGGCGAGCGCATTCCCCGTTCCATCGAGCCCAAGGCAAAATGGGCACGCGATTGGTCGATGCGGCAGCGTGGCGATGTTGCCGAGGATGTGCTGGCTTATTACTTAATGGCCAACCTGGAAACCGAAGTCCTGGATGTTCCAGTCACCGGTAATATAGGAGTGCGCGTGGTGGAAACGGACCAGTCGTCGGTGGGACTTTACAACGTATTTGGCAATCCTGACCTGGGCGCGGTGGAAGTATGTGATGAAGTGGGTGTTTGCCTGGATGACTACGCTTATGTCCGCAGCGGAATCGAATACACGAATACGCTGCCATCCCTTAACCTCAATTTTGAAATTACCGATGACGACTATTTAAGGTTCGCCGCCGCGCGCGTGTTGTCGCGACCGCCGATCAATCAGTTGTCCAGCGACCAGCCGGTTGATGGTGGCGGTGGCAACAGTATCGATTACAGCGACGAACTCAATCCGAGATTTAATTTCAGCAACACCAATTCGCCTTACCTAAAGCCGTTTCTCGCGGATCAGGTGGACCTGTCGTATGAACACTATTTGGATAACGGCGGGTTGTTTGCGGTGGCGCTCTATCACAAGGAGATCAAATCGTTTATCCAGACCGCCACGATTCAAAATTTTGATTTCCGCGGTGCGGGTTTTATTTTGCCCGAGACCGTCGAAGTGGAAATTGGCGGACTGCTGACGGAAGTGCCGCTGCAAAATGGCGATTACACGTTTTCCATCAACAACAAAGAAGGCGGTTATATCCAGGGCGTGGAAATGACCTATACCCAAACCATGGATTTTCTGCCGGAACCCTGGAACGGTTTGGGTGTGAATGCCAGCGCCGCCTTTGTCGACAGTGAAATCACGGTGGATAATCCTTTTACGCCGGATACCGGCGACTCGCTTCCTTATCCGGGCCTGGCCGAGCGCTCCGGCAACCTCACCGTGTTTTACGAATACGGCGGCTTTGAAACCCGCATCTCCGCCAACTACCAGAGTGATAAAGTGGGGGAGATCGGTACAGCCTTTGCCGCCAATACCGTATTTGCACCGGAAACCGTTATCGACTTTCAGGCATCCTATGACTTTGGTACGGGCCTGAGCGCAGTCTTCCAGGCAAAAAACCTGACGGATGAAGTGAACGCGAGTTACTGGGGCAGGGAGGATATTGTCGGCACGATCCAGCACTTTGGCCGGCAGTATTTTTTGGGACTTAATTACTCCTTCTAATAAAATAAGCGGGTGGCGCCCGAAGTGTCGGACCATTGCTCACCCGCCCTACAAAAAATTGGAATAATAATGTTGAAAAGCCTTTTTTTATTTACTTTTCTGTCTCTCGTCGCTTTCCTCTCCGCCTGCGGGCAACCGCCGTCGAAACCTCTTGCGAATAACGTTGCCCCCGGTGCGCCGGGCAGGGAACCGACCTGGGCTTTCGCCGGCAAAACCGGTGTGGGCACGTCCTACGAGGTTTATGAGGACAAACAATACAGCGATAACGCCGCGACAGGAGAGGTGTCCAAAGTCTGGTTTTCCATTGCCAAGGGCGTGATCACTGAGACAATGTTCGGTCTGATTCACGAAGCCCAGATAAAAGATATGCAATTGGTCATTGTCGGTGAGGATTTCGTCGATATGGAAATGAATGATACGATTGCCACGGTCGACTATTTGTCCAGGGATGACGACGGCAATCCTGACTCCTTGGCTTACCGGGTAGTGACGCGGGATCGGGAAAATAAATACGAAATCGAGAAGCATATTTTTACCCACCCGGACGAACAGGCCTTGTACGTCAAAATATTTTTTCGTCCCGTCAGTGAGAACATTACGCCTTATCTAATGATTAATCCCCATATGGCCAATACCGGCGTCAACGACCACGCGGAAGTGACGGATTATGGTTTTCACGCCTGGGAATTTGAGGATAAAAAATCGGTACATTTAAGTGTTGCCTCCAGTCACACACTGCCGGTAAAAAGTGTCGGTTTTGCCGGCGTGTATGATGGCCTTTCGGAACTGGAAAGTGATCGCGAGTTAAAGACTATCTACTCCTCGACCGGCGCCAGCGGTGGCAATGTAATGATGCTTGCCGAACTGCCGGTGGAAACGGACGGCGTGGACCTGGTCCTGGGCTTCGGTTCAAGCGAGAAAAAAAGCCGGCGCGCCGCCAACGCCACATTGAAAGATGGCTACAAAACCGTTTTAAAAAAATACAATGAGGATTGGCAAAAATACCTCGCCAGCTTGAACCGGCTGGACAAAATGAAAAGCAGCACCGGAGACGGCGGCGCGCTGTTAAATGTCAGCGCCATGGTATTGAAAACCCTGGAAGATAAAACTTATGCGGGTGCCCTTATTGCCTCCCTTTCCAACCCTTGGGGGGATACGGTTCCCGCGATCACATCCTCCGTCGGTTATAAAGCGGTGTGGCCGCGCGATTTTTACCAGTGCGCTATGGCCCTGCTTGCACTGGGTGATACAAAAACGCCATTGGTGGCATTCGAGTACCTTAAAAAAGTACAGGTAACCGACGAGACACCGGGCAACATGGGCGCAACCGGCTGGTTTCTGCAAAAGACCCATGTGGACGGCGAACTGGAATGGATGGCGGTACAACTGGACCAAACTGCCATGCCCATAATGCTTGGTTGGAAGCTCTGGCGGCACGATATTTTGTCCGACAATGAAATGCACCGCTGGTACAACAGCATGTTGAAACCAGCCGCGGATTTTTTGGTAGCGGGAGGCACGGTCGACCTCGGTTGGAACAAGGAAACTGTCACTCCACCGCGTACACAACAGGAGCGCTGGGAAGAACAGACGGGTTATTCACCTTCCACCACCGCAGCTGTTGTTGCCGGTCTGGTGAGCGCGGCCGATATGGCGAAAGCTTCAGGTGATATGGATTCCGCCAGGCGTTACCTGAAAGCGGCGGACGATTATTCTTCAATAATAGAAAAAGCCATGTTCACCACCAGTGGCCGGTGGGATAGAGCGAAAGGAGAAAGTAGTGAAAGCGCCAATGGCGACTATTACCTGCGCATCACGCCAAACGCCAATCCCAATGACAATGAAACACTGTTTGACCGCAACGGGCGGGGAGAACTCAACGAATATGAGATTCTCGATGGTGGATTCCTGGAACTGGTGCGCTATGGTGTACGTGCTCCCAACGATAAATTTATTTTGGACAGCCTGCCGGAGTACGACGACATATCGCTGCCAGATGAATTCCGTGTGAAATACGAATTCAAGTTTGGCGACACGGTTTATCCCGGCTGGCGCCGCTACGGCGACGACGGTTACGGTGAGGATAGCGTTACTGGCAGGAATTATGGTGCGGATGGGATAATGTCCCCCGGTCAGCGCGGCCGGGTCTGGCCTTTCTTCACTGGCGAGCGCGGCCACTATGAATTGGCATTGGCGATGGCTAACGGTGAATCGGTAGAGGAAAAACTGGTAGAGATTAAAAATACCTACATCCAGGGGTTGGAACATTTTGCCAACGACGGATTTATGCTGCCCGAACAGGTATGGGATGGCGTCGGTGCTGACACAAAACACCAATATCGAACGGGGCAGGGCACCAACTCCGCGACACCTTTGGCCTGGACGCATGCGGAGTATATCAAGTTGGTTCGTTCTCTCACCGACCGGGAAGTATGGGATGGCTATCCACTTGTGGCGGAGCGGTATCGCCGATGATGGTGTGCTAATTTCGCCCGCACAGAAGTGCGGGCTTTCAGGAAGTTCGGCTTAGGTTACTGGCAAATATATTTCCCGTTGCTTTAGTCTTTCACTTTCTTCTCTATCTGCTGAATTCTCCTTTACTTTAATCGAGTGGAGTAGCCGGTTAAAACTCCTGTAGCATAGGAGACTTCAGGTTTTGTGTTACTTGCCGTCGCTCATGAAGTAACACAAAACCACTCCAGTTAAAGCTGAGGTTGATTTTTAACCCGCTTAGTATTTGTTCGCTTAAACCTCCTCCTGGCATCGCTGTGTTTCCTGTCTAATAGCTTATATACGTATCAAAGCCCTTTTGTTAGATCCAGATTATTTTTTTATAAGCCTAAAAACTTTGTGATGCCACTCAAATCCTCGGCTAGCTTTATATAGAAATCGGGCCACCCGAAAGAAGTTTTAATCTGGCCGAAGGAGCTGTAGTGAGTCGTAGCCTTTTTCTTTGCCTGGCGCTGTTGGCGGCCGCGCAAACCAATGCAAGAACAGACGGATTAAATTCCGGTTCCAGTTTAACCCTGGGTCCATCCTCCAATCCCCATTCCCTGTTCGCGGGCAGCCATAACCCGGCGGCGGCAAGCCTGGTGGTGGGCGGCGGCGAGCGGTGGCGAGTGAATTACCTGCCCGCATTCAGTACCATCCTGGAGGTGGGTGACGTCGATAACTTTGTTGATGAACTCGACGAGTTGATTGACCTGATTGAAGACCCTTCCACGAATACAGAATCCGTGGATGAAGTTCTGGACCGTTTCAATACGGTGCTGGTGCAAATGGGGAACGAAGGTTATCTCAAGTCTGCCGTTCGCGTCGATGCACCGTTATTTCCGATGTACTACCGATCGGAAGCGCTTGGAGGAACGTTTTTCTCCGAGTTGAGGGCCGGCACCCAGGTTGGTGTAAGCGTGCTTGATGCCCCGTTGGAGTACAACGAACAAAACGATACCTTCAATACGAGCACTTCCGCTTACGTTAAAAGCGGAATTGATACCACTTTTTCCCTGGGTTACAGCAGCCAAATGGCACCGGTGGCTTCCTGGTTTGGCCTGCGTTCGGGTACGTTGTTGGGTGGAGTTAAAGTCAAAGTATCAACGGTGGAGTTGAGCAAGCAGTTATTCGCGTTGCAGTTACTGGATGGCCGGGATATTGAAGATGTCATCGAGGATGAGTACGACAACAATCTGGTGAAAACCACCGCGGTGGGTCTTGATGTTGGGTTTCTATGGCAGGCGGAAAACTCCAGCGTTGGTTTGACTATCTCGGATATTAATGAACCCAGCTTCGATTATGGCGAAATTGGCGTTAACTGTGGAGAGCGGGATGAGGGCTCGGTAGCACTGAGCAACTGTGAAAACGCGGCTTACTTCACTCAAGTTCTGGGTGAAATAGCCAGTAACGAAACGCATGTACGCCATGCGGTTGCCACCTTGGATACTTTCCACCAATTCAACGAAAAGTGGAGCGTAAACAGCGCGGTGGAACTGGCCAGGTACGACGATATGGTGGGGCGGGAAAATCAGTGGTTTCATGTTGCCGCCGCCTACGATTCGCAAAGCCGCTGGAGACCGTCAGCACGCATTGGTTTCCAGAAAAACCTGGCGGGCTCAAAACTGAGCAGCGTCAACCTCGGATTTACCTTCTTTAAAACCTTAACGTTCGATGTCGAGTGGGGATTGGACAGCGTGAGCGTGGATGGCTCCACTGTGCCGCGACGTTTTGGATTCGCACTTGGATTCCAGGAATCTTTTTAAGCGATAAAGCATTTTGTTGTAGAGAGTTAGATATGAGCGCAGTAAATAAAACCTACATCAGTATTTTATGTCTTGCCTTGGCAGGGCTTACCGGGTGCGGCGGCACCGGCCAGGACCAGGGTTCGCCGGAGAATATCGACCATGTGATGTCCGGTGTGGCAATCGATGGTTATCTTGCCCGGGCCACGGTGTTTCTCGATACCAACAATAATGCCACGCGCGATGCATGGGAGCCTTATGCGTTTACCGATAACGATGGTTACTATTCCTATAATCCCATTTCCGGCGTGGACTATTGCGCGGAAAGTGCCACGGCCGCGCAAAGTCAATACTGCCTGAAAGCACAAACCCGATTGACTGATGTCGTGGTAAGAATTGACGGCGGTTACGATGTGCTGACAGGGGAACCTTTTCACGGGCAAATGAGCCGCCGGATGAATGTTGATGTTGATACGGATTTTTCCGATGCTGTTATATCGCCCATCACGACATTACTAACCAATATTCCTGGCGCCGAAGATCGTGAAGCCATTCTGGCGGCGGTCGGCCTGGAGGAAAGCGATCTCGATGTCGACTATTTAAACGCCGAAGGCAACGGTGGGATAAACAGTCAACTTTTAAGTGCCGCGTTAAAAGTCCATAAAACGGTTTCGATCCTTGCGGACCGCCTGGAAGATACCTACGAAGGAATTGGTAATGAAGCGAACACGCCCAACGACGCCACGGCTATGGTTTACTCGCGCCTGGCGGACCAGTTGTCCAGTTCGGGGCTGACGCTGGATATGGCGTTGAGAGACCCGGTGTTGCTGGCATCGGTGGTAAATTCAGCCGAGCAGGATATTCAGGCGGTTTATTACGAGCGGGAGTTAACGTTGCCCGGTAATGTGAATAGTGCGCAGTCGGCCCGCTCAATCCAAATCGCCTCAAACGTTGGTCATATTGTTGATCGCCTGATATCGGGTTCCGGAGGTGTCATTGACAGGGCCGGTGCATCCGGTGCGGCCAAGGCGTTGGAAGCCGTCGTAATGAAAGCGCTGGATGAGCCTGCCAGTGGCGACTCAACCATTGACAATGCCGTTGCTTTTTTTGCCGGCGAAGATAACGGCGAAATAATTACGGCGTTGCGTCAGTCGATGAGCCGGGATACGGCATCCGCCAGTCAATTGGCCCGCAATGAGTTCAATGAAGGCGGCTTTTCTTCCGTGGAGGAAATTGAATCCGCGACTTCCTTGCCGCGGGATGCCGCGGCTTTTAATCGTGTTGGTGGGTTGAAAATTAAAATATCCGACCTCGATTTGGGATCCGCGCCGCATGACCTGGAAGATACCGAAGTGGAGTTTTATTTTGATGGCGCGTCGGGCGCGGTGGAAGGCACGTTGATCGCCTGCGCCAAGCACATTGATGAAGCCAATGTCGACGGTACGTTGGGCGAGGGCAATACGCGGGGCGAATTGTTGCAGGGATTTTGGAGCCTGCTGGGCGCGCGGGAAGGAAATGTCGAATCTTACAGTTTGTTACTGACCGTCAACTTTCTCGGCACGAGATATCAATCCATAATCAAACCCGCCGGAATAGAAAACCTGAATGGCAAAAGTTACCACGCATTACGCTTTGACTTCGATGGTGATATACGCAACTGGCACAGCGAGCAGGGTTTTGAGTTGGTGGATTCACTGCCCGCATCGGATGCGGAATGTCGTAACCGGCTGCCCTCGCGGGTCGGGCTGTAAGCGGTAGTTCATCGCCGGAAAAAATACGCGGGAAAAGTAACGTGATGTGAATTTCCCGCTACTTCCATTCGACGCGGAACGTTCGGTAGGTCAAGAACAGGGTATTCACCGTGCGGGCAGTTTTAATAGTTGCGGCAGTTAAAAACTCTCCAGCCGGTAGTAGTCGAAATCCACATAGCCTCCGGTTGCCTCGGTTGCATAATTAAATAGCGCAAAGCGGTATCCCATAAAATGGGGTAATGTATAAGACATTTGCAAGGTGCCGCCGATTTGTTTCCATGCGGTTCCATCCAGGCTGTAAAAGAAATGTGCCTGATCGATCCGGTCTCGAAAATCCGTTTCTATTTTTAAATAAATTTTGTTCTGGTCCACGGGCAGAGACGCCAGCTCGAGAGATTTATCAGGGTTTCCCTCAACCACAATCAATGAATGATTATTATCGTTTCGCCTGACACCGATGTAGCCATAGTTTGCCTGCAATGCGCCCAGGCCTGCCACGTCGCCTGCTTTCATATTGGTAATATCCAGGGCGACCCGAGCGGAACCGCGTGGGCCGAAGGTGCGCTGGGTAAGAGTATTGCGGGTGGTTAGGAAATCGTTGTCGAGCCGGGTGTTGGTCAGCCTGAGATAGCCCGGCCTGTCGGTTAACGACCAGGCGCTGTTGTCGGGATTGTGATTCCATTGCCATTCCAGCCCGAGTGATGCCGGTTGTTCGCTGGTGTCAAATTCATCGGATGTGACAATACCAGATGTAACAATGCCAGATGTGACAATACCAGATGTAACAAGCCTACCCAGGCTGCTGTTTTCGACGTTAAATCCCAGGTTTTGGGGGACGTTGCCGTCCTCTCCCAATACCGGCCAACCGTTCCGCCAGGTCACGGGCACGAGGTAAGGTATACGGCCGACGGCCCCATTGTCCTTGAACAGGAATGCATACCAGTCACCGTCAGGTGTATCGATAAATCCACCCTGTGCGATACCTTTATGCTGCAATACGACGCGGCCCTCATAGGGGCCGGTGAGATGTTCCGCGCGATATACCAACTGGGTTCGCATCCCACCGCGTGGCCAGGTAATCAGGGATATGTAATAGCGGTCATCAATTTTTTGTATGTGGGAACCTTCGGCTTTCAGCATGATATCGTCGCCCGCAATGGAGGAGGCGTCGGGTATTAATAGTTGATCCAAACCGCCGGGTTTCACCGCGGATGCATCCGGGGTCAGTTCGATAATGCGAATATCTCCGTGGCCATACACCAGAAACACGCGGCCATCTTCGAAAAACAGAGACGCATCGTGGTACAACTTTGGCAGCTCCGAGACGGTCCAGGGACCATTTTCGATATCGCGGGTTTGATAGATATAGGTTTTATGGGTGTTGTTGGCGAACGTGCTTACGTAGTAAATGCCATCAACATAGCGCAAGCTGCTGGCCCAGGAGCCGCGCCCATAGGAATTCAACCCTTCTTCCAATTTCATTTCCGGTGAGTCGGTGAGAGTCGAGTAGGCATAATTTACGAGTTTCCAGTTCACCAGATTGTCGGATTTCATAATTGGCAGGCCGGGATTCATGTGCATGGTGGTACTGCTCATGTAATAAGTTTCTCCCACGCGAACAACCGAAGGGTCGGGTACATCCGCCCATATTACGGGATTGCGTGCCTCGATAAATTCGGGTGCCTGCCGATTTCCATCCGTCCTGTACGGCTCGTGCTGTAACGGCAACGGATTGTGGATCTTGTTCTGGCTGCACGCAGTTAGGCAACATGCCAATGCAAGCAGTGCCGGAGTATGGATAACAGAATGTAATTTCATAAGTTGCAAAAAATGAGTTCAGGTAATTTCACAGCGGGAATTCAGTAGCTCAGCACAATGGTCTCCGTATTCGATAACGATATCCAATTGAGCACGATTATTTTCGCTTAAGTGAGCATTCGGCCAGACCCTATGATAATTATATGATATGAGAATACGGAAGCTGGGGTTAAATAAATGGCGCTATTTTCTACACTATTCAAAAAATTGAATTTTTTTTGCAGATAGTTGAAGGCGGGAAGGATTATTCCGGATGGGTTTTGCCTGGGCTCAGGGGTGGCGGTAAAAAGAAGGGGCGGAAAATCCGCCCCTTGCTACTTTTATTGCATTGCTCCGACTCTTAAACCGGAACGTCCAGGTAAATCAATTGCAAACAACGCCGCCGTCGCCCCACTGGTCGTTACAAGTAGTGGTGCCGATACAGCTTTGGTTGTTCTCCCATCCCCAACCGCTGGTCTGGTTTTGGCAAGTTGGGTACATGTTGCCGTACCAGTTACATTGACAGCCGCTGTTGTTGCCACCGCTGGAACTGGAGCTGGAGCTGGAGCTGGAGCTCGAACTCGAGGAGGAACTGGAGCTTGACGACGACGAACTGGAACCACTCGATCCGGACGGAGCAACAGCGCGGCCGGTGTTCGGGTCGATTCTGCCGGGGCAGAGGCCCCTGGATCGCAGGTTGGAAGCAATTTGCGGTATGGCATTGATCGTGTTGCTTTGATAGCTGGCATCGTGCATCAGGATAACCTGGCCGTTTTGTAGCTGAGAGGCTGCCTGTGCGATTTGCGCTGAGCTGGCACCGTCCCAGTCCCTTGAGTCCACGTCCCAGGTGATATACCGCAAGCCCTGGTCTGCCGCCGCTTGGCGAATTGCGGTGGTCGAGTCACCATAGGGAGGCCGGTACAGTGTAGGCCTGGGCGCACCTGCATTCATGATAGCCTGGGTAGTGCGGCTGATCTGATCGACAACCTGGCTGTAACTGTAGCCGGTCATGTTGGGGTGGTCCCAACTGTGGTTCTGAACCTCACCCACGTTCAGCATCTGCTGAACCGCTCCGGGATTGCTGCTCACATATTGGCCCTGAACAAACCAGGTCACCGGCGTAAGGTCGTTTTGTATGAGCTGATTGATCAGAGTGCTTGTGCTGGATGTGGGGCCGTCGTCGAAAGTAATACCCACGTAACCGCTGCAGTTGGCGTTTCCGCCAGAAGTGCTACTACTGCTACTGCTGCTACTGCTGCTACTGCTACTGCCGGAGCCGCCACAGTTGCCGCTGAAGCAGTCGGAGGTATCGCCAAAGCCGA
>CAYVIB010000030.1:0-71082 GCA_964451365.1 uncultured Cellvibrionaceae bacterium
CCCGGAAGATTATGGCGTTGGAAAATATACCGCCGAAACCACTACTATCGAACCGGGAACTGAAATCCAAATCGCGTTTACTCGCGAAACCGAAACTCCCGCCGAAAATACTCTGGTGGAAATACTGGCCGAACCGGAATTCAGCGTAACCAGCGCGATTGACTCGCCCACCATCGACGACGAAATAGAAATCGACTGGACAGAAGAGCTCGATTACCACTATCACTTGAGCGTGATTATCTGGTGCGGCGCGGAAGATCGATCCGAAGGAAGAATTTATTATTCGGATACAAATATGCACGCTGAACCGCCGGTCAGTTTCGCCGTTACCGATATCATCGGGTGGCCGAATATCGAAAGCGAAAACTGCTACGTCGGCGCCAGCCTGAAAGCACTTCTCGACCAGAGCGAACAGTTGGCCCCGGTATTTACCGACGGCAGTGTTTATTCAGGCCGAACCCGCTATGAACAACTGACACTGGGCGCGGAGCTGCCTTAACGGAGAAAGCGATCAAAACGTGGACTACTCTTTCCTCATGTTTACGTAGCGGAAATCCAGAATGATAGCCGGCTGTCAGCGCCCAACCCCTTGGATCTCCGCTTGCGTATTTGAATTCAAAACCTAACCGGTAATCGAAGAGGATATCGATAACCAGGCAACGAATATGGCGGGAAATATTGACAACTTATACAGCGCCAGTCAGTTCGATCGCCAGGCGCATCGATTGCTTTTTAAAATATCTTCCATTAGCATTAAATGCAAACAAGCATAACTATTCATCCAAGTTGGGCTCTGCAGTCATTAAAGTTAAACGTTCCGGTATAGAGCCCCTAACTTTCCCTGAAGGACTTAGCTCCACTATGAATACCCAACCCAAACCTGTTGTGTCCGTCATTATTCCGGTATTCAACGGCGAAAAATATATTGAAACTTGTTTAAAAAATATCTGCTCCCAAAATTATCCATCGGGCTCTTTTGAGGTTATTGTGGTTAACAATAATTCCACTGACAGCACTCCCGCTATCGCGCAGGAGTACCCCGTAACCATAATTGATTGTGCCATTCCCGGCCCCTCGGCCGCCAGAAATGCCGGAGCGGAATCGGCACGGGGTGAATTGTTGCTGTTTATGGATGTGGACTGTATCGCCGACAAATCATTGATTTCCAGCCATGCATCCCGACATTCTCACTTTAGATCGGCCGACCCTGCCGTGGCAGCTGTGGGCGGCAGTATCACAGGGAAAATTACCAACTTCTGGTCGCTGTGCGATGACTTCTGTTCATGGACACAAAGTCACCCTAACCTGCCGGCGAAATACATTAAGGATTATTGGCCCACCGCGAACTTCAGCATACGGAAAGCTATTTTTTTTGATATCGGCAAATTTAACATTGAGCTGAACACAGCGGAAGATGTTGAATTCTGCATGCGGTTGCGACGCAAGGGATTCAAGATGTATTTTGAGCCTTCGGCCAAAATACAACATCAAAACAGGGACAACGCACGCGACGTTTTCAAACGTATATGGAACTGGGCCAGGGTAACAGAACCTCAAATCAAATATGGTGTAGCGCCACGTTCGCCTCTACCCATTCTGGTTCAGGCTATTGCCTGTACCGTACTGTTTTTCGTTACACCGTTATATAACGCTGTGTTGGCCAGGCGTTTTCATGTTTTATTTTTCACACCGATGCTCTTTGTAAATGCCTTGATTTTCTCCTTCTGCTGGGCAAAAGGCCAGCATATTATTAAAAGCGGCCGTTCCGCCTGACGCTCTACCAGTACTCCTGAACAAGCGATATTCTACCACCGGAAAAACCAAATAATGCCAAACAGGGGTCCTGGCCTTCCCAAGCATTATTCTCCAGCAGCTTTCCATGCGAATATTCCACCGCCGCATAATTGTTACCAACAATGGTATTAAGAACTCTTATCTGCTCATTGGGTCCGTTATTGTAGGCTCCCCTTGTCATGTTGCGCATAAAAGCCTTGCGCCAGGAACTTTTATTAAATCTGGCTCCGTAATCTTCATGAATGTACATGACGTCGTCATCCATTAATGACAGGAGATCATCGATACAAGCGGTGGTTGATCCGTGCTTATTTATTTTGTCTAGCGCCGAGAAATATTCATTTATTTTTTGTATTTTTTCTTCAGCCGAAATAGCTGGACCTTTAACTTTCGGTCGACTCCGTCCAAGCAGATTCAACAAGCTCATAAACCAATCCTTACGTGGGAAACTTATGGGACGAACTTTCATAAGAAAGCCCGCCCCGGAAGCATGCAGGCTCTCTTCAATCAATCGTGTCTTAACGCGTCACTGGGATGCAGGGCGATAGCTTTCCTGGTAGGAGCATAGGTCGCTATCAGGGTTACCAGACACACAATTACTGGAACTATTGCGAAACTAAAATAAATGCCGTCGGCATGGATATTGATTCGGGTAGTCACGAACCGCACAACGTATATCGCTGAAACCACACCGACAGGTATGGCCACATAGAGATTTAGCAGGCTCTTGCGTAAAAAGAATATTAAAATGGCACCATCACCCGCGCCGACAGCCCGCCGGATTCCGATCTCCTGGGTTCGCTGGATAATCGTGTTGGCAATAACACCATAGTTCCCCACTATTGCCAGGAACAACGCGATAATCCCACAGAGTAAAAACAGGTCACCGATAGCCTCGTACATATTGCCATTCTGGTTAATTCTTCTTTCGAAACTTGAGACCCCGTAAATGGCCACGCCCCGATCAATAGATTTTCGCGTATTGTCAATTGTCGTCATGGCGGAACGGATATCGCCCTGATATCGCACGGCGATTTCCATAATATGGCTGCTCCAAATAGTTCTCTGGGTCAACGGAATATACGCCGAGCCGTTATCGTAATTCATCAATCCATAGGGATCATTGTTATATACGTCCCGGGTAATACCCACCACCGTCATCCATGGCGTATGCTCTTCCGTCATCCATTCCATGCGGCCCCAACGTCCCAGTCTTACCCGCTTACCCAACGCGGATTCATCCGGCCACAACCTTTTAGCCAACGTTTCTGTGAGGATAACCGTTCGGGCTCCATCCATACTGTCACGCGAATCAAAAAACCTGCCGCTCAGTAATTCCACGCCCATTGCGGGTAGAGAGCCCGGTTGCGAATAAACACGTACACCTTCGAGCCTGTCGTCATCCTTAAGATATTGCACACCCTCGACTTCGTAAGCCTGTCGAATCGACCCGTCAATAGGAAAATCGCCAGGCAACCTGGATACAATTGCCGTCGAGTCAATGTTAGGGTTCGCGTTCAGCATCTGTGTGAATTGCTCATAAAACCTGGCGACGGATTCAAGATCAGGATAAGCCGCTTCAGGCAGTTGAATGGTCGCGGTCACAACATTGTCGATATCAGCACCGTAATCCTTTTGGCTGTTCAAGTGATTCGAAACCGACATCAGAACCGCAAGAATAAGGGCAACGATAGAAAGCAGGATCTGCGAAATCACAAGCAGATTTGCCAGCATGCCCGCTCGCTTACCCTGAGCACCTCGCGTGCCATCGCGCAGTTCCGCATTGCTGTCACTATTAACAGCTCGAATAATGGGCATACTACTTATAAGAAGCAACGTTACGGTCAGCACAACGGGAAGGCCAAGAAGCACATCACTGTTAATACTTAAATCCAGCCAGAAAGGTGGAGAATTGTCATACAGATATACGCGGAGGAAATTTTCCGTCAGTCCCAAACCGATAATCGCCAGAATAATTCCGATCGCGCATCCTACCAGGCATAACGACAGACACTCCATCAATACGATTGACGCGATTTTATTTCGGGGGGCTCCCAGGGCAACCCTGATAGCGATTTCCCTTCGCTTGCTGTTTATCTTGGAAAGCAGCAGGGTTGCCACATTCACACATGCCAGCAGAAATATGATGGCGGTGATCACGTAAAGCGAGTCCAGCAGCCCTTTCATGTCGTTTGAAACCCAAAGACTCTCGGGAAACGACGTGGCATAGTAATAAAGACCGTGGTTGCCGTTTGTGTACGGATAGAGTTGCTGGTAGCGCTTCGATATCTGCAAGAGCTGCTTATTGAGTTCACTTAAACTGACACCATCCTTCAGCCGTCCGTAACCTCCGACAGCCCAACCGCTGGCGCGGGCGTCCGGTTGCAACCATTGTTCATGAATCGGCAGCCATATCTGGGTGTTCATCGGCATGGCATAACCCTCGGGCATGACACCTACTATTCTTGTCGGCGTCGCAGACACTTCGACAGTCTTGTCGACTATGTCCGCGCGGCCTCCGAAATCGCGCTGCCACACGTCGTAACTCAAGATGGCTATTCGCTCCGAGGCCAAATGGTTATCTTCCGGCCTGAATGCCCGCCCCAGCATCGGCTCCGTATGTGTCAGCCTAAACATGTTCCACTCGGTGTAGGTTGTGCGGTACATGCGGGTAAGTTCGCCGTAGGTGACTATCTGGTCGTTGAACGCATATGCACCCAAATCATCCAGTAAGGTGGTAATTTCCTGCCGCATTTCATAAAAGTCGCGTCCGTCAATGCTATGAAGCCCCGCTTTCCCGCCATTGTACGCACCGTTGATGGAAACAATGGCGCTACCTTCATGAAAAGGTAAATCGCCCTTGATCATACTCGCGATCAAAGTGTAAGCATAAATTGTCAGTCCCAACCCAATGGAGATGACGAGCACAACCAGAGCGGTAAATTGCTTGTCCTTGGCGAGGGAGCGCAATGTATATTGAATGTCGATTGGTATGTTCATAGCCAGGTCACCCCACCGACGCCAAAGACTCGTTCTCATGCACAAGCTTTCCATCGAACAGCCTGATCTGGCGCCGTCCCTTCTTTAGGGATCTCGGGTCGTGGGTCACCATGCATATGGTTGTACCTTCACTGTTCAACTGGTCAAGTAACTCGACAACAGCATCCGAGTTTTTCGAGTCCAGGTTTCCGGTGGGCTCGTCCGCCAGGAGAACGCTTGGTTTTCCTGCTATAGCCCTGGCAACTGCCACCCGTTGCTGTTGACCACCTGAAAGCTGAGAAGGAAAATGTTTCGCCCGGTGTTGCATATCAACCTTGACCAGGGCGTTGGAAACCATTTCTCTACGCTCTGACCTTGATAGGTCTTTTCTATAGGTAAGGGGCAGCTCGACGTTTTGTTCAACCGTAAGATCGCTGATCAGGTTGAACGACTGAAAGACAAATCCCATATGCCTGTTCCTGATGCTGGCCTGCTCATTGCGGGACAGGTCCGAAACATCGTGGCCGTCCAGCTCATAGGTGCCGTTGGTGGGTTTATCCAGCAAACCCACTATGGAAAGAAGCGTGGACTTCCCACATCCCGACGGCCCGACGATGGACACATATTCTCCTGTATAAATCTCCAGATCAATATTGTTCAGCGCGTAGGTTTCTATTTCATCAGTGAAAAAAATCTTGTTCAGTTTGGATATCGATATCAGCTTTTTATTTTTCATGGCAAACCCCTAGTTAATATTTACGATTTTGTGTGATCCCCAATTGGAGGTTTCCGACACCACAACCTGATCGCCCACCTGCAGGCCGCTTTTTATTTCAATGGTGTCCGTCGATGCTTTGCCGAATTCCACGACCACTCGCTCGGCAATATTATTTTTCCTGGAAATCCTGTAAAGCTCGGAGCGACTACTACCTTGCGCATGAACAGGACGCTTTATATATAGAGAGTCTTCAACATTGGAAATATTGATAATACCTTCCACGCTCAGGTCCGAACGGGCCTCTCGCGGCAACTCCCCTATGAGCTCAACATCGACCTGCACGGTTCCATTGTTAACCGCTGGATCGATGCGCGACACCACACCTGGAATTTTGGATGTTCTTGTATCCACGGTAACATTCTGGCCGACCGCAACCTGTTGAATCTGTATCTCCGGAATCCGAAGTTCCGCAACCAGGTTGTCCGCCTGGGCAAGTGTCGCGATATTATCGCCAACCGCCAACTCCTGACCCAGTTCGAGAAACAGGTCATGAACGACGCCATCGAATGCGGCTTTGATTTGCAGCCGATCGACACGCGTTTTTGCATATTCCAAAGCCCGGGCCATAATTCTTACGCGAGTCTGGAGTGCTTCTTCCTGTACCTGGATATTTGATCTCATCGTCTCCAGCCGACTCGATTGAATTTTCCTGCGCACATCGAAGCGTTTGACCGCTACTTCCGATCGCTTAAAAGCCAACGCGGAAACCGCTCCTTTTCCGGATTCAAACAGTTTTTTTTCCGCCTCATAAGTTGCCAAGGCCAACTCATAATCCAGTTCAGCCTCTCTCAGCAGGTAAGTCTGCTCTTCCAGCTCTGTGCGCAGATTGGCGATTTCAGCCTTGGTCTCAGCTTCTATTGCATCATATTGGGATTGCGCCTCCTCCAGTTGTTCAAGTATCAAGGGATTATGCAAAACCACGAGCACGTCTTCCTTTTCAACGACATCGCCCGCTTCCACGTTCAATTGCTCAACCCTGCCCGGCACATCTGCGGCCAGCCAGCGAGTGTTCTTTGCAGTGAGAACGCCGGCACCACGCACCAAAACATCAAAGCTACCTCGTTTAACCACATCAGAAACGATGGTATCACCGTCTACAACATATCCCCCCACCCGGCTCGATAACAGGGAAACACCTATTACGCCGATAACAATAGCCGCCGCAATCAGCCAGTATTTTTTTACCAGCATTTTTCGTGGCTTTTCGCGCACAAAGTCCACAATATACTCCTCTAAATTTCTCGATCGAGGTTTTATACTTATCCGTTATCCGAACTTAAATTCCGTTAACATACCTGGAGCTACAGAAAACTTATAATGCTGTCCAGGCTTTCAAAAAAATAATGAATATCTTTTTCTGTGTTATATATATAGGCTGATGCCCGGATGACCTGTCCACTACCCGCGGCATTAATATAGGGCTGAGTGCATAAGTGGCCATTCCTGCACATAATGCCAAACGAGTCGCTCAGGTACCGGGCCACATCGTCAAGTTCGTCATGTCCGGGTATGAACATGCTCATTATGGCCCCGCGATCCAGCCCCCGCTCAGGGTTGAGCGGCACAAGGTAATCCCGTTTGAGCGCTTCTTCCAACATTAAATCTCCAAGCTGTTTATCGTGCTCCTGGATTGTGTCGAAACCAATTTTGTTAAGATAATCCAGAGCCGCACCCAGGCCCAGCACACCTGCAATATGCGGCGTGCCTGCCTCAAACCGGTGAGGAATCTTCCGGAGGTCATACGATTCCCTTTCCACCCAATCCACCATCCCCCCACCCAATCGATAGGGTGCAAGTGTCTTTAACGCATCCACTTTTCCATATAAAACGCCCACTCCGGTTGGCCCGAGCATTTTATGAGCAGAAAAGGCAAGAAAATCGACGTCCAATTCACTTACATTGATTCTGCGATGAGGCACGGATTGAGCCGCATCCACCACCACTGTTGCACCGGCGGCCTTGGCAAGACCGGTAAGCTCCTTCAGATCAACATAAATTCCCGAAGCATTTGAACAATGCGTTAAAGCGACAACCTTCGGCCTGAGCTTCAGCAGTTCCTTATAATGGTCGATATCAAATAAATTCCCGTCAGTCAGGTTAACCAGGCGGGTATCCGCTAAATGCAGCCAGGGAAGGAAATTTGAATGATGCGAATCCTGGAAGCAAACAACAACATCGCGTTTGCTCAAATTGAGTCCATTGGCTACCAGATTAATAGCTTCCGTGGTATTGGCCTGGAAGATAATTTCGTTCCCTTTGCAGCCCAACAGATTGGCCACTTTGTATCGTGTTTGCTCAAACTGGTTTGAAACTTCTTCGATTGCGACATGTTTTCCGCGGTGAATATTGGCCGATATACCGAGGTAGTAGCGGCAGATCGCATCCACCATGCACTGGGGTTTTAATGTCGTTGCCGCATTGTCCAGATAAGTCACAAGCTGACCATCTCGTTGTTGTTCCAGCCCCGGAAAATCCTGTCGGATGGAATGAGCGGCCAGACTAAAATTTAAACTGTTCAAATTTCACCGTCCCCGCTTTCGCTTACTTCTGACTTTACACATTGAAATTTTCCTGATCGCTCCGTCGCAATATATGAAACGTTTTCATGATCGACCTGCGCGGACTCCCCCAAGAGTTGGCGCAGATTGTCGACTACTTCCTTCTCCGCTCCATCCGTGTACCCGTCATTTACCATGGTCAGCAGGCTGAACCTGTGCGGAGCATTCTGTACGACCTGAAACAGGTCGAGCCAGCGGGGCGCACCCACTGCCTGACAAACATCGGCCACTGAAACCAAAGCGTCATCGGCTGTTCTTATTAAGGTCCCCACTCTTCCCTCCATGCTGACGACCGGCAAGGAGCTGCCACAGGAGCACTGATTGCCACGATAGCGAAAAACATCTCCGGTTTTGTAACGGATATGGGGAATGGCGCCACGGTCAAGGCTACTAATATAGAGTTCGCCGATTTCCCCGACGCCGGCATAGTTATCACCTCTTATAATTTCCATAAAATAAACCTGGCTGTTTAAGTGGAGGGCGCCATGAGAACACTCCAGCGCCAGCCACCCCATTTCGGATGACGAAACCAGTTCGGCCAGTACGATGTTTTGGTGACCGAACGTCTCGAACGCATCCATTATCTGGCGCCGGTTCAGCGCATGGGTTGCGGTATAGGTCATCACCACCGGTGCGTTGGGTAAGCTGACCTGTTTCTTCCTGGCGTGCCGCAAAAGGAAGGCAAAATGCGTCGGGTCGACATAGTAAAGGTCCGGCTGATAATCACATATCTCCTCCAGCGCCCGGTCAAGCAGTTCTTCCGACGTTGTCAGTAAATCGTGATAAACCGGAAGAACGAGCGTACCATCGCTCAACATCCTGTCTTCCCGAGTACTGTTTGGATTCGCACACTCAACATCGGAACAGTTGGGTGCGGCATAACGGCAAATTTTCCTCGGCGCACGGGTAAAAGCCTGCTCCACGCTCCGGTTGACCCGGGTACATTCGATCGCGCGGGCCAAAAGGAGCATCCCGACTTCGAAGGTCACCAGTCGTTCTCCCGAGGTGCCCGAACTCTGGCTGCGAACCAGGCTTTCGTCGCTCAGGGAAAATCCTTTCGCGATGACCCCAACGGGAAAATTTTTCCTGTAATCTTTCTTTTCCGTGCAGGGAATATCCATGACATCCTCGACAAAAAGGATATCGTCCGGCGTTAAACCGCTTTGCTCCAGATGTTTCCGGTAAAAGGGGACATTGGAATAAGCGTAATTAAGCTCTTTCAGAAAGGCATCGAACTGCGTCTCAGTAAACATTTCTCTCCTGACATCTACACTCACTGTTCAATTTCCGCCGGGGAAACCACTATCGGATTTAATCGACTGATTATCTTTGCCGCCAGACTGCCGGCATACTTCTCGTAGACCATATCCATGTGCTCACCTTCCGCCGGCATCACATTAATTTTACCGCCGGTAACTTTATCCCAATCAAGATATGGGCTGGGGTTTACCTGATTTACATTGGTTCGAAACAGCTCGATATCCAGCGAGGAAGACACGGGCTCGTACTGATCCATCACTTGCGGGAAAGTGATCAGCGCCTGCAAGTGGCGGTTTACAACGTCATCCTCGACGCCCTCGGGCTTGAGTCCCTGCTGGTTGATTGCTTTAACAAGACGCTGAATGGCCTTTTGTTCCGACTGACCCCTGATGCTTTCCCAATCGAACTCCAGGTCCTCCTGATAAAGCCCTTCAATCTTAAAGTACGGATTTTCCCGGTATAAATCCTCCTGCGCGCCACTTACACGATACGGCTGATCCAATATGCCCAAAAATGCCACGTTATCTCCAGCTTTTTCAAACTGCCGGCCAATTTCATAAGCGACGGTACCACCAGACGACCAGCCCAACAGTCGATAAGGTCCCGCTGGTTGAATACGCTTGATTATGGAAATATAAAAACTTGCCAATCCTTCGATTGAAGTGGTGGTTATGTCTGTGTAGAGATCGGGTAACTGAAGTCCGTAAAATTGCGCTGAATTCTCGAGTTGCTTTGCCAGTGGCTGATAGACCAGGGAAGAACCGGAAACCGGTGGCATGCCGAAAACAATGAAACCCGATTCCGACTCATTCAGCTTAATCGCGATACGGTCAAGAACTGCCGGTTCAATATCCAAACCCAGTCTGGCGTACAAATCCCGTTCAGTATACCGGTTTTTGCTGTGCATGATTATTCGACGCAGCTCATTGATAAAGTCCCGGCCAAACGCCAGGATATCTTCTTCCCGATACCGGTTTGTACAAAACCGGAGGCTCACTTTAAATTTTTTGTCCAGAACCATACTATCCACGGACAGCGCGTGCGGGGGAACATAGTCTTCTCCCACATCGTCGCCGTACGCTTCGTCAGCCAGGGAAAGCAGTGCACTAGATGCAAATATCTGGTCGACACTGCCCAGATAATTAAACAGCAGTTGCGCGAATGGCTCGGCTCGTATGTCTGTTGTCGCGACAAAATGCTTTACAAGTCCATAACCCAAACCTTTGTCGGGCAAGCTTCTATATTGTTGTTTGACGCTACTGATCAAGCTGTCCAGTTCTTCGTGCGTGGAAGAAACGTAGAATGGGAATTTACTTGTAAACCAGCCAATGGTTTCACTTATATCCGGGCTTTCTTCCAGTGGCTCCCTGCCATGCCCTTCCATGAGAAACCGACATCGATCGATACCGGTTCGCTTTCTCACCGCCAGGAACAAGCCTGTCAATAAAATTTCGTTGATGTCGGCATTTAGTGCCTGAGGCGCGGCTTTCAATAAATAAGAACTCTCGCCCGCCTCAAGCTCAACGGTTACGGACTTTCGTTTCGCAAGCGGCGTCGTTGCAGCGATGGCGGGAGCGCCCGGAAATAAGTCGGGTACGTCAGTTGCTACCTGGGCTTCCCAGAATTCGATTTGCCTTGCGAACTTCCCGGTTGTTGCATAACCCTCCAGGAACTCTGCCCAAGTCTGGTATGATGAAGTACGCGGTGGCAGTGACAGGGTCTCCCCTTTGATCAACTGTTGGCATCCCAACTGAAGATCACTAACCAGTATCCGCCATGATACACCATCAATAACAAGATGATGCGCAATAAGCAGCAGCCTTCCCTCTTCCTCCTGGCCAAAATCAAAATAGACCAACCGGAAAAGGCCGCCATTTTCCAGATCAAAACTCTGCTGGTACCTGCTTCCGACGTTCTGGATAGTTTGTTTACGTTCCTCCTCCGCGGTGTCCGCAAGATTGTGATAATGGAAAATCTCGCCGAGCAGGTCGCGATCGAGGTCTTTATAAAAAGCTCTCCATTTATCGGGTGCATCGGTTTTGAAAGCGAGCCGGAAAACATCGTGTCGTTTTAGCAGCGCATGGGCAAGCTGTCGAACACGGGGCCGAGTCAGGCCTGGAGGGACGGTAATCAACAATGACTGGTTGAAATGGTTCCTGGCGCCGAGAGAAGACAGCAGGAAATCCCGCTGAATCGGCAACAGGACTTGTTCGCCTTTCGCATCCTCGACAATCGCCTGCTGTCTTTCCGCCTTGCGCGCGATCTCCGCCAGACTTGCCACTGTCTTGGCGGTAAACACATCCCGGACACTTATGAAAATATTATTCCGCTTTGCCCTGGCGACCACTTGCATCGATAAAATTGAATCTCCACCCAGATGGAAAAAATTGTCGTGAATTCCGACAACGCTGATATTCAGGACCGACGACAAAATGTCGCAAAGTGTTTTTTCGATCTCGTCGCGTGGCTGACCTTTCGCACCCGACTCCGCCAAGGCCTGGGGGATCGGCAGAGCACCACGATCGACTTTGCCGGATACGGTAAGTGGAAGTTCGGTTAATATTACGAAAGCATCCGGCACCATATACTGCGGTAAGGCACTCTCCAGCGCGGCACGAACCGCTTCCGGGTCCGTATCAGTGGCGTTGCCCCTTGGAACGAAATAGGCCGTAAGCTGTTTCCCAACCGCGGTGTCTGTCAGGGTGGCTACGGCATCCTCAACGTCCGCCAGCCCTTTCAGCGCATGCTCGACCTCACCCAGTTCGATCCGGTAGCCACGATGCTTTATCTGTGAGTCGTCACGCCCGAGGAAAACCAGCCGACCATCACTCAGCTGCTTGACCTTGTCCCCGGTGCGATAAAGAAATGCAGATACGTCGGGTCGAATTCGATTTTCAATGAAGTTTTCCGATGTCAGTCGATCCCGGTTTAGATAGCCGAGCGCAACGCAAGGTCCGCCAATAAATAATTCGCCGGCTGAACCCGGTCGCACTTCCGACAGATTTTCATCCAACACGAAGCACGCAGCATTAATTAACGGTTTCCCGATATTAACCGGCTGTCCGCACGCAATTACAGCGTAACAGGCGTTTACCGTCGCTTCGGTCGGACCATACGCGTTAATGGCCTTTTTTCCGTGACGCGAGCAGTATCGGCCAATTCTTTCCCAGGTGTCTTGAGTTATGTCCTCACCGCTCGATATCAGGTTCACCGCAAAATCCGGCTCATGCTCAAGCACATCGATAACCTGACTGACCATTCGCGGTACGCTGTTGAATACATTTACCCCAGTATGTTTCATTAGCGCTACCAATGCGGCGGGGTCCCTGCTTTGCTCATCGCTGGCAAGCACGACTTTTCGACCGGCTATTAGCGAAACGAGGCCTTTGATCGACGCATCGAACGCATAGGAAGCATTCCATAACCAGGGGGCATCATCTGTCAGGTTGAGCTGCGCCAACTGCTCCCGAAAACCATGGTAAAAACTGTCGACGCATGAATGGCTAACCATTACTCCCTTGGGTGTCCCGGTCGTTCCGGAAGTGTAAATGATATATGCAAGCGCTTCCGCTTCGTCACCCTTGGCGGAAATATGCAGATTATCTTCGACGTAATTGGAAAGCGTTTCTTGGAGTGCGATGTCGTCGAGGCAAAGCCGAGTTTGACCCGGAAACGCGGAAACCTGAGAAGAACAGGTGATAACCGCCGACAACTCAGCATCGATGGCAATAAATTTTTTGCGGCTGTCCGGTAAGCTCGTATCAATAGGTACGTAGGCCGCACCTGATTTTAAGGCTGCCAGAATGGCTACCACCAGGTCGATGGACCTTGGCAGGCAAATGCCCACCCTTTTCCCGTCCGGGCTGATATGTTCCGCCAGGTAATGAGCGAGCCGATTGGCTTGCGCATTCAGTTCGCTAAAGGTCAGTTGATGCGATTCGAATACCAACGCCGTATCGCCGGCTTTGTCCAATGCAGCCTGTTCGAACCGATAATGTATTGTCTCTCTCTTTTGTTGCAATACCTTTGATAGTGCGTCGTAGCGATTTGTGGATACTTCCCGTTCCTGTTGCAGGGAAGCAAAGCGTGGTGTCGGAACCTTCGCTTTCAAATCGCTTATCTCAACATCGTTACCGGTATCCAGCGCTTCGACCACAACATCCAAAACCTCTTGGATATGAGCCAGAATCGCACCAGCTTCTGCTTTAGCAGCTGTTTTCAGGTTAAGCTCAAACTCGCCATCAATATCGCTCACACCCAGAGAAAGCGGATAATTGGTTCGTTCGCGCGAATCAATAATTTCGATATCGTTCAACTCCCCTTCGGCTTCATTATCCGAAAGTAACGCAGGGGCGGCGTGACGGTAATTAAGAATGGAAGTAAACAGCGGCGCATCTTTCGGCACGCCGCTGCATCGCTGCGCGGTCACCAGCGACGTTTGCTCGTGGGCGACAAGCTCCACCAATATATTCCTGATCCCGGTATAGACTTCCGACAGACGTCTGTTGTCCAGCTTAACGCGTATTGGCAAAGTATTGATAAACAGCCCCACGGCTTTATCGATACCGTCAATACCCTGCTGGCGTCCCGAGAGTACAGTACCAAAAACAACATCGTCGCGTCCGCATAACGAGGAAACAACCATTGAAAACACGGTGTGAAATAAAACAGCCGGGCTGCAGCTCATGCGTTGACTAATGGCGCGAATGGATGCTGCCGTTTTGCCTGGCACGAACTCCACCACTTCGGCAATTTCAGTATTCCCCTGGATGTCGGTCAATCCCAAAGGCGTTGTCGCTTCGCTGACGTCTTCAAGCATGCCGCGGAAAAAAGGTAGCGCGTGACCAGCAACGGACTGATCCCGTACTCTTTCCACAAACTGCCGATACGGTGCGGGCGTCGCAAGTTTGCCCGTTAGCCCCAATCGGTAGAGCTGTAATTCATCGCTAAGAATTTCCAGAACCAGGTGATCAGTAACGATATGGTGATACGCCAGAATAACGTCATACTGATCATTGGATTGTGTTGCATAGAGCTTTATCAGGGGCGCCTGCTCCAGCGCTATTCTTTGCCTTCGCACGTGGCGTTCCAGTTGTGCCAACGCCGAATCACCCGATTGAACGGTGATAACTTCGACCGCCAGTTGAGCGGCACGCATTACGACTTGCACCGGCTTGGTGATGCCCTGCCAAAACACAGCTGTCCTGAGCATTTCGTGCCGGGCAATGATGAAGTTAAGTCCATCAATCAACTCCCGATACGCTTTATCGCCTTTTACCTTTAACATCGACAGTAAGATATAGGGGTCGTCTTCCCGATCCATCAGGTGATGAAACAGAATACCTTCCTGCAGGTGCGACAATGGGAAAATATCCTCGATATTCTCCGCACCGCCCGGAACCCTGGAAACAATATAATCCAGATCCCCGGAGTCGAGTCGGACCAGGTCCAGCATATCGGCGGTGATTGCCGTACACCCTTGCGGTATGCCGGGTTTTGATTCAACCGGTGATTTTGCGGTCCGCAGACGATCGATTTTGGCCGCCATGGCCGCAAGGTCGGCAGCGCCGTAAACCTCTTTAAGTTCAATTGAATAGCCTTTTTCCCGAAGGCGACTCAACATTTTAATCACGAGAATCGAGTGGCCACCCAACCTGAAAAAATTATCCGCTTTACCTGCCGACTCGATTTTAAGCAGTTCCCGCCATACGTCCGAAAGAACAATTTCCGTCTCTGTCCGTGGTGGTAGATATTTACCGGCGCGCAACGCACAGCCAGGTTCCGGCAACGCCTTGTAATTTATTTTGCCATTGGCGGTAAGCGGAAAAGCCTCCAGCACGACAAAGGCGGACGGAACCATGTATTCAGGCAGCGTATCCTGAAGCCGCGAGCGAAGCACATCCTCCAGTTGTTGCTCATCCAACCCACTTTGCGCGGGAACCACATACGCAACCAGTTGCGCATCACCCGACGGACTTTGACACACTTTGGCCAAACCCGAATCCACTTCCGCGCAGGCGTTAAGCTGCGCCGTAATCTCACCCAGTTCGATTCGAAAACCGCGCAGTTTGACCTGATCATCCAGCCGGCCCAGGTATTCCAGGTTTCCATCCGCGCGGTAGCGCACCAGATCTCCTGTCTTATACAGCTTTTCTCCCGGCGAAAAGGGATGCTCGACAAATCTTTCCGCCGTCAGGTCCGGCCGGTTCAGGTAACCCCTGGCCAAACCGACGCCGCCAATGTACAACTCCCCTTCCGCGCCGGCCGGACACAAACGCATGGCCATATCGAGCACGAACAGGGCGATATTCTGGATCGGCCGGCCTATGGGAACCGAGTAACTGGAATCGCCCTGCCGGCAGTGATAGTACGTCACGTCAATTGCCGCTTCGGTCGGACCGTACAGGTTGTGCAATTGCACATGGGATGCCTGCCGGTGAAACTCCGACACCTGGTTCGCCGTCAGCGCTTCTCCGCTGCAAAACACATAACGCACCTGCTGGCCAAACCGGCTCTGTTCATGCTTCAGGTAAAGCTCCAGCATCGACGGAACAAAATGCATGACCGTCACTGATTTTTCCCCGATAAGCTCGCTCAGATAATCCGGGTCCTTGTGCCCCGCCGGTCGGGCAACCACCAGGGTCGCGCCGTAACAGAGCGGCCACAGAAATTCCCAGACCGACACATCGAAACTGAAGGGGGTTTTCTGCAGCACCCGATCCTGTGCATTGAGTTGATATGCGTTTTGCATCCATTCGATACGGTTAACCAACGCCCGGTGCGACACCATGACGCCCTTGGGAGTACCGGTCGAACCCGAGGTGTAAATGACATATGCCAGATTTGTTGGCCCTTGAACGGGCAGCCGTGGCAGGTTTTCGGTATTGAAGCCCTCCACCTGCGCTTTAAAACCGGCCGAGTCCAGTTCAACCAAATTGACATTCACCAGTGCGCGATATTGTTCCACCAGGTGGCTTTGGGTCAGCACCAGTGATACGCGTGCTTCGCCCGCCATGTATTCGATCCGGGCAAAGGGATAATCCGGGTCGAGCGGCACATAGGCACCACCGGCTTTCAATACCGCCACAATGGCCACGACCATGTCCGCCGAACGCTCAAGCGCCAATCCCACCAGGCTGTCCGCTCCGACTCCCTGTTGACGCAGGTAACCCGCCAGTTGATTGGCCCGCTCGTTTAACTGCCGGTAGGTTAAACCGGTGGATTCAAATTGCACCGCCACCTGTTCCGGTGTTTGACGAACCCGCGCCTCGAACAGCTCGTGAATCTGTTTGTCCGCTGAATAATCCCGCCGTGTTTCGTTAAGTTCCTGTATCAGGTAATGGCGTTCGCGCGACGGCAGCATTTCCAGCTCGCTCAGACTGGCCGCCGGTTGGCGCACCATATTCTCCAGCAGGCACTGCATGTGCCCGCTTAGCTGTTGAATGTGGGAGCGGGTAAAAAGACTTTTATCGAATGTCCAACTCAGCAGTAAACCATCATCCAACACCGCCAGATCAACGGACAAATCAAATTTCGCAAAAACCTCTTCGTCTTCTACCCGGCTGAAGCGGGTATCGGCAATGGTATGGTCGCTGCCGGACGCCTTCCCCTGTGCTGTCGCCATTGACAACATGATTTGAAACAGCGGTGAACGCGCGGTACTGCGCTCCACTCTCAGCCGCTCAACCAACTGGTCAAACGACACATCCTGGTTTTTCTGCGCAAGAATGTTAATTTGTCGAATGTTCTCCAGATAATCCGGCAACGTAGAAAAATCTGTATTTGCCCGCAACACCAGCGTGTTGACAAAAAAGCCAACGAGGTCCTGGGTTTCCGGGCGCTGGCGATTGGCGACAGTAGTACCAATGACGATGTCGTGGTTGTTTTTATGACGGGACAACACCAGGCACAACGCCGCATGAACAAGCATAAACGTGGTGAGGTTAAATCGCCTCGCCAAACTTTCCAGCGAGTTGCCAAGTTCAGCCGAAAGCCTGCACCTGATAATGTCTCCTTCAAAAGATTTGTGCTCCGGTCGCGGAAAGTCCAGAGGTAGTGTGTTTTCCGGGGCAATGCTTTCAAGGTGACGGTCCCAGTATTCATATTGCGATTTAATGCTTTCTTCCTGAAAAAACTCCCTCTGCCAGTGCGCGTAATCGGCGTACTGGATCGGCAACGGTGGCAGTGGATCGGGTTCGGAATTTTTCGCCGATTTATACTGAACAATGAACTCCCTGTTCAATATATCCATGGACCATCCGTCCGATGCGATATGGTGTATATTGAACAGCAGGCAACCTTCTTCCTCACTGGTTTTAATATAGGAGCACCTGATCAACAAATCCCGGCTGATATCAAATGTGCGCAGGGCATCCTGTTGAATGAGGTTCCGTAATTCTTTCTTCCGCTCTTGCGGTGACAGGGCCGAAATATCCCGGCAACTGATTTTAAACGTTGTGTAATCCTGTATAATCTGCACAGGCCCTTCATCTTCCTCGCGGAAAATCGTGCGCAGGCTTTCGTGTCTCCTGATAATCCGCCCAAGCGCCAATTCCGCGGCAATCAAATCGAATGCCCCCTCCACGTGAAGCGCCATGGGCATATTGTACTCGGCGCTACTGCCGTTAAGCCTGTCCAGGAACCAAAGACGTTGCTGGGTGAAAGACAACTTCGCAACGCCGCGATTTTTCCTTGCGAGGGGAATGGCACCGGCCAAAAATGCATTGGTTCCGCCCGCTCCCTCATCTAAGAGTGCAATGAGTTCGGATTTGTACTGCTTTATCAAACTCGACAGTTCATCAGTCAAAGCGCCGTTTTTCGCCTTATACTTAAGCTTCTCTGATTCAACGTACAAATAAATACCGTTTTCAGAAGCTTTTTCAAATACGCTTTGTGCGTCCATCAAAATTCTCCTTCCTCAACAAGTCCGGAACATGCTATTTCCTCATGCAGCCGGTCGTTTTTCTCCTTCAGCCTGTTTTGGCGAATTACCTCCGCCATATTCGACAGAACGGGATTTTCAAATACGTCGAATACATTCATCGGATACCTGGACAAGTCATATTGCTTGTTTATTTTTGCCACCAGTTTCACCGATAATAGTGAGTGACCGCCAGAGCGAAAAAAATGCTGGCTGCGACTGATCTGTTCTTTATTAAGCAGGAGCAGTTCAGACCATACGACTGCCAAGTGGTTTTCGAATTCATTGCCCGGCGCTTCATACTCCGCCTCCTGAACAAGATAGCCAGGTTCCGGCAACGCCTTGTAATTTATTTTGCCATTGGCGGTAAGCGGAAAAGCCTCCAGCACGACAAAGGCGGACGGAACCATGTATTCAGGCAGCGTATCCTGAAGCCGCGAGCGAAGCACATCCTCCAGTTGTTGCTCATCCAACCCACTTTGCGCGGGAACCACATACGCAACCAGTTGCGCATCACCCGACGGACTTTGACACACTTTGGCCAAACCCGAATCCACTTCCGCGCAGGCGTTAAGCTGCGCCGTAATCTCACCCAGTTCGATTCGAAAACCGCGCAGTTTGACCTGATCATCCAGCCGGCCCAGGTATTCCAGGTTTCCATCCGCGCGGTAGCGCACCAGATCTCCTGTCTTATACAGCTTTTCTCCCGGCGAAAAGGGATGCTCGACAAATCTTTCCGCCGTCAGGTCCGGCCGGTTCAGGTAACCCCTGGCCAAACCGACGCCGCCAATGTACAACTCCCCTTCCGCGCCGGCCGGACACAAACGCATGGCCATATCGAGCACGAACAGGGCGATATTCTGGATCGGCCGGCCTATGGGAACCGAGTAACTGGAATCGCCCTGCCGGCAGTGATAGTACGTCACGTCAATTGCCGCTTCGGTCGGACCGTACAGGTTGTGCAATTGCACATGGGATGCCTGCCGGTGAAACTCCGACACCTGGTTCGCCGTCAGCGCTTCTCCGCTGCAAAACACATAACGCACCTGCTGGCCAAACCGGCTCTGTTCATGCTTCAGGTAAAGCTCCAGCATCGACGGAACAAAATGCATGACCGTCACTGATTTTTCCCCGATAAGCTCGCTCAGATAATCCGGGTCCTTGTGCCCCGCCGGTCGGGCAACCACCAGGGTCGCGCCGTAACAGAGCGGCCACAGAAATTCCCAGACCGACACATCGAAACTGAAGGGGGTTTTCTGCAGCACCCGATCCTGTGCATTGAGTTGATATGCGTTTTGCATCCATTCGATACGGTTAACCAACGCCCGGTGCGACACCATGACGCCCTTGGGAGTACCGGTCGAACCCGAGGTGTAAATGACATATGCCAGATTTGTTGGCCCTTGAACGGGCAGCCGTGGCAGGTTTTCGGTATTGAAGCCCTCCACCTGCGCTTTAAAACCGGCCGAGTCCAGTTCAACCAAATTGACATTCACCAGTGCGCGATATTGTTCCACCAGGTGGCTTTGGGTCAGCACCAGTGATACGCGTGCTTCGCCCGCCATGTATTCGATCCGGGCAAAGGGATAATCCGGGTCGAGCGGCACATAGGCACCACCGGCTTTCAATACCGCCACAATGGCCACGACCATGTCCGCCGAACGCTCAAGCGCCAATCCCACCAGGCTGTCCGCTCCGACTCCCTGTTGACGCAGGTAACCCGCCAGTTGATTGGCCCGCTCGTTTAACTGCCGGTAGGTTAAACCGGTGGATTCAAATTGCACCGCCACCTGTTCCGGTGTTTGACGAACCCGCGCCTCGAACAGCTCGTGAATCTGTTTGTCCGCTGAATAATCCCGCCGTGTTTCGTTAAGTTCCTGTATCAGGTAATGGCGTTCGCGCGACGGCAGCATTTCCAGCTCGCTCAGACTGGCCGCCGGTTGGCGCACCATATTCTCCAGCAGGCACTGCATGTGCCCGCTTAGCTGTTGAATGTGCGATTCGCTAAAGATGTCGGCATCGTATTCCCAGGCGATGGCCAGATAATCGCCGGAACGGTAGGCATTTATGCTCAGGTCGAATCGGGCCGCAACGTCATCCAGCACGATCGGGGTGAATTCCACCTCGGACAATAAGCTGCCCCGATCAACCCCCGCACCGAACCCCATATCCAGCGTTAACATAATCTGAAACAAAGGAGAATGAGATGACGATCTTTCCACGTTCAACTGTTCAAGAAGATACTCGAATGGCACATCCTGATTGGCTTGGGCTTCGATATTAACGTTCCTGATCTGCTGCCAGAAATCGTGCAATTCGTTAGACGACGCACGGTTACACGACGTATCCGTTCGCAGCACCACCGTATTGACAAAGAAACCGATGAGCGTTTCAAGTTCGGGCCGTTGCCGATTCGCCACCGGGGTACCTATCACGATATCGTCTGTGTTGCCGTGTCTCGATAAGAGCAGGCTCAGGGCGCCATGCAACAGCATAAATAAAGTAACGCCATGTTTATTCGCGTACTGCTGCAAGTCATTGACGCGGGCAACCTGACCAGCAGTGTATAAGCGGCCCAGGTAACGTTTTTGTAGAGGCCGGGCGTTATCTAGCCGTAGCTTGTGTGACTGCGGCGCATCCGCCAGTTGCTTCCGCCAATAATTAACCTGGCTTTCGAGCGCCCCATTATCCAGCCATTCCCGCTGCCAGTGAGCGAAATCCACGTATTGGACCTGCAAGGGCGGCAGGTGCGCGGCTTCGTGTTTTTGCAACGCTTGATAAAGTGTTAAAAACTCGCGTTTCAAAATTTCCATGGACCAGCCATCGGTCGCAATATGGTGCATGTTAAATATCAATACGCCTTCCTTGGATTCACGTGGGTCCAAGCGGATAAACGACGCTCTGAGCATTAAATCGCTGGAAAGGTCGAAAGGAGTTTGCGCATCCCGGATGATCAGGTCGCGGATGGCCACATCCCTCCCGGATGAACCAGCGACACCATCCAATTCGACCACATCCAGTTTAAATTGAAAGTCGCCGCGGACGACCTGGAAAGGCTCACCCTCTTCCTCCACAAAAACAGTACGCAAAGGCTCGTGACGTCGCACGATTTCCGATATTGCCCTTTTCGCCGTGTCTTCGCAAAACTGCCCGCTTACCTTAAGCGCCATCGGCATGTTGTACTCACAGCTTTGACCTTGCAGTCGGTCGATAAACCAGAGACGTTGCTGTGGAAAAGAGAGCATAAACCGGTTGGCTTCCTCTCTGCCAATCGGTCTTATAGGGTTGCCGTGACTACGACGCTGGCCTGAAGCAGGCACGGTCGAGAAGTAATCCAGAATTTTCTGTTTGTTCTCCCGGATTAATTCAATATCCTCCGCCGTGGCGACGCCTTTGGCGGCTTTGACTTTAAGTTCGCCACCCAGCACGGATACCAAAATTCCCTTTTCAATGAAAGAATCCAGGAGCTTACCGATGTCCATCATATGAGGAACTCCTCCGCATCCTGGGTCTGGCTTATTTCCTTTTCCAACTTGACGAGCGACAGGTTGCGGTCAATCAACTCGGCAATCGAACGTATGGAACCATGGGAAAAAACATTCTGGATGTTCACTGCTCCCGGATAAATATTGTTTATGGCCGCCACCAGCCTTATCGCAAGAAGTGAGTGTCCGCCTATATCAAAAAAACCGGACGTAACGCTTATTACATTCTCTTTTAAATCGAGCAGCGTGCTCCATATCTGGACCAACTCCTTTTCCGTATCCGTTTTCGCTTCAACATAGTCACACGTCGTGAAGAAATCGGCAGGATCGGGAAGCGCGCTTTTATCCAATTTCCCGTTGGAGCTGAGCGGCCAGGATTCGACAGGCACTATCGCATCGGGAACCATGTAATTGGGCAAAGTCGTGCTCAATGCCGCACGCAATGCCGCCGCATCACCAACAGCTCCGGCAATCGGTTTGATATAGGCAATCAGGCGTTTTTGGTTGGTTGAATCCTCCCTCGTGGTAACAACGCAGGAATCCACTTCACCGAAACCGCCAATGGTGTTTTCAATTTCACCCAATTCAATGCGATATCCGCGAATTTTCACCTGATGATCCGCTCTGCCCAGAAATTCGATATTGCCGTCCGGCAAATAGCGCCCAAGGTCTCCGGTTCGATAGAGCCGACTGCCCAGCGTTGGATGGTGAAAAAAAGCTTTCTCTGTTAATGCCTGATCACCATAATACTCGCGCGCAAGACCATCTCCGGCAATAAAGAGCTCGCCGGCAACGCCAAGTGGCGTGAGCTGCAGCTCCTGATCAAGAATGTAGAAAGCCTGATTGGACAGCGGCTTACCGTAGGGGATTGATCGCCACGAGTCGGTATCGCCTTCGATGGGATAATGGATTGACCACACGGAACACTCCGTCGCCCCACCCAGGCTGTGGAGGTGTGCGCGGGGGAACTTATGTCTCAGTCGAGCCGGCAGCTTTACATCGATCCAGTCCCCGCTCATCAGTATATGACGTAACGGTGCGGTACATTGTCGGTTCTTGTAGTCCAACTGATCGGCCAGAAGCGCGGCGGACAACGGAACCGTATTCCACAAGGTTACCCCCTCCTGTTCAACCAGCGTAAGCCAGTGTTCCGGGTCGATCGTCCGTCCATCTTCCGGAATGACCACCCGGCCTCCCGCAGCCAGCAAACCAAAGAAATCATAAACAGACAAATCGAACGTTAGCAGCGAAGCCGCCAGTATTTTATCGCTCGCGGACACTTGATAACGAGCATTGATATCGAGCAGGGTATTCACCGCCGCACCGTGTTCTATTGCCACACCCTTGGGCTCCCCGGTGGAACCGGAAGTAAATATCACGTAAGCGAGGTTGTCAGGACCAGCGCGCCTTGGCAGGGCGCCGGCTGTGGTAACGGCATCGATATCCGCGATTACAATATCATTGACAAGAATCGAACCGACGCCTTCAATCGCATCCTCGGGAGAACTCACGAACATGTATGAGCAACCGGATTTGGCCAGCACACGTTGACAACGCGCATTCGGCCACCTGACTTCCAACGGTAAATAGGCACAACCACTCATCATTATTGCGAGAGTGGCAATTAACTGCCATCTGCCCTTTGGTAATCTCACCGCGACCAGGCTTTCAACCTCCAGCTTCAGCTCTTTCAAATACAAATAAAAGCTGTACGCGTAAACAAAAAGCTCGGAATAAGTCATGTAGCCATCGGCATCGTATAATGCGATCCCATCCGGCTGCTTAACAACCTGTCGGAGAAAAAATTCGTGGAGGCAATGAGCGGGTCGCTCTACCTGTTCACCTGGACTTGCTTCCAATAACAAGCGGCGCTCAGCATCGGAAAGAAAATCAATCTGCCGCAGTTTTACCTGCGGCCGGTTGGCAATTTCCGTCAAGGTATTAATAACGTGCTGGTTGATTCTTTCGACATAACGCTGTTCAAACAGGTCTGTGTCATAAATGACTTTGGTACTTATACCGGTGTCCGTAAGGCTGATATCAAATTCGAGGTCAAACCGGGCGGCCACGCAGGGATGACCACGTTCCCTAAGCGCGACACCCGGTAGAGTGATCTCGTTCTTATGAGCGCCCCCGGGGCTGAACTCATTGACAGTGGTAAGCATTATCTGGAACAACGGCGTTACGTCAGCCCGTCGGGCCACATTCAGTTCTTCCACGAGTTTATCGAAAGGAATATCCTGGTTTTCCTGCGCTTCCAGGTGCGTTGTCCGCACATGCTCCAAATAGCTCCGCAGGTCTTCAAAATCCGTATTGATCTTTAATACGACTGTGTTGACAAAAAAGCCGATCATCGACTGCAACTCAGCGTTCGGCCGGTTTGCCACTGGTGTGCCTATGATAACTTCATGGCTGTTAGTGTGCCGGGCGATAACGATACAGAGCGCGGCGTGGAAAAGCATGAAAGGCGTCACTTGCCATTTGATAGCCAGGTCCTCAAGTTTCGCGGCAATGGAAGACTCCAACCTGCCGCGAACTTCGTCGCCGCGAAACGTTCTTTCCATCGAACGCGAACCGTTCAACGGCAGGTTATGCACGGGCGCAACATTTTTTAGTTGACCGTCCCAATACTGCAATTGACGCGCATACAATGATTGTGAATCCGCGTTTCGCTGCCAACAGGCATAATCAGCATATTGCAGAACGAGCGGCGGTAAATCGACCTCACGGGATTCACTGACAGCGGCGTAACAAGCGAAAAATTCCCGAACTAGAATCTCCAGCGACCAGCCATCGGATGCAATATGGTGGATATTAATCAGCAGTATTCCCGTTGCGTCCACCGAAGGCAGCTTGATGTAAGTCGCACGTAACATTAAGTCCCGCGACAGGTTAAAGGTATAACCCACTTCGTCCGCCAATACCGCTTCACACTCCGTTTCAACATCGGAACCTGCCGGAATGTTCACAAGGTCGACCCTGAAATCGAACGAATCCTTGATTTTCTGGACCGGTCCCGCGCTGGTATTTATGTAAACGGTGCGGAGTATCTCATGACGTTGTATAACCTTGGCAAATGCCTCCGAAAGAATGTCCACATTCACAAGCCCCATCACGTCATAACTGACAACCATGTTGTACTGGTTGCTACCCCCGCCCAACTGGTCTATAAACCATAGCCTTTGTTGAGAGAATGAAAGCGGAAGATCGCCTGTTCTTCTTGCCTTTGTAATGGGAGGCTGATAACCAGAAGTGCCCGGTGTATCCAGTTTGGCAAGAAGCGAAACCAACACGGTTTTGTTCTCACGAATTTGCATAGCCATTTCATCGGTGATAGCACCTGCCTGGCTACGGGTTTTGAGCCTGCCGTTTTCCAGATAGACTTTAATTCCGGCTTCCTTCAGTGACGACAACAACTTCAGCGCATCATTCATATCACCACTCCATCTCCTCGATTGCGTTTCCGGGCATTTCGTCCTCACCCTCAACCAGTTGGGCCAGCTGATCCAATTCGCGCATGTGGTTTGCCAGCGATGCAATCGTCGAGCGTTCGAACAGGTCCCTGATACGCAGTTGAACATTGAGGGAACCGTTGATTTCGTTAATCAACCGGTGCACCAGCAAAGAGTGGCCTCCAAGATGAAAGAAGTTTGACTCGATACTCACCTTTGGCTGGTTAAGAATTTTTTGCCAAATGGCCTGTAAACTTCGCTCAAGTGCGTCACGAGGCTCTACATAGTCCTCATCGTCAAGGGGTACCCATTTTGGCAGGCTGCCTTTACCAATTTTCCCATTGTCGGTTAATGGAAAACGCTCCAGCAACAGATAAGCCTGCGGCACCATAAAGGCCGGCAAACGGTTTTCCAACTCCGATTTTATTTCCGGCACAATCTGTCGCGAGATGGATCGCAACTGCGGGGCACTGACCAGACTCGTCTTTCTTATTACTGTGTAGGGTTGAACAACGGGTTTATTCCGCATATTGAGCGGGATAAAAAGCAGGTCCAGCTTGTGTAGTGACTGCTGGTTCCAGGTTGCTTTGAGTTCAAAACCATGATCGCGAGCAAGTAATGTCAGCCTATGCAAATCATCACAGGCAACGCGTGAGACAGATTCCTTGAGCGGCAGGATATCCCCATCAATAACTGTCTTCAAATTCTTTTCCGCACGCACATCGTTTTCGATCCGTCGGTTGGGATATGCGTACACGCCGAAAGCAGTTTTTGATTCCGCCAGTTGGCTTCGCAAGTGGTCTTTATCTAGCCACCTGCACCATTTGTCAGCGACTTTCGCCTCAATCGGAGATTTGTGCAGCACGACATCATACCGGTAACGCATCATCTCATTCATTGAAACGCCTTCCTTGACCAGAATGTCCACTCTTCCTATTTCGGGCATTCTTTCCGGAAGCAATGAGAAGTATGACGGACTAAAAAGCAGCTCTTCCTCTTTCTGCATCGCCGAAACCGCATGCTGGTAGACAATGTCCGTTTGCATGTCTTCGGTCGATTGATAAAGGGCGACCGAGGTCGCAAATGCCGCGAGCAGATCGAAGTTGCGAATATCACCCAGCAGGATTTTTCCGCCTGGCTCCAGGTGGTCAAGCAGCTTTACCAGCATGTCGTGGAAATACTTTTCACTGGGGAAGTACTGCACCACCGAATTGATAACCACGGTGTCGAAGCAAGCGTTTTCAAGGTTGGAGATTATCTGCGCGTCCCCGTGAAGAAATTTCACATGATCCCATCCCTTGCGCTGGACTCCATTTCTCACTTTTTCAAGCGCCTGCCGCGACAGATCGGTGACGGTAACTGAAGTACAATCAGCGCCATACCGGTATAAAAGCATGCCGGTGCCAACTCCAACCTCCAGTAAATGTTTTGGCTGCAACGCCCGGATACGTTCAATGGTCCCTTCAACCCATTCCTGCATTTCCGCCAGTGGAATCAACTCATTTCGGTAGCTGCATTGCCAGCCGGTAATATCGGTCTCGGGCTCTATGTCGTCATTGCCGCCTGAGTTGGCGTAGGTATCGTCGAATATTCCCTGCCAGGATTCAACCCCGTCAGTGTCCCTGCTTCCATCGTAACGTTGCAGTAATTGCTCGCTCGGTCTCAGGTAAGCAACCAGCGTTTCGCTGTCGTCATTTAGTTTTTGGGGTACCACCAGCGCTTCCTCAATGCATGGGTGACGCTGGAGCTGGTATTCGATCTCCCCCGTTTCTATCCGGAATCCCCGCACCTTGACCTGGCTGTCAATTCTTTTAACGTACTGCAGGTTGCCATCGCTCAGACGTTTTACAAGATCGCCCGAGCGATACCACCGTCTGACCGGCCCGCCGTCGAAAGACGCTGTAATAAATCGCTCCGACGTTAATTCGGCTTGGTTCAAATATCCCCTCGAAACGCCGGAACCCGCGACCAATAATTCGCCTTCCACATTGACCGGCTGCAGTTCCAAATAACGATTGCAAACGATTGCCGTCAGATCCGGCAGAGGCGCACCGATAATACCTGTACGCCCGTCGTCTTTGGTTACCTCGTAAAAGGTGACATGGACGGTAGTCTCGGTAATGCCGTACATGTTGATCAGCCTGGTTCTGTCGGCAATCTGGTGATCAAACCAGGAATTCAGTTTCTTCCTCTGGAGCCCCTCGCCTCCGAAAATCACAAAGCGCAGCGCATCCAATGAGGAAGATTTGAGTATTTCACTGCTCAACGGATAGAACGCGGAGGGCGTCTGGTTTAATACCGATACGCGATGACGTTTCAACAGATCGCAGAAATGTCGAGGTGACTGTGCTGTTTCAATGGGCACAATAACCAATGTGCCACCGTAGATCAGCGCGCCCCAAATCTCCCAGACAGAAAAATCAAAGGCATACGAGTGATACAACGTCCAGACATCATCACTGCCGAAACCAAACAATGCATCCGAGGCGGAAAATAAACGTGTGATATTGCCGTGCTCAACCATGACGCCCTTCGGGTTTCCTGTCGAACCGGAGGTATAGATGATATAAGCGAGATCGGACTGAGTGACTACACGATCATTGAGATTATCATCACCGAATTCGGGTATTCGGCTATCGTCAACGACAATAACTTCATATTCCTCTCGGGCAACCCGCTCAACCAGGTCGGCGTGGCCAACAATAAAGCGCACACCGGAGTCCTTGAGCATATATGCAAGGCGTGAATCCGGATACGCGGGATCGAGCGGCACATAGGCACCGCCGGACTTCAGAATGGCAAGCAACCCGACAATCAGATCAGGCGATCGCTCCATGCTCAAGCCCACCAGATCGCCCACCTGAACGCCTCTTGCAACCAGGCAATGCGCGAGGCAATTGGCGCGGCTGTTTAACTGTTGATAGGTGATCTCATCGTTTTCATAAACAAGCGCAACCTGATCAGGGGCTCTTTCCGCCTGTCGTTCAAACAGTTGATGAACGCAGAGGTCCTGCCAAGTATCAGGTTGCACCACGACGCCGGAAATAGCTTTTTTCTCGTCGTCAGCCAACAGTGGAATATTCCACACCGGAACATTACTGTTATCGAGCACCGCATTCAGCATCACAAAATAACTGTCAGCCATTTGCTGAATAGACGCGCGATCGAAGAGATCCGTATCGTAAATCCAATCAATGGCAAGCTCGCCGTCGACTTCCTCGACCAATAAATGCAGATCAAATTTGTTATCGCTGTGTATCCGCTCCTGGGGAGTGATCTCCAGGTCGGGCAAGGTTATCTCCCCGGCCTCCGTGTTTTGCAGCACGAACATAATCTGGAAAACCGGGTTATGGGTCAGCGTCCGTTCCGGATTAAGTTCTTCAACCAATAGATCAAATGGCATTTGCTGATGGTTGAACGCATCCAAGATGTGTCCCTTGTTGTTCTTGAGCAGTTCGGCAAAGCCTGGGTTGCCGGAGGTATCGGTCCGCAGTACGAGGCTGTTTACGAAAAACCCGATAAGCTGTTCGACTTCCAATCGATCCCGCCCTGATACGGCGGTGCCCATGACAATATCGGTCTCATTACTAAACCGGCTTATCATCACGGCAAACAGTGTTTGCAGGTACATAAACAAAGTGACTTCATGCTTCCTGCATGCTGCGTCAACAGCCGATGTCACACGCCTGTCAAGAGTTCGCGTCAACAAGCTGCCCCGGAAACCCGGCTGGGCCGGCCTCGACTTGTCGAGCGGCAGATTATGTTCGAGTGGAATCCCTTTTAATCTTTCCTTCCACCAGGTTAAATCGTCGTTAACACGATCGTCACTCAAATATTGTCGTTGCCAGTGAGCATAGTCTTCATACTGAACAGGCAGATCAGGTAACGCGGGGTCACAATGTGCAGTGTAAGCTTTATAAAGCTGGCTGAATTCATTGGCAAATATACTCATCGACCAGCCGTCAGAGGCAATATGGTGCATATTGTACTGAAGGATGTAATGTTCGTCCGGCAGACTGATCAGGTTGAACCGGATTGGAATAGCGTTTTCCAAATCGAAACAATGTTCACCCTCTCCGAACAAAACCTTATCGGCTTTCTGGTTTGCCTCTTGCCATGGCAGGGTGCTGAAATCCAGCTCGGTCAGCGGTAAATCAAATTCCGCGTGAACAAACTGGTAAGGCTTGCCGTCGCTTTCCCGAAAGCTGGTACGCAGTATTTGGTGTCGCCGGATAATTTCTTCCAACGCACGTTTAACCGCGCTATAGTCCACACGGCCCCGCAAGTGGAATCCGCCGGGCATGTTGTACTCCGGGGTTCCCCCGTTCAACTTATTGATAAACCAGAGTCGCTGTTGTGCGAATGACAAAGGAGGAAATTCAGATCCGGCGACCCGATACATATTGGTGTCTGTATCTGTCGCGCCGGATTCGATAATCAGTGCAATTTCCCTGATTGTGGGCTTCTCAAATAGCGTTCTAAGCGGAAGCTCTATCTTGAATACTTCCCTGACCTGACTGGCAAGTCGAAGGGCGAGCACGGAATGCGCACCAAACTCGAAAAAGTTGTCCAGCACACCGATCTGCTTCACACCGAGCAACTCCTGCCAAATGTGGCAGAGTTTCGATTCAATATCATTCGTTGGAGCGACGTAATTATGACTTGAATGTTCACGGAAATCGTAATCCGGCAATGCCTTGTAATCCACTTTCCCGTTCGCTGTCAGCGGCAAGGCTTCCATGGCGATGTAAGCAGTGGGAATCATATAATCCGGCAGGCGACTCTGCAGCGCCTCTCTCAAGCGCGGGCCGAATTCAACTGAATCGGTGTTTTTATCGTGCGGAACCAGGTAAGCAACAATCTGTTTTGATTCCCCCTCGCCCCGAATCATTACCACGGCTTTATCAATTTCGTCCAGCGCCACCAACTGCGCCTCGATTTCCCCCAGCTCTATGCGAAAGCCCCGCAATTTAACCTGGTGATCGACCCGACCGAGAAATTCGATATTTCCATCCGGAAGATAACGCCCCATATCTCCCGTACGATACAACTTCTGATTTAATTGTGGATGCCAGATAAAACGAGCCGCGGTCTGCGATTCGTCACCGCAGTATCCGCGGGCGACTCCCCTGCCTCCAATATGTAGTTCACCGGGAATACCCTGCGGGACCAATTGGCCTGCTTCGTTTAAAATAAAAAATCTTTGTCCGTGTAGAGGCTTGCCGTAGGGAACACTTTTCCAGCGAGAGGTATCCTGCAGGATGGGATAATGAATCGACCAGATTGAGCCTTCGGTTGCGCCGCCCAGACTATACGTTTTACAACCGGGAAATGCTTTCCACAGCCTGGCGGGTAGATCGGGGGCTATCCAGTCACCACTCATAAGTACCTGCTTGAGCGCTGATGTGGCAGTCCGATTCTGTAGCTCAAGTTGCTCAACAAGAAGTGAGGCGGATACCGGCACGGTATCCCAAACCGTAACGTTGTGGGCTTCCACCATTTCGAGCCAGTGTCCCGGATCCATCGCCTTGTCGTCTTCAGGAAACACCACTGTGCCACCAACAGCCAAAAGACCAAAAAGATCGTAAACAGACAAATCGAAACTCAGGGCGGAAACCGCGAGCACGGAGTCCCGATCGTTGATGCCGTATTCCTGGTTTATGGTCAGCAGCGTGTTGACGACGGCCTGGTGTTCAATCTCGACGCCTTTTGGCTCACCGGTCGAACCCGATGTGAATATGACGTAAGCCAGCGTCTCGGGCGTTTGCAACCGTTTAAAACGCTTTGCCACTCCAACCGACTCTTTGCTGTCGATGCCTTTAACCAGCGCGCCTGGTTTCAGGCTGGTGACACCGGACTGGGTCAAGTCAGAATCGCTGACGATATAACGGCACTGCGCTTTTTCGCATATCCGGGCGCATCTGTCGGCAGGCCATTTTACTTCCATCGGAAGATACGCACCGCCTGCCATCATAATACCCAATGTTGCAACCAACTGACCGCGCCCTTTGGGTAAACGAATACCGACACGCTCCTCGCAATGTATGCCCAGGTCAGACAAGTGCTGGTACAGTGCATACGCCTCGGCAAACAACTCGGCATAAGTCATGCTACCGAACTCATCCCTTAGCGCGATATTCCCGGGGAATTGCGTCACGCTCCTGATAAAGAGTTCATGCATGCAAATGTCGCTTGGGAATCCTTCACCTGTACGGTTGAGATCACGGACGAGGTGTTCACGCTCTCTGTCACCCACCAAAGGCAGCGCCAAAATATCCTGGTCAGGCTGCTGAATGACGGAAAAAACCAGATTTTTGAAATGATCCGCCATCCGGGCAATTGTGGATTCGCGGAAAATGTCAGTATTGTATTCAAACGTCAGCCGGAGTTGATCAGCCGCCTCCTTTGCATGAAGCACCAGATCCAACTTCGCAAACATCTGTTTCGGTTCGTAGGGTTCGATTATCGCACCGGGAATCGCCAGGTCCATCTGCTCGTTGTTATCCATCGAGAACATAATCTGGAACAGCGGCGAATGGCTCCTGCTTCTGGTGGGGTTAATTACTTCCAACAGCTGTTGAAAAGGTAGATCCTGATTCTTTTGAGCTTCGAGGTTTACTTCCTTAACGTGCTGTAAATAGTGCGGAAAACTTTTACCGGCTGAACAATCGGTACGCAGAACAACGGTGTTGACAAAGAATCCAACCAAAGCCTCCAGGCTCTTGTTCGGCCGATTAGCCACGGGAACGCCAATAACGATATCTTTTTCGTTGGAGTAGCGTGCCAAAAGCAAAGAGAACACGGCGTGGAGAGCCATGAAGAAAGTTACGCCTGAATCCCCGGCGACCTTTTTCAACTGCGACACCTGCTCTTTGCCCAGGCCAAACTCAAAAATCGCGCCATTGAAACTCTGTTCCCGTGGGCGTGGTTTATCGAGAGGCAGGCTGTGCACTTGCGGTAGCCCGGACAGTTTAGAGGTCCAGTAATCCGCCTGGTCCTGAAGCCTGCCTTCGCCGATTTCACCGATTAACCAGTTTGCATAATCAATGTATTGCAATGGCAATGGTTCAAGAAAAACAGGTTCGCCCAGGAGGTAACCTCGATACAGCTCTACAAATTCCTTAATGATGATTGATAGCGACCAGCCATCGGAAGCAATGTGATGCATGTTCAGCACGAAAACGCCATCCGATTTCTCTTCACTTGCACTGAGCTCAATAAAGGCGCAGCGCAACATCAGGTCGGCATGCAGGGAGAAGGGCTTTTGCAGCTCTTCGTTTATTGCCTCTTCAAGCGCCTTTTCTTTTTCCCGGTCTGTTAACCCTGACAAATCAATCCGGTTGATCACAAACTCGGAAGGCGGGTTGATTATCTGTACCGGCCCGGATTCACCATTTACATAAACGGACCTTAGAACCTCGTGTCTTTCGACAATATCAGCCAGTGCCTGTTGAGCGCTGGCAAGGCTGAACTTTCCGCTCACTCTGAGGAAAGCAGGTATATTGTAAGCCGCTCCGCTTTCCTGCATGCGGTCTATGAACCACATACGCTGTTGATGGAAAGAAAGCGGGTAATCATTGCGATTGCGTTCAAGCGGCTCGATATGGGTTTTCGCAACCGGCGCCTCATGCTCTCTCAACAGCTCAGCCAGGCGACTGACAGTCTGCCGTTCAAAAAGCGCACTTATCGAAATGTCACAGCCAAACGTTTCCCGAATTTCGGAAATGAGTCGAACACCAAGTAAAGAATGACCTCCCAGTTCAAAAAAGCTTGTCTGGATCCCTATTTCCGTTTGATCCCGCTTAAGTATCCTCGCCCAGACACCCACAAGACTGCTTTCAATTTCGTCTCCTGGTGGAACATACTGCTTTGTTAAATCTGAAATTTCCGGTTTGGGCAGATTGCGTTTGTCAATTTTTCCGTTGGTGGTTCGCGGAAGTGCATCGAGCACCACGTAAGCGGCGGGATGCATGTATTCCGGCAGGTGTTTGTCCAGGCTTTCCTTAAGTGCCGGCAGCAGCCGGCCAGCCGATTCCCGACCTTCCCGGCTTACCAGATACGCAGCAATATACTTTTCGCCTGGTTCATCTTCCCGCACAACGACAGCGCAGGAGGAAAACAGTCCGGTATGGTTAATATGGTTCGATATTTCTCCCAACTCAATACGGAATCCGCGGATTTTTACCTGATCGTCCATTCTTCCGCAGTAAGCGAGATTACCATCAGGCAGGTACCTGGCCAGATCGCCGGTTCTATACAGGCGATCTTTACTATCGAGTCCAAACGGGTTCGGCATGAACCTCTCTTCAGTCAGTTCGGGCCGATTCAGGTAGCCGGTCGCCAGGCCGGCCCCACCAATATAAAGTTCGCCGGTTGCGTACTTTGGTACCAGGTTTTTATTACTGTCCAGAATGTAGATTTTCTGGTCATCAAGCTTGCGGCCAATGACGGATGAAGACGGTAGCTCTTGTGGCACCTTCCAATACGAGGCATGTACTGTTGTCTCTGTAATACCGTACATGTTGATGAAATCAACGCTCAAGTCGGGAAAACCCTGTCGCCATGGCAGGATAATAGAGGGCTCGAAAGCTTCACCGCCAAATACGACATAACGCAAACTGGCGAGCCCGGTTCCGCCCGCTAACGCCGCCTCCGAAAAAGTTTTAAATGCGCTGGGCGTCTGGTTTAAAACTGTTACTTTTTCGTCCAGGCACAACTGCACGAATTTTTCAGTATCTTTAATCGTAATTTTGTCGGGCACCACCAGTTTTCCGCCAAAAAACAACGCTCCCCAAAGCTCCCAGACACTGAAATCGAACGACATGGAATGGAATAGAACCCAGACATCGGATTCATCGAAATCGAAATAAGGCTGGGTGGTAGAAAAAAGCCGGATCGCATTCTTATGTGTTTGTACCACCCCTTTAGGATTTCCGGTGGAACCTGATGTATAGATAATATAAGCTACGGATTCCGGATCGACTTCAACGCCTGCCCCGGGAAGTCGAACAGTCGCACCATCGTGCCTCTTTTCTCCCACATCAATAATCGTCATATCGCGTCCTGCAAACCGCTCCGCCAACTGTCCGTCGGTCACCAGGAACTGAAGCTGACAATCATTAATAATGTATTCCAATCGGGAATCCGGATAGTTCGGGTCCATCGGTACATATCCGCCACCGGCTTTAAGAATGGCGATAATCCCCGTTACCAATTCAAAGGATCTATCAACACATAGTCCAACCAAGGTACCGGGAGAAACACCCTCTTCCAGAAGCGTTGCGGCAATACAGTCCGCCTGATGATTAAGCTCCCGATAAGTGAGTTTCCGCGAGCCAAAGCTCAGCGCCACGGCATCCGGAGTGCGTTTCGCCTGAGCCTCAAATAACCGGTGAATGAGTGAATGTTCCGGCAACCTGTTTTCAGTTCGGTTGAGCGTAACGAGTAGCTCGTCAATTTCAAACTGCGACAGCAACGGCAGCTGTGAAACGCGTCGGACCGACGTTTTTTCGGGCGAATGAGATATATCAACAAGCCCAATCAGCAGGTTAATAAAATGGTTCTGAATCTGCTTGATGTGTTCACGGGAGAACAGACGGCTGTCATAAACCCAATCCAGGTTGACTCCATCCTCATTGATATCCACCCCAATTTCCAGATCGAACTTTGCATTGATGTTCTCATACGCAACCGGTGAGACTTCCACGCCGGCAAGATCCAGGCGCGCTTCACTACCGGAAGCAAAACTCGTATTGGTGGTAAGCATGATCTGAAAAACGGGTGTATGCAGACGCGATCTCGGTACATTAAGACTTTCCACCAGTTCCTCAAACGGCACGTCCTGATTGTCCTGGGCGGAGATATGAACATCCCGGACATGCGCAAAGAATTCGGCCACCGTCATGTCAGCAGTGTTCAGCCTAAGCACCAGCGTATTGACGAACCCGCCGATTAAACCCTCCAGTTGCTCGTGCATTCTATTCGCAACAGGTGTTCCAATGACTATATCCTGGCTGTTGCTATGGCGAGAAAGCACCAGCGCAAGTGCGCTGTGAGCCACCATGAAAGGCGTGATCCGGTGATGATTTGCCAGCTCTGAAATACCCGCGGCAATGTGCTTTGGAAGCGTCGACTTCACGCTTCTGCCCTTGGGGCTGCCTTCTTCCACCCTGGGGTAATCGGTATTAATACCATGTAGTGCCGGTATATCGCTTAACTGCTTTCTCCAGTAATCCATCTGCCTGCGCAGCCGATCCTTATTGAGATATTCCGCCTGCCACTGCGCAAAATCCGAATACTGAATGGAGAGCTCAGGCAGTACCGATTCAAGTCGACCAGACCCGGAAGCGTAAAGCGTGGAAAGTTCCTTCACCAGAATTTGCAGGGACCAGCCATCCGAAGCTATGTGGTGCATATTAAACAGGAGCATTCCCTTGGTGCGTTTGCCTTCAATCCTGCTTAATAGCACATAGGCAACCCGGATCATCAAATCGATTTCCAGGTCGAACGGGGCTGCCGCATGCTGCTCCGTCAAATGTTTTGACTGTAAGGCTTTTTCGGTTTCATTCAGGTGAGACAGGTCTATACGCTCAACAACAAAATCATTTTCCGGCTTTACCACCTGATACAGTCCGTCGCCTGATTCACGATATACCGATCGCAGTACAGTGTGCCTTTTTAATATGGTTTTGATGCACTCTCCGAGCCGGTCGATATCCAGTTCGCCCTCAACCTCGAAAGCGGCTGGCATATTGTAATCACTACCCAGACGATTCAGCTTGTTCAAAAACCACAGTCTTTTCTGGGAAAACGTCAGCGGGTAACGTCCATCTTCAGACTCCCGTGGTGTTATTTCCGATAGAGGATCAACTGGTGAACCCGTATTGAGCCGAGCGGCCAGCGCTCGAATGGTAGGATATTCAAACACATCTCTTAGCGCGATATCCGACTGTAACTTCTGCCGCACTCTGGAAACCAGCTTGACCGCCAAAAGGGAGTGACCGCCGATTTCGAAAAAACTTTTATTGACGCTTATACGGTTTTCTTCCAGCCCCAACAGCTCACTCCAGATTGCTGCCAGCCCAGCTTCCAGGTCCGTTTGTGGAGCAAGATAATCGTCACCCGACAAACATGTATCTATTGTCGGCAGGGCTTTACGATCAATTTTCCCATTAGCCGTCAACGGCCATTGGTCAATTGGAATATAGACGGAAGGCAACATATATTCCGGTAACACGGCAGCCAGCAATTGCTTGGCAGCGCCGAGAGTCTCCCCACCATTGGCACCATCGCTTTCTAACTGCACATAAGCCACCAGCAGTTTTTGATTATCGGCACCTGTCACCGCGGCGACGAGGCAACTTTTTATCCCGTGGCAATCTTGTAACCGGCTCTCAATTTCGCCAAGCTCAATACGAAACCCGCGAATTTTTACCTGATTATCCGTACGGCCGATATACTCAATGTTACCGCAGGGAAGATAACGAACAAGGTCACCGGTACGATACAGGCGCTCGCTTGAGTCACCCGAAAATGGGTTGACAATAAAACGCTGCTCGGTCAACTCCGGCTTGTTCAGATAACCTCTCGCAAGGCCAACCCCACCGATAAATAATTCACCTATACTGCCTAAAGGACACAAGTTGAGGTGGTCATCCAAAATATACAGAGAAATATTCTGTATGGGTTTTCCGATGGGGACAGAGCGATAACCGTTGAGTTCTTCACAATTGAAACTGGTTACGTCGATTGCCGCTTCGGTGGGTCCGTATAAATTGTGCAGCGTTGCCCGGAAACCCCGCTCCCGAAACTTACAGACGCTTTCGACCGGCAACGCCTCGCCGCTGCAGAAGACTTGCCTGACGCTATCGCCAAGGTATGCTAACGGTGAAGCGAGAAATACATCGAGCATTGAGGGTACGAAATGCAGCGTGGTCACCCTCTCCCGGTTAATTATCTCACTCAGGTAATCCGGGTCTTTATGCCCGTCCGGCTTGGCCAGCACTAATGTACCGCCGTAACCAAGTGTCCAGAAAAATTCCCAGACTGAAACGTCAAAACTATAAGGTGTCTTCTGGAGTACACGATCCCCTTCATTCAGTTGATAGGTGTTTTGCATCCAGTCCAGCCGGTTTACCAAAGCCAAATGCTCGACCATTACCCCTTTTGGCTGACCGGTGGAGCCTGATGTATAAATAACGTAGGCAAGACTGTCTGACCCCGCTCCGTCGTTTCGGTCAATATCCGTAACAGGAGCCTTATCCAACCGGTCACCCAAAAGATCCAGATTAAACAGTTTCAGTCCAGCCGCTGAAGTAAAGGATGACGCCTCACCTGATTCTGTAATAAGGTAGCCGAGATCGGTATCTTCGAGAATGTACCGCCGACGAGCTTCGGGGTAGTCCGGATCCAACGGTACATAGGCTCCGCCGGCTTTCAATACCGCCAGCAAGCTCACCACCATTTCCACCGAGCGATGCAAACAAATTCCCACCAGGCTTTGCTTCGCGACGCCTTCGCGCTTGAGTAAATGCGCGAGCTGGTTGGCTCTGGTATTCAGCTGGCTGTAGGAAATCTCAACACCTTCGAAAACCAGAGCCTCCCTGTTTGGAAAGCACTTCACTTGGTTTTCGAACAACTCATGAACCAGAACATCTTCCGGAAACTCGCGTTGCGTCGCGTTTAGCGTTTCCCGGAGATACCATACTTCCTGCTCGGAAATAACAGGTATGCTATTCAGTGCAATGCTGCCAGGGTCACCACTGAGATATTGAAGGACCCGAACGAGGCTGTCGGCCAGACGAGTGATAGTTTCATCTTTGAAAATAGAAGTATCGTATTCCCAACAGATAGCCAGTCCGCCATTCTCTTCCTTCTCCGCGTTGATATTCAAATCGAACTTGGCGACGACATTCGTTCGTTCAACCGGCGAGAATACCACGCCCGGCAAAACCAGACGCTCCTGATCACTGGTATCCATCGTGAACATAATCTGAAAAACGGGAGTGTGCTGGCCGCTACGGGGGACTCCAAGGAAATCAACAAGATAATCAAACGGAACGTCCTGATTTGCCTGGGCTTCCAGGTTCGTCTGTTTGACGTGCTCCAAATATTCCGCAAAAGTACTGAAGTTGGTATTAATTCGCAAAGGCAGGGTATTTATGAAGCAGCCTATTAGTGATTCCACTTCCTGATGCAAACGATTGGCAACCGGAGTACCAATAACAATATCATCGGTATTTGCGTAGCGGGACAATACCAGACCCAGCGCCGCGTGCAGCAATATGAATGGGGTCACCCTTTCCCGTTTTGCAGTGGCAACCACAAGGTCATGCAGATCGGAATCAATAACCCGGCGCAAAATCGCACCCGAGAAGGTTTTTTTGACCGGGCGCGGATAGTCCAATGGCAAACCGTGAGTGACAGGCAACTCCTTCAGTTTACTTGACCAATAGTCAACCTCCCTGGACAACAACCCCTCCGCCAGCCAATACCTTTGCCAATACGCATAATCGAAATACTGTACGTCTGGCTCAACAATATCCTGGTCATTGAATTGAACAGTCTCTTGCGACAATGCTCGGTAGTTGTCAGTAAACTCTTTGATAAAAAGGCCCACCGACCAGCCGTCTGACGCTATATGATGCATACTGACAAGGAAAGCGCCCTGGTCTTCGTCCGGGTTATCCGAAAGAAAAATATACGATGCCCTGATGAGCAGGTCAGCACTCAGATCGAAAATTCTGTAGCTGTCTTCCTCGATAATTGCATGCAGTTCATCTTGACGGGTCGCATCATCCAGCGTCCGCAGGTCGTGCTGCTTAAATTGGAAGCTTCCGAAATCCTGGACCCGCTGCATTGGAGTACCGTCTTTTTCATAGAAGGTGGTTCTCAGCGGCCTGTGGCGCCGGATAACATTGGCAATCGCCTTTTCAGCGACGCTCAGATCGAAGACGCCTCGCACATAAAATGCAGCGGACATATTGTATTGCGGACTTCCGCCTTCGAGTTGGTCAAGAAACCATAGCCGTTGCTGTGGAAAAGATAAATCACACTCCCGGAGATCCGCTGTTACCGAAGCAAGTATGCGCCGCTCTCCCGTCCCTCTTGAGTCTACAGACAGATACGACGTCAAATAGTCGATCAACTCAACCTTGTGAGAGCGAATGAGCGTTTTATGCTCCTCCGTGAGCGCCCCTTTTTTTGCGCGCGCCTTTAATTTTCCTTCATGAAGGTAAATTTCGATACCACAGTTGATCAACTGGCCTACAACCAACTCCACCTTATTCATATACTAAAATTCCACTTCCTCAACTTGAGTTTGATCCATAGAATCCAGAGCCGTGGCGATCCTCGCCCTTTCTATACCGTTTTGAACTATCTGCCCAAGCTCCCTAATTGAACATCTGTCAAATATCAGCTGTATATCCAGATGCACATCAAAACACTTTTTGATTTCGCTTTGTAAACGTATAACCAATAGGGAATGTCCACCAATTTCAAAAAAATTGGCTGTCGTCCCCAAACGTGTCTTATCTACCTGAAGGAGCCCGGACCAGATGCCGACCAGGGCTTCTTCAATTTCCGTTTCCGGTTTGGATACCTCATCATCAAATAAACTTTCAGGCACCGGCAAACTGCTTCGGTCTATCTTACCGCTGATGAGAAGCGGCCACTTTTCTACAAAAACATACGTCGTCGGAATCATGTACCCAGGTAAAACCGCTTTTAGATGCATTTTCAGGTGACGCAAATAAACTTTGTCTTCACCTTCCGAAAGTTCCCGACTATCGTTCCGCTTTATATACGCCACCAAATAAACATTACCAGGTTCCCCGTAAGGCAAAACCACTGCTGAATCAATACCTTCTACTTGTACGATTTCATGTTCTATTTCCGCGGGTTCCACCCTGAATCCACGTATCTGCACCTGATCATCAAGACGGCCAATAAACTCAAGCGTGCCATCTGGCAGATACCTGACCAGGTCACCCGTGCGATACATTTTCGCGTGTTCTTCTACAGCAAAAGGATCGCGAACGAAAACGCGCTGAGTCAATGCATGATTGAAAAGATAACCTTCAGCCAGCAAACTTCCACCAATACATAGCTCTCCCGGCAGCCCGGATGGAGAACGTCTACCTTTGCCGTCGACTACGTACAAACATCTCGGGCCAACCGGTCGGCCGATACTTACACGATACTGATCCTGTTCAGTAATTCTGCGCAAGGTTGATGTGATAATGGCTTCAGTCGGACCGTAAGCGTTAAAAAGTTCACAGTTTTCCGAAGCGCCCAGCTCGAACCAGTTTTTGACAAGATGACTGCCAAGCGCCTCTCCACCCACAACAATTTTTCGCAACGTGGAAGCTTTCCACTGAGTGTGTGTCGAACTTCCAAGCAACTGGGAGAAATATCCTACTGGCAAATCTGTAACTGTTATGCCGGAGCGTTGCGTAAAAGCAAAAAACTCTTCGACATCAGGCAAGCTTCGCTCGACAAAATGAATGGTTGCGCCGACAGCCAATCCACCAAAGGTCTGCTCAATAAAGGTATCAAAGCAGTAAGAGGCAACCTGAAGAATTTGATCCCCCTTTTTTAGCGAAAGCTCACGAACCATGGCGGAGATGTGCGTTGCCACCGCGCGGCTACGGACTGCCACGCCTTTCGGTCGTCCGGTGGATCCAGAGGTGTAGATGACGTAGGCGAGCGGATTGGACCGCTGAGGTCGTTCAGCATTCGCGGTTCCAGAAGAAGGTATATCAACAGGCTCGCCGAAGGAGTTGACGAATATCGGGCTGACAACCTCCGGCAGAGTTTTCGCGACATCAGAATCCGCCAAGGTCAGAACGTAACGAGCCCTCGAATCTGAAAGCATGTAAGCCAACCTGGACTGCGGCTGACTCGCGTCCAAGGGCAGATAAGCGGCGCCCGCTTTCATAATAGCCAGCAGTCCGACCAGCATCGCCGGCGATCTTTTGACACATATTCCAACCGGAACGGCGCTACCGACGCCGCAGGCGAGCAGATGCTGTGCCAGCTCATCCGCCCTGCCATTGAGCGTTCGGTATGTGAGCTTCTGGTCGCCGAAAACAACTGCGACCTCGTTGGGATTGTCTATTACCTGGCGCTCGAAAAGTTGGTGCAGGCAGGCCTCGCTATATTGATCAATGCTCCCCGTACCCAATACAAACTGATGCCGATGTTCCGCCTCCGGAAGGATATCGATCTCCCTCAATGGCCTGCGCCCACTCTTGGGCACAATATGCAAAAGATTGTCGAACCTGCTGGCGATATCCGAGATTTCCCTGCTTTCAAAGTACGCGAGGTTATAATCAAAGTGCACTTCGATATCATTCGTGACCCCATCCCAAACTGTCACAGTCAGCGGCGTCTGATCGTAACCGTGAGAAAGGTATACCACTCCGGCTTTATCTTCACCAAAAGCCAAATCATTGTAATCCTGCTTGAGATAATTAAATATTACGTCATATAAAGACTGCCCTCTTCCGGCCAACTTCAACTCTTTTATAAGGTGGCCGACAGGAAAGCGTTGTCTTTTGAAGTTGCTTTTGTACCTATTACTTATATTTTCGACAAGGTCAAAAAAAGAATTGGTATCGTCCAGGCTTGCGATCAACGGACTTACGTTGGTAAAAACCCCGATCGTCTCTTTCTGTGAAGCCCCTCTTCGATTATGGGTCTGGATACCAATAGAAAGGTGACTCCGTTCATATGCCCCGCAAAAATAAAGCGCCATGATGGTCAAAAACACCTGCGGCACGCCAACCGCCAACTCCTGAGCAAATGATTCAAGCTGCCTGAACCGTTCTCTGGAAATGTGCAGTGTGTATCGCCCACTGGGAATGCTGCTCCCGTTATCGTAACGAGTGCTATGGTATGGCGGCAACAAACGGGCGGGAAGTGGTTGGCACTGTTCCAGCCAATGCTGCTTATCCTGTGCGTACCTTCTGCTCCGCAGGTACTCCTGATCCCCACTGGACACCTGGCGCCAACACGACGCGCGAGAAGCATCGGCCGTCAAATCGTTATACTTACACCCAAGCTGTTTCGCCCAGTTCAAAAAGCCCCAACCATCCATCGCCAAATGGTGGCTAAATCCTACATAGCGGAATTCGGTAGGACCCAATTTGAGTAAAAACGCTTTAAAAAGCTGGACATTTTCAAACGGCACCGGCGTCTCAAATAGCGTTTTAAGCCACAGATCCGCCTGCGTAGCAGGATTTTGCGCATCCGAGAAGTCAATGAGAGGAAGCCCGGTATCACGTTCTTCAGCTATTTGCTGCTGTATATCCGCGCCATCATTGACAATACGAATCCCAAACGCATCGTTTAGCCTGACAACTTCCGCGTGCGCGGCCCGCATTTTTTCCACTTCTATCTTGCCGCAGGCAATATACCCCCCGATGTTGTACAACGGACAGTTGGGATGACGCAACTGGTCAAAGTAGATGTCACTTTGGCTAAGTGTCAATGGAAATGTTCGACTTGCAATTTTCATTGTCTCGCCATACCGCGTTTAAGTTTATAGTTATTCCAGAAAGCGCTTTTTCCTTCGCTTACTGGCTCGCAAGCACCTCTCCCTGCATAAGCTTTGGTGCTGCACGCCGTACATTGATTATCTTTCCCTGCTCCATCGTAATTATCGTATCGGCAACATCAAAATAGCGGTCATCATGACTGATCACGATTACCACCTTATTCTTTTTCTTTAATTCCGGAAGAATGTCTTTATAAAAAACATTCTTGAATTCAGGATCCTGGTCCGCTGCCCATTCGTCAAAAAGGTATATTTCTTTATCTTCAAGAAAGGCGACCAACAAGGCCAAACGTTTTCTCTGTCCGTCCGAAAGAGACAACGTTGAAAACTTGTCTCGATCAAGCGTAACTTTTCCTGTCAAATGCAGCTTTTCCATGTAGCGTATCGCGGATTTTTCGATTTCTTCCGTCATTTCAATTAGCAGACGGTCAAAGAGATAGTAGTCCGTGTATATAGCGCTGATTTTCTGACGATAGCTGACAATATTGTCATTTCCCACAACACTGTTATCGAAAGCAATTTCTCCGCTTGAAGGCGTGTAATGAAGCGTCAATAGTTTGCTCAGTGTCGACTTCCCCGACCCATTCGCACCGACAATAAAAGTAATCTCTCCCCTTTTTATTTGTAAGTTCAGCGGGCCGACCTGGAAGCCGGCTTCGTCTGACGGCGATGGATAATTATATTGCACATTATCAAAGCGGATGGAATGCCAGGCAGGAACCTCTGCCATGACGGGATTGATATCTTCTTCCGGTATTTTTCCTAATAAATTATTGAGCTTGCGGTAGGAAACAGACGCAACGGCGATTTCAGGTATTGCGCTTAATAATATGGATATGGGACCCGCGACATATAGAAGCGTCATTACGACGCCGATCAGCTCCTCCTGGCTGATGGCATAGTAATTAACAAACACAAAGCTGACCGCGCCTATCACAAAAAAACTTAACAAGTCGCCAAAGCTAGATGATGCTCGCATTATGGTTTGCGCGGTTTTGTCCTGCTCAGCGATGCGGGACTCATTCTCAATGAGCATACGTTTAAAATAGAGCTCACGCTTTCCATGATCGAGTTTCAGTTCCTTTGCCCCGAAAATCAGTCCTTTCAGTGCCTCCTGCAACTGATCAAACCCTTCTCTTGTCTTATGTAGTATTTTTCTACCTATAGTCATCGGAACCTGATAACAAACCACTCCAAAAATTATCGCCATCATGACAAGCTTGAACACGTCCGGATTCAAATACACCAGAAAAGTCAGCATCCCGACAACCGTGATGCCGTTGATCAGTAACGCGGGAACAGCCCTTCCGCCTGCTAAAATTCTTGGGACGTCAAGATTCAACGAAGCCACTATCTTTGAGGAGCCGATTCTTTCAATTGCTGAAATTGGTGCGGCGGATATACGACCATAGAACTCAGTCCGGATACCTCTCGCAACCTCAGTCGACACACGGGTCAGGATAACCTCCGAAGTTGTCCTCATAATCAGGATAAGTAGACATAGGGCGATATAAAACAACGCCAGTTGGTAATGAGCCACCTCAAATGAAAGCAATGTTGCGACATCATCATTGATGGGCTCGAACGAAGAGTCCTGAGGGCGGATGCTGAGCAACACCAATGGGATAAGAGCGGAATAACAAACACCGGACAATCCGCCCAGCACTATCGAGATAAAAACGCGATTTGGTGCCCTGTGAGAGAAGGTACTGAATATGCTCATTGTAGATTACCAGTTGATGCATTCGCCAATTCAGATGTACCAGGTGAAAACCAGGTCGGATCAAAATTCAGGTAGTGGAAATCCGAAAAATATTCCGTCATATCAGAATAATGAGGGCTCATTACTTGACCGGACTGCCCCGTTGAATTAACAAATAAATGCACGGGCGAATGATCCTTCATCTCAATAATCTGTCTAAAACCTGCCCCGAATACCTGGGAATATCCTTCCGAGCGATTAAAGATCGTACCCGCCACATTGACCGTGTTACTTGATCCCGCACTGCTGACGGATCGCTCGAACAACCGGCTGAGCATCCTAACCTGGCTGAAGGGCACATGCTGATAAACTGCTTTATTCGCCCGCCCCCAGGTCCACTCATCAATATCACTGCCGTAAAGCTTCGTCATCTCTTCGGAAACGGCATTAAAAGCACTTTCAATCATCGAACGACAGCTTTCCGTTACTTCAGTGGTGACGTCATCACACCACTTTTCGTTGCTCCTGATGATTTCCGCAACCTTATCCGAGCTGATCGAAGCAATAACGGATTCCAGATACGGCGAGTGATCCTTCCGGTTCCAGTAGCTGCTCAGTTCATCGGTAAACAAGTTGGTTTTAAGGTTACGTAGTAATCCGTAGTAAATCGTGGCTCCGACACTGTTCATGGACGCTTTACCATCCCACTTTCGCAACGTCTCAACCATGAATGGATCGGTGTCAAGAGGACCGATGTCTCTCACCACGTTCAGGAGACTGACGACGGATAAATCAAGCACATCCCCCTGTATTCGTTTCATATCTTCAGTGGTGAGTTTGTCTCCGCTTTGCACCGTCTTTTGTACAAGATGCGTAATTCTCTTCGCCCGTTGAGGTGGTGCGTAATTGCTCGATATAAAATAAGGGTAATCCGCATCAACATTTCGATTATTGGCATTCACCAGGAAACCGGATTCCGGATTAAAAACCTGCGGCATACGATCAAAGGGAATATAACTTTCCCACTCGTATGATTTGTCTTTGCCGGACACTGGAACCAGACCATACCCAGCCCTCCTGACGGGAATTCTGCCAACACCGATGAGACCAATATTATTTCGTTTATCCGCGTACAGGATATTCAGCGGAGGGGCGATGTGGAACTCCAGGGCTTGCTTAAACTCGTTCCAATCAGCTGCATAACCTAACCTATAAAACGATTCATATGACGTATCCTGGTCACTTAATCCCGTCCACTGTAGAGTCACCGGCTGATCCAACGAAGTTACGGTATCGCTGATAACAGGACCATGGACTGAGTTACGTACCAGTATGGAAACAGGTTTAAGCGGTGAGCGCAGCGAGGATGGGAAGTCGGCCCTTACATTTATAAATTCGGTTCGCGTGCTGAAGGATTCGAACTCACCATCATATAAATATTTATTGGGATCCTCAGGGGCCGTCTGCTCGAGATAGAGATCCTGGACATCCGCCATCATGGCGGTACCTCCCCACGCGATATGTTGATTCCTTCCAAATATAATCACTGGCAGACCAACCAGACTCATGCCGGACGCATTGAGAGTAGCGCCTTTTTGGCTTACTGCGTACCAAAGCGATGGAATTTGCAGATCCAGGTGTGGGTCATTGGCCAGAATGGGAGCACCCGACTTCGTCAGGCTACCCGACACCACCCAGGCATTACTTCCAGGATAAAAATTTTCGGCAACAGAGGTAGAGCCAAACATTTTTCCACTGGAAAACAAGGCGGACAATCCATCGAATGCAGGTGGATTGGCATCACGGTCAACCAAATCACGAGGTAAATTATCCTCAAACAACGTGTTGAACTGCCTGTCCGAGAGATAGCGCAAACTAACAAAACGTTTTATTTCTTCTCGATAATTACCGCTAAGCGTTAATGCGAATACCTTTATCCAGGCAAGGGAGTCTTCTTTTTTCCACGGCTGAGGCTCTATGCCCAGTATGGCAAACTCTATGGGAAGTCTTTGATTGGTATGAATCCACTCGTTAATACCCGCGGCATAAGCTTCTAGCGACGCTATTGCCGACGGACTCAAATAGTCAACGGATTTGGATGCGGCTTCGTAGATTCCTAGCGTTCTTATCCATATATCCTGCTCCAGGGCGCTCCGACCGAGCACCTCCGCCAATGTTCCCTGGCAGGTTCGTCTCTGAATTTCGAGCTGCCATAACCGATCCTGGGCATGGGCATATCCCATCGCGAAATAAACATCGATGTCTGAATCCGCTTTAAGGTAGGTAACTCCCATCGCGTCGCGTCTAATACTAATATTTTTCTCAGTGTTCTTTAAGAGGAACAAACCATCGCTATCACTGGGCAGGGGATCAAAAAGAAATATCTTGCATGCATACGCAACACAAGCGATTGCCGGAAAAATGATAAAGACAATAAATCTCGGCAGGAGAACGAAGTTGGCAATCTTTAGCACAAGCGCAATTCCATTGTTGTTAGATGTAAACAAATCAACAGCCAGTTGTTCGGTATATAGCTGCTATCCAGGGTTTATATACAGGCAGCACCATAGTTGCACACCATGTATAGCTGTACGCAGATATTGATATCGAAACGGAAAAACGTTATTAACTATCTACTGAACGCAGATTGATACAGATGCCTATTAATACATCTAATTGTGTCACCTTTATTTTATTTGGGTCAGGCTCGCCACACCTTATTCTCTACCATGAAATTCAATACCGGCAGAAAGCGGTTATGAGCCCCTACTACAACTAAAGTATTACCCGGTTAAACGCCGGAAACCCTCCAACATATCCAAGGTTATTGCATTTCGACAACATCATCGGGATCATCGGGCGTTGGGTTAGCGCGCAAATCATTTTACGCGCAATATCATTACACCTGTGACGCTTAAATTTTCCTGGCAAGGATATAAATTAATCTTTTTGGCATTTGGAATTTTTTTTTGTCGCGCCTTAGAGGTTTCCGATTGTTTGTTTTTTGTCTGTATGTGATTAGGGTGCCAACTATAGTCTTTAAGCAAATCCCGATCAAGTTGAACATTTCACTTTTTGTATATTTTGATGGTCACGTTGCAATACGCCACATTAACCGCTCATGGGTAAATTTATGGCGTCAAAATCACCTGGTTTATTTAAATGTTGTTAAACTGCTAGCGGCGCCTGCAAATTTTTATCTCAAAGGTTGACTTACATTAGGTAAATCATTATTTTGGCGTCAAAAAAACCTTCTCGGACCCTGCCCTACCAAAAAAGTCTGAAGAAATACACATCGCGATCAGGGTTTTTAAGGAAAGGACCCGAACCATATGAACAAAAATAAAGCTGATCCAGGTAGCAGTTTAAAAGTTATTGGTTTTGTCCTTTTTCCAGAGCGGGGAGGATATTTTCCCACTTTTAAACTCGCCAAAGCGTTGAAGCAAAAGGGCTTCGAAGTCATCTACTTCGGCACCAGCGAATTCGAGAGCGACGTCCTGAACCAGGGGTTGAACTACCAGGTCTTGTTTGAAAAACAGTTCGGAAAAGATACATTTGATGCTCCCCCACTGCCTCCCGGTACCGGTGCTATTAAACGTCTTAAACACAACCTCAGTCTTATTCGCTACAGAAACTTCACGCTACACCAGGCGTTGGCATCCGGCGAGATTGTCGATTCGTTCAACAAGAGTCACGTGGATTTGCTACTGGTAGATGCCTTGCTCTCTCCCGTCGCGATGTTCGCGAGCGATTCGGGATTACCGGTGATAACACTTGCCACGGAACTTGTCGGTAACAGTCACAAGTTTCCGCCTCACACCTCCTATTTTAAACCAACCAAGCTTGCATTGATTGCCAAACCAATAGTTGCTATCGAGTGGGCAAAGTTCCGTATACGCAACAAAGTTATATCACTTTTCATGCGAAGCCTGATTCGGGTGCTACGGATTCCTGCGTACGACCCAAAAATACTGAACAAATACGAAGAGCTAAAGAAACAATCCGACCGAAAACTTATACACTGCGAATATGGTCGGCGCCCTTTATTTCCGGAGTTTGTGCTTTGTCCGAAGGAGTTTGATTTTGACGTGGCAACGAACTTTTATGATCAGAGAAAGTACATTGGACATTGTATCGACCTTCTTCGACACGAGCCGGAGTTTCCCTGGTCAAGGATTGACGAGAGACCAGTTATATATTGCTCTCTCGGCACGCACGTTGCGGACTACCCACCTGCCGACCGCTTTTTCCGAGTATTGATATCCGTTGCCCGGCGCAACCCCCAATACAGTTTCGTCGTCAGCATGGGGCCGGGAAGACAGTTGAGCATGTATGGTTCTGTCCCATCCAACGTCATAGCTCTCGCGCGTGTACCGCAACTCGCAATACTAAAGAAAGCGTCTGCAATGATCACTAATGGCGGTTTGGGAACGGTAAAAGAATGTATTTATTTTGCAGTTCCGATGCTGGCTTTACCGTGCGATTTTGATCAGCCAGGGAATTCAGCCCGGATATGTTTTCATAAGATAGGGCGGCGGGACAGCATTCGCAGAATATCCGCCGGATCAATGGGTAAGCACATCGATGCTCTTCTAACAAACCCCATTTATAAGGAAAACATTCGCAAGATGAGTGCTGAGTTCCGCCGCGAAAAGGATTTTGAAAAATGTATTCAAACAATCACAGACACAATCACCCACACCCCGCAGGCCGACATTCGACCGAACGCTGTCATTGCACCTGCAAACCCTGTGGAAACGTATATCTGATTATATATACACATAACAGTCACAAGAACCTATCTCCTAATTGTCGATGGCTATCACAATATTGCTGAGGATCCGAGTCAAGCGGACAGGAAAACAGGCGCTTGACTCAGCGTGGTGCCTATGTTGAATCCTTAATCCGTAACCGACGAAGCAACCGTCTGGCCGTTGGGATCCCCGTATTCATCATGGCGGCGCCACCACTGCTCGGGAAATTCCAGCCCTTGTTCATCCCGCCCGCGAGGCGCCATATCAATCCAATGGTAAGCGCCATCCAATACTTCCAGGCCACGGGCCAAACCGTTGTATGTGTGGTAAACGGTTCCCTCTTTCAATGCAAACGCATTCAGGGTCGAGGTTTCACCACTACCCTGCGTTGGCTGATGACCAAGCACATCGTCGAAATCGCCGTTGTAATCGCTGTTCAGTGACGACACCCATTCGAATTTCCATCCCATGCGTTGCTTGTAAGCCAACAACCGGTCAAGCGACGCGCGCGAAGTGCAGACCACGGTGATATCGCGGGCATTAATATGCGGCAGGGCACCATCGATATGGTCGCACAGGAAAGAACAGCCGATACAGCCCTTGGTCCAGTCGGGGCCGAACATAAAGTGGTAGAGCAACAATTGGGAACGGCCGTCAAACAGCTCCACCAGCGTCTTGCGGCCGGTCGTGGTATCGAAGTAGTACGTTTTCTCGACCGGCACCCAAGGTAACTGCTGGCGTTCGCGGACAAGCTCATCATTGCGGCGCATGTGCTGTTTCTCTTTTTCAAGCAACGCCAGGCGGGCGGCGCGCCAATCCGACCGGGTGCCGATATTCGGCATTGAAATTGAATTGGTAGTCATAAGTCTCTCCTGTAGTGGCAGGGATTGGTGGGAACGCCGGCGGTATCGGTAGATGACGAACGGAATCAGCCCGCCTGCCGCGGTAACTGCCGCCGACCCGGTGAACAGTAAGGCGGTGGAGGTCAGACAAAATGGGCACATGGCAGTGTCCTCTGTTCAATACTGCAAGCTTGTTAATAGTCGCGCGGGCCGGGCAGGAATCGACAGGGAGGACGAAATATTCCTGAAAAAATTGAAGGGAGAAACTAGCGCCAGGTTGCAGCCAAAAAATTCCTCGATGCGTCGTAACACACCGAGGACCAGAAGGAAGGATTCTTACAATTGACCCCGATGGGGGAATCGTTGTTAATTTCCCGTTGGCAATGGAATTGACACGCCTTCGTTCTCCAGCATATCGCGAACATACTTAAGCCGCTGGTACTGCGAGAGAGTAATGGGGCCTGTGTACGTTTCGCTCTGCAGTTTACGCGGCGGGTTTTTGACGTAAGTCTGCATCTTTTCCCGCACAGCCTCATTAATCGTTACCAGCGTCCAGGTTCTCTCCGTGAAATTATTCATAAAAGTGTCGTAGCGTTCCTGCGGATCGGCCCACAAATCAAATACCTGTGGAACGGTCGCTACATATTTGTCAGGCCCTTTCCAACCGAGATTGGAATCAACGGCCAATCCACCGGTTGCCTGTCCGTTGTCGCCACGCAAATTGAACACCGCCTTGTAATTACCGACACGTACCGCCCCCGGAGTCAATTCGTTCTCGGTGAAATAAAACCAGGAATCTCGTTCCGATTTGCCGGTACCGAATAACACCGGCGACATATCAATACTGTCAAAGACAATGGGCTTTCGGTCTCGATCCCGATCCGGCAAATCAATACCGGCAACCGATGCAAAAGTGGCCATTAAATCCAGCCCACCGAGAATGTCGTGATTTTTGGAATTCGCCGCAATTTTTCCCGGCATCCAGGCGATGGCGGGAACACGATTGCCGCCTTCGCGCACCGTGCCTTTGGTGCCGCGAAAAGGGGTATAACCGGCATCGGGATAAACGTCCTGCCAGGCACCATTATCGGTGGTATAAAACACCAGTGTGTTATCTTCGAGATTGAGCTCGCGCAGCTTATCCATGATGGCACCGATGCGCCCATCCAGTTCGACAACGGAATCGGCGTATTTGGATTTCGATGTGGACTTGTGTTGATAATCCGGGTGCGGCATGTTGGGTTGGTGCACTTTCATAAAATTGACATTGATAAAGAAGGGCTCATTTTCCTGTGCCGCTTTTTCCAAAAATTCCACCGCCGCTTTTTCAACGTATTCGTCGTAGTAGGGAATCCCCACGACGCCGTTGGGATAGTCATCGCTGGCGCTGTCGGGTTTGTTGACATACTGCCCGTTTACATCAAACTCCACGAAAGCCTTGTCACCGGCAAGCCCGGAAAGCGCCCCTTTGGTGACGGTTTTGAACATGGTCCGCAACTCCGGGTCCATATCCGGAAACCATGTGGGGTCAGCGTAGGTGTAGGCGTTCAGGTGATAAAGACCGGCGTACTTCATTTCATCGTAGCCATGAGCATTGGGAAGCGCGTAATCAGCTTCACCCAAATGCCACTTGCCGGTGAAATAGGTGTTATAACCGGCTCTTTTCAGCACCGAAGCCAACGTCCACTCCGCCGCCGGTAAACCACCACCCTGCCCCTGGAAAGCCACCGTTGTCATACCGCTGCGGTTGGGTATGCGACCGGTTTGAATGGCGGCGCGCCCGGGCGTACAACTCGGTTGTGCATAAAAGGAAAAGAACGTCATTCCCTCATTCGCCAGTCGATCAATATTCGGCGTGGGCATGCCACGCCCCTCACCCCCGCCATAGGGGCCAAGATCACCATATCCTGTGTCGTCGGAAATAATTAAAAGAATATTGGGTTTGTCCTGCGCCACTGCAAATGGACTGAGCATGCATGTCAGGGTGGTGGCTATCAAACAAAATAAATATCTCATTGTTCGCTCCTCGCTTCCCGTGCTGGGCCTGCTGAATAAAATCACGAAATTAAATTTCATCGCGGCGTGCATGCCGTTGAGCATTATGGCCATCCGCCTCGAACTACGTTTTTAGCACAACAAAATACCATCGCCCGGAAAAAGCGGTTGCGCTGAAGGAAAACACCCTAACTGTCTGCACGAATGTTTGTGGGAAATACTAAAGTCTATCGACTGCACGGCATATTGAACCTTGGGGAAGAAAAGGCTGCTCCAAGGTGCAGTCATCGTGTTGGGATATAAAAAAATACTCGCTTCAAAAGCCCTGGGATAAGATGCTATTACTTTTTACCACCGCGTTTCCAATAGAAAAATCTTTGAGGAGATCCATCCCCGCTAAACGTTCTTCGACTTCAATAAAGTTTCAGCCAGACAATGTACCAGCGAGAAATATCATCATCACGCACTGCCGATGAAATAAGCGACATCGCTTTTATGTAAAGTATCAATTTGGCGTCAAAATTCAAAACATTAAAAAAACTGTATCAGGCCGATTGGTATTCTATCTGTCTGAAAACGGCAATATGGATTTATATCAATAGAACAGAATTTCAGGAGAAAACGGGCAAGTACATGCTTGTCCTGGCCGGCAGGATACCTTTAAACGCTTCACTCAAATACGTATGGAGAGCAAGTATGAAAATTAAAGCTCCATTATCTGTATTAGTTGGCGCTATCGCACTTTCTTTTTCAATTCTCACGCAAGCCGCTGTGCAAGTGACGCAGATCACCAACGACTACAATACGACAAACAACTGCAGTATTGTCAGCGCGGGCGGATACAACTATCACTACAGCGACCATGTTGTCAACGTTGTTGTTTACGCTGTTGATTGTCCCAGTGAGTCTGTCGTGATTTACCCGCAAAAGACAACCACATCTTATTACTGGGGTGGGCAATTCTGCGAGATGACGACGTACACTTCTGGTTACTTTATAGGTGGAGGATGTGGAAACTACCGCATCTATAAAAACTAATCCGGGTTAGTTCAGGTCACATCTGAACTTTCTCCTGAAAACGAGAGAGTTACCGGTTTTGATAAAAGGTGGATACTGAATCAAAACACATGCGGTAACTCTCATGCTTTATAGGAACGGGAATCAATAGAATAAGGCAGGTCTTTTACACACGACACCTTAGCTATCCAGACAAACCCTGCCATCCTTTTCCAATCGAAAACGTGCCAGGTCATTAGCCATCTTCAGGTTGCCGCGATAAAACGCGCGTGCCTCGCGTTCCAGTTCGGCGACACCGGGCGCGCCAGCATCGGTATGGCCATGATAACGGGCGCTGAAATGCGTCAGGATCAGGTTTTCAATCCCAACATCATCCGCGAACTTTGTAATCGCGGCCGCGGAGCTGTGTTTCGGCGCATTGCCTACCTTGTCGGCAACAGCCTGCGAATACGTTGCTTCGTGAATAAGCAGGTTGGCGTTTTCGCACGCGCCTTTCAACAGTGAAGGAGTGTCGTTATCGCCGCCGACCACTATTTTGCGCGGAGGTCGATTGCGCAGCAAAAAATTGTCCGGCATCAATACTCGGCCATCGGCGGTATGCGCAATTCGGCCCTGTTGCAGTTCGCCCCATTCAGGCCCGGGGGGCACGCCTTGCGCAAACAGTTTTTCTTTATCCAACTGGCACTCAACGTTGGTTTCAGTAAAGGAATAGGCATAGCTGGGTACTCGGTGCGACAAGGGCCATCGCTCGATTAACACATCGTTTGTTCGCCATGCATGTTCCAGTTGATCAACATCGACAAACTCAAGCTCATAGGAGAGATGGCTGTCTGTTGTGGATAATGCGGTGCCAACAAACACTTCGAGCTGTTGGGGGCCAATGATGGTCAGTTTGTTTTGTCGACCGGCCATGCTTGCGCTGGCGAGTAGTCCAGGCAAACCGAAACAGTGGTCGCCGTGAACATGGGTAATGCAGATGGCCGTAAGGGATGGCAGTGTATAGCGGGTACATAACAATTGGTGCTGCGTGCCTTCGCCGCAATCGACGAGATACCAGCCCTTGCTGTTGTCCATCCGTATGGCGAGGCCCGACACATTCCGGTGGCGGGTGGGAATACCGGACGAGGTGCCTAAAAAAGTAAATTCCATGTTCGCCGCCGCGTAAGGTTAGAGGAAAACCTGTTGAGTAAAAAAGAAAGTTGAATGCAAGTTTACCCCGGGGTCGCAACGCTCCGCACGCTGTTGGCATTGCCGCCATCGACAGCCGTTGTTCTGCTTTACATTCAGCAATCAGTCGGCAAAATGAGGCAGCGCGCCGAGATATTTCTTGCCGATACGCAACACTTTTCCGTTGGCGAGGTTGGCTTCCAGTCTCGCCCGGGACACGCTCTTTACCCGATCCAGATTGACAATGTGCGAACGGTGAATCCGGGCAAACCGGCGGGAATCGAGCCTGGCTTCGATGTTTTTCATCGTATTGCGCATCAGGAACATTCCGTCAGGCGTTTCCAGCTCCAGATAATTGCCGCTGGCGGTAATGCTCACAATTTCACAGCACCGCACGACGGCACGGCAGTTTCCCCTGTATACCGTAAAGGTTGCGCCCTGCCCCGCCGGTTCCGGCATATTCTGTTGGCGCTTCAGCCGCTCAATTTCCAGCCGGGCGGCGGAACGAAAGACATAAAAAGCCCCCATCCCCACCAGAAATGCCGTAACAAACAGGTAGCGCGGCAGAAAATAAACCAGGGTATGCAAAAAGGAATCATTGCCCACCACATAATCCGTCGCTATCCGGCCGGCGCCCAATAGCAATGTTGCAATCAGCAGTAACTTGATGATACCCAATCGGTTAGATTGGGCCAGGATGTTTTCCTTAATGGCAATGTAGGCAAGTATTGGGGATATCAGCGCCCAGGCCAGCCAGTCGATACTGACGCAGCTAACGGTGCCGATCAGGCTCGCGGGGTAGTCCCCGCCGATATAGAAAGCATAGAGATAACAGTAAAGAGCCGTGACGAGAATAAACAAAGTACAGAAAGCGCCGGTCAGGGTTATCGCCTGTCGTCGGCACAAGGACATATCCCGGGACGCTTCTACTGCTTCGCTCGTGAACATGGATCGATCCCTTTTTTCATGGTTGTAAGTTTTTTTTTACTTTTATGGTGGTGTACGTCTATCCAGACCAAAATCAGGTCACTAAAGTTCAAGTCATCCCGCACCGCAACTCCCAACCCACCCCTCAGATTGGAGTGTATTTCATCACATCCAGCGGCCGTTCGTCACTATCGACCCGTTCCCGCCCCCTATTGATGCTGTTAATCCCAAACCGGTGGCAACCCGGCGCTGGAGACGGAAAATAGAACTGTTCACTGATTTTACCTTGTCACAAACACGGCGCATGTATACAGATTCTTTCTCCTCGGGACGCTACAGATTGCCCTGCCGACCGATTGCGTTGGCAAGCGGCACCTGCTCTTACTCTTATTCTTACTCTTACTCTTCCTCTTACTCTAGCCATTGCCGGGCCGGCCGCGCGGGAACCCCTGCCGAATTCAAACGGTGCCCGGCATGATTTCCCAATTGCGCCTCAGGGCATCGCCCATGAAGTTCGCCCTGTTGGTGGTTACCCTGTCGAACGCCGTGGAGATCTACTACATCTCCAGCCTGGGAACCGAAAGCCTGGCGGTATTTACCCACCTGTTACCCCTGCTCCTGATTTTTGACGCAATAGGAATTGGCCTGGGCGCCGGAGCTTCTTCGCTCTACGCCCGCCTCTTTTCATCGCCCGGCCTTCAGAAACGCGTCGCGCCGGTTGCGCTTCTTCTTTCCCTTGCCGGCACGGGGCTGCTTGCCCTGATGCTCTGGCTCTTCCGCGAACCACTGCTGACGGTTTTGCATTTAAAGCCAGACCACGTACAAGCCAACGCCTATCTGGGCTATTGGCTAGCCGGTTCGGTATGTCTTGTCACCAATATGACAGCCGCGGCACTGCTCCGGGCGGCCAACCAAAGCCGCCTGGCCGCCATCGGCCTTGCCACTGCCGCGGCGGTCAATATCGGCCTCGCACCCTTTCTTATCCACGGGCTGTGGGCGCCGGCATTGGGGCTGGCGGGCGCCGGACTGGCCCAGGCTATCGGCGCCGGCACTTGCAGCGTTCTGCTTTTTTCTTTTGTGGCAAAACAGAATGTTAAAAAGCTTACACGCGCTCTCCGGATAACGTTGAGGCCCGATCAATTCCTGCGTGTCGGCTACCCGATACTCAAAGTGGCATTGCCCGCGGCCCTAGCAAACTCAATGGTCCCCCTCGGCGCGCTTCTCGTTGTCCAGCTGTTGTCAGTCCACGGAACGCCTTACGTCGGGGCCTATGGGTTGGCCCTGCGCCTGGAAGCGCTGTGTCTCGTTATCTTTTATGCCTACTCCTCAGTCGCGGGGCCGTTGTTTGGCGAACGTCAAGTCAGGCACGGCCCGCGGCAATGTGGAATCGATATAAAACAATGCACTACGTTGTGCGTTAGGCGGGGGCTGGTCCTGGCGCTCCTGCTGGCGCCGGCAACCCTGGCATTTCCGCTGTGGCCAACGGCGTGCACCGATGTGATCCCCGCTTTAAGCCACTACTTCTGGTGGGTTCCCGTGAGCTATGGCGCCTATGGGCTTGTTATGGTAGCCAACGCGGCCTTCAATGGTGTCGGGGTACCACTTTATGGCCTGGCCATTTCTTTCCTGCGGTGCATCGGCCTGCTGTTACCCTTGGCGTGGTTGATGGGTGAAACCGCGGGAGGCGACGGCATATGGATGGCCATCAGCCTGGCCAACATTCTGGCGGCGATCCTGGCTTATCACCTTTTATTGCACGCGATCCACAGCGCACCAAAACCTGTTACCGGAAAACTTGTCTTGTAAAATGAAAAAGAGGAAAAAACGATGCTTAACAAAATAAACGCTTCCCTCCTGGCCGTGGCTTTCACACTTGCGACGGTCACCGCCTCCGCCGATGACGCCAAACGCCTCTCGTCCACGAAGGAGCAACTCACCAATGCGGTCAACAGCAAAAACCGCCCCGAGGAGGATATTGCCAGGGACGCCAACAGACTGCCCCTGGAAACCCTGCTGTTCTTCGGCTTCCGCGACGATATGCGGGTATTGGATATTCTCCCCGGCGGCGGTTACTACACCCGCATCCTGGCCCCGGCGCTGGCGAAAAAAGGCGAGCTCTACCTGACCATAGGCACGGGCTACCTGGCGGACTCACTGCTGAAAGAAAAAGAATACCGGCACGTAAAAATTGTTTCCGAAGATACCACCGTGCAACGACCCGAAGGCGCCCGCTACTACGAAATGAACAAGTTGAACCTGGACCTGAAAAACCTGGACATGGTCACCAGCTTCCGCGCCTACCACCTGTTCGATGACGAAGACCGGGCCGCCTTGAACCGGGAAGTCCACAAGACACTCAAACCCGGCGGCATCTACGCCGTAATCGACCACACCCGCCGCCACGGCGAGCCGGAAACAGAAGAAAATCGCCGTCGCTTCGACCCGGTGAAAGCCATCAAGGAAATCGAAGCTGCCGGGTTCGACCTTGTGGACTATTCAGACATGCATTATCGGCCGGTGGATGATTTGACGCTGGAAGTGGGCCACGAGTCGGTGACGGGGCAGACTGACCGGTGGGTGTTGAAGTTTGTTAAGGAGTAGGTTTGGCCGGGAAATGTTTGGCGTGGCGGAGTTTGAGACTCCGCCACGCTATGCGGAGGATCCCACAGCGCCAGGTTGCCTCCGGTAATACAGAACTTTTTTGGCGAAATTCCCTCCAGATAAAATTCACGGTTGACTTGGCCTCCCAACGCGATTACTGTATGTAAAAACAGTATCAACGTGGAGAAAAGTTATGGCAGTAATCGCCGTATGGAAATGTGATCGGGATGGGAAAATGTTTGATGATAAAAAAGCCGCGGAAGCGCACGATAAAATGCTGGAGCTGGCCGCCAACATTACACAGCTGATCGAATCCTCGATTCGCGGCATCAACGAACAACACAGCGAAGCCATCGGCCTGCTGTTGGCGGAGCGCAGCGAGCAACTGGTCAAAGCCTGTAAGGGCAGGCCGGAAGTGCTTCTGGAGGAATTGGGCAACAAAAATTCCGGCAGCAATGTCGCGGAACTCTCGAGTGCCGCCGCGACGGGCTAAATGAGCAACACAGAATACAGATAGATTTTTACATTGCTCACAAAAAGCCCTACCAAGCAGGGCTTTTTAATGAATTAATTCTGTACACTCACTGCAACTTACCTACAAATGACTGTCAGCTCCGGCTCGCCTGAACCATGGAAAGTGGGATCTGCGTAAGTGGAATCTGCGTAGTAGCCACATGAACCGCAAAAGGCCTCGATGGCATCGATAGGATGAATACAACGTTTACTGACGAAACGCAAAATAGGGAGTCACCTCTATTATTTGAGTCTCGACAAGAGAATCAGGAAGCTTTGCGATGGCGCAACTCGCTGCAAACGCGGTTGCGATTGAGCCTTTTGGCTTCATACAGCGCCATATCGGCTTTCTTGAACAGGTGGTCCAGATTCGCTTCAGTCATGGTGGCCACGCCGAAACTGGCAGTGATGGCCTCACCTCGATAACGCAGGTGAGCCTCAATCTCTTGCCGCAGATTTTCCGCAGCCTGAACCGCCTGGTCTAGTCCGGTGTCCGGACACACCAGCACAAACTCTTCACCGCCCCAACGTGCCAGTGCATCCGTGCGGCGAACGTATCGGGCCATAAGCTCGGCTGCATTCCGCAGAATTTCGTCGCCAACGTCATGACCGTAGCTGTCATTTATCCGCTTGAAGTTATCCAGGTCGATGATGATAAACGAGAAAGGCGTGCCCTTACTCCGCCAGTCCATAAGCGCCTGGTGGAGAAGGTTGCGAATGCCGACGCGGTTGCGAAGTCCGGTCAGGTCATCGGTTTTAGCCATATCTTCATAACGGCGGGATTCCAGGTTCAGTGATGCATTGATCGCCAGCAACTCTTCCTGATACTGCCGTTGCCTGTTCAACTCAACTTTCATTTTGAACAGGCGGTACACCAGTATGCCAAAGATAAACACTGCCCAGGCGACAATAACGGCCTGATAGAGCCCGGCCTGGGATATTACCTGCCCGCTCCAGGCAATCTTCCTGAGCTGGATTTCATGGGTACCGGAACGATCCGTCGAGCCCGTCTGCACTTCCACGATCGACACCTCATTAAACTCCGGGTGCGAGCGGTCCATTGGAATCTTCCCGCCGATCAGCCACCAGGTTGCAACGGTGAAGTCGGACATATTCAGCTCGAGCCCCTTGGCAAGTTCGGCCACGGGTACTTCCACCTCGTTGTATTTGGTTGATATCCCAACTGCGGGAGTGTAATAGTCCGGGTGTCGGTTGCGCAGGTAGATGCGCAAATGGGTGGCGCTGCCGCGATAGTCGGCCCAGATGGTCATCGTGCTGAACTTGCTAAAGTCGATGCCCTTGTCATTCGCATCCGTCACGTCCAATTGCAGGCTGCAGAACGGGGTTTGATAAGCCCCCCCCAAATTGCACCGCCAGCGCTGGGTTTTCTCATCCACCCATTCCACCTGGCTGTCGCCTCCGAAAACTCGGTCATCAACCAGGATGGCAGAGTAATTCGTCGGGACGAATTCGAACGACGTGCGCAGACGCTCCGAGGGGATAAATATAACGGCGAGAGACACCAAGGCCATAACAACCAAGGCCAGCTCAAGCCGGGAAAGGAGCCTGACGGGGCGCAGGCCTACGCTCATAAAAGGTACCACGAGTGAATCCAAACACTTTTTGAGTATAGGCGACGAACCTGGTGGTTGCTAAATAAGTCGTGCTCCCAGGATGGGCTATAACCACCGTACCGCGGCTGCCCGGGACCGCAATGCAAGGGGGCTCCCACCTTCGGAATAATCGGTAATAGTCAGATCAGTCTTGCTTATTACACGATGGCCGGAGAGATTGTTTTCTAGTGCCCGCTACCATGTTATGTCCTCTGACTTTAAAGTAACGAGCTCCCTTTCCACAGCTTGCAACAGCTCCAACTGTGCCTTGCCCGGTTCCCCATCCAACCCACTGAACAAGACTTTCGTCGTAAATGTCGAATCGCACCCTACCTCAGATAACCATCACTAAAGGCTTTCAGCAGCAACGCCTTCCTGGCATATAGATGGTTTGCAATTCTTGGGCACATTTCTTCGACCAGACGTTCAAAAGACAGGTTAGGAAGTTCGCTTCCCAAAACTTTAGTGATTGCTTCATAGGTATTTCGACTGGAAATTTCCCTGGCATGCGAACCCAGAAGTTCTTAGTGTTATGTGCGTGCGGGTTACTGTAGGGTATCTGGATAATGGCCGAGGCCATGGTATTGGCCGTATACATCCCCCCGCACGAACCCGCACCGGGAATCGCCGTCTCCTCGATCTGCTTGACCTCAATCAGATCCAGTTTGCCCTGCGCGTGAGCACCCACTGCCTCGAACACGGAAATAATGTCGGTGTGATTTTCGCCCGGCAAAATGGTCCCGCCGTAAACGAAGATAGCGGGCCGGTTCAGACGCGCCAGCCCCATCATGCAACCCGGCATGTTTTTATCGCAGCCACCAATGGCCACCAGTGCGTCAAAACCCTCGCACCCGGCCACCGTCTCGATGGAATCGGCAATCACCTCGCGCGACACCAGCGAATACTTCATCCCCTCGGTGCCATTGGCGATGCCATCCGACACCGTGATGGTATTGAAGATCAGGGACTTGCCCCCGGCCGCATCGGCACCCGCCGCCGACTCTTCCGCCAGCCGGTTAATGTGCATGTTGCAGGGCGTGAGATTACTCCAGGTAGAAGCAATGCCCACCTGAGGCTTGCGAAAGTCCTCGTCGGTAAAACCCACCGCTCTCAACATGGCTCGGCTGGCAGACTTGCCAATGCCGTCTACTACCGGGGATGAATAACGGCGGCGCTTGTCTTTGCTCATTGATAGCCTCTAATCGGGTTAGTTGGTGCCGTCAGAATTGCAGAATCATTACCGCTCAGCAACCCCATCATACCCAATCAACCCAGTCCCTCAGCGATCTGCTGGATCTGAAGCACCTGTCGTACGATGATCGCACTCAAGCCGGCCATTCAGTTTGCATTGCCTGATAACCACTGGAGCTAATGTGGGTGGAGCTAACGTGGGTGTCTGGGTAAGTGCCCCTTCGCAACAAGATAGATCGGTTAAAAAATAACTGGGAGAGGTGAGGCACGAAAATGCACGACTTAAGCATGCCTTAGAAAAGGAAAGGGGTAAGGCTGAGCATTACCGGAAAAAGTGGATTAGTGCCAGAAGCGCTACCGGCAAAACTACAAATTGAAAAAGTTAGGCTAGCATGAAAACGCTGGCATGCAGGATACGGCTGAAAGAGGGCCTGCGGGACGGGCCTCACGCCCGGTACCCAGTAGAGTTAGAGTGCGTTTTCACCAATTTGAAAACTTATTAGTCGTTCTTCCGCCACTTCTTTCTGTGCCCACACAAGCAAAGAAGTTAAACACTTAATTGATAAATTTTAGTTTCCACCCTTTTTCTTTTTTATTCTTTGCTATCCGCTGCTATGGGTGGAAGCTCCATTTCATGTTTGGACAAGATCACATCCAACTCATTAGCCTTTTCTGTTAGCCCGCTAAGTACGAGAGCTTTATTTTTTCGAGCATCAAAAATACAGGCAAAGCAGGCGTCTGTGTGTTGATTTCTATAGCCATTAGACTGTACAACCCCTTTAATTGCCCACTTTAAATTAGCGTTTTCTGAGTTGGTTGGCGCTAATACTTTTAGCTCCAAAATTGTTGTCACGGGGTTGGATCCTGTGGCTGATAATCTCACGATACGAATATCCATTCTTCCGCCAGGATTACCGATTTCCTCATCTACCACTATAGATCCAGTTCTCAGGAGAGCCTTAAAATGAATCAGAAGTCCTGATTGAATATGTAACTCTGGCAACTGGTGCTTTTTGAAACAAACGGACTTTGTATCCCACATAAGTCTTGCAATCGTAGCTCTATGCGTTTTCGTGCATTCGTCGTGGAACTCTTCGACGTACTTTTGAATGATCTCAGGATTTATTTCTTGTGTCGAATTATCGAAAGTCTTAGTGTATGGAGCCTCGCACCATTCGTCTATACGCTCGCCTTTACAGTGAATAAACATTCTTCTCTGAGCAAGCAAGATAACAACAAAAGTGCTGTTTTCGCTAAAATATTTCGAGACGAACCGGAGAGCATCATTGATGTCGCTAAAGCTTGGCACATATTCATAAATGATTTGCAGGTTTTCATTGCACACCGAAAGTCCGTCACCTAAACTCGTGCTGCTTCTGAAGAGTTTTTTTGGATCGCTGTTAGAGCTTGCAAAACCAGGATCTACTTTTGGTGATTCAGAATATAAGAGCACTAGCGCAGAATTGGGTTTAAGTGACTCGCAGTTCACCATATTTGATTGAATATCAAGCCAGCCACGGTAATACTCGATGCAAGACTGGATAAATCGGTCCTCAGGCGAACCCGAAATGCCAGGTAGCTCAAAGCTCAAAGTCTCGAGCTCTGATTGGCTAAAGGAGCTCGTAGTAGACATTAAGCGGACCTCCGCATAAGAAGATGATGATATGCCTTCAATATATCTTTAGGATTATAGTCTGCTTTTTTTCGTAAAAACTCGCCGATGTCATGCAATCCTGCTACAGTAGGCGATTCATCATCTGGATAATCTTGAATATATAAGCTTTTACTTGCGCGTTTTAGCGCTTGTTGATAACTAAGATCTAGCTCAAGAACTTTATCAAGCGTTTCGTTATTAGAGTGCAACGAGTTTTTGTCACTGACTGTAGTATCCATTAGCGACGATATCCCCAAGCATAGATCAAGTAAAAAGCCGTATAATTTTTTCCCTGGGAGAGATTCGCGCAGTATTTGTGAAGCTGCCAGCCCATTCTTAGTGAGCTTAAACTCAGCCTCAAACTGAAGCGATTTAGATTTAATGTGCCCTTTATAATTCACTATTTCTACCAATCCAGAAAGCGCCAAGTTCCCAATTGCAATGTGCGCGGCACGATAGTATGGTCCATAAGATGTCCTTTGGGCTCTTTGTCTCAACGGTAAAATCCCGTAATATGGCGCGCTGGCAAACGATATGAATAGCAGCAGATGTAGTCTCTGACGATTTAATAGTTCAATTCCAGCCGCATTCGCCGCATTAACTATAAATAAAACCCATCTTATAAATTGTAGAGATTCAAAATCACTTTTTGGAAGAAACTTTTTAGCCATGCATATATCCTTCTATTTCATCAAACAACATGTCCTTTGCTTCTTTTCTGTTAAGAACTTTTGCTTGCGCTGTAAGCTTCATAAGATTAACGATATGCGGATCATCCTTACTTAATGTTCTATATATTTCTCCTTGATCGTTTATTAATCCAAGAAGGGCTGGAATCATTATGGTTCCGTTGAGATTTGATGTTGCAATCAGTTTCCGGCTTTGCCCTGCACCTTCGGGTGCAAAGGTTCTCATCAGAGTAGCTGCGCGTCGCATAAACCAGCTATCTAGACTGGCTTCCGGAGTTTCTACAATCATCATACAAGCACCACCGTCACTAATTAGGTCGAGCATTGTCATCCGAAAAGCTAGATCAAGAAATTCCTTTTGCGATTCAGAAACGCTATCTGGGGTTAATCGCTTTTGAATAGTTTTGTAAGTGTTTGAAGTCATTCCCACGTTAAATGTGGGAATATTAACTTTGCCGGCCCCAGTTGCCAGTTTGAAAGGTGTTTTTCGGTCGAACGTGATTTCTACAGACTCTTGTAGAAACTCTTCAGCATAGTGCGACATTCGGTTTCGAATACTCTCCTTCTTCTTATCCATAGCCTCTTGCGCTTTGGTCATAAGCGTTCTATATCGCTCAGTTAGCATCTTTCTGTCCGCATCCAATTTCCGGAGAGCGGCCTCCTCTCTATCAACTTCTGCTCTGAGTAGTGACTGGTCCGATAACCCCTCGGAGGGACGTTGCGATCTCAGCTTATCTAAATCGTAGAATATTCTAATTCTTTTTTCTGCTAAACCATTCAGTGCTTCACTTGATGCCCCGAGGCTGTCCTGGTTACTTTTAATCTTAACTTTCAAGTCAGCTATAGCTTGCTCGATATCCTTAATTTCTTGATAAAGCTTACTGACTTTAGATGCCGTTATGGGAGTCACCTTAGCATTCTTGGTTAAGTTTGAATTACAAACAAAACACTTGCCCTTTCGAATGGATTTCCCTATTTCTGAAAACTCCTTCTTGCCGCGATTTCCACATACAAAGCATCCTACTCTTGAGCCCAACCCTTGCATGAGGAATCGCAGCTTATCATCGAGCCCTGGAAGCGCTTGAGAGATGTAAGCTGCATCATCATGAGCAAACTGCTCTTCAAGGCTTGCTAGCTCTACTTCGGCTTCAGAAAGTTGATTTCCATATTCAACAGCTTCTCTTTGAAGGGCATGGAACTTGTCATACTCTAGGAGATATAAATGATTGGCTTCTTCATATGTGGCCTCGGCTTCTTTGGTGAGTCGATCAAGCGTAGCAACCTCTATGTCATCCGCACTCTGTGGTTTTAGCCGCTCTTGTCGTTGCGTCTGCTGATTTCTTCTGTTCCGGTAGTCTGTATCAGTGCGCTGAATAGAGGCAAAAGTTGCACTAAGCTCTTCAGCCAGGGATTCATCAAAAAACAACATTTTAAAAAATTCGAATTGGGTTCCTGGTGTCCATAGGATGGGCAACCTTTCCTCAGTAAAAAACTGGAGATACCGCACAACCATGTGAAAGTCGTAAGGAGATGCTAGACCTGACAGGTTTGCAAAGTTCTCAATTATTTCAACTTCACTACCAAATCGTATCTTCCGACCGTTGATGCTAACCGAAGTTGCCTTCAGCGATGCGAGAATCCGTGTAACTGAAACAGTGTTGCGGCCAACTGTGAATTTCAAGGTGGCCGTAGAGCTGCTATCAATTTTTGGAACTCGTTTTGCAAAATAATCAAATTTTTTTGGCTCCACGAGTTCTCGCTTGCTCACTCGACTTATTTCAGCAGCAGCTTTTGGGCTGCTAGGTCCCAATAAAAGCCTCATAAGTAGATTTAGCAAAGTGGTTTTTCCGACCCCATTGATTCCGGCAAGAACGGTTACGCCATCCTGAAAATTGATCGTTAAACTGTTGCCATTAGTCCCCGGATATAACGAATAGTTTCTTATTGTTATCTGCTCTATAACCGGTAAGGAAATCATTGCCAGCCCCCTTGGCCAAAGTGCCTATCGAGATTAAATTTTTCTGCTTTTTATTTTTTTTAATAGCCGTAAAGCTTCTACCAAGAAGTCTGCATCCTCCTGGGTTCCTTCCCAAACCTCAGCAAGCATGCCCTCCAGTTTTCGCTCTCTACGTTGTTGCTTTATCTCTCCGTCTTCAATCATTTTATTAAAGGAAATCTTTGCATCTCTACACATATCTCTAGCCGTCTTTGATCGACTTGTAAAGTTGCCAGCATAAATACGCGCTATCCAGCTTTGCTTAACGCCGAATTTTTCGGCCACTTGAGCTTGACTTAAGTGTTTTCTTCTGAAATGGGCGGCCAGTTCACTGCCAATTTGCTTAGAAGTCAAACCTTGATTCATTTAAGCCTCATACGTATATATTGACTATAATATACGCATATGTATCATATGTAAAATTTTTATTCAATCGGATTGGGTGGGGAGTGGATTCATGCAGACGGCTTTTGAGCGCTGGACACGCGGGAGACAGGTACATTCACTAGGAACTAACTTCGGAGCTGAACGGCTTCCATTCCAGTCATGGAGGCATTTTAAAGAGGCATTTGCTCCAGAGTTAATCGCAAGAGCTGTAAGCGAATCAAAGAGAAAAGTTAAACGTTGTATCGACCCTTTTGGGGGGTCTGGTACAACAGCTCTTGCTTGCCAATTTCTGGGTGTTAAACCAACTACGATAGAGGTTAATCCATATCTTGCCGATCTTATTGAAGCTAAGTTGACTCACTATGACTGTGTAGCATTAACCCAGGACTTTTCCTTCGTCTTAAGGAGCGCCAAGGCAGTGAGGAAACCCTTCCATTTAAGCCATTTGCCTGCCACATTTGTAGAACCCGGCGTCAAAGGGCGTTGGGTGTTTCCTTATGAGGTGGCACAGCGTGTTGAGGCTTATAGAGTGGCTATATCGAAGCTGACGCAGCTTACTCATCAGCGTTTCTTTCGAGCATTACTGGGCGGGATAATAATTGACGCAAGCAATGTTTTTGTGAATGGAAAAGGACGTCGTTATCGGCAAAATTGGAAATGCCGACAGCAGTCCGCGAAGATAGTCGATGATTTATTCTGTGAGCGAGTTCAGCATGCATTATGTGAAATCGTTAGATATTCAAATCGGCCCGAGGAAGATTACCTCTTAATACATGGGGATGCACGGACAGCCTTAAAAAAGGCTCCTAAATCAGACTTGGCGGTGTTCTCACCACCCTATCCCAACTCCTTTGACTATACAGACATATATAATGTTGAACTTTGGATGTTGGGTTATTTAGGTTCCTCTACGGATAATCAAGAATTACGCAGGTCAACACTTACCTCTCACGTGTCAATTAGCAGGGATTTTGGTCAAATGCCAGGAGGATCTCCAACATTAAAACGAATTTCAGATAAGCTCCACAGAGTAAAAACGGAATTATGGAATCCATGGATACCATCCATGGTGGATGGCTATTTCGCGGATATGCTCCACGTTTTTTCTTGCTTGCAGAGTAATCTTAAGTCTAAGGGAGAAGTTTGGGCGGTGGTTGGGGATAGTTTGTATGCGGGTATCCATGTTCCTGTGGCAAAAATCCTAGGAGAGCTATGCGTGTTCAACGGATATGAGCTAGTTGGGATGGAATCGTTCAGGTCAATGCGAGCTTCAGCTCAGCAAGGTGGTAAACACAAACTCGAAGAGACTCTCATTGTTCTCCGGAAGAAGCTTTAGGAGAGGCATGGGAAACAACCTACATTGCGATCAAAAGCCTAGTTTGACATAGTGGACACACATACTGCTCTACAGACCCTGCGGTTTCGCCTTTTGGACACTCGGTGGTGTGTATATATGTTACCGTCCGCACAATAATATGTTAATTGAAAAACGTCGTATTCATGTGTCACCTCTTCGTAAAGAGGGTTAGCAAGCGGGTATTCATGGAATAGTATGTACAACAACTCTTGGCTATAAACTTCATACAATATTCTGCAAAAATTCTCTGAAAAGCCCAACTTTCCGAGCGTCTCCAGTGCTTCATAAAAATCATCAGGATCGCGACCGACGTTCTCAGGCGCGACAACCAAATCCAAACTAAGCACGTCAAACCCAATCTCAGCCGCCATTCCACCCGCGAATTTCTTTGCAAACAGTCTATCACCTTCTGAAAGGTGAACAGGGCTTAGATAGCCAATTGGAGTTTTATCAATGATACATCATTCCATATTGCGCTATCGCCAACGCTAACCGATTGATGAATTTAACAATTACGCCCAATAACGCTCGCAACACCGGGCAATTTGGAGCGCGGCGTAAAATTGATCCGTGTGCTTGCGTTTGTTATACAAAAATCTCTACCGCCCTCTCTGTATACAGTCTTGAATGTACCTAAAAACGGTATACATCGCGTTAACAATGGCAGTTGCTTCGGGGACATCTAGCAAGTCATTCACATGTGCTAGACTCGCCTTATTTCTAAGTGTAGAAAAGGCGTCAATTGAAGCGGCAAAAGAATTAAGGACTCTGGTAACTTCCTCAGCTCTATGACCCGACGCTTGCAATGCCGGATGAAACTGTCGAAGTTGTTTGAACGCTTTGGATGCAGTGGGGTCGTTGGGTAGATCAATTTGGTTGTCGGTACAAACTTGCATCAAATATCCGTGAAGAGCAGTATGCGCACGATCAATTGCGCTTGAAGAGTCCACCGTGCCTATTAAAGCCTTCGCGTCTCCCAAAGCTCTCATCACCGAAGCCGAAATAGATTCACTAAATTCTGGCGCAGCAACACTGCCTGCTGTTTGAATTAGCCGACCATCAACAATTTGATAATGATCTTGATTCTTAAGCAGAATCTGATTGATATGCTGTACCGTTGGTACAGTAGCGCCACTATGCTCCAGCTCCTCTAAAGCCTCATAAACAGCAGCTATAAAATTTGGAGCGTCCTCTGCTGCATTCTGAGCCTGGCTAAACATATCAGACTCGGCCCAGTCAAGCGAAGAGCTACGGGCGTAATAATCACCAGAAACTTTGCAAAAGTGCTGTTTAAATACTTCAATTATCCGCTGTCTATTCATTGGCCCCGACACTCTTCTGATCAACAAAATAAAATCATCTACTGACTGATCACTGAGCGGTGTCGTTGCGCCCATGGGAAACCTAAGTTCACTTGTCATTTGAAGCGGCATTAATTGCTCCCCACTTTGTTAAACATTTAATTTAGCGACATCAAATGGCATCAATTTGATACATTTACGACATCGGTACCAGCAACTACAAATGCTACTTGATAATCGTCGTCCAGCTTTTGCAAGGCGCTTTTATAACTTGCAAGATACGTGGAACTATCAGTACCGGGTGGCAATGGCACTGGAACATTGACTCTTTCGCGAGTATACCCGGACGCTGGATAAGCGCCTGCGTTATACATATCCAGAATAGTGACACCGTCATTATCCATAAACGTATAAGCATTGCCATTGCCATGGTGTGCATCGGTATCGATTATTAAAATTTTATTGGTGGGCGAGAGCAGACCTGTTTTAATTAACTGCTGGTAGCAAATACCAATATCGTTATATATGCAGAAGCCTTCCATATTTTGCTGGAAGGCATGATGATACCCGCCCGAGAGATTCCAGTAGATTCCACCATCATTTAAAGCATTTGTCGCGCCCAAAATAGTTCCGGCCACACCCCAGCGCATTGGAGTAAGAATTATACGGTCCAGATACGAGAAACTTACGAAGGGTATGTGGGGAACTTCCAGCGCTTGAAATATACCATTGGCGTTTCTAACCCTGTGACGCATGATGCCGGAAAGGAACTCGTCAACAACTTCCATGCTTACGGGTCCCGACGGCTCAATAAACTCGATTTTCGGATTGTGCTTTAACCCATCGTAAATGGCCTTGAACTTCATACCATCGAATGGGTGAAGGTAATTTAACAACCCTAACGAAATATTATAGTTTTTGCTGTAAATAACCTTCATCGTAGTTGACCGGAATGCGCTGCGGCAAGTTCTAGCATAATGCGCAGCGTTTCATTCGGAGTCCAAATCCCTTGACCGAGAGTTCTGTTCAAACGGTCGTGTTGCTGTGAAGCGGCCAAATATGAATAGCACAATGAACTCCCTTAGCTAATTATTGTTTTGCTTCTTTCCTGTTTTTAGTCAATAGCGACTTTACGATTGGGAATAGCTTAAGGTGGGAATATAGCACTGGAAAGGATGCAAATGTAGTATAAAAATCGGTCAGACGGTTTTGCGACGTTAGAAAGGAATTTTGGCGCCACCGGAGGACAGCGGTCTCAGATTTTGGCCGCTTTTGCTTAGTTGCGGCTCTGGTTCCGCAAACAAAACCCCCACACCTTTCGAGCGAGGGTTTATATATGGTGGAGCTAAGGCCGCGCGCCCCCGGCGGGATCGGCCGCTCCTGTGCATCCTGCACCCGCGGCATTCGTGCTTCCCTGCACGTCAAACCGCATCAGCGATTCTCACCCAACTTAGCTCCACCACATAAAAAAACCCCACACCTTTCGGTGCAGGGTTTTTTTATGTGGTGGAGCTAAGCGGGATCGAACCGCTGACCTCAACACTGCCAGTGTTGCGCTCTCCCAGCTGAGCTATAGCCCCGGAAATCAATGATTTGCGCGAGGGCGGCATTTTAACAGCAAGGCCTTGGCTGTCAACTACTTAGTGGCCCAAAAGCCGTAGACTTTTGGGTTGGTGGAGCTAAGGCTGCGCGCCCCGGCGGGTGCGGCTCTTGCTGGTCGAAAACTGCTCCTTCATTTTCGACACTTCCTCCATCCTTGGATGGTGTCCTGCGCCCGCAGCCTTATTACGTCCTGTACATCACACTGCCAGTGTTGCGCTCTCCCAGCGGAGCTATAGCCCCGGAAATCGATGATTTGCGAGGGCGGCATTTCTACAGCAAGGCCTTGGCTGTCAACTGCTTAGTGCGGCGGGCGGCGCTTTGCTTGCCTGCCCTATGGCCAAGCTTTCCCGGAGGTAAAACACTGGACAACCCTAGCCCGACAGAACGGAAAATCTTTTTGTTTTCAGGTAGTTACCGAAACCAGGGCGGACACATGGGTCCGCCCCTACGCGACGCGATGGTAGTTTAGAAGGAAGATCTTATTGGGTGGCACTTCGGGCAGAGGCCTGGGGTCTTCCGAAACCTTGGAGTCAGGGACGACGTGAGGCCGCTCAATGGCTTCCTGCCATCGCGGCATTAGTGCATCCCTGCACGTCAAAACTACATGGATGTATTCATGTGTTTTCGGAAGACCCCAGGCCTCTGCCCGCCCCCGCTTAGTGGCTACTAACCAACCCCCACCCAATGGCGGGTAAACGCCCAAGTGTCGGACTACCACTTACCCGCCACACTCCATCGAAGTCTCCAGATCAAGTTCCTGGATCGACAACCTCTGCACGGCGTATCACAAAAGAAAAACCTTATTGGCATCCCCGGTTTTGGCAAGCGCCCGCATAACCTTCACAAACTCAGCGGGGTTTTTCTCCAGTAAGCTGACCCTATCGACATACTCCTGCACCATGGGGCGCACCAAAAAATAGACCATGTCGGCCCCATTCGTAAGCTCCCCCAAAAGGTAGACCACTCTTAAGTAGATATCTGGCAAGAT
>CAYVIB010000031.1:0-47399 GCA_964451365.1 uncultured Cellvibrionaceae bacterium
ACCGACCTACCATAATCTTTTTAAGTAAAATGGGCTTAAAGAAGCGCCATTCGGGGCTAACCCCTCTCTTCTTCCCCAATTAGGTTGGGGTTAATGAAATGAACCCCAACAAACCCTGGTTGGATGCGCCGCGCGAGAATATGATATAAAGTGACGCTTTGCGAAACGCGGTAAATTCCTTGTTTAAACCGGCAATTTTTCGCGACGATAGTGGCAGGCGCTGATGTCATATGATGGGCGATGGATAACGGAACCATGGTTAGACCAATTACCGTATTAACTATTTTAGTACTGATATCAGGCTGCGCCGGGCCCAAAACCCAGCCGGAAAATGCCACATCACCTGTTGCAAAAAATGACGTCCTGGAATTTTTAATTGATGTTCAGGAGCGCAATTTCAGGAAGTCTGTCCAATTTTGCCAAAACCGAAAACCCGAAATGGAATTCGCGTTTGCGCAATACCTTAATCAATATCGTCAAGGGGCACAGGTCGCCCTACGGCAAATTGGCCAGCAGGAAAGCCTGAATTTACTTCCCGGCGACAGCGAGATTGAACATTTCCTGGCATTACAGGACAGGCAAGGCGAAGCTACGCTTCAGCGCGTTATCACCAACCCGACTTATGGCTGCGGCAAACTGTTCACTATTTTTTCCGTATTCACGGCGGAGGATGCCGAGAAAAAGTTGCTATCGAACTACGTAAGCTACCTGGAAAAAAGAAGAAAATATTGTAGTAAAGTTCCTGTTCCGAATGGTTGTCCCTGATAAACACTGATGCGCAACGCGCCGAACCCATCAACTTTCAGGTAATACTGAATGTCATCCTTCTCAGATCCGAATGGCAATTGCCGGTTACGCGGATAATGCTATCACTATAGATCGACGCCATCGCAACATACCGACAAGCATCCTGTAGGGGCGGGGTTTGCACCCGCCCGTGCCGCGCGTAAATATTATTTTACCGGCACAGCAATGGATTGCTGTCGTTCGTCTGATAATGGCGCTACGGAGGACAATTTCCCGGCACGTTACACGCCTCAAAAGAACTCGCAGGCCGCAGGGGTAAGACGCTTAGCCGGCTAATACAGGCGAAATATCCGGGTCGTTGTCGATCTTGCGTTACGTCATTCGATTAAAGGTAACTGCATTAGCCACAAAGGAGCTATCTATGATCCCGATCATTACCGCGTTTGAACAGTCCCCTGATCGCGGCCAGGGACTGGCGCGTGACATGCCCGTGCGCTGGGCGCTTGAAGAAGTGGGTCAGCCTTATGACGTTCGCCTCGTTTCCTTCAACGCAATGAAGGAGGATGCCCACCGCGCCCTTCAACCTTTTGGGCAGATTCCCACCTATGAAGAAGACGATCTCGTCCTGTTCGAGTCGGGCGGCATTGTGTTCCATATCGCGGAGCGCCACGAGGGCCTTCTGCCGAGCGACGCGAGCGCCCGCGCGCGCGCGATCACGTGGATGTTTGCCGCGCTGGCCACGGTAGAGCCGGTAATCGTTCAACGCGAAGTCTCCCTGTATTTGGAGCGCGACCACGCCTGGCACGAAGAACGCCTGAACATGGTCGAGGATCGCATCCGGAGCCGCCTGGCGGACCTCGGCACCCGGCTTGGCGATCGGGAGTGGCTTGATGGCGCATTCAGCGCCGGCGATTTGCTAATGGTGCAGGTTTTGCGGAGGCTGAAAAGCGCTAACCTGTTGGACGGCTATCCGAACCTCGCTGCTTATGTCGCGCGCGGCGAAGCGCGGCCAGCCTTTAAATGCGCTTTCGAGGCGCAGTTGGCGGTTTCTGCTGGCGGGCATAATTGCTGAACACGCACTTTTTGATGAGCACCTTTGAGCGGGTATCCAGAAAATCTCCAAGCTGACCACCAGCAAAAAAAACTGGCGCCGAAGTTATTGTATTGTTTGCATTTCTGCATCTGTATTTTATTCTAAAAAAATCAGGCAGATTTAGGTTTAATAGTATTACCAGGAGAGGACATGGAAAAAATAATAGACTCGATAAGTAATTACGTTTTGTATTTGATCGAGATATTTGTTCAACCAAATACTACAAAAGCATTGTTTCAGGCAGCGGTTGTGCTTGGATCGGCGTTCATAATAGGGGCAAAAGATCAAGGAGCCTTTCTATATAAGGAAGAAATGGCGGCATATGAGGTAAAGCTTAAATACGAAGAAAAAGCAAAAGTTGAAGATTTGAGCAAGGTGGACTGTTTGAAGCAAAAAGAATATATCGCGGATTGTAAACTGGCACAGCATAAAATTAATTCTATTCAGGGTATTACTAAAGTGTTTATGGCTGTCATGCATCTCATCTATATGTTTTTTGTTTTTTCCAGTGCAGGTAGTATTGCATCCTTTTTTCTCAGGCCGCTGTTTTCGAATTCTGAAGCCGGCAATTCAACGCAGTCGCGCTCTGAAGTATCGATCGTTGAAACGTTGTAGTTTTATCATGTATGGATAATTTTGAGAAAGTCAAAAATATTTTCCGCTCTGGCAAGCTCAAATAGCATGGACAGAAGAATCACTGAGGCGAGTCTTGAGCTTGAAAAAGCTGAAGATATTTTTCTATGCGAACACGGTGGACGAAAGCTGATACCTGGAACAAGTCGGATGTATGTAACTCACGGAATCGGTGTAATTCGCGCATGCCGCAGTCCCTATTCAGACTCATTCTCCCGGTGAGACAGCAAGACTATTATAGGGGACCGGAATCAGGTACTTCAGACCTTTATCGAGCTGTTCAATAAGAAGTGGTCGTTCCTTACAGCCATTGGGCAATTGGTCGATAGCCTGGGTAAACAAAGCCTTTTGTTGCCGGTCCCGAGGTGGTACCCATTGCACATCACCGGAAGGGTCGATAAAGCAGTCGAGAAAAACGAAGTACAGCGTGGCCATATCCGTTACCTGCTTGATCACGCCCGTGCGGGGCACGTAGCCCATCCAGGTTTCGGATAAATAGGATTGCTGTTGTTCGATCAGGCGTTCGCCCGGGAGCAGCGGGTTAAGCGCGCTTATGGTGTTAAATGCGCACTGAATCCGTTCGTTGGCAATCAGCTCCTGGTTGGAAGTCAATGTCGGGTACTGTTTGACGTCGGCCAGTTGCGGCTCGGCAAACCGGCTATTCAGGACCAGCCGGATGAGCGCCTGCCGATGGTCGGCACTGATGCGATGAATTCGCTCGCCATTCCGACCATCGGGTTCGTCCGACTCGGACGCCTTGAGCAACAGCTCAAGACGGTCATCAACATACTTCGCCTTGTCGACTGAATCGTGAATCTGCTGGAAGACAATCCGTATTGGGTTTAACACAGGCTCCCCCGCTTTTTAAATTGCGGTCAGTTCGCCACTCATATTCTTCCGTGAATCAATAATTGCCCGGAAACTGTAATTTCCGCCGGGTTTGATTTTTGCGGACAGCAGGATGGTATTGGCATTCTTGGCGACAACCAGCAGGTAACCGGGATTCTCGTTAAAAGTCAGCTTGCCGGTTTGGCCGCGCTTCACTCCCATATCCTTGGCGACCGTATATTTATTGATGATAAGAATTTTTGCCAGCAGACTACCGGCCAGGGCGTAAGTGCCCACCGTCTGGGCCACTTGTCCATGAGGGCTGAAGCGCGAAAGGCCGTCGATAAAGGTATCGGCAACTCCCACCTCACGCAGAAAATCCTCCATGTTTTTCATGGACGGAAAAACGTAAAGTTCGATTTTCGAACCCTCTCCGAGGAAATCCGGCTTCAGGTCACTGTCGTCACTGTGTTTTATCAAAGTATCCATATTAATCTCCTGTTGTTTTTATTGTTGACGCTTACAAGGCGGGCAAGCGCGCTGATATGCGCATACTATTCGTTACACCACACTGGAGTGAGCATGGGCAATTATTATTTTTTGCCGATATTTCAATATATCGGGGTAAAAGTATAGACGTCCTTTTTGATCAAGCAAGCGATCATGCCAACCAATAGAGTAGCGGAACATAAGGCATTCATAACAGAAAAAAGAAGCGAAGTATTGCGATATTTCGCGACAAGATTCCTTAAGAATATGTATCTACAAGAAGGGCGGGCTCAATAGTTGAAACCGCCCATAATCCGGGTTCCGGGCAAAGCCGCACCGAAGTCTCCCGCCAATCCTCACTGAGACATTCTTTAATCGCATATTAGTGAGAGTTAAAAAACACTTCCATCGCGGCCTTTGCATTCTCGGTATGCGGAGCACCGGCGGAAAGCCCGATAGGCGCGATTGGTAGCGCATCAAGCTTGTCGAAGACTAACTGGTAAAGCGCCGCTTCATTGGCTTCAAAGTCAAAGCTCGGGCAAGGGTTTTCGAAAAGTTTCTCCCGGTAAACCGTCAATTCGCTGATCATGTAAGGCACGCTATCGCGAGTGACTATTGCCATATAATTTTCGAGTTGATCATCCACATAGGCCTCGGTCACCTCAAGATTACATTCCGGGAATATGGCAAAATCTATCTGATCATATTCGGCAAAAGAAAGATTCATCCAAAAATCGCCCGTGAGGGTGTATCGCGTATAAGACGAAGCGACAAGCACACCGTTGTAACGGGGGCGCACCACCTCGTAAACCCTGTCAATAAACTCCTGGCCGATAGCCAGCTTTTCCTGTTCACTAAGCACCTCGAACCAATCGCCGAGCCCGTTGGCAAGTTGTTCCACTTCCAATAGGTACGGAATAAAGTATTCCGCCTTGACGAACTCCGCCGTATCGGAAACCACTTCCAGTTCCGGCAGGTAGATATCTTCCAGCCAGGTTCGATAGGCTTCCTCGGAATCGAATTCGTTTACCGCATATGGTGGCCAAAAATGCGCAAAATACAGTGGCCGGTTGTGGGTTAATTTTTCCTCCAACAGTACTGCCGCGTATGAACGCATTTCCAGGTCCAGCGCCTCGGCTGTCATGGGGTAGGTCCGCCCCTCGATATCGAGATAAGGCGGCATTGGACCGGGTAAGGTATTGCCAACATTGATCGGCCAATCCGCCCAGGTTTCCTCCACTTGCTCAAGATGCACTATCCAGGCGGTGGCATTTTCGGGCAGGGTGTCCGACCCCAGCAGAATGCGTTTTATAAAGGAGGGTTTCTCGAATCTGGCGAGGCCTTCGGTAAAGCAGCCAAGTTCTTCCCATGTCGGAGTAGTGGTGCCCAGGGCATCGACGACAACGCCAATGTTTTCAGCACAGATTACTTCTTCATTTTCACCATTGTTGTTGCTGCCGTTATTACCTCCATTATCGTTGTTTCCATTATGGTTGCCATTGTTATCCGGCCCGGATGAGCCGCCACCGCCGCCCCCACAGGCTACCAGTGACATAGATAAAATAAACGCAGGGATAATATCGTATAGGCCTTTAAAAATGCTGTACTTCATAAAAGATACCTTCCTGTAAACCGACGATCAGATTTGGCATCCAGGTTCATCTGTCACCGAATAAAATCTAAGGAAATTCGCGAAACGAAATTGATCTCGCGCTGATTCAAATCGTGCGCTTAAGAACTGTTTCGAATCACTACATTAATCCGATTCTCCACCGGATCTATACAATCGCCAGACGGAAGTACATTGCTCCGCTTAATTTTAAATCTAGTGCAAGGTGTTATCACACGCAAGAACAGGTGTTGGCGCGGAAAAATATTGGCGGGTAAAAAGAAGAATTCAGAAAATTATAAATCCAGCGTCAATATTTGGACGTTATCGGTAAGTTTATTTGTTTGAAAAAACGGGTCAGGAATCATATTCGTCTTAACGCCACTTCCTTATGCCTGTTTGATTGCGCCGCAGTGGTAACCTGGCATCCATAACAGGCCGACGTTATCGCAACATACCGGCAATCCACAAAATGCACCGACTGTAGGGACGGGGCTCGTCCCCGAGCGCGTTCAAAAACAGTAGGCAGAATAAAAAGAGTTTCCACTCACTCTTAGGAAAGGGGCGTTCGGAACAGACCACGGTTACTGAAAGCCAAGGTGATGTGTGCAAAACTAACCCCACCCCAGCCCTCCCTTTGAGCAAGGGGAGAGGGTAGTTCGGCAGCAACTTTTGAGCAATTCTATAGTTATTATTCTGGGTTTCTCATAGTGGCCATGGCAGGTCGGTTCGGCGGGGGCTCTTTAGAAATCTTCGGCAACATGGACGTTGCACGTAGAGCCCCCAGGGACGGGTTCACGGCGTATTTCTTGAGAGCCCTCGCCGGATCGACCGGATTCGCTGGCACCGTTACACCAAAGAACTACCGCGCCGCATCCCAAACCCTTCCAGAAGCAGTCCCATCCTTCGGCGGATTAAACACCTCAACCGCCATCACCTGATAAGTCGGATCATCTTTCGCATCCGTATTATTCATATCCGGAAGAATCCACCCGGTATCGGCCCACGCCTTAACATGATCGGCAAAAATAATTTTATGATTCTGCCCAAGCGGCCGTTGCTGAGTCGGTTTGCTCCAGTACTGGTAAAAAGTGGACGTACCGTTTATCGACGGCTTCTGCTCCCGTATTGAACGATAAGTGGAATACTCAACCCCATCGCTGACAAAAGTTTTTCCGTAGGTGGCATTTTGACTGGGATCGTAAGTCCACCGTTGTAGAATGTAATATTCCACCAGGTGTGCCGGGTCCGAGGCCGACATGTCCTCATCATATCCCCAGCCGTACAAAGTGATATAACTTGCACCACTGTCTTCATTGAAGCGATAACCGATGACCCTGTCCTTATCGCCAAAATGCCAACCCGGGCCGCCGACATAATTGTAGCCACCGCCTTCCCAGCTAACGCTGAAGGAACCGTCGGGAGTCAGGGTTAATGATGTCGAGCCACCGTCCTTCCAGTGCGTGAAGAAAAAATCGCCAACATGACCAATTGCATGATTTTGAATGATTTTCGTGGAACTGGAAAATTCTCTGGTGTAAGCCTGATATTTATCTATAGTACTAACTGCCGTTCCCTTGACATCATCTTTTGATTCCGGGGCTTTTTGCCCGGCTGTACAGCCTGCAAGGCCGCATACGGCCAACAGGACCGCTGCATTTGTGCGGAAATAGTGTTTCAAACTGCTAATCCTCTTTCTCTGCCCTACAGGCGTCCTCGATATGTTTGAGCATGAGGGTAAACCAATAACGGGTGTGGTTAGTTGCTTATTAATTAAAGCAGTTAATTACACCAAATCAAACGTGAATTCGGGGTAACCTCATCGACCCTTTATTCATATGCCCGCCTTTTCGGATTACCTTAGAATTTTGGGTTCCTGTTTGAGCTGCTTTTACTGATTTTTACCTTAAAGGTTTGGCAGATTAAAGAGAACGTCTATGAGTCGGTGGTTTGTATAGAAGCTTTCTCGTCCGAGCCTGTGCTTTTGCAGGATTCCATCATCTGCAAGTGCATCCAGATATCGTGTGGCGGTTGCACGGGATACGCCCAGATCCGACTCCAGAAAAGCAACTTTTGTGTATGGGTGGCGGAATAAATTGTTTATTAGATCCTGGCTGTAAAATTTATGTTTACCACGTATTTCCTGCTTTAGCTCGATGAGTAATTTTTGGATCTTCTGAACCAGATCGATGGTATGTAGCGCTGTAGCGCTAACCCCTTTAAGCATGTATAAGAGCCAAGGCTCCCAATGGTTGTTATCTCGAGCGTTTTGAAGCTCAGAATAGTATTCGCTCTTGGTTTGGTTGATATGCCGGCTCAAATATAAAATTGGCGTGTCTAGAAGACCCGCAAGCACCAGATAAAGAATATTGATAATTCGGCCGGTGCGACCATTACCATCGTAAAAGGGGTGAATGGTTTCAAACTGATGATGGATGAGCGACATGCAAATCAGGGCGTCAAGTTTTTGTCTGGAATTAATAAACGACTCAAGGTCCGACATATATTGCGGTACTAACTCAGGAGAAGGCGGCTCGAATACGACTTCACCTGTTCTATCATTTTTTAGTACTGTTCCGGGTGTTTTTCTAAACCCAGCCCTGTTTCCTTCGAGAGTTTGCTGCACTTCCAGTATGGTGTTTAAGGTAAGTGCGCCTTGCTTTTTTACTTTATCGAAGCCTGATCGTAGCGCCACGGCGTAGTAAGCGACTTCCTTCGCTACCGGGTCTGATATGCTGCTTTGGAGCTCTTGTTTGTACAAGGCGTCTTGCGTAGTGATGATGTTTTCGATTTCGGAGCTACTCTGAGCCTCCTGAAGAGAAAGGGTTGATATTAGAATGCCTTCATTGGGGATTGTTTTTGCCACGCCTTTGAGTTCGGCCAAGTGCCTATGGGCTTCCACGAGCGCACGCAGTACGGCGGGTGTTTCGAGCTCTTGATGCGGGGGCAATTTGTTCAGCTTGGTGTTGGTCATGTAGCAAAATACCCAATTTCCGGGAAGGTTCGGTTCTTTCTTCTCAATAATAGAGAAATTTGAGAAGATTAAAAGCCACCTTCTCAAATTTGGCGATTTTTGAGAAGCTTAGGTTGAGAAGTTAGGTTGGGGATTAGCCCCGTGGCGAGCCACTCCCGCAAACCGCTCGTCCCCCCGAAAACTCCCCACCAGATGCTCCATCAACAACTTGATTCGCCCGGTATGCCGCAAATCCGGATGGGTCAGTAACCAAAATCCGCCCATTAGGCCCGGCGCAAAATTGGCAATCCGTTTTAGCGGCGGGGCATTGTGATCATCCGGCAACACCGCCAGCCCCAATCCGGCGGCTGCGAGCGCGGCGATGGACATCAAATCGCTGCCGCGCATAACCATCCTTTCCACCGGTATGTGATCCTCAATCCAGCGGAAAGCCGGCAGGTACCATAATGCGCTTTCGGCGCCGATGATGGGCCAGCGGGCAAGGTCGCTGACGTCGCCCAGGCCTTGCGCCTTTTCCGCCAGTTCGCCAGCGGCGTAAATTCCCCAGCCGATTTCAAAGATGCAGCGGCCCACCAGGTAATCCGGCGGCTGGCGCGTGGCGCGCAGGGCGATATCGGCTTCGCGGCGGGCCAGGTTCAGGTCCTGGTTGGTTACGATCAACTCGACGCAAATATTCGGGTAGTCGCGATGGAATTGCGCCAGGTAGCCGGGCAGGTAATTGTAGGCCAGGTTGTCCGGCGCAGTGAGCCTAATGTTTCCGCGTGGCGCGGCGTCGGCATCCGCCAGGGCGCGTTCGGCGGCGGTGGCTTCCGCTTCGATGCGCTCCGCATGCGGCAGTAAGCGCTCACCTTCAAGGGTGAGTTGGTAGCCGTCCGGCAGGCGTTCGAACAGCCGGGTGCCAAGGGCTTCCTCCAACTGGTTGAGGCGGCGGAACATGGTGGAGTGGTTGACGTGGCGCGCGCGGGCGGCACCGGCCAGGGTGCGGTGGCGGGCGATGCTGAGGAAATCCTGCAGGCTGTTCCAGTCCATAAGTCGCTCTTGTTGTGGAAGGCGGTTGTAAAGATGGATTTGCACATTTGCAAATATGATATGCGGATATTGCTGATTTTATTTGATCTGTGCAATGGCTATTGTAGGCGCAACATCAACGCAAACAGCTATACAAACAATCTGGAGGTTCACGATGAATACCAATCGACTTAACGCCTACGGAACCGCGCTGCTACGCGTGTCCTTGGGGATTATCCTGCTCGCCCACAGTGTTTATTTAAAGCTGGTGATTTTCACCCTGCCCGGGACCGCGCAGTTTTTCGGCTCGCTGGGACTGCCGCCTGCATTGGCCTATGTGGTTTTTGCCGTGGAGGCGGTTGCCGGTGTTGCTCTGATTCTGGGTGTTCAAACGCGCTGGGCAGCACTGGCGACGGTGCCGGTTTTAATCGGTGCGGCCTGGGCTCACCTGGGGGCGGGATGGTTGTTTACCAATGAGGGTGGCGGTTGGGAGTATCCGGTTTTCCTGGCGGTGGCGGCCCTGGTGCAGGCGATGCTGGGGGATGGGGCATTGGCTTTGTCGAAGTCTTCTGTGCCGGCGGTTTGGGGGAGGCGTTTGGCGGTGGCTTGATGGTGGGTGGTTTAAACCCCCTCCCGGCCTCCCCTAAAAAGGGGGAGGAGTGAAAGCTCCCTCCCCTTTTTAGGGGAGGGTTGGGGTGGGGTTCTACTCCCGAATAAATTTAAAAAACCGGCTCTCGCCACCAGGATCGTCCTGGTACAAAAAAGTCAGGTCATTGTTGTCAAAAGTTTCAAAAAATTCTTCCCAACCCACATCCTCCAGGTCCTCTTCGTCATCGGTGAATTTCACCCGCAGAATGCCGTTGCCTTCCTCAGTGTGGTGGGTTGCCCGGACGATGGCGGGTTTGCCCTCGCGCTCTTCCACCCATTCCCGAATAGTTTCGTGATCCTGTGTTCTTTTCGCTGAAGCCATAACTATTACCTCGTAAACAATTGCTGACTTGTCAGGGCCTGTTAACAGGCCCTGATTTCTGACCTTGATATGTACGGGAAAATGGCAAGATCCGGGCCAAGGAAACAGCCGGTTTTAGCTCACGTGAACGTTGCGAAGAACAACCGGTTTTTTTGGCAGGGCGGGCATGCGCGACAAGTCAATTTCCAGGTTTTGGTCCATAACGTCGTAGCGCATGCTTTTTGTTAGCAGGTCAACGATACGTTTCATTAATTCGATGGTAATCCACTCCCCGGCGCAGCGGTGATTGAAGTAAAAGTCGCCACCGCCCTGCGCTATAAAATTAAAGGCGTTTTCCTGCCATTGATAAAACCGCTCCGGCTGGAATGCGTCGGGATTGCGCCAGGTTCGCGGGTCGTGGTTGGTGCCGTACAAATCGAGCATCACCCGTGTGCCGCGATCAAAGTCGAAGTTGCGCCAGTGAAAGGGCTCCTTTACCAGGCCGGCGACAAAAGGAAAAAAAGGGTAAAACCGACGCACTTCCTGCACAAAACTTTCGTTTTCATTGTCGCCACCCGCGGCTATCAGTGTTCGATATTCCGGGTAGCGATGAAGTGCGATAACGGCGAACAGAATATAGTTGGCCACCGCCACAGTGGGCCGCAGTATGTTGAGCAATTCCACAACGGCAACGTCGGTACGCAACAGGGATTTGGCGGCGCGGTGCCAGGCAATTTTGTACAGTGCGCCGTCATGCGGAACGTCCAGTTCATCCGCGCGCACGCGCAGTATTACATTGCGCGCCCAGGCTTCGGTGCGTTTGCGCAACCACATGCCGCGCCAGTTTCGCGGGCCCACCGCGCCGGCCCCGTCTATCATCGCGGCAATTTCGCGTGTGCGCTCGATCAGGTCCGATTCGCGAAGATGAATTCCCATCCAGTTGCATACGGCCAGGAAAATTACTTTTTGTATTTCACCGTGCAAGACAACGTATTCTTTTTTCTCCCAGTCTCGTGCCGCTTCAAGCCAGCGTTTTTCCACCATGTCCGCTAGTTGCTGGATTTTTGCCGGTGTCATCATCGACATGAACATTTTTTTTCTATGCGCATGTTTTTCCCCGTCGAGTGTGGCAACGCTGCCTTCATCCTGCAGCAGCCACAACACGGATTTCGGTATCGCGCCTACGCGGGTAAAGCGATCTTTTTCATAAAACACACGCGCGGCTTCCTCGCCCATAATGCAAACCGTTTCCTTCATCATCAGGCGAGTGGTGAAAATATCGGTCTTGTACCGGCGGCAACGTGTGGTAATAAAAGTATTTCCTTCCCGCAGGAGGGAAAGCGTGCTGTCGGGGTGTTTATCTCTCGGCACGGGTTTCGGTGGATCGGCATTCATTGCGTTCTCCTGCCCCGGTGGATTTGAACTTTAGCCAAAATGGGGCGACGCAAAACCCGGACCAGCCGGTGGCATGTGAGGATAATGTCGATTGCAAAATACACAACAAAATTGTACAGACGCCACGGATTAAATTTTCACAGAATTTCCATTGTGTTGAGAAGCCCCTTATTACGCGTATGCCGCGCGGCTGAGGTATGTTTAAAAAGCAGGCGCTGTTTTTGCAATCACCTTTGCGACAGATGAAAAATCACCAATCAATTAAAGGGGCTAATTATGAACACGTTATTCAAAGTGGCGTTTCTCCCTCTGCTGTTGGCGATGACGGCCCTCGCCGGGTGCGAAATTGAAAAAACCGAGGAAGGGGAAATGCCGCAGGTGGATGTGGATCCGGGAAAATTACCCAAATATGAAATCAACAAAAAGGAGGATGGCGAGATGCCGGACGTGGATGTCTCGGGTGGCAAGCTTCCGGAATATGATGTTGATGGTCCCGACGTGGATGTCGGCACAACAACCAGGGAAGTGGAAGTGCCCACTGTCGACGTCGATATGCCCGACGAAGAAAGCGAGGTGGCGGAAGAGGGTGAGGTACCGCGGGAAGACGAAACCGCAAACCGTTAAATCGCCACTTTTTAAGCAACAGTTTTTTAAGCACCAGTTTTTTAAGCTACAGTTTTAACGCTCAAGCAACAGCGCGCCCTTAGCGCCATCCGAAAGACGTTGTTTTCGGATGGCCTTCGATAACCCGATTGAACTCATCCAGATCAGTCAAATCCAGCCGCAGCGGCGTGATGGAAGCCATACCGTTTTGTACCGCCCAGCGGTCGGTGTCCTTTTCCGTTTCCTCCTTGGGCTCGACCAGGAACCAATAGTGCTTGTTTCCCCTGGGGTCGCGTCCGGCGGTGACGTGGCCTTGATAATGCCGCACCGACTGCCGGGTCCAGTGAATGCCCTTGGGCGATTGGGGAAGGTTGACATTCAGCAGTGGAAAATCATTGTTGGTCAGCAGCTCGGCAAGAATTTCCTGCATCCACGGTTTTAAATGTTCGAAATCCGGTTCGTCCTCTTCGAGTACCGCGCTCACGGCGATGCCGCGCAATTCCAGCAACGCGGCCTGTCGCGCGGCGGCGAGGGTGCCGGAGTGCCAGGAGGAGTTGCCGAGGTTGGGACCGTGGTTAACCCCGGAGAGCACCACGTTCACGCCGGACCATTGGGACGCACCCAATGCCACGCAATCCGCCGGTGTGCCGTTGACACGGTAAGCTTCGAAATCGCCTATCGGGGTTTTGCGGTAAGTCAGTGGATGGTGAGCGGTAATTGCGTGGCCCATGGAAGAGCGCTCCACATCGGGCGCCACGATTCGCACATCACCAAATTCGGCGGCCACTTCCGCCAGCGCGCGAATGCCCGGGCTGTAAATACCATCGTCGTTGCAGACCAAAATACGCATTTGCTGTCCCTCCCGTTGCTAATCATTACCTCTAACCGCTGCTAATCGACCAGCTTTAATCAACCACCACTAATCCACTACCAGCAATGGATCGCTGCCTGCCTGAATGCCGAACCGGCATTGGCTGCTGTTGTACAGGCAGGCGTCGTCCACATGAATGTTTACCCTGCCGCCGCAGGAAAACTCCACCCGCCTGCCGGTCACCCTGAAAAATGGATTCTCGGGACTGGCGCCGCGCAGAACATCATTTAAATAATCGATCAGTAAATCCTTTTCGGCGCTGGCGATCAGTACCACGCGAAAAAACGGATCCCCCGGATCGGCATCCGGCGCCAGCTCCAGCCCCGGGCCGGCGCGGTTGGTATTCATCACTTCCATTACCAGGTAGCGGTTGGAATATTCCCGGCCATCTATTATCACTTCGCAGTCGCAGGCTTCCATTTCCTGGACCAGGGTTTGTATGGATGCAATATGCTGGTGGGCACTATTTCCCGGATTTAAATTGCCCGCACCCCACGGGTGATCCTTCTTGCGGATCAACTCCGCCAGCGCACCGCAACCGACAGATTCCACAAAATAGCGCTCGCCGGCCGATTCCACCGCAATGCCGACGGACAGTTTCTTGTCAATCTTTTTCAAATCCAGGTTTTCCGTCCTGGAGTCCAGCCATTTTGGCTGACGGGAGATTCCCAGGCTCCGGGCAATATTATTTGCCGTGCCCACCGGCAGAATGGAAATGGGAATACCGCGTGCGGTCAGTGTGCGGTAATGCCGTCGCACCACCTTTTCCACCGTGCCGTCACCGCCGGCAATCGCCACCACATCACAATAATCATCATCGGGTTCGTCAAACAGGGATTTAAGAACAACCCGGTGACCGGCTTCTTCAATACGACGTGCCAACTGTTGGGTTTTGCACTCGCCGTTGCCGGACTTCGGGTTGTGGTACAGCTGAACCTGCATGGGGTTCTCCGTAATCAGCAATAACGTTTTGGCTTTTCTTTAAATTGTTTCGGCTACCGATTTAGCGGCCTTTTTTTTCATGACATTTTTCGCTCGCTGTTTCTCTTCTGTGTTGGTGGTATGAACCACCACGGACCAGCGCCCGGATTTCACCATCTTCCGGCTTTTGTTTATCAAGTGATCATGGTCCGGGCGCAGGGAAATTAAACCGGCCAGCAATAGTCCCAGGAAAACACAGATCAGTGTTAGCGGGATAAACGTGAATAGCGGATTGGAACGCGTCAGCTGCGGGCCCACAGTTACCAGTACAGTGGACAGCAACAATCCAGCCAGCAGTCCCACCACACCGAGAACAAGGTGGGATTTCGCCAGCGCGCGGGCAGTACCTCTATCCTCGGGCTCAATCTTGTGGCCAAGCGGGTGGTCCGAGCGGTCCTTCGGTTCCACAAGTTCAATATTTTGTAAATTAATCGCGCCTTCGCTCACCAGTGATTTCACCGCGTTTTTCGCCGCCGCCTCGCTTTCAAACACACCTCCCACCTTGCCTGGCTTCTTTTCCTCAATCACGTGAAGCTTCATGAGGTTACCCTCCGCCGTTGCCTGGATTGCTTCATTCATACATCTGACAGGTAGTTATGCAAACTCAGCACCAAGTCCATCAACCCGTTTTCGGTTAACTTGTCATTGAAAGCACCATTTATACCGGCAAAAAAGCAGGAGCCGTTTTTGCATTCCCTGGCTGTATAATCGGATTGGACTGGAGGAGGTATGGCACAGTCGCGCATGCCATGGTAAAAGAGCTGTTAAAGATTACGGTCGCCCCTGTGCGGACGAAGCCGGAATTAAATTGCGCGACACGCGGCGCCGTTGTTCCAGTTGCTGATTTTGTCGTTGATGCTAAGTTCGCGCATTTTCGCTACCCGGTCGTTGTTTAAGTGACTGAAAACCATGAATGCAAACTCACCGGACAGTTCGAAATATATGCAGAATAAAAACAAGGCGAAGAAGTATTCGCTCGCGTGGTGGCTCGATAGCAGCATTCCGCTGCCGGGAGGTTATCGTATAGGTCTCGACGGAATTATCGGCTTGATTCCGGGCGTTGGCGATGCCGTCGGGGGAGGCTTGTCCAGTTTTATTTTGTACCAGGCTTATCAACAGGGCGCGCCGAAAATAATCCTGGCGCGCATGCTGATTAACATCCTGATCGATGCGATGCTGGGAGCGATACCGATAATTGGCGATATATTCGATTTTTTCTGGAAAGCCAACCAGCGCAATGTTGCCTTGATGAACGAATACAAACAGCAGCCGGCCAGAACCTATCGTCGCGCTGCCGGTTCTTCGATAATATTTTTAATCGGGTTTGTCGCGCTTATTGTGGGTTTTGTTTATTTGATGATTTTGTTGATGAGAGCGGTTTGGCAGGCGATTGGCGGATAGGCCTCTCCCGACCTCCTCCTTCGCAGGGGGGGTGGGTGTTTGAAAAAGCGATTTCAACTATCCTTGATTTCAACTACCCTTAAAAACCCGCCATAAATACCAGGCAAACAACCCGGCAACGACAGTGGTGCTCACCGGGCCGATAAAATCCTGCGCCTGCTTGAACTGCGAGCCCAGTATCATTCCCACCCACGTAAGCAGCGCAACCCATGCCAGGCTGCCGATAGTGGTAAAAATCAAAAACGGCCACAGTGGCATTCGACTGACACCCGCGGGAATGGAAATCAGTGAACGCATGCCGGGCACCATGCGAAAAAATAAAACCGTCCAGTTGCCGTAACGCTGGAACCAGCGCTCGGTTTTATCCACATCGCCGCGGGTGATTACAAACCAACGCCCGTAACGGTCGCACCAGTCGCGCAATTTGTCGGGCCCCAATTTATAACCGAGATAGTACAGTGCCACCGCACCCATTACTGTACCTAATGTGCCTGACAAAATAACGGCCGCTATCTGCAGGTCCTCTTTTGAAACAAGATAGCCCGATAGCGGCATAATCACTTCCGAAGGAATCGGCGGAAAAATATTTTCCACCAGCATAAGTAACACAATGCCCGTGTAGCCTGTGGTTCTGATAAGGTCGCTCACCCAGGATGTCATTTTTTTCCGTCGATAAAGGTTAATTTTGATGAAGATACAAAATCGATACCAGGTAAGGCCATTCGACTGGTTTGACGTGAATCGAACAAAGTGGCGGGATAACAGTCACTGTAGAAACGGGTTCAGCCACTAATGCAAAATAGCCACTAATGCAAAAAAGGATACCGGGATGGACATTGCGCTTGCCTTCGTTACCCTTGCCTTTGCCGTATTCAGTTTAATGCCGTTGACCCGCATCGAAGATTGGTGGGTGCGCGCTTTCGATTTTCCCCGCCTGCAGGTTTCCAGTGGACTTGTTCTGCTGATTGTTTTGCAGTTGACCCTGCTTGACCTTTCCCGCCCGCTTACCTGGTTTTTATTAGCTGTGGCATTGGGTTGCCTGTTGTATCAAAGCTGGTGGATTGTCAGGTATTCGCCGTTTTATCCCATTGAAGTCAAGGAAATTAAAACCGGCGATAATAAAAATAAAATTCGCATTATGGCGGCAAACGTACTGACGCCCAATCGAAAATACAAAAAGTTGCTCAATCTTGTTTTGCGGTACCAGCCGGATATTCTGGTGACGCTGGAAACCGATAAATGGTGGCAGCGGAAGCTCGATGTGTTACAGACGGATTATCCCCACACGGTGAAATGCCCGCTGGAAAATCTTTATGGCATGCACGTCTATTCCAAACTGCCGTTGCACGACACGCAGATTAAATATCTGGTGGAAGACGATAAACCCTCAATTCATGCTTGTGTGGAACTGCGCTCCGGTAAAGGTGTCCGCATGCATTTCCTGCATCCGGGGCCGCCGAGCCCGACGGAAAATGAATCCTCTTCCGAGCGCGATGCGGAACTGTTGGTAGTGGCGAAAAAAGTTGCCGGTTACGAGCGGGATGTGCCGGTGATTGTGACAGGCGACCTGAACGATGTCGCCTGGTCGCGTACCACTCGTACGTTCCGCAAGTTCAGCGGCATGCTGGACCCGAGGATCGGACGCGGCATGTTCAATACATTTCACGCGAAGTATTGGTTTTTGCGCTGGCCGCTGGACCACCTGTTTCACAGTCCGCACTTTAAATTGTGCGGTATCCAAAGACTTGAACGCATCGGTTCCGACCATTTTCCCCTGTTGGTGGAGTTGTATTACGCCGGTTCGACGACGCAAAGTAACAATCTGCATCCCACCGAAGATGACCGCAAATGGCTGAAGATGAAAAAGGAAGATGAGGATGTTTCGCCGGAGGATGTACCTGAGCCCGGCAGGAATTTGTAGCCCTCGGAAGCCGTTCCGCGCAGTCGTTTTCCTTGTAGCTTTGCCAAGGGGGATGGCAATTACTACAAACCGCGTCCCCCCATTTTTGTCTGTCGCCTTTTTACCGGTTGCTGATTATCCAGAACGACAGCATGCCGCAACCTGCCAGAATTCCTGGATCTCCGCTGGGCGGCACTCCGCTGGGCGGCACCCGCTTGCGTGAGCATGACCCCTTTTTTGGCCAGGCCGGCGAAGCAAATGCCATCTTAATCACCTATAAACTAATTTTCTTATTTAAAAATGTTATTAATGACCGGTGCTTTTGTCTGAAATCATCAAAAAAATTCTCCTTTTCTCGCTTTTTTAACCAAATGGTATTCCCAATTCACTCCTGTCCCTATAAAGTGGCTTTACCAATTTGGTATGTCAGTTGTCAAAATTGGCTCTACCAAATATGTGAAACCACGCTCAGTTCTGCATTTCCATTTCCATCATGATTACGAACTGGGCACAGGGGCCGTAAGGCGCCGTAGCCAAGTCGTTTAATAAAAACGCGGCGACTTTGCTTCGCTGTCCGTTTGTTGCCCCTCGAATGACATGTTTGCAAGACAGGATTCCAACGCATGGACCGGCTACCCCGTGGTTGAAATATCGATCGCGGAGTTCGCTGTTAAAACTCAATAACGAATAGAAGAAGAGAGAATCTGGTATGAAGAAGAATCTCGGCGTAATCTCAAAAGCCTGTGCCGCATTTGTCGTCACAGCATTTTCCTCCATGGGGGCGTGGGCCGCCACGGGCTATGCCACTCAGAACGGAGGTACCACGGGCGGTGCCGGCGGGCAGGTGGTTTCCGCCTCCACCGGTACTGAAATTCACCAGGCGATTTGCAGTCGCGCCAGCAACGATACTCCCCTGATCATTCATGTCGAAGGGACCATCACTCCGGGAAATACCTCCAAGGTCAGTGGCAGTTGCAACACGGCCGATGGCGTGATCGAGCTGAAGGACATCAGCAATATTTCCCTTATCGGTGTCGGCGGGGGTGCCCTGTTTGACGAGATAGGCATCCACATCCGCAACTCCTCCAATATCATCCTGCAGAACCTGCATGTGCGCGATGTCAAAAAATCCGGGGGAACCACTTCCAATGGCGGTGATGCCATAGGGATGGAATCCGATGTTTCCAACATCTGGGTGGATCACTGTACGCTGGAAGCTTTCGGCGGCGAAAGTGAAGGTTATGACGGTTTGTTCGACATGAAGAACAACACCAGGTACGTGACACTTTCCTACAGCGTGCTGATGAATTCCGGTCGCGGCGGCCTCGTCGGCTCCAGCGACAGCGACAGTGAAAACAATTACGTCACTTATCACCACAACTATTTCCACAACCTGGATTCCCGTGTTCCGTTGTTGCGTCATGCAACGGCGCATGCCTATAACAACTACTTCAACGGTATTTTCAAGTCGGGCATGAATCCGCGCATGGGCGGCCGTATAAAGGTGGAGAACAACTACATCGAAAATGCCAAGGACCCGCTCGGTACCTTCTATACCGATGAAATGGGTTACTGGGATGTGAGCGGGAATATCTGGGGCGCCAATATTACCTGGACGGCAGACGGCTCCGATAATCACCCGGCCGGGCCCAATCCGACATCGACCACGTCAATCAGCATTCCCTATTCCTACTCGCTGGATAACGCCGATTGCGTGCCGAGCATTGTGCTGAATATGGCGGGGGCCAACACGGGAATGCAAACCTCCAACGGCTCCTGCTCCGGTGGCGGTTCTTCCTCCAGTTCCAGTTCATCCAGCAGTTCCAGCTCTTCCAGCAGTACCAGTTCCAGTTCGTCCTCCAGTTCAAGTTCGTCTTCCAGTACTTCCGGCGGCGTGCCGGATGGTACGAACCTGAGCCTGTCGTCCGACTCAGGTGCGGACGGTTCCAGCAAAGGCAGCGGCACCAGCTACGGCAATGTGATTGATGGCGATATGGGTTCCTACTGGTCTCCCTCAAGTTCGACCGGTCGCATTTCGGTGAAATGGGACACCGATAAAACCGTCAGTTCGATCGTGATTCGCGAAGCCGCCGGTTTCGAGGGCAATATTGGTTCCTGGGATGTCGTGAACCACGATAACGGCAACGTCCTGGCTTCGGGTTCCGGTGCGGGAACAATTACCTTTAGTGCGGTTACCCTGGGCAAAATCAACTTTGAAATTACCGGTTCCAACGGCACGCCCGCGGTGGCGGAGTTTGAAACCTACGCCGGTACCGTCAGCTCGTCGAGCAGTTCGAGCTCCAGCAGCTCCAGTTCCTCAAGCTCTTCGAGTTCATCAAGCAGCTCAAGTTCTTCCAGCAGTTCCAGCTCCTCAAGCAGTTCCAGCTCGAGTGGCGGCGGCAGCGCGTGCTACTGCGACTGGTATGGCCAGCCCTATCCACTGTGCGCCAACTCGGACAGTGGCTGGGGTTATGAAAATAACCAGAGCTGCATTGGCTCCACCACCTGCGAATCCCAGGGCCAGTGGGGCGGCGGCGTTGTTTGCGATGGAAATGGATCGTCCTCAAGCTCCAGTTCGTCTTCGAGCAGTTCAAGCTCCTCGAGCAGTTCCAGTTCATCCTCAAGCAGCAGCTCTTCTTCAAGCAGCTCCAGCTCTTCGGGTGGAACGGTAACCTCAATCGATATCGAGGAAAACGCCGGCGGTTTCTGCAGCGTCGATGGCGCCATTGAGAGCGAGCACAGCGGCTTTAGCGGCAGCGGTTATGCCAATACCGACAATGCCGACGGCACCGGTATAGGCTACGCCATCAGTGTGCCCGAAGCCGGCCAGTACACTATCTATTTTGTGTACGCAAACGAGTCGGGCTCCCGTTCGGCGGACCTGCTGGTGAATGATTCCTATGTGACCAGTTTTGCCTTTAACGGCACCGGCGCCTGGGCCAGCTATGCCAATTCGGCCAGCGCGATGGTATCGCTGAATGCCGGTAACAATCTGCTGAGACTGGAAGCCACCAATAGCGCCGGGCTGGCCAACATTGACAGCATGAGCGTCACCGGTATCAACCCGAGTGCGGGCAACTGCAGTGGAACAACCTCCAGCAGTTCTTCAAGCTCGTCGAGTTCCTCGTCTTCCTCCAGCAGCTCTTCGTCGTCAAGTTCCGGCGGCGTAATCATCGGCGGTGACTGCAGCGATTTGATCAACAATCCGAACATCAACTGGCGCGAGTCCAACCTGCAGAGCGATCAGGAGATTGTTCAATGTCTGTCTGAATCCCTGGGTAAACCCGTTGGCTTCGGTGAAAGAGCGACAGGCGGTTTTAACCCGGGCGGCGGCAGCAACCTGGTTGTGATTACCAAAAACAGCAGCGTTTCGGTTGAGCAACAGATCATGGACGCCATCAGTACCAATGCCTATAACTGGATTGTGTTCGATAAGGATGATTTTGCGAACGAGACGGACGTTTCCATGCACCGTCTGCACTGCGCGGATTCCACTGTACTGGCGGCGCTGGATGCCACCGAGTCCCAGTGCCTGAATCCACAGCAGTGGTGTTCGGCCAAGGGTGTTTCCAGCTCGAGCTGTCTCGATACGTTCTACAATGACCGGTTGAACGACAGCGGCCTGCCGATTCGCAACAAACTGGTTATGTCCAACACCACGATTGATGGTCGCGGCGCAAACGCCTACTTCCTGTTTAACGGTTTCGCGATCGGCGCGGACAGCAGCGGTCAATCCACCCATATGTCCGACAACGTCATTGTCACCAACCTGGAGTTCCGCGGCGCGGGGCATACCGAAGATCACGGTCTCGACCCGGATATGTTGCGTGTTACCGGCGAGTCGCACGATGTCTGGATTCACCAGAACACCTTTGACACCACCGGTGATGCCGCCTTTGATGTGAAAGTGGGCGCTTATGACATCACGATCTCGTTCAACAAGCTGATCAATGTGAAGCGCGCAACTTTGCACGGTTCCAGCGACAGCCGTACCATCAACGAGCAGATCACCACCACCATGCACAACAACCTGCTGGTGACCGAAGACCCGTACTACAGTGATTCCGCATTCAACACACTGCGTCGTTTCCCGCTGATGCGTCGCGGCCAGTCGCATATTTTCAACAACGTATTCTACGGTTATCGCAAGGACATTTTGAGTGTGCGCGTGGGCGGCCGTGTCCTGTTCGAAGATAACATGGTGTTGAACAACGCGGATGAGGCGGCGGCCAACAGCAACGACGATGACATTGCGTACTTTGTTGAAAACCTCCTGCGCGATTTCCGCGAAGGCGGCCTGGAAGTGCGCGGCAGCAATGTCTGGATGGCGGATGCGAACTGCCGTCCGCTGGGTTCACCGGGCAGCCTGGATAAATCCCAGGGCAGCACGCCGGAAATGCTTTCGGCCTACAGTTCGGCCTCGCAGTCGACGATCAACGCCAACCGCTTTGCCACCGGCACCCAGTTGCTGGATTACGTGATGGCCACGGCGGGTAAAGGCGGCGTGACGCCGTACGTGTCCAGCTATACGCCGGGTGTCAGTGCCGTGATTTCCCAGGCGCCGGGTAGCTGCCAATAAATTCCTTTTTTCATAGTTGAGCACTTTGGTTGTAGCCGGGCATTGCCCGGCATTTTTTTGCGTGGTGCATTCAATATATCCGGAATAATTTTTTACGCCCGTCATGTTCGCGCTCAATCTGTTGGAACGGGCCGCGCAGGCTGAACGAAAGGAATCCCAATGCCTTGCGTGAACTGATGTTGGGGTTCGCAAGGCTCATCGCAACCTACGGGTGTCGAGTGTTTGCGGCAGCGGATATCCGGGAAAAGTTTCCATTTGGCTTTGCGTACCGCATCTCTATTCCCTTTTGCCCGCCGGGCGTTATCATGGGAGCCTTTGTGTACCAGTGACAATAACGTCAGTAACCGACAATAACAATAAAGGGGGCGGTATGTCCGATATCCAGGAATTCGAGCGCACACCTGTTCAACCCGAGCGACTGGAGCCGGCCCGGCACTTCGCCGCCAGCTACGCCGGTGAGCACGTGGCGGGGACGGAGTTTGTCATCGGCGCGCTGTTTGTCGCCTGGGGTGTGAGCACGCACGATATCCTTTGGGGCCTGTTGTGGGGCAACCTGCTGGCGGTGCTCACCTGGGGCCTGGTGTGCGCGCCCATCGCCGTGCAGACGCGGCTGACCCTGTACGCCTACCTGGAAAAAATTGCCGGTCCCGGCACCATCAAACTCTACAGCGTGGTCAACGGCATTCTGTTCTGTATCCTAGCCGGCACCATGATCACCGTATCCGCCTCCGCCGTGCGCATCCTGTTCGGCATTCCGCCGCAGGTGCACTGGTATCCCACCAGCGTCAGCTTCGTGCTGGTGGCACTGGCGGTGGGTGCCGTGGTGGTGACCATCGCCGTGAAAGGCTTCCGCCGGGTGGCCCAGTTCGCCCAGGTGTGCGCGCCGTGGATGGTTCTGATGTTTATCGTCGGCGCCATCGCCACGCTGCCGATATTGTTCGCCAACACGCCGGACACCGGCAACGGGTTTTGGAACCAGTTGGGACGGGCGGCGGATACACATATCTGGCGGGGAGGGGAGACAGCCACCATTACCGCCTGGCATGTGGCGGCGTTTGCCTGGATTTGTAATTTCGCCATGCACGGCGGCCTGTCGGATATGACCCTGCTGCGTTTCGCGCGCAAATCCAGCTACGGCTTCTTCTCCTTTTTCGGCATGTATATCGGCCACTACCTGGCCTGGGTGTGCGCCGGCATTATGGGCGCGGGCGCGGCAACGCTGTTGAAGAGCACTATCACCCAACTGGATGCCGGTGCCGTGGCGTTCCAGGCGCTGGGCCCGGCGGGTATCGTCGCGGTGATTATTGCCGGCTGGACCACCTCCAACCCCACCATTTACCGTGCCGGGCTTGCCTTCCAGTCCCTCAACCACCGCTGGAGTCGCGTAAAAGTCACCACCATAGCCGGTGTGGCCACCACCATCATTGCCTGCTTTCCTTTTGTATTTACCGAACTGCTGAACTTTGTCGGCCTGATGGGCTTAGTGCTGGCGCCGATCGGCGCGGTAATCGTAACCGAGCACTGGTTCTTCAAGCCGATGGGCCTTACCCGCTACTGGGCCAGCTATTCCAGACGTACGGTTAACTGGGCGGCGATCATCGCCTGGGGCGGTTCGCTGCTGGTGGCGCTGGTGTTTTACCGCCTGGGCATGCACCTGTTCTTCCTGGTGGTGCCCACCTGGATTGCGGCAACGCTGATCTACGTTGTCTGCGCGGCGATGATGGGCGCGCGTATTCCCCATGCCGACCAGGCCGAAGCGGAGGAAAAAGCCGAAGCACAACGGCGTGAAAACGAACGCGCCTTTCTGCTGCAAACATCGCAACAACACAGCGGTGCGCAAACCGCTAAAGCCTCGGGCAGCGCAAAACAAAAAATCGTCGGCGCGGTGGCATTGCTTTCGCTTGCCGCATGTCTGGCAATGGCCATCCTTGTATTCAATGGCGGCGCTTTGGAAACGTTTCGAAGCTGGCTGATCCTGCCATCGATTATTTATTTTATTTCCGCCACCCTCTGGGCAATTGAAAAGGAAAAACGGTGACGTAGAACGGGTAAGCGATGGTCCGACACTTCGGGCGCTACCCGCCATTTTCGACGACGAGGTTCAAGCGTGCACACCCTGGTCCTGGACATAGGCAAAACCCACGTCAAACTGCACGTTCTCGATAGTGATTGCGGCGCGGTAAGTTCCCGCGAAATGCGCAATCACGTCGTGCGCGAAGGGGCGTACCCGCATTTCGACATCGAGCGCATCTGGCATTGGTTGCTGGATGGTATTCGCGAGGCGGCAAAAGCCTTTTCCGTTTCAGCCATCTCCATTACCACTCACGGCGCCACCGCCGCGCTAATCGATCGTGCGGGCGAAAAGGCGTCCGGGCTTGTGTTGCCGGTGCTGGATTATGAATTCAACGGCGTGGAAAGTCGCTCAACAGAATACAACGCGCTACGTCCACCTTTTTCACAAATTTTTTCGCCCGACCTGCCGGCGGGTTTGAACCTGAGCCGGCAACTGTTTTGGCTCGAACGGAAATTTCCCGAAGCATTTGCGCGCGCAACGGATATTTTGCTGTACCCGCAGTACTGGACTTGGCGCCTGACCGGAAAAGCCTGCTCGGAAGTGACATCGCTGGGATGCCACACGGATTTATGGGCACCGTTGCAAAATGATTTTTCAGCGCTGGTGGAGCGCTGCAACTGGGCCGATAAGTTTCCGCCAGTGATTCCCGCATGGACCAGTCTCGGCGGTGTAAAAGCGCCGATCCGGAAATACACCGGCCTGGACGAAAACTGCCAGGTTTACGCCGGCATCCACGACAGCAACGCAAGTTTTTTGCGCTACAAATTGTTGTGTGGTGAAAAACCTTTTACCGTCGTGTCCACCGGCACCTGGTCCATTGTCATGGCTTCCGGCGTGCCTCTCGATCAACTTCAACCCGGGCGCGATACGTTGGCGAATGTGGACGTTACCGGCAAGCCGGTGGCGTGTTCCCGTTCCATGGGCGGGCGCGAGTTTGAACTTATCTGCAAGCAAACGGGTGTATCCGTCGACGGCCCGATAAGTGAAAAAATGCTCCAGACGGTTATCGAACATGAAGCGATGGCGCTGCCGGATTTTTCCGGCGGCTGCGGGCCGTTTGCAAAACAACACGGCCGCATGCTTGGCGACCTGCCGGAGTATGGAGGCAATTCTCTGGCGACGCTCTATTGCGCATTGATGCTGGATTACCAGATGGATTTGATCAACGCTGAAGGCGATATTTTTATCGAAGGCGCTTTTCTCAAAAATTCCCTGTTGTGTTCCGTGCTGGCGCGGTTGAGAAGTGGACAGAAGGTTTTTTTATCCTCCGACAGTACCGGCACTGTTCAGGGTTGCGCGCAATTGACCCGCTGGGGCGCACCGTGTCCGGCTCCGGAGTTGGCCATTTGCAACCCCAGCAGGCTCGGGAGCCTGGAGGAGTACAAAGCGCTCTGGCGGAGCAGAGCGAAAGATTTGGAATAGCCGGCGGAAATCCGCCGGCGTGGATTTTATTTTTGTTGGCCGATATGGCGATCGACAAAGGCGACAATACTCTCGACAGTTTTTATCCGTGCCGCTGCTGTTACCAGGCTGTGATGCTCATCTTTCAGTTCGATAAACTCCACTTGTCTTCCCGCTTTCTTTAATTTTTTCGCCATAGCTTTCGATTGCCGGAATGGAACAACTTTATCGTTTTCTCCGTGTATCAACAGCACCGGCGCTTTAAATTTCCCGACGTAGTTAATCGGCGATACAGCTTCCAGCGTATTCTTGTCGGCTTCACCGTTGCCCATGGATCGTTCCCAGTAAGATACCACCCAATGGTTTTTACCGTGCTCCCGTTTTTCATCCTTCAACATACGGGCAATATCGCTCACACCGTTGAGTGACGCTACGCATTTGTACAACTCCGGCGTGAAGGCACCGCCGGCGAGCGCCGCGTAACCGCCGTAGCTGCCGCCGACGATACAGATTCTGTCGGGATCGACAATGCCCTTGCCGACCAAGGCGTTAATGCCATCGGTCAGATCGCTTTGCATTTTTTTGCCCCATTCGCCGCGACCGGCAGCCGCATGATCAGAGCCGAATCCGGCGGAGCCCCGGAACTGGGGCTGGATGACCAGGTAGCCTCGATTGGCCAGCGCTTGCGCCCATCCGTCAAAGCCAATCTGGTCGTAACTCTCGGGGCCGCCGTGGGGCATCATGACCGCAGGCAGGTTCTTAAGTGACGAGACTTTATCCCGGGGAATAGTCAGCAGGGCGGGAATAGTCATTCCGTCGGCCGCATTGTAGGAATACGTGGCAATGGGATGGACCTCCTCCGGCTTGATATCGGGACGCGCCGCCACCAGGAATTTGCCGGGCTGGCCCTCCGTGAACAGGTAGTATTCACCCGATGATGACGAGCCTTCGACGTAGACGATCAGGTTCTTCCAGTCGGCGCTCCAGTCGCGCAACCAAACCGAATGATCAGAGAACAGCGCCGTAATTTCCTTCATGCGCTTATCCACTTTTTGGTCGAAGAACAGGTAGCTGGGCATAAAACCTGAGTAGACTACGCCATAAACCACCCGGTTTATATCCATAAGCAGATGCTCGATATCCGCATCCGCCCGTCCAAACCCGCTACCCTTGAGGGAACCGTCCGCCAGGGACATGGTGTAGTAGGAGACCCGGCCGGTTTTTTCATCCTCTCCCAATACCACGAGTGATTTCCTGTCCGGCGTAAGGCCCTGGATGGAAATGGAAATAATTTCCTCCTCACTACTGTGGATTTTTTTCCAATCCCCGTTTTTTCGGGCCCAAATCGCATGTTCGTTGGATGCGTTGTTGTAGTACTCCCTCGCCACGACCTCACCCTTTTCATCAACAAAATAATCCGTGATATTTTGGGCGCCTCTAATATGTTCACGCGGTCGTTTTGGCGAATCCAACTCAACCCGCATCAACCCAAAGTCCGGTGAGGCTTCGCGGCTGTTGCCGACAAAGGCAGGCATGTACACATATTTGTTGTCGGGCGACATGCCCACAATACCGCCGAGGCTTGACTGGCCCAGATAAATATTGTCTCCAGCGGTCAATAGTTGTTGCACTTCGCCGGTATTAATGTCCATGACATACGCGGCGCTTAAATTATGGGAGCCCCTGTACCCGTGAATTCGCCTGAATTCCGACACCACCATGATCAGTTTGGTATCGCTGACGAAGTAGACATTCCTTGGCGTAATGGCGGTGGTATCCGCGCCGGCCAGGTATTTCTGTTCCTTCAGGGAATAAACCACCACCATGTCTTTCTCTCCGTCGGTTTTACGAAAAGCGACTTTATCGCCATCCGGTGACACCGATACCATGTGGGTCGAGGGCAATGTGCCATAGTCACTGGTTTGCGGAGCGCCGTGAACGGCGACCGACAGGTTGATGATGAAAATACAGGACAGGAAACGGAATGGGGAAACGAGCGCATCCATTTGGATACTACCTCCTTGCATGCTTTTTTATTCGAATCCGGCGTAACCGGCAGTTATTAAGATATGCATTATAGTCCGAACGGTGCTCGCGCGCTGCTATTTTTTAACCGGATCTATAACCGATGCGGTTGGATGCGGAACTCCCGGTTTAGAGGCCGGGGCTGGATGTTGGGAGGGGGCTTTTAAGTCGCAATCACCCGATATCCTTACCAATAAATTTCGCTGCATACCAGCACGACGCCGTCATTTGGAAGTTCTGCTCCCTGGCCCACTTAACACCCCGCCGCACCAGTGCCTCCGCAATGCCCTGGCTGCGAAATTCCGGCGGTACGTAAGTGCGCGTGAAATCAATGGTTGCCGGCGCTTCCCCGGTTCCTTTCATCAGCCGGTATATAAGAACGGCTTCCTCGTTGTCTTGAAGCGTTACATAAAACTTGTGCGACTTTTCATCGTGCTGGATATCTATATTTGCCATAAGCTGCTCCGTAATCAGAGGATACCTGGTAGCGTTACAAAAAATTTGCCGGCATCCGCCGGAACAATACTATTTCTGGGTTCGGGTTATGCAGATTTTGATCCAGTTCGGGTTTGGCTGTAAAACCCCACCCTAACCCGAATGGCACTTCCTTAAGCGAAGAAATCTTTTTACACCGATGCCACCACCAGTTTGCCCATCGGAGGCCCTTCAGAAACACGCCGTAAATCCGTTCCCTGGAGGCTCTACGGGCAACTTACTGTGCTAAACGCTCCTGCGTCGCTTGCAAGACCGGGGTTTGTCATCCGTGCCAAACCCGTAAACCGGCAAAAAGCCGTGCTTTTTGTCTTCCCGGTTTACCCATGTTGCCGAAGGTTTCTGAAGGGCCTCCGGTAGGCGACTTACCACCGCGATTTTAAGCAAAACTGGCTTAAGGAAGTACCATTCCACCGTAACCCTCCCCTTGAAAAGTGGAGGGAACGGCTCCTCCCACTTTTCAAGGGGGAGGTTGGGAGGGGGTTACCAGCCGCTCCGCCCGGGATGGCGGGAATTATTGTTCAGCACTCCGGTACCATTGCCTCCAGCTTAAATATAAAATACAGGTACATTCAATATTCTCTTCCAAACCATGGCAATTCCCAGCGACTACGATGATCTCCCTGATGTGCGCGACGGCTTAAATAAAAAAGAGCGCGCGATTTTGTACTGCCTGCGCGAGGCGCAAAAGGAACTGGGAGGCAGAAACGTACCGACTATCATGCTTTACGGTCGAGTGGTGGAAATGGTGGATATCAGCCAGGAGGAGTTTCAGGCGATTCTTTCCAGAATGGTGGGGATGACAAAGTTAACCGACTGATTTCCGGGAAAGAAAAAAGAAAAAACAAATATTACAAATAACAACGGCTTTTCGCTGATTTCCTCGCGGTACGATAAAAAAATTTAGCGTACTCCACGGCTGGCTGCCAGTAGTGCCACCAATTCGCTCTGGCGGCTGGTGTTGGTTTTTCGGTATATGGACTGAAGGTGGGACTTGACCGTTTCCCGCGAGCGATTGAGTGGTCCCGCGATGTCCATCAGGCTGTGACGTTGATGTTGCCGTTTTCTTCCTCGTACACCCAGCTACCCGCAAGATCGTCCTTGAGGGAGTTTTGGAAATGGCTTACTGCCTCGTCCCGCGATGCCGTCGGAACCGCCGCCGCAGGCGGTGAGAAAAAGGGTCGCGGCGAGCAATGCCACCACGGGGTTCAAAAATAAATGCATATTTTTCTCTCTTGTTTTGATTATTACCTATACAAGAATTAGCACGGGGGGCTAAAGGCGGAATCCCCGTTGGGGGAATTTGCCGCTGGTTGAAAGCGAGACGCCGGGAGATTGGCTGGAAATTTGTGGGTTGATGTGGAGTGATCATAAAGCTCCTCCCACTGTTCAAGGGGAGGTTTGGAGGGGTTAGAATCGAGTTGTTCCAGAAGAAGGCGACATCGAGAATGCTACGGCTGTGGTTCTAAAATGTGACACTTAAATGGATACCCGCGAGTGCGGGCTTCATGGCTGATCTTTTCGCAAATCTCTCTAACAGTTGAAAGGTGAGCCAATCTATCTTGCCCTTGCCGTCATTGTGTATGGATAGCTTTAGCATCGCCGCCGAAAATTCGTTGAGTTTAGAGTATGTCCTAATCAAGTCGACTACAAAAAGTATATCTCCACTGGTGCTTTTCTTTGAGCTGTTGATTGTTAATTTGTCAAGCTTTGAATAAAACCAAACTGAATGACATTGCCACGAATACCGCACCGGAAAAAAGTCCGCAGCATGCAACCAACAAAAATAGTTTGCATCGGTTGAGATCTTTTTCCAAGCTTCTTTCTTCTGCTTCTATTATATCGCTGCAGTCAATCTTCGAGTTGTTTAGTCGTAGCAGTCGCACGAAATGGGTCAGGCAGTCGGATGAATAAAAGCGATGGGCGAGGGCGGATAAGGAAGATAAGGCGAGAGAAAATACGCCCAATATTAAAAATAACGGGCGTAGAAAACCAGTTGCCAGCAAATGTAAGCCTCCATCTTCAATTTTGAGCGCAATGTTTGCAACAAGAAAACCGTATCCGGCTATGCCTAGTAAGGATAACCTGAGTATTTCAGTAGAAAACGCTTGGTATTTTTCCAGTACGATCAAATTTGTTCCCTGCATTCGCGCTCCCGTTCCCTCAGCATTTCCTCGCGCCGTGTTTTTTCCAGTGCCCGTTGCTTGGCCAGCCGTTGCTCTCGTTCCACTTCCTGTTTGCGCAGCAGCGCGGCACGTTCGGCTTCGGCTTGTTTTTTCTTGCGGGCCAGGGCGGCGGTTTCGGCATTCAGGTCGCTGGCGATCCGGTCAAGTTCCTGTTCGATAATCGCATCCTCGGTCAGGCCGCCGGTGCGATCCTACCAGTCCTCGCAGGCGCGGTCGGTTCTGTCGCGCGCGCGTTTTTCCGCTTCGCGCTCTTGCCAGGTACTGTCTTTATCCGTAAGGAACAGGCAGCCTTTGAACCAGGGCGCGTCCGCGACAAAACACTCGCACCGTTCAATCATTGTGGTTCTTTCGGCGTTCACCCGTTGCGGGGCGGTTTGCCGTTCGCGTTTTAAATCGCTGATTCGGATTTCGCTGTTTTTTATATTCTCCCGTGCGAGCCCGGCCAATCGTTCGCGCTCCTGTTTATTGGACTGTTCCAGGTTTTCTTTTGCTACCTGATCCAATGCGGGCGGGGGAATCGAAGGCCTTTTTTCTGGTAGCAGTATTCGGGCGAGCCGCCGGGCTGGGTGCAGACGCCCTCGCCGTTGGGGCGACTATTGGAGAACCGTCCGGTAAAAACCTTGCCACTGGCGGATATCATGGTCCCCTGGCCGGATAATGCCAGGCCTTTGAAATCGCCCATGTAAATGTCGCCATCTTGGTAACGCAGTTCGCCCTGAACCAGGTCATCGCCGTTAATAATCCCCGTGAACGCGCCATTCGGCAGGTAAACGCGGCCGGTGACTGGGTGACCCTGCCGGGGCCAGGGGCCGTAATAGGGGAAGTGCTTTTTGTGTAGGGAAAGCGGCGGGTGTCGCTTTGGCTCACCCGCCCTGCAAACCGGCTTATTTGTTTTTTTCTTTTATTTTTCGTGCCTTGCGGGAAAGCTGTTTGTTATTTTCCGGAAGTGCCTTTTCAAGTATATGATCCCGGATGGTCTTGCCCCTCAACGCGGCGGCGTTTTTAAGGCGCTGGTGCTGTTCGGGGGATATTTCAATCGAAAAGCGCATAATTTGTACCTCTTAAATCTGCGTGATGGTAATCCAGGCAAATCATTCCTTGATGTTCGACCGGGTCGGCGCTAAGATAATACTGGTTTTATATACAGTATCCAATGAATTGGCACGCCAATGTCAAAAGAACCCATTCAGCCGCGAAAGGGCCGTGGCGCCGTCTCTAACATGGAGGGGCGCTACGAGGTACACACCCATGAGGATTACGATGATGGCTGGCATCGTGAGGAGGAAGAGGCGTTCCAAACGCCCGCCTTTGTCACCGAGGTGATAGAGGAGCGTGCGAAAACCATCCTTACGCGCAACACATCGCAGGATATTCCGTTCAGTGTCTCTCTGAACCCCTATCGCGGCTGCGAGCACGGCTGTATTTACTGCTATGCCCGGCCCACCCACAGCTATCTGGGCCTGTCGCCGGGGCTGGATTTTGAAAGCCGGATATTCGCCAAGGTAAATGCGCCGGAGTTGCTGCGACGGGAACTGGCGAAGCCCTCTTACATACCGGAACCGATTGCGCTGGGTGTAAACACCGACGCTTACCAGCCGTGCGAGCGCAAACTGGGGTTGACGCGCCGTATCCTGGAAGTGCTCCACGAATGCCGGCAGCCCGCCTACTTGATTACCAAAAATGCGCTGATCGAGCGGGACCTGGATTTGATCGCAGCAATGGCAAGGGAGCATCTAACCGCCGTAACCATCACGATTACGACTCTGGATCATGAAATGGCCCGCACATTGGAGCCGCGTTGCGCATCGCCCGCCCGGCGCCTGGCGGTGGTGCAGCGATTGGCGGAAGCCGGCGTGCCGGTATGGGTTAATGCCGCGCCGATGATTCCTTTTATCAACGATTCGGAACTGGAGAAAATCATTAAGGCGGCGGCGGATGTCGGGGCCTTGGGTGTGAGTTACATTATCCTGCGCCTGCCCTGGGAGGTGAGCCCGTTGTTTCAACAATGGCTGGAGGCGCACTTTCCCGACCGGGCGGAAAGGGTAATGAACCGTGTGCGTGATATGCGCGGAGGAAAAGAGTACGTATCGGATTTTGGTAAACGCATGCGCGGCGAGGGCGTGTGGGCGGACCTGATCCGGCAGCGTTTTACCACGGCGATCAGGCGTTACGGTTTGGAAGGGAAGGGGCGGGATTTTGTCGGGCTGGATGTATCGCGGTTCCGGCGACCGCTGGAAGTGCCCGCGCACGGAGGGAGGGATGTGGATGTTTCGCAGATGGATTTATTTACCCCAGTATCGGGACGACAGTATAGTTAAACTGGATTGCATTCTCCCGATCCAACGCCGATCCATTTTCCACCTACCGCGAAATGCCTCGGAAAAGCCTTCCCGTTATTTTCAAAAGCATCGTTATTTGTAGAACCTATTTCAAAATTGCAGCATTGCACATTACGAGTTTGTCGTCGGGGGGAAGGTTTCAAAACCCTCAATTCAGTCAGGGAAGAATTGAGGCCACTCTATGGCATCCTGCCATCGCGGCATTAGCGCTTCCATGCGCGTCGGAGCTACAGGGACGTATTTATGCGGTTGTGACGCCTTCCCCCGATGCAAACGACGGTCGAAGTGGGATTGTGCAAGCTGCTATCACAGAAACTTCGGCACAGACGATTTTGAGATAGGCTCTAAATTGTTCCCGTGCGCGAAGCGGGTCTGGGAAAACCAATAAAAGAACCTCACCCCGTGAAGGATGAGGTTCCTGATCGGACGCGTTCCTTTCAGCGTATGTAAGGACTCGAACTGCTGTCCGGTTTAATACTCTGCCTGATATCCTCCTGTACTTTTGCAGCGGTTTCCCTGGCTTTTGCCTCGGCCTTTTCGCCGGCTTCCCTGGCCCTGACGGATGCCTGGTCCTTCATCCGGTCCCGGGTCCGGCCCATAACGCGGTCTTCCGTTCGGGTGGGCGCGAAGCTCGCGGCAATTAACGCACCCAGGACGACGCCCGCCGCGCCGATAGCCAGCGGGTGACGTTCCACCATATGTCCAAATTCGCCGGCAATGCGTTGCGATTGTTCGCGTATGGCCTGGCGACCGTTTCCATGTCGCATTTGTGCCGCTTTCTGCCTGGCTTTTGCTTTTGCGGAATCGAATTTATGTCTTGCCTCGTTCGCCGCGCCGGCCATTTTGTCTTTTACACCCCGTGCCTTGTCCTTCAATTGTTCCTTCCTGGATCGTTCACCCGGGGTACCGCGACTGGAAAGCGCGCTCGACCCGATACTTTCATCCACGTCCAGCATGGTGGGATCGGAATACTCGTCGAAGACGCCATAGTCGTATTCGCCAAAAAAATCCTGGTCCGTGTAACTTTGATTCGGTTCGCTGTAGCCTTGATTTGAACCGTAGCCGGTATCGGCGTGCCGGCGGCCTCTCAAGTTACTGAACATCCACAATAATCCGGCCGCGGTTAAAAGGAGTGGTCCGGTGTTGTGGCTAACGGTGCTCGACAGATTACGGGAAAAAACACCCGCATTTCCCCGAACGTAGTTCACCGTCTGGTCGACCATGTACCGGGGGGAGAGGCGATTACCCAACTCGTCCAGAGTATCGACAATATGCTCGCGCCGCATATCGATTTCCCTCTCCAGTTGATCGGGCGTTTTATGCGATTCGTCTCTAACGTTGAAGTTCATGGCTTTTACCTCTCACTGCTTCTCCATGTTTTCGAAAGGTGTTTGCTGTGTGTTCTGGTTTAAACGAATGCGGATCCAGTTTCTTCTTGCCCGCTTGAAGCATTAGCAGGCCGATAACCAAAACCACACCGCCGACGATCAGCGAAGCCAGCCACATATCCACTACCAGTGACAAACCCAAAACCGCCGACAACAATAAAAACAGCAAACCTGCGTAAGCTACCGCGCCGCCGGTGGCAACGGATGAAATTCCCTTTTTGGCGCCTTCCACGGCCTGGAAAATTTCCGATCGCACCAGCGCGGCCTCCTTGGTGATTAAAGCGCTGGAATCATTGATAACCTGTCGGATCAGTCCTGGCACGGAATCGTGATCGCGTGTTGAATGTACTTTTGCTGAACTGGAGCGATTATCCATAGTAAACCCTCCTTTGGATTTACAGCGTGGGTGTCGTGGCTGAACGGGTACGCGCGGATGTGGTTGCACTGTTCGGTTGTGGCGAAGTAACCCGCTCGGTGACGGTAGGCACCTCTGTTTCAAATGAACCGGCGCGCGTTTCGGTAAATGAACCGGCGCGTTCGGGCCTGGCTAGTTCTTCATGTTCGTGATGTTCGGAGGATTTTGCAAAACGCATTAAAACCGCGCCAACGGCAACGCTTCCCGCAATAAAAAGGGCGGGATTTTTACGCCCGAAATCACTGACGTCATGAATGATTTCATCAACGCTTTTACGCCGGATCTGGCCCGCGAACTGGTGGATGCTATCCGCCACTTGTTCCGCGTACCGGGCCAGCGTGTTGAGGTCATCCTGCCTTAGTTGATTTGCGGCTGCGCGCTCTGCGTTGGCCAGCTTATCCGCCTGTTGCCCCACGCGCTCCTTTGCGTCTTGCGCGGTTTGCCGGCCGTGCTCCTTTGCGCGTTGGGTGGCTGAATCGATTGCGTTTTTTGCCTGGGTTTTCAATCGTTCCGCTTCCCGCGCAGCCTGTTCCGGTATGTCGCGCTGTGTGTCTGGGTTAAATTGGTCAGTCATGGATGTCACTCCTTGTATTGGCTATAAGTTAAACGACAGCCGCCATTCATTAAGTAAGCGACCTCATACTGCGTTATAAGCAACATACAGTCCAACCCCCTCCTAACCTCCCCCTTGGCAGGGGGAGGGGCTGGTTCGTGCCATTAGCTGAGTATTTGGTTGGGGCACGCCTTAGCTTTTCCCGCGACAGGGGGAGGATTGGTTTGCTCAAGTGGATGAAGTCCAGCCGGTGGGCTATCAACTCTCTCCCCTGACAAGGGGAGGGTTGGGGAGGGGTTACAGGAAAGTAATAAAGCAGAGAAGACCTTTTACAAAAGAATTTGCTCCGGCGGTAATCCCAGGTACAACCTGCCACCCACCGAATAAGAGCGCAGCGAATTGATTACGTGCTGATTAATAGTCTGAATATCGCGCAGGCTTTGTTCAATTTTATTTCTTTTGTATACCGCGCCGCCGCCGCTGACTTTGTAGATCAACTCCACCGCTTCCTTGCAGGATTCGAACACATGTGTATGCACCAGATAAAAATCGGCGATTTGTTCGGGTGTGGGCTCGTCGCCGCCGGTCAGGGCCTGCCATACTCCTTCAATCGTGCTGTAGAGCCAGGCGCGCGCCGCGCCCACTTTTGCCGCCGCCCTGCCGACAGCATCCTGCACAAAAAATTCGTCGCAAAGTTCCTTCGGTGGGAGCATCTTCTCGCCGACAAACGTCATTCTACCGGGGCGGTGGGAATGTTTGGCAAATTCGTTGATAGCCGCCTGCGCAATACCTAGTGGAACTGAAGAAAAGTTCAACAGGATGCTCATCGGAAAGACGTACAGCGGGGACATCCGGTAAGGCCGGAAATCCTGGAAGCTGAAGCTTTGTTCCCGCGGAACAAAATGGCTTTCAATTTCCAGATCATGGCTGCCGCTGCCGCGCAAGCCAATCGGGTCCCAGGTATCCAGTATTTTCACCGCTTCCCTGGGAATAAAACACTGCCGCGTTACGGGCATGCCATTTTCCAGAAAACACTGCCGGCCATTTTCGTAAACCAGGCAACCGGCAACAAACCAGTCGCTGTGCTGGCAGCCGCTGGAAAAGGGCATTCTGCCGCTCACCTGGAAACCGCCTTCCACTTTTTCCGCGCGGCCGGTGGTGGTGAGCGTGCTGCCGGTAACCATATCCACATCGGGAAACATTTTTCGTGCAACCTCCTGGTCGATAAACGCGCTGAAGTAGCCGGTGTCGCTGCCGATCATCACGCACCAGGCAACGGAGGCGTCCGCCTGGGCGAGAACTTCGATCGCGTGCAACTGGGTCATCGGATCGAGTTCCATGCCGCCCCATTCGGCGGGCATGGTCATGCGGAAAAAGCCGGCTTTTTTTAATTTATTGACAAGTGCTGCGGGAATTCGGCGCCCGGTTTCGATCTCGTCGCGGTAGGTGTTAATTTCCTCCTGGAGCGCATAGGCAGCGTTAATAAGCGCTTCGCCGTCGCCGGTACATTGGTTTATTTTAATTGCCGCTGTCATAGTCCACCTCGACTTTTCGTGGGGGGGGTAGGTAAGCGACCACCCGCCGTTTGCGATTATGGCGGGTGGCGACCGAAGTATCGGGCCATTACTTACCCGCCGTACAAAAAAATCTATTTCATCCGTGTGAGTGTGAGCTTCAATGGCGTGTCCTTGCCGTCCTGCCGCCACAGCCAGTAGTGAACAACATGGTCATTGTCGATAAACTCAATTTCCAGGTCGCGCATATAGCCGTTGTCCGGTTCGTTCCGGGCGAGGTCAATAAAATTGAAATCGATTTTTCCGCTGTTGGAGGAGTTTACCGTCGCACTCATTCGCGGGTGATTGCCCCACGAGCAATAATGGGACATCATGATTTTCTCGTTGTCGAGGTGGTAGGCGGTTGACATGTTCCACCACATGGGATCCCTTGAACGATAGCGCTCGACAATGGCGCCGCCATTAATTTCCTCATAGGAAATTTCGATATCGTTGCCGTCAGGCAGTTTTCCTTTCCAGTTTCCCACCATCGATTGAATTTTGGCAAAGCTCTTTTTTGCCTGCTCAATGTCGCTGCCGGCGAAACTGTTTTGCGTCAGGCCGGCGATACAAATAATTGCGATTAACGGTCGGGTAACTGCCTTCATCTTTTTTCTCCCGGTTATCGAGTTGTGGCTGACCGGTTGGAGTTGTCGCGTCGCTCCAGCCAGTCGAAAATTTCTCCGGCGGAATCGACGACGGCTTCGGCTCCTGCTTCCAATAGGGTTTCGGCGGGGCGGTAACCCCAACTCACGCCAAGGCAGGTCATATTGACGGCTTTTGCCGTTTCCACATCAATAGCCGTGTCGCCGATTAAAATTGCATTCTCCGGCTCCACCGCCAGATCCGATAGCAATTGATTGGTCGGAATGGGATTGGGTTTTCGCGCATCTCCTTCGGTATGACCTTTAACCACTTTAAAGACATCGTCGCGGAAGAAGTGTCGCACCAGTTTCCTGGTTAAATCGTGCCGTTTGTTGCTGAACACCGCCAGCGTATAACCGGCGGAGCACAATTGCGCTGCCAGTTCGGTCATGCCGGGGTAGCAGGCGGATTTGTCAAACAGGTGCTCGCCGTAACGGAGGATGAATTCCCCGTAGAGAACCTGCTGGTGAGCCGGGTCGTAGTGGGGTACCAGCCGGTTCACCATGGAACGTATGCCGTTGCCGATGAGGGCGCGGTATGCTTCGCGTGTCTGGATCGGTTGTTGGTGATGGGCGAGCACGCGGTTCATGGCATCGGCGATGTCAGGCAGGGAATCGACGAGCGTGCCGTCCAGGTCGAAAATAACAGTGGTAATGGTTTTCATCACAAAATGTTTATCCGTTTTATATGGCGTTGGTCGTTGAGCTTCACAAAGCGCGAGCGCCCGTGAAGCAGGCGGCTGTTATCCGCGATCAGGTAGTCTCCCGCGCGCCATGTGTGCCGGTACATAAACTTGTCCGAATACAGGCGTGTGTTCAAGTCGCGCAGGATATTGCCGGACGTCTCCCGGTCCAGGCCGCGAACTGTGACATCCACCGGATTAATGTGGTTGTTGTCTTCGTTAAAGGCTTCGATGTAGCGGATAACATCGCTGTTATCGTACCGGTTTTTGCAAATCAGCGGGGATTCGATCCGGCCGCCGTAGTGTGCTTTCTTTTCCGTGCGATATTCAATCGTAAGTGATTGCCAGTGGCGGCGCTCCTCTTCCGTAGCCAGCGCCAGCACCTGTAGGGTATTGACGAAAAGGGTTTCTCCGCCGGCGCCCGGAGTTGCGCCTGTTATGCATTGAAACAGGTTGTAGTGCGGTTTATTTTCCACGTAGGCGCCATCCCAGTGCAGTTCCACCCGACCCTGTCCAAAAATATGGTTGGCGGGGTTGGGCTGCATTTTCAGTTCGAGTATTTCGCCGAATTCCCAGGCGAGCAGGTCGCCGAATTGGCGGGCGAAGGCAATATAATCGTTGTCTGGTACGAGCGAATAGCCGCGGAAAACGACCAGTAGATGTTCGGCGAGAATATCGCGCACGGCGGATGGTTCGATCGACAAGATGGAATTTTCATTTCCTTCGGCTTCCACCAACGCACCGAAGGGGGCGAGACGGGTCAGCTTCATACTTTATTGCCTGGTATAAATTCAAAGTGACTGGGCCTGCCGTTTTCAAATGCCAGCAAGCCTGTTTGTTCCGCCTCACCGCGTTTTACCAGCAGAATTTTGTCACCTTTTCTCAAGGCAACACCATGCCAGGGAGTGAGCCAGCAATCGTCGGATTCCGCCAGCGTAATGCCGATTTTTTTCGACACGCGAAACTGGGGGTGAATGGACAGGCGCACGGCGCCGGCGAAATGTTTTTCCAGCAGCCTGGTCCAGGCGTTGCTGCGTTGAATTACCCGGTAGGCCACGGATTTGGCGAGCTTTTGGAGGGTGGTGCGGGATTCGCTTTTAAACATATCCAGGCCGGAATAATCTTCCACGATAAACCGGGTAATGCCCAGGTACATCGCTTTGGCTTCTTCCTCGGTCCGGCATCGTCTGCGCAGCTGGTAGATGGACTCGCCATATTGAATCAGCAGTTCTTCCCGCAGTGTGGTGTAGTCCCTTACTTCCGGATAAACCTGGTCCAGGTTGAAAAAGGAAAATTTTTCCGGGTGAACCCTGTTTGCATATTCCTGCAAATAGTTGCCATAGTCCGACACGTCCTGGTCGGGAATGTGAACAAGGTCGGCGAATACGCGGCCATCGGAACAAATTGTTATGTAGGCGCCGGGTGGGTAAACAGCCCCTATTTCCTCGCAGAGCGAGTTCAAGTTATGTAACGCATGTTTCTCCGCGAGGTCGGGTAAGGCACTCAGTGTTTTCATCCGGTTGGGAGATTTGGCGGGGAAGCCCGGCAGAATCAGGTTGATCGGCTCGTTTTCGGCGATAACCGAAGCGATAGCGGAAAGATGCGGTTCAGATTCCCGTGCGAAGCATTCCGGTTTGTCGTGTTCGGTCGGTAGCAGCCGGCGGCGCCTGAAAATGGTTTTCAGTACCGCCTGGGCGATTTGCCTGTGCTTGCGGGAATAATTGATAAAGTCTTCGTCACTGACTTCATCTGTTCCGAGTTCAACTTTTAACATCTGATCTGCGCTGCCCATTATTGCGTTACCGTTGTTTGCGATTCTCTTCCGCTCCGTGTCGTGTTGGTAATTCCGTTTAGGCGGCGGTGTATTGTTTCTCCATCGTGCCTTGATAGGCGGCGTGTTTTACTTTCAGTAAGTCCAGGCTTTGCCGTAGAGTCAGTGAATTATCGATAGCTATTCGTGCAACGTCCGCAAAGGTTTCTTCGGCGCAGTTTATTTGCTCCACTTCGGCCAAGCGCTGCAGGGAGCGGATTATTCCGACGCGCAGCATTTCCTGTTCAATATTGGCAATACCTTCCTGGCAGAGTGTTTTACCCATGGTACGGGTGTTAAGCATAAAGCGGTCGCCGATTTCGATATCATAGAACTGTCCTTTGTTATTGGCGTGGACCACGCCTTTTTTTTCCAGCAGGTCCTGCAGCTCCCGTACGATATGCTCTACACGGTGAATACAGGACTCCTCCAGCATCAGTTCCGCTTTTTTGTCGAGCATGTCGAATTCCTCGTCGCTCATGTTCGGGTCGTAACCCCAGCTTTCCGTCATCGAAACAGGCAGGATAATGCCGAACCACTGCATCAACAGAGTTTCGAAATTGGCGCGCTGGCGGTCGAAGCAGTCGTGGTAGTGGCCCTTGATGTGGAGGAAGAAATTTTCCAGCCACACTTTGTTGAATGCATTGTAGGCCTTGACCTTGTTGCGAAATACGTTTTCCTCGCCCGCCATGTCGGTGGTAATCAGGTCGCCGATCATACGGTTGTTGTCCGCCAGAAGGGCGGAGCCGGGAGAGAGTATCGGGTCGAGCACTGCCGAAGCCATGCCGGTAAGAAACCAGCGCTGTTCGGAAAAGCTTTGCTTTGCCTGCCGCGAGATGCCGCGCAGGCGATGGAAGTCGAGCAGTTCGCTTTGGTCGCCCAACAGTTGTCGCATGCAACGATGGGTTTTGAGGAAATCAATAAATTCCCTGTCGTTGTTTATTTTGACAGGGCTCATATCGGTACGCACGGTAACGCCGATGCTGAAGGTTTCTCCGTCGATGGGTATCAGCCAGATCCAGTAACCGCCGTACATAAAGTGCGTGGTCGCCAGGGCTCGCGTTGTGTGATTGACCCGGGCGCGCCATTCGCGGTCGCCGAGCAAATCCAGGTTGGCAATGTTTTTGAAGCGCCCCCAATAGCTGTCGATGGGGTGATTGTTGTTATTGGATTTGATCAGCCTGAGCTTTTTGCCGATGGGGCTGGCGAATCCGGCGGCGTCCACCATCCATCTGCAGCGATAGGTGTTGTTACCCGTGACCGCGGTATGGCCGTTTTCTCCGTCGAGGGTGATTTCCCTGACGCTGGTACCCAGGCGCACATCAATTCCCGCGTCGACATTCATGTGATAGAGGTCGGTGTCGAAGCGTTTGCGGTTAATTTGATGGGCAGGTGTGGTGTGAAACCAGGAGCGCCCCACCTCACTCATCTGGTCGATGGGCAGGTCGTGCTCCGGCGAGTCGTAAAAAAAGCGCAGGCCGTGTTTGTACAAGTGGTTGGTGTCCAGGTAAAAACCCAGGTGCAGGTCTTTTACCGCGTAGTCCCAGAACGATTCCAGTGTGGATTCGCCCACCCAGTGATCGAACTGCTTTTTCTTTTCCAGCACGACGATATCGAGTTCCGGATGTTTAATTTTAAGTTGCCGCGCCAGGCAGGCTCCCGCCATGGAGGAACCGATAATCAAAACGTCACATTGGGTTTCCATTTGCGCCATAAAACGTCCTCCTGGCATTCAAACCATTTTGCATTGGCTGCAAGTAATACAATCTGTACAAAATTAAACCTTTATTTTGGTGTGGATGACAATCTCTGTTCAGGAAGAGATACGGCGGTTCACAGGAAAAAACAGGTAAATCGTTGTCGGGCAAATTATCTTTCTTCAATTTCGCGGAATATTTATGGGTGTTATTACCATCGGTGTCGAATGAGGGGCGGGCCGGTATTTATAAGCTTTCGGATTATTTTCAGGTTCGTGATCAACCGCGGGTTATAAGCGTTGAGGTTTTGACGCTGTTGACACAAGATTAAAGATAGAATTACGCGCCAGCGGACATTGACGCTGCCGCGACGTTAGAATATTTTTGTGATTTAAGCGACACGGGAACTTGACCGGATAGTGATATCCGTTTTTTACGATGAACCTTTTCCTGAACCAGCAGAGTAAAACAAAAATAAAAGTGGCTGTTTCCTGGCAGTCTGTTAGACGGGAGCGATGAGCGAATTAGTGCTGACAGGCCCTCGTTAAACCGATGTCCAATCCATTAGACCAAACCGTGGCAGCAGGCAAAATGGCCGAAGACTCCAGATATTCGACGCAAAGTCTACCGTATTATTTTATTGATCATAATCTCTCAATCGTCAAGCAGTGCCTGAACTCGGTGATGGCCATTCTGGCAGAGGAGGTTGGACGGTCCGGTCCCGAGGAGGGGTTGAACCTGTCCGGTAACGCCGTATTGGAAGGAAACCTGGAAAGTGCGAATACCGCCTCGGTCGAATTGCTGAAAAAAATTCTGGTGATGATCGGTGAGTTGGAAATTTCACTGGATATCGTGGGGCTGCTGGATAACCGTGGCTATTCCGTTATGCGCCCGGCGAGTGTCGATTCCGATATCAATTTTCGTCACGTACTGGTGGACCTGATGGTGCTGACCCTCCAGTGCTGGGAGCAAACCACTGGCAAGGACAAAATAGAACTGGCTGAACAAAGCAAATTATGGCGCGTCACCAACGATAACAGCCAATTGCGTGTGCGCACCATGGACCGGTATTTTTCCGTTAAAAAGCTGCCCAAGGTCCCGCGCTGGCAGGCGGTGCTGGATACAGCCTACTTTGTTCTCAACCAGGGGTCCAATGATTCGCGGGTGATGAAACAGCTGGAACAGGCGGTGAACAATATGGTTATCGTTTTGCGAAGCAGGGCTCTTCTGTAGCAATGTCAACGGGGTTTCTTTTCCTCCACGCCCGGAATGGATTCCGTCGGGCCGGAAAACTGCCCTTTAAGTGCATCGACGCCCTCTTGCGGGCGGGCCAGTTCCACCAGCGCCTGCCGGTTTTGGCGAACCTCTTCCGTATCGATTCCCGTTTTACGATCACGCTCTTCCACCAGGCCTGGTTGTGCTTCGCCGTCGCGGTTAAACGACCATGCGAGCATGGGATCGCCCAGCGGCAGTTGGTCCCCGGACTCGTCACGGGTATCCCACAGATGCCAGGTTTTTCCGTAACTGTTCATCTTGCCTTCCATTAGTTCTATTTCCGCCACCGATGGAATATTGGGCGCAACCAATTGGCCCGACAGAATTTCGTAGTTGTGGGGATGCCAGTATTGTTTCTCGTCCTCGGGGAGCGATTCAAAAATTTTTTCCGAAATAATGTATTCAATTCCGTTGAGATTGGCATCGCCGGTGTTGCCGTCGAACAAAACGCACTGCGCGAAATCCGCATTGACCTGGCGGCAAAAGTGATGAGCCTCCATTTGATGGGATGGGTCGTTTTTCATTGGGTGGAATCCCACCAGGTACATATTAATTGCATCGAGAGGTTCGCTGGTTTGCAGAACCGCCGCGCCGGCTTCCAGTGCTTTGGTCAGCGGTTTTTCTTCGCTTCCGCTCGGACTGATTTCGGGTTTCCTTTTCTCGCATCCGCTTGCAAATAGAAAAAGAATTAAGGCCCCCGCAAGATAAATGACGTTTCCTTTCATACCATTTTCCTGGTGTTCCTGTAGGTTGGGCAAGCAACGCGTCCCTCGCCGTTTTTCGTTGAGTCATTGCGGTGCCATTAAGAAAGACAGACAATCAGGGCGAGGCATTCTGAAATCACATAAATACATCCATGTAGCTCCGTCACGTCGTCCCTGACTCTACGATTTCAGAATCCCTCGCCCTGATCGCCTCGGGTGCCGGCGGATATTCAATTCTTCTTTCGCAAAACGGCGGGTGGCGCTTTTCCTACCCCCTACAGTACGTTCGCGACGGTTATCAGGCGACGCCCATGCGCGCTTCGCCGCGCACGAAATCCTCATACCACTGATGTATTTCCCGCAGGTGAATATCCTCTTCATCCTTTGCCTGGGCGAACTGACCTGCCATGTCGGCCATACCCATATCTTCCGCCAGCTTGATCAGCAAGTCCCATTCGGCATTGTCTGTCAGTTCCAGGGCCAGCATACTTTCCAGACACTGGCTGACGGAAGTGCGCGGGTCGGTGATTACTTTCATCATGCCCATGGACGCGACGCCCGCCACATCGGCGTCCGGCGTTTGCGCGGTGGGATCGGCGCCCAGCGATTCCATGCATTGCTTGATCAAACGAAAATGCTGTGCTTCCTGGTTGCGAAATTCGCGGATACGTTCGATAGGAACTTTCGATATATCCATGCCGTCGTGGGTGGCGGACATGCATTTTTCAATAAAGGATTCATAAATCCGCACGCCGCTGCGTTCAAAAGCCAGGCGCTCGCCGAGCTTATTGATAAACATCTCAGGATTGTGTCCGGTCATTTTCTTCATGGTGGATTTGAGCATGCCTTTTGGCGTGCCCGGTATGGGAACGGAACCCACCGGACCGGCGTCGTCAATGCGCTCTCGCTTTAACGATTTTAACGATTGAATGCTGCCCTGGGTCGAAAAAAACTTTTCGGCTCCCTCAATCATTTTCTTGCTGTCGAACGGAGAGGCATCCATACCGGTGCGATTGGTACCCATCTGTGTTGATTTTTCCACGTTGCTTCTCCTCTACAAAAATTAAAATAGGTTTGGTTGTGTAATTGTTCTCAGGACACCTCGGCCATTTCTTCGGTAAGTTCAGTGCCAGGCTGCCAGTGGTAACCCGCCGCTACCGTTTCGGACGGTGAACCGGTGGAATTCATGTGATTGCGATAATCCAGCGTTGCGCGGCTTTCCTGATCCTTCGCAACAAACTTGCTGCCGTTCACGCGCAGATCCACTTCCTGCATCAGTGTCTGGCGAACGAACTCGCGCTGACTCTGGTAAGCGATGGGACTGGGCATCTGCATGGGAATGATTTCCGCGGGATCACGTCGCTCGTGTTTTTTATACAGCTCCATGGCCAGGTGCAGGTGACCCAACTCGTATTCGAGAAAACGCTCCCAAATCGCCTTGATACGTGGATTGGATTCGGATTCCATGCAACTGTAATAGTTGTAGGCTTCGTTGGCTTCGTACAGCATCCATTTTTCCAGCCAGCTTTCGTTCGGATCGATAATCGAGCCGTACTGCGTAACGTGCTGTTCCTCAATGGAGGCGATTTCCGCGTAAAGCTGCCGGGCGACCGGATCGCTGAAAGTCGGGCCTATGTTCATGTAGTAATCGCGCGTTTGGTATTCGCCGGAAAAAATCGTCAGTGCATTCATTTTGCTGATGGGATCGGTGGCCCGGTGGTCATAATGATCCCGCAAATCGTCCTCCGGCGCCCGGTGTTCCTCGGCAGTCGGCCGGCCGGCGGTAACATCCGTATAACATTGCAGAATGTTATTGGCGTCCTTGCCCTCCACGCGATCCATCAGCGCCGAGTAGCGGTACATATGATCGAAATCCTCCAGCAGCCCGTAACGATAAACCTGTGCAAGATAGGGGTCGGGTTCCTGCTGGGCGATGGCGGCGGTGACTTCTATGGCTACCTGTTCGTAACCGATGGTGGTTTCCAGCGGGGAGTGGTCCGCGCCAATCAACCAGTTGATCATTGTTTGCTGGTGGTGCTCAACCCGTCGCACCTGGGCCAGCGCATGGCGCAATTCACCGTTAAGCTGAGCGCACATATGTTGAAAGCGGTTGGCTTGCTGCTCGATACCGTTCATTAAAATTACGCGCACCCGGGTATACGCGTCATCATCCAGTTTGCTGATAGGTTTGGGTGTCAACTCGCGCCAGGTAAACTTTTGTTTGTCCAGGGCGACTCCCTTGTTGTCGAATAGCTGAACTGTCATGACTTTTCCTCACAGAATCGGTGGAGTGGAAAAACCTTGAGTGCAAGCAATATACCCATACTTCGTGCCGGATAAATTTTTCTTACTTTGGTTGTTACTAACCCGGCATTCGGGTACGCCGGGTTAGTAACCGTCCAACTGGTAGAAAAACAGACAAATTATTTTTTTAACATGTAAATTTGATTTTCCGGCTTGAAGGGATTTAAACCCGTTTTAACGAGGGTTTTTTTCCGTGATTCAAGAGGCGGTAGTAGAAGCTTTTTTTTACAAATCCCCCTGTAAAGTCTACAGATCCGGGAACCGGGTCCATTACGGCGCGTTAATTGCTCCGGTTATACATCGTTTTAACAAATACCGCACGATTGTTTTTAAACGCGCGCGTGATGGAGGAGGAAGCGGTAATGGCGGAACAAAACCAATATGCGTTAATAACCGGCGCAAGCAGCGGTATCGGTTATGAGTTGGCAGATGTTTTTGCGGAGCACGGATTTAATCTGGTGATTTGTGCCCGTGACGAGGAACATCTGCACGATACGGCGGATGAGCTGTCGCGACAGCACGACGTCAATGTTGTTCCCATCGCTAAAAATTTGTTCCCGCGCCAGAGTCCCTTTGAACTTTACCGGGAGGTAGGGGAGCGCGGAATTACCTTGGACATTCTCGTCAATAACGCCGGCCAGGGGTTGTACGGCAGGTTTGTGGAAACCGATATCGAGCGGGAATTGGATATGCTGCAACTAAACATCGGGGCATATATAGTGCTGACCAAACTGTTTTTGCGCGACGCCATCGCACGCAAACGCGGCAGAATCCTTAACGTTGCCTCTATCGCCGGCAAGGTGCCGGGCCCTTACCAGGCTGTTTACCACGGTACCAAGGCATTTGTTCACTCGTTTTCCGAAGCGGTTCGCGCGGAGGTGGAAGGTACCGGCGTTACCGTTACGTCCCTGTTGCCAGGGCCGACCGATACGGACTTTTTTCATAAGGCGCATATGGAGCAGTCGAAAATTCTCGACGGCAAACTGCAGGATCCTTCGCAGGTGGCGCGTGATGGCTTTAAAGCCTTGATGGATGGCGAGGATATGTGTGTTTCCGGGCTGAAAGGCAAGGCACAGGTTTTCGCGAGCAAGTTTGCGTCGGACCATATTGCGGCAAAAATCATGCTTCAGCAGCAGGGGCCGAAGGGCTGATAAGAACTGATAGTGGTGGCGGGAAACCGCCACCATTTGTTTCAGATCAGGCTTCAAGCAATTCCGCGATTGGCTCCGGCAGCTGACCTTTCAGGTGTTTTACCTCGCCTTCCGACACATGGCGTTCCAGCACGCGGAACACCGCCCTGACCTTGGCTTCAACATCTTCATCGTTACCGAAGTCAGAGGTGTTTATTCCGGCAACCGCATGTTTTTTAACGTTGTTAAAAAACCCCTCCCGTGTTTTACTTCGTTCAACTTTATCCGTCAGTCGCCAGCCGTCGGTATATGCCGCGCGGATGTAAATGGGCAGTTGGGATATCAGGTCGAGTGACTCCTGGGGCGATATACGATCCCGCAGGGTGTGCAGTATGGTAATCAAAATTCTTCCCGCCTGGTCGAGATCGCTGTTGTTCAGTTCATTGGCGACTTCTTTTAGAAAAGCGGTTGCGTGCTGCTGATGTTTGCCAAAATTGAATGTGATCACGAAAACCTCCTCTGATACCGACCGCTAAATCGAAGTCGACTGATGACGGACGAATCAATTAATTTTTTACCAATGCGGCTGTAGCGGCCGGGAACCCGCTATTCGGTGTGACTGGAATTCTGCAAGGAGTGTACCCGGGGGAGAAAAGGCAGCAGGCG
>CAYVIB010000031.1:47499-68860 GCA_964451365.1 uncultured Cellvibrionaceae bacterium
TAAAAAACGCCCTGCGCGGCCGACCAAACCACGCGCTTCATTGGCGGTAATCAGTTGTTCGACAACCAGGCCTTGTAGTTACCACCGCAGTGCAACAGCGCCATCATGTACAGCATGCCGTCGTAGTAACGGTACTTGCCCGTCGGAACCGGTGTTTGCCAGAGTGCGCGGATGAATTTTTCCTTCCTGGGATGCGTTGCCGCCAGGCCGGCGGTGGCGTTCATTGCAACCAGGCCGGTGGTCTGGCCGCCGCCCAGCGGTTTGCCGTCCAGCGAGTACAGGCTGGCGTAGTCATTCATCCCCTGCGATTCAAAAAACGCCTGCAGCCGGTTGCTCAACTCCTGTTGTCGGACATCGGCGGCCCACCAGTTCCAGTCCATCGACCAGTTCATGGCCGTGCGCCAGGCATCGTAGCGAAAATCGACAGCTTCCTTGCGCCAGGGCGCACCCCAGGGGCTGCCGTCGAAGTTGGCGTAGTCCGGCGTCAGGGCGGTTTGCGGGTGGGAGGAAAGTAGAAAATAATCGCGGCTGACATTGGCGGCTTTTTTCCAGAACAGGCGATCCTCCGTTGGACCGACGAGTGCCCAAATTTCATAAAAGGCCGGCAGGTGATAGGAAGGGTCGGTATGGTCGGCCTGTGTCAGGTCTGGCGTAAAACGGACCATCAACGCATCTTCGTCAAAAAGATTGCCCGCGGTTTTTTCACCCGTTACTGTTGTGCCGGTAATAATCCGGCGGTGCCGTATATCCCTGAGGATCTGGTCGGCCTCGGCGGAGTAGTTATAAATACCGTCGCCGTTGCCCCAGCGGGCGGTGGCAAAATAGAGTGCGGTGGCGAAATATTCCTCGCCGTCCGGCGCGGGCAATTCGTCGTTGGGTTGGCCGTTGGTTTTCACCGACCAGGCGAAAAAGCCCTTGGCGGGATGATTGTCCTCGCTGTGGTACATATAGGTTTTTGCCCAGTTCCAGATGGCGTCGAACTCGGCTTTTTTATCCATTTGCACAGCGATCATCATGCCGTAGGACATTCCTTCGGAACGAACATCATTACTGTTGATGTCCAGGATATAGGCCATGGGGCCGTTGGCATTTTCTCCCGCCGGGTAATACACCGCTTCGTTTTTCGGGTCCCCGTGAAATAATTGTTGAAAAGCGTCATTGATTTTGGCGGAAACAGCATCCCTGGAATAACCGGCATCGGTGAAAAGGTTGGTGTAGCGGCCGGAAATAGCGCTGGCGGTCGATAATGCCGGACCTGGCTCCTTGGTAATGGGTGATTTGCAGGCCGCCAGGACAGGAATCAAAAGCAGCCCGGCAATAATACAGCGAATGGGGCGGAGATTTTGCAGGGAGCAGAAGTGGCGAAAGAGGTGAAAACTGCAAAGATAACGGGAGAGAGTAAGGTACAGGTAGTTCATAAATCGCTCGGTTCTTGTTTTTTGCTAATCCTATCGCACAGGAAGTGAAATTTTTGACGTCTCTTTAGTATAGATAAAGAACGCCGCAATACCCGGTTGCCGCGAAAGTTATCGTATGTGTTCGCGCCCGCGGTCTCGCGAGTATTACCCGCCCGTGGTTGCGCCCGTGTGTCCATCAATGTGGGTGTTGTGGAAGTGTTTCTGCCCCCTGCGTGCCTTCCTGGTTTCGTTGTGCATTTATTTCCGCCCCCAACAAAAATATATAGGAGCCGATATACAGCCACAGTAGCGTGACTACGACCGCGCCCAGGGCGCCGTATTGCTTGTCGTATTTTCCAAAGTTGGCAACGTAAAGGGAAAATGCCACCGACGCGATTAAAAACAGTATTGCGGCGGTGATTGCGCCGGGCAGGAGGTCCCGCCAGGTTCTGTTATGAAGAGCCGGGGCAAAGTGATAGATCATCAGGAACATGCCGATCAATACCAAAATAAACACAGCCCAGCTGCTGATAACCGTCACCAGTTCAATGGACTTGATCGACAGCAGCGCGTTAACCAGTATCGGAACAATCACGACAACGGACAACGCTATGATAAAAGCGATGGAGGAGGCGAGAGTCAACGCCAGCGTAATAGCGTTGACTTTGATGAATCCGCGATCTTCTTCCCGGTCATAAGCGATATTGAGCGCTTGCGCCACGCCTTTCATGGCTTTGTTGGCACTCCACAGCGATAGCAGAATCCCGACTACCACACCCAGTGTGAGAGAGCTGCTGTGACTGGAGGTGAGATCCCGAATGCGTGTGGAAACCACGTTGAAGGCATCTTCCGGCATAAATCTTCCCAATGCATCAATATGCCCTTGAACCACATGCGGGTCCGCGGCCAGGCCATAGATCGAGATAGTGGCCGCCAGGGCGGGAAAGATGGAGAGAAATATATAAAATGCAACGCCGCCGGCAACGAGGGAAAGGCGGTCGTTGCCGATCCGGTGTATAACACCTAAAACAAATTCTTTTACCTGCTTCAAGCCGACCTCCGGTATTCCCTGACGATTTTTTTTGTAAAGTCAGCAATCATCCTGCCAGACTTTGCGTCGGATGTCGGATAACCATGGCGGTGCTTGTTGTCAAACGTGTCAATATGGCCTCCTGGTTGCTTAAGGGATAATTTGCTGTCTGGATTAGGTGCAATGGCACTTCCTTAAGCCAGTTTTGCTTATCGGCACACAAAGGCGGCGGCGGTAAGTTTTAAAAAAGCTTCCGGTTAATCAATTTCAGGCGGTGAATACAGGCGGTAAAGTTTTGGACAGCGTGACAACTGTAAAAAATGTGAGATTGACGAAGGTTCCCGCGGCGGTTGAAAAGCAGGAACCGGAAGAATTGATTGCCGATGGAGACAAGTTCTTTCAGCGCGTTGTCTCCGCGATAGATAACGCTCGACAAAAAGTCGATGTTGAGGTTTATATCCTGGCTCCCGACCAGGTGGGCAACACGGTGTTCGCCGCGCTTGAGCGCGCCGCGGCCAGGGGCGTGGACGTGCGGTTGGTGGTGGACGGCTTCGGTGCGGCCGGCTGGTTGAGCGAAACCGACTGCGGCGCGTTGCCCGCGAACCTGCGGGTTGCGGTGTATCATCCGGTGCCGGTAATGAAATATTATTTTTCCAGCCTGTTTAATGCCGACCGGACGGTTCGTGCATTGATGAAACTCAATCGGCGCAATCACAAAAAGCTGATTATCGTCGATGACAAGGAGGTGTTTACGGGAAGTTTTAATTTATGGAATGAGTCACTGGTCTGGAAAGAGGTGTTTTTCCGGACCACCATGTCCGTAAAGGAGTTTAAGGTCTCTTTCGAATTTTCCTGGTCGCGCGCGCGCCTCCTGCCCGGCTGGAAGCGGCCGGGAAGGCGGCTGCATATTTCCTCGGTCGAAGCCGGTGGCGGCGGCATGCTGTTTAACTTCAGTTACCGGACGCGACACCGCTACCTGAAGTTGTTGAATCGTAAAGTACTCGGCGCCGCGCGGACTGTTTGGCTGATGACCCCTTACTTTGTTCCCCCGGTGCAGCTTTTAAAGGCGTTGTGCCGCACCGCCGGTCGCGGGGTGGACGTGCGCCTGGTATTGCCGAAAGAGCCGGACCATGCATTTATGAAGGTAATGGCGCGATACTACTACCCGAGGTTGCTGGAAAGCGGCATCAGAATTTACGAGTATGCGCCGCGGATGCTGCACGCCAAGGCGGTGCTGGTGGACGATTGGGCGGTAATCGGCTCCAGTAATCTCAATCACCGCAGCTTTTTCAGCGACCTTGAAATTATGACCAACCTGCGAACGAAGGCCGCGCGCAAGGAGATCCGGCGGGAGTTCGAAGCCGCGTGTGAGCAAAGTATCTGCCTGGCGGAGCCGCTCAAATACCCCTTTCCCCTCTGGAAGCGCCTGCTTTATCGCGTTCTGCTGGCGACCCGCAGATGGATTTGATCCTCCCGCCGTTCCTTTGAGCGGGATGCAGTTGTAACGCGTATGATTCCGCCAACGCTCAATACCGCCATACAGGGCTCCTCACCGCCTTCCTGTGCCAACCGCCATCGCCGAACCCTTCCCGAGCCCGGCCGGCCGTGTTTTTGGCCGCGGAAAACCTGATCGCCAGTCATTTTCCACCGAAATACACATGCGGAGAGCCGGCCGTCCGGGCAAACCGGACATCCTTTGGCTTCGGTACTCTATCGGTACCGTGTGTCTGGTGGGGGTGCCGGGTAGAACTCATCCGGGCAGGCCTCATCCGGGTAGCAGGCGGGCTATCACTTTCCAATCCCCCATCTTGGCTGGTTATACTTTTGGTGGGGGAGAAGCCTGTGGCAAGTCATCTTCCACCGAAATACACATGAACACCGTGTGTTTCTGCCATTCTGAGCATCAACAATAACAATATCCGGCAGTCGGGTTTGACCGAACCGGAGTCGGTTAAAAAATATTCCGCGCTGAAAGGCTTCCGGATTTGAAAGGTTTTGCGTAAATGGAAACGATTAACGAAGTATTTAACGAAACGTTAAAACTGCTTTACATTTTTTCGTTCAGTTTGGGGCTCTGGACTTGCCTCAATATGCTGGTCAACAAGTTGGGCCCCCGGGAGACCCGGCGGGTCCTCTTGTTTTTTATTTGCGTGTTACTGGTTATTCCCCTCAACGGCTACCTGGCGCTGATCATCGATGAGCCACCGTTATTGATCAATTCCCTCGCCAGTACCATCACATGGTGTTATGGCCCGCTGATATATCTGCTCCTGCGTGGCGCCACGCGAAACGAGGGGAACACGCGGTATGCACCACTGCATTTTGTGCCATTCCTGTTGGTGGCGCTGCTTCACTTTTTTAGCCTGGACTGGCTCAACCTGGGAATATATTTGTTTTTCCTGTTGTTGCAGACAACGATCTACCTGGCGCTCTCCCTGAACCTGCTTTACCGACACAGGTTAAAGCTCGCCATTCTGGGCAAGGAATTCAAAAACTCGTCCTATTACTGGATGTTGTACCTGGCCGGGGGATTGTTCGTTATTACGCTTTACGACATCGGATTGATGTTCTGGTTACAACAGGGGGAAAGTGTCAGCTTTTATTTTATCTCCACCACGGCCTGGGCCTTCTCTGTTTATATAAGCGTCATCTCCATTTTTCTTTTGTTCCAACCAAATATGTTTTCACCCGCGGAGTCGTTGGAAAGCGTGGAAAAGCCGCATGAACCGGAGTCGCCCAAACCAAAGTTGAGAAATATAGAGCTTTCGAAAGAAGCCGCCGATGAGCTTAGCCGCAAACTGCATGAGTTGATTGAAAAGCACAAGCCCCATCTGGACCCTGATGTTTCCCTTGGAAAGCTGGCGTCCATGCTGGGGGTTTCCAATCACCAATTGTCGGAGTTGCTGAATATCCATATGGAGACCAATTTTTATGATTACCTGAATTCCCTGCGTTTCAAGGAGGCCATTGAGCTAATGGACAGCCATCCGGACAGCTACAGTGTCACCGATATCGCTTACCGGTCCGGCTTTAATAACCGTAACAGCTTCTACCGTGTGTTCAAACAAAACTGTGGGCTGACGCCCGGCGAATATAAAAAGCAACACATCAGATGAAGCTAATTGTTTTATGAAATTTACTATTCTGCCAAGTGAAGGAGAAAGAAGATGAAAGTCAGTATCAGCAAGTTTAAGCCCCGCATCGGGCTCGCGGCATTGTGTTTGGTCTTGTTCGGTGCGTCCACGTGGGCGCAGGATCAAGCCCTCGAGCGCATGGCCGCGCCGGAATTCGATGAATTTTATATTGCGTCGTCCTTTAAATTGCCGTTGTCCAGGAAAATTGTGATAGCGGATGCGCCGATCGAGTTTTCGAAAGAGTGGAAAAAGGATTTCCAGGGGCGAGTGGACAGCCGATACGAGGAGACGGTGATTGACAAATACGGCGAGACGTTAGAGGAGCAGCTGGCAAGTGTATTATCGGACGCGGGCTGGCAGGTGGAAGAAAAAGCCGATAGCGATACGCTTTTATTAAAACCGCGGATGCATCACCTGAATATTTACGCACCCAATGCCTCATCGCTGAAGCAGGTAATTGTTGGCAATGTCGGCAGGGCAATCGTGGAGCTGGATTTCCAAACCCCCGATGGCGAGTCCTTTATGAAAATTGTGGATCTGCGGGAAACACAGCCCACCGTCGGCAGTCCCATTGTCGCCAACCGCACCAACAACCTTCGGTATTTTAAGATGTTGATGGCGGATTGGGCGGAGGACGCAACGAAATACCTTAATCAGGTAATGGTCGTGGTGGAAAGCCAAAGTAAGACTGAATAGCGCCGTAATTCAGCGCCGTAATTCAAATTGCTTTAGGCACGGACGGTGCCGCTTTTCACCCGCGGTTACCCCGGTATTGGAAGTTGATTGCACTGCTTATGTGTCTACCAACGCATTTCCTGGTTTGCTTGCGCTGGCTTCCAAAAGCTGGTCATGAGGGTTATTGCGTGGTTTTTTTCAAGTTCGCGTTAAAAACGATCACAACAACGAACAGGAGTTCCATAGATGAAAACCTACCTAAACAGACATTCGCTCACGAACATTCTTTTTGCCGGAGCCGTGGTCTTGGGGGCCAGCTTCTTATCCGACGCTCAGGCGGGGGGGCGACCCGATTCCGGGTTTTGGCGCGGCCACGGCCCCTGCCACGGGTGCGACCCCTACCGGCACTGGGTTCATGACCTGCGTAAATACCATCTTTACGATGCGATTCGGACGTTTTGTCCCGCGGGATCGCTCCACGATCGCCTGGACCTGAACGGTGTGGAACTGGTTCGCGAGGAGGGTATCCCGTTGATGTATGAAGGAGCCAATAACATTGAGGGACCGGTCTGGCACGAGGGCGCCCTGTACTATTCCAATATCGGCAGCAGGCCCTCGGACGAGGACGGCTCCATGCTGAAAAGCATGGCCACCCTGTGGCGCTGGGTGCCCGGCAGCGCGCCGGAGGTTTGGTTGGATGATTCGGTGGCCGGCACCAATGGCCTGGCGGTGGATTTTAACGGCCAATTGGTGGCGGCCCGTCACCTGGACGGCTCGATCTCCAGGATCGACTGGGATACCGGAATCGTGGCCACGGTGGCGGACACATGGGAAGACAAGCGTTTCAACTCACCCAACGATTTGGCGATTGCGCACGATGGAACCATTTATTTTACCGACCCTGACTGGGAAATTCCGTCCAATGTCGATCGCGAGACAGTCCAGGGTGGCGGCGCGATCGGCACAACAGAACCAGGACAGCGGGTATACCGGGTGGATTCGGCTGGCACCGTGCGGGTATTGGCGGTTACCGAATTGGTGCCCGAGCTGCGTGACAAACCCAACGGCATTCTCCTTTCGCTCGATGAACGGCGCCTTTATGTTGGCGGTCTGAAAGGGCTCTGGGTGTTCGATCTGAAGCATGGCCAGGTAAGCCAACCGCGACAACTGTTGAATTCGGCGGTCGACGGCGTCACTAAGGATTGCACCGGCAATATCTACGTGGCCACCAACCGCGCGGCGCCAGGCGGCAACCGAGAACAGGCGGTTGTTGTGCTCGATGCGCGGGATCGGGAAGTGGGCAGCCTGATTGTCCCCGGCATTCAATACGCCACCAACCTGGCTTTTGGCGGCGATGACGGTAAAACCTTGTTTGTGACCGGTCTGACTTATCCTACTAACGGTGCCGGTGAGCCCAGCCAGTGCGGCGACAGCACATGCCTGCCGGCCGGCATCTACACCGCACACCTGAATGTGCGGGGATTCCCTTACTAAACGCCCCGGCATGTGCCGGTTCTTCGCCCGTAGTCATCACAGAGTTGAAGGAGACTTGCTACTGCGCTCTGTGATGGCCACGGGTGTTTTTTTATCTATAAATCGGTGCGGAACGGCTCTGCTGGCAGTCCTTCCTTATCCATCAGGTTCGCGTCCTCGGGGTTGTCGCTCCAGGCGTATCGTAGTGAAGCCGGCGTAACGCCCGACAGGGGAAGCACAACCCGACCGCGTTTTATTCTTCCTTCTACCGTTATAAATTTTCCGTCCTCGCCGGCGATTTCAAAGCCGGCAACAACTGAATTTTTGTCAGCCGTTTTCAACTGGCCGTGGTGCTTAAATTGCACGATTAACCGATCGCCTTTTACCTGGGCCGACTCGAATACCGGGCCGCGAAAATGAACTTTATCTTTACCGTAAGTGCGGTTCAGCGCGATACGCGCAAGTCGTTCGCCGACGGTTTTCTTGTCGCGAGGGTGAATATCCTTTGCATCGCCGACGTCGATAATAACCGCCTGGCCGGTATTTTCCAGCGCCAGCGCCGCGGTCTGGGACTCGCGCAAAATAGCCCACGGGCTTGCGTCTTCCGTGTCACCGTGGGAGTTGAAGTTGGCCAGCTGTACCCAATAAAAAGGCATGTCCGGATTGTTCCAGCGGGTTCGCCAGTCGGTAATCATTGTCTTGAACTGTTCACGATATTCCGCTGCCTCTTCGGCATTGCCTGCGTTGGATTCGCCCTGGTACCAGATAACACCCTTGATCGGAGTGTTAAACAAAGGGTGTAGCATTTTATTGTAGAGCGCGGTGTCGGTTTGGTTGATATTGTCCAGTATCGATACCGTTACCTTGTCCGGTCTTAGTTTCCACTCGCCGGCAAGGGATCGGCGTTCTCCGTTTGAAATCTCCAGGTACAGCAATTCCGCGTCGGAATAAATGCCGCCGCCACCGCCGGTATCTTCAACCCGGACGGCGATCTGGTTTTCCCCTGCCTTTAAAAACTTTGCCGGTACTTTGTAAGTCCGGGCAACATCATAGGCGTTGGTTTCGCCTACCCTGTTGCCGTTAATCCAGGTAATGTCGTTGTCGTCGATGCGACCCAACCCCAAAACAATGTCCCTGGCTGCTTCGGCTTCGCTCAGGCGAAAGGACTTGCGGTACCAGATCACGCCGTCCATGCCTTCATACCCCCGCTTTTCCCACAGGCCGGGCGCCTTGATTTTCAACCAGTCGTTGTCGTTGATATTGGCCGCGCTCCAGTCGGCGTCGGCTTCGGTCACGTGATCGACCACGACGTTTGGCCAGCGTTGCAGCGTTTTTTTCGTGACGGCCGCGCGCTGCTCGCTCTTTGCTGTCAGTTCGTTGATACGGGCGGCCGTTGATTGTGGCGTTGCGCCGAGTGCCGCGGAACTCATCCACGATTCAATATTGCTGCCACCCCAGGTAGCATTGATCAAACCGACAGGCACGGCGGTTTCGGCATTTATTCTTTTGGCAAAGTACCAGCCCACACCGCTGAATTCCGGCAGGTGTTCCTGCATTGCCGGCAACCATTGTCCGCCAGCCAGTTCATCGACGGGGCTCACCGCCCAGCTTTTGGGAATTTTAAAATGCCGGATTTGCTTATTGTTGGTTGAGCTTATTTCCGCTTCCGCATCGGTGGTGTTTCTTAACGGCCATTCCATATTGGACTGTCCGGAGGCCACCCACACATCGCCAATTAAAATATCCTTTACCGTTATCAGTTCGTCTCCGTCCGAAATAGTCAATTGAAACGGCCCGCCCGCCGCACGCTCGTCGAATGTGGTTCGCCACTGTCCATTTTTATCGCTTTGCACGCGTTGCGTTTTTCCGGCAAATTCAATGCTAATGGTGATGCCTGGAGACGCTGTTCCCCAAACCGGAATCGGTTCGTTGCGTTGCAAAACCGCGCCATCCCGCAGTAGTTGAGGCAGCTTTATTTCCGCGTGCGCGCCACCTGCAGTCAAAAGAAGCAGAGCAGCCCAGGTTAAGAAAGGATTTTTATAATTGATGCTCATTTTTTTCCCGTTACTGTTATCGTTGATTTATTGATAATGCTCGCTTTACTTCTGCGAAAAACATTCTGGATGCAAAAAAATATGACTTTATCGGGGAATGCAATTTACATCAAATAAGGCGAATTGAAAGTGATACTTTAGTCTTGTATTGCTTTTTACTGATAAAAACGGAGACGGCGGGACACGCTTTTTGCGTTACTGGATTAACACCCGCCATGCCCAGACGCTCAGTAACGATAGCATCAGGCTGTAACCCACGATGGCCGAAGCCAATCGTGGAGCAAGTTGATATGCCATCGCCAGTACGCCAGCGGAAATCATTGCCGGCATCGCGGCTTCCAGAACCACCACGTCCGCAACCAGGCCCTCCAGTCCTAGCAGCATGGCCAGTGCGAGCGCAAACGCCGGTGCGAGAATCAGGATAAGGACCAGCGCGACGGCAAGTGGACCAACATCTTCCCGCGCGAGTTTCAGCCGCCATTGCAGGCCCACGGCGACCATGACCACCGGTACAAGTGTGGATGCCAGGCGTGGCAGGATATCGCTTAACCAGGCGGGATAGCCGATAAACCGCAACGCAAAGGCGAGCGGCAGGGCGATAAAAGGCGGAAAACTGATGATATGGCGCCACAGCGACGAGGATTTGCCGGTGTCGTTGGAATAATATCCGGCCACGACGATACCCAGTGTATTGAGAGCGAGAAAGGTGCCGAACTGGTCGTAAAGAATGGCATAGGGAACGGCATCGTTTCCAAGATGCGCTTCAATAAGCGGGATACCGACAAAGCCGGTATTCCCCAGAGTGACGACAAGCATCATGGCGCCGGTGACAGGGCGCGACCATTTGCAGTACCGGGCACTGACAAAGGTGATGCCGGCGCTGAAAGCCATCACCGCCCATGCCATTAATACCGGTATGAGGGCGCGATGGTCCAGCGCGAGTTTGGGAATTTCATTTAACACCAGCGCCGGCAGTGCCACGTAAATAACATAGGCGTTTAACGCGGCAGCGGCGTTTTCCGGGAATGGCTTCAGCCGCTGGAATGCCAGCCCGAGAGTCAGGCAAACAAAAACCAATACCAGGTTTGACAAATTTTCCCCCGTTGGAATTGTCGACAGGACAGAATCGGCATTTGCCGACGGGGAATAATAACAGAATAGGTCGAGGGACCGGTTACCGACGAAACCAGTGTATTCCCCGGATCATGGGCTACCGTACACCTCAAATTCATACAGGGAATATCCCCACGCGGGTAAGGCGCGTTGCTTGCCGAACATCCGGACGTATCGGGCTTCGACCGGTTCAAAACGGATTTCGTCCATACCGCCATCGCCATTTTTCTCCGTGTACACGCTATGCCAGTTTTCCAACGTGTCCGCCACCTGTATTTCATACTGTTTGGCGAAAGCGCCTTCCCAGCTCAACGTGACGCGGTCGACTCGATAGGGCTCGCCGAGATCGACATAAATCCAACCGGGGTCTTCAAAATCGCTGGACCATCTTGTTTCACTGTCGGCATCGATCACATGAAGCGGATTGCCGCTGATCCGACGGCTTTCGTTGCTTGAGCTTACCGCCGTGACACCGTGGTAGCGGGCGAGATTGCCACTGGCTTTTTCAGATACGAAAACCTGAAATTGGGTGGTGTCTGTAAATCCTTTTGCATTGCGGGCCTGTATCTGAATTGTCGCCGCACCGGTTTGCCCCTCGGAAAAATCCAGTCGCAGACGGTTTCTATTTGCGACTGCGGCGGATACAAGCTTGCTGTTGGTGTTTTCGATGACGGCAAATTCCAGCCGTGAACCGTTCGTGTGATGGGCAATTTGATTCAGGTCGATAAAGCTTTCGACCAGGTCGGTATCGTTTTCGAATTCGGCATCGGGTATTTTTCCTATCATCGGGTAGCCAGTCAGCCAGCGGACGCCATTTTTTAACAGCGTCTGGTAACCGGGGTTTTCCTTTGTCTCCAGGCTATGGCCAAGCGTCAGGCACATCACCTTGCCTTTGCGCCAGGGTTTCGACCACATTACCGGGTGGTTTTCCGCTCGCGCGATCACGTCGATACCGGTATTGGGTTGTACGTAATAAAGTTCGTCGTGGACCAGGAAATCCTCGGAGGCAAGCGCAACCGGATGCTGTGTCTGGTCGCCAAAGCCGTAGTCGTAACCCCACCATTCGTCGTGCGTAATAACGGTAAATTTTTCCGGCTCGTTCGCCGGCCCGCCGATATAACGGCCACCAATAATTTCCTCGTGGAATTCGGAATTCAAGAAGCTGATCAGTCCCGCGTGCAGGGTAAGGAATGCCTTGCCATTGCCAATAAATCGATGGAGGGCGTCCAGTTGTGCCTGTGTCGGCGTCAGCAACAGGGAGTTGCTGATCAGCAGGTCGTAACGTCCTAAATTGCTGTCGTTAAGCGAGTTGAGGTCGTCGCTGATATCCACGGTGACGATACCGTTTAGAATTTCCACCACTTTGTCGTTATGGAATTCGTGTATCCAGGGTGGATAAGGATAATTGTGATCGACGGCGTTTCCGTTGCCGGTAATGATCAGGGCGCGAGGCAATTCAGCCGCTGATATGAGTATCGATTGACAGAAAAGTAAAATAAAAAAAATGACGGTGTTACATTTTACTGGTCGCATGACTTTCTCCTTTAGAAGCCGCCTTTTAAAGCAGCCTTTCTTTAATAGGCGTTAGTTTCAGTATCCGGTCCGGCTGATTGAGTACGACATAAATCGCGCCGTCGGGTCCGGTAGTGGTTTCCCGCAGTTGGCCGTGGCCCTTGAGAATAATTTCCTCGTGCATAATTTTATGTCCGTCCACATCGAGCAGGCGGAGTTCTTCGAATTTCAGCGAGCTCAGTAACAACTTGCCTTTCCAGCGCGGGAATAAGTCATGGTTGTAAAAGGACAGCCCGGACACCGCAATGGAAGGCCGGTAATAGCGTACCGGTTGTTGCATGTCTTTGTGACGACGATTGGGTGTCAATACGGTACCGTCGTAATTGATGCCGTAGGAAATGCTCGGCCAGCCATAGTTTTTTCCCGCCAGGATCACATTGATCTCATCCCCACCCTTGGGACCGTGCTCGGCTGCCCAGATGTCGCCGGTGTCGGGATGCATTGCCATTCCCTGTGGGTTGCGGTGACCGTGGGAATAGATGGTGGCGAGGGCGTGTTTGTTGGTTGAAAACGGGTTCGACGGCGGAATCCTTCCATCCTTGTGAACGCGGTGAATTTTTCCATTTGGCAATCCCAGGTTCTGCGCATCCTCGCGCGAGTATCGGTCGCCAACGGAAACATAAAGCAAACCGTTTTTATCGAACACAACGCGACAGCCATAGTGATAGGGGGCGGTTGAAGCGTAGGTATCGTGCGGCGCCTCGAAGACGGTTTCCTCATCGATCCACCGGTGGTTTTTTATGCGGCCGCGCACTACGCGTGCCATGCTTAAATTTTTCCCGTCGTCCGTGGCGTGGTCCAGGACGTGACTGTAGGAAAGGTAGATCCATCCGTTCTCGGCGTGGTTGGGGTCGACGGTGACATCCAGCAGTCCGCCCTGAATGTATTTTTCCTGGCGCAGGGCTGGCGAGATAAACGGTGTGTCCCGTATTGGCTCTTCCAGTAACTTACCGTTTTTCACCATCCGAAGATTGCCATCGCGTTCGGTGACAAGCGCGGTGTTTTTATCGATAAAGTCGATTGCCCAGGGCGTCGCCAGGTTCTTTGCGAAAACCTCGATTTTTACCGAGTAGTCCAGTGTTTCCAGCGTGCCGGGTAATTCCGGTTCGGGCGCGTTTGCCGAAGCGGCGGTGCTGCCGGCCTGCTCGATGTAAGTCACCACCTGGTTGATTTCCTCGCCGGAAAGTACCACGCCAAACGCGGGCATGCCTTTGTCGGGCACACCGTTTTGAATTGTTTTGGCAATGCTGGCCCGGTCACCACCGTGTAGCCACTCCTCGTCGAGCAGGTCGGGACCACGCGCGCCGCGCAGGTCGCCACCATGGCACGATGCACACAGGGCGTTGTAAACCGTCTCGCCTTTGCTTGCGGCGCTGGCGGGAAAAGAGGCCAGGCATAAGGTGGAAAAAAGGGCTGAAAATAAAACGTTCGGTTTAAAGTTTTTCATATCTCAACTCTGGCTAACTATATATGGGGCTAAAAATATACGGGGCTAAAAATACACAAGGGCTAAACAAACACGGCTAAACGGTGCCAGAGCCGGACCGGGAAGGCTTGTAAAAATGCGCAGTTGGGGATTATTTGCTAAGAGCTGGTATTAAGGGTTACCCGAGGTAGGAGAGGCTGTTTTCGTCCAGGAAAAACCGGTTGAGCGGCAGTTGGCTTTCCCGGTACCGCGTGGGGGTGATACCGGCATAAGCCTTGAAGTCGTGATTGAAATGCGCCTGGTCGTAATAGCCGGAAAGCATTGCTACATCGGTCAGTGCCAGGTTTGCATCGTGCAGGAATCTGAAGCTGGTCTGGAAGCGTATCATGCGCAGCAATTGCTTTGGCGAAAGGCCGACAAAGTCCCTGAACAGGGTTTGCAGGCGCCGGTGCCCGATTCCCAGTTGTTGCCGAAGTGTATCGATATTCAGCTCATCCTGGTCCTCGAGCAGGATTCGGACCGCCCGGTCGACCAGTTGGTAGGATTTGCTTGCGGCTTTTTTTTCCGCCAGCGCCAGGCGGAAATACCGGTTGGCGAAATCGACAAATGTTTCGAAGTCCGACGTGGAGAAAATCCGGTCGAGCAGGGGGGCGGCATCGAGGTTCAGGACATCATTAACAGGGATACTCTGGTCTCGAAGGTCGTGAATGGGCTCACGGGTAAAGACGGAAAAACCATGCGGGTAAAACTTGATGCCGAAATAGCACTGTTCCCCATTGGTTTCAATGTCGTAATAGCGGGTCATCTGGCCGATCAATTCAGCGTTCGGGTTGCGGCTGTAGCCGCCAGGGGAGTCGCTGCGCATGACGGTGCTGTTGATATTGAAGACAACTTCCTGGCAACCGTCGGGGTAGGTCCTGTCCCGTATGGGCACGCCCGGCTCTCCCCGAATCATCCAATAGCTGGCGATGTAGGGACGCAGGGCGGCGGCTGGAGCGATTTCTCGAAATTGCATGGGCATATCATACTCCAGGGGCAATCTTCCCGTACATAAGTGACAGTGGCTGTCAGTAGCGGCGGGTTACCATGATGTCCGTGTTTTTTACCAGGGACCATTTCGGGAGTCATCCATGAAGAAAACCTACCACGGTAGCTGCCACTGCGGTGCGATAACGTACGAAGCCGACATAGACCTAAGTCAGGGCACCAACAAGTGCAATTGCTCAATCTGTGCCAAAACCCGTAATTGGTGCGCCATCATCAAACCGGAGGAATTCCGCCTGCTGTCGGGGCAGGACAGCGTTGGCGACTATCAATTCAATACCCAAAATAATCATCACTATTTTTGCAAACGCTGCGGTGTGCGCCCCTTCGGCCGGGGTAATGTTAAGGAGATTGGTGGCGACTATGTCTCCATTATGCTGTCGACACTGGATAATGCGAGCCCGGTGGAGTTAGTGGAGCCGCCAATAAAGTATGCCAACGGAAGGGATAACAGCTGGTGGACGGAGCCGGAGGAAATCCGGCATCTTTAGGGCCTGTTAACAGTAATTCGGTTATCACTGCTGGAGGCCATTTTTTGTCCGGCAAGCGGTACGCCGCGCGGACAGAAGGAGCGTAGTGTAGTCATTCTGCATAAGCGACTGATAACGCCGACAAAAAATCAGCGGGAAGCGCGTCTTTCAACCTGTATGTGCTTGATTGATTTCAGGGAGTGTTGGACACGGGCGGGAAAGCGGCCAAATTCGGTCACTCATTTGCAAAAAAAAAGCTGGGGTCCGATTCCGGCACCCCAGCTTCGAGAGCGAAAACACTACTTAATAAAGTTCAACCACCACCACGGATTTTGCCGGCAAGTCCAAAACCAATTTACCGTCTTTGGCTTTCGCGGAATATTTTTCCGGCTTGATGTTGTTGGGCTTGTCAAAGGTGTTATGCGCGTCCATTTTTTCCGCCGTTAACACCTGTCCTTTCGCGCCTTTAACTTTTTCGTCCATATCGATTTCCAAATTGGCGCTCTCGTGAGGATTCAGGTTGGCGAGCGACAGCCAGATCTTGCCATCCTTGCCCCTGGCGGCGGATACGCTGATGCCGGGTACGGAGTCGCCGTCGAATTTGTACCGTGGCAAATTATCAATATCCGAATTCAGTGCGGTCGCGCCTTGGAAAGGAATATGCATTTTGAACGTGTGGTAGGTGGGCGTCAGCAGCATTTTTTCCTTGTCGGTAAGAATCATCGCCTGCAACACATTGATCATCTGTGCAATGTTGGTCAGGCGCACACGCTCGGCATATTTATGGAACATGTTGAAGTTGACCGCCGCAACCAGTGCGTCCCGCAGGCTGTTTTGCTGATACAGGAAACCGGGGTTCTCGCCTTCCTCCACATCGTACCAGGTGCCCCACTCATCCATGAAAAAGCCGATTCTTTTTTCCGGGTCGTGCTTGTCCAGTATCGCAATGTTTTCTTTCAGGTAATCGTCCAGCAGCAAGGTTTGTTTGAACGTGGAAAACCATTCACTTTCCGGAAAACCCAGCGCCTTGCCTTTCACGTCCCACTTGCCCGTTGGCCGGGTGTAGTAGTGGTGGCTTATGGCGTCCAGGCGGAAGCTCCAGTTGGGCTCGATCTGGGACAGGGTTTCGGTCCAGTCGGTCAATTCGCTGTGACCACCACTGGCGATCATAATCGGTTGGTTGCCCTCGGGCGTTTTGACGAAGCTGGCGTAACGCTTGTAGAGGTCCGCGTAATACTCCGGCGTCATGTTGCCGCCGCAGCCCCAGCTTTCGTTGCCGATAGCGAAATATTTAACTTTCCACGGTTTGTCGCGGCCATTTTCCCGGCGCAGGTTGGCCAGTGTCGAGTCGCCCTCGGCGGTCATATATTCCAGCCAGTCCATCATCTCGCCGGCGGTGGCGGTGGCGAGATTGGCGTTGACGTACACGTCCGAACCCAGCATCTCCGCAAGATTTAAAAACTCATGCGTACCAAAGGAATTGTCCTCGACAACACCGCCCCAGAATGCGTTGATGGTTTTCGGTCGTTTGTCCCTCGGGCCGATGCCATCGCGCCAGTGGTAAATATCCGCATAGCAGCCACCGGGCCAACGCATTACCGGCACCTGCAACGCTTTCAGCGCCTTGAGTACGTCCTTGCGGTAGCCCTTGGTGTTGGGGATACTGGAATCCTCACCCACCCAGATACCCTCGTAGATACCGCGCCCCAGGTGCTCGACAAACTGGCCGTAAATATCTTTATCGATTTCGGGACCGGGGTTTTTGGTATCGATACTGATAACGGTATTGGCAACGGTGGAAGCGCAGATGCTGAATAAACTGATAATCGTTAGTAGCTTTCGCATGGAGATACTCCATTTGTTTGGTTTTTTATTTGGGGAAACAGAGCGATAGGACACGGCACTGGTTAACAAGCAGTATAGCTATTGACCTGCAAAAGTCATATCATACTACTAAAAAAAGGAAAAACCGAGCCCCAAAAGTCACCCCACTGTAGGTCAGATCACATAGGTATTGTTGTATCGGATGGAGATGTCCCGTTCAACTTTGCTTTCAGTTTAGCCTCCCGCGCGTGTACATGGGTGTGATGCCAGCGATTCATTTTCCAGCGCTTCCAGTACATCAGTGAACGGCAACCCTCATCGAGAACGGCTGACAGCAATATACCGTAAACCCCCCACTCGAAAACGAAAGCAAAAAGGTAGGCCGCGGGAATGGCCACCAGCCAGGTGAACAGCGGACCGATCACCGAAATTAACAAACCGTCGCCGGTGGCCCGCAAGCCGAAGCCGACGATAATGTTGACCGCGCGTGGCGGCTCCGACAATCCCGCAAGCAAAAACAGCCAGAATGCGCCGCCCAGCAGAATTTCGTTGTCGGTGTAAATATCCATAATGGGATGACTGGCGGCGATCAATACACCTGCAACGATACCCGCGCCCCAAAGCGCGGCTTTTACGCTCCGGTTCATCAGTTCCGTCGCTTTGTCCAGGTTTGCCGCGCCGACATACTGCGAAATGAGCACTTGCGTGGCGGTGGCCAGGGCGATGCTGATAATCAAGCCGAGCATAAAGGTATTGAAGGTATAAACCTTGGCGGCCAGCGCGACCGCGCCCAGGCTGGCGGTAAAGCCGTTGAGCACCATCAGGTTGATATTGAATGACAGGGGTTCCATGACGCCGGGTAATGCAATGCTGAACAGGTGGTGGCTGGCCTTGCGGAATTCGTTACAAAAATTCCGCCAATGAAAAGCCAGTTTGATGTGAATAAAAATAACCGTCGCACTGAAAATAACCGCCAGCAGGGTCGCGCACACACTCGCCCAGGCGACACCGGCAATACCGAGCCTGGGGAACCCGAACAGACCGAACACCACAATACTGTTACCGACAACATTGCCCAGGAAATATAAAATGTTGCCGTACATATTCCAGTGGGGCTGGCCGTAAATATTCAGAACGCTCTGGCAAATCTGCTTCGCCGCCATCACGATCATCATCAGGCACATAATGCTCATGTAAATATTGGCATCCTGCCGGATCTGCCCGGGCAGGCCCATCAATTGCGTAATGACAGGTGAAAACAAATAAAGCCCGAACGCCAGGATGCCACCCAGCATCAACCCCCAGCAGGCATAGGTTGCGACGGTGGCGACGGTTCGCGCCTGGTTGCCGCCCCCCAGGTGCTGACTGGCGACGCTACTGCCGGAAAAAACCGTGGCCCACAGGATATTGATGCAGAAATAGATCACCGGCGTCATGGCGCCGGCGGCCGATGCGGCGGAATCGCTCACGCGGCTCAGGAAAAACGTGTCGAGCACCGGCACGCTGAATTGCAGTGTCTGTTCGACAAGTAACGGGCGGGCCATGCCCCATAAGCCTTTCTTTTGGGCGGAGGTTTCGGTCATAGATAAAGGGGGTACGTCAGGTGATCTCGAGGGGGCGGGATTCTATCACCGGAGCGAGCTGGGCAGGGTGAAAAAGGGAGGAGGATTCTTGGAACCAATCGAGCAGGGTAGCCCTTGCGCATAGTCGTCAATTACCGAAATAGATTCTGGTAAAAGTTTTATTTTTTCCAGGAATTGATGAACTCCGTTCGAATCGGCTTGTGCTAAGATGGATTATTGCTGACTAATTTTTATTCAAATATAAAAACATTTATGAATCACTATATTAGTTCTTCTTGTTTGCGAGTGTTTGTTGTTATCGGTTCGATGGTTTTGGTGGCCTGCAGTGGCAGCGGTGGTTCCAGCGGCGGCAGTGTCGAAACTTCCAGTTCGTCTTCCTCGTCCGGTAGTTCATCCTCTTCATCCAGTTCCAGCAGTTCATCGTCCGGTGGTTCGGCGGTCGTGGGCGATGGTCCTTTTATCGTCGTCGACCAGTTCGGCTATTTACCTGACGCGCAAAAGATCGCGGTGCTCCGCGATCCCCAGACCGGCTTCGATTCCGCCGATGCCTATACACCGGGAGCCTCACTGGAGGTTATCAATGCCGGGACTTCGGCGGTGGTGTTTTCCGGCGCGGTAAGCCAATGGAACGGTAGTGAAACGGACAGCTCCTCCGGAGACCGCGCCTGGTGGTTTGACTTCAGCAGCGTGCAAACGCCGGGCAATTATTTTATTCGCGATCCGGAAAACGAGGTGGTTTCCCACGAGTTTGCAATTAACGGCAATGTCTATGATGAAGTGCTGAAACAGGCCATGCGCACGTTCTTCTACCAGCGCGCGGGTTTTGCCAAGGAGCAGCCTTACGCTGAAGCCGCCTGGGCCGATGGCGTCAGCCATTTGGGCCCGGGGCAGGACAGCGAGGCGCGCCTGTTCAGTGCGGCCGGGGATGAATCGACGGAAAGGGACCTGCGCGGTGGCTGGTACGACGCCGGTGATTACAACAAGTACACCAACTGGACGGCGGATTACGTTATCGGCCTGCTCCATGCCTACCTGGAAAACCCTGCCGCCTGGGGCGACGATTTTAATATTCCCGAATCCGGCAACGGCATTCCCGATATTCTCGATGAGGTGAAGTGGGGCATGGATTCGCTGATCCGCATGCAGAATGAAGATGGCTCCGTGCTTTCCATTGTGGGTCTTTCGCACGCCAGTCCGCCCTCGGCCGCCACCGGCCCGAGCCTCTATGGCCCGGCGAGCACCTCGGCCACACTGACCACTGCCGCTGCATTTGCCCTTGGGGCAAATGTCTATGCTTCGCTCGGCAATGCCACCCTCAACACCTACGCCACGGAGCTGGAAACACGTGCCGAACAGGCCTGGAACTGGGCGGATGACAATCCCTCGGTTGTTTTCCGAAACAACGATGCGGAATACGAATCCGAGGGGCTGGGCGCGGGCCAGCAGGAAGTGGACGATAACGAACGGGTAATGAAAAAACTCGAAGCGTCTGTTTACCTGTTCGAATTAACCGGCGAGACCGCTTACCGGGATTATTTCGACAGCAACTACACCAGCGCGGAGCTGATTATCACCACTTACTCCAGCGCCTTTCGGGTCAGCACGACGCATTTCCTGCTTTATTACGCGAACCTGCCCAATGCCACCACGGCGGTTGCCAGCAACATCGAACAGAAATTCGTGAGCGCGATGAACGGTGGCAATACCTGGACGGCGGTAAATAACGAGGTGGACCCGTATCGGGCTTATTTACAGGATTACACATGGGGCAGCGCGGGCATAAAGGCGAACAAGGGCTCCATGTTTTATGAACAAATTCTGTTTGACCTGGGCACGCAAACCGACGAGCAAATCAGGAATGCCGCCGCGCGCTATATCCATTACCTGCACGGCATGAATCCCCTGGGCAAGGTCTATCTTTCCAATATGGGCGCCTACGGGGCGGAAAATTCCGTCGATCAGTTTTACCACACCTGGTTTGCCCACGGCAGTGCCCAGTGGGACAGCGTTGCCGAATCCACCTACGGACCGGCCCCCGGTTTCGTGGTGGGCGGCCCGAATCCGTCTTACGATTGGGATGGCTGCTGCCCCAACAGTTGTGGCGGCGCGACAAACAATGCCATGTGCGGCGCCGCGCAGTTATCTCCGCCTTACAACCAACCGGCGCAAAAGTCCTATCTGGATTTCAACAACAGCTGGCCGCTGAACTCCTGGTCCGTGACGGAAAACAGTAACGGCTACCAGATTCGTTATTTGCGGCTGCTTTCCAAATTTGTGCAGTAACATGCGAATGCAAACCGGCGGGTGGCGCCTCGCTTACCCGCCCTGCGAAAAAAGATAAGCGCCGTGTAAATTTATCCGGCGCCTTCCGCAACCGGGATCACTTTCAGCCATCACCCCTCCTCGCGGTGTCGATCAATTTTCCATTTTGTTAAACGAAAATAATTGTGAGTTGCTTCACGTTTGGTATTGTTGCTCCACGGTAGCATGATTTTTGTCCATAACTGTTCCAGCTAGTGTGGTGTAACAAATAGTATGCGCATATCAGCGAGTCACCAAGCGGTGC
>CAYVIB010000032.1:0-60646 GCA_964451365.1 uncultured Cellvibrionaceae bacterium
TTAGCTGCGCGAGCGATAGGTTCATTGATCAATCGCATAAACCAGCTGATATCGGGCGAGGTTATCCTGTTTAAATTTCTAAGTGATTGTGAATGATCGTTTCCTTTAACCAAAAAGCTGCTTGCAGTGCATGAGTCCAAGGTTTCGGCGGTAGGCAAAAATGCAGCGCTGAACACCCACGCTAACAACTTGCTCTCCAAGTTCGGATCTCGGCATAGAGACAAACGCTGCAATCTTGCTTGCAGGATGAAAATACGTGGCCAATCAAGTCTGGTGGTTATGAGCTAATGCCCTCGTAATTAATCCACTGCCTATCAAGATCCAAACGCCTGCCAAGTGCACAAAGTCCCTAAACGACAGCTATAATTAGCAATTCGAGCCTTCAGAAGGCGGTTGGTTGGGTGTTTCGGGAATACTTACAATCCAGGTTGCGTCAAAGTTCGTCGGGCAGTCAGCTTCTGCAAGATAAAGTTAAAACCGCTTTTATACCAGATATAGCGGCTGATCAATAACCAGCTTACCAGGATTTGACACGCCAAATGCTAACCTCCCGCTCCGACCTTCCAAAACAGGCAGCTCCCGGTTCACGTCGAGAGTGACGGCATGGGTTTCAATTATCGGTAGCCATTAATAGTGAGAAAAAGTTTGATGAATCTTCTGTTGCGAACGCTGATTTACACGTTGATCGCCCTGAACCTGTACATGATGACAGGGTGCGAAAGTCGCTCCCGCTCCGATGCGGAAGCCACGGACCCAAAAGCATTCGGCCGGGCCGATGTGCTGGTATTTTCAAAAACCGCCGGCTATCGGCATGAATCCATTCCCGCCGGTATAGAGGCCATTAAACGCCTGGGAGTCCAGAATGGGTTTTCCGTGTACGCCACGGAGGACGCCTCGATATTCAACGACAAGACACTCAAGCACTTCAAGGCGCTGGTGTTCCTGAATACCACGCTCAACGTGCTGGACGACAACCAGCAGTTGGCGATGGAGCGTTTTATTCAGGCGGGCGGCGGTTTCGTGGGAATTCACTCGGCGGCGGATACCGAGTGGGAAGGGGACTGGTACTGGTACCGAAACCTGGTGGGCGCCGTGTTCAAGAATCACCCGAGTTCGCCGAGTAACGTGCAGGAGGCGAGTGTCGAGGTGGTGGATACAAACCATCCCGCCACGGAGAACTTGCCAGCCACATTTACCATTGCCGACGAGTGGTATAACTACCGCGACTTTTATTCTTTTACCCGGCCTTTGCTCTCGCTGGATGAATCGACCTATACCGGTGGCGAGCATGGGGATCATCATCCCATTGCGTGGTACCACGAATACGATGGCGGCCGTTCGTTTTACACCGGTCTGGGTCACGCACCGGAAAATTTTTCTGATGAACGTTTTCTTGCCCACCTGCTGGGAGGCATCCAATATGTGATGGGCAAGGGCGAACCGCTGGACTACAGTGACGTTCGGCCCGAAAGCGACCGCTTCGTGAAAAAGCCGTTGGTCGAGGGCCTGAATGAACCAATGAGTTTCGACTTCCTGCCCAACGGCGACGCGATTATCGCGGAACGCCGGGGAGCGTTGAAACTCGTTCGCCAGGGCAGTGCCGAGGTGGTTGAGTTGGGAAGCCTGGAAGTGGCCTATCTCAACTACGAGGAGATGGGCTTGCAGGGTGTGGCGGTGGACCCGGATTTCGAAAACAGCAAGCTGGTGTATATGACCTATACCTCAGCCGACGAAAAGCAGAACCTGTTCTGGCGTGTGTCGCGCTTCAAGTGGAAAGACAATGGCATTGATTTCGATTCGGAAGAAATGATGTTGCAGTTTGGTTTGGACCGCAATTGTTGCCACATGGGGGGCGATATCCAGTTTGGCGAGAATGGCGAACTGTTTTTTTCCGCTGGCGATAACACCAGTCCGCGCGACCAGGACGGCTATGCCCCCATCGATTTTCGGCCCGACCGAACCAAGGACGATGCCTTGCGCAGCTCGGGCAATACCATGGACCTGCGCGGAAAAGTCCTGCGCATTCGCCCGTTGCCCTATGGCGAGAAAAATCCGGATTATCGCAACGCGCCTTATGAAATTCCCGAAGACAACTTGTTTCCGAATGGCGAGGGCGGGCGTGCGGAAATTTATGTGATGGGCGCGCGTAACCCGTTCACCATTACTTACGATCGCGATACAAGTACGTTGTTTTATGGCGACGTCGGCCCTGATGCGCAGGAGTTTCATCCGCGAAGGGGCCCGGGCGGTTTCGATGAAATAAACCGGGTAACCGCGGCGGGCAATTTCGGCTGGCCCCTCGTTATCGGCAACAACCAGCCTTACGTCGATTACAACTTTGCCACCGGCAAATCAGGCGAAGCGTTCAATCCCGCCGCACCGGAAAACAAATCCCCGCGCAATACCGGCGCGCGTATCCTGCCGCCGGCTCAACCGGCATGGATATGGTATCCGTACGGTATGTCCAGCGAATTTCCCGAAATGGGCAGCGGCGGTCGCACCGCACTGGTGGCTGATGTCTTCCGCTCAAAAAACTACCCGGCAGGCAAACACCGTTATCCAAAATACTATGACGGTAAATTGTTTATCGTCGAGTTTATGCGCCGCTGGGTAAAAGTGGTGAGCTTCGACGAGCAGGGCCGGATTTTGAAAATCGAACCGTTTGCGCCGCGGATAGAATACTCCCTGCCGATTGATGCGCGGTTCGGCCCCGACGGGACTCTCTATGTTCTGGAGTATGGGCAGGCGTGGTTTACCGGCAACCCGGACGCGCGTTTAAGCCGCGTGGAATATGTTGGTTCAGGCAATCGCCCGCCCAACGCGGTGATTACCCTGGACGCGTTCCAGGGTGTTGCACCGCTGACCGTGACGGCATCCGCCGCGCAATCGGAAGACAGGGAAGGGGATGCGGTGACATTTGCCTGGCACGCCTCAAATGGTGAGCAAGCGGCTGGGGAGATTGCGAAATTTACCTTCACCGAACCGGGGAGGCATACCATTACGCTTGTGGCGACTGATGCGCTGGGAGAAAAAGCCGATACCCGTGCGGCGGTGGAAGTAGGAAATGCACCTCCACAGGTGGATATCGGGCTCGAAGGAAATAACAGCTTTTTCTGGCCGGACGAAACGACGCGAAAATACAGCGTCAACGTAACCGACAAGGAGGACGGAACAATTACCGATGGCGCGCGCATCAAATTCGATTTTGCATCCAGTAAAGATCCCGACGAAAACCTGGGACACCAAACCGCGTCAGCGGAAGAGATTGGGCCTGAACTGGTCGAGCAAAATGGTTGCGGTGCCTGCCATCGAATCGAAGGGCAGTCCGCCGGGCCGGCATTCCTGGATGTCGCGCAAAAGTACCGCAACGACGAGAACGCCGTTAACTACCTGACCAATAAAATTGCGTCCGGCGGCAACGGCGTCTGGGGAGAAATTAATATGCCTTCGTTTGCCCACCTGAGCGTGGAACAACGCCAGGCGCTTGCGACATATGTGCTCTCGCTGGCCGACCCGGCGGGGCCGCGCGGCCTGCCGATGTCCGGCGAGGTAACGCTGGACCGCCACGAATTTACCGCCGGGCAACTTGACTCCGATAACCTGCCGCCCTGGATACCGGTGGAGGAAAACTATATTTTTTCCGCGTCGTATCAGGATAAAGGCGGGGAAGTCATTGGCCCGATTGCTACCGAGCGCGCGGTTACTCTGACCCGGCCGCGCCTGTTCCTGGCGTTTGCGGTTGATGAAAAATCCCTGCCTGAAGGAGTGATTGTCGACCGTCACCAGCGCATGGTGCTAAGTGCGAATGCGCGGGGAGAGCGCTGGCATGTTGTCGATGTCGGCGAGTGGGACCTGACGGATATTAAATCCTTCCGCCTGGGCTATTGGGTCGCTGGCGACGCGGCGCCCTGGGAATTTGAACTGCGCGTTGGTTCGGCGGAGGGAAGTGTTGTCGGCCGTGGCGAGTTGAATGGCCCGGTGTCCGATTCATACACCAGAAGCTCTGCAACCCTTCAGAATACCAACGGCAGGCAGCGGTTATTCCTGGCAGTGCGCTGCACCGATTCCGACCAGAGCACACTTCGAATGTTTGATCTGTCTTTTCACCGGTAGCTTCCCTGGTTCATTCCCCGTGGGCAGCCCTTGCGGCTGCCCGGTACAAGCTGTTGAAATGCTGAAACAGCATGGCCATTTTTGCCCTGCGTTATGACGTGTTTTTGATAGAGAGAAGGAACTGACGCGGGGCATTGTTATTGCAATTGTGTTTTGATCTTCTGGGCACTCAGTTCATGGCGGAGGATGGTATTGCGCTCCGAAGCCGGGACCGTCTTGTCGGAACCTGGAAGCTTGTTGATCCAAAGGACGAAGAGGAGAAAGCATTTCATTTGAACCTACAAGCTGATCTCAAGGAACGCAGGATGGGTAGAGGTTAATGGTGTATCGCGTTAAGGAAGGAATATCCTTCCATGATGCAGCTGGTACGGGAGTAGCATGTACGTTTACGCCGTTAGTGAAAGTGTCCTTCGATTCGTTGGTTGGTTACTCTCCATAATTGTCTAATCGCAAGTTAGCCGGGGATTGGATTTTTCGAATTGCCCAAACGGCCTGAACTTTTCCCGGTCTTCCCTACCTAAAGTAAAAGCATTTTCCGCAACACCAGCTGAAATCAGCTAAGCGGTTGTTGGCACCACCACCTCTCCCATTCGGGAAAATAATCACAACAAGAAGTTCCGTAGCTTAAGAGCTATCCCTTCGCCGGGATGAACGGTGGCGCCGCTTTATAAAGGGAGGTATGAAAATGGCAGGTCCCAGGTTGATGGCGGTCTTATTGATTTCCGTTGCGTGCAATATTTTTGCCATAACAGTAGTTGCGTATGCGGTGCACGAGAGGGGTGGATTCGTCTATTTGAAAGGCAAGATCGCACAGGTATTTAACCAGGGAAGGGATAGCCAGTTTAGCGCTTACTATCTAAACCGCGTCAGCGTATTCAAAAACCTGAAAAATTTTCGGGATGACATTTACTTTATCGGCGACAGCATTACGGATATAAGTGAGTGGCAGGAGTTGCTTTCAAACTCCGATGTAAAGAATAGAGGGATTAACGGAGATACAACAACTGGCGTTCTGCACAGAATGGATGAAGTGATTGAAGGCAACCCGCGCAAGGTGTTCCTGATGTGTGGAATCAATAATTTTCAAAGAAACATACCAATTGAGCAAACTCTTAGTGAATATAAACAGATAGTGCTTGAGCTGCGGAGAATAACACCGCCGCCAGAAATTTATCTTCAGAGCGTTATTCCGATAAACAGAGCGCTGTATCGCGAAAACGTTGTGACCAGATTTCCGTCGATACATGTGCCGGAAAAGGAAGAGGTTGTCAAATTAAACGAAGCGATTGAGGAGCTGGCTGGCCAGTACGGCAACGTGTTTTATGTTGATTTGGCGCCGTTGCATGATGATCGCGGCGACCTTATTGCCGAATACACAATCGACGGGCTTCACTTAAACGGTGTTGGCCTGGCCGCATGGGCGGAAATTGTCGAGCCACTGCTTAATGGCTAATGTGTTTGTTGGTATTTAAAGTCAACCATTAATTTGTCTGAAAGTCGCATCCGGGTGTCGATGGCCAAATTATTACCCGGATTACCCATTGGATCAGACCGGTCTTCAACCTAAGATCATAGTCAAGTGCCGCTGGGCGGCTTTGTTTATGAACGAAATAAGGGGAGAAGAAAAAATGCCGACAAAGGAAGTTGCGGATTCTATGATAATGAATCTTCAGGTTCAGGGGGAAATTCAAACCGCGATCGTCGATGAAAGGTTTGTTCAGCCATAGCCGGTGGGAGCCTATAAAGAGCGGGAGAATCCGCCCGCTCTTTATAGGTTAACGGTTTCGATTGCTATTCGACACTGCAGCCGGGTGTGCTGATGGATGTGCTCGACGCCCCCTGCATGCCAAAACTGGTGCTCTGCCCAGGCGCGAGGTTTCCATTGTAACCACCGTTAGTGCCGCTTAAATTACTGCCGGAGCCCGAAATATTAATTCCCCAGGCATTTGTGATCGTTACGGATTGATTGAAACCGAGGGTTGCTGTCCAGCCGCTGACCGGTGTGGTGCCGTTGTTGGTGATGGTGAAATTATTGAGCACGAATCCGCTGCCCCAGGAGTCCACGCTGCCGGGGGTGCATGTCAGGCCGCTCCCGGAACCACCCGAAGAAGAGCTTGAGCTGCTGGAGGAACTGGAGCTTGTGGACGAGGTAGAACTGGAGCTTGAAGAAGAACTGGAACTTGACGAGGAGGAACTGGAACTCAACGAGTTCGATACATAACAGGCCTTTACCGTCCCGGAAATTGGATCGCCGAAAGTGGAATTTCCACAACTGATACTGCTGGTGGCGGTTTGATAGTTAAACTGTCCGTCGGCTCCGTAAGCGACTTGCCGGATGCCGGTAAAGCGGCAGGTTTCACCCTCGCTGGCACAAAACGAATAACCCGCCGGGCCTCCGCCGTCTTCCACACTGCGGCCTACATACACCCAATCAACCCGCATATTGGTGTCGCCGCTCGGGCCGGGTTCACCGGAGGAGCCCTCCATTTGCAGGTTCAAAATAATCCACATGGGTTTGTTAACAAAATTCGCTCGATGCTGCGCCTGCCACTGATCGTCAATATAGTAATGAATGTCTATTTCAGTGTCGTTTACCTTCGTCATCCAGACGCGATAGGTATGCCAGTTTCCGGGACTGGACACAGTGGTTTGTTTACTTTGCCAGCTTCCGGTGTAAGTGTTTTGCCAGTTAACGTTACTGCCTTTGAATTCCATAATATCGCTTTCAGGTGGCCAGCTGTTGGCACCGGTCAGCCAAAAGGCGGGCCAGGTGCCACGTGCGGAAGGTGCCTGAATGCGGGCCTCCAACTCGTAGTTGGGATAATTGTCATTTATCAGGACCTTGTGCTTGGCGTGAACCGCGCCTGAGTGATAACGGATGGGCAAATACGGGTCGGCACTGCTGTCCCCCTCGTTCCAATCAATTCTGGAAGCTTTTAAAGTGAGTATGCCGCTACTTAAGGAAATGTGATTGTGGTCGCTCGAACTGCCGTACATTCTGGCGGTGCCGTTGTGGTCGGAGCCCCAGGGATAGAGATAATTCCACGTGGATTCAAACTCAGCGTAACTGTTGAATGAGTCGCCGTCGATAACGGTTTCCCAGGCGGCAAATGCTGGGTTGCCAAGCAATGCCGCGCATAGAATGGCCAGAGAACGTTTTGAAAAAAATAAATACTTTTGGCGTTGTGAATGTATCTTCTTAAACATGATTGACACCTTTTTGTTTGTTGTTTTGTAGAAAACGAAAAAGGAAGTATCGCCATTATGATTCTGGCGCCTGGCTTAAGGAGCAGGTTATTTGCCAAACGGCTAAAAAAGGATAACTCCTCTTTCAAACCGGGCTTAGCTGTATTCGTGTTGTGAGGTTGTCGGTAATATGCTGGTATTTACTCACAACTCGTTTCAGGAACGGCATCTGCTGGAGTGTGTATTTGTTATTGGATATCCGGAAACGGCGATATATTAGCCTGAAAGACTTTATACGGCTACCGGCAGATAGAATGAATATCGTTTTTTGGGAACTGGATTTAAATCCAACTAGAGGTTTTGGAAAGGCGGGTGATATTGTTATCCCGTCTGGTCTTTGTTTGAGGAAAAACCGGCGACACTTAATTTTGCTATACCCGCATTTTCGAAGAAGAAAAGAACGGGTGCAACTTTTCAAGGTGGGCTGGTCAATTTCCAAAATAAGAAGTGCCAGTACTAAAAGCTGGTGTCGGCCATTTTCTTTGAGAAAAAGGAAGAACGAAGAAACCGGGACATATCCATTTCTCCTGGTGTGGTGTAACGAATAGTATGTGCATATCAGCGAGTCACCAAGCGGCGCACTTGTGCAGGCATATTGGGCATATGTCAAGCAAATGCAAGCCTTCCGCTCCTGCTATCGGCCCTCACCTACATCCATATAAGCGACACGGCAGAGGGCCGCTTGGAGGCTCGCCCGAAGGGTGCCCAGATTGACCGCCGCTATGTTGCGGCATTTACATCACTTTCCTTAATTTTTACAACTCCGATACCGAGCAGGCGGAAGCCCCGCTTGTTTGGCGCCAGTCAAAAAAGCCAAATAAATTAATAACTTATAAATAAAAAGGTGTACCTATGTTGCGGTGGAGATGACAACAATAATAACGATTCATTCCCAACCCAAACCCCTACGCCGTCTCCAACTCCGGAGCCATCCCCGACCCCTACGCCATCGCCAACACCGACTGCCTTGGAGCTACCGCTTGATGCGGGTTGGCGTGCAAACCCCGAGTCACTGCAGTTGACTTATTCGTCGGACGGAGTCTCCTATCAGTTATCGCTGCAGATGATCAACTCGTCTATGATCTTACCGAGTTAGACAGCCTGTACAATGCAACCATGACGTTTGAGTTGTCGGTGAGTCAGGAAATACTTGATTCCGGCACTAACATACAACCGATTGCCCAGTTGAAATCAGGCGAGTGGCCGGGTCATTGGGATTGCTGGATTAACATGCGGACCTGACACTCACCGCTAAAGAGTTTGAATGTGTGATAACTACGGAAACACTGGTGGACGAGATCGAGGCCGGGTTCCAGATGGGAATCCAAGCGAAAAATGAGGGTACACCGTCCGGTTCTGTAATGATCCACAGTTTCACAATAACACCGGCAAGTTCAGAGCCGACGCCGACGCCAACTCCCGAACCTGGAGCAAGTATCATTTCCAACGGCGGCTTTGAAAGCGACACCGTGAAGGCAATAACTCTCTGGAGATGACGGTGACTACGTTGGGAACCAATCCTTGGGACCCGCAGGCAACCAACACTTTTGCGGCGGAAGCCGGTGATTATGTGGCGTCTGTCTGGGTGGATGGTCCGTCCGGAGCCGACGTTAATTTTGTTGTTCAGTTGCCGGTCGATCCTTGGACCCGGTTAGGCGAACTGGAAACTACGCTGGATGCGACGGAAGGAGAATTCCAGGAAATCACTTTTAATTTCACTGTCGAGTCGGCAGTTGATATTCAGGCTGCTTTGCACGGGGGTTACGAAGGTAACGTCGATGCTGTAATTTACTGGGACGGCGTTGTTATTGCTCCCGTCGTTGCGGAATAGTTGATTTACCTAGTTCGCATAATCGCGCTGAGAAAACCCCGGCTTCGCCGGGGTTTTTTATCCAGCATATACTAATTGTACGATGACGAATTTATCCAGATAATATGTCTGCCAAGCTGGCGTGGCTTAACAAAAGCTTGTTGACTTAGATATTTTTTTAGGTTTTTCAGAATCTATCGTGCTACTGTGTGACCCGCATTTTATTTCTTCCAAGCCTGTAGATTGGGAGGAGCGAAGTGAACTCCAATACGTTTTTGCGAACCCACATTGGGATCTCAAAGCTCACGACGTTAAAAGGTGTCGATGAAATTTCGTTAAACCAAGCGCAGGATAACCACACTCACAGGCCGGACTTTTGGGGCGGATGAGGCGTCACCCTCAACCAAGTCGACAAATTAGGAAAAACAGCAGCATCTTCCGGCGCCTCCGTATTCGGCAAATGCGTCATTCCATACCAGGCCAATAAAGGCACGCCAAGCAACCCTCCGCTTGAAAACAGTTCGCGCAACCAGGGGCCGTCACCGCGATAGCCATCATCGTGAAAAAGTACTTCCAGTGGAATATCCGCTGCCAGCGCCGCTGCGTATGACCACGCTTGCGCTGCCATTTCCTCGCCGGGTTCACTGGCGATATCGCCGGTGGCTTTGCTGCGTCGCTCCGGCGGCATTACCGCAAGGTGACCGGCTTCGTGCAATAGATCGCCGGGATAGAGGAGTGTGGCGTTATCGGCGACAAGTGTGCCGTTTTCCACCCAAATCCCGGGCATAAACGGTTTTTCCAGCCGTGATCCCGGTTGAACCTCGATACCTATTTTTGCCAGGAAGGCGATAATTCGAAGCGCGAATTTGTCTTCAAATAAGTCTGTGGGTGAGGACATTTTTATGTTCCGATACGACTGGGTTTTCCGGGCAGTGATGGCGCCGGTGGTTTACTTTAATTATTTTAAGAATAGGTTAGATGGACTGTTTCGCCAAAGGCTAAATCATTAAAAACGGGTAGTTTGATAGGTGAGTGAATATTCTAACCACGCGTGCCGAACGAGCGTTGTGCGGTACTGCTCATGCAAAACAGAAAAGAATGTTTACGCGGAGATATCTTCAGATAGATTAATTGAACGCCCCGGCGTAGTGGTTTCCACCCGGTTTCTACCCGCCCGCTTGGCTTGGTACAGCGCCTTGTCCGCCATGTTGATCAACCACCATTCCGGTTGGTGGCGTTCGGGTACGGTGGAAGCTACGCCGACACTGACCGTAACGTTGCCGAATTTTCCGTGCTTGATATTTAGTCCGTTCACGGCTTTGCGGATTGACTCGGCCATTGCCATGGCCTCGGTCACTTCCGAATCCCCCAGAATAAAAATAAATTCCTCGCCGCCGAATCGGGCCACCAGGTCGGTAGCGCGCTTGGCAAATTGCGCAAGCAGGCCGCCCACTTTTTTCAGGCAGTTGTCTCCCGCCAGATGCCCCTCGGTATCGTTGTATTGTTTGAAGTGATCGATGTCGATCATCAGAAGGCTGACCGGTAGTTCGTAACGCATACTGCGGCGCCATTCGTCGTGCCAGAACTGGTTGAAGTGACGGCGATTGGCCAGCCCGGTGAGCGGGTCCTGTAGTGAAAGTTTCTTTACTTCTTCTTCTATAAGTTTGCGTGGTGTGATGTTTTGATGGGAGATGACCACGTACTTCTTAAGTTCCCATACAAGGCGGCTGGCGCGCAGCATGTACCAGCGTTTTTCATTCGGGATATTGGCGGGATATTCGTGTTGGAAGGAGTCCATATTTCCATCGAAAACGTCGCGAATGCCGTTAGCCACATATTCCGCTCCACCGTGATAGTTGGAGCAGATTTGAAGATAATTGGCGCCGATGGAATCGGTATTGGCGGGAAGCCCATTATTAAGGCCGAATTCAATCCATGAGCGGTTGACATAAACGATGTATCCTTCTTCATCGATAACCGTTATCTGCTCCTGGAGTGAATCCAGAATGGAGCTGAAAAAGGAAGCGGCAATGCTGTTCATCACTGCACCTGTTTATCCGCAAAGTAACCTTCCGTTGTTTGCCATTCTACAGCTAACACGGAAGCGTACCACACTAAAAACCGAGGCTTTCACCCACTGTATCCCCCTGTTGGTTAAGGTTTCGTCATGTCCGCCCGGATATTACAGCGGGTGGAGGGGAATGAAAACACCCTCGACCCGGATAGCCGTGCAAGATACGCAATTATTAACCGGTTATGAGCAGATTTCGAGTGCTACGCGTTAGCTATGCTCTTTTCTGTGGAAGTTGATGACAACTTCTCATTTTATTATGTGGCTTTTCCTGCTCTTCCGTGTTTTTTAATCTTTATAGCTATAACGCTAGCAGCGCGGGTCTGAGCTGAATGGCACTTCCTTGAGCGAAGAAATCTTTTTACGCCGATGCCACCGAAACCAGTTCACCCACCGGAGGCCCTTCAGAAACACGCCGTAAATCCGTTCCCTGGAGGCTCTACGGGCAACTTGCTTCGCTGAACGCTCCTGCGTCGCTTGCAAGGCCGGAGTTTGTCTTCCGTGACAAACTCGTAAACCGGCAAAAAGCAGCGCTTTTTGTTTTCCCGGTTTACCCATGTTGCCGAAGGTTTCTGAAGGCCTCCGGTAGGTGAACTTACCACCGCGATTTTAAGCAAAATTGGCTTAAGGAAGTGCCATCCGGGTCTGAGCTTGCTACTCAAACTTTTTTGTATAAACGGTATGGATAAAGCGTTGCAGCTCGCGCTTCTGGAAGTGAATGGGTGACCACTCTTCGCGCCCGGCCAGTAAATGGTATTTCTGCCTCAGCAGGTAAGCATCCGCGACAGCTTCTTTACCGTCGTGTTCGATGGTTACCACCACTTGTCGGCGTTGGTAGTATTTGCCTTCGAAGCGGTCCAGCCTTTCCACATCAGCCGGTGTCACATTCCAGTAAAGACGGCCATCGAGAATATGCCGTGGTTCGCCAATAATTGCCACGGGGTAAGTGCTGTGCCGGATCTTTCGTCGAATCAGCCCGCGAGTGAGCGCTTCATTATTTTTATAACGTCGACTTACCACACGCTCCCAAACGTCGGGAAACATTAATGAGCCGTAGGTAAAAATATTTCTCATGGCAAATAATTATCAGTGAAGCCGGTCGGAGCTTTTTATTTGGTTGTTATAAACAAGTTAATAAACTCCGCGTTGGCCGTTGGTGATTGTCCGGCGCATGCCCAGACTATCTCGCCCTTGTCGAGAAAATCGTTATCCACACTGCAGGCGATATTTCCCTGGTTGTCCTGCGGATCTGTAATAATACCGGTAACAAAGCCTTCGGCGATTCCGCCAGGTGTCTCAAAGGAAATTTCGTAGACGCTGGTGCTTTCCTGTCCGCTTTCGATATTTTCCACTTCCCGCATTTCGCAGTCCCCGTTGTCGCAGGAAATTGAAACCGGAATCGATTGGGCACTGGCAGAAAAAGTGGAGTCATAGTAAAAGCCGACGTAGTGCTCACTGTTCAAGTCAGCCCTCGTGGCAATTTCCTTCGTATCCATTACAAACAATAACTGGCTGGTATCGGTATTGTCGGTATTGCTGTGAACGATTGCTCCGCTATTGGGGCTAACATACTGCACGACCGTGTCCGCTTCACTTATTCCGTCATCGCAGGCCTCGCCATCAAGCGTAACAAGATTGCTGACAGCCTCGTAATTTTCCAGGTTATAACGTGTTTGAAGTACGCCGATGCCGCTGCTCACGGCAAACGTATAAGTACCAAAAAAGCCCTGGTCTTCAGCGGTGGCATCCGCGGCGGTGGTAGTGTCGTAGGTAATCCAATTGCCGCTTAGGTCGTTTTCCGGGCATTCACCGGCGACCACCATGGTAATAATCTGATCGCTATTGTTTTCCACCGGTTGCAGCACGACATATTCATCGGATATTTCAACTGCGTTAAAAGCGCTTTTGAGTTGTGCGGCGGTATCGCTGACATCCGTCACATTCATTCGGGTAAAACCACTGCTTAGCTGCTCATAGGTTCCGCTGATGGTCAGATCAGCTTCGGCGCCGGGTTCGGTGCGACGTTCCATCACGAAAGTTTCGTCCCGCCGGTTTAGCTCAAGTTCCCACATACCGGGCCCGACAAATGTGACTTCGTTTTCGGTTCCTCCACCGTTGCCGCCACCCGACCCGCCGTCGCCATCTGATTCAAAACCTGTTTTGCAGGCGCTCAGGCTTAATAAAAGAAGTACTGCGGTAAGCGGAGTCATTATTTTTTTTGCAAACGTCACAAGGCTCATACACAAATCCATATCTGAAGTGGCAAAGCGGGGAGGAATGGAGTATCGACCGGCGAAGCGGTAAAAAGTTCGTCCGCTTGCCCGAAACACCACGCGGGCAAGCCTATAAAAAAAGGGAAGGTATTGCCAGTAAAAATATGTTAAATGAACAGTAAATTCGTCAATACCATACCGAAATAAAGAACCTGATAACATTCGCGTCATAGGAGTAGGCGGGCTCCTGTCCCACCGCAAATTGCGGCGGCTCCCCATCGACGGACCGGGACTTGGTTGCATCGAGAAAATTTTCGTAGTCAAAAGTCATATGGTCCCAGAAGAGATTAATGGTGGTTTTGTCCAGCTTTGACAGGAACCGGGATTTGACCTCGTAGCTGATACCCAAGCCAAAAACTGTATCCGAAAATGTGCTCAGCTCCTTGTCCCGGGCCCGGAACGACAGTGCGTCCTGAAATGGAAACAGGTCCGAATAAAATGAAGCCTGGTTCTGGCTGTAAGCGCGGTACTTGGCTTCGATCACCAGGTTTTCCCCCATGGGGTGAACATAGGTAATCTGGTAGTTGTCCGCCTGGATGTCCCAACTGTCGGAAAAGGTTCTGTATTCCAGCCCCAGCGCCGCGCGGTAGGGCAGGTAGTATTTGGTTTTTATTGCAAACGCGTCGCTGTTGCGTGTTCGGGGGTACAACTCCTGTTGGGAACCGACATCGCCATTGGGCTGGAGGAAGCGCACACTGCGGTAAGGGTTGTTTAAAAAGCCCTCGTCAATCACGGTTTCCGCGTTGAAAGCGACAATCCAGTTTTTGGTCAGGATCTGCGTTACCCCCAAGCTGTAACGGCGATGGCTGGCTTCATCCTGGAAGTTTGCATCGCCATTACGCATGACAATGTCATCGCCCTGGGAGTAGCCCAAGGTCAGGGTGGTCAGGTCGCCGAAGAAATCCTGGCTCACGCCAAAGGCGGTGGTTTCCGCCTCGTAATCGCTCTCCACGCTGCGGGTGTGGGAGAGGCTCAAGGTTGTCCGGTCGTGCAGGTAATCCGCCCCAAGGCTGTGTTCGGTGCGCTCCTCGCTGTACGGGCTTCCCTGGGTGACAACGTCAATGGAAGCGCTGGTAACCATATCCACATAGTAGTTGCCCCACAGTGACACCTTCTCGGCAAACTGCTTGCGTACCAGTATCGACGGGCCGTCAATGGTCACGCCGCCGCCGTCGAAGCTGTGGTACAGCGCATCGGAGCGGTCTTCCGGCAATACCGCGGCTTGGGTTGTTGTGCTGGCGAAAATTGCCAGCACAACGATGAGTCGGAACAATATTGAGGCTTTAAATATTGCGACTTTAAACATTGTCATTTTAGTTACAGCCACAACCGCCTCCGGCTCCGCCTTCCGCGCCGCGTGCCGCCTCGCGCGCATCGTAAACGTGGTTCAGGTAACGCGCCGAGGTTGCGTGGCTTTCAAAGGACATAATCGGGTCGGCCAGGTTTTCACGCTCATACGGTTTTACCCACGGCTGGATTCGGGAGCAGCCGCCGAAAAGCAAAACCGCGAGAATTAAAACCGACAGGCGCAATGTTAACGACATGCTTTAAGCAAACCTTTAATGCGTTTTTGATATTCTTTTTCGTCACCGGGTTTGTAGCCGCGATGCAGGTAACTCATATTGCCATCGCAGTCGATCAACACGCTGCTGGGCATCGCGTCAACTTTGTAGGCTTCGCTGACTTTGCTGGTTGTGTCATACAATACCGGGAAGGTCACCGGAATTTCCTTAAGCAGCGTATCAGCCTCTTTCGGGTCCGCTTCAACATTCACACCCAGCAAGGTAAAACCGGCGGGCTGATAGCGCTGGTACAGTTGGTCCAGCAGGGGCATTTCCTGCCGGCACGGGCCGCACCAGGAGGCCCAGAAGTTCAGCATTACCACCTGGCCGCGCAGGTCGGAAAGGCGAACATTTTTTCCCTTGTTCGACTTTAATGTGAAGTCGTGGGACTTGCCGGACATCTCCTTTGCCAGCAGGGGAGACGACAGCGCCAGGGAAACCGCGCAAAGGGCTGTGCAAAGGATGGTGGTAACTGGTTTTAACATTTTCATAACAACTGTTCTCCTGATTCTAGAAATACAGGCTCATACCCAAATGAGCCTCCAGGTTTTGAATTTCTTTGTCTTCCCCCAGAATGTTGTGCGTAAAAACGTGGTTGCGAACATCCACGCGAAATGCCAGCCAGTCCGTTGCGAACAGGCGGAACCCCCCACCAAAGTTATAGGTAAAATATTCGTTGTCGGCAAACAGGGTGTTGCCCGCACCGCCGATAATGTAATAGTTGGTGTTGAACGCCCAGCGGTTAAAAATAAATACTTCACCCGGCAAAATGGTGATACCGAGTGAAATATTGTAATAATCCAGTTGTCGTTGATCTTCCGTCAGCAGGTCGCTGCCGCCGCTCAGCGTTTCAAAACTGGTTTCACTGGTTTTGGTGGAACCGTAGGCGGCCTCGAGGAAAAAGTCCTCGGTGATGTGGTAACCAAGGCGCATGCCGTAGATACTGTTGGAGCCAAAGTCCTCCACACTCATCACACCGGCAAAAAAACCGAGTTCAAAGTTTTCCGTATCGATCTCATCCTCGTCAATTACACGACGTTCAATATCGGGATTGATCACGGCATCGAGTACCGTCTGTTCTTCCTCGCCCTCCTCGTCATCCTGTGCATGGACGGGCAGTGAAGCTGTTATCGCAAGCAGCGCAATCAGAAAAATACGCTGAAACCGGCTTTCCATTCTTCAACCTCTTCGTTGTTTTCGCGAGTTGTGAGGACGGTATGGTCGTTATATTCCAGGCGCAGCAAAAAGCTGCGTGAAAGATAAAATAAAAAGCCACCACCCACTGTCATGACACTGTCTTCCCGGTCCTCAACCAACACCAGGTCGGAGCTGGGGGAAATTTCAAGCGTGCCTGTTCCCAATGTAAAAAACGGTGAAAGCCGCCATTCGGGAAACGGCTGGTGAATTACGTTGACACTGGCCAGTTTGCTGTCGGAGAAGGAACCGAAGGCCTGGGTATATTTTAGTTCAGCGGCGATATTGTGCGTCAGGTGATAGCCAATGTAAGTGGTGAGGCTGCGCGCGCCTTCGAAGTCCCCGCCGAGAAAACCGAACTCCCAGCGCCGGTCGACGAAGTCCTGCCAGCCGGGGATGGCAAAATCGATTACGTCGCCATCGGGCCCAAGTGTGGCGTTAAGGTGGGCGCGGTTAATCCAGCCGGTTTCGCCGTTGGTGGTTTCCACCTTGTACCAGTCCGTGCGGCGTTTGAACAACCTGACCGACTCGCCTTTTTCCACCACGTGAAAAACCGGATAGCCGCGCCCGGGGCCGGTATGCATTTCCGCGTAGGGGTCGATAACGGTAACTTCGACACCCTCATTGCCCCACCAGGCAAATGCTCCCTGCGCGGCGAACAGGCCCAGCACAGTGATCAAAAACAGCAAAACGGCTTTTGCCCGTCCCACAAAAAAACCTTTGCGCGCGGCGCGGCAACAAAACCGGGAACCGGTTTTTCGCCGCCGGGAGATTAGTTCACTTGTTAATAAATTGTTCAAAATGAATTTATCTTATAGTCCGTGTCAGTAAAGGCTCATGCTCGCTTAGTTTGGGGGAGCGTCGAAAGGATTGTTATAGTATTGGCCGCCAATATCCAGCCATTCCGCAATAAGTTTCAGCTCCGCTGTAGTGAGAAAACTGCGGTGATCCACGGTGCCGCCACCGACTTCGAAGATATCAAAGAAATTCTGGCTGGCCCTTGCGCCATTGGGCGAAAGTATTCCCTGTACCTCGCGACCCGAAGGCACCATTGTCGGGATGGGCAGTCCTTCTTCGTCCAGCAACAACGTTACATCGGGGTCGGGATTAATTGGTGAGGATATCGGATTGCCGTCGATATCCAAAGCCTCGTATTGAGGTTCACCGTCAATTACCAACTGGATTTCCTCGGGCTGCAGGATACCGTTTTCGTCCAGTTCGAGGAAGAGATCCGCGTTAAACAATTCGGGATAGGAGTTGATGTAATCCACGTTGACGTCGGACGGCCCGCCGGTCAGGTCCAACTGCCGGTTGCCGGCCGGGATCATTTGCACCCCGTTCGCGTCGACTGCGGCGTGGCAGGACGTGCAGGTATTGTCCGCCAGCAACAGCATCGGGTCGTTGGGATCAAATATCTGGCGCGGCGCCTCCCAAATGGGCTGGATGTGCTCCACGTAATTGATGACCGTGCGGCACAGGCTGCTCCAGTTTGTCAGGCAGCCGGCGTTGGTGACCGGCGCCGCGCCGGAAGCCAGATCCGAATACGAATAGTCAAAACTTCCCTCCTTGGTCAGGCTGCCGGTGTCGTCGGTCCACTCGTCCTCGAACTCGATATTCACACTTGGGGTACGCGCGCCTTCCTCGGGGAAATTGGTGGAGCCATTTACCCGCGCATAATAGGCGGCCATGGTTTCGCCCACTTCGGGCGGCGGCAGCGGGGTATCGAAGTCGTCCAGCAGGCGGGTGTTTGCAAAAGGCGCGGCCGCAAGCGCGCCGCTGTAAATGGACTGCAGCTCGGCATCCGCGCGCCCGTGGGGAATGGCGCTTTGCGCGGTGTGGCAGCCCTTGCACTGGCGGACCTCGCCGGCTCGCACGGTCATCCAGTTCTGGTGGCGCGGTGAAATGCGTTTGCCGCGCGCGTCCAGAATGGAAATGGTAAAGGCGACGTCTGCCGGCACTTTAAACATGGCGGAGCCATCCGGCTCGATGGGCACGTAACCGAGAATATCCTTGAAGGGCACATTGCCGGCACCGGCGGCGCTGTTGAAATCGAAATCGTAGACATCATCGTCGGGAATCGATACCGCCTTGAGAATACGAATAAAGCGCGCGGGCCGCAGGCTGGCCGGTGTTTGCGCCGGGTCGGCCGTGGCCCGGATGCCGTTGGGCGAAACGTCGGTGCCGTCAATGTCGTAAACGTTGTGGATATGCACCACGCCAACATTCTGGTCCACCAGTTCCTGACTGATATCGGTGCCGGCAATCGGGGCGGGAATATGCTCGGCCGGAGTCGTGGGCTCAAGCACGACAGCGTCGGTAAACATCCGGCCCGGTTCGGCGATGATAACCGGCGCCTGGGTGCCGATCACCGGGTCATAAATCCACAAGCCGTACAGCGGGTCCGCTTCGGGCACTTCCGGCAGCAAAAGGCTCTCGTTGTTGCAGGGGAATATGCCCACCTCGTCCGGCGTAATGACCACCGGCGGGTCGATGTCGTTAAGGTCATTGCCGTCCCGGTCGACGTATTGTCCCTCGCCACCGATCAGTTCCAGGTTTTCGTTGACATAAATCCCGAGCCTGAAGGCCTGGATCACACAGGGACTCCAGCTCACCAGCAGACGGTCGGTATTGTCATTCAGCGGATAGGCGGAACTGAAATAACCATGAGGCGATGCAATGGTGCCGTCGGTAAACACAGGCTCCAGCGCAATCGATTGCTGTGCGGACTCCGTGGTGCCGATGTCGGAACCGACGGGCTGATTGATGTCGGTAAAATTCCGCGTGTCGATCACCACCATGTCGCCACCCAGGCGTAGCGTCGAGCGCTGTCGCAGCGACACCAGGATGCGGCCGTCGGGCATCTCGCGCGGTTGCACAAACGCGCCTTCGCTGCTGTTGGTTCCCGTGTTCTGGCTATGATAGCCGTAGTGAATGCTTGCATTGGTGCCGTCGGGATTAACCGTGTACAGGCTAAGGCGGTCGCGGTTATCGTCGTAGTTGTCCCAGCGCAAAAAGAGTATTTCGCCGGTGCTCAATACCGTCGGCTGCAGGTCGTGGCTCTTGTTATACGTAATCTGCTCAATGCCGGTGCCGTCTTCATTCATCACGTGCAGCACAAAGGCTTCTTCGTCCCGGTCCTCGTTCAGCGCGGTGAACTGGGGTTTGTTTTCGTCGAGCAAAATGGCTTTTGAGCGGCGCTGGCGGGTGGAGGAAAACACAATGCGTCCGTCTGGCAGGTAATGCGGGGAAATATCGTGGCCTTCCTCGGCGATCAGGTCCGATGCGATTACCCGACGCAATTCCATGGTTTCGCGGTTGTATTCCCAGATATTCCAGGTGGGCTGTTCATCGTCGTCGGCATCGGGAATTTCGGGTGCGCGCATGGCGAAGACAAGCTTGGTCCCATCGCTGGAAACTTCCACGTCTTTCACATCGTAGAGCGGTTCTTCGGTGGCCACCGTGTCCGGGTCCATATCGTCCACCGGTGGGAATACGCCTTCGGTAATCACGGTTTCGCCCGCCGGTACCGAGGCGCGGTCTTTTAAAATCAGTCGGGCGCCCGGGTTGAATGCCACCGGGTCCATTACATCGTCGGGAACAAAATTGCCGTCCTCGTCCACCGGAATCGGGCGTTCGACAAACGCAACTGGAAAATCCACCACCACCGGGTCCGGCTGCTGATTGCTGCCGCCCGCGCTACCGCTTCCCCGGCTGGATTCGTTGATACCGTCACTGGTATCGCAGCCGGCCAGCAATATGGCGAAAGCACTGGTTAACGCGATGGTTCGTATTATCATTGCCCGATTCTCACTTCTTTATTCAGCACTTTTTTATTTCGCGCCTACTATTTACTTGTTATTCAGCCCGTTGCTGTAACTTAAAATTATCCGCGAAAAAACATGAGTCCGAAAACTTTAACCCAAACACAGTAACAAGAGTTGTGCCGATTTTCTCTTTAGCGACCAAAGGCGTATCCACGCGATGTGATCGAGTGCGCGTAATTCAATTAATGACGCATTAACGTTGCGCAGGGAGCAAAAACCACTGGTGCCGGGTTGTCTTACGTTGGTCGGGAAGCTGACTGTTTTATGTTCATTTCGTGCATCATGTCCCAAGCCAAATTTCAGTAATTGGGCAGAATTATAGTCGGCGCGAATTAATAGTATGACGCGTTTCTCATTTTTTGACAGTCTCTGCCAGCCGCCGGATTACGGGAACAATTCGTGCGTTATGGGAACAACCAAAACCCGATCAGGGTCGCAAGGTGGTTGATATTCATCAGGTTTTTGCTTTTTTTGAGAGTGCGGTCACAAAAATAAATGGAATAAAAGCGCATCGCCAACTTGCGAGACTGACAAATTTTGGCAACCAGGACCAAAGGTTGTCAGAAAAAAATTTATTAACAAACAAAACAATGGGCCGTGTGATGATCAAGTATCGACGCATTTTAAACGGTTACCTCAGCAGCAACTGGGCAATCGCACTTACGGGTGTTGTTGCGTTCGTGGCGGCGGTTGCGGTTGACGCGGGAACGCTGGAACAGGCAAAGCGTATGCATGACCGACTGGCGGGCGTGCCTCCCACCGAAGCGGTACTCCTGCAAATGAAAGCCGAACTGGACAATGACGATGGGATCGGTGCCGCGCAGATTGCGATGGAAAACGATGCCTTTTATAACGTGACGTTAAAAAACTGGGCGGCGCCCTGGACCAACCGGGAGCAGAATGTATTCGTGCCGTTGAACGATTATATCGCCACGGTTATCGGCGCGGTGCGGGACGAAATAGACTTTCGCACGATTCTTTATGGCGACATTATTTATACCGGTACCGGTGTCACCGCCTACGCCAACAATAACAACAGTCACTATGAGCAGTTGGAAGCCAACGGTGTAAGCCTGAAGGACAACCTGCAACGGCAACTGCAATCCGCGGTAACCGGGTTGCCGGCGGAAGCCACCGCCGGGGTTGTCACCTCGCGGGCCGCATCCAAGGCATTTTTTATTGCCGGCACCAATCGCGCGAATTTCCGTTTTACCCTGCTCAATCATCTATGTGTTGACCTGGAACAGGTGCATGACACCACACGAATTCCCGATCGCGTCCGGCAGGATGTTTCGCGCAGCCCCGGCGGCGATGCGCGGGTATTCCTTAACAACTGCGTCGGCTGCCACAGCGGCATGGATCCGCTGGCCCAGGCGTTCGCGTATTACAACTACAGTTACGACCCCGAAAGCGACCTCACCGGTGAAAACGGACGCCTGGTTTACAACACCGAGGGCATGACCGATCCGGAAACCGGCACCCGGGTGCAGGCCAAATACCATATCAACAGCGCCACCTTCCCCTACGGTTTTGTCACACCGGATGACAGCTGGGATAACTATTGGCGCGAAGGCATTAATCAATCATTGGGCTGGGACGAAAGCCTGCCCGGCAGTGGCAATGGCGCGAAATCCATGTTGACGGAGCTTGCCCACAGCGACGCCTTTGCCCAGTGCCAGGTGAAAAAAGCGTTCAAAGCCGTTTGTTTGCGCGAGCCGGGAAATCAACCCGACCGCGACCAAATTGACGACATGGTATCCAGTTTTGAAAGCGGCGGTTACAACATGAAAATGGTGTTTGCCGAAGCCGCTGACTATTGCAAAGGAAACTGATCATGACGGGCTTAAATAACTTAGCGAAAACAAGAAAACTTCCTTTGTTCCTAATGGCGCTGGCCCTGGCTGGGTTGGCCGGATGTAGCGGCAGCAGTGGCCAGGACCCCGAACCGGGCGTTAACACCGGCGTTGACAATACCGATAACACCATTCAATACAATGGTCCCGCACCCACCACGGACGACGTGCAGAATTTCAAGGTGAATGTGTGGGACAACCTGGCGGGACCGGATCGATGCGGAGCCTGTCACGTGGAAGGCAACCAGGCGCCGATGTTTGTTCGCGCCGACGATATCAACCTCGCCTACCAGGCGGCCAATGCCATTGTCGACCTCTCGGCGCCCGCGCTTTCACGCATGGTGACAAAAGTGGGGGAAGGTCATAACTGCTGGCGGCCTGAAGCGAGCGTGTGCGCCGATACCATCACCAACTATATCCAGGCCTGGGCGGGCGATTCCGGCGCGGAGCCGCAGGAGATCATACTGACCGCGCCGGTAATCAAGGAAGTAGGTAACAGCCGTTCGTTTCCCGCCGACAGCAGCCAGTTCGCCAGCCTGATTCAGGAGCCTTACCTGGTGCCTTACTGCGGCTCGTGTCATTCCGAGGACGCCGCGCTCCAGCAGCAGCCCTATATTGGCAGCACCGATCCGGATGTGTCCTACGACGCGGCCAAGGCCAGAATCAACCTGGACGATCCAGGCAATTCACGCCTTGTTACCCGGCTGCGCAACGAGTTCCACAACTGCTGGGGCAACTGTACCTCGGACGCTAACCTCATGCAGGCGGCCATCCAGGCTTTTGCCGATGGCATTCCGTTGACGGAAGTGGATCCCTCGCTGGTGGTGAGCCGGGCGCTGACGATTCCGGATGGTGTCGTAGCCAGCAGTGGCGGTCGTATCCAATCCGCCGCTATCGCCCTTTACGAATTCAAGACCGGCTCCGGCGGAACCGCTTACGATACCAGCGGTGTCGATCCCGCTGCCGACCTGACGCTCGAAGGCAATATCGGCTGGGTCGGCTCCTGGGGCATCCAGATCAATGACGGTGGTATTGCCAAGGCGTCCACCGCCGGCAGCGCCAAGCTGTTCGACCTGATTCGCGCCACCGGTGAATATTCCATTGAAGCCTGGGTCATTCCGGACAATGTCACCCAGGACGGTCCGGCCCGTATCGTCACCTATTCGGGCAGTACCGAAACGCGCAACTTTACCCTGGGCCAGACGTTGTACAACTACAACTTTATGACCCGCAGCTCCAACTACGACGAAAACGGTATGCCGATGCTGTCCACACCGGATGCGGATGAAGTGTTGCAGGCAACCCTCCAGCACGTGGTGGCGACCTTCGATCCCATCGATGGACGGCGCATCTATGTTAACGGTGAATTGGTAATAGAAGACGGCGCGCCCGGTGGCGACCTGAACGAGTGGAATGACACCTTTGCCCTGGCGTTGGGTGCCGAACTCGGTGGAATGGAACAGTGGCTCGGTACCGTGCGCCTGCTGGCGATTCACAACCGGGTGCTTGAGCCGGAGCAGATTACCGCGAATTTTGAAGCCGGTGTCGGCCAGAAGTTTTTTCTGCTGTTTAATGTGTCCCACCTGATCGATATGCCGGAAGCCTATGTGGTGATGGGAGTCGAGCAATACGACAACTACAGTTACCTGTTTAATTCGCCATTCTTTATCAGCCTTGACGACGCCGCCGCGCCGGCCAATGACATTGTTATCCAGGGCATCCGCATCGGTATCAATGGCAAGGAAGCGGCAGTCGGTCAGGCCTTTGCCAATGTGGATGTCACAATCAACTCTTCCAACTACGATGCCGGAGGCGTTTCATTATCTTCCCTCGGTACGGTTATTGAGTTGGAAAAAGGCCCGGATGCCGATGAATTCTTCCTCACCTTCGATCGTATCGGCGACGTGACCTATAACCGACCGACGCCGGCAGCCCCCGCACCTGCCGAACCCGCGAACCTGGGAGAGCAATCGGATATCGGCTTGCGCACATTCGCGGAAATCAACGCCACCATGGCGGCGGTGACGAATGTCGACCCCACCACGCCGGCCGTGGCGGATGTTTACCAGACTGTTCAACAACAGCTTCCCACCGCTGAAGCGATCGATGGTTTCCTGGCGGCTCACCAGGCGGGGGTTATGCAATTATCCGTGGCGTATTGCACGGAAATGGTGACGAACAACCTCGACAGCTTCCTGCAGAAGTACGGTTATCCAACCTCGGTGACGCTTCCGGAGGGCATTATCGATCCGTTAATTACCGCCCTGGTGGCGAATGAAATTGACGTTGGCGGTACGCCTACGGTGTTGGCGAACCAGCCGGACCCGGCGGACTTCAGCGCGGAGCTTACCTCCCTGGCTGGAACAGTGTCCGGATCAAATACAACAAAAGCGATTGCAGTGTGCGCCTCCGCGGTGGGCAGTGCAGTGATGCTATTGCAATAAGGGTGAATGACAATGGCTAAGCGTAGAAATTTCTTTCGTCCCGATGAACCTTTAAAGCATTTGGATCATCACCGTCCCCGAACCCGTCGCGAGTTTATTGCCCAGGGTTTCAAGGCAGGTCTCGGGACCGTGGCCGGCGCATCGACATTCAGCATGCTGGTAAATCCGGCTTATGCGCAGTCGCAGTTACCACAATACATTGCGGACAGGCTTGAAGGCTGCGGCATTACCTCTGGCGCCGGAAAAATACCCTTTATCTGTTTCGACCTGGCGGGCGGAGCCAACATTGCCGGCTCCAATGTATTGATCGGCGGTGCCGAAGGTCAGATGGATTTTCTCAGTACTGCCGGTTACAGCAAACAAGGCCTTCCGGGGGATATGGTTCCCGGTGTGGCGGAAGTCACTCCCAGCCCGACCGGCAATGGCGATCACACCGATACAACGCTCGGGCTGGCCTTCCATACCGACAGCGGATTTTTGCGCGGAATCCTTGAGCGCGTGGACCCCACCGGATACGCCAATATTAATGGTGCGGTTATCGCTGCCCGCTCGGAAAACGATACCGGTAATAACCCCCACAATCCCATGTACGCCATCAACATGGCGGGGGCGAACGGAGAGCTGCTGGCATTGATTGGTTCGCAGTCCAGCGAATCCGGCGGCAACTCAATGGCGCCGATTAACCTTATTAATAACGAGGTGCGCCCCACCAAAGTAGACAGACCATCGGATGTGACCGGCCTGGTGGATGTGGGTGACTTTGGCGCGTTGAGCCCTGAGGAAGTGGTGGCAGTGATGGAATCAGTATCGCGTATCAGCGATGCCAAGCTTGCCAATGTTGCCACCGGCTTGAGCAATGATGCGCTGGTCAAGAACCTGGTCAGCTGTGCTTATGTGAAAAGCGCTTATCTTGCGCACGGATTCCCCACACCGAGCGCGCTCGACCCCTCGCTCGATCCGGATATTGTTACCCAGCCGGGCAGTACGACAACGGGAATATTCACTCCCGAGGAATTCGACAACGACCGGGAATTCCGCAAAACCGCATCGGTGATGAAACTCGTACTAAGCGGTCGCGCCGGCGCGGGTACTATCACAATGGGTGGCTACGATTATCACACCGGTGACCGGTCCACCGGCGAATTGCGCGATTTAAGGGCCGGCCGTTGCATGGGCGCCTGTCTCGAATACGCACGACGCAAGGGCGTGCCGTTGATGATGTATGTCTTCAGCGACGGTTCCGTCTTCAGCAACGGCATGACGGATGATTCCATGGACGGTCGAGGAAAGGGTGTATGGACCGGCGATAACCAGCAAACCGCTGCGTCATTCTTTTTGGTGTACAACCCGAGCGGTCGTCCCACCGCGCTTCGCCAACAAATTGGCTTTATGCGCTCAAGCGGAGATGTGGAAACATCGTCCAGCCCCTGCGCCAATAACGTCAACCTGCTGGTGCAAACCGTCATGCTTAACTACATGGCGCTTCATGGTGCGCACGAGGGATATGGAAGTACCCAGGCTGCGTTTGAGGCCGCCTTCATGGCGCGCGGACTGGCGCATGGCCTGGGCAGCGCATCGTCGATGGACGCCCTTACCGCCTTCGAGCCGATTATCAACGGCCCGGTGGTGTACAGTTAATGTGGTGTAAAGGGTGACAATCCACGGTTGTCCCCCTGCCAGAATCGCTCGTCCGAATCCTGAATAGGGAAGATGTAAACAAATCATGAATGCCGACAGCGAAAGTCTCTCTCTCCTGTTATTAAAAGCCAGGGAAAGCTCAATTGCGCATTTGCGGCCCATCCTCGTTGAGTTTGGGCTCACGGAACAACAGTGGCGGGTTATAAGAGTGCTAAGTCGCTTTTCTTCTCTCAGTGCTCATGATCTTGCCGAGGAAAGTTGCATCCTGAGCCCCAGCCTTTCCCGGATTCTTGTTCGCCTGGAAACGGATAACGTGATTACACGAAAGACGGACAACGTCGATCAGCGCGCCCTGAATATCAAATTAACCGCTAAAGGCAAGCGCCTGCACAATAAAATAGAGCCGCTGATAGAAAGACAGTATCAAAAACTTTCCAAAAATCTCGGCCAGGACACTATCGTGAACTTAATGGGAATATTGCAGGAGTTTAATGCGGTGGGTGAACGTGCGGCCTCTTCTCAAAATAACAGTCGATAGCAAGATATTAAGCGATATTTTTCGGATAGCTTGTACGTATTGAGCTAAAAAATTTGTGAGTGTTTTACTGCTAAAAGGTAGCGTAACAGGTTTTATTAGCGTTTTTGTCCATGTTTAGCCTTGAGAATACTCTCTCTATTTTTCGCTTTTTGAGTGATTTTCGAAGAGTTGCCTCGCATTTTCTGTTTTACCTTCTCTTTATCCGTGCTGCTCTTAATCACTGCCATCTTTCCTGTCCTTTACTCTATCAGTGTCACAGGGGCTAGTTAATTTTCTCGAAGGTTCGTCATCAATGTTACATTCTGCCCGCTTTTTAATCTCTTGAAGTTCCTTCTGTCGTTTCTTTGCTCTTCGGTCAATTTCTGCCCGGCCTTCTTTCGTCGTCGGATCGGGAATCACAGGACTCTCCTCTGGCCAACACGTCTGCCATGATAAGTGGTTCGAGAGCTAAAACCTTCGGCAAAATGGATGTTGTCCCTAGAGCCCCAGGGATGGGTTTACGCGTGTTTCTGAAGAGCCCCCGCCGGATCGGCCGGATTCGTTGGCATGGTCATATAAAAGAATCTTCTCTTAAGGAAGTGCCATTCGGGTCTAGGACCCAAAGTTCATCTGCGCCGAATTCCGCCGTAGCGAAATTTCAAACCGATTAGGTCGATTTTGATAGTACGGGAATTCCTGAGCCCATAGTCAACCGGCCCTGGCCGTCCGGCCAGAATTAAGGTTAATTGTTTTCCAAGAGTCCGCGGTTAAAGCGTCTTGCAAAGTTATACCCTTTGCAACTATCTCTCTCTGGAAATTGCTCCATAACCGTTTCGTACGTCACCTCCCGAAACAGCTCATACTTATTCTCTGTTTCAATATGGTCATGTCTTTTAGGATACATGCATAGTTCCCTTTCGAGGTAACTACTAAATCGATGTGCCGATATCGGCAATAGCCGGCTCTGAAAAATCGCTGTATAACCCTTCGGCGTCAAATGCAAGCACGAAAAATTCATATTGACCCGGCGTGAGTCCTTCCACAATACGTTCGGACTGGTTTTGGTCGCTTACGACGACGCTGGTAAAAACCACTTCATCCAGTTTTCGATAAAGAATTTCATAGCCACCGATATCGCTCAGGGGTAGCTCTTCGCCGTTTTCCCTGGCGGTGGGAATATTCCAGCTGACAATCGCGGACGATAAATCCTCGGGTGTTTCGGCTACAGGGGGTATTTCGGGAGTGTTCGGTTCCGGCGTCGAACCTTCGTCGTCGTCCGGATCGTCTGTGTTGGGTGGATTGGAGCCGTTAGTTGGTGGATTGGAACCGTCGTTGGAATTGAGCGCATTTTCATTATCAAACTCCGTGCCCCCTCCGCACGCGGAAAGGATGCAAAAGAGTGCGAGCATGACTCCAAATCCGGCTACCCTGATCATTAAGCTGTACCCCAAGTTTAAAGATCCGTATCCACGCGAAGCGCGATTCTATTGCAGATACTTCCAGTGAAGCGTGGTACGGTTAACAGTTTTACTTTATTGGCAAAATATACGTCTTTTTGCGTGCAAAGTTGCAGCGAAAAATTCTTTATGGAATAGGTTCTATTCGCTGGCCGATGTGTGCCAAAAAACAGTGCAAATATAAATTTGCTGTTTTGTCTTGTTCGCCCACATGATTTGGCGATTGACGCATTCCGACGTTAATCCGGCAACAACACTGCCTGATTAAGTATAGATAACGAAATACAAGCCCAGGACAAACGGAAGGTTGGAACCGCGGTAATTTTGACGGCTTTCACAAAAAAAGAAAAGCGCCTTACCGGTTTTCCGGCACGGCGCTTTTTTTGTCTACAGTCTGGCTGTGACGCCAGACAATATTCAGGCTCGGACCATAAGGCTGTTGAGCCGGCTGGTATTACAAATTTACGATAGCGGGATCGGAAAAGTCGCTGTACAGCCCATCCGTATCGAATACCGCGATCAGGAATTCATACTGGCCACTTTCCAGGTTTTCCAGCAAATAATTGGAAACCGTACTATCCGAAACAATGACCGATTCAAAAAGAAGATCGCCGGTGTTACGGTACATGATTTCATAGCCACCAATTTCACTCAGGTCCAACGACTCGCCGTTTACCCGCTGCAGGGGAATATTCCACGACACGCTGGCTGATGTTTTCTCCGCTACCGGAGCCGGAGTGACGGTCGGAGGAGGCGTGGGTTCACCGGTAACCGGCGGCGGAGTTGGTTCTCCGGTGGCTGGCGGTACAGGCGTTGGTGTTACGGTGGGATTGGTTACAGGGGGTTCGCTCGGTTCGGGGGTAGGGGTTCCAGGCTCCGGCGTGACGCCCGGCTCGGGTGTCGGGTTGGAAGTCTGGCCACCGGGTGGAGTCGGCGTGGATGAATCGACGTTGGAACTCCCTCCTCCTCCGCCACAGGCGGAAAACAGGACACATACGAGTACCAGGCTCGTTAATTTAGCGGACAATGACACCTTGTTACCTCTTGAATTAGTACTTTCGGATTAACTATAGGGAAAAACTTCAGCTATCCGAGTGAGCTGGTTAACATAATTAAAAGGAATAAAAAGAAAATGGCTGTCGGCTGGTGAGAGTGTGATGACCGTCCTGAAAGCTTTGAGAATCAAGGCTCGCGCGGTTTGAGATGAGATTTTGGCTGCTGCTAATTTATACGATTTTGTTATAAGTGTGCGTTGACCCTCAAAATCCGGATCTGATACTCCGCCCTGGCCGGCGCCGGCCGGCTGAAGGTTGAAAGCCGGACTGTAAACCTGTAGGGAAAGAGGCTCCGGCGGCGGGATCGGCGCCTTGTTTAAGCCTGCTTGTGCTCCAACCCATATTTTTGTCTCCAGTTCAAGACTGTGCCGGAGCGGCAATTTTCTGGATAATCCCACCGCACTCGCATAAACCGGAGATCTCAGGTTTTATTCCGGACGGTAGTGCGCCTCGTTTTATAAACCCTCAAAAGCATCTCTAAAAATTGGCTTTAGAGCGCTTTAAGCTATTCCCGGGAAAGTGTATCGAAATGAAAAGTATTTATTCACGTATTGCTGAAGAACTCAGCGTTAAGGAAAACCAGGTTGTCGCGGCCGTCTCCCTGCTGGATGAAGGCGCGACCGTTCCTTTTATCTCCCGTTATCGAAAAGAAGTGACGGGCAGTCTGGACGATACGCAATTGCGGCAGCTGGAAGAGCGCCTCAATTATTTGCGCGAGTTGGACTCGCGGCGCGAGACCATTCTTAAATCCATTGCCGAACAGGAAAAGCTCACGCCGGAACTGGAAGCACAAATAAATAACGCGGAAACCAAAACGCAATTGGAGGATTTATATCTTCCCTATAAACCCAAGCGCCGAACCAAGGCGCAAATCGCGCGCGAGGCCGGCCTTGAACCGCTTGCACATGCGCTGTTGGCGGACCCGGAAAAAAATCCCGAAAGTGAAGCCGCCGCTTATGTAAACGCGGAAAAAAATGTTGCCGACGCCAAGGCCGCGCTCGACGGCGCAAAACAAATATTGATGGAGCAGTTCAGCGAGGATGCGGCACTGCTGGAAAAACTGCGTACCTTCCTGCGCGAGGAGGGCTACCTTCACGCCACATTGATCGAAGGCAAGGAACAGGAAGGCGCAAAATTCCGCGACTATTTCGATCACAAGGAACTGTTGCAAAAAGTACCGTCGCACCGGGCGCTGGCCATGTTTCGCGGGCGCAACGAAGGTATTTTGAATATGGCGCTTGCGTTAAAGGACGAACTCGAGCCCGGCGTAAGCCATCCATGCGAAGTCATGGTTGCGGACCACTGGAACATCAGCGATAAAAATCGCCCGGCGGACAGCTGGCTGGCGGAAGTGGTGCGCTGGACCTGGCGGGTGAAACTGCTCACGCACCTGGAAACCGATTTGCTGGCTACGTTGCGGGAAAAAGCCGAAGCCGAAGCAATCGACGTGTTTGCCAAAAATCTGAAGGACTTGTTGCTGGCTGCGCCGGCGGGACAAAAAGCCACTCTGGGGCTCGACCCCGGTTTGCGCACCGGCGTTAAAGTTGCGGTGGTGGACGCCACCGGCAAAGTGCTCGATCATGGCGCAATCTTTCCCAACCCGCCGCAAAACAAAACCCGCGAAGCCGCGGCGGTTATCACTGCACTGTGCAAGAAATACGACATCGGCCTGATTGCCATCGGCAACGGCACCGCCAGTCGCGAAACCGATAAATTCGTTGGCGATGTACTGAAAAATCACCCGGATATTCGTGCGCAAAAAGTGATGGTCAACGAAGCTGGTGCATCGGTCTATTCCGCCTCGGAATTTGCCGCGCGCGAATTTCCCGATCTGGACGTGACCATTCGCGGAGCAATCTCCATTGCCCGCCGGCTGCAGGACCCGCTGGCGGAACTGGTTAAGATCGAACCCAAATCCATCGGCGTTGGCCAGTACCAGCACGATGTTTCCCAGACGCGACTGGCGAAGTCCCTGGACGCTGTGGTAGAGGATTGTGTGAACGCCGTGGGGGTGGAAGTGAACACGGCGTCAGCGCCGCTGCTCGCGCGCGTATCCGGCCTGAACCAGTCGATTGCCAACAACATTGTAGAGTTCCGCGATAAAAATGGCGTGTTTAAAAACCGCAACCAGCTTAAAAAAGTATCGCGACTGGGCGAAAAAGCATTTGAACAGGCCGCCGGATTTTTGCGTATCGCCAACGGCGAAAACCCGCTCGATAAATCCGCCGTGCATCCGGAATCGTATGAACTGGTGGAAGCCATCGCGCAAAAAAATAAAAAAGACGTCAGCGAGCTAATCGGCGACACCGCATTTTTAAGGTCACTTAAAGCGAAGGAATATGTGACGGAAAAATTCGGCCTGCCGACAATCACGGACATTATTCGCGAACTGGATAAGCCGGGCCGCGACCCGCGACCGGAGTTCAAAACTGCCAGCTTCCAGGAAGGCGTCGAAACCATCGGCGATTTGGACCCGGGCATGGTGCTCGAAGGTACTGTTACCAACGTCACCAATTTCGGTGCGTTTGTCGATATTGGCGTGCACCAGGACGGCCTTGTTCATATTTCCGCGCTGTCCAACACGTTTGTAAAAGACCCGCGTGATGTGGTGAAAGCGGGCGACGTGGTCAAGGTCAAAGTGATGGAAGTGGACGTGCCACGCAAACGCATCGGCCTTTCCATGCGCATGGATGACGTGCCGGGAGAAAATTCGCGTACGCAGAATCAAGGTGGCCGGTCCGACGGTGGAAAACGTCAGCCGGGAAGAAAGCAGGATAATTCACGAGGCCGGGGCGAGCAGCAGCCAATGGGTGCCATGGCGGCGGCGCTGCAACAGGCCATGAAGAAAAAGTAGGGGCGGCCTCGCCGCCCTTAACTGCATGAATAACACGGCGGGTGGCGCCGGACCATCGCTTGCCCGCCCTACCTATCAATACTTTGGCGCCGCGTCGGAATACTCCAGGCCTTTCTCTTTCGCCTGGACACGAATCGCTTCATAGAGTTTATAGTCAAGCGCCTCGTCCTCCCCGCCTTTTTTCGCCAACTCCGTTTCAATGTAATCCTGGCGCCGCTCGGCAAGTTTCTGGATCTCGGCGGCCAGCTCCTCGCGCTGTTTTTTCATGTCCGTAATGACAGCCGCTTGTTGTGCCGTCGGTAACGCTCTTATCGGCGCGGGCAGCTCCTCCTTTTTAATATCCGCCAATGTGGTTTTCCCTGAAGCGATATCGTCGATAAGATCGGATTCACCGGCGAAATTTTTCCGACCACTGTCGGAGCTGTTAAAAACTCCTCGGCGCGCCTGGGCGGCAACAGAGGCGTCGGCGCGAAGTTTTTCCGCGGCGGCGAGCTTGGAGCGATATTTCTTTTGTTCCTCCGCATTGCCGTAAAACAGCCGGGTCTTGTCCAATTCCAGCGACAGCGCTGCAATCTTTTCGTCGAAAGGCGTGGCCATGGCCACGGCACTGCCATCCTGCTCAACCTGGAAGTATTCCCCATAACCCAGCTGCGCTATCTGTTGCCATGCCGTGGCGGCCAGGCTGTCCGTTCCGCATTGCACCGAATTGACGACAATATTTTTTTGTCTGGCCTGCGCGAGAACCTCCGGATACCGCACCTCGTTGTAATCCATATGAGGCGAGGCATCGCCCACCAGGAAAATGGCTTTGTAGGTTTTGTCGTCAGTGCTCCAGCTCATTGCGTTTACCGCATCGAACAGCGCTTTATTGACGCTTTCCGGACCATCGCCACCACCTTCCGCTTTAAAATCCATTAATGTTGCGTAGGCTGAATCCAGGTCGTGCGTGAGAGGAATAACCTTGGTAACGTAATCGTCCCCCCGATCGCGAAAAGCGACAATACCCATGCGAATGGTGGGCGCCGGCTCCGCCGAGGCCATGGTGGAAGCAATCGACCAGATTTTTTCCTTCGCCGCTTCAATCATGCCGCCCATGCTGCTGGTGGTATCCAGAACAAAAACCACGTCAATTGCCGGAGAACTGTTTGTCGGCGAAACAGGAACCGCATTCTGATTAATGGTTGGAACCGCAATGCTTTTTGCGTCGATAAAGCTGTCGGGATAGAAAACAACGACCATCCCGGTCATGACACATAATGCTAACGCAAGTAGTTTGGTTTTCATTTTCTTATCCTCGGTAAGTGGTATTGAGCCGTTTAAAAGCGGCTTGCGCCATGCGCTGCGCGCGCAGGAATTTGTCATCGCCTGAATCGCAACTCTTGCGGCGCTTCAGATATTTCTCGGGGAAAGGCAGTATCGAAAGTATCACCGCCTGAAGCAGAAAGAACGTCCATACTGCAATAAACAGGCTGTGAGTTTGCACAAGCACCAGATAGGTAAGTGAAGCGCTGACGAGGCAGCCAAAGCCATCGAGACAGGCGCCCAGCGGACGGTAGAGATAAACCGCCCTGGCGAACCAGATAAAAAACAAATGCAGGGCAATAAAACCTGAAAGGGAAACGCCGATAGACTGCGCAAGCGCGATACAGCCAATGGCGAACATAGGCAGAATAAATTTACCCACCTTGATGTTGATTGCCAGCATCAGGTAAGCAATATAAAAAAGCGTAACAAATGAAATAACGAGTCGCAGGGCAACAAACGTCGGAAAGAAAATTGAAAGTAGATGAAAACCGGTGGCGGCGAGTATAGCCAGCACAAACCCCGCGATAACATTGCTTCCGAAAGAATCTATTTTCATGGTGGTTGTTCCTTTCATAGTCGCTACTCCTTTAGGCTGCCGGCGCGGGCTTTACCAAAGCGTTCCTTCAGGCGAATAAACTCCAGTTCCACATCATCCTCTATCACGGGGGCATGCGCGTTTGTATCAGTCCCGTATTGATAAGTCGGTTTGTCCCGCAGTTGCTGCTCCCGCCAGGCCAGGTCGGCTTTTTGCCTGATGCTTTCATAGCTCAACTGCTGTTCGGTATATCGCTTTTTCTGCGCGGCAAGTCGCTCTTGAATGGCTTCGATATTGGTTGACAGGGTTTGGTGCAGCGCGGCTGTCTCCAGGCGCCGCCGGATAAATGATTTCGCCAGCCGTTCGTTATCGCTGTCAAAGCAGGCGGCGATCTCGGCTTCAAACTTTTCCAGTTGTCCGGCGAGAGCGGCCTTGTGCTTTTCCAAAGCGGTGAGGTCCCGTTCCAATTGCTGAATTTCGCGCTGGTTACTTTCCATCGCTTCCTCCATTTCGCGCACAGCCTGGCGCAGCAGTACCTCCGGCTCTTCCATATGATCCAGAACCGCGTGGATATCCGCGCGGAATAATCTCGACAAGCGGGTTATTAATGCCATAATGGTTTTCTCCATATCGGTAAATGCTAACGGTTCTAAACAGTTTTTTAATACTGCTACGGCAGGTTTCGCTGGCACAGATGTGAAAAAGCACTTCCCCACCTAGGGAACATCATTCGTGAACGAGCAACCAATTTATTACTGACCGAAAAAAATAAACAGAACCACTTCAGTAAAACGTTAGCGTTGCGGTTTACATAAAATTTACAATGCCGGCGTTATCGGCAATGCTATGCTTTGGTGGAAGAGGCGCTTATGACAAAGAAACTGAAAATACTGGTGGTGGAAGACGAAGAGGCTATCCGCACGGGATTGATCGACGTGCTGGTCTACCACGGCTACGATGTGGACTTCGCCGCTGACGGCACCGCTGGGCTGGAGAAGGCCGGCAGCGGCATTCACGACCTTTTGCTGCTGGATGTGATGCTGCCCGGCGTTAACGGTTTCGATATCTGCGACCGGGTGCGGGAGCAGGACAAGGACGTGCCGATCATTATGCTGACCGCCAAGAGCAGCGATGAGGACATTATTCACGGGCTCAAGCTGGGTGCCGACGATTACGTCGCGAAACCTTTCTCGATTGCCCAACTGGTTCTGCGGATACAGGCTGTACTCCGACGCTCGAAAGCCGTGCAGGAGATGGATAATTTTATCGAGTTGGGAACGGATGCAAAGGTCGATATCCAAAACCTGAACGGGCATATCAATGGGGAAGAGGTGATTTTTACCCGCAAGGAAATGGAAGTGCTGACTTATCTCCATGCGAACGCGGACCGCCCGGTAGCGCGGGAGGAGCTTTTGAACAAGGTCTGGGGCTATAACAAAAATATCGATCTTGAAACCCGCACGGTGGATATCCATATCGCCAAACTGCGACGCAAGCTCGAACCGGATCATAAAAACCCGCAATACCTGGTGACGGTGCGCGGGGCCGGGTACCGTCTTTTACTCAATCCCTCTCGCTAAATGAAAAGTAGGCTGAAACGTTTTCGCAAACAGGGCAAGAGCCGGGCCGGATTTCTGGTCGGGTTGTTTTTCCTTGCCCTGGGCATTCCCACCCTGGTGCTGGTGTACAAGGCCTACAGCCAGCTTAAGTGGGAGGCGTTTTACAACTATCGCACGCTGTCCGAAGAACTGGCGTTGCGAATCGATAATAACCTTATCGACCTGGTGGCTCGCGAGGAAGCGCGTTCCTTTGGCGATTACAGTTTTATGGTGGCAACGGGCAATGTTGAAAACACCTATGTTCAACGCTCCCCCTTATCGGAACTGCCGCTGGAAACGGAAATGCCTGGATTAATCGGCTATTTCCAGGTGGACCCCGAAGGCAACCTGACAACGCCTCTATTGCCGGCGGCCCCGCTTCCGGTCACTGAATTCGGCCTGGACGAAAGCCAGTGGCAGGCGCGCCGGCAACAACAGGACCTGATCAGATCGATTCTCAGCGAAAACCAGTTGGTCGCGCGCCGGCCGTTGACTATCCAATCCCTTGTTGCGGCGAACGACGCTGCGGACTACGGGGAACAGAACAATGCGGACGCTGAATACTATCATGAAGAGAGTGAGACGCTGGTGTCGCGTTCGATTGCCGATTCCGCAAAGCCGCAACCCCGCCCGGAAATGGTGATCGAGTCGCAGGCGGCTTTCGACAAGCTGGCACGGCCGGAAATTCAGGCCGATAACAAAACCCGGCTGGGGCGACTGGAGGATTTGCGCCTCGATAAAAGCCAGTACCGCGATTCCAAGGCGGAAAAAGAAGCGGCCGAATTTGCCGCCGGCGAACGAAAAAAGTTAGCGGTAAAAAAAACGCAAGAGCAACGCCAACAATCCCGCGCGAGTCGTAAGGAAAAACTCCTGGTTCCGCAAGCGGCGTATGCGCCGGCTCCCCTGGAGGAGGCCGCGCCGCAACCGCGAACGTCCAGAGTTCGAATTTTTGAAAGTGAGATCGATCCATTTGAGGCCAGCCTGCTCGACAGCGGGCATTTCGTGGTTTATCGCAAGGTCTGGCGCGATGGCAGCCGTTTTATTCAGGGATTCCTGCTGGATCGGGACCAGATGATCGGGGAGATGATCGAAAGCGAATTTCGCGCAACAGTGCTTTCGAATATGAGCAACCTGGCGGTGGCCTTTCGGGGCAACGTATTGGCGGCGTTTGCCGATGGTGGTTCGCGCGCTTACTTGTCCAGTTCGGAACAGTTGAACGGCGCGTTGCTTTATCAAACGCGCCTGTCGGCGCCGTTCGATAACCTCGAATTGGTATTCACCATTAACCATATGCCCGCGGGTAAGGGGGCGGTGGTGGTGTTCTGGTCCGCCGGCATTATCCTGGTGGTATTGCTTCTCGGCTGCTGGCTGTTTTATCGCATGGTTTCCCGGCAGTTGGAATTGGCGGGCCAGCAGCAGGATTTTGTTTCCTCGGTCAGCCACGAGCTGCGCACGCCGCTCACATCCATAAGAATGTACGGCGAAATGCTGAAGCAGGGCTGGGTAACCGAGGAAAAGAAAACGGAATACTATGATTTTATCTATTACGAAAGTGAACGCCTTACCCGCCTGATCAACAACGTTTTGCAGTTGGCGCGCATGACGCGCAACGACCTGCCTATTGATTTGAAGCCTTATACCCTGTCGCGATTGAGCGATATGATCCAGTCGAAAATATCCTCGCAGGTGGAGCGGGCAGGCTTTTTCTGGATTATATCTTTGCCGGAAGAGGACAGGGGAAAATCCATATGTGTCGATGCCGATATGTTTGCGCAGGTGATAATTAATTTGGTCGACAATGCGATTAAATTTTCCGCCAAAAGCGAGGTGAAAAAAATTGAAATCGGCTTTCAGGTTAAAAGCAACAACCGGGTATTGGTGGGCGTGCGGGATTACGGCCCCGGTATTCCGGATAAACAACTGAAAAAAATATTCACATTGTTTTATCGCCTGGAAAATGAAATGACCCGCGAAACCACTGGCACGGGAATCGGCCTGGCATTGGTCAACCAGTTAACCCTGTCGATGAACGGAACCATTGACGTAATCAACCGGCAGCCCGGTGCGGAATTTTTTTTGGAATTTCCGGTAAATTGCGGATGAGTTGCAGGTTGAAACGCTAATTCCAACATCGTTTGTTGGGGTGAACATTTCCGATACTATACAAACACGGCACAAAAACCAGCCCGCTTCAATCGCGCGCCTTGTCAACAACTTTCTCTGAAAAGGGCAGCCTGTAAGCCGGAAGCCGCAGGGCTTAATCAGGAGCTTCCCAGTACCATTTGAACTCTGGATCCAATGTCAGCGATCATGCTCTCGGCGTCCAGCCCGGCACGGCAACGAAAAACGTAACCCTGCCGAAGGTCAAGCATAAGCTTTGCACGCTCCAATGAAGGGAAGTTATCAGGCAGCGCGCCCCTGGCCTTTTCAAGCTCAAACCTTCTCGCTATTCGTGCATCAGTATCCAGGATGGCATGCTGCAATCGTTCCTGCGCACCTTCAACTTCTCCTGCACTGGTTGAAACACAAGAGCTGAGAAAGCAACCGCGTACTCCACTGGGATTGTCGGTGCTGTAGTCGATGACGGCTTTCATAAAGGAGCGCACAGCCTTGGTAATATCCGGTTCGGTCTCAAAAGCTACCAGTGGTGCACAGGCTTCGTTTGACGCGTAAGCATCAATGGCCTCCAGATAAAGCTGATGCTTATCACCAAAAGCCGCATAAAGACTTGGGCTGTTAATGCCCATCGCAGTGGTGAGATCTTTTATTGACGCGCCCTCATAGCCCTTCGCCCAAAAAACATACATTGAAGCCAAAAGTGCTTCGTCTCGATCAAAAGAGAGTGGTCTGCCTGTCTTCTTTTTTGCCATTTGACACAAATTCCTCTGAGTCGTTTTCTGCTTGATTTATGTATCGTTTGTCACATAAAACCAAATTTTAACACCTGAGAGCACTTGGGGGTTAGCTTTTATTTAGGGGAATTTAGGATAAAAATCGCATTAACAGCAAATTTTAACTGTGTAATGGGTGTTTTCAATAACATATTGACCTTTATGGTTTTATATAATTAAATAGCGATCATTACAAAACAGGAGAAATATAGTGAATTCCATCAAGCTGGCGGCAGGGCAGGTATTACCAGATATAACCGCCGCAAAACTGGGGGGTGGAGAAATCCGCCTCGCGACGCCGGCCGAGAGCTGTAAGTGGCGTGTGATAGTTGTCTATCGGGGTAAGCATTGCCCTATTTGCACCAATTACCTGGTGAGGCTAAATGAACTTTTGCCTGAATTTAACAAAATTGGAGTCGATGTTGTCGCCGTTTCCGCGGACTCAGTGGAGAAAGCGCAAGCCCACATCGGAGAAATAAGCCCCGATTTTGAGGTGGGTTACGGTTTAAGCGTTGAGCAAATGAGGAAGTTGGGGCTGTACATTTCCAATCCTCGTTCCGCGGCGGAAACTGACCGCCCATTTGCGGAACCCGCTCTTTTTGCCGTTAACAAAAGAGGCGAATTGCAAGTCATTGATATCTCAAATGCGCCATTTTCTCGCCCGGAGCCGGCCTCCGTGTTAATGGGGCTGAAATTTATTCTTAATCCCAACAATAGCTACCCTGTTCGCGGCACATATTAACTTTCGCCATGGTAGAGGCGCGAACTCACTGGGCGGAACCAATGTGATGGCCGTTCTGCCGGTTGGGTGTTAGGGAAAAAACAAACCGAATCTTGTAAACATTGGGGGTAGGTGAATGCGCTTACAGAATGACAGAAAAGAATGGGCCGTGCGTTACGCGGATTGGTTGATTCGTTGGCGCTGGCTGGTGTTGGCGGCGTCGGTGGTATTGGCGGTGCTCGCAGCTTCGGGTGGCCGGTTCATTGAAATGAATAACGACTACCGGGTTTTTTTTAGTAAAGACAATCCGCAGTTGCAAGAATTCGAACAGGTCCAGCGTACTTACACCAAAGTTGACAACATTCTTTTCGCCGTGGTGCCGCCCGATGGCGATGCCTTCTCGGCGAATACATTGGCGGCGGTTGAGGAACTGACCGCACGATCCTGGCATTTACCTTATTCTCTGCGTGTCGACTCGGTGACCAACTTTCAGCACACCCATGCCGAGGGCGACGATCTGGTGGTGAAGGACTTGGTGGAGGGCGCCACTGACTACAGCCAGACGGAGCTGGCCAGGGTTAAGCAAATAGCGTTGAATGAGCCGTTTCTCGCCGGAAAACTCGTCAATGCAGATGGATCCATTACCGGCGTCAACGTCACGTTCCAGTTACCGGAGAAGTCCATGGACGAAGGGCCGGAAGCGGTAACCGCCGCGAGGGCACTGGTAGCGGATATCGAGGAAAAATACGGCGTGCAAATACGCGCGACTGGCACGGTCATGTTATTTAACGCCTTCTTTGAATCGTCTATGAAGGACATGGGTACGTTAGTGCCGGTGATGTATGTCGTTATTCTGCTGATTACATTTTTACTGTTGCGCTCGTTTACCGCTACCTTTGTCACCACGGTGGTGATTGTGTTTTCGGTACTAACGGCAATGGGAATGGCGGGCCATCTCGGTATTAAGCTAACCCCACCCTCATCCGCGGCACCAACCATTATTATGACCCTGGCGGTGGCCGATTCGATCCACATTCTTGTCACCATGTTCGGTGGTATGCGGCAGGGGCTCGGTAAGATTGAGGCGCTGCGCGAAAGCATCAGGGTCAACCTGGGGCCGGTATTTCTCACCTCGGCAACCACGGCGGTTGGCTTTTTGTCGATGAACTTCAGCGACGCACCTCCTTTTCGGGATTTGGGTAACATCACCGCCATAGGGGTGACGGCTGCGTTTGTTTACTCCGTGGGCCTGCTGCCGGCGCTGATCGCAGTGTTGCCCGTGCGGGCACGCAAGAAGAAAAATGAGACCATTGTCGACCGTGCCATAAATCGTCTGGCCGATTTCATGGTGCTTCGCCACAAGCCGGTTTTGGTGGTGGTGGCGCTGGTATCGGTGATATTTTTGGCCCTGATTCCGCTCAACGAATTCGATGAGAATTTCGTCACTTACTTTGATGAATCCACCTCCTTTCGCCAGGACACCGATTTCATAAACGATAATCTTTCCGGTATCTACCAGGTGCAATACTCTCTGGATTCAGGTATTAACAATGGTGTCAGTGATCCGGCATTTCTCGCCAAGGTGCACGGCTTTGCCGAATGGTTGCGGCAGCAGCCGGAGGTGCGGCATGTGAATACCATCAGCGATACTTTCCATCGCTTGAACAAAAACCTGCACGCCGATGATCCCGAATTTTATCGCCTGCCCGAAGAGTCGGAGCTGGCGGCGCAGTACCTGCTGCTGTACGAACTTTCCCTGCCCTACGGCCTGGATCTGAACAACCAGTTAAACGTGAGTAAATCCTCCACACAGCTGGTGGTTACGCTCAAGGACATGCCCTCGGCGAAACTGCGCGAAGTTGCCGAAAGGGGAACCCACTGGCTGCGGCAAAATGCTGGTATTGAGGCCTACGGCGTGGGGCCGGCAATCATGTTTGCCTACATCGCCGAGCGCAATATCGAAAGCATGCTGGTGGGTACATTAATCGCGATACTTGTGATTGCCCTGCTGATTACACTGGCGTTGCGTAGTCTCAGGCTGGGCGCTCTCAGCCTGGTTCCGACCTTGCTGCCGGCGGGCCTGGCCTTTGGTGTTTGGGGGGGGCTGGTTGGTGAGGTCAATGTCGCTGTATCCATGGTCGCCGGTATGACGCTGGGTATTGTGGTGGATGACACGGTGCATTTTCTCAGTAAATACCAGCGCGCGCGGCACGAGCAGGGTTTGGATATTGAAGCGGCGATTCGATATGCCTTCTCCTCGGTGGGAGTGGCCATAGTCGTCACTTCCATTATTTTAATCGCAGGGTTTACCGTTCTTGCGCAATCCACTTTCGGCATGAATTCTAATATGGCGGTGCTAACGGCAATCACCATCTTTTTCGCATTGCTAGCGGTTTTTTCCCTATTGCCGGCTCTACTGCTGCTGGATCGGAGACGAGAGCGCGACAAGGCCCAAATGACTTCATTTACCAATAACGAGGACGAAGATTATGTACGCAATCCTGCCTAACAAAACTCGAGCGAGCTTGCTGGTATCGATAGCCATGATCGCAGTGCTGGGGGTAGGTGCAAACGCGGACAACGCTATCAATTCGGCACAAGACACCGGGCTGAGTATTGCTCGTGAAGCTGATCGCAGGGATACCGGCTTTGGCGATGCCAGCAACAGTATGGAGATGGTGCTGCGCAATAGACACGGTGAGGAAACCGAGCGCCGAATGCGCAGTAAAACCCTGGAGCAGAAAGATGACGGCGACAAAACCCTGATTGTATTTGACAATCCTCGAGATGTAAAAGGCACGGCGTTTCTCTCTTTCACCCATAAGGCAGGGCCTGATGACCAATGGTTATATTTACCGGCGCTAAAGCGGGTAAAACGGATTTCGTCCAGCAACAAATCCGGACCTTTTATGGGTAGCGAATTTGCTTTCGAGGATTTGTCTTCCCAGGAAGTCGAGAAATACACCTACAGCTATCTGCGGGATGAAAGCCTCGATGGCCGTGATCATTTTGTTGTCGAGCGTATTCCGGTTGACCCGAAATCCGGCTATTCCCGTCAAGAAGTGTGGTTTGATAAGGAAGAGTACCGGATATGGAAAATCGATTTTTACGACCGCAAAGGCGATCTACTTAAAACGCTCTCGGCTTCAGATTACAAACAGTTTCTCAACCAATACTGGCGAGCTCAAAAATTTGTGATGATAAACCACCAGACTGGAAAGAGCACCGATCTCAGGTTTGAGGACTGGAAATTTGGCAATGGCTTTTCGGAGCAGGACTTTAATAAAAATAGTCTAAAGCGAGCCAGGTAAACCCTGCAATTTTAGGTGCGAAACTGCATGTATTGTTTTGCCGAAAGGGCGTTGTCAAAGCAAGTATTGCTTTCATTAATAATCTTGTTCGAACTGACCTTTTTTATGCCGGCATCGGCTGGCGAACTGACCGGGTTCGTGGGCGTGGAGTCGAGGTTCTTTCCGGAAGAAAGTCTCTATGCCAACCAGTCCGATGCCTCAATCTCCGTCGCGTCAAATATCGAGTACTACCGGGATTGGGATGAATATCGTCAACGCATAGTCGCCACCGGGTTCTTCCGGGCCGACAGTGAGGACAGCGAGCGCACTCACGCCGACTTACGTCAGTTCTATTGGTGGCGTGACCTGGAGAATCTGGAGCTATATCTCGGAGTTCGCCAGGTATTTTGGGGTGTGACTGAAACTGTACACCTGGTAGATGTGATCAATCAGGACGACCTGGTGGAGAACATTGATGGCGAAGACAAACTCGGCCAACCGATGATCAGCCTGCTGACGCAGCAGGATTGGGGTACGCTCGAAGTATTCGGGTTATTAGGCTTCCGCGAACGTACTTTTCCAGGCAGCGACGGTCGCTTACGAGGCCAGGTGGCGGTCGATATGGACAGAGCTATTTACCAGTCAGGGGAGGAAGAAAATCATATCGACCTCGCCCTGCGTTGGAGCAAGGTACTGGGTGATTGGGATATGGGGGTTTCGCATTTTTCCGGCACCTCGCGAGATCCCGTGCTGTACCCGGTGTTGGCCAATGATGAGCTTGTGGCATTGGCACCTTACTACCCGCTGATTGAGCAGACCGGTCTCGACCTGCAGATGACCAAAGGAGCCTGGCTTTGGAAGCTGGAAGCAATCAGTATCAAAGAAAAGCAGGCAGGGCGTAACACTGCGTTGGTGGGTGGATTTGAATACAGCTTTTTTGGTATTGCCGGTTCGTCCGCGGATTTGGGCGTGTTGTTGGAATACCAGTTCGATGATCGTCGTGGTCTTCGCGCGACGCCGAACCAGAATGATCTGGCTCTGGGCGCACGCTGGATGTTGAACGACTATCAAAGCACTGAACTGCTGGTCGCTGTCAGTGTGGATTTGGATTGGGGTACGCGCTTTCTATCTCTTGAGGGAAGTCGCAGGCTCAACGATTACTGGTTGTTAGAAACCGAGCTGCGAATATTCAATAACGTCGATAGCGCGGATCCTCTTTATAGCCTCAGAAACGATGATTATTTTCAAGTGGAGCTGCGGCGTTACTTTTAACCACCGATGTCGATTCGGTAACGAGATTTAAAGAGGCCAGCCATGCAAGTCGCCTTATTCCAATCATTAAATCTCCTACAAATCTATGCTGAAAATGAGGGCGAATTTTTCACCAGGCGTTGTACTAAAATAAATAACTTCAATGGAGCATAGCTAATGAATAATCGTTTAAAACATTTAAGCAGTATACTTACTGTATTGTTAATCCTGGTTACAGCTAATCTTTATGGCTATACCGACAACAATAGTCAGCCGCTTGACATTGAACCAAACACAACAGCGTTTGATTTCGACCACGGCGATGCTTCAATAGAAGTCGTTGTTCCAAATGTTGTACCAGCTGTCTACGAAAGCGTTTCATCCTCAACGGGGAATGCCACGTTAGTTTTACGCATCACTACATTCGTTACCAATGCCTGGTTTGATGCCACCGCACCCTACCACGACACAGCCGTTGGTGTGTATTCATCTCTTGGTAGGCGTCCTGCCACCGAGTCACAAACACACCGTAATATGAATATCGCCTTGATACACGCGTCTTATCATGTGTTATTGGGACTAATACCCGAACAAGAACAGCGCTGGAGAAAGATGCTGCTGGATGTGGGGCTGGACCCGGACAACGCCTCGGAAGATATAACCACTCCGGAAGGTATCGGTAACCTGGCTGGTAAAGCGATTATTCGAGCCCGCATAAACGATGGCATGAATCAATTGGGTGATGCCGGGGGGCGAAAGTATAATCGTATACCTTACAGCGACTATACCGGATATCGCCCAAAAAACACCGCCTACCGTCTGCGCAACCCTTCTCGTTGGCAACCGCAATTAAAAGAAAAGTCCAGAGGTACTTTTTCAATTCAACAATTTGTTACGCCTCATCTAAAAAATGTAACCCCTTACTCTTTTGAAAGCCCATCGATATTTCGTGCACCATTCCCTATCGATAGCCAGATTTGGAACTATCCAGCCTATAAAGGCCAGGCTGATGTGGTGCTTGAGCATTCAGCATCTTTAAACGATGAGCGCAAAATGAAGGCGGAATTGTTCAACGACCGATTTAGAAGTTTCGGGTTTTCGGCGATTCATATTACCCAACAGGAAAACCAATCGCTTCTGGACTGGATCCATTATGACTTTATGCTTAATGTGGCAAGTTTTGATGCGGCTATTGCTATTTGGCAGGAAAAATACCGTTATGATTCCGTGCGTCCCTTCAGCGCTATTGGCTATCTTTATGGCGACAATCATGTGACCGCGTGGGGTGGTGTGGGAGAAGGTACCGTGACTGATTTGCCAGGCAAACACTGGAAAAGCTATATTGAGGCGCCAGATCACCCTGGATACCCTTCCGCTACCGCATCGCTATGTTCCGCGCATGCCGCTATTTCTCGTATGTTCTTTAACTCCGACATACTAACCTGGAGTGTTTTCCACGAAAAGGGTAGTTCTATCGTTGAACCTGGAATTACACCTGCCAATGATATGTATAGCACTTTCGATACCTGGACTGAGTGGGAAACCGAATGCGGTAAAAGTCGTGTTTGGGGTGGTGTTCAGTTTCCTGCTTCTATTCCTGTAGGACATGCCATCGGCCGTAAAGTGGCGGAATACGCGTTTGATTTTGTGTATAAACATATGGCTGGCATGCCTGATCAATAATCTTTACTGATGATAGAAAGAAAACTTTAAAGTGAAGAAGAGTGGCCAGAAAGTATTGGCCACTCTGGTGTGTTTTACTTGACAATCAGGCTTTTGCTCTTTGCATATCGTTGCTGGGGAAAAGCCAGTCGCTCAAGTAGTCGAGCAACAACAACGCATCTGCCAGCAAGCAATGGCAGGAGATATAACCGTCGGGTCGAACCAGATAAATGTGAGGTTGATCATAGGCGCCGTAATGTGACGCGAATTCTCCGCTTCCGTTTATCGTGTAAATGTTGATTGAGTTGCCGAATTGTTCCGATATTTTGCTGGCAATCTCACTGGCGGCAATATTGTCCGCGTCATTGTTTATAGCAATCAGCAAGGACAGGCGTGGATGCCTTAAAATATCGAACAGAAAGGTATCGTCTGTTAATTTCACATTCGGAGCACGATCGCCGGGAGGAACGCCTTTGTCGAGTTGCAGTTCTGGAGGTAGAGAGATCGCGTTGCGATAGTTGTAGCTCAAACCGGAAATTCGTGCCACAGTATTCTCGTGCCATCCATCCGCTTGCGTTAGTCTTAATCGGTCTTCCATGCCTTGGCCGTGCGCCATAATGATGTCGTGCATAGCGTCCGTACCTTCGAGAACCTGTTCACCAACCGGCATGCGTTCAGCCACATAAGTGTCAAGCAGTTCTGGTCGGGCCTGCTCCCGAATTACCAGCGCCAATTTCCAGCCGAGGTTGAATGCATCCTGCATGCTCACGTTCATTCCCTGTCCTCCGGAAGGGGAATGAACATGGGCAGCGTCGCCCGCGAGAAAAATATTTCCACAACGATAATTTTTTGCAATACGCCTCCAGACTTCCCATCTTCTTTCCAGGTCAGGCTCGGCAAGTTTGACCCCTTCCAGGTGTTCATCGATAAGCTGCTGAAATCGTTCTCGTTTTGTTAACTCGGAATTTTCGGCCTCACTTACGCTGGCGCCACTGACGCCAAGCCTGTGATTTCCATCCGGCAACTTGGTGATAAGCAAGAAATTTTCTTTCGAAATATAGTAGTGTACACGGTCGTCTTCGCCTTCAAAGCCGCCAATCTGTGTGTCCATCATCTCCATGGCCATGCCGTCGTAATTGCTGCCGGAATCATCCAGGCCAGCAGCTGTTCTAACGAAACTGCGAACGCCATCGCATCCAACCACCCAGGTGGGCTCGACAATTTCATCTGTTGTGGAGTCGCTGTTACGTAGCACCGCCCTGCATCGATCTCCTTCCTGTTTGAGTTCTACTAATTCAGTTGACCATTCAGGTCGAACATCGTAGGCCATTTCAAGATGTTCGCGAAGGTGCTTGTCAGTCCAACTTTGGTCATAGATAAGTACATACGGGTAAGTCGATGCGAGACCGGAGAATTCAAGCGATGGATGTGCATCCTTGCCCTTGAAGTTAAAGTTGAATCCCTGACACTTTATGCCGCCTTTAAGAAAATGATGCTCAACGCCCATATGTTCAAACATCTCCATGGTCCTGGCATGCAGTGTGAAAGCGCGAGGTATTGAGGTAGGCCCCTTGCGCTTATCGATTATACGAAAACCGATTCCTCGGCGTGCCAACTCGATAGCCAGAGTCATTCCCGTCGGGCCGGCGCCAACGATAAGAACGTCACTTCTTCTTATTGTTTTCATTGGTTTGTCTCCTGTTTGGTGTACGGTTGAAAAGATTGTCATTCGGCTGTTAAAAATTGTGGCGGGTATTGAAAACGGAAAATCTAGCGCGAAGGCATTGACTGCCAAAAACCTAAGCTATTCATAATGTCGGTTAGTGTGCCATCTCGCATAAAGTTCTATCCATTAAATCCTTTAATGAAACTGTTTGTTCAGGTTTTTCTGGTAGACGGCGATCGAAATTATTTTAATATAAGCATCATTTTGAATAAAGAATGTTGTTACGTGATGGTCTCAAAAATCAATGGATCGGATTAGCGAAAACACTCCAAACAACAGCAATAATAATTCGATATAAGATGTGTTATAAATTGAAAATATTGGCCTTGTAATTTTATATTTTGGCGCGCGTTACGCTGTAATTTATATAAATATATCGGTAGTCTTATGCTTATGTTGCTTATTGACTAATAAGTTATTTAATTATGTTCTATCTCAAAAATGTCCCATTTTTAGTCGAATAAGCTAAAAAAATATTGGGTTATTAAGTTCAGGTTTATCCTAAAAAGGTAAAAAATAATTTAATTTGGTTCATCTCAAAAATGTCCCATTTTTAAACAGCCAAATTACACTATATGGGTAGCGCACCAGTTTTATTCAAACAAAAGCTGCTGTTTTCTGATGTTGGTTGAATTTCGTGGAATGCGAGTTTTGTAAGTAATTGATCCGGCTGTACTTTCTCGAACCTGACTGGGTCTTTTTCGAATAGAGTCAGGCTCGAAATCTGTAGGGGTTTTGCGTGGCCTGGAGGATGCGCCCAGACGCGTTTTGATAATTGCAACCAAGAAATAAACCGAAACAGCAATCCAGATTTGGGTCGTCACCGCGTTTTCGGAAATCTCGAAAATTGCATTCGATCCGCAGGTGTTGTTTGACCCTATTAAAGAGCAGCTCTACCCGTTATCGCCATCAAAAAGATCGGTGATGATTAGTGGTGGAAGCAAGATTATTGGGCAGAAAAACCAGCGATTTTGTTTATCTCGGGACCTGTGAAATGAGTCTGTCGTAACGACGATTGGGCAGTTCAATTGTGCATAGAAGTCACTGAAGACGATAGTTTGATCGCAAAAAATGATTCGGTTATGTCGTCTGTCGTATGAGATTTGCGACAATGTGCTTCGAAATTTTATTGGCGCGAATGACGAAAAATTTGCTCGCTTCGTGAAAGCGAAAAAAATAGTGCGAAATCGCGGAATTTACGAAAGTAGTTCGGGTAACAGTCGAACAGAAATCCAGATCATGGAGCTTTGGATGTTGCGCTCGTGCCTTTCTATATCGCGCAAGCTGTCGCGAAAGGACTGTAACGGAAAATGACCCATTAGTTACACGATCACCAGCTTGGCTGAATACTTGTTTGCCCATGCAAATAAGCTCTTTGTAGAGTCGCAATTGCAGGGTTACAGCTCGAACCGGTGGTTGCATAAACCAGAAAAACCTTTCAGTTAACTATGAGTATAGATCGTTGCTGCCAAAACGTTGGGATACTGACACCATGTGTAAGATTGGGGAAAAGATGGAGTTGACTGATCAGCAGTGGGATATTTTAGAGCGCCACTTCCCGCAAAAAGAGCTGTATCAGCAATCAAAAGGCCGGCCTCGAATAGATCCGAGGGAAATATTGGAAGGCATTTTATGGGTGCTGAAAACAGGATCAGCCTGGAAGACTTTACCTAAACGGTATCCCTCCTACCAGACTTGCCATCGCAGATATCAGGAATGGGTTAAGAACGGATTGTTGGAAACACTTCTCAAGGAACTGATTGAGGATTTGGAGTCGAGAGGAGGTGTCCGACTCGATGACACGTTTATTGATGGTTCTTTTTCTGAAGCCAGAAAGGCGGCTTTGGAATTGGTAAAGCTTAGCGAGGGAAACGGGGCCGAGTCGTGGCAGTTACGTACAGCAATGCTGTTTTTGTCCGGATATCCACTGGAAGTATTTCATCGTGTTAAGTCAAGTCCGCGCAAGGAGCCGGCTAACTCCATGACCCTTGAATCGTCCGAGAGTGTCACAGAAATTAATTCTTGTGATGACCCAGAATTTACCGAAAAGACGGTGCGGGAAAATGGTCGCGAAGTATGGAATGTATGGCGTCGTGCAAGTAACAACTGTGCAGGGCTAAACATGGAATGTGAAAGTGCCAAATCGACATTTTCGCCTTTTAAGCGTCGCAGACATGCTGATCCGAGGCGTTGTTCCAGGACGCATTGTTTCGTGGTGCGAAAATAAACCGGAAAATGGTACGAATGTTTTTCTTATAGGTGTGGTGGAAGTATTTATATACCATCTTAATCAAATTAAAACATGCTTCGTATACCAAAAAAAATATCTTATACAGAACCTTTTCGAAGATTTTTGGAAATCTGAAAAGGCAGAGACGATTTATCTTCCTGTTTAATCAAAAAAGGATATCGGTTCATGAACACTACCCATATTGAAGAGCGGTCAAGCTCACAAAGATTCTCACAAGACCTTGAATATTCTCAAGATTCCGTTGTTGGCGACCCGTTTGGTATAAAGCAGGCGGGCGCGGACGCGTTGAGAAAGAAGCCTTGGATATTAGCTTTTTCAGCGAGGTTATTGGATTCCTTCATAATGTTTTTAGGTCTACTACCCTTTGTTTTGCTGGTGCTGCTTCCGATTCTTGTAATAAGAGGTAGTGCTGGTTCGTTACTAAATTACATTGCATTTGTCTTTGGTGTTTGGGTAATTGCTTTTGTAATTCATCAGCTTCGCTTAATACCAAAAAAACCAAATTTGTTGCAGCCCATGGATACCGGCGACAATAAGCCAGATAGCGTGGTTGTAATTGGTGCCGGTCCTGTAGGTTTGGCTATGGTCAAAGAATGCTTGGAAATGGGGCTCAATGTAAAATGCATCGAGGGCAAGTCCAATTTGGGTGGAGTCTACCGATACGATCAGAATAAACCCAGCGGCGTTTGGAAAAGTGCGCGTTTAACCTCATCGCCGTGGGTCACTGCATTTTCCGATTTTCCCCCTTCAAGTCCATCCTCAATTCACCATAACCACGAAGAGTATGTGAGTTACCTTGAGGCTTACGCTGACCACTTTAACCTAAACCCGCATATCCATTTTAATTGCATGGTAAAAAAGGTGGAAGCCAAAGACGGTGGATGGTGTGTCACTTTTCACGACATGCAAAGTGACAGTGTGGAAGTTGTTCACTGTGACCGGGTGTCTATTTGCACCGGTGTCCATCAGACGCCCAAACCAATTCCAATACCCGGAATCGAAAACTTTAAGGGGGAAATTCGTCACGTTGCTACTTACAAGGGGCCCGAAGACTTTGTGGATAAAAAGGTCGTCGTGGCAGGACTTGGAGAGTCAGGTGCCGATATCACCCACGAATTAAGTAAAGTTGCCAAGAAGGTGGTGTTGAGCATCCAGCGGGGTAAGTTCGTCATTCCGCGCATAAATCCATTGTCGGGAAAAGCGAATGATTACGACACTAACCGGATACGCAATGCCGCGCCTATTTTTTTAAAAAACGGTTTTATGTCTCTGAAACGTCGTCTTTGCTGCGTGATGGGAAATCATACACCAGAATCCGCGGTACGAGCGAAGCTGCTTCAGGTTTCTAACAACGGCCCCAACACGCAAACCGCGACAAAAAGTGACGATTTTATTAAAGCCCTGCTTAATGGCCGCCTGCACCTGGAACGCGAAATTACGTATTTTGACAACAATGATGTCGTCTTTGCTGATGGAAGGAGAGAAGCCGCTGATGTAGTACTGTTCGCTCACGGATATATGCCGGAATTTCCGTTTTTGGAGTTACCCTCGGGACACAAGCCCAAACACCCCTCTGAAATGTACCTTAATATGTTCGATCCGGATATAGGCGGCAGCGTGGTCTTCTGCGGGTTTGCCAGGCCCGCGCTGGGTGCCATCCCCCCTGTGGGCGAGTTACAGGCTCGACTATTCGCGCAGGTTGCGGCCGGGAAACTCATTCTTCCAGCCATTGAAGAGATGCGGGAATATATAAAGATAGATCAACGCGAAAATCGTGAACGTTTCCCGGCGCTGCCCAAGCATAACGTAGTGGTTAGCTGGATTCCTTATATGGATAAGCTCGCTACACTGATTGGCTGCCGCCCTAACCCGTGGAAGTTGATTCTCTCGCCAATGCTAATGTGGAGAGTCCTCACTGGTGCAGTAAACGGTGCTCACTATCGTCTACACGGTGTCGGCGCAAAGCCAGTTGCTAAGAATACAGTGTATTTCTTAAAGGGTGGACATGAGCTTAAGGAAATTCTAACGATGTTAGGCTTGCATTTCTGGGTTTGGCCATTGGGACTTATTCAAAAAAACAAGCGTTTCCAGTCTGATATATCAAGTATTTAAAATTGGGAAGGGAACCTTGTTATGAACACGAAATCAGGTGCAAGTATCATTATCGGAGAGCAGTTAACACTGCAGCATATCAGAGCCGTGGCTGTTGAAAAGCAAGCGGTTCAGTTAACTGATAATGCGGCAATATTGAAAAAGATTTCCGATTCCCATAACTTTATTCAAATGGCCGCTGAGCGAGGAGACGCTATATATGGCGTTACTTCAAGTGTTGGCGGGATGGCTGATTTAACCATACCGAAAGATCAGCTGGCATTATTTCAAAATAAGATATTTTTAGACAAGAAAGTGGGCACAGGGCAAAAGCTTTCCGCCGCGGATGTGCGTGCAGGCATGTTATTACGCGCAACGTCTTTGGCATTTGGTGTTTCCGGCGTACGAAAAGAGCTGATTGAACGAATCATACTTTTTCTGAATGAGGATGTTCTCCCGACGATGTACAGCTTGGGATCCATTGGTGCAAGTGGCGACCTGGTGCCGCTCTCATACCTGGCGGGTCTGCTTCGCGGGTTGCCGACCTACGAAGCCTCTTTCAAAGGGGAGGTAATTAATTGCGAGGAAGCCCTCAAGCGTTTAAACGTCGAGCCGATTGAATTTAAGCCAAAGGAAATGCTGGCGATAGTTAATGGTACATCGGTGCTGACCGGGGTGGCTGCAAATTCTATGAATAGGGCCAAGACGCTATTGACTCTTACAGTTGGGGTTAACGCTTTATTTTACCAGGGGCTGGAAGCAAGCCGCGAGTCAATGAACGCGTTTATACATGACTATAAGCCTCACGAGGGCCAAAAATTTGCAGCCAGGCATATGTCTCTGTTGCTGCAAGGTTCCAGGTTATGTCGCATGGGGAGCGACGGTGAACATGCCCATGAAAAAGGTAAATTAATTCAGGATCGTTATTCTCTCCGCTGCTACCCGCAGTACTTTGGTCCGATTGTTGATGAAATGCTTGTTGGTGAAGAGCAGATCACTGTAGAAGCTAACTCAGTGACCGACAATCCGTTAATTGATACTGACGCTGGAACAACGTATCACTGCGGGAATTTTTTGGGACAATATCCAAGTGTCGCAATGGATCGCATGCGATACAACCTGGGTATGGTGGCAAAATATATGGACTCCCAAATTGCGCTGTTGGTGGCGCCGGAATTCAATAATGGCTTGCCACCTGGATTAAAAGGGAACATGTCTATTACGAATATGGGATTGAACGGGCTTCAAATCTGTGGCAACTCAATTATGCCAATGATCGGGTTTTACGGCCAACCGCTGGGAGACAAGTTTCCCGTTCATGCGGAGATGTTTAACCAGAATATAAACAGCCTGGGTTTAGGGGCTGCCGTTTTGGCAAAAGAAAGCCTGTACCTGATGGAGCGCTATGTCGCCATTTGTCTCCTTTTTGGCTTGCAGGCAGTTGATCTGAGAAGCTATAAAAATCACTCCACTTTTGATCCCCGGAAGTACCTTTCTCCCAATACACTTGCTCTTTATGAGACGGTGATGAAAATATTGGATCTTCCGTTTTCAGACGATAAGCCATTTATTTGGAATGACGAAGATCAGGGTCTGGATAATTACATTTCAATTATAGTTGACGACATTAATGGCAAGAATTTATTGGCCGAAACATTGCCGTCTTTCTCGAAGAAAGATGCAAACATCTTTTAAAAAAGGGGGAGGTATGAAACGAAAAGTAGCAGTTGTGGGCGCAGGTCTGTCAGGAATAGCCGCGGTAAAAGAGTTGCGGGAAGAGGGCCATGAAGTCACGTGTTATGAAAAAAATGGCAGCTTTGGTGGTGTTTTCTCAGATGATGGCTTCGCGTATGAATCCCTGAATTTGACAGTTACAAATTATTTTATGGCGTTTTCGGATTTTGTGCCAACGGAAGAGCGAATTAAGTTTTGGACAGCTAAAAATTACAGGGATTATCTACGCAGGTATATGGAGAAAAATAATTTGTTTCCCTCTATATTTTTCAATACAGAGGTGAAATCGGTCGAGAGGGGGTCGAATAAATGGCTGATTTCCACAAGGACGGAGAGTGGAGAGGAAAAGCAGGAATATTTTGATGCGGTTGCCATATGCTCAGGTATGTTTCAGGAGCCCAAGATTCCTGTAATTGAAGGTCTGGAAGAATTTCAGGGGGATGTGTTTCATTCAAAGGACTATATTAATAAATCCCCTTATGAGGGAAAACGGGTTTTGTGCGTGGGGCTTGGAGAAAGTTCTTCCGATATAACCGCGGAGATTTCGACAGTATCGGATAAGTGCATTCTCTCGCTACGTCGCTACCCAGCCGTTGCGCCTCGTGTTATCCCATTTCAGAAAGATCCATTTTTTACCATCGATACCTCTGTGTTTACTTCAAGGATTATTCACCACCTTCCTTATAAAGCTCACAGAAAAATGGTTGACACATTTCTTAGTAAATCCATAAAGAGCCGTAATCCGGCTATGGTTAGACGAACAAAATGGACTTATAAAGCGGGTTCGCCGGTACATCAAGTGATTACAAAGAACGAGAGGCTATTCACACATATTGTAGACGAAGAAGTGGAAGCCAACTTTAGTGGTATTGAGCGTATTACGAAAGACTCCGTTGTTTTTAAGGATGGTCGCCAGGAAAAAATCGATACGATAATGTTTTGTACCGGGTTTAAAACAACTTTTCCCTTTCTTGATGTGAAGATTGAAAATACAAGGGATTTATATAAACAGATGTTTCATCATGACTTTGATAAAACACTGGCGTTTATTGGATTTGCAAGACCCCATCAGGGCGGAATCCCGTCTCTATCTGAAATGCAGAGCCGTTATTTTGCGCAGTTGTGTAGTGATGCGAAGAAATTTCCCGAGCGGCATGAAAGGGTCAGGCAAGCGGAAAAAGATCGGTTGTTATGGGAAAACGAGTATTACATAACGCCGCATGTGTCTTCTCTTGTTAATTATAATACGTATATTGATTCCTTGGCTGAACTGGTGGGTTGCAAGCCGGATATCCCATCGTTCTTTAAAGATCGAAAAATGTATTTAAAACTGTGGTTTGGCACCCAATTTTCTTGTCAATATAGACTTACCGGGCCGCACGCCAAGCCTGACGAAGCGCATAAATTCCTGCGGTCATTTCCAATACCTTACCGTAAGAACAGGATGTATATTTTGCTGCTCAAAAAAGTGATATACGATTTTATAAAACGTATTCCCGGCATCCGTTCCAGTAACTCTCAACCTGTTGTGATGCAAAGATATGCTCCATAACGAAGACGGTCTCTACAGTGTTACAAGCGTTTTTCTCCAGGATATAAGTATCTTGTAGTATTGTTTTGTAGGACAGAACTTCTAAAACAGATTAGGCCGGTTACCGGCATTTGTGCATCGTGCGTAGATGGAAATTGTCACAATCCGACGACCTGTAGGGGCACCCCTTGTGGGTGCCCAGGGCAGGGGCGAGCTCTGCCCCCACGGGTTACAGATACGGAATACCAAATTCCTCCGTGGGAATCGCCAGCGACGGTTTGTTGATTCCGTTTCCACTGGACGGCGCGGTTAATATCGAGCACAAATCCACATCCACAGGCAGGCTCTGCGGTAAAGGCAACTCCTGAAAGAACAGGGATGTCTCCAGCGACGGCATCAACTCGGACACCACAAACTGCGCCCGCGCCCGCACATCGTTGTCCCCAATTCGGCCGTGCTGCCCCCAGCGAATAATGTACTCCTGGCAAAAAGCCTCGTCCTCGGGTGCATCGGTAAATGCCACCTCGTGGTCGATATCGAACAAATACTTCATCATCGCAATTTCAAACAGCATCGCCGTGTCTTCATACTGCGTGGAATATGCGTAATTGTCGACGGCGCCGTCCGCTTCAAACTCTTCGCCAACTTCCGGCGCGGTAATCGCCAAATCCGCGGCGGAAGGCGATTCCCCACGGTACATCACCCCGCCCAGGGAATACATCACCGAAGACGTTAACGGGTCATTATTGGTCAGGCGGGTGGAAATCCGCTCGTCGCTGACGGCGGTGGAGGCGCTCCAGGGATTGTCGGCGGCATTCAACTGGTCCAGCATGTGCGGTGGGAAAAAGTCATTGGCATGCGCCAGTTCGTGCAGCAGCAGGCGGGAAATCAGGTAAAGAATATCGTCCAGCTCACGGGTGGTATTGTCCGTCAGCGAACCCACCGAAGCCACCCGCTGGCCGTTAAGCACATATTGCGAGTAGGCACGGAAGGCGAGCGGGTCGTCATAGCCACTGCGGAAATCCTGCTTGGTATTGATAGTGCGCTTCTCGTCCACACTCAGCCACAGAAAAGCCGGGTCCAAATAAATGGCGCCGGTCTGCGATGTGTAATAGGCCGGGCGAATGTCGTCATCGATCACCACCGCCGTCAGCGCCTTGAAAACCGGCAGCATTTCCGGCGGAACATTTTCCAGCACTTCCTCGAAACGCGCGCCCATCCAGGCGTGTGATACCACCACCCGGTCCATGATTTCATCGATGGTGGGCGTTTCGCTCTCCATGCCGATCAACGGCAGCCGGTTAAGGCGGCAAAGCTGCGCCTCGGTCTGCGCGCGAACGCAGTCGGTAATAATGGAAGCATAAGGGGAGTCGGTCTTGTAGGCGGCCAGATCGGCAAAATCGCCAGTGTCCTGGTTGCCGGCAACGGCAGTATTTCCGTCATCGCCGCCGCCACAGGAAGCGATTACAAACAGGATAAAAAGCGCGGTAAAACCCCGGTAAAAGTTAATAAGCATTATTGTAGAATTCCTCGTTATTGTTCGCCCGGTTAGCTCACCGGCCAAAATACACCAGCGCCTGGATATAAGCATACCGGGTTGGTTAAGTTTGTAACAGGATGTAACTTACAGCCTGTTGAAAAAGTCTTCCTGCCTTTTTCAACTCACGAAAAGCGAAAAACAGGATTTTTGCTTTTCTCCCCAAATCAAAGACTTAGCAGCATTCGATTCTGCCAATACATCTCTGTATTGGACCAGGCTGTCGAAAAACAGGTTTTTCAAAAGCCTGCTAAACGCGGAGGCGACACCATGAAACAAATTCTAGTTTATTCCGACTCCCTTACCTGGGGAATAATCCCCGGCACCCGCAACCGGCTACCCTTCGACCGCCGCTGGCCGGGCGTAATGGAAAACACCCTGCTCGAAAACGGCCAAAAGGTGCGCGTAATAGAAGACTGCCTCAACGGCCGCCGCACCGTATGGGACGACCCCTTCAAACCTGGCCGCAAAGGGCTGGATGGCCTGGCCCAACGCATCGAAGTCAACTCGCCGCTGGAATTGGTGGTATTAATGCTGGGCGCCAACGACCTGCAAAACATGCACAACAACACCGCCTGGCACGTGGCTCAGGGCGTGGCCGCGCTAGTGGCGGCAATCCGACAGGCACCCATCGAACCGGGCATACCGGTGCCGCCGATACTGATTGTGGCCCCACCGCTGATCACCGGTGCCAAAGGCCCGATGGCGAATAAATTTTCCGGCGCCGAAGAACGTTGCGCGGGCATGCCGGGATTTTTAAAGGAAGTGGCAGAACTGAATGGGTGTTATTTTTTTGATAGCAATTCGGTGATAGCGGCGAGCAAGGTGGATGGTATTCATTTGGATGAGCCGGAGCATAAGGTGTTGGGCGAGAAGATTGGGGAATATGTACTTTCGATGTTGGATTTTTGAGCCCGATTTCCATCGTCACAATAGCCCTTCCTTGAAACGCAAAATAAAAAAATTGCGTTATGCTGGCTGATAGGTACAATGAAACAAATTTGACGCAAATAAGAGTCTGACTTATGGCACGGCCAGCCGTTGAAAATGCCCCTGTTTTCGATCCCTCCAAAGATTTCGAGCGCATTCAGGAGTTTATAAGGTATTTTGGCCAGTATGATGTCACAGACTCCAAGGGACGCTACCTGCACTGGAATCAACTTAAATGGAGAGTGCCGAGGGATGAGGCGGAACTTATTTGGAAAGCCATCAAGTTCAAGCGTTTAGCACAAATGAACTATCTGCCCCTTAAGAACGAAAAGGAACTTTATTTTTCTTACTGTACTCCACCTTCCATGGAGGCAATGCTCCACCAAATTGTAAAGATCGCGGGTGGAAACGTGGGTGCCGTAGGCGAAGGCAGGGCTTCAGATCGTCTGCAAAATCGCTTTCTTGTTTCTTCTCTAATCATGGAGGAAGCAATAACAAGCGCTCAGCTGGAAGGCGCATCTACAACAAGGGAGGTTGCAAAAAAGATGCTAGAGGAAGAGCGGGAGCCTGTTGATGAAGATGAGCGGATGATTTTAAATAATTACCTTCTTTTAAGGTATGCCGAAAAGGTCAAGAACGAAGAATTGACCATCGACCAAATTCTTGAGTTTCACCGAATCGCTACATCAGGGACTACCGAAAACAATGTAAGCCCGGGTGAGTTCAGAGAGGATAATGACATTTATGTTGAAGATGGGCATGGCAACATAGCACATCAACCACCGGATTATAAGTTGATACCTGATAGAATAGCGAGGTTGTGTGAATTTGCCAATTTGAATCATTCGGGACTGGATGGCAATTCGTTTATTGCACCCGTTGTTAAAGCAATTATTCTTCACTTTATGGTTGGATACGAACATCCTTTCAGGGACGGAAACGGGAGAACAGCCAGAGCAATATTTTATTGGCATATGTTGAAATGCGAATACAATTTGTTTAAATATGTATCAATAAGCAAGCTTCTTAAAGAAAGGCCAAAAGACTATGGAACGGCATTTCTCTATTCCGAAAGAGACCAAAATGATTTAACGTATTTTATATATTTTCAGTTGGAAATCATTTTGGCCGCTTTTGATGAACTTACAGTCTATCTTAACAGTAAAGCCGAAGAATTCCAGAAAATTGCCGAAGAACTTGAAAAAACAAAATGGGGTAGTGTCCTGAATTTTATTCAAAAAGATCTAATAAAAAAAGCGGTAAAAGAACCTGGAAGAGTGTTCACAGTTAAAGAAGTTTCCAATTCCTATTCCATTGCTCATAACACCGCGCGGACACACTTAAACAAGCTTGTTGACCTGAAGCTACTATTGGATTCGAAAGATGGCAAAACGGTAATCTATATCGCGCCTTCTGATCTGGCGTCAAAGCTTAACGCCAAATAGACCCAAATCGTCATTTGGTGTAGGGGCAGCCCTTGCAGCTGCCCATGGGTAACCGCAAGAATTACCCCTACATAACCGCGCGGCTGTTTTGCATATCGGGACGGCCTAGCACGGCGCATAATGTATGCTCATCAACTTGGCATGGCAATGTTGTCGAATTAATTGGAACCTATCAATGCGTCCCAGCCAATACACCCAGCTTTGCTCAATCGCACGCCGCATAACGGATGATGCCGGTGAAGCGGAAGACGTTGTGTAAGACGCCTACCTTGCAGCCTTCCTGTCCGGCCTTACAAATTTTGACGCCGACGAAACCAGAAGATGGCTGGTAGGCACCGTGCGGAACAAAGCACGGATGGCGCTACGTGGCACCGTTCGCAGACGCGGCTGCGAAAGCCAATGGCAAATGGACCAACCGAACCCATTGGTGGATGACTGGCAGGAAATTGCCCAGTTACTGAATTCTTTAACGCAGCCCCTTAAGGCGGTAATGGCGCTAGCCCTGTCCGGCCATAATCGCAGGGAGATTGCTTACCTATTGAATCTAACGGATGTCGCATTGCGTCAACGTGTTCGCGCAATAAAGCGCCGCGTCAACGAGGCGGGAATGGTGATGCCCACCGAACTGCCAGGGTTAAATCCGGGCATGGCTTACGGACGCATTCGCGGTGCCTTGTCGTCCAAACTGTTCCGGAAGGGCGGGTTCCTTGCTAGCCACGATCCCGATGGCCACCTTTTTGTTATCCGGCAATCACCAAACAAAATTTCTTAAAAATCTAACTCACAAAAACGAATTCGGCGGCAACTAAAGAAGGTAAATAAACCAACGAGGAACACACCATGAGCTTCAAACCCAAAAGCGCCAGCATTGTTTACTACGTTAGCGATATCCTGCGCACGGAAAAGTTCTACAACGAAACCTTCTCCCTCGGCCTGGAACGCATGGAAGGCGCCGAGCCGTTCTGGCTGCAAGGGCACCTTGAAAACGGCCTCGACCTTATCTTCTTCCAGATGGAAGGCAAACGCGGCAACACGCCGGCGATCGTATTCGAAGTTACCGAAGGCGGCATTGACGATATAGTTGCCGAACTGGCGCAGGCGGGTGTCACCATCGTGACGCCGGTTTCAGAAGCGCCTGGGGGGTGGAGCGCGGACTTTCTGGACCCGGATGGTTTTGGCCTGGGGTTGTGGCAGTCGGGGGAGTTACCGCGGTCGTTGAAGTGATAGGTACGCGTTGTCACTCTGCTGAGGCCTCACCCAAGGGAAGAAACTGCAAAAGAAGATAATGAAGTTTTACTGGCTCCTACTTCTTCTTACACACGTCATGTTCGCACCAGCGGACATCCAGGGCTGTGCATCCAAATGCACAGCAAAGGACCAAGCCGCTTCCTCAGAAATCCAGGCGAAGCAGAACCAAGCCGGTTTGGGGGTCGGAATAAATACCCAAAATTTCTGACGTCTGAATCCTTTTGGCGTTTTGCATTTCTCTGGTTGTGACTTATTCTTCTAGGAACGGCTGATTTTTAGCCGATCACGTATAAAAAAGAATAACGAAGAAAAGGCGCCAAGATGGCCACCTACCCTCCGCAATTATCTTCCCTTGCTGACCACGGCTCCTGCTGTCGAATGATACTTTGCGACTGCCTGATTGTGCGCCGCCACACTGGATCAACGTGGGGCTGTATTCATGTATAAAAACGCTCCGCATTTGAATTCCGGAATTATTCCGGATAATAAGATTTGCCTGGAAAAATTCCGTATTTTACGGTTATAAGTTCTGAAGAGTTTGGTTATAAGCCAGTAAGCGCGGAGGTTGTGAGATAGTCCTGCGGCTGCAGGTTTTGTGAAAGGTGGAATTTTTCCGTTTTTAAATGCGGAATTTTTCCCGATAATAATATTGTTAGGGCTCCATAGGAATTAAATTTTGCCAGAAATAGTAAGTTTTATAAATTTTAACGAAACCGACGTGAGGGAGGTGGTTCTCGCACCTTTGATAAGGTCGCTAGGATATCGTTCAGGCTCAGAACATAATGTTGTGCGGGAACAGTCACTTCGTTATCCAAGAGAGTTTCTTGGGCGCAAAAATGCTAAAAAAGACCCAATCCTTAGAGGAAAGGCAGATTACATTTTAGAGGCAGGTTCTAAGGTTCGCTGGGTTATTGAAGCTAAATCACCAGATGTTGAAATTGATTTCGATTCAGTAGAACAAGCTTACACCTATGCAAATCATCCAGAAA
>CAYVIB010000033.1:0-57650 GCA_964451365.1 uncultured Cellvibrionaceae bacterium
TGCCGACACATTCCCATGACTTGCTGCCCGATGGCCAGGTCGTGAGGCTGCAACTCAACGCCACGGGCAGTTCCGGGCCGCTGGCCTCGGCCAATATTCTTGAATTGGTGGTGCTACAGGTTAATGGTGACTTCGACAACGACGGTATTCCGAACGGTGTCGAGTTTGATCTGGACAGCCTGGATCCCGCAAGTGGAGACAGTAATAACAACGGTATCCCGGACGGTGACGAGGACTTCGATGGAGATGGGCTTTCCAATCGTGACGAACTGGCTGTCGGCACCAAACTTGATAATGCTGACAGTGACAACGACGGCGTCACTGACTTTGATGAGGTACAGATATATGGTTCCGATCCGCTCGCGAGTGATTCGGATAGTGATGGCGTGCCGGATTATATCGAGGTTATTTCCGAATCCGATCCGGCAAACGATATCGATGCCTTTGTCGATCCCTTCTTCATTACGGCAATGACTGTCGAGCCGGCAAGTCTGACTCACGAGATGGGCCAGAATAGTAATACCGCACAGTTAACCGTTACCGCGCAGTTTGAACACGGTGGCAGAACCGATTTCGCCGAAATCACCCGACTGATCGAGCTGCTGGTGTACAGCTCGACGAGTTCAGAGGTTGCTACCGTTGATACATCTGGCCAGGTAAGCTTCCACGGTGCGGGGTCCGCCGACCTTACGGTCAACTTTATAGAAAACCCGGCACTCAACCAGACGGTGACGGTTACCGTGACCGAACCTGTGACCAACGAACCGAGTGAAGGTGTGGAAGACGGATTCCCGACCATCAACCTAGTGGACGGTTATGCCGACGCAACGCTTTACCGCGGCTCACCCACTGCGCATTACGTGGCGTTCGACATCATTAGTGAAACCGACTTCGCGGTGAGCGGTTTCGAATTCAACGGCCTGCCGGTACCCTTCTGGCAGTCGCCGGATTACTGTGGCGAACCGGTCCGTGTGGAGGATCAAGAGCTGAGTTGCCGGGATTTTGATGGCATCTATATTTATCAGGAAGACATGCATCAGCCCGCCGAAGGCAACAACCGCGACCGCGACCAGGTGGACTACATTTCCAACCTGACACCGATGCACGAAGCCCTGCCGACGAAGAATGTTGCCCGCTATGTGCTGGTATTCCCGCATGGTGTGCCGACAGAATATGACACCGGTGAGGGTTATGAAGCGTTTAAAGCACTCCTGCAGGCAGAACTGCATGTGTGGCGCGACGGCATGCGCGGCGAAGCCTATTACGACTATACCGCTTACGCCAATATTTCCGTAGAGAATGACAAGCGTCCGGTTATCGGTATCAACAATCAATATATCGATATCGAGAATGGCTACCTTCCCACGCTGAACGGCATTAGTGCCCAGGCGGGAGATCTGTTAAACCTGGATATTGATGTCCACAATCCTGGTCACAACAGGCTGGCGATTGTTCCGATGCTGAACGGTCAACCGCTGGGTACCGAGTGTAAACCGATTAATTTTGCCCAGCCGCAATACGTGGAAGCTCCCGCCCCGTTCCTCCCCGACGCATTTACGCCGGAAGGTATAATGATGCACGCGTGGGAAGGCGGGTTTAAGGCTGACCTTACCTTCCTGCCGTCCGTGCATGAACAGGTGGAAAACGTTCATGCGATGCGCATCTGGTATACGATTGGAGCCCCGGTTCCTTCTTCAGTCATTGCTGCGTACGCAGAGCAATGGGCTCCGACATTACGGCTTGATGCTTCCGGAGAAGAGTTAATTTCCGAAATTCAGGATGTCAATCAGAACCCGAACATGGAAGGCTCACTGGTGTTCGTCACCGAGGCCTGGTTGCCGGGGTCAACCCTGGACAATGCGCTACGTGACCCGATTCGTGTGCATGCGCCGTATTCCTATCAGGAAAGCAGTCAAATTCAGCCGATTATCATTAAACGAATTGAGCTGTACGCAGGCAGTGACGGTGCTCCGGTAAGCGATTGTCGCGCGGCTGGATGGTATTTCGAACCCGGTTACAACGCCGCCTACAACAGATATGAATATAAAAAAGAAACTTTCTCCTCCAGTTTGAAGCCTGAGCAAGATGGAAGCGCGCTTTCTTTTGAAATAAGGGAAGAGCGATATGCTAACTGTACCGGTGAAGAAGTGTTTGCCGAGACCTGCAACATTGAAGAGGACACAACAGACGTTCCTGTATCCTCCTTATCGGTGAGCGCTTCAAACATCCAGTGTGATGCACCGACTTTTTCGCTTGAGGCGCCTCCGAGCATGTTGCGGGATGACTTCAATGCAGAGCTAGTTCCTACCGAATATGAAAATGATATATTCGATTTGATGAGTTCGAGCTGGTTTGCAATGAATGGCCAGACATCCCTTTATCTTAACGCTCGGGATAGCGCGTCGATCCATTCAATTTATGTCGTTGCGGACGAAGTGTTGGGAGAATTCGTTCCGGTCGGAGATTCCAATAGCAGGTTTGTCTACACTGGCAGTTCCATAGAATTTATAACGGATGCGGAGAATGGGGCAGCGACAGTGTCATTGCATGTCGAATACGAATGTGACGGAGAGGACACCTCTATAAGTGTACAGCCACTGCCAATTCCGCAGACGCCTAGGACACCTCCAGCGGTTGAATTTATTGATGATGAAATAAGGGTTCGCCGATTTGGCACGTCAAAGGTTGAGATTGAAATTTTTGATGAAGGCAGGGACATAGCCGGCGTGCTTGCGTATGCGGAGACAGGCCAGGGGCCGCAACTAATCGGTCTGTTCAGTCCTTCACACGAAAGGCAACTCTGCTTCAGTAGCGGAGAAGTTGCTGTGCGGGAAATATGTCGCGCGGACTCCACCCGCTATTCATATGAGTCCTATTATTTCTCCACCAACGATTGGCAGAATATCGAACTTCCGCTGACAACTATTGTGGCATCCGGGGTATATCCGTTTACACTCATCGTTTTTGATCAGTCAGGGAATGTAACGGTCGACAATAGCCGCTTTATTAATATTGATCCGGAAGACACACCGAAAATACCCACGCCGGAGCCGATCGAGTATTTTCACAACCGCAAAAATTATGCGATACGCGAGCTGATGCCGTGGGATGTCTATGTGGCAGAGTATGATCCGGATACGGCGCTGGATTTGCAGTATAAGTTTTGGATTCAGGATTCTTCGCTGGCGGTCAATACGTTTATTTATAAGGTTTACATGAATGGCGGCTTTATCGAAGGCATCTTTGGCGACAATACCTCTCATAGCGGAGGTGAAGGCTGGAACGTCAATTTCTGTTATGGTCAGCCATCGCTCTGGAGTTATAAATCTTCTGAATCCAACGAAAAGCAAATTATTGTAGTTGCGCCGCAAAACATGCGCCGGGAAATGGTGGACAGCTACGTTCATCACGTCATAGCTGAAGAGCTTTATTTGGATAGCGACTACGGCAGTGACTACGGCAGCGACTATGGAAGTGACTATGGAAGTGACTATGGAAGTGACTATGGAAGTGACTACGGCAATGACCAATCTGATTTCTACCAGGTAATAGGCGAGCTTGACGAGTCATTCGATTCGCCGTCCAGCCTGCAGAACGCACACTGGGAAAGCGAGGGCGTAAATATTGAGATCACTGCTGAAGACGCTTCCGAAGGCAGCACCAGTGTTCGATTCAGTGGTGGCTCAGGCTATTCGACGTTTACATATAGTGGCATTTTTAAAGCCGGCACTTTGACGTTTGATATCAAAACAACAAACCGGGAGATGCGGTTCCGAAATTATTCGAATGAGGGCGCGGATCTTGATATTACCTCGGACGATAAATGGCAAACATTCGCTATCGAACTTGAAGCTGGCTTTAACAAGTTGGAATGGTCATCATCCGATTACGGTAGCGATTTGGCTCCGGTCTACATCGATAACGTGCGTTTTATCGCCGATGGCGGGCAGGATCAACCTCCCGGTTACTTCAGCTTGCACGTAGAGGACGATGCAGGTTATGGCTACGGCTCGATCAATGATCCCAATCCGCAACGATTTGGTTCTGAAGGTACCTTCCCCGGATCGTGTGAACGAATTCCGGTATACGGCGGCGAGAACTTTGCCAACTACGTGCCTGAGAACAGTATTGGCACCGAGTTGGGTAACCTGGGGAATGTTCAGTCCCTGGTTGAACTTTTCCAAGGAATCCACGGCTACGGTTACGGCTTTGGAAGCGGGTATGGCTATCGCGACTGGACTGAGTATTGTATCGGTATAAGTGAAAGCAATCCTGTTGACATGGATTATGGCTACTGCGAAGTGATTCCGTTCGATGATCCCGAGGATACCGACGGCGATGGTCTTGCGGACGTTACCGAAATGCTCATTTACGGCACCGACCCGTCCAACAGCGACAGTGATGGCGATCGAATTCCAGATTACATTGAGTTGCTGTCCGGTTCCGACCCGTTGGATCAGACCCAGGCTCTTCTCAACCCGGCGATGATTACCTCCATTGAAGGCGCTCCGCAGTCGATCGAGCATGTCATGGGTTACTTCGATAATAAAAAGCTGTTGCGGGTGATGGCGACTGTATCGATAAACGGTAAGTCACATCTGGTGGATATTTCCAGCCGCGATGACTTGTTGTCATTCTCGACTCAGAACAACCTGATAACTATTACACAGGACGGTACGGTCGAATTCCTTGCCGCAGGCAATACCGATGTTGATGTTGCACTTGTCTCTGACTCAACCGTTAGCGCTTCTGTATCCCTTACCATTCTGGAAAACCAGAACCAATACGCTCCAGGGGAGTTTTACTGGAGCCAGGCACTGGGGCTGTCTTCCTCCCCGGGAATTACGGTAGATGGAAACGGCTATCTCTATATTCCGATAGAGAACACCTTGTACGCGCTGGATGCTGACGGGACAGTGCGGTGGCACTATCGAACCCTTGGCGAAATTGAGGCCGCTCCGGCGATAGGCCCCAATGGAAACGTTCATATCCTTTCCAGCGATGGTCACATGCACGTATTAGAGAGCGCTGGAAGCTTGATTCGCGATATCGAAGTAACTTGGTGGAACGAAGGTGAAAAGTCCATTGCTGTGACGGCGACTGGCGTAGTTAAGCTGGTCATGCCCAACGGTGCTTATTATGAGGTGGATTCAGAAGGTAACCGGGTTCAGACAGGTTACTATCATGACGCCACCGAGTTTGCCATCCTGCCCGACGGCTCCATGGCGGCAATCGACAACCGCCGTTTGTGGCTCTATGACCCGTCGAATACTCGAACGGAATTGTTCGAGTTCAATGGTGAAGTGCGCGCGGGTCCCGTTGTTTCTTCGGAAGGTATTATTTACATGGCTGCGGACGATAAATTATTCGCGGTTAATATCGCCGGCGAGCTGTTATGGACCTATTACGCGGAAGGAATGATCAACAGGCTGTCAATCGGCAAGGGCGGACGGATCTATTTTGGCGCCGACGATAGTTTGCTTTATGCGGTAAGCGAAAACGGTGAAGGGTTGTGGAAGTTCAAGATGAACGCGACCAGTGTGACAACACCTGTTGTCGGCGGCGACGGTACCGTTTATGCGGCATCGTTGGATGGTAATCTATACGCGTTGGATACCGATGGAAATCTACGGTGGTCGTTCGATACAGGAAGTGAAATTACCACAGCGCCCGCAATTGGTAAAAATGGACTCGTTTACCTGTTGCCAGCTTCCGGTGATCTGCATATTTTCCCGGATTACTACGGTGAAAACATCAATGCTTACTGGCCGATGCATGGTCATGACCAAAGCGGGTCCAACAATTACTGTACCTTCGGCCCGAACGGGTACAGTGCCGATACCGATTGGGATCAGGACGGCCTGACTGACTGCCGGGAATATGCTCACGGTCTCGATCCGCTGTCGGATGAAACAGGTGAGGACCGTGACGGCGATAGCCTGAGCAATATCGAGGAAGTCATCCTCGGCACCGATTGGGACAGGGCTGATACCGACGGAGATGGACTCAGCGACAGCCATGAGATCAACATAAGTTCAACTAATCCGCTCAGACGGGATTCCGACAGCGATGGTTTGACCGACGATTATGAAACTCAGCAGGGCACCGACCCACTTAACGATATGGAGGCCGCTCTAGACCGTGATAATGACGGAGTATCGAACTATTTAGAATCCCTGGCTTTCACAAACCCGCTCAATCCCGAGTCAGTGCCTCAGGAATATAATGCCGCGGTAGTTATCGAGGGTTATTCAATTGAGGTTCTCGATCCGAATTTAACGAAGTTGTTTAAAATCAGCGAGCAGGCATCCGGTAGGGGGGCATTTTCTCCAGACGGAAAATATTATGCACTGCCAATCAGTGACTATCCTTATCTCAAGCTCTACAGTCTGCCAACCTGGACGCCATTGCCCACGTTGTCTCCACGCTTCGAAACATCCGGCGCGCAAATAGAAAAGGTTGTATTTTCGCCCGATGGAAGTTTGATGGCGTTGGCTCATTCCGGCGCACCGTACTTGTCTGTCTATCGCACAGACGACTGGACACCTCTTTCGGCTCCGGTTGATCTACCTAACAATACCATTGAAGACCTGGATTTCTCTCCGGATGGATCGACACTGGCGGCGGTTTCCTATTGGAATACAAGTAACAACGGCGGAATTGCGCTGTTTGATACGGCGTCTTTTACAAGGCTGCCGAATCCGGAACCTGTATCGGCCTCAACCAGTAGTCGTTACTACACGTCTGTAGCCTACTCGAATGACGGCACAAAAATGGCGGTCGGGCATTCCATGGGCAATCGCCTGGCGATTTACGATACAAGCAATTACAGCCTGCTACCGGTAGCCGGCTCGATTACTTCCCAGCCTCGTTCCCTTAGTTGGAGTCCTGACGACAGCTATCTGGCGTTCAGCATTTACAATAGAGCAGGGTTGATCGATACGAACGATTTTTCAATCATTGCGGACACGTATAGCAGTATCGGCTGGTTGTACGTTAACGAAGTGGAGTTTTCTCCCGGGTACAGCCTGTTTGCAGCTGGTGACTTTTATGGCTATAACTCAAACTCCTTTACCTTCGATCTGGATTTGACGACAGTGGAGCAAATCATCCAGTTTGATAATGACGACGAATATTGGGAAGCGATCGGTGTATCGTTAAACTCCACTATTAACCAGGAATAGAGTAGTAACATGGCAAAGATTCAGGTAAGCAAAATGAAACGAAGTGCAACAGCAGTATTTATATTTTTCTGTCTTTACGGCTGCGATAAAACCGACCGAGTTGCCGAAGTCGGCGACGAGTCGGTAACCCGGCAGCAGTACGAGTCCTATTTGAAACTCAAGCGCATTCCTTTGAATGACACCGCTAAATACGAGCGCCAACTGGTGGAGTATTTAAAGCGCGAGGCCATGGCGCAGGCCATTCTGGAAGAGGGCAAGCTCGACCAGGCGCTGATCGATGCGGAAGTGGAGGAGTTCCGCAAACAACTGGTTATCAGCCGCTATTTCGAAACCTATCTGGACGATCAGGCAACGGACGAAGGCATCCAGAATTTCTACGCGGAAAACGAAGAAAACTTTACCAGCGAAAAAGTGCACGTGGCTCATATTCTTTTCCGGGTGCGGCCCGACATGGAAGAGTCCGAGCGCTCAGCCATCCTGACCACCGCGCATGAAGCCTACAGTAAAATCCGCGCCGGCGAATCCTTCGATGAAATGGCCAAAACCCTCTCCGAGGATAAGGTGTCCGCCGCCAAAGGCGGTGACCTGGGCTGGATCAAAAAGGGTGCGGTGGCCCCGGCGTTTTCCGACAAAGCGTTTGCCCTGAAAAAAGGCGAGGTTTCCGAACCGTTTCTGACACCTTTCGGTTTTCATATTGTGAAAGTGCTGGATGAAAAGCAGTTGGTTAAACAGCCGCTTGAAGCAGTGAAAGGGGATATCCGTTACCAGTTGCGCAATAAGGCCAAGGCGGCAGAGAAGGAACGCCTGTTGGATAAAGTCAGCTATAAGATTTTAGAGGGTGAGAAGTAAGTGTCTTGTTGGATTAAAAATTTTTTGGTTGCAGGGGTTGTCGCATCACTTTTGTTAGCGATTACCGCCTGCAACAGGAAAAGCGAAGAATCTGCATCCGAAGGTGAGGCAATAAATTCCGTGCCTCACGGGGGTGAAGTTCTGGCGCGAGTTAATGGCGAGGATATTACCGAAGCGGATGTGGCCGGCATGATAGACCGCACTTTCAGCGTGGCCGAACAGTTATCCATCAATGCGGACGTGGAGCGCAAAGTGTTGGAAAGCCTGGTTGCCGCGAGGGCGATGCGACAGTCCGTGGAACGGGACATGACGGCGCGGGAAAAGTTTGAACTCGAACAGAAGGTCAAGGCGTACAAAGAGGAACTTTATATCAAGGAATATATGAACAGGCATGTTTCTCCCGAACCCGTCACCACCGCCATGGTGAAGGAATACTACGAATCCCATCCGGAACGCTTCGGAGGTGGGGTGTTGAAAACCTTTGAAATGCTCAAGCCAAAATCGGCCTTGAACGAAGAGCAACGGGACAGGCTATTGGCATCGGCAGCAAAGATAAATGCCAGTGAGGATTGGGCGTCGCTCGCAATGACTTTGAACAACGAAATTGAACTGGCTTACCTGAGCACTCGTGCAACGCCGGAAATACTGACAGACGAATTGGCGCGGGTTCTGAGCTCGCTGAAGGCGGGCGAAACCTCCGGCTTTGTTCTTGAAAACCAGGCTCCTGTCATTTATCGCGTGACAAAGGAGGAAACCATTCCTCCAAAACCGCTGGCCGAAGTCAGCGGGGAAATACGCAAGATGCTGGCGCCTCTGAATCTAAAAAAAGCAGTAAAACGGGTAACGGATGAGGTTGTAAAGCAATCCAAAGTCGAATACATAAATAAAGAAAATTAATTGCGTTGTGCCGGGAATAATCGTGAAAATTTCAATACTCAAGGAACTTTTGATCGCCGTTTTCGTGGCGGCTGCGCTGTTGTCATTCCCCGGCGGATTATTGGCACAGACGTGCGGCAGCGTATTTCCCGATGGACTCCAAACACATTTGTCGACGGGGCAAATCCTGTTTAAACCAAACGCCGCGCTTATTAATAATCCCGATAACATTCTTGCGGCGTTCGCGATTGAAAACCCTAACGGCGGTGGGATAAAAAGCTGCGACCTGGCGCATTGCACGGCGTCGGGCGAAGTCGCCGATCCGCTTGCCGCAGTGGTGTTCCCAATCAACAGTAGTGATGTTGATGTAACGGTTCCGGTTAATGGTACCGCACATATTGAGGACGGTGGCAATCAGTTCAATACTATCCAGGTCCGCTCCAACGCGAAACTTGTTATCGCGCATCAGACTCAAGGCGAGGTGCGAATTAAACACCTGGACCTGGAATCCAACGCGGACGTTACCCTGGCGCCCGGCGATTACTGGGTTGAACAAATAACCTTTGCCAGCAACATCAAAATTACCTTATCTGGTACCGGCACTGTTCGGCTTTTCGTCGGCGGTACGTTCATCACCCAAAGCGGTAACGAGATTAATTACGGCACCGGTTCCACCCAGGCGGCCGATCGTCTATTGGTGTACAGCGAGGGAGCAATGGAACTGGCATCCTCCACCAAGATCGCGGGCGTACTTTATGCGGGTGCGGGAGCAAAATTAAAAAGCAATGCTCTTCTGCATGGCGCCCTCTCCGCGGAAACTGTCGAGATGGATTCCAATTCCCGCGTGCATCATGTTGCGAACATTCCCCCAGCATTGCTAAATGGACTGTGCAGCGATACAGGACAGGTGGATGCGGACGGTGACGGCTTGCCCGATTCGGTCGATGATGATATCGATGGCGATGGTTTTGCCAACAACCTTGAAGAACAAGCGGGAACCGACCCGGGCGATGCGTCTGACATGCCGATGGATAACAATGGCAATGGTGTACCGGATGCATTGGAAATTTACACGAATGCCTGCTCGGCGGGCTTTACCAACGGGCTGCAGGTAAACAACGCCGCTGGAGTTATCAGCTTTGGTTCCAATGCCCAATTGTTCAACGCGTCGTCCTATGAACTGAAAACGCTGCAATTAAGCGGACCTAACGGCGGCCACAATCCAACTTGCGACGGTGCCGCCTGCTACGCTTCGGGCACCCACATTGCACCAATCACGCTACCGCAATTCAAATCGACGGCATCCGGGCAAAGTTACAACCAGTCGGGAACCTTTACGCTTGGAGATGACGGCGCGAACCAGTTCCTGGATATTCGGGTAAGAGCCAACGGCGACCTTGCGTTTAGCCCCGTCAACAGTGAATACCTGATCAAAAGCCTGGATCTCAACGCGAACGCGAGCGTGACCTTCGCTCCGGGAGATTACTGGGTCGAGAGCCTGACCCTGTCCTCCAACACCGAAATATTCCTGTCGGGCAACGGCCTCGTCCGGCTTTTTGTTCTCAACGGCTTTACAGCTAACGCCAATGTAAAAATCAACAGTCCCGGCGGCGGCGAGGGCGATTCCGGCAGATTATTGCTTGTTACATGGTCCGGTGTGACCTTGAAATCCAACACGGTCACCTCAGCCGTAATCTACACACCGGAGGCCGTGTCAGTTTTGCCCGGTGCCGATGTTTATGGCGCAATTAACGGCGGAAGTATTTCACTGTCGTCCAACGCCGAAGTGTACTACCGGCCAGAGGCAACGCAGGGACTGGATTTTGGTTCTCTATGCGATCTGGATGGCGATGGCATCTACGATGGCCTCGACGACGATGCCGACGGCGACGGATTCAGTAACGCGGTGGAAGAGCAGGAGGGCACTAATCTGTTCTCAGCCGATAGCGTACCGCCGGACCTGGATGGCGATTTCATTCCCGACGCGCTTGATCCCGATATGGATGGCGACGGCGTGGCCAATGAAGACGATATTTTTCCGCAGGACCCGTCGGAATGGGCCGACCTGGATGGCGATGGAGCTGGCGATAACAGCGACCCGGACCGGGACGGCGACGGATTCAGCAACGAGGTGGAAGAGCAAGTGGGTACCGATCCTTCCTCAGCCGGCAGCGTGCCCCCCGATTTGGACGGCGACTCCGTTCCCGATTCGCTTGACTCCGACATGGATGGAGACGGCGTGCCCAATGAAAGCGATGTCTTCCCTCAGGATTCCTCCGAATGGGCCGACCTGGATGGCGATGGCGTTGGTGATAACAGCGACCCGGACCGGGACGGCGATGGTTTCAGCAACGAAGTGGAAGAGCAAGTGGGTACCGATCCTTCCACAGCGAGCAGCGTGCCTCCCGATTTGGACGGCGACTTCGTTCCCGATTCGCTTGATTCCGACATAGATGGAGACGGCGTGCCCAATGAAAGCGATGTCTTCCCACAGGATCCCTCAGAATGGGCCGACCTGGATAGCGACGGTGTTGGCGACAACAGCGACGCCGACAAAGACGGGGACGGCGTATCCAACGAAGTCGAAATTGCCGCGGGCACAGACCCCGAAGATCCACAGGACTATCCCGACATCGTCCCGCCGGTTATCGGCGGTTTGAGCCCGAACGGTGGCCAGGTTGAAGGGGCGAATTTCACATTAACGGGTATGGCCTACGACCCGCAGCAGCCGAACTCCGGAATAGCCGGCATTATTGTCACTTCGGATCGCTATCCGAGCGCGGAGTTTGTCGCCTCGCTCACACCCGGCGGCTTTACCATCGACCTGCCGTTGAAAGTGGAACTCAACCAGTTTTTGATCACGGTCTCCGACTTTTCAGACAATACCGCCACGGCCAGCGTGACTATCGATCGCATATCGCCGCCCAAATTTGCCAATGTCACGCCACAAAATGGCGAAGTCGTTACCAGCGATTCCGTTACCATTGCAGGTGAAGTTCATACTCTGTTACCGCTGACGGACGTGCGCTTTTTCGTCAACGAATGGCAGATTACTCCCTCGGGTACCGGTGTTGAAGGTGTTTACACCTTTGAATTAGATGGTATTCCACTGGAGTTGGGTGCAAACAGTTTCGATCTGGTCACGCAAACCAGTGATGGCACTGCCACCCAAAATCTGGCCATTACCTACACACCGGAAAACGCGGCTAATATTCCGGCGCCGGACATCGTCCTGTTGTCGCCGGCGGATGGCAGTGCCGTCAGCTCGGATGCCGTGCGAGTGGCGGTGCGCATTACCAGCGAAGGTGGACCATTAACGGTATCGTTAAACGGCAGTCAAAAGGATATCCCCGAGTCGCAACGGACGGACTTCAATCTGTCGGAGATTGTGGAATTCCCGGAGGATGGCGATCAACTGGATATCACCATTGCCGCTACCGACAAACTGGGCAAAAACACCACCCTGACGGCGACATTCTTCCGCGATGCGTCGGAGCCAGTCATTGTTATCGACAACTCAATCGATCCAGTGCCGGCTATCAATACTTTGCAGGAATCGCCTTACACACTTAGCGGCACCGTATACGAAGCCTCGCTGGCGAATTTCCTCATCAACGATAAATCCGTTCCCCTCACGCCCGGCGCCGAACCGAACAGCTATCGCTTTTCCGTCGCATTGCAAATTCCACGAGGGCAGCAAACACCCATCCATATTCAGGCGCGCGATACCGCCGGCAACATAAAGCCGATGGAATATGTGCTGGAAAACAATTCGCAGAACGACCTCCAGGCGTTGGTGCCGGCCGACAACGCCACCCTGATCAGTGATGGCGCGGAGGATATCCACCTGCAGGTGGTGGCGCGCGCCGGGCAGATCCAGGCCGGCGAATCGGTGCAAATAATAATGGACGGTGCAACGCCGGTTCCGCTGGCAGTGGCCGGCACCCTGGCATCGGGAAATGTTGTCTTACCCCCGCAAAGCGGCAGCCACACCCTGACCTGGCAAATCGTCAATGCCCAGGGCGCGGTCGTGGCGCAAACCGCCCGCACCGTCAACGTCCAAAGCAACACGGACATTCCCCTGCAGGTGGTGCGTGTCGAGCCGGAAAACGCGGCGCAAAATATCGAGCCCAACGCCACCATCGAATTTTACTTCAACAAACCCGTTACGCTCGATCAACTGCAGCTGAGCGTGAAGGAAACCCTGCACGGCCATACCTATATCAACAACGATCCACCCGGCACAGGCTTCCTGGAAGCGAAAGGGTATGAACTGCAGGAAGTCCATCGCGATATGGCGCCGGTACCAGGATCGCTGGACCTGTTGCCGGGCGGAAAATCCGTGGTGTTTGCACCAGGACAATTTTTTGGTTTCGGGGCAGAAATACTCGTGGAATTGACACAGGGAGCCGAGGAGCTGTCGCGCACGGCATTCAAGGTCCGACCCCTGCCAACCTTTATCAACGGCAGCGTGCGTGACCAGTTCGGCCAGCCGCTGGCCGGCATCACCGTCACAATGCCGGAACTGGACCGCACCGCGGTTACCAATGGCGATGGCGGTTTTGCCTTCGGTTACCAGGAAACCGGTGAGGCCTTGATCAAGGGCGGCCGTTACAAACTGATCGTCAACGACAACTTCAAGGCGCCAGGCTTTGGCACCCACCTGCAAACCGTTATCGTGCAGGAGGGCAGGCGTAACCCCGTGGCGGCGATTACCCTGCAGGAAATCAACCGCGACATCCCGTTCAGCCAGATTAGTACTGGCCAGGTTAATCATCTGGACGGCGGTGATCTTCTCGTCGACCTGAGCGACCCGGATGCCCGGATTTACTTCTCCAACGGCAGCGACAGCGGGCGCATCCATACCCAGTTCCTCACGTTTGAGCAGTTGGGCGTTTCCGCCTACCAGCGGGCACTGCCCAACTGGATGTATTCCATTCAGCCCAAGGGCATTGAAGTGGCCGGTCCGGTGAAGCTGGACATCGCCATGCCGCCGCTGCGCGGCTCCTACGAATACCTGCCGGACATCTTCCAATACGTGGTCCTGCTCGGCTACAACCCGCAGCGTGGAATCCTTGAACCCATCGGCGTGGGCAAAATTGACAACCACCGCGTGACCAGTATCGGTGAGGTGAACCTGCGCAGCCTCGATTACATTGGCTACGCCCTGGTTCACCCCGGCCAGAGCGCCCTGTTGGAAGCAGTGGCTAACGGTGAAACGACAATAGAGCAGCTAAAAGCGGAATTGCAGTAGGTAAGAAAAATGAGTGGAGTAACAACAATAATGCAAAGGAGAATAATCCAGGCCTTCCGGACATTTCAGGTAGATTGGGGTGGCCCGCGTACGGGTGAGCTCGCGAACCCTAACAATAACCCCGACGCTGCCTGTTGGAATTCATTTCATTCATTCCAATCCACGGGCTGGATTGCCTCAAGGCTTTTGGCCTGTCTGCTCAGTCTCTTCTTGATAACAACTGGACTAAACCCAACCTACGCCCAAACCCCCAGCATAGGCGGCAAATGGGGCTATGTCATGACCCGCACCGTCGTGCGCGACGAAAACGGCCAGCCTTTTATCGTCGAATACGATGAGCAGGGCAAGGAAATCCGCGAAGTCCCGCTGCCCGGACCATACCAGAATGCCCGCGATCAGCTCTTGATTCTCCAGGCCGAAGAATACCGCTTCCACAAACAGCGCTTGGACCAATTCAAGGAAACTTATGAAGAAACCCTGGCCGCCGACGCCCGGCTTTTAACCGTGCCAGCCTTTATGGGAGACACCTATCCCACCGCTGACAAGAGCACCCAGATTGCACCCCAACAACCGCCGGAACATGTCAAAAGCGTCCTGGTGCGCGGCCAGTCCAACCGCATTCTCGATGACCCGGCGTCGCTGATTCTGCTGTCTTTCCCGCTGGATCTGGCCAACGACAACGTGCCGGTGGGGGACAACGCCCGCTCCATCGTCGTCTCGCCGGACGGTCAAATCCTTTACGCCTCCGACAACACCATCGGCTACCGCACCGGGTTTTTCGGCGATCCCAACGAGCCGCAGGATTCGACCTTCCGCCTGCGGGTGGAAGACCCGGACACCATCTTCGGCCCCGTCGCTGGTGCCCGCGTATTTGTGCCGGAAGTTTACCCCGGCGGCGCGGACGGATCGGACAACAGCGGCCGCTATTCCATGACCTACCTGCTGCCCACTTGCCCGCTTGGCGGCTTCGAATACATGACCGACCTGTTTGTGGAGCTGCGGTACAAGAACTTCATGCCTCAAGGCGCGCCATCCATCCCTTACTACCTGCGCTCCCAGGCCTGGGACTACTGCTACGCCTCCTTGACGCCCTCGGGTACGCTCGGGCCGCCCGTTTATACCTCCAACGGCGGCGGCTCCATCGTCAACCTCAACATGTATGTTGACGTTATGTTCGTCTCCGGCCATATCAAACTGGTCAACGCCGCCGGCGAAGCGGTGCCGCTGGGTAACACCACTACCTTCAAAGCCTTCGACGAAGAGGAGGAAGACACCCTCACCGAAGTCTACGACTTCAACGGCGACGGCCAGAATGACCACGTGGAGAAGGGAGCCATCCTCAACCAGCGCAAGGTCGGCGACAACTGCACCTCGATCCTCGACGAGCAGGGGCAGGTGATCGAAGTCTTCGTGCGCGAAAGCCAGTTCTGTAACACCGATACCGAAGCGGACATGCAGGGAGTCTGGTTCGAGACACAAAATGAATTTCCAGACCTGGTCCGGATCATGGACAAGGAAAAGCGAATCGAGGACATCGGCTTGCTCGATACCATCAGCGCCGAGGACTACAAGAACACCGACATCCTGATCTTCCGCGAAGCTACAGGCCAGTTGGTGATGGAACGCAGGGGCCTGCCATCCGAAGAGATCGAAGGCTCCCGCGAAGCCGTCGCGTATGATGAAGACGAAGAGCGCGTGGCCTACCGGGTCATGCTGCGCGGGCCGAAGGACCGGGACCTTAACATCGGCGGCGCCAGCCGCGCCGGCGGTTTTGAGCAGTGGGCGGCAAGATCCTACCTTACAGAGCCTTTCTCCAAACGCGAAGCCAATCATCTTAAACCGGGCGAGTACATCGAAATCGTCGCCATCAACCGCTCCACCGGCTATATCGGCACCCAGCGGGTGCAGTTGAAGTCCGCCGCCGACAACGGCGGGGCACTGGGCATAGGCGCCAAAACTATCACCATGCGCCCGCCCAACCTCAAGATCTGGGCCGAGAGGGAATATAACGTCGAACACGGCCTGACCTCCGGCGAGAACAGCGACCGGCTCTACACCGTCGGTGCCGAAGGCGCAAGCCTGACCTCCGATACCACCGTCACCATCTACACCGAATGGCTCGACCACGACGGTTCCGCACTGCCCGAAGGCCTCGGCGATGACAACGGCGAGCAGTACGGCCTCACCGGCCGGCTGGCCAAAGTCGTCAGCGACGGCGGTTCCCTACAGGCCGTGGCCCAGTCCGACTTGGCGGATTTTCCCATCGCGCCGGGCAGAAAAACCCAGGCGTTGCAGGTGGCCAGCAACCAGAGCTTTGCCGAGCACTTCTATGTCCACGTTATCGGTAAACCGAAAGACCAGGAGTGCGGTGACGTCTGCCCCAACTTTACCGACACCGGTGCCGTCCTCGGCGCCGCGCCACCGTACGACACCCGCCCGCGCTTTTTAACGCCTTTTTACGTTCCGTTGTTCGACGAGGAACAGCACTGGGAAGAGTACAACGCTTACCGCGAGTTACAGCGTAACTACAACCCCGATAACACCAACGGCGGTGTTAAACCGCTAAAACCGTTGCCGGCCTACGCTTGGAAATACCGTCCCGAATACCAGTTCAGTCGCTTTCAGTTGGAGATGCGGGCGGTTAACCGTGTACAGGAAGACGAAGAGAGCAATGAAACCAAAATCGACGTATTACGTGCCGATAATCCAATTATCTCTGACAGTGACGACTTTGTTGAAGCCTTATACTCGCTGATCGGCAGCGAGTTCGAACGCCTAACACCGATTGATGGAGAGCAACAGTTGGTTTTGGCCTTGGGTGAGCACGAGCAACTTATTGAGCTGGGTGAGAACAGGACAATCCGGTTTGACAATATCGAGCATCTGGCGCGCCTGGATGTAGAGGATTACCTGTCCATGCGCTTGTATACCAACAACGATGCAGGGAATATTCTGTGGGAGTGGGCCTTTTTGGGTTTGTCGGTTGGTGTGGTTAGTCAGGATAAAATTGTCGGAGATGATGTCGTCTACATCAGTGCGGACGAGCCAACGGTAGACCTCGGAGCCGTCTTGATAGGATACTCTGCATTAAGTCCTGAGAAAATTGCGGAATTGCCGGAGCAGGTAAAATGGAGTGTCGTTTCCGGTAACGCTTCTATAGAGCCCGCTATCAGCGATTTAAGTCGCTCTGGAGTCGCCGAGACGACTGTTAAACTGTCTCCACAAGCACGGAATACCGTTGTGGTGAAAGCAGAGTTGCTCGGCGATGAGTCCGCCAGCGATCTGTCTGTTGCGTTAGAGGTCATACCAGGCACGCCAGCGGTCATATCTCCATTGACTACTTCCGGAGCCGCTTATGTCAAAGGTGTGGGAGAAGCAGAGGTAACCGCAACAATACGGGATCAGCATGGCAACTTGGTAATAAGCGGAACACCAGTAGAATTTCGAGAACAGGGCCATATCAACTTAAAGAGCTATACGGCGTTTGCCAATAAGGGTACGGTGAGTGCGGTGGTTACAGGTGGCGGTGTTGCGGGAAGTTACCCCCTCGCTTTAAATGTTGGCACATTATCGCAAAGCACTGATGTCAGCGTTCTTCCTCTGCATATAGAGTTTATTGGGCTTCCCGACACCTTAATTGCCGGACAAAAATACGATCTACAGGCGAGAATATCCGGCGGAACAGGATTACTTGAGAATATATTCGTTGATTTGGGTTCGGATGCGGGACTGATTACTGCCATGGATACCGTCACCGATTCTCAAGGAATTGTTAATTTTACCTATAAAGCACCCTTAGCGCCTGGGAATTACAATCTCGGCGTGAAGCTCGATATTAACTCTCCGCATATTCAGCCAATTGAAGTCGTCAGGCCAACCGGTCAAAACAAGTTGAATGCGCAGCAATATTATCTCGTTTCTGGTGCGCAAAATATGTCAGGAATGGCGTTGACAAACTTCCGTGGCGAGGCCGGAACGTTGAGTCTGCCTGATTCGAATGCGCTGGTGTTGGCAGGGAACGAAGGTGACGCCTGGACTTTGGAATTTGATACGGCTCATTTCCTCAATTCAGATCCAGTTTACTTCTCCAGGTTTTCAAGCGTCCGCTGGGATGAGTTGCGGAAGTACGACTCTAACTTTAACGGTGTTTCGAGAAGTGATTCATCAATTGACGGAATATATTCATTGGCGTTCAACAGTATTAATGGAGAGGAAGCAACATGGAATTTGCTACACAGTGAGGACTTTGAAATTGCCGAGCCCTCCTATAATTTTTGGTTTGAGCCAAGAGAGAGTGGCAAAGTATTGAATGTTGCCAAGGGCAGCATCACACTTGAATACTCTGGCGGAACTTTAACGGCGGGCATTCGTACAGCAGAGAGTTTTGTCGAGCAAGCTATACAAGGTATAACGGATAATGAATGGATAGCTGTTGCTGTTGGTGTCAGAAATGGCATTTTTTATTTTGCGGTGGATGAACAAATGGTTACCACGCCGCTGAACGGGGCCATCGATTACGGCACAGTCGCAAATGACGATATATGGCTGACTTTAGGTGGAGGAGCGGAAGGCCGGATAGCCGGGCTAAGGATTTACGATAACCAACGACCGAGCCTTATAGCGCTTGGCAGCACAAGTGGAACATTTGACCCGACGGGAGAGCAGCATGTAAACATCTCAGTGACTCCCGCTTATACACAGAGTGCTGTTGCAATCCCAGGTGTTACGGTAGCGATCCACCGTGCATCCGGAGAAACAACAAAAATTAACGTGTTGAATGGGCGTATTGCCCGACGCTTGGCGTCCAATTATTTTGATATTAACGCGGAATCGTCTGTTAACATGGATTCCGTTATGCGGACCATGCCAATGACTGAAAACTTTCCTGATCCGCGTATGGCGGTGTCTTCACTTTCGCAACGCATGGTGCTGCGTGGCAATCAGGAGGTCGCCGTCGAAAACGTGATTGCCAATATGTCATGGATAAGTTACGAGCCACGGTACGCGGCACTGCACGATAAGGTAGATAGGTTAAAGCAAATATTTGCTGACCAGGGCCAACTTGAAATGACGCTTTATGCTGCGGAATATCTGCAGGAAGCGACTATACAGGCTAACTACGGCGATCCGTTGTGGATGCGCGCCATGTCAACGGGCTTGACGGTAATGGCCGAACTGGCTGAAACTCGACCCGAACACGTGCAGTTGATTGGCGATGCCATTAAAAGCAGAAAGGATTTTTGGACCTGGATTCGGGTATTGGGACTACCGGCTAATGCTTGGGTGGGAGATTCAATTCCAATTCCCCGGCCCGATATGACGTGTGACAAGGTTGATGTTGAGGTTAATCATGGAACACTTTTTGAATTTTCCTCAACGCCATGCCGGGCTAATGGGGCGCAAATGGGAGCATTTATCGACGTCTTCCTGGATGTTGAGCCGCAAATTTCGACCAACCCGGAACTACTGACTACCTATGTCGCCACAACGCTCTCCTCATTGCCGCATACCTCGGTGGACTTCAGGCACCTATTTCCGCCTCACAATTTTGTGGTGGCGGGAACAGATCGCTCACTGCTTATACAAGAGGCTCATGCCGCGCCAGTGTGGTTGTATGCCGTGCGGGCGATGGCAATCGGAATCAAGCAGGCGATCCGAAAAGGGGCGGGTGGTGCGCCGGCCAACTTTGTTGCCTTTATGCAAGGCGGAACTAACTCAAGAGTAACCCGTTGGGAAATGCTGGCTGCTTTGGCGTACCTGGATTCGAGGCTGGACGGTACTCCGTGTGCGAGCGGGAATTGTAAGAAGCTTAACGCGCAAGTGAGCGAAACGGTGATACAGGATACGGCTTCCTGGTTTGCTGGTCTGGGGTTGGCTAAGAGCGGTGATATTCCGGACGAAGATTTACTAAAGAGAAACTGCCAGGTTGCCAATAATGCTCACGGGAAAGGTTTTGAGTTATTGGTAACAGCGCTGTATCACGCGCTTAATGAATTTGGTGGTACCGTAGGAGTGGCAAATCCCGAGCGGTATGAAATTTTGCTTTCTGACCCGCGAGACAGAAACAATCTGATAAAGGTTGGAATTATGGATGATGGCTTATTTGGTGGTCTGACCGATTATGATGGCTCGCCCCACCAACGCAAGCCGGACCTGATTCTGGCGGGAGAAGATACCAGTAAGAGACATTGGGTGGAATTAAAATCGTGGAAGTATAGTAAAGATAGACCCAGATATTTGAATACAGATGGAAAAACGCTAAACAGGCGTATTTTTATACCGTGGGACGGCAGAAACAAGGATAAGGCGGGTAATGCCAGGGGTAAACTCAATTTTCGTGCAAACGCGCACAAACAGTTTTTTCTTGATTTTGTGGCGAGCAGAGATACTTTGTTTGCGGATCACTGGAAAGATAAACCTTACGAAGATTTTAAACCAGCCAAACATACTACTTGGATTCAGGTATGGAAGTCTGGCAGAAGAGAGTGGCGTACTTTAGAGAAAGTAAACGGCAAATATCGCATAAGTGAAAAAATGGCTTCAATTAATGTGGCAACACCCTGGATAGATGAAGATAAGATCGTATCTACGACAACACCTCAATTCAGGGCGCTACAGAGCTTTCTTGCTCAGGCGCCGGAGCACCTGAAAGAAAGCGCTTTTCAGAACACGGTGGGCTATAAAAAGAGCGAGCATGCGAAATATGTAGACAAGCAAGTTACGCATACTTTTGCCGAATTTTCTGAAAGTGACATTCGCCCGTTTACAGTAATGACATTTTTGGCGTCGGAGGCGGGTGGGTCAGACGATGCCAAGAACTTATTTAAACAGATGGTATCTGAGTTCGCGGGGGATGAATACGGCGAGCTTTTGGCAGCGATGGAGTCGGGAGAGCTTACCGAAGAGATGGTGGACCAGCTGCGGGAAAAAATTGTAGAGAAAATGCAGGAAATTTTGGGTCCGGTAAAATGGCTTTTTGTCAGAATACCCATTCTTTCGGATATTGAAGATGCAGCAGCCGATTACGTGCTGGGCGACGAAGTTGAGGCGTTGAGAAAACATGCCGCGGAAATGAAACTGCCCGAATTTCTTTTTGAGAATGCTTGTGAGGCCCCATAGTGATTTTTGAAAATAGTGAAAAGGCGATAGCTATTAAAAGTTTTCGATATCTTTGGGAAACGGAAAATAAGGAGTGGCTGGCTAACAGAAAAAGAAATTGGGTTGTTCTTGTTAAAGATGAGTTTTATGATTGTCCTGCTTCTGAACTAAAGAGATATAAAAACTACTATTTAACTGGGAAACGAGAGGAATATATTCATCCTGCAACACTATTTTTGTTAACACCTTTTGGTTCGCCTGAAGAGGCAAAAAACTTCACTATGTCTCCGGCTTGTGATGATCCAGAAAGATTGCTAAGTAGCTTTGTTGTTATATACGCAAATAGTGCCATCAATGCAAACATTCTTCGTCCACAAGTTAAGTGCTTTTCAGATGGAGTGCTTGGTAAGGAATATAAACCGATTGAGGTGGGAGTGGGAGTAAATAGAAAGAATATCTCTCCGGAGCCATCTTTCTGGTCGGCACAATATATGGGGTTGTCGGTTAAGTATTTTAAAGATAGAGACAAGGAATATAGTCCTGTAGTGGATGTCTTGGATTATTTTGTGTCGGCGTTAAAGTATGCAGATAATCCTTCCCATCGTCGTCAAAAGGATATGGATATTCTATTGCATATAATAAATAGTGACATAGCTGCGAGCGATCCAAGACCACTTGCGCAGGAATTTTTGGCTAACTTAAAACTGAAGGAAAAGGAAATAGTGGAAAACTGGAATCTTCATGAGAAAGCGGACGAATAGGGCCTGACGCCGGAGGGAGCTTGGCATGGCAAGTTATTTATCAGTTTTGTTTCAGTGCGATACTCCTGCTCGTGCTCGAATTTTAGCGGATATGCTTGAGAGAGCGACCAGACCAGTATTTGATGATGATTTGCCTGAGGAGGAACGGCCGCTTTTCAGGGTTGTTGAGGATATTGAATTTCCTGTCTACACAGAAGTGAATGATAATGAAGTGCTTGCTCGTTGGGATGATGTCGAAGGGTTTGCAATAAGAGACCTTTTGCCTCTGATTAAGTTGGGAGATGTTGATATAGTGTTGGCGCACGAAATACCAGATGATCCGCTTTCGTTCGACGAAGATCTCGAGGATGGTTGGTATTGGCGGAAGGTAGGGGATAAGTATGAAGCCTGCTCGCCCAAGGAGATATCAAAGCATTTTGGTAAGAAGATGATAAAGCGGGTGGATTAGTTTGTTTGGGGAAGATAGAAGGGACGGACAAATCGAAGTTTCATTTTTCCCTTTATAAATTGTTTACCCACTAGTCCAAAGTGACGACTATCAACGCTTTTTCCCTTGTTGTCACCTAGCAGATATAGCTGGTCTTTTGAAGACCGACTAAGGTGGTCCGGTTTTTTCATTATTCGCTTGATATAGATGCTGTCTTTCCCGTTCAAGCTGAAAACTACAATATCGCCCACTTCCGGTACGTTAAAGCTGTAGTGCCAGGTGTCTACTAGAACGATGTCGCGATCTTGCAGAGTTGGCGCCATGGAGACTGAAGTGACCTTGTAAAGCTGGAAGCCGAAAATATAGGATTTCAGCGCGAACACTGCCAGCAGTACTAACGGGCAAAGTAATGGAAAGGCTACTAAAAGCCATTTTTGCTTCCTTGAAGAGAAGGGGATAGTGTCGAAATTTTTAGCGCTGCTAACAGCCGAATATAAATGCCACCCAACAAAAATAAAGATAAACAAATAAATACCATGAACGGTAACAATCAATCGGCTAAATGCCAGCAGGAAAAGAGCACCGTAGAAGGTCATCTGTATCAAGAAGGCTTGTTTTAGTTTACCCTGAGCTGCATGACCCCAGCCCGGGATAATAAGACCGAGTACCGGATGAATTAAGTTTCGTTTGAGCATCAAATGGGTTATAGCTTTTTACTGTTGAAAGCACTGACAGTGGATTGTTTTAAGGAAGATAACAGGTAAAACCTGAAAGACCAAGATCGCTGCTTCATGCCCCAGGGTTCACCATCCATCCCTTACTACCTGCGCTCCCAGGCCTGGGACTACTGCTACGCCTCCCTGACGCCCTCGGGTACGCTCGGACCGCTGGGTAACACCACCACCTTCAAGGCCTTCGACGAAGAGGAGGAAGACACCCTCACCGAAGTCTACGACTTTACGGCGACGGCCAGAATGACCACGTGGAGAAGGGAGCCATCCTCAATCAGCGCAAGGTGGAGGGCAGCTGTACGCCCATCTTTGACGACAAAGGGCAAGCGATCGAAGCCTTCGTGCGCGAAAGCCAGTTCTGTAACGCCGACACCGAAGCGGACATGCAGGGAGTCTGGTTCGAGACACAAAATGAATTTCCCGACCTGGTCCGGATCATGGACAAGGAAAAGCGAATCGAGGACATCGGCCTGCTCGATACCATCAGCGCCGAGGACTACAAGAACACCGACATCCTGATTTTCCGCGAAGCCACAGGCCAGTTGGTGATGGAACGCAGGGGCCTGCCATCCGAAGAGATCGAAGGCTCCCGCGAAGCCGTCGCGTATGATGAAGACGAAGAGCGCGTTGCCTATCGCGTGAGGCTGCGCGGCCCCAGGGACCGGGACCTTAACATCGGCGCGCCAGCCGCGCCGGCGTCTTTCACGATTTAAGCTTTTAACCGCCCACCCCAGACGGCTTGGTCATTAGGACGTCGGACCGCGAGAGGATAGCTACCAGCCTGGAAGACCGCTTTTGATGGGCCAACAGAGTAGCAATCTCCCTCTTCCAAGACAGGCCGACCTTCACTTCTCGGCTCACATATATCTCAATGCATCTAATAACGCCATTTGTTATGCGTACAAGCCATTAATTTCACTGGTGATTCATATTGCATTAATAAAAATATTCTCGTAGTATCTGTCGCGTAAGATTACATATAAAAATAAAATCAAATATAAATGAGTAGAGCATAGAGGAGGCCTTTACCAGGCTACGTGTGGTTGAGTAGATAAAAGTCCTTTGTCCCGGGGTAGGATGTTCCCATTGCCAATGGGCATTTTGTCTTCTTCGATAAAAACAATAAGCGAGGTGCTTGTGGAAAATAAAATCCTAAGTAAGGCGATTCAGTCGCCGGTCAAGAAAAAGCTGTTTGCTTTGCCTACCCAGGCATCAGTGTTGGCCATGTGCATAATGGGCGTTATCGGGCCAGCAGCGTGGGCGCAGTCGGAAAATGAGGAATCCGCGGCAATAGAGGAAGAGGTTATTGTGACCGGTCTGCGGGGTACACTGCAGTCGGCGCAGGACATTAAACAAAATGCTGATACTTTCGTTGACTCCATTGTTGCGGATGACATTGCCAACCTTCCTGACCGTAGCGTGGTTGAAACATTACAACGTGTTCCCGGCGTGACGATCGATCGTTTTGTTTCCCGAGGTGATCCCGAGCATTTGTCAGGTGAGGGTGTGGGAATATCCATTCGCGGTTTGACCCAGGTTCAGGGCTTGCTTAACGGGCGAGAAGGCTTTACCGCCAATGGCGGTCGAACATTGAGTTTCGAGGATGTACCGCCGGAACTGATGGCAGGCGTCGATGTATATAAAAACCAGACCGCCGATATGGTTGAAGGCGGGTTGGGTGGCAAGGTCAACCTGCGCACACGGATGCCGTTGGACATTGATGAACGTCTGATGGCTGTTACTGCTACCGCCAATTATCAAAATTTTGTCGAGGAAACGACACCAGGCTTCTCAGCGCTGTACAGCGACCGATGGGATACAGCTATCGGCGAGGTTGGTGTGCTTTTGGATTTGGCTTATTCAGAGTTGGAAGGCCGAATCGACATTCTTTTCAATCGGCCCTATTTCCCGCGAGACGATATTCCCGGTGCCAGCGGAACTGTATGGGTACCTCGCGGGGCGGACTGGCGCACAGAGCGCACTTATCGGGACCGTCAGGGCGCTTATGCGGCATTTCAGCTGCGCCCGAACGACACCTCAGAATACTTTCTGACGATATTCCAGAGCGCCTATGAATTTACCTGGGACGAAAACGCACTCTTCGTTGACAATGATCCATACAACATTTTTTCCGAAGATGGCCCTGGTGGTCCGCCTGTTTCCGCGACAACCAGCGGCGACTGGGAGTTTGACCAAAATGGCGTGTTCCAGAGGGGCACGTTGACCGGTTGGTCGTTTGACGATACTGACGGCGATGGTGCATCGGATACATGGAATCAGATTGGCATCCCGATGGGCTCGGATGTCCGCGTTTCGAGTCGCGAATCAGAAACTACGGACATTTCGCTGGGCGGTGAATGGGATATCGGCGGTAATTGGGTTATTACCTCCGACCTGCAATATGTTAAAGCCACTACCAAGGCGCTGGATTCCACCATTGGTGGCGGGTTGACGATGCCGCCAATGTATTTGGATGTCAGCGGCGATCTTCCGGTGATCAACGCCGACCAGGAGTTCCTGAGCAACCCGGAGAATTTCACTATCGGCTTTACCATGGATCATCAGGATGATAATGAGGCTGAACAGGTAGCGTGGCGGATCGACGCGGAACACAAGTTTGATCACGACTTTTTCAAGTCGGTCAAGTTCGGCGCGCGTATTGCCAATCGGGATCAAACCTTGATTAACACCGGCTACAACTGGCGGGCAGTTATTCAGCCGTGGATGCGCTGGTGGGCTTTATCAGGTACCGATCCGCTACCAAATATGTATGATCTTGGTCTGAGCGAAAATCAGATCACCATCAACCGGTTTGACAACTTTTTCCGAGGGGACCTTCCTATTCCCGGCGCTGTCGTTGCGCCTGACGTTTCGCTGGCCGCCGGATATCCGGATAGTTATTACACTATTCATAATGGTGCTCTACCCTATTATCTGGACGGCTCCGGACAATTTTCCGTTGATCCGGATACGGGTGAGCGGGTGACCAACTTTGCTCCCACACTGATTGATCCCAGCCACCGTAATGAGCAGGAGCAGGATGTGCAGAGTCTCTATGCCATGGTGAATTTTGGTCGGGAGGACGGCATTGTCGGCGGCAATGTCGGTGTTCGCTGGGTTCGAACCAAGAACTCCGCAGGTGGATTTATCGTATTTCCCGACGTATCCAGTTTGCCGAGCGAGTTGCAACCCGTTTTTGATCAGCCGGATTTGCCGGTCACCGTGGTTAACGAATATGACCAGGTCTTGCCAAGCTTTAACCTGCGCGTGAACTTGACTGACGAATTGCTGGCGCGGATGGCATGGTCTCGCGCAATGCACCGACCGGACTTCAGCGATATGCAGGGTTACATGAAGTTATCTGTTAACCTGAATGATGGTGCCACCAACGGCTCCACCGACCCGAATGACTACAACGGGTCGGCCGATGGCGGCAACCCAAATCTGAAGCCCATGACAGCGGAAATGGTCGACCTGTCCCTGGAATGGTACTACAGCGATATCGGTAGCGCCTGGTTTAACCTGTTCTCGAAGAATGTCAAAGGGTTCATTCGCGACCAAGTCTTTATTGATACCTATAACGATTTTGACTACCGGATTCTTCGTCCGGCCAATCAGGACAGCGCCTACATCAATGGATGGGAGCTGGGTTGGCGTCACTTCTTCGAATCGGGTATTGGCTTTGAAGCAGCCTATACGCGAATCAACAGCGAAACCGCCGTCGACGAAGACAGTATCCCGGTGGACACCGATGGCACTGTCTATGACTCTGACAGTGTGCCGTACGAAGGGTTGTCAGAAAACTCATACACTATTACCACAATGTATGAAAACGACTTGGTTTCCGCCCGTCTGGCATACACTTGGCGCGACGAGTTCCTGTTGTCCGTCGGTCCCAATGGCTACAACGGAACGTTCAATGGCGTGAACTGGCGGCTGCCGGTGTACCAGGATAATTATGGACAGTGGGATGGTTCGATTTTCGTGAACCTGAGCAGTAACATCTCTCTGGGACTGGAAGCGAACAATCTGACCAATGAGGAAATCAGAACGATCCAGAAACAACTTAGCGCCGGTACCCACACTGCCAGCGCATCTGTCACGGACACCCGCTACGCACTTACTCTGCGTGTCAAGTTCGATTAATGGTAAAGAACCTGCACTCTCGGGGAGAGTGCGGGGTTCATAAATAGACATGCGCAGTTGCTCACGCTGCGTATGGCAGCTCACTGGATACCCGGTACCTCTGTGGTTCGAGGGCCAGTATCAATGTGAGGTTGGTTGTCGGGATAGGTTTCTTTAAATATCCCCGTGGCGCGCCGGTTTTCCTCTCACCGCGTCGCGCTGCGTTTCTCTAACTTTTTTACGGGGTATAGGTAGTTTCATGAGTAGTCACATGAAGAAACCTGTAAAAAAAGTCATTAATATCGGCGGCGGCACAGCTGGTTGGTTAGCCGCTGCCGCTTTGTCCGAACGATTAAAACAACAGGCTCTAATTAATCCCCTGGTTGAATCCGATCAGGTCGGGACCGTTGGCGTCGGCGAAGCCATAGTCCGGGAAATAATGCGGCCGCACCAGCCGGGCATTGAACAAAGCTGGATAGCCATGTACAACGACGTTAACCGCTTTCCTGAAAATTGCGACGATAAACGCTGCCAGGTGCATGGGAAATTTAGGAAGGTTTATGAATACTTCTGTGTCGGCTAACCCTGGTGGAAATCAATAGATGACAAAAAGAAAAATTCTGCCGCTGTTGGCGATTATTTGTTTTTCACCGGTCTGTGTGGCCGGTGATGACTTGCCGTTCTGGTTCAATGCTCCCGCCAACAACTGGGAGTACGAGGGTCTTCCAATAGGCAATGGCGCAATGGGTGCGGTAATCACCGGCGAAGTCGAACAGGAAATTGTGCAGTTCAATGAGAAAACCCTTTGGACCGGTGGGCCCGGCGCGAAGAAAGGCTATAATTTTGGCTGGCCGGATAATTCTTTCCCTGAAAAACTGGGAAAGGTGCAGACTGCTATCAATGCGAATGGCGAATTAACGCCGGAGGAAGTTGCCAACCAGCTTGGCCAGGAGCCGGTGGGTTACGGCCATTACCAGAACTTCGGCCAAATTGTGATTGATCATTATGGCCTTGCCAGGCCATCGAAGTATCGACGGGAACTGAACCTCTCCACGGGCGAGGCCACAGTCAGTTTTGATGTTGGCGATATCCGGTATACCCGTCGATACTTTGCCAGCCATCCCGATGGTGTTATTGCCATCCAAATCACAGCGAATAAAACCAAATCAATTTCTTTGGATGTGGGGCTCGAAACGTCGGATAACCGTTCCGCCAGATATCAACTAAGTGACAGTGCCATAACGCTTTCAGGCGCACTTAAAGATAATGCCCTGCAGTATTTCTCCCGCTTAAAATTGATAAACAATGGTGGATCGATTAAATCGGAAGGGAATCAACTCCGGGTGCGCAATGCCGATTCGGTAACGCTAGTGCTGGCGGCGGGCACGGATTATTCACCTCGTTTTCCAGATTATCGGGGAACGCATCCGGAGAGTGTGGTCAACTTGCGGTTAAAAAAAGCGGAATCGCTTGGAATCGAAAAACTTCGGGAACGGCACCGCCGGGATCACCAGGAGTTATTCAATCGGGTTGCGCTCGACCTGAATGGCCAGGCACCGGAAAAGCCTGTCGACCAATTGCTGGCGGATTACGGAAACAATGCCGGTGCGGATCGTTACCTTGAGTCACTGTTTTTCCAGTTTGGCCGTTACCTGCTGATTGCTTCCTCGCGCGACGGGTCGCTGCCGGCCAACCTGCAGGGCGTTTGGAATCATTCCAACACCCCACCCTGGAATGCCGATTATCACGTCAACATCAATCTGCAGATGAACTACTGGCCGGCGCACCCGACCAATATCACAGAGACAGCGCTACCACTTTATAATTTCATCGATGCTTTAATTCCGCCGGGAGAACGGTCCGCGCAAAAAATAGCGGATGCGCGAGGCTGGACGCTGTTTTTAAACACCAATATTTACGGGTTTACAGGTTTAATCGCCTGGCCAACGGCGTTCTGGCAACCGGAGGCCGGCGCCTGGTTGTGCCGACTGTACTACGAACATTATTTATATACCGGCGATAAATCATTCCTGAAAAACCGTGCCTACCCGGCAATGCGGGGCGCTGCACTGTTTTGGATGGATTTCCTGAGTGAGTCGCCCAACGGCAAGTTGTGGGTTAACCCGAGCTTCTCACCCGAGCACGGTCCCTTTACCGCCGGCGCGGCGATGTCGCAGCAAATCGTGGCGGAGCTTTTTGAAAACACGATCGAAGCGGCCGGAATTGTGGGTGATAAAAAATTCGTGCAACAACTGCGGCCGTTTTATGAAAAGCTGGACAAAGGGCTTCACATCGGCAAATGGGGGCAATTACAGGAGTGGGCACAGGATCTCGACGATCCTGAAAACCATCACAGACATATATCCCACCTTTACGCGCTGCATCCGGCGAACAATATCTCGCCCCGGCAAACACCTGAACTGGCCGAAGCGGCGCGCGTCAGCCTGAATGCGCGCGGCGACGGTGGCACCGGCTGGTCCAAGGCCTGGAAAATTAATATGTGGGCGCGCCTGTGGGATGGTAACCGCTCTCACAAATTACTGAGCGAGCTTCTCAAACACAGCACGCTGCCCAACCTGTGGGACAACCACCCGCCGTTCCAGATTGATGGAAACTTCGGCGCGAGCGCGGGCATATCGGAGATGTTACTGCAAAGCCACCTGGGAGGTCTCCATCTACTGCCAGCCCTGCCGGACGCGTGGCCGGAAGGTTCCGTACGGGGGCTGGTTGCGCGCGGAAATATTGAAGTTGACATTGCCTGGCATGACGGCCGGCTGACAGGTGCGACACTCAAGCCGCGTATAAAACGGGAAATTAACGTCAGGACCGGCCGTTCATGCGGGGCTGTCGCCGTGAAAGAAAAAGGAAAAACAAAATCCGCACAGTGCGTGGCCGGAGTGATTACTTTCCCGGGCAAAAAAAACGCGCAGTACGAAATAGTAACAACAAAGGAGGAGCAATAATCCATGTTTAAGCGCTGGCTGCAATATTGTTTTGTTCTGGCAGGACTTGTTTCTGTAAGCGTTTATGCCGAAATACCCCATCTGGTTACGCAAAACGGCAGGCATGCGTTGATGGTGGATGGCGAACCTTTCCTGATTCTCGGTGCGCAGGCCAACAATTCCAGCAACTATCCGGCGTCGCTCGACGAAGTCTGGCCGGCAGTCGAGCGCATACATGCGAATACACTGGCAATCAATGTCGCCTGGGAGCAGATAGAGCCGGAAGAGGGCAGGTTCGACTTTTCTTACGTGGATACTTTGATAAAGCAGGCGCGCAAACGTGACCTGCGATTGATTTTACTCTGGTTTGCGACCTGGAAAAATAACGCCCCCCACTATGCACCCGCCTGGGTAAAGCTGGATGACGCGCGTTTCCCGCGCGTGCAAAAGAAGGATGGCTCCACACTGAACTCCCTTTCGCCGTTGCACCGTTCCACGCTTGAGGCGGATAAAAATGCCTTTGTCGAACTGATAAAACACCTGAAGAAAACCGACCGCGACCACACCGTCATCCTGGTTCAGGTACAAAACGAAGTCGGCACCTACGGCGCGGCGCGGGATTATTCCGAGCACGCGGAAAAGATTTTCCAATCCGAAGTGCCCGGGCAGTTAAGGGAGGCGTTGAATCTGCCGGACGGCAATTGGCCAGATGTTTTCGGTGACGATGCGGACGAATTCTTTCACGCCTACCATATTGCGCGCTACTGCGACGAAATCGCCAAGGCCGGCAAGGCGATTTATCCCATCCCCATGAACGTCAACGTCGCCTTGCGCAACCCGTTCAACCCCGGTAAGCCTGGAAGCTATTCCAGTGGCGGGGCGACTGATAACGTTATCCATATCTGGAAAGCCGCGGCACCGAATATCGACATGATTTCACCGGATATTTATTTTCGTGACTATCGCACCGTGACAAAAGTACTGGACCTGTATTCGCGGCCGGACAATCCGTTGTTTGTGGCGGAAATCGGTAACGACCAGCCTTATGCGCGTTATTTCTTTGAAACGCTCGGTCACCAGGGCATTGGCTTTGCACCCTTTGGCATGGATTACACCGGCTATACCAACTACCCTCTCGGCGCCAGGGACTACAGCGATGAAACCTTCGATAAGTTCAGCGAGGTTTATCGCCTGGTCGCATCGTGGTCCCGCACCTGGGCGAAGCTGAGTTTCGAAAACGAAACCTGGGGCGTGGCGGAACCGGTGGATACCTTCGGCAAAACCGAGAAAATCTGGAATGCGGAAGTATCCGAGGCGGATGCGGATGAGAAGGAAAGCAAATACACACAGGATCTCGACCTGGGGTTGTGGCAGGCGGAAGTCAGCTACGGCCGCCCGATGTTTTGGATTGACCCTCCCAAAGGTAATTTCCCCGCCTCGGGCGGTGCGTTAATCGCAAAACTTTCCGATAATGAATTTCTGGTGACCGGCTTTCGCGCCCGTGTTACCTTCGGTCCTTCACAGGAGTTGGCGGGTAAACGATATATGATCGTGCGGGCCGAGGAAGGTTTTTTTGATGAAAAAGGCAATTGGGTGTTCGAACGCGTATGGAACGGCGACCAAACCGATTGGGGATTGAATTTCGACGATAAACCGCATTTGCTCAAAGTGAGAATGGCAACATATTAACTTTATGTTGTGACGGTTTATAGAGTATGTTTCGAACGTTAAAGCGCGGTCACTTCGTTGGCAATGTCTAAAAAAAGAAAGAATATGCAAGCCTGTAATAAAAGCCGGAGATAAATAATGAATTTAAAAAAGGCCATCGTGTTATGTGCATTGTCATGCCTATTCGCCGCCTGCGAGAACATGCAGGACGATACGACGAGTGCAGCCAATAACTCAACGGCGATTGAGAGGACCAGTAACGGCATCGTGGTGACGCCCTCCAAGGGCGAAGCCAAAAAAGTCCGTCTGCAGGTTGTGCGCGACGATATAGTCCGTGTAACCGCCAGTCCACTGGAAGAAATCAACACACCGGAAAGCATTATGGTGGTGGCGGAACCTATCGATGTTCCGTTTGAGATTCACGAAAACGCCGGGACAGTGGAACTGGTAACCAGCCGCATAAAAGCTGAAGTTTCCCTGGAAGACGGCGCGGTAAAATTCTATAAGCCGCGCGGTGAATTGCTGCTGTCATCACTCAATAGCGGCAACTTCGAAAACGTAACACGCGACCCGGAAACGCCCGATAAGGATTCGTTCGCCATCAAACAGTCCTTTATACGCAGCGAAAATGAGGCGCTTTACGGCCTGGGCCAGCACCAGAACGGGCAGGTGAATCTTGCGGATGAAAACGTCTACCTGACCACCTTTAACCTGATTATCACCATTCCCTATTTTATCTCGTCGAAAAACTACGGCATTCTTTGGGACAACAACTCCGATTCCCGATTCGGCAAATCGACACCGCCGACACCGCTGAGCGAAAACCTCATACTTTACGATGCCGACGGCAATAAAGGCGGGTTAACCGCCAGCTACTACGACGGTGACAAGCTGCTGCTGCAACGGGTCGAAAGTGACATGGACTACCAATTCCTCAGCAACAACAGTATTCGCGAGATACCATTGCCGGAGGAAGCGCAAAAAGCGGAAAACCTGCGCATCACCTGGGAGGGGAGTATCGAATCGCCGGTGGGCGGCACCCACGAATTGCTGATGTATTCCAGCGGTTACGCCAAGTTGTTTATCGACAATGAATTGCAGCTCGATCGCTGGCGAATGAACTGGAATCCCTGGTACCACAATGTCAAAGTGGATCTCGCGGCGGGGGAGAAGAAATCGATAGCCGTCGACTGGACGCCCCAGGGCGGCTACTTCCGTCTTCTTCACCATACACCGGCGCCTGAAACGCGTGGCGAGCTGACCACCATCGCCTCCGATACCGGCAAGGCCATCGACTACTATTTTGTCGCGGGTGAAAACGCGGATGAACTGATCAGCGGCTATCGTGAACTGACCGGCAAGTCCGTTATGTTGCCCCGCTGGGCCTACGGCTTCTGGCAAAGTCGCGAACGTTACAAATCGCAGGAAGAATTGATTGGCGCCCTGGAAGAATATCGCGAACGTAAAATTCCCATCGACAACATCGTCCTCGACTGGTCGTACTGGCCGGTCGACGCCTGGGGAAGCCACAAATTCGACAAGAAATTTTTCCCCGATCCCAAAGCCATGGTGGACCGGGTGCATGACCTCAATGCGCAAATCATGATTTCCGTCTGGCCCAAGTTTTATCCGACTACTGAAAACTATAAGGAATTGAACGAAAAAGGTTACATGCTTAACCGCAATATCGAAGAGGGTAATCTTGACTGGATTTATCCCGGTTATCTGAACGCGTTTTACGACGCCTATAACCCCGGCGCGCGCAAAATGTTCTGGCGTCAGTTGGATGAAAGCATCAACGTATTGGGCTTCGATGCCTGGTGGCTGGATGCGGTGGAGCCGGATATTCACTCCAATCTCAGTTGGCAAAAGCGCAAGGAGATTATGAGCCCCAACCACCTCGGTTCGGGTGCGGAGGTCTTCAACGCCTACGCGGTTCCGCATGCAGAGGCGGTATACGAGGGCGACCGCGCGTCGGCGCCGGATACCAGAGTGTTTATCCTGACGCGTTCCGGGTTTGGCGGCATTCAACGGACCGGTTCAGCCATTTGGAGTGGCGACATCGTATCGCGCTGGTCCAACCTTAAGGAGCAGATCGCCGCGGGTATCGGTGTTGGCATGGCCGGCATGCCCAACTGGACATTTGATATCGGCGGTTTTACGCCTGAGGATCGCTATCGCGGAAACAACGGTGAGTTTGTCGGCACCTATGCGGACATGAAGGCGAGCGAAGTGGCCGAGTGGCAGGAACTCAACACCCGCTGGTTCCAGTTTGGTGCATTTCTGCCGTTGTTCCGGTCCCACGGCCAGAACCCCTACCGGGAAATCTACAATATCGCGCCGGAGGGGTCCGATCCCTACAACAGTATGGTCTGGTACACCAAGTTGCGTTATCGTTTGCTGCCATACATTTATTCGCAAGCGGGCGACATGTACCACAGGGATGGCACGCTGATGCGCGGACTGGCGATGGATTTTCCCGGCGACAAAAAGGCCGGTAACCTGAACGACCAGTACCTTTTCGGTCCGGCGTTCCTGGTTAGCCCAATATATGCAATGGGAGCGCGCTCGCGGGAGGTGTATCTCCCCCAGGGCACGGGATGGTACGATTTTTACAGCGGCAAATATTTTGAAGGTGGCCAGACGATCAGCGCGAATGCACCGTTGTCGAGAATGCCGCTGTTCGTCCGCGCCGGTTCCATCGTTCCCACCGGTCCGGCGATTCAATATTCCGACCAGGCGATGAACGCGGACTTGACGTTGAATGTGTACACCGGTGCGGATGGCAAATTCGAGTTGTACGAAGACGACGGGCGCAGCTACGATTATGAAAAAGGCGAATGGTCGCGCATACCGGTTACTTATAAGGATGAAACCGGTGAATTGATCATCGGCAAGCGTGTCGGCAGTTTTCCCGAAATGGCCGCGACGCGAAAAATTCACGTTCGCTGGATAGCTGGGGAAGAGGCCAACGCGGCGGATTTCGATCAGGGAATCGACGGGACCGTGGAATACGACGGCAGCGCGATAACGCTGGAACGGCCCGCCAATTAAAAAATAATAATCCGGAAGTCATCATGATGCCGACAAAAACAGTTTCCGAATCGAACAGGGTGGGGCGTGTATTTCCCCTGCCTTACCTGTTTGCATTGGCGCTGGTGACGAGCCTGTTTTTCCTGTGGGGTGTCGCAAACAACCTTAACGACATACTGATCGCCCAGTTCAAAAAGGTATTTTTCCTCAGCGATTTCCAGTCGGGCCTCGTGCAGTCGGCGTTTTACTTCGGCTATTTTTGTTTCTCCATTCCCGCCGCGATTTTTATGCAGCGCCTGGGCTACAAAGCCGCCGTCATTATGGGCCTGCTGCTGTATGGCGCGGGAGCATTGTTGTTTTACCCCGCCGCGTCAATGCAGGAATACCGGTTTTTTCTGCTCGCCCTGTTTGTTATCGCCAGTGGTCTTGCCTTTTTGGAAACGTCAGCCAATCCCCTGATTGTCGTTATGGGGGATGAAAAAACTTCCGCCCGACGGCTTAACTTCGCCCAGTCGTTCAATCCGTTGGGCGCTATCAGTGGTGTGGTGATTGGCCGCGAGTTTATTCTGTCCGGTATCGAACACAGCGAAAGCGAGCGCGCCGCGATGAGTGCCGGGGAATTCGCGCGTTATACGCAGATGGAACTGCACGCGGTGCAGGGGCCTTATCTGGTCATCGCCGTGGTGGTCATCCTCTGGGCGGCAATGGTTTTTTTCGCGCGTTTTCCGAAAGTGGCGAGCAGGCCAGCGGCCGAGGACAGTTCCGCCGGTTCACTACGCGATTTTCCGGCGCTGTTTAAACAGCGGTATTTTTTGTTTGGCGTGGTCGCGCAGTTTTTTTATGTTGGTGCGCAGGTCGGTATCTGGAGTTACATGATCCGCTATGGCCAGTTTGCGTTGCCAGACACTGGTGAGAAGACTCTGGCGGCTTACCTGTTCTGGTCACTGGTGGTGTTTATGATTGGCCGGTTTGTAGCAACGGCGTTAATGCGGCGAATAGATCCGGCGAAGATCATGCTCTGGTTTTCACTGGCCAATATCATCCTTTGCGGTATCGCTATTGCCTCGCCAAACCAGGTCGGCCTGTTGGCACTGGCCACCAGCAGTTTCTTTATGTCGCTTATGTTTCCGACCATATTCGCATTATCGCTTGGGAACCTGGGATCACTCGCCAAAGCGGGCTCCGCGTTTTTGGTCATGGCTATTATCGGCGGTGCGGTGTTAACGGCGGTTATGGGGCTGGTCTCTGACATGAGCGCGATTAATATCGCGATAGCGGTACCGTTGGTGTGTTTCGTAGTGATTGCCCTTTTTGCGCGGGTAGGCATTAACCGGGGTGGTGTTGCGTGATTGATTCCCACCAACACTTTTGGCGGATTTCGCGCGGCGACTGCGAGTGGCCCGGTGCTGACCTGCCGGCGATATATCGGGATTTTTTGCCGGAGGATTATTCGGCGGCGGTGGAAGGGCTGGATTTGGAAGGTACCGTGCTGGTGCAGTCCCAACCCTGCGACAGCGATACGGATTTTTTGCTGGGCTTGGCGGAAGAGCACGAACTGGTGCTGGCAGTGGTGGGCTGGGTTGACCTGACCGGTGATCGGGCCACGGAACGCCTGGCACATTTAAGTCAACACCCGAAGTTTCGTGGAGTCCGCCCTATGCTGCAGTCTATGCGGAAAAGCGACTGGATTTTGGACGACGATTGTCGTGCCGCCCTGGAAGAAGCCCAGCGATTGATGCTGTGCTTTGACGCCTTGATACAACCGCGTCATTTAAAAGTGATTGCTGAACTGGCTCGGCGCTATCCGGAACTGGCGATTGTCGTTGATCACGCCGCCAAGCCGGATATTGCACACGACGCTTTTGCGCAATGGGCGGAAGATATCGAAGCACTCGGGGCGCGCGACAATATCAGTTGTAAATTATCAGGCCTGCTGACGGAAGCGACGCAGGAACAATGCGAGCGTGAGGAAGTATTCCAGCCCTATGTGGAACACTTGTTCCGCACCTTTGGCACGGAGCGTTTTATTTGGGGGAGTGACTGGCCGGTGTGCACGCTGAGAACCGGCCTTGCCGAATGGTACGCGATGTCGGAGCGTCTGCTCAAGCATTGCGTTGGCGATGATATAGCCGACGCGCGAAAAAAAATATTTACTGACAATGCAAAACGTTTTTATCGGATTAACCACGGCGGCGCATAATTGCGTTGCCAAAATAAAAAAGCGAAAAAGACTATGGCTACCAATACCGCAGAATCCACATCGGAAGAAACAGAACGCCGTTATCGCGCGCCCGCGCTGGAAAAAGGTTTGGATATTCTCGAGTTGCTGGCAAGGGAAGGGGAAGTACTGACCACTTCGCAAATTGCCAATAAACTCGGGCGTTCGGTCAGCGAATTGTTCCGCATGGTGCTCACGCTGGAAGCCCGTGGTTATATTGCGCAGATTGGCGGACGGGAAGGTTATGGCCTGACAAATAAAATGTTTTCCCTCGGCCTTGCGCAGACACCCACGCGCAACCTGATTGAACTGGCCTTGCCGCAAATGAAGGAATTGGTGGAGGCTATCGGTCAATCCTGTCATTTAACGGTGGCTTCCAATGAACAGATTGTGGTTGTGGCGCGAATTGAAAGCGCGCGCGAAATGGGCTTTTCGGTGCGGGTCGGATATCGCCGGCCGCTGGCGGAGTCCACGTCCGGCATTTTACTGGTGGGCCTGCTGCCAGAAAGGGAACGGGAGCGGACGCTCGATAGATTGGCGGCGGTGACCGAGGACGGTCTGATGGAGCGTTTCAGGCAGAAAGTCCAGCGGGCCATCGATAACGGCTATGTGCAAAGTTCCAGTGATTTTGTCGATGGAATTACGGATTTGTCGTCGCCGATATTTAACAGCAAAGGCATAGTCGCGGCATTAACCGTGCCTTACGTTCGATGCTTTCCGGAAATGTGCAGTGTCGACCAAGCATTGATGGAGCTGCGTGCGTGTACGGCGCAAATTACCGAACTACTGCAGATTGAAGCCTGATGGCCGGTAGTTTTTCTTTTAAAGAAATGAGTTTTTAAAAACAGCGATCATTCGTGTTAACACAGCCAGAACGATTACTCGGAAAAACCGGTTTGCGGATGGGCGCGCTCGGGTTCGGCGCGGCGCCGATTGGTAATCTGTATCGGCCGCTTTCCGAAGCCCGGGCTTTGGATGCGGTCGCGGCGGCGCTCGATGGGGGAATTCGTTACTTCGACACGGCGCCTTATTACGGTTTTGGTCTCAGTGAAAAGCGCCTCGGTGCGGCGCTTGTCAATCGGGAGCGGGATGAACCGATTGGTCACGGGCGGAATAGAGTCATCGTTTCAACCAAGGTGGGGCGTTGCCTCAATCCGGTTGGACAACCTGCCTCCGGAACGCGCTACGGTTTTGTCAGTGATGAACCCATGGAGCCGTATTTTGATTACAGCTACGATGGTGTTATGCGCGCTTTTGAATCGAGCCAGCGCCGCCTGCAAACCGAGCACATCGATATTCTTCTGGCGCACGATTTGGGGCAGGTAACACACGGAGCGGCGCACGCGGAAAAAATGCGCGAATTTCTGGACAGCGGCTATCGCGCCATGGAATACCTCAAACAACAAGGCCTGGTGCGCGCCCTGGGCGCGGGCGCCAACGAATGGCAGGTGGGACTGGCGTTACTGGCGAACACGGATATCGACTGCTTTTTACTGGCGGGTCGATACACATTACTCGATCAAAGCGCGGGCGCGGAGTTTTTTCCCGCCTGCGCCCGCCGCGATGTATCGGTGATTCTGGGCGGTCCGTTTAATTCCGGCATTCTTGCCACCGGCACGGCGCAAAAAAAAGAAGGCATGAACCTGAATTATGATTATTTGCCGGCCAGTCGCGACATTGTCGAACGCGTTGCGAGAATTGAGGCCCAGTGCGAGCAGTTTCACGTTGAACTTGCGGCGGCGGCTCTTCAATTCCCGCTTGCCAACCCTGTGGTTTGCACTGTGTTGGCGGGATTTGCCGGGCGCGACGAAGTTGAAAGCGCGATCAGCGCGATGAATCAGAAAGTTCCCGCGGAGTTCTGGCACGCGCTACAGGGCACCCGGTTGATTGCCGAACATGTGGAAATTCCGCAAGCGCGCTGATTGTATGGATTTTGGTTGGAGGAATTAATGATCGCGCGCGATCGAAAAAAAGTAATTTGCCTGCACGGCAATGACAATGTTCTTGTTTGCATTGACCCCATTAAGGCCGGTGAAATGATTCAACTGGAGGAGCAGCATTTTTTTGTTTCGTGTGATATTTCCGTCGGTCACAAAATCTCGCGGGTCGATATCGGCGAAGGGGAAAAGATAATCAAATACGGCGTTCCGATTGGTTCGGCGCGCTGCCGGATAAATACCGGCGAGCATGTGCATACGCACAATATACAAAGCGATTACATTCATACTTACACACGTAACGCGGATAAAGGTAGTAAATGATAAAGGAAGATGCGGATTGGTCAGCTGATGCCTGGTTGCGGTCGGACGGAAAAAAAGGCATTCGTAATGTGGTGGTGGTGGCCTACCTGGTGGAGTGCGCGCATCACGTATCGCGCAGAATTGTGGAAAACAGCGGCTGCAGTGATGTTCACCTGATTGGCTTTCCCGGCTGTTTTCCCAATGAATACGCGGCGAATATGATGCGGGCGGTTTGCACGCACCCGAATGTGGGCGCGGTACTGCTGGTTTCTCTCGGCTGCGAAAGCATGAATCGGGATTGGCTGAAAGCACAGGTCAAAGCCAGTGGCCGCCCGGCTGAACTCCTGGTTATCCAGGAATGCGGCGGCACGCGTTCAACCATTGATGCGGGTGTTGCGGTGGTAGACCGGTTGCGTGCACAGGCGGATACCTGCCCGCGCGCGACTATCACTTTTGACGAGTTGGTGGTGGGTACTATTTGCGGTGGCTCGGATGGTACCAGCGGTATCAGTGCAAACCCCGCCGTGGGAAAATGCTTCGATAAACTGGTGGAGGCCGGCGCCGCCTGCATATTCGAAGAAACCGGGGAACTGATCGGCTGTGAAACCGTTATGGCCGAACGCGCGGTGACTCCGGAACTGGGAAATGAAATCCGGGCGAGCGTTGCCAAGGCGGAGAATTACTACCGCATACTCGGCTTCGGCAGTTTTGCCGCCGGCAATGCCGACGGCGGCCTGAGCACCCAGGAGGAAAAATCCATGGGGGCGTATTCCAAATCCGGCTCGTCAAAAATTTCCGGTCTGCTCAAGCCCGGTGACAATCCTCCCGCCGGTGGATTGTATCTGCTCGACGTGGTGCCGGATGGCGAGCCGCGCTTTGGTTTTCCTAATATTTCCGACAATGCGGAAATTGTTGAACTGATCGCCTGCGGTTGCCATTTGATTTTATTTACTACGGGGCGGGGTTCCGTGGTGGGTTCGGCTGTTTCACCGGTAATAAAAGTTTGCGCGAACCCGGAAACCTATGCGCGACTGTCCGAGGATATGGATATCAACGCTGGCAAAATCCTGCAAGGCGAAGCGGGGCTGGACGATGTGGGCGAGGAGATCTTTCGGGCTGTTAAACGTATCTGCGCCGGCGAGCACAGTTTGTCCGAAACGCTCGGTCACCAGGAATTTATCCTGACTTACAAGGCCTTCGAACCCATCGGACCATCCTGCCTGCCGTTGCGACAAATTTAGAGGTTGTAGCATGTCCCGTTTGCGATTGGAAAACAGAACGGCATTGATTACCGGCGCGGCGCAGGGTATCGGTCGGGCGGCCGTGCTGCGTTTTATTGAGGAAGGAGCGCGGGTAATTGCCTGCGATATTAACGAAAGTAAGTTGCGTGAACTCCACGAGAATTGCGGTTGCGATAGCCGGGTGCTCGATGTTTGCGACCCGGCCGGGATAGAACGCTTCGCATTGGAGATAAAAAGCCTTAACGTACTGTTTAATTGCGCGGGCTACGTGCACAGCGGCACAATTCTCGATTGTGACGAAGCCGATTGGCAGCGTACACTGGAACTGAACGTGACGTCCATGTATCGCATGATCAAGGCATTCCTGCCGGTAATGATCGAGAGTGGCAGTGGTTCCATCATCAACATGAGTTCGGTGGCAAGCTCAATAAAAGGTGTGCCGAACCGCTTTGCCTACAGCATGAGCAAGGCAGCCGTTATCGGCCTGACTAAATCGGTGGCAGCGGATTTTGTCGGTGAAGGTATTCGTTGTAACGCCATTTGCCCCGGCACCGTGCAGACCCCTTCACTCGAAGAGCGGTTGCAGGCAACCGGTGATTATGAAAAAGCGCGCGCCGCGTTCATTGCCCGGCAGCCGATGCGGCGCATGGGCAGTGCGGAAGAAATTGCCGAACTGGCTTTGTATCTGGCGGGCGATGAATCTTCCTATACGACAGGTACCATACACGTTATTGACGGTGGATGGACCAATTCAAATTAATCCCGATAGATAACGAGTACAACGGATTTAACTTATGAAATTACTCCGCTACGGCGAAACCAAAAAAGAGCGACCGGGCCTGTTGGACAGCGAAGGTAGAATTCGTGACTTGAGCGCGAAAATTGCGGATTTGTCCGGCGATTTTCTGCTCGACGCCCAGCTGCAAAAAATCCGCGATATCGATGTCAACAATTTGCCGGTTGTCGAGGGGGAGCAGCGCATCGGCCCCTGCGTGGCCCATGTGGGGAAATTTATCTGCATCGGCCTTAACTATGCCGATCACGCCGCCGAAACCGGCGCCCAGGTGCCGGATCAACCGGTGGTTTTTATGAAAGCCACAAGTGCTGTTACCGGCCCGAACGACGGGATCGTCAAACCGCTGGGATCTACCAGGCTGGACTGGGAAGTGGAACTGGGCATCGTTATCGGCAAGGAGGCGCGCTACGTCGACGAGCAAAACGCGATGGAACATATCGCCGGCTATTGCGTGGTGCACGATGTCAGCGAGCGTTATTTCCAGCTGGAGTGCGGCGGCCAGTGGGACAAGGGCAAGGGGTGCGACACCTTCGGTCCCATCGGCCCTTACCTGGTGACCCGGGACGAAGTACCCGACCCCAATGCGCTGGATATCTGGCTGAAGGTAAACGGGACGAGCTTCCAGCAGAGCAACACCCAAAATATGGTTTTCCGTCCCGCCCAGCTGGTCAGTTACCTGAGCCGGTTTATGAGCCTGCAGCCGGGTGACATTATCTCCACCGGCACGCCGCCGGGCGTGGGGATGGGGCAAAAACCGCCAAGGTTCCTGGAAGTCGGGGACGAGGTGGAGCTGGGTATTGAAGGCCTGGGGATACAGAAGCAAACGGTCCTGGCCTGTGAGTTGTAGTGTATGAATTGACGGGGCGGGTAGCGATGGTCCGACACTTCGGGCGTCACCCGCCGTCGTTTTGGAAACGGATCAGTCGTATTCCCCACTCATAATTTTCTCCTGTTCCGAATAGCGTTCATTCAGCTTTTGCTGAACCTCTTTCGCATCCCGGATCAGTTTCTGGATGTTTTCGGGGCTGTAAACATTACCAGAGGGCATATCAATCGTTCCCTCGGGATTTTGTGACGGTCCCGGAATCTCCTCCTGCTCCCTAAGGCCCTGTACCAGATTTACGTTACCGTCAACTTCCAGCACTTCCACCTGTTGCTGCTCGGGGGGAGGCTCGGAAGAGTAGTGGATAACGCCATTCTCATCCTTCCACTTATACGCGGTAGTCTTGCCGCCGTTGGCGATGGATTTGATGTCCGGCGCGGAAAGGTCCGGCATTTTGATGTCGCTCGCGGAAAACGGCGTTTTGCCGGTCATGATGTACAGCATATAGTTGGAAATACCGACAACGATTGCCAGCATCAACACCATTTTGAAAACCATTTTGCCCATTATTCTTCTCCATTCAATCCGTCTATCACAGTATAGCTTCCGGGCTTGTCTAACCCATTGCATATTTCGATTGCATCACCTATTTTGCCGGCATGGATAATATCACTGAACTGGCCAAACATCTTGGCTCCCTTCTGCTGGATCGGGGTTGCCGGCTTACGGCGGCTGAATCCTGCACGGGTGGCGGCATTTCGGCGGCGATCACCTCCGTTGCCGGCAGTTCCGGGTGGTTTGACGTGGGGTATGTGACCTACAGCAACCAGGCCAAGACAGATTTGCTCGGGGTAAGCCCCGCGCTGATCGAGCAGCATGGGGTAGTCAGCGAACCGGTGGTGGAGGCGATGGCACATGGCGCGCTCGTTGGAGCCGGGGCAGACCTGGCCGTGGCGGTCAGCGGCATCGCCGGTCCCGGCGGCGCAGTACCCGGCAAGGCGGTGGGAACTGTCTGTTTCGGCTGGGGAAGTCCGGGGCGGATTCTGTCGCGCACCTGGCATTTCAGCGGTGATCGGACAGCCGTGCGGGCACAAACCGTGGCCAAGGCGCTGTCGCTGCTGGTCACGTTTCTGGAGGAAGCAGCGGAGGAACCGGTTTAGCCGGGGCGATACTGTATAAAAATATAATACTGTTTGCTCATACAGTATTTTTGCGTTATGCTGTTTTTATTCGCCGCGCCATAGCCTGGACACATAGCGCAGGCAGTGGGCGGCAGAGGATGGCGGAGAACAGGTACTATTCACTTATAAATTTCAAGCGACTTGATTCAAGTGATCCAAGATCAAGTGATCCAGGTTCAAGTAAATTCAAGCAGGTTAACGGGGGTTAATATGGATTCCAATAAAGAAAAAGCATTAGAAGCAGCGCTGACCCAGATCGAGCGCCACTTTGGCAAAGGCACCGTCATGCGGCTGGGCGACCGGGAGCGGGTGAAAATTCCCTGCATCTCCACCGGCTCTCTCGGGCTCGACGTGGCACTGGGGACCGGCGGTCTGCCCCGGGGACGTATTGTTGAAATATACGGGCCGGAATCTTCCGGTAAAACAACCCTGACCCTGCAGGTGATTGCCGAGGCGCAAAAGCAGGGCGGTACCTGCGCTTTTATCGACGCGGAACACGCGCTCGACCCCATCTATGCGGAGAAACTGGGCGTTAACGTGGACGACCTGATTATTTCCCAGCCGGACACCGGCGAGCAGGCACTGGAGGTGGCGGATATGCTGGTGCGTTCCGGTGCCGTGGACGTGCTGGTGGTGGACTCGGTGGCGGCGTTGACCCCGAAGGCCGAAATTGAAGGCGAAATGGGTGATCACCACGTCGGCCTCCAGGCCAGGCTGATGTCCCAGGCGCTGCGCAAAATCACCGGTAATATCAAGCACGCCAACTGCCTGGCCATCTTTATCAACCAGATCCGCATGAAGATTGGGGTGATGTTCGGCAACCCTGAAACCACCACTGGTGGTAATGCACTTAAATTCTACGCCTCGGTGCGCCTGGATATCCGCCGCATTGGTTCAGTGAAGGAAGGTGATGAGGTGGTAGGCTCCGATACCCGGGTCAAGGTGGTAAAAAACAAGGTGGCCCCGCCGTTCAAGCAGACCGAATTCCAGATTATGTACGGCGGCGGAATTAACCGGCTGGGCGAAATCATCGACTACGGTGTAAAGCAAGGCCTTATCGATAAAGCCGGCGCCTGGTATAGCTACAAGGGAGACAAAATTGGACAGGGTAAGAGCAACGCCATTGAATACCTGAAGGAGCACTCTGATATTGCCGAGTACCTGGAGAAACGGATTAAGGCTGAATTGCTGGGCGATGTTATCGATGTGCCGGAAGTAACTGATATTTCGTCCAAAGCCAAATCGGCGGACAAATCATAATAAACGGTATTCAAAGCGATTGTGTGATGGAGCAACAAAATAATAATCGAAAGGATGAAAGCCACAATCGGCAGGACATCCGAAACGCCGCGCTGGGGTACCTGGCGCGGCGGGAACATTCCTACAAGGAGCTGTTACACAAAATCACCACCAAACATTCCTTTTCACCAGTAGCTGTTGAAACGGTGCTTGATGAACTGGTGGAAAGCGATCTTTTAAGTGATCACCGCTTTGCCGAAATTTATATGCGCTCCCGCCTGAATAAAGGCTTTGGTCCGGAACGTATTGCCATGGAACTGAGGGAGAAGGGCATTGACCAAGCCATTATTACTGATTGTTTAAATGACCCTGGAATCGATTGGGCGGCAACGGCTTTCAGTGTATGGAAAAAGAAGTTCCGAATTGCAGTTGAACAAGCTCCTGCCCTGAACTATGCGGAAAAAGCCAGGCAAAGCCAGTTTCTTCGTTATCGAGGGTTTCGACGCGATGATATCGAGTCTGTCTTTAACGAACTGGCGTAGGAACCGGACACGTATCGGTTAGTAAAATAACAGGTTAAAAAAAGGCTGAAATCGTTGGCGCCGGAATCTGATTGCCACGCATAGCGATAACCGCCCAAGCCCGATTTGTTTCCCGATTTACCCATGTTGCCGAAAGTTTTCCGGAGAACTCCGCCGAACCCACCCACGAAGGTCTTCTTCAGAAAAACCGGCTTGGCAAATGGCGTTCGGCTCCATTTGCATCTTCTACATTGTTTGTAAAACTTCCATAGGAACAGTGGCTTTTTTCCAACTTCAGAACGTTGGAAAAAGTTTCCTCCCAGCCTTGTAAATACTCCTGAATCTTTAGAATTAGCAAAGACTGTTCCCTTACCTGTCTTGAAAAAAATTTCTTCCGATGAACTCCCATATGATGAATTCCCCCTATAAAGCCCCGAAACACGACGCTACCCGGCTGTTGTACAGCCCGCTTGTATAGACGTAAAAAAAAGCCTTTCCGCCATGGGAGAACCCTTTTGGGTGCGTTTTTTGCCTTTTCTTGATTAATAGAGCGACTTGGATTTGGGTGCGAAAAAAATTTCTCCATGTTTTACAACAGGTTAGGGTGAGAGCAATGGCTATTGAAAATCAAGAGCTGGAAGAAGGGAAATCGGTGGCAAAAAAAATGATGAATGAAGCCAGATCGGCGGCTGACAGGGCTTCAGAAGAGGCGAAGCGATATTCCTCAAGAAAAATGGAAGAAGGACGAGATCGGACTGCCGACGGACTCGACAGGCTCGCACACGCGGCCGATACAGCTGCATCGGATCTGGAAAGCCAGCACCAGGAAACCATCTCCCGCTATGTGCGTGAGATGGCGGACAGGGTAGGGATGGTGGCCGAAGGGTTGAGAGATAAAAGCGTCGACGAATTAATTGACGATGCCAAAGCGACCGCACGCAAAAACCCGGCACTATTTGTTGCGGGCAGTGTAGCCATCGGGCTGTGTCTTTCCCGTTTCGTAAAAGCGTCCGCTCGCCGATCGAGGGAAGATGAAGAATATCCCGAATCTGCGGGAGAGTTTACGACGCGAGAGGATGACCTGGGTTCTCGGGACAGGGCTCCTTGGTAACGGAAAGTGCAACGCTAAATCAACAGCTGCGCAATTAATGATAGAGGAGTATCAATAGATGAGCGAACAACCCAGACCTGAAGACCGGCCACATACCGAAGCCAAAGTGGAGGAGATATTATCGATCAGAGGTTTGATTCGACAGCTGGCGAACGACTTTAGCGCGCTGTTCTCGAAGGAAGTAGCGCTGGCCAAACTGGAGATATCCGAATCCGTTAACGGGGCAAAAAAAGGCGCAATCTCCTTGTTTAGTGGAAGCATGGTGTTATACGCCGGCGTTTTATTTTTGCTTTTATCGGCCGTGTTGGGGCTGTCAGAAGTAGTAGAGCCCTGGGCAGCTGCGCTGATCGTGGGAGGCGTGGTAACCATCGTCGGTTTTATTATGGTGCAGTCGGGAAAAAGCAAGTTGAAGACATCGTCCTTTAAACCCGAACATAGTGTGAATTCATTTCGCAAAGACCAGAGTGCTGTACGAGGAGTGATACGATGACTATTAGCGGTAACGGCCACATGAAGAAAAGTCCGGAGCAACTGGAACGGGAAATCGATCAGGAACGACAGCATCTACTAAAGACATTGGATGCGATCGGCGGAAAATTTTCGGCTGATGAACTTTTTCACCGCGTTTCCGATTATGCGCGCAGAAACGGCAGCGAGTTTTCGCGCAACCTTGTCAATACGGTTACGCGTAATCCGGTACCTACCATGCTAACGGCGATTGGTATCGGCTGGATGCTGTATCAGTACAATCGCCCTCAAGATAACCGCTCTCAACAGCGTCATTCATGGGGCGATGGTAGCCACAGCTCGACCTGGTCCGACACCAGGCAGCGCGCCGAAAATCTCGGTGAATCGGTCGCTCACCGGGTGGACCAATTGCGGGAATCCGCCGGCCAGCGGGCGGAACATCTGCGCGATTCGGGTGGCCAGCGAATTGACCAGTTGCGGGAAACAGCGGGCATGCGGGCCGAGCAACTCCGCCAGAGTGGCACTGCCACCAAGGAAAGCCTGAAAGCCAGGGCGTCCGGCCTGAAAAGCCGGCTTGAAACATCCGCGGGGGATTTAAAACATCGCATTAGCGAGACTTCCTCGGGTATTCGGGAGCGGGCCGATCATCTGCGCCATGCGAGCCAGCGACAGGCTCAGCGTGCGTCCGAGGGTTTTAACTATATGGTTGAAGAGCAACCACTAGCCCTGGGAGCGATCGGGATCGCTCTCGGCGCCCTGATTGGAGCGGCGTTGCCATCCACCCGCCGGGAAGACCGCTGGATGGGCGGTATGAGTGATCGCACGGCGGACGAGGCCAGAGCCGCGGCGCACGAAGCAATCGATAAAGCCGCCGAGTTCGGCAGGAAAGTTCAAGGCTTTGCAACGGAAGAGGCGCGGGAAAAAGCAGCTGAGTTCGGTAGAGATGTGCAGGATTACGCCAAATCGGAAGCCCGCGAAACTGCGTCGGAAGTGGAAAAGACCATTCAGGATCACGCGAGAACAGATTCTAAATCCAAAACCGAACCGTCTATGTAACTGGAGCCGTCTATATAGTTAACAGCCTGCTAACGTTCGGTCATTCAGAAGTCAGCTCTGAAAACGGGGTAACAGGGTGGAAAGCTGTCAGGGGGGAGAAAATTGTCAGGGGAGAAAGTTGTCAGGGACATCGCCGGGGTCTGAAACCAGGCCCCGGCGGAGACGTTACAGGGATTCTTCCTCATCCAAAAAATTATTGTCCTCGGCATTCAGTGAGGCCCGCAGTTTGGCCCGATTGATAAGCTTTTGCTGTACCGCTGCGGGCAGCTCTGTAAATAAAATTACCTGCTTTTCAATCAACAACGAAATCAAATCCTCCGTAACACGCGCGATATCGCTGTCCGATTTTGCCAATGCATGCAGTACTTCGGTTTCCGCGCCGGTCCCGGATGACAGGAACTGGATTATCTCCGCGCAATGCGGCGGTAGAAATTCCCCTGCGTCGCTTTGTTCCGTCTGAAATATTGCGATCACTTTGCCTTGGCCGTCACGTTTTACATAGGGCATGGGGTGTTCCTGTCGGGTGGTTATGTTTAAATGCGCGTCGCTAACGCAGCAGGTCAATAACCAGTTTAGTCCGGATACTGCATCAGGATCGAAAATTTGGACAAACGTTTAAGATCGAACTGTTCGCTGTCCCAATATAAAAACCGCAATCGCCTTTGCGGCTAAACAACGGTTTATAAAGGCTATTGCTGTGCGAAATTCCTGTTTGTGGACTATGGTGTAGAGAAGAAAAACATCGGGCCAGCTTGCGCGACGCAGGCTGCCCTCAATACGATACCGAATGACATTGTCAAACAACCAAAACATCCTTGGGGAATACAACGGCTCTATAGAAACCGGTGAAACGGCCCCGCATGTCGACCCTCTCCTGAATTCGCTTTTGTACGTTGCCCGCCACGAGCACAAGCCGTGCAGCGAGTCGAGCCTTATCGCGGGCCTGCCGCTGATTAATGGCAGGCTGTCCCCCGAACTGGCCGTCCGGGCCGCCGGACGGGCGGACCTGAAGGCGGAGGTGGTTGAACGTGAGCTGAATACCATTTCCGAACTGGTCCTGCCGGCGATTTTAATCCTGAACCAAAACCAGGCGGTGGTACTGCTCTCGCTTAACGGAAGCACCAGTGCGAAAATTCACGATCCGCTGTCCGATACGGAGAAATCGGTTGAATTGGCCTGGCTGCAGTCCCGCTACACCGGTTACGCCATTTATTTCAAGCCGGAACTGAAGTACGAAGACCGCACATTGCAGGGCATTCGCCTGTACCAATCCCACTGGTTCTGGGGAACCATCGGGCAGAGCTGGCGGATTTACCGCGACGTGCTGATCGCCTCTTTCCTGATTAACATGTTTGCGCTTGCGAACCCGCTGTTTGTAATGAATGTGTATGACCGGGTGGTTCCCAACAACGCCATCGAGACGCTGTGGGCGTTGGCGCTGGGCATTTTTTGCGTATACATCTTTGATTTTCTGCTGAAGCTGCTGCGCGTGTACTTTATCGAAGTCGCGGGTAAAAAGTCGGATATTCTTTTATCCGGTTATATTTTTGAGCGGGTACTGGGTGCGAGGTTCGACAAACACCCGAAGTCGGTCGGCGCTTTTGTCAGTCAATTGAAAGAGTTCGAATCCGTCCGCAATTTTATTACCTCGACAACCGTTACCGCGTTCGTGGACCTGCCTTTTGTCGTGCTGTTTCTGGTGGTTATAGCCTACATTGGTGGACCGGTGGTTTGGGTTCCAACCATTATCATTCCCTTTGTTGTGGTGTTTGCGCTAATCGTGCAAAAGCTTTTGCGGAAATCCATTTCCTATACCTATATGGCGTCGGCGCAAAAAAATGCCACGCTGGTGGAATCCATGTCCGGCCTGGAAACGCTGAAGGCAATGGGCGCGGAAGGCAAGGCGCAACGCAACTGGGAGAAGTCCACCGGCATGCTCGCATACTGGGGATTGAAGTCGCGCATGCTGTCCAATAGCGCGATGGCTTACTCGGGTTTTATGCAGCAACTGGCGTCCGTTGTGGTGGTCATTGTCGGCGTTTACGCGATCGGTGAAAACGAAATGTCCATGGGTGCGTTGATTGCCTGCGTTTTGTTGACCAGCCGGGTCCTCGCACCCCTTGCCCAGGTGGCCGGATTATTGGTTCAGTACCAGCAATCCAAGCTCGGCTTGAGTTCACTTGAGGAGATCGTACAACAGGCACAGGAGCGGCCCGACAACCGCACGTTTATCAAGCGGCCCTCCATCCGGGGTTCTGTCGAATTCAAGGAAGTGACTTTTGGTTACCCGGGTGAGGACCAGTCGACACTCGCGAACTTGAGCCTGAAAATAGCGGCGGGTGAAAAAGTGGCGATCATCGGCCGTCTGGGTTCGGGGAAATCCACCATCCAAAAGTTGATTCTTGGGCTCTACCAGCCGACCAGTGGTGCCGTGCTTATCGATGGCATCGATTGCAAGCAATTGGACCCGGCGGACCTGCGCGGGGCAATTGCCTACGTTCCGCAGGACAATGTGCTTTTTTACGGCACGATTCGGGAAAACATCGCATTTAAAAATACACAGGCAAACGACGCGGAAGTGGTGCGGGCGGCGGATATCGCCGGCGTGAGCGACTTTGTCAACAGGCATCCGCTGGGCTTCGAACGGATCATCAGCGAGCGCGGCGAAAATCTGTCGGGCGGCCAGCGCCAGGCCATCGTCGTTGCCCGCGGTTTAATTGGCCAACCGGCCATCTATATTTTCGATGAACCTACCACCGCCATGGATAACACCAGCGAATCCCGCCTGCTGGAAAAGCTGGCGGTTGAAGTCGAGGATAAAACCCTGGTGTTGGTCACCCACAAGACCTCGCTACTCAGCCTGGTTGACCGGGTGATTGTGATGGACCAGGGAAAGATCATTGCCGATGGCCCGAAGGTATCGGTATTGGAAGCGTTGAAAAAGGGGCAGTTACGTGTCTCCTGATAACATCTCTTCTCAAAACATGTCCACCGAAAATACGGCACCGGACGCCTCAACTCCGCCGCCTGAAAATACTTCGTCGAGCTTTCAGGCGGGCGATCTAAACTACATCTCCTCTTCCAGGGCCGCGGTACTGCAGCAGTCTCCCAAGGGAGGCCAATATCTGTTATGGGCGGTGGCGCTTTTTTTTGTAGTGTTTGTCGTTTGGGCTGCCTGGGCGGAACTGGATGAGTTTGCGCGCGGCGAGGGAAGGGTCATTCCCTCGCAGTATGTGCAGATTGTGCAGAATCTCGAAGGCGGCATTCTGGCCGAATTGTATGTGGGCGAAGGCCAGAGGGTGGACCGGCACCAGCCGTTGTTGCGCATCAGCGATACCCAGTTTTCCTCCTCACTGCGCGAAGCCAGCGTAACGCTGGACCAACTGGAAATCCGCTCGCTGCGGCTGCGGGCCGAGGCGGAGGGCAAGCCTTTTATTATCCCGGAGGATAGCCAATGGCCGGACCTCCTGGTTCATCAGCAGCAGGCGTTTTATCAATCCCGCCAGGCGGAGTTGCGGAGCAGCCAGGAGGTATTTCACCAGCAGGAGGCGCAGAAACGCCAGGAAGTGTCGGAGCTGAAGGCCAAGCGGGAACAGCTGGAAAAAAGTTATGCGCTGCTTGAAAAAGAATTGGAACTGACCCGGCCCCTGGCCGAGCAGGGGGCTATTTCGCCGGTGGAACTGCTGCGCCTGGAAAGGCAGGCCAACGACCTGCACGGTGAACTGGAAGCGGCGCGATTGGCCCTGCCGCGTGTACAAGCCGGGCTGAAAGAAGTGCAGGAAAAACTGGCGAATGTGGAGCTGGTTTTTCGGAGCGAGGCGCGCAAAGAACTCAACGAGGCCACGCTGGAAATGTCGCGCCTGAATGAAACCAGCGAGGCACTGGCGGACCGGGTGGAGCGTACCCTGGTCAGGTCCCCGGTTGCCGGTACGGTCAAGCGGTTGCTGGTTAAAACCATCGGCGGTGTGATCCAGCCGGGAATGGATATCGTTGAAATCGTGCCGTCGGAAGAAAAACTGCTTATTGAGGCGCGTATTCGCCCGGCGGACATAGCGTTTCTCCACCCGGGCCAGAAGGCCAAAGTCAAATTCACCGCTTACGACTTTTCCATTATGGGAGGCCTGGATGGCGAGCTGGTCCATATCAGCCCCGATACCATCGTCGATGAAGAAGGCAACAGCTTTTACCTGGTACGGGTTGAGACAAGCCGTGCGTTCAAAAGCCCTGATGGCAGGGAGCTGCCTATCATTCCCGGTATGACTGTCAGTGTCGACATCCTTACCGGCCAGAAAACACTGCTGGATTACCTGCTCAAACCCATTCTGAAAACCAAACAGCTCGCCTTGCGCGAGCGATAAAAACCATAAGAACCCTGGTTTACTGCTTTAGTATCAAAACTATCGACTGTTTAGTAGAATCCGGCGACAAAATCGGCCTTGGGAGGGAAGCTTTTGTATGCCAATTTCATGGGGTGGGCGACTTTTTCACCGTTTATCGGTGCAAACCGACGTCCTGTCAGTGCCTCGTTTAATACTAAAGTCTCACTCTTTTGTACAGCGGCTATAATGGGTAATATTCACACAAATGTGATGAGTGTCACATAAACGGGTTAAAAGCCCGGCTATCGGGGGGATGGTAAAAACAATGAACAAGAAAAATCTACTTCTTTGGATGGCGCTGGGTTTGGCCGGAATATCCCAGGGGGCGGGCGCATTGACGCTGGAAGAGACGGTCGAGCAGACCCTTAAGACCAACCCGGAGATGCTGGCGGCAATTCACGAAGTTCAATCGCGAGAACAAGAGGTAAAACAGGCCAGGGCGGAATACCTGCCTCATCTGTCGATGTCCGCGGCCACTGGTGAGGAGGAGAGGATCGCACCGGCCACCAGCAACGAGGCGGTCAAACTGACCCGAAAAGAACTGGGTCTGCACGCCCGGCAATTGGTATTTGACGGCTTTGCCACACTGGCGGAGATAGATCGGCAGAAGGCCCGGGTCAACAGCGCTTCTTTCAGTTCTTTCGATACGGCCGAGAGCCTGGCCCTGCGAACGGCCGAGGTGTATTTGAATGTAATGCGACACGCCCGGTTGCTGGAGCTCGCGCGGGAGTCGTTATGGGAACACCAGAACATCCACGACCAGATGAAGCTGCGCAGCCAGACGGGCGTGGGCAGCAAGGCGGACCTGGACCAGATTGCGGCGCGGCTGGCGTTGGCAAATGCCAACGTGGTTGTGGCCAAAAATAACCTGGCCGATGCGCAGGCCAATTTTTACCGGGTGACAGCGGTGTTCCCGCAGGTGCAGAACATGACGCGGCCCGATATGCCGGCCGAGCTACCCGTAAGCGTGGAAAAGGCGGTTGACCTGGCAGCGAAAAACCATCCGGTGGTGCTTTCCGCCGGGGCGGATGTGGAAGCGGCGGAAGCGCAATACAAAGCCTCCGCCAGTCGTTTTATGCCACGGCTCGACCTGGAGGTGGACAAGCGCTGGGACGAGGATATCGGCGGTATCGAAGGTGAGGATGAGGACCTGATTTTCGGCCTCCGCCTGAGCTACGACCTGTACAGTGGCGGCACCAATCGGGCACGGCGTAAACAAACTGCCTATCTGTTGGAGCAGGCGCGGGAAATTCGCAACAACTCGCGCCGCCAGGCCGTGGAAAGCATGCAGCTTTCCTGGAACGCCTATGAAGCGTTGAACTTACAGATTGAATATTTGCAAACACATGTCGTTGCCGCGGAAGCCACGAAAGAGGCCTATGCAAAACAATTCAATATCGGCCGGCGAACGCTGCTGGATTTGCTCAATACCGAAACGGAAGTGGTGGAAGCCAAGCGCTCATTGATTAACGCCGAGTACGACAGGCTCTACGCGAGTTACAGAATATTCAAGGCTTCTGGAAATTTGCTGAGCAAGCTGGGAATAAGGTCATACAACTAATCGATGCGCACGCGTCGTAAAAACAACCGAGAATTTTTGTATGGTAGACCAAGCTGGAAACGGTACGGCGATAGTCGTGGGTAAAGTGGCTGGTACGGAAGGCTATGTATTTATAGTCCAGAGCGACGGTACCCGGCATCTGGTGGAAGCCGGAGAGGAAGTGCGCATCGGGCAGACGCTGGAAACATTGGGCGGTGGTGCGGTTGTCGTCACTCTCGCCAACAACAAATCATTCAGTCTTGGTCAAAATCAGGAACTCACCATTGACCAGCGGTTAATTAAACTGCTGGAGGAAATCAAGAAAGAAGATTCCCTCGACGAAGCGATAAATTTTGATTTGATTGCCCAGGCATTCGAAAGCGGACAGAACATTGAAGACATCCTGCCCGCAACCGCCGCCGGTGGTGATAACGCGCCCGTTTCCAGCAGTTCTGCCGGTGCATCGGCCGCGAGGATTCAACGAACCGCGGGTGAAGTCACACCGGAAAGCGGGTTTGAAACAGAAGCGCTTGTAAATAATACCGAAGAGTTCAATTCTCCCGACATTAATGACGGATTTGTTCCATCAGTTGAAAACCCGGCAGGAAATTCCCGTCCCATTACCTTGGGTATTGGCGACTTCACGGTTGACCAGGACCAGCAATATACCCTCGATCTGTCGCAGTATTTTTCTGATGCGGATACCGATCAGTCATTGACATATTCAGTGCAGAATCTTCCCGAAGGACTGACGTTTGATCCTGCCACGGGAATTATTTCCGGCAGTCCGACAAATGATTCGGCGCTGCTAAACGGCGGAGCTTATACCGTTGTCGTGACTGCGACCGACAACTCTGATTCGGAAAATAGCTCGGTTGCGGCGTCTTTTAACTTTAATGTCAATAACCTGAATGACAGTCCCGTCGCGGGCGCATCAGTCGGTGTCGGCACTGTTGCCGAGGATACCACGCTGGAAATTTCGTTTGCCGATTTGTTGGCCGGTATCGAGGACATCGACGGCGACAGCCTTTCCGTCACTAATATTTCAGTTGCAAGTGGTGAAGGTGCCTTATCGATTAACGATGACGGAATTTATATTTATACCCCCAGCGCGAACTGGAACGGCGACGTAACATTCGAATATGTTATTGGCGACGGGCAAGGTGGACAGGTTACCAATACCGCAATCCTGACTGTTACTGCTGTCAATGACGTGCCGGTTGCCGTTAATGACGGCTTGATCGGGATGGAAATCAACACTTCATTGACACTGGATGTGCTTGCGAACGATTATGACGTTGATGGAGATACGTTAACGATTACCGGAGTTTCGGCGGGGCAGGGCACGGTAACCATTAATGGCGACGGTACGGTAACTTACGCTCCGAATCAGGATTTTATCGGACGGGATGTTCTTTCCTACACCATCTCCGATGGCAATGGCGGTGAAGCGGGTTCACTCGCCCTGGTCAATATTATTGTCGGTAACGTAGCGCCAGTGATGGCGGATGACGCTTCCGTCACCGTACCCGAAAATACGCTGGAGGTGGGAAATTTTGCCGCTTCCGATGCGGACGGCGATGCTATTACCTACAGCTTGAGCGGAAATGATGCTAGCCTTTTTACCATTGATGCCAACGGCACTTTGTCCTTTATATCCGCGCCGGATTTTGAAACCAATCCCGGCCCGTTTTCAGTCACAATCACTGCCACCGATGACGGTATAGGCAATTTATCCGATAGCCAGACATTAACGATTTCCGTATCGGATGCGCCTGAAAATACCGCGCCGACGCTGGGAGCGGATGTTATTGTTGATGTGGCTGAGAACACGTTGGACGTCGGTAATTTTGCCGCGACTGATACTGAAGGGAACAATATTACTTATGCCGTGGGTGGTACAGACGCGGCATTGTTCAGTATTGATGCGGAAGGTAACCTGAGTTTTATTTCTATTCCGGATTATGAGGCCAATCCAGGCCCATTTAATGTAACCATCACTGCCACCGATGATGGAGAGGGCGCTCTTAGCCGCTCACAAGATATTACGGTTAATCTAACCAACGTTATCGAAAACAGCACTCCGATTTTGGGTGCCGATGTATCTGTTGATGTAGCTGAGAACACGACAGCGGTGGGTAACTTTGCAGCCACCGATACTGAGGGCGGCAACGTCTCCTACACGTTAAGCGGTACCGATGCGGCGCTGTTTAGTATCGATGCAGCCGGCAACCTGAGCTTCGTTTCAGCACCGGACTATGAGACTAGCCCCGGTCCGTTTAGTGTTACGGTCACCGCGACCGATGATGGTGAGGGCACGCTGAGTGACTCGCAGAACATAACGATCAATGTTACGAACGGGATCGAGAACACCGCACCGGTTCTGGGAGCGGATACATCTGTTGATGTGGCTGAGAACACGACAGCGGTAGGTGATTTTGCCGCTACGGATGCTGAGAGCGATAACATCGTGTACAGCTTAAGCGGTGCAGACGCTGCGTTGTTTACCATCGACAGCAGTGGCAACTTGTCTTTCCTGGCAGCACCGGACTACGAAACCAATGCTGGCCCGTTCAATGTCACGGTCACCACCATCGACGACGGTGAAGGTACTCTTAGCAGTTCTCAGGATATCACGGTCAACGTGACCAACGTTGTTGAAAACACCACTCCGGTTCTGGGTGCTAATGCGTCTGTTGACGTGGCTGAAAATACGACAGCAGTGGGCAGCTTTGCAGCCACCGATGCTGAGTACGATAACGTTACCTACAGCTTAAGTGGTACGGATACCGCCTTGTTTACCATCGACAACAGTGGCAATTTGTCTTTCCTGGCGGCACCGGACTACGAAACCAATGCTGGCCCGTTCAATGTTACGGTCACCGCCACCGATGATGGTGAAGCCACCCTGAGCAGTTCTCAAGATATTACGGTCAATATTACCAACTTTATTGAAAATACGGCTCCGGTTCTTGGTTCTGACATCTCGGTGGATGTTGCAGAGAATACTACGACCGTAGGTAATTTTGCAGCCACCGATACTGAGAGCGACAACATTACTTACACGTTAAGTGGAACCGATGCGGCGTTGTTTAGCATTGATGCAGCCGGCAACCTGAGTTTCGTTTCAGCTCCGGACTACGAAACCAATCCAGGTCCGTTTAGTGTCACGGTCACTGCGACCGATGATGGTGAAGGCACGTTGAGTGATTCGCAGAACATTACGATCAACGTCACCAATGTTATTGAAAACACGGCTCCGGCACTTGGTTCTGACACCTCGGTGGATGTTGCAGAGAATACTACGACCGTAGGCAATTTTGCAGCCGCCGATGCTGAGAGCGACAACATCACGTACAACTTAAGTGGCGCGGATGCTGCGTTGTTTACTATCGACAGCAGCGGCAATGTGTCTTTCCTGGCGGCACCAGACTACGAAATCAACCCTGGTCCATTCAATGTCACGGTTACCGCCACCGACGACGGCGAAGGCATCCTGAGCAGTACTCAAGATATTAAGGTCAATGTTACCAACGTTATTGAAAACACCGCTCCGGTGTTAGGTGCCGATGCATCGGTTGATGTCGCCGAGAATACGACGTCGGTAGGTAACTTTGCCGCTTCGGATGCTGAAGGTGATAACGTTACTTATAGCTTAAGCGGCATCGATGCAGCGCTGTTTGGTATTGATGCCTCAGGCAATTTGAGCTTTGTTTCGATCCCGGATTATGAGACTAGTCCCGGCCCGTTCAATGTTACGGTCACCGCCACCGATGATGGTGAAGCCACCCTGAGCAGTTCTCAAGATATTACGGTCAATGTTACCAACGTTATTGAAAACACGGCTCCGGCTCTTGGTCCTGACACCTCGGTGGATGTTGCAGAGAAT
>CAYVIB010000034.1:0-53841 GCA_964451365.1 uncultured Cellvibrionaceae bacterium
CAGAGATTCGTCGCGGTGCCATGAATGTGAGTGAGATGGTGTCCGGCCTGCTTGACGACAGCGACTCGTAATATTCCTTCCTCCATGCATCGAGTGTGGGACGTTGATTTTTGTTCGCTCCGGTATATGTGCGAGACAAAAAGCAAAGGCAAGCTTAAGAGCGAGTTGCACTTTTTTCTGTCGATCAACTGCAATAATAAACCGCTCCGCCGGTGCCGATAGTAGCTCTGAGGGGCGCTATTGTTCCGTTATAAATAACGAGTTAACCGTATCGGCTTAATCGCTTACGTCGTTTCAGCCACAGCAGGGCTGGGGCCAGTACGGAGGCGAACATAAGCATAGTGGAAGGCAACGGAATTGCCGTGATCTCCATTGAGGTAATTGAGCCGGTGAAATTGACGGGGGAGCTTACCAGCATAAACGATGCGTCAGTACCGTTCAGGGCGATCCGACCGGTCGGGATCTCGTCGCCACTGGCCAGGTTTCCTGTCGGATCGAACACGCTCAGGGTCAAGTAGGGATCATCACCTCCGGTAAAGAAATTCATAAGGTCGGAAGTTTCGTTCCTGATAGTCGCCGAACAATTTATATATTCGTCGTCGCATATTTGGAGACCGTTAGTTGAAATATGCCTCACGTTAGCTGGTACGTTGGGTAGAGTTACGAGGGTTTCTCCCCTGCTGAGATTCGCCAAGCTCCAGAAGCCCCAGATTTTATCGGTATTGCCGGCGGGCCTTGCAGGATAGGCGCCGATGTGGGTGGCGGGTGCGGTGTCGCCCAGCGTAGCAAACAAGAGCGAACCCGCAACTTCGTCGCCGGGGTCAACTTTGTCGGATCCGAACGAGCTGACGCGTTCCACGACGCCGGTCCAATTCACCTCCAAAGTAATGGCATGGCTAGCTAAAGGTAATGTACTTGCGAGTGTCAGGCATGTAAAAACGGAAACAACTTTTTGTAAGACTTTCATAGCAACAGTCCTCTTTTCGTGTTGTTGAATGTCATTGAGGCGCACACCACTTTTTTATGTGCCGGTAACAAGAATAGAGCGAAATGAAGTGTGTGTAGCCGCTTTGCTGGTAGCGGCTATGCAAATGGAGTTCCGCCAGGTTTGAAAGTGAATGCTTGAGAAAGCAAGGTTATTGTATGCGAACCCGATTTGGCGCAATGCCGGCACATGTTCCCGCGCTATAATGGCGGGCTTACCTCCGGCCATGAGGAATTATGCGTAACAAGAAGCCTTCTAAACTTCATAGTGATATATACCTGCTTGGAGACCGACAGCAGATGTTTGCCACCTCCCAGGTGGATCTGTTGGAAGCAATAGAGCAGTGCGGGTCTATTTCCAGCGCGGCGAAGCAGGTGGGAATAAGTTATAAAACGGCCTGGGATCGCATCGATGCCATCAACAATATGTCTCCACAACCGCTGGTGAGTCGTTCCGTCGGTGGCGTGCAGGGAGGCGGAACGTCGTTAACTGAATACGGCAGAAAAATTATCGCCGGGTTTCGCGCACTTCAGGAAGCGCATAATGAATACCTGCAACACCTCGGCAATAAACTTCAGTCACTTGGTGATGTGGCGAATTTTATGAAGACGGAAAATATCCGGACCAGCGCGCGCAATCAGTTTCGCGGTAAAGTTAAAAAAATTATTCCCGGCGCGGTCAACTCGGAAGTGATTGTCGATATTAACAGTTCCCAAACGCTGGTGGCGATTATTACGAGTGACAGTGTCAGTAATCTTGGATTAAAGAAGGGCTCAAATGTTGTGGCGCTTGTGAAGGCATCGTGGGTTTTACTTGCCAGGGACACCGCTATTGCCACCAGCGCGAGAAATAAATTGTTGGGCACAGTCTCCCGCATCGAAGAAGGCGCGGTGAATTGCGATGTGACGATTGATTTGGGCGAGGGCAAGTCCATCAGCGCGGTTATCACCAGGGACAGTTTAAAAACGCTCGATTTAAAAACGGGCGAAGCTGCTTGTGCTTTGTTTAAAGCATCCAGTGTTATTTTGATGAATGGATCGTAGAATCGTTTGCCTGCCTTACGGACTAACGAACAATTGCGACGGATTTAATTTGTGCCCAGACTTGGCGCCCGGGCGCGAGCCGTAGATTTTCCACCGACTTTTTTGTGACCCGGGCGATAATGGTGGAGCCGTTTACTTTTATCCGGACCAGCGCCATGGCTTCGTCGGCATCGGGCGAAATATCCAGAACCTCGCCCTGCAGCCGGTTGAGAATGCTGCTGTTATGCGATTCTAGCGCCAGGCTGACGTCCCGTGCCAGAATCCTTACCCGAATCGTGTGACCGGTTTTATCGCCGTTGTCCCGCAACCACAGTTCCCCGCCGGGAAAAACCGCGCGCACCAGATGCCAACGGGCATCCCGCTCAATCACATTGGCTTCAATCACCACCCCGAAATCCTCGCCCAGCGGAATGGGCAGGTCGATCCGAGACAATACCTCTTTCAAAGGCCCACTGGCTGCGACCCCGCCACGGTCGAGCACTACGAGAAAATCCGCCAGGCGCGCGATTTCGTCGGCGGAGTGGCTGACGTACAACACGGGAATTTCGAGTTCCGCGTGCAGGCGTTCCAGGTAAGGGAGGATTTCCTGTTTGTGCGTAAGGTCGAGCGAGGCCAGCGGTTCATCCATAAGCAATAGCCGGGGCCGGATAAGCATGGCGCGGGCAATCGCGACACGTTGCCTTTCGCCGCCGGAAAGTTGCGCCGGGTAATGCTTGAGCAGATTCCCAATGTCCATTAGCGAGACGGCGGTATCGTATTCGCCAACCGAACTTGCAGGGTTCGAACGACGGATTGCATAGTCCAGGTTTTGCCCGGCCGTTAAATGGGGGAACAGGCTGGTTTCCTGGAATACGTAACCCAAAGGACGCCGATGAGTGGGAAGGCAGGTGTGCGCGTCCTGCCAGACTTGCCCCTGAACGTTCAATTCCCCATCGGATGTATGCTGCAAACCGGCGATACAGCGCAGCAGCGTGGTTTTGCCCGAGCCGGAGCGGCCGAACAGGCCGGTGATCCCCCGGCCGGGAAGTGCCAGATCCACATGCAGGGTGAACCCGTTTCCGGCGGGCGGGCCGTAGCGCAGCTTAAAGCGGGCTTTGATACTGGTGTCAATCACGCTTTACTACACCCCGTAATACATGCCCGCACGGGCTCGCTTGTGCCGGAACAGGTACAGGGCGATCAGTACCAGGAAGGAGAACAGCACCATGCCCGCCGCAAGCCAGTGCGCGCGTCCATACTCCAGCGCTTCCACGTGATCGTAAATCTGTACCGACACCACCCGGGTTTCACCGGGAATATTGCCGCCGATCATCAACACCACGCCGAATTCTCCCACGGTGTGGGCAAAACCCATCACCGCGGCGGTAAGAAAACCCGGTCGCGCCAGCGGCAGCACAACGGTAAAAAAACGGTCCCAGGGACCGGCCCGCAATGTGGCAGCCACTTCCAGCGGACGCTCGCCAATGGCTTCCATGGCATTCTGGATTGGCTGGACGACGAAGGGCATGGAATAGAACACCGAAGCCACCACAAGGCCCCGGAAGGTAAATGGCAGCGTGCCCAGGCCAAGCCATTGGGTGAGCTGGCCAACGGGCCCCTCCGGCCCCATGGCCAGCAGCAGGTAAAATCCCAGTACCGTGGGAGGCAGCACCAGTGGCAGGGCGATAACAGCACTAACCGGGCCTTTCCACCAGGACCGGGTGCGCGCGAGCCACCAGGCGAGGGGGGTGCCGATTAACAGCAAAACCAGCGTTACCACAGTCGCCAGGCGTACGGTCAGCCAGACGGTAGCCAGGTCAGCGGTGGAGATTTCCATGGCAGGTTCCCATTGTTATTTTTTGCTGTTGCCTTCCGTCCGGTAGCCGAACGACTCGATAATGGCCCGTGACTTCGGTTTGCGCACAAACTGCAGAAATTCACGCGCGGCCGCGTTTTGTTTACCCGCTTCCAGCAGTACGGCATCCTGCCGGATCGGTTGATATAAATGCTCCGGAATGATCCAGGCCTTGCCCCGGCTTATCCGCCCGTTTTCCATGACCTGGGACAAAGCTACGAATCCCAGTTCCGCGTTGCCCGTGCCGATAAACTGGTAGGTCTGGGCGATGTTTTCTCCCCGGACCCATTTGAATTCCGTGGCTTGGAGAAGGCCGAGGTTCTCCAGTACTTCAACTGCAGCGACGCCGTAAGGTGCCAGTCGGGGGTTGGCGAGGGCAAGCTTGTTGAAGTTATCCCCGTGTTTCAGTACCTCCTCACCGACCTCTTTTTGCGGGTCTGCCGACCATAGAACCAGTGAGCCCACCGCATAGCTAAAACGGCTGCCCGGCACCGCCAGTCCATCCTTTTCCAGCGCGATGGGTTTGGCCTGGTCGGCGGAGAAAAACAGATCGAAAGGGGCTTTATTTTTGATTTGCGCATAAATTTTCCCGGATGAGCCGAAAACCAGCCTCACCCTGTGTTCTGTCTCTTTTTCGAATTGACTGGCAAGCGCTTTCGCCACGGTGGTGAAGTTGGAAGCGACGGCCACGGTAACTTCCTCCGCCGGCGAAAACGCGGAAACCGTGTATAAAAGAATAAATCCAATAAGCGAAGCGGGGGATTTCATGGTGCCGGGATTTGCAGAATTTCGTTATATATTGAATTATATAACGCCCATTTTCAAGAAAGAGATGATCAAGAAAGATGGCGTGGGGGCGAACCCATGTGTTCGCCCAGGCGGGCACCCGGGCGCGCCCCGACCGGCTTCGTTGGTGCGGCGTATAAAAGAATTTTCGCTTAATCAAGCGGCATTCGGGCCCGACCCTACAACACCGACCAGTGTCCCGAATAAACAGCGTAGAAAAAGAGCAGCATATTGGTAATGCCGTGAGCGACGATGGCATCCATAATATGCTGGCTACGGTAGCGGACCAGGGCGTAAATCATTCCCGCCAGCGTTCCTGCCAGCCATGCGTTGTGAAGGATGCCAAACACCAGGGAGGTACCCGCGAAGGCGATAAGTGAAAACGGAATATTGCCCCGGGTAACCACTTCCCGCGAAGCCAACCGGCACAGGAAGTAGGCGCGAAAGCCCAGCTCCTCGGCGATGGGTACCGTGATAACCGAACCGATAAAACGAAAAATCAACCAGGTAACCACCAGCACCGTTCCGGATTCGGTGAAGACGGAGAAAAACAGGTAATCCGTTTCCTCGTTAACACCCACCAGCCACAGCCAGATAATGGCCACCGCCACGCCGGCAACAACGGATAGATAACTTATTTTGAGTGGCAGCAGGTCGAGATAGCGCAGGCAGTAAATAATGGTCGCGCCGGTCACGATGACCCGAAGGGGGTAAAGCCAGTCGAACTCACCGGATAGCGCCTGGGTGACAAACGTCATAAAAAGCAGGGCGATCAACGGCAGCAATGTCGCCATCGGCAGATTAATGGATGATGCTTTGTTTGCCATGGTTTTGTTGGTAAAAAAACGGCTGCTGTGTGCCATCCACATCACCAGCACCGAAGTGATGATAAAAGTGATCCAACCCGCCTGGGTATGGAACCCCCAAACCGCCACTTCCTTTGACCAATAGTTGCCGATCATAATCAGCGAGATAATACGCACCACGTTAAACAGCCAGATAATAACTGCTCCAATCGGGAAGAGCAGAAAGGCAACCGGGAATTTAAAATCCTTGCGAAAACTGAAAAGGTAAACGGCGGTAAAAGCGGTGATCAAGCCGATTCCTTCGTAACCCGAGCAGGCGGGTTCGATATCAACGACGAAGTTGCCCAGCCCGATATGCTTCTCCGCCATATCCAGGTAGATGTCGTTGTGAAAGAAGTCGAGAATATTGGCAACCAGAACGAAAGTGATTTCGCTCATCGCCGTCCACAAGTGTTGCGTGATTTGGCTGAACCACCAGACGCCGGTCGCCAGGACCACGGCAAAAATAATTTTCCATTTTTCATTCGCCAGTAGCGTTTGCCAGAACCGGAAATGGGCGAGCGCCAAGAGGGTGAAACAGGCTGTCGCCACGCCCAGCGCCAACCACAAAGCCTGGGCCAGCAACGGGTTGGCATTTTCGGACGATGTAGTCAGCGCAACCGGAGCAGTAAAATAGAATGCCAAAAAGAACCCGATCTGTAGCGGCAGATTAAAGGCAATAGAAGGTTTATAAGTGGCCAGGTAACGCTCGACATAAAGTTTCGCCCGCGAAAACGTCAGCACCAGGAAAATAACAATCGACAAAGTAGCGGTGCGCGATATCGCTTTCCCGTTTTGGAACAGGAAATCGGTAAACGGCGTGTTTTGATTGGCCTTTACCAGGCTAAAAACGTGGGAGCCAATCTGGAACTTTTCAACCACCAGAATGCTGATGACGGTCAACAGGTAGAGCCCGATCAGCAGGTGGGTGCGTCGGATTGAATCCAGCCGGTATTCCGGCATCAGTCCGCGCAGATATTCAGAAATAAAAAAAGACCTTTCGGATAATTTTCCATAGTGCTCGGATTTGCTTTTCATTGCCCTGCGTTGTCCTGAGGTTGGCATCAATGGAAAGAATACAAAATTTTACAAATTGCCCGTTGTTGTAGAAGTTGAACCGGCAAATAAAAAGGGTCTGAAAAGACCCTTTTTTATCGTTGGGAAAGCTTACGCTTTCATACCACGACGACGTCGTTCCCGCATAACCGCGAGCAATCCGCTGAGCAATACCAGCGCCATGGAAGTGCCGCCCGCATTGATCTCCGGAATTACTGTTGGGTTACCGTTGTCTCCGTCCGTATCTCCTTTGTCCTTGTCCTTGCCATAGTCCTTATCCACATCCACATCCGTATCTACGTCTACATCCGTGTCGACATCATCCTTGTCGTGCCCGCCTTTATAGCCATCCTTTTGATCCCGGCTTTTAACGTAGCTGAACTTCATTGCCTTGCATTTGTGTCCGCCGCAAAGAAAGGTCGGGCTTTTACTATCTGAATAAAAACCGTAACCCCCCTTGCCATCCTTGGCCGAGGCCAGAGATGGAGCAAGACACAAACTTAAGGCTAACACCATTAACGACAAAACTTTCATAGCTCTACTCCTTTGATTGCTAGAAACAACTCATGGCATTGTCACACCGAAAGCACTACATCCTGCCTCCAGCGACCACTCTCCAAGGAGGCAGTCCTGACTACCACGCCGGACATAATGCAAGCGCGAGGCCAAATTGTTTCTTCAAATAAAACAGGAACTTAGAGCAGGCATCCCACCGCGGATGTAAATAATATCTCTACCGATAATAATTATTACAACATTGGTTGTTTTGTAATGGGTAGAAGATGAAGTTCAGCTTTTCTCAGGTGGAAAAAGGGAGCCTTTCGGCCCCTTTTATTAATTTGTCAGGCAACCAGCTTCATCCGCCTTTCGCGCAAAACCAGAATCAATATTCCCGCTAACACAAAAGCCATGGCTGCTCCACCTGCATTAATTTCAGGTACCGCTTCCACTGTGCCGGGTTTGTCTTTTTTAGGTTTATCCCAGGGATGTTTTTTGTCTTTTTTATGCTTGTTGTGGTGCTTGGATTTCCAGCTTTTTTTGCCCTTTGCATAGTCAACCTTAAATTTTGCGTGGGCATCCCGGCAATTCTTCCTGTCGCAGACCAGATGCGTTTTTTTGGCCGGGAAAAGACCAGGCTCATTTTTTTTATCCTTCGCCTGAGCAACGGCGGAAGACAAGGCCAAACTTATTGCTAACACTAACAAAGGGATTTTTTTCATACATTTGCTCTGGCAAAAAATGTAGGAGACATTTAGTGGCAGGTGCTTTGAAAAGGCCGGGTCTTGTGAGAACAGGCTTTTTCAAGGTGGACTGCCCGCTGTTGCTCCGGTACGACCTGAATACGCCGGATCAATGAGGCAAGCAGGAGCAACTAAAATGCCATACCTATTTTTTGGTGGATAATCAATAAGTTAAGAGTAGTTTCGGAAAGCCGTCTGTAAACGCTTTCGACAATTTTCTGCGTTATCGCACATTGTAAGGCTCAACAGCAGGCTCAGCCATTAGTCCCGGTTGCGGCCGTTGCCTCTTTGCCCCATTGCGATATCCGAGCGTCACTGGCGCGCTACAAACAGCCATGTTTTCGGGTGGCACACATTACCCGCCACGCTTCAGCATTGATAAAGAATGGAAGTGAGACCGGTGGGCGCAAGATAAGCAAAAAATATTTGCAAATGAGAGTTGTTATCATTAACATCCTCAACCTTATTTGTTTTCAGCGACAACAGCATAACCAAAAAGGAATCAGAATGAGCAACAAAAGTCTCCGCCGCGTTATTACCGCCATTACAGCGTTGGCCGCGCTTCCGGCCGTGGCACAGGAATCCCAATCGATATTGGAAGAAACCCAGGTGTGGGGTACGCGGGTCTGGGCCTCTTCCCTGGCACTCGATGAAGACGATGTTGCCATCAAGCAGGCGGACCATATCAGCGACCTGCTGCGACCCATTCCGGGGGTGGATGTGGGGGGAGCCCACTCGCTGAACCAGCGCATCACCATCCGCAGCATGGACGACAAGGACCTGCGCATCACCATCGACGGCGCCAACCAGAACACCTACATGTACCACCATATGGGCAACCTGCAGATCCATGCGGATATCCTGCAGTCGGCCGAAATCGAGCTGGGTACCAACTCGGTTGTCAACGGTGGGTTGGGTGGCTCGGTGCACTTTGAAACCAAAACCGCCGCCCAGCTGTTAAGGGACGGGCAGCAATTCGGTGCTCGCGTGCAGGCCGGCTATGGGAATAACTACGGTAGTAGCCTGGCGCTGACCGGTTATGGCCAGTTGACGGAGTCGTTGGATGTACTCGCTTACTACAACGGGATCGTACGCGATAACTACACCGTGGGTGGTGGGGAAATCCTCGATGCCGATGGTAATGAAATTCCCGGAACCGACGGTGAGGTCCGCGGGCTCGAGGGCGACCTGAGCGACATACTGTTGAAGTTCGGCTGGGAGATTGGGGAAAACCAGCGGCTGGAGCTGGGTTATGAAATGTATAAGGACGAGGGGGATTATAGCTACCGGCCCGATATGGGACTGGCGACGGACCTGGCGATTACCAACAGCCTGGATGTTCCCTTGTTATGGCCGACGGAATTTACCCGCGATACATTGACGTTGAACTACGACGCCTGGTTGGGCGACCACACCACCATCAAGGCCGCGCTGTTCAAAAACACCAGCGAACTCTGGCGAGACGAAAGAGGGTGGTCGGCGAATCCCGCGTTTGCCGCCAGCGCCGGATTTGTTGAAGGCGAAGCGGAGAACACCGGCCTGAACCTGCTGGCTGAAACACAGTTCGGCAACCAGGTTTTTGCCTACGGTGTCGAGGCTATCAACTACGATACTTATTACAGCACCACGGGAGATGGCGGCGCGTCATCCGGAGAGGATGCCACCAGCACCGCCGTTTTTGTCCAGGATCGAATTGAAATGGGCAGGTTTGCGCTCATTCCCGGTGTGCGTTACAACCATTACGAACTTGACGCGGTGGTAGTGGACGATTCGTATTCCGAAGTGACCGGCGCACTGGCCGGCGAATTTGAACCAACGGATAATCTCCTGTTTAAACTCAGCGTCACGCAGCTGTTTAAAGGACCGGAAATCGGCGAGGTATTTACCGGTGCGGGTCTTTACGACGCGCTCAACCTCGATATTGAAGCCGAGACCGGACTCAACACAGAATTTTCCATCGCCTGGCGCAATGACCTGTTTGATGCCGGCGTCACCGTGTTCGAAACCGAAATCGAAAATTATATTTACGACTATGCGTGGAGTTTGAACAACGAGTACTGGAAAGACAATGTGGGCGATATGACGCTGGACGGTTATGAAGCCTACGCCGGCATCACTGTCGATAATTTATTTGTCCAGTTGACATACTCCGTGGCAGACAGTGAGCTCGACGCCTACGCGCCCTACAATAACCCGGCCGATGAAGACCGCTACCTGGACGGCGCGCGTATCGATCGCAAACAGGGGGATACCTTCGGAATCAACCTGGATTACGAACTGCCGGATATCGATGTAGCATTGCATTGGGACGTTATGATTGTCGATGACCTGGAAGCCGGCCGCGACCTGGACGGCGCCACCCTGGATAACTCCAAGGACGGCTTCACCGTTCACAACATCTCGGCGCGCTGGGCGCCGGCCGAAGGCGTCATGGGAGGGTTTTCCCTGACTGTGGGCGTAGACAACCTGTTCGATGAATTTTACGCGTCACAGTCATCAAGAACCGGTGTTTCATTTCACCCGCGATTCGGTGAGCTTTATTTGCAGGATTACGAACCCGGCCGCAACATCAAGGCCACTCTGGCTTATACGTTTTAATTGACCCGATCCGGATTGTTTTCACTAATGCGGCGCTTCATTTTACTTCATTCCCGTAGGGGCGGCCCTTGCGGCCGCCCGGATAACCGAAAAGATTATCCAACGGCGGGCACATGGGGCCGTCCCCCTCGATCGTGTGGGGCGGGTAAGTGCCAGCGCCACCCGCCGATTTCCATAAGCAATTAAAATGGCAAAGAAAAAACTTTGGGCATGGACAAAGTCCAAACGCGCGAAGCAGATATTTTCGGTATGCCGCTGGCTGCATATCTATTTGTCCACCGCGTTATTTAGTTTATTAATTGTTTTTTGTTTTACGGGGATTTTATTGAATCATCCGAACTGGTTGAGTAACAACACGGAGGCGGGCGAAAAAACACTTTCCCTGCCGGCCGATATTGTGGAATCGCTCGACGGGAATGAAACGCCACCGGTGGAGCAAATCCGGCGCTACATTGAAAAGCAAACCGGCCTGCGGGAGCCGCGAAAAATTGACATGGACCTGGAGTTGGGCGAAATAACGTTTGATTATCCCCTGCCCGCGGGTTATGCGTTTGTCACAGTTTTTACCAATGGCGCGGAAGTGGTAATGGAGTACGAAAAGGGCAACCTGTGGGCGATATTGAACGATCTGCACAAGGGGCGGCATACCGGGCCTTATTGGTCCTGGGTGATTGATTTGTCAGCGGCGTTTATGATTGTTTTCGCCATCACCGGGTTGGCAATTTTGTTACAAGTGGGCAAACGTCGGGCAATGGGATTGATATTGGTAGTATCGGGTACGCTATTTCCCTGGCTCATTTATGTTACTTTGGTGCCGGGAATTGACTGACAGAGGCAACGAATGAATCGTTATTTCGGGAAAAGTATTTTTCTCGTGCTGCTGCTTTTTTCCAGTGCCATCGCCGCGGAAATCGTTGAAGTGACGGTAACGGTGCCGGAAATGGATACCAGTCCCTACCATCGCCCGTACGTGGCAGTGTGGGTGGAAACAGCGGAGCGCGAAGGCGTGCACACCATAGCCGTATGGCACGAACAGGGCGAATGGCTGCGCGATATGCGCCAGTGGTGGCGAAAACTGGGAAGAAAAAAACAACCTTCATATGATGCCGTTACCGGCGCCACGCGCAAACCCGGACAATATTCGTTGAGCTGGAACCTGATGGATACCGGGGGAAACAAAATTCCGCCGGGCGAATATTACATCAGTGTCGAAGCCGCGCGGGAAGAGGGAGGCCGAAGTTATCTTCGGCAAAAAGTGGTACTCGGCAAAAATCAAAAACAGGAATATTCACAGCAGGGCGACATTGAGCTGGGCCGGTTCACCGTTCGGGTTATTCCGCAATAACGGTTGGCCAATAAGCTGCAAGGCAGAAGAGGAAAATGAATATGTCACTGATTAACAATATATGGACCTGGGTCAAAATTGTTTTAGCTGCCGGTCTCATTTTGTTTGCGCTTTTGTTTCTGGCGCAAAAGGCCCGCGCGCACGGCCGTTTTATTCTTCCCACGCACACCGTGCTATCCGGAGAACAGGCGCAAACCGTGGGGCTGATTTCCAGTATTTCCAATGACATTTTCCACCCGGATCGTGCCCTGGGAGATAACGGCAAGGGCGTGGTCGATCCGGAATTGAAAAACCTGTTCAGTATCCTGCGGGAAAAAGTCATTCTGCCGGACGGCAGTGTATCGGAGGATATCCGCTGGCAGGCCTTCGCCCGGTTTTCCGTGGCTGATTTGCCGGTTGATAAGCCCGGCACTTACCGCGTCAGCCTGATCCAACCCGAAGTACATATGACCACCTTTAAAAAACCGGACGGCACACCGTGGCGTACCTTCGGCAAAATGCAGAATATTCCCGGGGGCGCGACGGATATCGTTCGCCGAACAACCGCGTCGCGGGTGGACACCTTTATCACCTACAATAACGCCACTCGAAAAGCCGTCGAGCCGACCGGTGTCGGCCTTGAGCTGGCCGGGGAAACCCACCCGAACGATTTGTTTACCGGGGAGCCGGTCAAATTCCGCCTGTTCTTTAATGGCAAGCCCGTCGGGCCGGGAGTGAAAGGGCATTTCATCAGGCAGTCCACCCGCCACCGCAACCAGCGCGATGCAATTGAAGTGGAAACAGATAAGGACGGCCGTTTTTCAGTGACATTCGATGAAGCGGGTTTTTATCTCCTGGAAGCGGAATATGCCTTCCCCGGTGAAACAGGCTCCGAAGTGGATATGCACCACCACGGACTCTATTTGACGCTGGAAGTTTTCCCTGAATAATTTTGTAATCAGCTTTCTTTCCTTCGACCTTTAGGCGGATAAGCATAGCTATCCGCCTTTTTTCGTTAAGCGCTGGTCCCGAAGGCGGGGCCATTGGCCCTCCGGAATAATTCGCGGAAGAGGGATAACATTCCGGGATACCTCAACTTTTTCTACGCACGCGCCAGCGGACATCCAGATGAAACCCTGCTGCAATGCCTGGGATCTCTTTATCCCGGCTACGCGCATTCCCGCCCTCCGGGTTTAGATGCCGCTGCCCTGAATTTTTCAGGATTTCCATAATCCGGATTCCCGGCAGGGCAACCTTCAGTTCAATCACACAATTCCGCTATTTTCGCTTCTCCGTCCGGTGGTGGGGTTCCGATCCCCAATTACCGAATTTCTCCCATTCCACGCCTTTTATGTAAACCGACAAAAAGAAGTAGCCGAAAGCCGGAGCTTTACGCGCCATTAATTTCCCAGTGGCGCTTCAGTCCCTGGCATCCCGGTTTAATAGTGCATACTATAGATAATAATAATCATTCTTATAATAATTTAGATTCAATAATGAGTGTAAAAACGTCAGATAAGGAACAACGATGAATAACAACGATGCCGTCCATGATTTTGTCGCGGTGGGTGTGGGCCCCTTTAACCTGGGCCTCGCATGCCTGTCGTCAGCGCTTACCGATTTGCGTTGCGTTTTCCTGGATAAAGGGGAGGAATTTAACTGGCATCCCGGAATGTTGATTGACGGTGTTACCTTGCAAAGCCCCTTTCTGGCGGACCTGGTTTCCATGGCGGACCCCACCAGCCCTTTCAGTTATTTGAATTATCGAAAGCAGCAGGGGAGCCTTTTTAATTTTTTTGTCCGCGAAAACTATTATCTGGAGCGACAGGAATACAACCGATATTGTCGATGGGCAGTCTCCCGGCTGGACAATATCCGTTTTAACCATCATGTCGAGCAGGTGGTTTATCACCCGGAGCAACGCGTTTATCGGGTGAGTGGCATCGAAACAAAAGAAAACGAACCGTTCAGTTTTCTGGCGAAAAAACTCGTTGTGGGTATCGGCATGAAGCCGCGAATTCCGGATTGCCTTCGTTCCGTTCCCAACGGAATTGACCTGCATTCATCCCGCTACCTGAAAAGCAAACCGGATTTGCAGAAGAGAAAAAAAATAACGGTTATCGGTGGCGGGCAAAGCGGCGCGGAAATATTTTACGACCTGCTGAAGGACAGCGGGCATTTTGGTTATCAGCTTGACTGGGTAACGCGCGCGCCGAGATTTTTCCAGATGGAAACAGCAAAGCTGACACTGGAAATCCTGTCCGGCGATTACGGCACATATTTCCACGCGCTGGATAAACCCACCAAGCAAAAAATTATTGAAGAACAAAAAAGTATTTACAACGGCGTCAATCAATCGTTGATCGACAAAATTTACGACTTTCTGGATGCGAGCCGGCATGGCGAATTACCGCAAGTACAGTTAATGCCATGTATGAACCTGATCGACGTTGAGCAGGATAACAACACTGATGGATTCTTCCTGCTGTTCGCGCATACCCAGACCGACCAGCGCTATCAAACCCACACCGACGGTTTGGTTCTCTCAAGCGGTTACCTGTACGAAGTTCCCCCGTTTATGGAGGGAGTTTTCGACCGCATCGACCGTGACGAACAGGGTAAATACCGGCAGAAGGAAAACTGGTCGGTGGATATTCACGGACGCGAAATTTTTGTCCAGAACGCGGGTTTTGAAAGCCATGGATTGATCAACCAGGACCTGGGAATGGCCTGTTACCGCAACAGCCGCATACTCCGGGAAATTACCGGTCGGGATATCTATCCGGTTGAACGCCGGTTCGCCTTCCAGAGTTTCGCGCCGGGAATGGAATCTGGCTGGGAATGTGTGGGTGACGGAGCGGCGCGATGATTTTAAGAGTCGCTATCCTGGTCATGTCCGCCTGTGGGGTTATCAGTGACTCCATTCTCATCGCGTTTTATCCGCAATTTTTTGAAATGCGCTATGGGCTGACAAGCCCGGTGCATGTGGGCGCCTATATCGCGGCTATTTCGATTGCGGTCATGTGCGCGTTGCCGTTCTGGGCGAGACTCACACGCCGGATTGAAACACTGCATCTGTTATGGATAACACAATTTATCGCCGGATTACTGGCTATTGCCAGCGCGAATGCGCCGACCGTACAGGTGTATTGGGTATTGACGATGCTGATGTTCGTTATGAAAGCGAGCTATCTATTGCTTTTTCCGTACCTGATGCGTGAGGAAAAACCGGAAAATCACGGCATGGTTATTGGCATGGTCTCCGTTGTTGTGCATATGGGCGCAATTTTCGGTGCGTCCGTTGGCGGCTCCGCGTTGCAATATCTCGGCCCCGAGGCGAGCGTGCGCCTGATGGCGGTGGGGGATTTCGTGCAAATGGGAATATGCCTGTTTCTTATTTTTTCCGGTAACAAGGCAAGCATTAACAGTGACAAAGCACGAGCGGAAAAAAGTGAAAGCGTGAGACGACCTGCCGGAGCGTGGATCGCACTGGCGAAACTCAGCGGCCTGATGTTGCTTTTCGATATAAGTGCCTATCTCGTGCGGCCATTCTTTTCCGTCTACTGGGAATCGATCTATTCCTCCGGTAACCAAACCATTACCGGGGTGGTGTTTGCGATACCGGGTATGGTGGCAATCGTCGGATTGATAATCAACAAATCCCTTCTGAAAAACAAGTTTCCCCGCCTGGATCATACATCGGCAAACCTTGTCATCGGCGCGGTCGGTTTGGTATTGCAGGCATCGTCTTCGCCGCTGTTGGTGCTGATCGGCCGTTGCCTTTACGGGTGGAGCCTGTTCCAGGTCATTGTCAAGCTGGAAGTCACCCTGTTTCGCATCAGTCAACCGGCCTTTTACGACCGCGATTTTGCGGTTACCAATTTTTTCCAGAATCTCGGTGTTCTCCTGTCTTCCTTTGCCGCGGGGTATATCGTCAGTTGGATCGGTGTGCCCATGACCTTCGCGCTGGCCGCTGGTGGACTCATTTTCACCGCCATTATCGACCGAAGCCTGTTTGGCGTTGACCGGCATCATCAAAGCGGGCTCGCGGCGAGCGATACGCATCAACCAAAACAATTTGCGCTGGAGGAAGGATGAATAACTACATTGAAGAACTTGGCCTGAACCCGTGGATAGACCTGCGATTGTTGGATGTGCAGAACGATATCGAAACGGTTCATCGCTGGTTCCGGATGGAGTATGCCGCGTTCTGGAACATGCAGAACATGTCTTTTGAAGAAACCCGGCAGTTTTATGACGGCGTGCAAAAGGGAAATCAAATGGACGCCTATCTGGGATTTTACAAAGCTCGTCCCTCCTTCCTGATGGAGTGCTACCGGCCGGAGTACGACGAAGTTGGCAAGCATTATCCGGTAAAGCCGGGCGATATTGGCATGCACTTTATGGTCGGCCCTGTCGAAACGCGGGTTCCGGGTTTTACCCGCGATGTCCTGCGCCACATTATGGCGTTTCTGTTTTACCGGAAAAATGCCAGGCGGATAGTGGTGGAACCGGATGTGAGAAACGACAAGGTGCACGCGCTAAATGCCTTTGTCGGCTTCCACTATGACGGCACTATTCAACTGGAGGAAAAGCAGGCCTGCTTGGGATTTTGTTCAAAAGAAAATTTTTTAAACACATTAGAAGGGGTAATGACCAGTGAATCAGTTTAACTATCATCAGCCGGAATCCGCAGTAGCGCATTTGTCACCGGAGGCCTGGACCAGGGCAAATCGCCATCTGGCTTGCAAAGCGCTGAGCGAGTTCTGCCACGAGCAGATTTTTACGCCCGAATTGATTGAAAACATGGACGGCGGATGGGCGGTTTATCGGATTCAATCGGACGAAGGCGATTGCAGTTATTTTTTCAAGGCGAAGAGAATGTATCTGCGACACTGGCGGATAGAGAAGGAATCCATCGAGCGGGTAGTGGATGGGGAGTCGGTTGAGCTGGATGCCCTGGTGCTGATCAATGATTTCAAGCGGACATTGGGCATTGCCGAAGAAAAACTTCCCATTTATCTCGATGAAATCAGCAGCACCTTATACGGCGCCGCTTATAAGATGCGGAATTCAAATATTCCCTGTAGCGAATTGGTCGACGCGGATTACCAGACGTTCGAATCCTCCATGACAGAGGGGCATCCCGGCTTCGTCGCCAACAACGGGCGAATAGGATTTGACGCTTATGATTATCACGCCTACGCACCGGAAACAGGGAGCGCCTTTAATATTATCTGGCTGGCGGTACATCGGGACCACGCCGAATTTGCCTGCACGGCCGATATCGAATACGCCAGTTTTATTGCGCGGGAAATAGGCGAGGAGCAGTTCGATGACTATATTAACAAGCTTGTGGCCATGGGTTTAAACAGTGACGACTATTATTTTATGCCGGCGCACCCCTGGCAATGGTATACAAAGTTGAGCATTGCGTTTGCTTCCTATGTGGCAAACAGAAAAATTGTTCCGCTGGGTATCAGTACGGATAACTACGTGGCCCAGCAGTCCATCAGAACGTATTACAATCAATCCAGTACGGAAAAGAGTTATGTAAAAACCTCGCTCTCCATCCTGAATATGGGATTTATGCGGGGCCTTTCTCCTTACTATATGAAGGGGACGCCCGCCATTAACACGGTGTTGCAGGGCATTATTTCTAATGATGAAACCCTGAATCGCCTGGGTTTCTCCATTCTGCGGGAGGTCGCTTCGATCGGCTTCAGGAACCGTTACTACGAATCGGCGCTTTCCATGGACAGCCCCTATAAAAAAATGTTTTCCGCGCTTTGGCGCGAGAGTCCGATGCCGCTGCTGAAGGAGAACGAACGACTGATGACCATGACAGCCCTGCTACATGTGGATTATGAGGGTAACGCGCTGATCGCGGAATTGATAAAACGCTCCGGCCTGTCACCGGAAGCCTGGTTGACGCAATATTTCGATGCCTTCCTGCAACCGCTTTTGCATTGCTTTTATGCGCACGACCTGGTGTTCATGCCCCATTGCGAGAACCTGATTGTGGTGCTCGAAGGATACGTTCCGAAGCGGGTGATTATGAAGGATTTGGCCGAAGAGTGTGTGATTCTGAACAAGGATTCCAAGGTTCCAGAAGACGCCGCCCGGATGGTGGTGGACGTACCGGAAGATTACAAAATCCTGGGTATTTTTATCGATGTGTTCGATGGTGTATTCCGGTTTATGTCTCACATCCTGGAAGAAGGCGGCACCATTGAAGAGGAACGGTATTGGCAACTGGTGGCGCAATGCGCGCACAGCTATCAGGCAGAACATCCGGAATTAACACATAAGTTCCAGCGTTATGATTTCTTTGCTCCGACATTCCTGCACTCCTGCCTGAATCGTCTGCAACTTAAAAATAATTTGCAGATGGTTAATCTCGCCGACCCCGCTTCCAGCCTGATTATGGCGGACCCGCTGGACAATCCGGTTGCCCGATTTGCAGATAAAACGTTTGTGAATAAAAAACTGGCGGATGAAGAACTTGCGGCTTATCGGGAGAAAAAAGCGGCGTGCTGACATCCGCAGCATTATTGTCGCGCCTGAAGGATGAGGTAGATGAACTGATTCCCGAATGCGCGATACATGTCGTGTATCCAGGGCGAGTCGGCACGGTAACGGCGTTCGGTGGATTTATGGCTGACGGCCATGGGTTTACCAAACGCCGCAGGGTTTATCCGCTATAAAAACCGTTCGGGTGAATCCTGTCTGGCGCTGGATAAGAAAAACTGTTGTTTCAGGTATTTGTGTCGAGGCTGTGATTCCTGTGATGTTCGCCCCCGACGGACTCTGGACGAACGGTTAGAGAGATTGAGTCAATTACCGGTCTGAGTGCGTTGATTTTTCGCGCTACAGGGCAACGGCAATACGCGAATTTGTTGCACGATAAAGGCAACGATAGTTTAAATAATAAGAGGAGCAATCCATGAGCAGATCCATGTACAAATCACTGGATAGTCCGCATCAGTCCTCCGCAAGCTACAACGACATATGGCTCGTTCCCGAAGAGCAGTTAGCCCTGCCTGTCGAAGCGTATTGTTCAGAGGAAATATTCCGCATGGAACAGGAAAAAATATTTTCCCGCGCCTCAATCTATGTGGGTCACGAAGCCATGGTGCCCAACATCGGCGACTGGTACGCGTTGCCTTACGAGGATAACGCGCGCGTCCTGCTCAGGGGCGAGCAAGGGGTTGAACTTATCTCCAATGTTTGCCGGCACCGACAGGCCATTATGTTGGGAGGTGATTCAGATGCTAACGATGTTCGCCGGGGTAACCTGGCTTCGACGGGGAATCGTATTTTCTGCCCGATACATGCCTGGAGCTACGACCAAACCGGAAAGCTGTTGAACGCGCCGAAATTCGCAAAGCAGCCTTGCGCAAATCTGCGGCGCTTTCCATTAATCAATGTGTCCGGCCTGCTGTTCGAGGGAGAACGCAACCCCGCGGAGGATATGGCCGCGTTGTTCTCCCTGCCGGAGTTCGACTTCAGTGATTATGCACTGGCGCATGTGGAGCTGCACTCGTGCCCGTGTAACTGGAAAACTTTTATTGAAATTTATAACGATGATTATCACATCGCGCCTTTTCACCCGGGGCTGCGCCGCTACGTTAACAGCGATGGCCTGCATTGGGATTACGGTGACTGGTTCAGCGTGCAGCGTATCAATGTGGCGCGCGACCTGAAACGCGCGGGCACGGAGGCCTACAAGACCTGGCATACCGAACTGCTTTCCTATAACCAGGGCTTAACGCCGGAGTTCGGCGCGATATGGGCGACTTATTACCCCACGCATATGATTGAGGTTTTTCCCTATGCGCTTGTGTTGTCGACGCTATATCCGAAGTCGGTGCACAGTACTTTGAATGTGGTGGAATTTTATTATCCGGCGGAATTGCTGGAGCGATATCCGAACCTCGCTGAATCCCATCGAAAAGCTTACATGGAAACCGCGCTTGAGGACGATGAAATTGCCGAGCGTATCGATGCTGGAAGGCGGGCACTGTATCGGCGGGGAATAAATGAAGCGGGGCCGTACCAGACTCCGATGGAGGATGGCCTGCGTCACTTTCACGGCTGGTATCGGGCGGCGATGGAATAACAGCGAAGCAAGACTGGTTTAATCGGGACCGGTTTAATCAGGGCTGGCTCAATCAGGACAATCCTAAATAATTTACTGGCGGAGGTATTATGCGTTTGCAGTTTCCAATTATTCTTATCGACGAACAATTTCGCCGACGAACTGAAGCCGGATCAGGTATTTCCCCGCTGGTAAATGCCATTGAGCGCACCGGCGCGGAGGTGATCGGGCTGGCGGATATGCGTGAGGCCGCAGAGTCGATCCAGCGTTTCACGCGGGCCTCGGCCTTTATTGTGTCATTGGACGATGCGTGTTTTGCCGGGGAAAGCATGGACGATACGTTTACCTACCTGAGAAATTTAATCGGTGTTGTGCGCGCGCGCGATGTCAACGTGCCGGTTTTTCTGAAAATGGAAACCAAAACCACCCACCATGTGCCGGGGGATGTGTTATCCGAATTGCACGGTATTCTGCATAAAAATGAAGATACCGTTGAGTTTATCGCGCGCTATGTGGTGCGGGAAGCGCGCGCATATATGGAGCAATTGCCGCCGCCGTTTTTTCGTGCGTTGACGCGGTATACGGAGGACGGCTCCTATTCCTGGCATTGTCCCGGTCACTCCGGCGGTGTAGCATTTCTGAAAAGCCCGGTGGGGCATTTATTTCATGAATTTTTTGGCGAAAATATGTTGCGGGCGGATGTATGCAACGCGGTGGATGACCTCGGGCAACTGCTCGATCACACCGGCCCGGTTAAAAGCAGTGAGCAACAGGCCGCCAAAATATTTTCCGCGGACCATTTGTTTTTTGTCACCAACGGCACTTCATCATCCAACAAAATCGTGTGGCATTCGGTTGTGGCGCCCGGCGATGTGGTGGTGGTTGATCGCAATTGCCATAAATCTGTATTGCATGCGATTATTATGACCGGGGCGATACCGGTGTTTTTAAAACCCGAGCGAAACTATTTGGGCATTATCGGGCCCATACCCGAGGCCACATTTAGCCGGCAATCCATTCAGAACAGGATTGACCGGCATCCGCTGGCCCGCCATGTGAAGAAAGCGCCGAGAATCCTCGCGCTTACCCAATGTACCTACGACGGCATCCTGTACAACGCGGAAAGTATCAAACGCCGGCTGGACGGTTTTATCGATGCGCTGCATTTCGATGAGGCCTGGTCACCGCATGCCGCCTTCCATGATTTTTACGGTGATTTCCACGCGCTGGGAGAGGAGGGGGCCAGATGCGAACATTCCATGGTTTTTTCCACTCAGTCGACACATAAATTACTGGCCGGTTTATCGCAGGCGTCGCAAATACTCGTACAGGAGCCGCAACAACGCAATCTTGACCGGCACCGGTTTAACGAATCCTATCTGATGCATTCCTCCACCAGTCCGCATTACCCGATTATTGCATCGTGCGATATGACCGCGGCGATGATGGCCAAACCCGGTGGAACCGCCTTGCTGGAAGAAACCATTGTCGAGGCAATGGCGTTCCGGCGGGCCATGCGGGCGGTGGCCGATCCCGACGACTGGTGGTTTACCGTGTGGGGACCGGATCATCTGGGCGACGATGAGTTTCCGGATCCCAGCGACTGGTTTATCCGCTCCGGCGAAGCCTGGCATGGCTTCCGCGCGGGCGGGCAGGCCGAATTTAATATGCTCGATCCCACCCGGGCCACTATTCTCACGCCGGGCCTGGACCTTGACGGCAGGTTTGCCGACGCGGGGGGAATTCCCGGCGCGGTGCTGGCCAAGTATCTGGCAGAGCATGGTGTGATTGTGGAGAAGGTGGGACTGTATTCGCTGCTGGTGATGTTCACCATCGGAATTACCAAAGGGCGTTGGAATACCCTGGTCACCGAACTTCAGCGTTTTAAAAAAGCTTTTGATACCAATCGGCCGATACACCAGGTCATGCCACGATTCGCGGCGCAGACTCCTCGCTATGCCGAGATGAGTCTCCAGGAGCTTTGCCTGGCTATTCACCAGTGTTACCGGCACCACGATATTGCCCGACTGATGATGACGATGTACGAGGAGGAACCCATTCCTGTCATGACGCCGGCGAAAGCGTACAGCGATATGGCCCACGGCGCGGTTGAGCGCGTGCCTCTCGATTCGCTGGAAGGGCAGGTAAGTTCAATGCTGGTGACGCCATACCCGCCCGGTATTCCGTTGCTGGTTCCCGGAGAACAATTTACCCGTTCAATTATTGATTACCTGTGTTTTGCGCGCGGTTTCAACGAGCAGTTTCCCGGCTTTGAAACCAGTATCCACGGTTTGGTGACCGAGAAACGGGACGGAAAAAATCACTACTACGTGGATTGCGTTTCCCGCCCGGCCAGTGCTTGCCAAACGGTTCAGCCGCTGGAAGAGGAAAGAAGATTCGCCAAGGTCTACTGATGCACCGTGCGTGCCTCATTTATACATTCAAATATGCGCATTCCGTGCGAACGATATATCGAGTTGGTCCTTGTTACGCCCAGGTACCACATGGTTCATCACAGTGTTGCAAGAAAATATTCGGATACTAATTTTGCACTGATTTTTGCGTGGGACAGGCTGTTTGGCACGTTTACAGATCCGGTCTCCGTGCCCGAGGATACTCCCAGCGGCCTCAATTACAAAAATACCAATTTGCGATTGCTGTTTGGTTTCTCTCCACTAAAAAGAGATACGGTCAGAGTTGCAAGTAACAAGGAAGAAAACGTCAATATTCCCGGTTAACCTGTCTCAAATTGTTTCATAGGGGTGGCCTTTGCGGCCGCCCTGTTATCCCTATCAGGAATACCCGCCCCGTTACGAACGTTTAAGTTCGACAGCCACCAGCTGCTCCACCTCTACCGCCGCCTCCTGGCGGGCTTTTCGCACGTTGCGCGCTTTGTATTTTTTGTACCAGATAACCACGCCGGTGATGCTAAGCATGGCGACTACCAGGCCCATAATGGAAATCAGAATGCGGCCTGGCAAACCCAGGATACGGCCGGAATGCAGGGGGAATTGTGCCTGCACAAAGAGGTCGGCGGCCGTGCCTTGCCAGGGCAACCAATCACCGAGCAGCTCGCCGCTGTTGGCGTCCAGGTATACGGCTTTATGCCCGACGCCGCCGGCGCCATGGCCCTCTTCGGGGTCAAAAAATTCAATTCGGTATATGCCGAACTCCCGGGCGTACCAGAGGCTGTTGGCCGGTTGAGGCCAGCCCTTGTCTTCCGCCGCTTGTTGTCCCAGGGCAATGGCTTGAGTGAAACCATAACCGGGCTCGATAGGATTATCGTGGCCAGAAGGTGTACGTTCGTCGATAGGGGTTGGAGTCACATCGGATACCATGCTCATCAACGGGAAAAAAACTTCCCGGTACAAATTCAGGGAAAAGCCGGTGAAAGCGATAACAAATAGCAGCGCCCAGGTCCACAGGCCAAAGGCGCGATGCAGGTCGAAATTCAATTTGGTTGGGCCACCGCGCCAGCGAACTTTCCACGCGGGCTTCCAGCGCTGCCAATAGCTGCCGTTGCTGTCGCCATTCGCAGGCGAGGGCACCTGTCCGTTGCGCTTGCGCCTGGGCAAGGTGAGGTAAAACCCGACAAAGCAGTCAAACGTCCAGATCAGGCCGATCACGCCGAGCAACCAGATGCCCCAATGGTCGATACCCATAAATTCGGGAATATGCAAACTGAAATGTAATTTGTAGAGGAAGGAGACAAAGTTTTCGGTGGTAATGGGCCAGATGGCGCCCCATTCCCGTTTGCCTAAAACCTCTCCCGAAACCGGGTCGACATACACTTGGTTAAACCCGGGCTTGTACAATTCGCCGGTATCCGGATTCACTCTGGGTTCCACCCAGTAATAATAGGAGTGCCCGGGTTCCACCATGAATTCGTAATAGGTTACCTGCACCTGGGGGTATTGCCGTTCCACCGCTTCGGCCAGGGCCGTGGCGCTCTGTGGACTGCCTGCGGTAGTGGCTTCCAGCAAGTGGGGATTAAGCCAGTCATCCAACTCGTGGTCCCAGGAAATTATGGCGCCGGTCAGCCCGGAAATGACCAGGAACACCGCAATGGTGAGCCCGAAAAATCGGTGAAGCCAGGTTAAAAATGCGCGCATAATTTTGACTCTTTGGTTACGAGGTATTCTGATGTCCAGATGGTTCTTTGCTACCGCGTCGCCACACTTGGGCCTGGTAAAAAACAAGCAGGGCAATTCAGGTTTCCCTGTAGCTGCCCTGGGGAGCCTCTGATTAAGTCCGGACAGCGTCTGCGCGAGTCCCAAAACGTTCAGTCCGCAAGGCGCTTTTCGCCGCTAATGGCCGTAGCCCTTCGCAATGCGCATACTATTTGTTACACCACACTAGCGTTACTGTGACCGGAAAACTAACCGAAAATTAATAATTCCAGGTCACCGAAGCCAGCACATTGCGCGGAGCACCAAAATTGGCTTGCCCCCACTGCGGACTCAAACGGTATTTTTCATCGCTGGCGTTGTTGATATTCATTGCAACGGTCAGGTTTGAGTTCAGGCGATATCGCGCGAAAAAATCCACCAGCGCATAACGGCCCTGCACTTCGGTGTCACCGAAGTAGAGTTCGTTTTGCCAGTTAACGCCGGTACCCACGCGCAACGCCGGCACTGCGGGTACCTGGTACGCCATGGCAAGCTTTAACTGCTGCGTGGGAATAAAACGACGCGTATCTTCGCCATTTTCGTCCACGATGTCGAGCTGTGTATACCCCGCGCTGACATTCAGGCCGGTAAAGACTTCACCAGCCAGTTCAATTTCATAGCCATCGCTTTCAAATTCGACACCGCGGTAAATATTCAAACCTGTATCGGTATCGCGGGTTACCCATTCACCGAAGTTCTCCTGCGCGGATTCAAACAGGGCGAGGGTGAGCACCGCGTTGCCGGAAAAGATTTCCTGCTTGATTCCCACTTCCGAACTTTCGCCCCTTACCGGCCCCAACGGACTCAGGTTGGCGTCTACCCAGGTTTGCTGTTTGAAAACCTCGCTGTAGCTGGCGTAGAGCATGGTGCCGTCCATAACTTCATAGGTGGCGCCTACATACGGAACGGTCTCCTGCTCGGACACGCCCTGCGGCGCGCCGTAACTGATTCCATCCTGTTCGATGTCAACCGTGCGCCCCCCGAGGAGAACGGAAAACCGGTCGGTGAAGTTCAGGCGCGTGGATAAGTAGTAGGAATCCTGTTCCTGATCGATATTGGTTGACTGCGACGCGGCATCGTAAACGTCAAATTCCGGCTCGGCTGTATTGCCCTCGGCCCAGTCCGCACCCACGGGATCATAATTCCAATCGTCGGTATAAACGGAGCGCCCGGTCAGTTTGATATCCGCCAGGTTAATACCGGCTACCAATTCGTGCTCCTGGCCCCAAAGCGAAAAGGAACCGCTGATGAACAGATCGACAATGTCCTCTTTATCATTGGCTTCATAAAAACTGGCGTGTGCCGTCAAACCCAATTCGGTTACCGGGTCGGGTGCGCCCGACAGGTAGAACGACTCCCACGCCTTTTCCTGATCATTTCGGGTATAGATGGCTTTCAACAGCCAGTTATCGCCAATATCCTGCTCGATTTCGACAAACGTGCGGGCTTGCTCCACTTCCTGGTAAGCCCAGTCCGGCGCGGTGTTGGTGGAAATATCGTAGTTGGTGACGGAGCCATCGCTGTAAAAAAGCGGCAAGGCGCCCGAGGAGTTTGCATCGTTGTAATTTTCATTGACGCTGTGGCTTAGGCTCACGCGTGTGCTGTCGGTAAGGCTGCCAGTGAGAATGCCGTAGAACACCGTCAGTTCCCTGGTGTAGCGATCCAGGTGGGAATCCCCGTCCTGCCTGGAGACAACCAGGCGGCCCTTGAGCTTGTCATCCACAATCGGCCCGGAAATATCGCCACTCAATCGGTACTGGCTCCAACTTCCCGCGGCGGCCAGCACGGAGGCCTGCAGCTCTTCAGTCGGCCGCTTGCGGACATAGTTGATGGTCGCCGAGGGGTTTGCCAGGCCCGTGGTGAGGCCGGTAGCCCCTTTCACCACTTCAACCTGTTCGTAAATCGTGGTGTCGTCATGCCCCTGGGTGAGACCATAGGAAAACGGCACGCCCACGCCATCATATTGAAAATTGACGATGTCAAAGCCGCGCGCCGTGTAGTAAGTCCGGCCCGTTTCCACCTGCTCAACGGTGACGCCGGGGACATAGGTCAATAGGGAATTCGTTTCCCGCAGGGAGAAATCATCGATCTGGTCGCGGGAGATAACCGATACCACCTGCGGGGTCTCAAATACGGACAGGTTCAGTTTGGTTGCCGTTTTCGTTTTGTCGGGTTCCCCGTACACAAAGACGGTTTCGATATTGTCGCTGTTGCCGCCGTCCGCATTTTGATTGGCTTCTGTTTGCTGTGCGGATTGGGCGTTTGCCGCGCCGCAGGCGATTGCGGTTAGGATCGCCAGCGCCAGGGCATTGTGTACAGGGGGGGGCATAGTTTTCTCCGGGTAAAAACGGCGTCGCCTGACTTAGCAAGCCGGCACGCAAATAATGAATGGATGGCTTTATACCCGAAATGATAATTAAAATCAATTGCAATAAGATTTACAGCCATCCATCCCGGAGAATTTCCCGTTTGGGTAGGGTTGCGAAACCATCATTTTCATATGGTTTTGCTGAACCCGACGGGAATCAGTTACACGGAATATTGTTCCCGCAGGGCGCGGGCCGCGCTCACCATGTTTTTTAGCGCGGGTATTACTTCCTCCCACTGGCGCGTTTTCAAACCACAATCGGGGTTGACCCACAGCCGTTGTGTCGGGATGCGCTCGGCCGCTTTCTTCATTAGTTTTATAACCTGCTGCTCATCCGGAATATTTGGCGAGTGAATATCGTAGACTCCGGGGCCGATTTCGTTCGGGTATTTAAAGTCATCGAACACGTCCAGCAGTTCCATATCCGAGCGCGAGGTTTCGATGGTGATCACGTCCGCATCCATATGGGCAATGGCTTCGATAATGTCGTTGAATTCCGAGTAGCACATATGGGTGTGGATCTGCGTTTCGTCGCCGACACCGTTGGCGCAAATGCGAAAGGATTCCACTGCCCAATCCAGGTAGGCCCGCCATTGTGAGCGGCGCAGGGGCAAGCCTTCGCGCAACGCGGCTTCGTCAATCTGGATAACGCTCACGCCGGCTTTTTCCAGGTCGAGCACTTCCTCGCGGATGGCCAGCGCCAGTTGCAGGCAGGTGTCGCGACGCGGCTGGTCATCGCGAACGAATGACCAGTTCAAAATGGTGACCGGCCCGGTCAGCATGCCTTTCATCGGTTTGTCGGTAAGCGACTGGGCGTACTTGATCCATTCCACCGTCATCGCTTTGGGACGGCTGATATCGCCGAACAGGATCGGCGGTTTAACGCAGCGCGAGCCGTAGGATTGCACCCAGCCGAACTGGCTGAATACGTAGCCGTCCAGTTGTTCGCCGAAATATTCCACCATGTCGTTGCGTTCGGCTTCGCCGTGTACCAGCACGTCCAGGCCCAGTGCCTCCTGTTCGCGTACGCTGCGCGCAATTTCCTCGCGCATGCGCTGGATGTAGGTTGTTTTGTCCAGTTCGCCTTTTTTGAATTTAAGCCGCGTTTGGCGGATATCCGGTGTTTGCGGAAACGAGCCAATGGTGGTGGTGGGGAAGGTCGGAAGTTTCAGTTTTGCGCGCTGTTTTTTGGCCCGTTCAGTGTAAATGCTTTTACGCAGCCCGAGCGACGGGGTGATATTTTTGACCGCCTCCCTGATTTTCGGCTTATTCACCCGGGAAGAGTTACGGCGACCGGCGATGGCTTCGGCATTGTCCGCCAGCGCGTCCTTAACGGCCCTGCGTCCTTCATTGAGCGCGGTGCGCAATACGGAAAGCTCCTCCAGCTTCTGGATGGCGAAGGCCAGCCAGTTTTTGATTTCGGGGTCGAGTTTTTTCTCGCTATCCAGATCCACCGGTACATGCAGCAGGGAACATGACGGCGCGAGCCAGAGCCTGTCCCGCAGTTTTTCCGCGATGGGTTCCAGCCAATCGAGGATGCCATTCAAATCGGTTTTCCAGATATTGCGGCCGTCGATCACGCCCAGGGAAAGTATCTTGTGCGCCGGCAGCCAGTCGAGCACTTTAATGACTTCGTCTTTCGCCCTTACCGCGTCAATGTGCAGCCCGGCCACGGGAAGGTTGCACGCCTGCTGGAGGTTTTCCTGCAACTGGCCGAAATAGGTCGTCAGCAGGAGTTTGACCTTGGCGCTTTTGAGCGCGTGATAGGCGGTTTCGAATGCCTGCTTCCATTCCGGCGCCAGTTCGGTCACCAGTGCCGGCTCATCAATTTGCACCCATTCGACGCCCGCGTCCGCCAGTTCGTCCAGCAGTTCCGTGTAAACCGGCAACAGGTGGTTCAACAGTTCAAGGCGGTCGGAGTCATCCTTCTCCTTGCTCAGCCAGAGGTAGGTGACCGGGCCGATAACGACAGGTTTGGCGTTGACGCCCTGCCGCCGGGCTTCAGCCAGTTGCGCCAGCAGGCGCGAGGCGTTCAGTTGAAACCGGGTATCCCCCGTCACTTCCGGCACGATGTAATGGTAGTTGGTATCAAACCATTTGGTCATTTCGCCCGCGTGCACGCAGTTGCAGCCGCTGTCGTTGGTGGAGCGGCCGCGCGCCACGCGAAAATATGAGTCCAGTTCATTGCCTTCGAGTGTCGCCACGCGCTCGGGAACATTACCCAGCAGGAAGCTGGTATCGAGCACATGGTCGTAAAAGGAGAAGTCGCCCACCGGCACGTAATCGCATGCCGCCTGGTGCTGCCAGTTTGCCTGCCGCAATTCCAGGCCGGTTGCCTGCAGGGCTTCCGGGCTGGACTGGCCTTTCCAGAAAGCCTCCTGAGCAAATTTGAGTTCACGGTTGGCGCCGATGCGCGGAAATCCCAGGTTATGTGTGCGTGCCATGTTCCTACCTCGCTGTTGAAATTTTGTGGCAGTGTAGCGGCTTCCAATCATGAGTAATAATGGTAATATCTAATCAAACCATTAGTTTTTCTCATGATTTGGTGCGTACATGATCGAACGGGTACACCTTCATATCCTGCGGGAGATTGAACGCAAGGGATCTCTCACGGCAGCGGCGCAGTCGCTGCATCTCACCCAGTCGGCGCTCAGCCACACCATCAAAAAGCTCGAACACCAGTTGGGCACCCCGCTTTGGACCAAGGAGGGGCGAAACCTGCGCCTTACCCAGGCGGGACAATACCTGCTGAGAGAAGCCAACCGCTTGCTGCCGCAGTTGGAGCGCGCCGATGAAGTTCTGGCGGAGTTTGCGGCGGGGGAGAAGGGCGCGTTGCGTATCGGAATGGAGTGCCATCCGTGCTATCAATGGCTTTTAAAAGTGGTGCGACCTTTCCTGGAACAGTGGCCGGGGATCGATGTGGACGTCAAGCAGCGGTTCCAGTTCGGTGGCATGGCGGCATTGTTCAGCCACGAGATCGATGTGCTGGTCACGCCCGATCCACTCAGGAAAAAGGGCATTTTCTTTACGCCGGTCTTCGACTACGAGCAGGTGCTGGTGGTGAGCCGGGACCATGAACTCGCGCAAAAAACCTTTGTATCGCCGGAGCATCTGGCCAGCCAGGTGCTGTACACCTATCCGGTGGAAATTGACCGTCTCGATATTTATACCGAATTTCTCCTGCCCGCCAACTGCGCGCCGAGAAAGCGCAAGGTCATCGAAGCCACGGAAATGATGCTGCAACTGGTGGCCGGCGGGCGTGGCGTGGCGACTTTACCCCGATGGCTGGTCGAGCAGCACGCGAGTGCTTTGCCTGTTGTCCCGGTTCGATTGGGTAGAAAAGGGATTGTTAAGCAGATTCATCTGGGACTGCGCGATGGCGATGATTCAGTTGCCTATGTGCGTGCGTTTCTGGAGCTGGCTAAGTCTGTTCGGGATTAAAAACGCGAATGCGACGATGGATTAGAGGCGGTACAGATCGTCGTTTCGCCTGTGTTAATTTTCGTGCCAGATATTCGCCCCTGACCTCTTCCATATGAGTGGGTGAGTTATGGGTGGCATGATGTCCTGTTATTTTTCAGGCAATTTGCTGTGTTTTATTGACGCTTCCGTTGATGAATTCCTTTGGCTACGGCATCGGCTTTTCCGTTGTTGGTTTGTTGTTGGTGGTAGTGGTGGTATTGCTGATTGGCGGGGTTGTCGGACCGCGAAATATTATTTTTAGTTCCGGTGATATCGGCGAGCACAAATCAAAATAAATTTTTCACACGATATTGATCGAGCCGCAGGTCCGAGGGGTAGTCTTCTCATATCTAATCTATCAGAACCTAAATCCAAGTGTTACAGATACTGTTCGAGGAGGTATTTGCATACCAAAGACCGTGTTGGCACCTCCTGTAACGGCTGCGGATAGCGGGACGTTCTCAGCGTTTACAAGAACTTGCTCGTCTGTAAGATTCTTACCAACAATAGACATGCTCCATTGTCGATAAGTAAGTCCTGCATACATTCCAAGTAAAAAGTAGTTATCTTGCATGGCTCTGGGATCATTGTTTTGGTGTATATTGTGCTCTGTCATGTAGGACATCTCGATAGCCATATTAGTCTCAAATCCTTTTAGCTTTTTGCTAAACATGGTACGGAAATTTGCACTGAGGTTGGGTATGTAACTTCCCTCTTTACCACTATAGTCACACAAGTCACTCAAACCATCTCCATTAATATCTGCGCCATCCGGAGTTTGCCCTTGGTAGCAGTTCCCATTATCAAAATCGATATATTCAAAATCCAGATAAGATATATCAACTTCCGATGAAAGAGACTGTGTCCATAGTTTTCTGAGTGACAGATCAATACCATTTACTTCGGTTAGGGCAGCATTGCCAACGTTGAAGCCGACAAAGCCATCAAATTGACTTATCTGTAGGTCTTCGTATCTGGAGGAGTGCATTATAGCGCTTACTTCCGTGTTGGTTAGTAGGGTAGACTTATACCCGAATTCAAATGCTCGTACCTCTTCGCCAGCAAATTCAAACCGTCTGACTGTGTTGGAACGTGGATCAAATCCGCCCGCTTTCGAGCCTTGCTTTAACGAAGCAAACCACAAGCTATTATTTGAAGGTCTATATTCAATTGTAATCGAAGGGTCGAGTGTAGAAGTCCTCCGCTCACCTTCCAGATTGTGGTCTGTATATTGCTCATTTTCCACAGCAAAAAATTGACCGTACAAAAATGGAGCGTAGCTGTTTGGGTCCACCGCTAATCCGTCCTCCAGAGAAACTATATTTATGGCCTTGTTACCTTGCTTTTCTTCGACAGAGTATCGTGCCGCGACTATAATGTCTGTTTTGGAACCAAGGTTCCAACTATATTGAAAATATGCTGAGTACAGGTCTGACGTTTGTTCAAAGTTTCGTGCAACACCCGTATTTGACAGCTGAAAAGCCGCATCCGGCGAAATCCCGAGAGTTGGGCTTTGAGAGAGAATTCCATATACTACGGGAATGACCAAGTTATCCTGTCTGATATTCACTATATCATTAAATGCCTGATCGTATGTTTGTACAAACAGTCCTGCTAGCCAGGTATCGTTAGACCCATTGGAGAGAAATCGTATGTCTTGGCTAAATTGCTCAAACTCCTCTTTAACGGCAATATTCAGTAAATTATACCGACTGAAATCACAGTCACATGATTCGAAATAATCAAACTTTACGATACCCGTTATAGCCTGAACATCGAACTTATCGAAATTCTTCGATACCTGTAAGACACCGGTATCCATTCGGTTTTCCCCAATCTCTGGTCCATCTGCGAATCTGACATGATCAATGTCGGGCGGTTGCGCCTCTTGGTTAAAAAGGGCAACCATTGCATTGCTGAAAGTATTTGGTATTTCTGAAAGAAGTTCAATTCCTGTTAGCGCTTCCAAATCCAAGCCATTACTTTCGTCGATGTAGATTTCAAACGGTCTTCCTGATGTGTCAAGTCTTGAAGACGTAACTGTCAGCAAAGATTCGAGACTATGGTCTTGCCTCCATAAGAAGGAAACTTTTCCGGCATATTCCCGGACTCCGGGTTCATTCCGTCTTTTTTCTCCGTTCCAGATGAATCCATCTTGCTCTTCGTAATGTAAGGCCAGCCTGCCTGATAATTGGTTATTGATAGGCCCGGTAATGAACCCTTCTGAACCGGTTGAATTTGTCGAATTTGCGTGGAGAATGTTTAAAGCGCCGGCTAAATTGTCTTGCGGGCGCGCACTCGTTAGACTTATCGAGCCAGCAATGGAGTTCTTTCCATGCAACGCGTTCTGTGGTCCATATGCAAAAACCGCACGATCGATATCAAAAACAGGCATTCTCAGCATCTGTGCTCGATTATATGAAATACCATCAATATATAGCCCCACCGATTGCTCAAATCCTTGGCTGTTCCCGGAGCCAATCCCCCTCATGCGAACCTGAGTAGATACTCCACTTTCCAAATAATGAACGTTAGGAAGCGGGGCAATTACTTCCGCTAAGCTATCTTTTTGAAATTTGTCAAGGTATTCACCTTCTTCCACATGAATGGAAATCGGAACATCCGATGTGTTTTGTGGACGAAGCTGAGTTGTAACAACTACTTCCTCTAAGTGATATTCTTTACTGGATACATTCAATGCAACAAAAAGAAGTGCTATAGATGAATACATTTTTATTTTCATAAAATTTCCCTATTTTGATTATTTAGGATAGAAATTTATTTATTGTTGTACGACAGGAATACAGACAGTTAGTCGTGTGCCTCGTCCCGGAGCGGAATTAATCTTTAGCGTTCCCTTTAGCGAATCAACTCTTTCACGAATAGAAATTAAACCGATCCCCTCAGCTCCCAGTTGATTGTTAAACCCCACGCCGTTATCTCTAATTTGCAAAGTTAAAGATTGAGGAGTGGCAGCTATGCTTATTGTCGATGCGGTGGCATTAGCGTGCTTCAAAATGTTCGCGATTCCTTCGGACGCAATGCGATACAGTTGGATGCTTGTATATTCGTCTACTTGCGAGAAGTTGCCATTGCACACGAACTCGAATTTTCCAGTTTCTGTCACTTTGTTTGCATTATCAATTAGTTGACGCACGGCCGTTTCAACACCTAACGTATCAATAACTTCGGGGCGTAGAGTTCGTACAAATTCGCGGATTTCGTCGTACTTTCCTGCAATAATTTCATTGAGGTTCTTTGCAAGGCTGTGCACTTCGCTATCATTCGTCGTTTGCATTATCGCCTGGATGTGATATTTGATGGAAACCAGCGTTGCGCTGACGCTATCGTGAATTTCGTTAGCTATGGACTTTCGCTCCCCTTCCAAAAGATCAATGTAGTGGCGCGATAATTTGCTTTTGTCAGCAGCTGCATGCCTGAATTCTTTTGTTTTGCTTGCAAGAGCCAACGAAAAGAGAAGGGCTTCCCAAATACCGGCGATTTGCAAGCCATTTTCCACCAGAAAATTCGTTGATACGACTGATAAAACGTTTAGTCCATAAACAACTGCGAAAGGAACAAGAATTCCCCATCCCAATAAATAATACTTTGCCGGCCTATGACCAGCTTTGAGCGCTACTAATCCGCAAACGATGAGCATAGGCATAACGACAGGGTTTAGGATTACAGCTATAAGCAACGTGGTGGATTGATCAAACCAAAAAATTGCTGCCATCGCGAAGACCAAAATAATGTGTTGCAGGTATCGCATAACTTTGTCCAGGATGGGCTTTAAATCTTTCAAAGAAAGTACGCTGCGACAAAAGAGAATGGCGAGGTGCAATGGTGCAAGCAATAGAACGGCTAAATAATCCAGTGCGGGGTTAATTCTGGTGAACAAACCGAGGTACCCATTTATGTATGCGAACAGCATGAAAAACGACAACATATATGACACGTAGTACAGATACGACCGATCCTTGATCGAATAGTACAGAAAGAGGTTGTATAAAAGTAAGGCCAAGAGGGCACCATAAAAAAGCCCATAAAGGAAATTGCTGGTGCTGCTAAATTCTATTAATGACTTCCGGGTGTGCCACTGCAAATCCAAGTCAAGCATATTGCCACCGCTGTTTACTCTTAAGAAGTAGGTGGAAATATCGGTCGATGGGGTTGGAATTTCAAAGATTATCGAGCGTGTGTCAAAGGCGCGCCCTTCGAATCCATGGCTATTTGCGTGTGTTATTTTTTTGTATCTACCACTTTCGGGATAAAAAAGGGTAATGTTGGAGATGAATTGAAAATTCTGGATGATGTACCAATGTAGCTCCTGGTACTGCGTGAAATCGGCCTCTAAGCGTAACCAATACGTGGACTCAGAGGTGCCGAGATTTACACGACTTCTTTCAAGTTGGTTAAACGCTGTGTCTGGAAGATTTTGTATCGCGTTAATATCGAGCTCAGAGTGAACATCCTCAAGAAAAGCAAGATATTCGCCGAAAGGTCCCGTGGTACTATTATTTAAATGCAGTGTATCGGCGAAAATCAGGCTGGATATGCTAAAGAGAGCACATGCGATGACTGTACGCCCTGCGTTGCGTAATAAATATTCCATTAGCTTCCATTTTTAATCTTTATTCTTATCTTTATCTTTTAAATACTCTTCTGGAGAAGAATGATTCTTTCGATGAATCCAGACAACCAAGTGCCCAAATGCCATTATTACTGGGTATAAAATCACTTTCTTGATGATGTCGCTGAAAATCACGCCGAAGGAGAGAGATAGCCCGCCAACCAAAAATAGTAACGCTAGATTTTCCATGAGTTGAGATACCTTTTGCCACTTGATGGCAATCATAGCACTTTGAAATAGCAATTTACAATGCTATAGTTGACCAATTCCTATTGATTAAAAAAGAAGAAGAAATACGTGCCAAATCAAGAAATTAAACCATTTCACCAAGTACCTACTCCAAAGGAAAGATTGTTCCTGGGAAGTTTTGGTCTCTTCAAGCCAACTGAGTTTCATTTGTTTTTAGCCCGCAAGGCCCAAGAGATGGGGAATATATACAGATTCCATTTACTCGGTAAGCCGGTAGTCGTGGTTAGCTCTTCCGATGATGTATACCAAATGTTGAAAGACCGGCCCCAGACCTTCCGACGATTGTCGAAAATTGAATCGGTCTTTAAGGAACTGGGAGTTCATGGGGTTTTTTCGGCTGAAGGTGAGGAATGGAAAGCACACAGGAAAATCTTGAATCCTGCCTTTAAACCCAGTCAGCTAAAACGGTTTTTTCCTGTTTTATCCGAATTAACGGAAAGACTCGTGCGGCAGGTTCCTCTGTCCACATCATTTGATTTTCAGGAGTTGATTCGTCGCTATTCGGTTGATGTAACTACCATGTTGGCGTTTGGGTACGACTTGAACACGTTGGAGTATCCCGACTCCGAACTTCAATCCTGTCTGGATTCCATTTTTCCTCAAATTAATCGAAGATTACAGGCGCCTGTTCCTTATTGGAAGATATATAAAGGAAAGCAAGATCAACACTTGGAAAAATCCTTGCTAAGAATTCAATCATTAATTCAAACGCTTGTCCAATCCGCCGAAAAACGGGCATGTGGTCCCGACACATCCGGCGATATTTTAGAATCACTGGTGTCTACAGGCGCATCCTTTGAAAAGCTGTTTGGAAATGTTGTTACATTACTCCTGGCGGGCGAAGATACCACGGCAAACACCATCGCGTGGACCATATGCTTTTTATGCCGTCACCCGGAGGTCCAACAAAAGGTATTCGAGGAAATAGAAACAACTTTACCGATGGAAGGCAAGCTTAGTTTTGACGACTTGGATAATTTTGTCTATTTGGAAGCGGCTCTACGTGAATCAATGCGGATTAAACCTGTAGCGCCGTTGCTGTTTTTGGAACCAAAAAAGGATGTCGTGGTAAGCGGATATCAAGTTCCAAAAGGAACAATGACTGTGGTGCTCTTGTCGCAAACTGGCAAGGATGAAAAATTTTTTCCGAACGCGGAAGGTTTTAAGCCAGAACGGTGGTTGATTGAAAGCAGCCAGGCAGAGAGCAAACTGCACCCTTTTGGAGGTGGACCTCGCCTATGTCCAGGCATGCAACTAGCGTTTGTTGAAATGAAATTAGCGATAGTCGAATTATTGCGAAAATATAGATTTAGTTTCGGCGCATCGAATGAAGAGGTTTATGAATCGTTTGAATTTACGGTTAAGCCTAAGAACCTATATGTTACGGCTGACCCCAGGATGTTATCGAACTAGCGGAAATTAAGCCGTGCTCAATAGCCATCATAGTTATCTGCGCGGGCCGTTCAACTCCGAGAAGGTCTTTTATTCTGGCTGTTTCCGCTGTTATCGTTCTTTTGTGGAGACTCATAATACCAGCTATTTCTGACTGGGTATTGCCTTGTGCCATCAGGACGAAAATTTCAAGCTGTCGTTTGTTTAGCAGGTTCTTTGGATTGGCGCTAGTTTTAGGTGCAATACTTAACATCGCCAATTTTTGGGCAATTTCAGGAGGGAGACTCACTTTACCTGAGGCAACCTCTTCAATAACGCTAATAAAACGCTCAAGATCAATATTTTTGTTAATAAAAGCCTTCGCCCCGCTGGCATAGGCTTGTTGTATGGTTTCAGGGTGATCGTACTGCGAGTGCATGATTATTTTTGCATTCTTGTCTAAAAGGATCAGTGTCTTTAGAACGTCCAGTCCTGATTTCAGATTGTCAGCAGTCTTATCGAATCGTATATCCAAAATAACGATTTCTGGACGAAATTTTTTGTATGACGGAAGGACTTCGGCCATGTTCTCTACTTTAGATACAACTTCATAGCGCCCCGTCTTGGTGAGCAACAGCTCCATCCCGCCAGAGAGGATAACCTGATCATCGACGATCATTAATCGAATTTTGTTGTTCATATTTAGCTCTGTCTGCAGCAACCACACTAACGAAAGATTTTACCACAAAGAAGCAATTACACACATAGAGCAAGTGGTGTTAAAAGCCACCATTCGATCCGCTTAGAAGCGTGGAAAACCAACGGATGATCATATTATTTCCCAAAAAAGTTGACATTCGTGCCATTTTGGTCCTTTTGCTCTTTGCATTTGATTAGCTTTCATATAGCATCAAAAAATACCACATAATAGTAATATATTTACTCTATATGAGTATTTTTTGCATTATGGCGTCACGCGGGCAGCAAATAAATCAGACGGATTGCAGTAGCTATCGGTACTTTTGTCTCTACCGGCTGGTCCGGTTTTGAATCGGACGGTGTTTGCTTGGGCAACGGAATTACCTTTGGGTGCATTTTTAAATCCTGAGAGACCACGTACTCAACGTAATTTTTAGCAAGACAGAGCAAATCTTAAGCATGGTGAAGATTTTGGATAAGATCAAACGTCTTGAACAATACCAATCGGAGCTAGAAATCTATTTAGCTAAATCAGCACCGGAGGCAGTAAGCTCCGCCTTCAAGACGCTTAAGATCAACGAATTAATATTGTTGTATGTAGGCGTTCCAATGTATCCGATTGTCATTGAGCGGCTGAAATCTCAGTTCGGATTGGATTTGACTGATCATGAGGTGCAGGAACTTTTCAAGGTGAGGCCAAAACCGTGTTGTGACGTTATTCAGGATGATTGCTCTTTGGTAGGTGAATTAACTGTTCCAACTGACGCACAAGGCCGGAGATAGCGGATTGCCCTTAACGGTCGAAAAATTTGACCTTTACAGACTAGTGTTTCATACGGACGTAATAATAGTGAAGACAAAAAATAATCGAGCGAAAACGACTTTTGACGATGATTCTATTTTTGACGATGATTCTATAAGGGAAGAGTTAATTTGCTTGGTCTCAAGTGTTTCCCGCGACATTGATCAGGTGGAGTTGAAGGATTTCAAGTACAGGAACGACAGAGAATGGAACGAACTCCGGCGCGCTCTAATGTGGCAATCATTTCTAAGTAGCGTCGATGCACTGTTAAATGAATACGATGTGAAGGGATCGTGTAAGCTTCTTTAAAAGGTAATATAAGCCACTCATGTAAGTTGAGTCTCTGATTAGAAATAGGCTGGTCTTGGTTCTTAATCTGTCTTTGAAGACGTATTTGGCATTTTTTTGAAGGAGGGGATTGCAAACCAATATGCCGGTTTTGTGCATTTGTGCCGAAAAAAATAACGAAAATGTCCGGATGTTTTAGGCCGGGACCTGAGATTATGGCGGACTACCGAACCCGACACAATAAAGAGGATAGGATGTTTCCCGATATAAAGCCACCGTTTAGCGATGTAGAACGCTTACTGGCCGATTTTTCTGCGGTACAAACACTTGGTGTCATGTATGACAAACTCGATCAATACCGCATTAAAGCGAACAGCATGAACGCTCAATTAATCGGAAGCGCATAATTCATCTCGGCTCGCCGATCACATGCGGAGAGGCGGTGATGCTCGCCCCTCTTCTCGATGTGACTGCCATGCTATCATTTCAGGGAAACATAAAGAAGCTATCTTAATTCGCGCTGTAATGGCATGGCTTAAAGTGCTATTGATGACCCTGTAAATGGATGTTGGTTACCGCGTGATTGGCAAGACAGGCCATATATGCCGAATTACTTGCGAAAGGCGGTACCACATAAGCGTATTCATCACACGCGTTACTATCAATGGATGGGGATTCGAATTAACTATATGAATGTCAGGTCGCCGGAACAGCTTATGTTTGCACTGCGGTTTATCCGTACTTGTCTACAAAGCGGTGCTGTTCCACCAGAAGTTGTACCACAAACAGGGCGATAAACTATGTTATATACTTTGCTTACGAATTCAAACTCCTATCTCGACCCACTTATCGATGTTGAGCAGATAGACAGGCTTGTGGGTGAGGTCAGTGACGAAACCATTGAACTGCATATTGAACTGAATAACGCCCCCCCGCTCATTCAAGGACGTGTTCAAAGAGCCTCTAAATGTGACTTTTCCAAAAGGTACACAAGAGCAGCAGGGTTGCATAATTCCTGAAATCGCGGTTTTTGAAGGTCGACTCTTTTTAAACTTACGAGCCTATGAGGTACTAAAACCTCTCATTGAAAATGATGGTGAATTTCTTCCCGCGATTTACGAAAACGGTGAGGCTTATATATTCACGCCGATGAATGTAGCTGAAGATGCAGATGCGCTTGATACTACCTTGACTCGCCAAAACTCATGGAGAGACTTGGAAAACCTAGTCATTCGCGAAGACAAGATTCATGGCTGGTCGATATTCCGGACGAAAATAGAGAATTACAGGGACTTACATTGCCAAGAGATCATCAAAGAAGCGGTAGAGAAAGAACAACTGCAAGGGCTATACATTACCTCTGATTTAGGGCGTATTTTCCCTTGTGAACGCAGTGATGCTGCAGGACTAGATGGATAATCCCTTCCGACATTTTTCCGACAATAGTACGACTTTGCTACCTTATCCAGCAACTTGATGGCGTGGAGTGGGAGCCGGTGGCGTTGTCCGACATGCGGATTCCCTCCCGTGTCGGTAATACCACACGGGTAGTTGAACTGCCCAACGGCGATTTTTTCGAAACCGGGGATATCGATGGGCTACTGGCAAAACATCGCCCCGGATCTCCTCTTTTTAATTCCCACCACTGGGAAAGCAAATAAAGTTTATTGCGGCGGCGGTTATTTTCACGGTTGCCGGTGGCTTTGTTTTGTTTGCCTACGGCATTCCGCTGGCGGCAAAAGAGCTGGCAATGGCATTACCTTCCAGTTATGTGACGATGCTGGCGGACGGCACCCTCGACAACCTGGATAAGGGATTTTTTGACCCCACCGAAGAGAGGATAATGCGGTTTAAAGAGGCTTCTCCGGTTGGAAATAATTCTCGGCTGGATTTCTCCGCAAAACTGAACACAGCCCGCCAATCAACCTATCTTTTTTCGGTGTTGCACAATTCTCCCGGGTTTTCCCCAAACGCCTTTTTGAACGCCAGGCAAAAATTCGACGAGTGCCTGTAACCCGCCATAAAAGCCGCCTCGCCAATGGTTACGCCCCGCCGGCAAATCGCTTCGCGCGCCGCCATCAGGCGCTGGGTGCGGATGTAATTCATTACGGTTGTGCCATAGTGGAGTTTGAACATGCGCTGCAATTTACTGGTGCTCATATTCAGTTGCGCTGCGATCCCGGACAGGCTGACGTGGGCTTTCGGTCCCTGTCGCGCCAGGACTTCGTTGATGTAATGCCGCACGCGCGCGGCCGGGTGAATTGCCGGTGTGCCGGTTGCGGAAAAGCATAACTGCTCCGAAACAAGTGTCATCAAACTGGATTGCACCAGCAGTAAAACGGCTGCTTCCTGCGTCAATGACATACCGGCATTGCCCGATTCCGCTAGAATTTGACGGCAGGCGCGCACCTGTTCTTCGCCGGGCCGCCAGCGGCAGTGAAAAAGATGTTGCTGGAAAACGGCAGTGTGCAGAGGGTTGAATATATCCTGTGCGGTAATTCTTTGTGCACATGCGGGCGTCAGGGTAACGACAATTTTTTCCTGGTAGCTGCCGGCGAGCAGGTGGCGCCCGAACTTTGTCGCTTGGGTAAGGTTGAAGGCGAGGGCTACGGGGGAATCGTGGGTCGCCCGCAGCTTGAATTGCGTACCATCCAGGGAAAACCGCACCAAACCACACAACAGATAGACCAGCACCAGTCCGGGCGGCAGCACCGTTTGCACATCGCACGACTGGACCTCGGCGTGCCGGCAACACTGTAATTGAATACCGCTAAGTCCTTCCGTGGTGGTCAGCGTGCCGCGTACCACCGGCTGATCCCGGTGAATACCGCCGGCAATTTTTATCTCCAGGCCCGACGCCGCATTTTGCCGAACAATCTGGCCACCCGAAACTGGCGTGTCGATGCCGGTGTGACTAAAACGCATATCTGCTTGCACGTACTTCATATCAAAACATCCTGGCGCGGCGGGGAAGGTCGCAATAAAATTCTAAGTGTAAATATTTCTCATTATCATTTGCAAGGCGCGGCTGTTCCACATGTGAAACATGCCTCGGTCGAATTGAGTAGTGCTGGAGTAGTAATAGGTATGAAGTTTGTCCCGGGACTCGGCCGGACCACTCCCCGCTGGTGATTTTTCGCCGCATTCGAAAGTTAACCGAATCCTCTTTATTGCGGTGGTACCGCGTGTGTCGCCGTTGTTTCGGGTGAATGAGATTTGTTGAATCGAGTTGGGGTTATTAATGGTCCGGATAATTGAAGAAAGCGCACGGCCTTCCGGCTTTGCGGCGACGGAAAATATTTTTTCCTTCTACCAGGCGCGTACGGATGTGTATTTTTCTTCGCGCGAATACCAACTGCTGGCGAAACCGCCTTTTGCCCACCTGCCCACCGGCGGCGGGGCAACTATTGCCGAACAGGTGGAGCAGTCCCTTCGGTTTGCCCGGGAGCTTCATCTCGGGCAGTCAACGGTGGTGGGAGCTATTCCGTTCGATACGAATCAGCAGCCGTGGTTGCGCCTGAGCAACAATGTCACGCGCTGTACCGGCGCAACCAAACCTCGTGGCAAACAACCGCTTGTGGCCGCGGGCGAATACCGCTTGCGGAATGTGCCGGGGCGAAAAGCCTATACCGATGCGGTTAACCGGGCGGTGAGTTTGATTGGCAATGGCGCGCTGGACAAGGTGGTGCTTTCGCGGGCACTGGATGTGGAGTGCGGGCGCGAGCCGGACGTAAAAGCACTGATTCGCAACCTTGAGGCCGGCAATCCCAACGGCTACACCTTTTCCGTTCCGCTGACGGGTTACCGTTCGACAACGGAGGGCGCGACGTTTATCGGCGCCAGCCCGGAACTGCTGGTGGCAAAACAAGGCTCGCGCGTTATTGCGCATCCGCTGGCGGGGTCGGAACCCAGAAGCGATGACGCGGCAATTGATCGCCGCCGGGCCGGGCGGTTAATGCAATCAGCGAAAGACCGCTACGAACATGACCTGGTTGTACAGGCCATCGATAAAGCACTAAGGCCGTTCTGCCGCTGGCTGCACGTGCCGAAGCAGCCGAGCCTTGTCAGCACTGGCACCATGTGGCACCTGGCAACCCGAATCGAAGGTGAATTGCTGGACCCATCCGTATCCTCGGTTCGCCTGGCGCTTGCCCTTCACCCGACACCGGCGGTGGGCGGCCATCCGCAACGGCTGGCGCGGCAGGTTATTGGCGAGTTGGAAGCATACCCGCGCGGGCTGTACACCGGCATGGTGGGCTGGTGCGATGCCTCGGGCGATGGCGAATGGGCGGTGGCGATCCGTTGCGCCCAGGTGCGGCAAAACCATATCCGCCTGTTTGCCGGCGCGGGTGTGGTTGGTGATTCCGTTGCCGAAAAGGAACTGGCGGAGACCGAAGCCAAGTTCAACACCATGTTGCACGCCATTGGCGTGACCAGCGCGGGTTCGCGGGAGGCAACGGATGCAAACTGACGAATTCACGCCCTGGCCCGAAAGCTTCCGGCAGCACTACCGTGCGATGGGCCTGTGGCAGGACCGGAGCCTTGCCCAAGTTTTACGGACACGCAGTGAGCGCACTCCGGACGCGGTTGCGGTTATCGATGGCAACCGGCAGTGGACCTACGCGCGATTGCGGGCGCGGGCTGAATCGCTGGCGGCGGGCTTGCGCGCCCTGGGGCTGGAAGCGGGGGACAAGGTCATCCTGCAGATGCCCAATCGCGGCGAATTTTTTGAAATTCTTTTTGCACTGTTCAACCTGGGGGTAGTGCCGGTGCTTGCGTTGCCTGCTCACCGCCGTTTTGAAATCAGCCACTTTATTGAGATTACCGGGGCCAAAGCCTGGTTCATTTGCGAAACCGCCGGCGGTTTCGATTACCGGGAACTGGCTCGAGAATGCCGCTCTGACCTGGGTGAGTGCCGGGTGATTGTGGCGGGCGACGCACGGGAATTTACCGAGCTGGATTCCCTGTACCGAAGCGGGTCAATCGATAGTGACATCGATCCTTGCGGCATGGCGCTGCTGCAATTATCCGGCGGCACCACCGGCGTTCCCAAACTGATCCCGCGCACCCACAACGATTATTTCTACAGCGTACGCGAGAGTGTGAATGTCTGCGGGTTTGACGCGCACACGCGCTACCTCGTGGTGTTGCCGGCCAGCCACAACTTCCCGCTGAGTTCGCCCGGCACGCTCGGCACCTTTTACGCCGGCGGTACCATCATCCTCAGCGAGTCCGGCGCGCCGGATTCTGTATTCCCTTTGATTGAGCATCATCGGGTGACCCACTGCGCTCTCGTTCCCCCATTGGCGATTGCGTGGATTAATGCCCAGCAGAACCGGCCTCGCGACCTGGCCAGTCTGAGGGTAATTCAGGTGGGCGGTGCCAAGCTCAGCGCCGAGGCTGCCCGCCGTTTTTTCCAGATATTTCCCTGCCAGTTGCAACAGGTCTTCGGCATGGCCGAGGGCCTGGTGAATTACACCCGGCTGCATGACAGCCGCGATGTGATTGTTGAAACCCAGGGCCGACCGATGTCGTCGTTCGATGAAGTGCGCGTGCTGGATGACGAAGGCCGGCCGGTGCGCACCGGCGAGGTGGGTCACCTGCTCACGCGCGGGCCCTACACCATTCGCGGTTACTACCGGGCGCCGGCCCACAACCAGCGGTCCTTCACTGCCGACGGCTTTTACCGCACCGGCGATTTGGTGCGGTTAACACCGCAGGGTTACCTGGTGGTGGAAGGCCGGGACAAGGACCAGATCAACCGGGGCGGGGAAAAAATTGCCGCCGAGGAAGTGGAGAACCAATTGCTGGCCCACCTGGCGGTGCTGGATGTGGCGGTGGTGGCGATGCCCGATGAATACCTGGGCGAGCGTATCTGCGCGTTCGTTATCTCCCGTGACCAGGCCTCGCCCATCAACCTGCGGCAGGCGCGCGCCTTTCTTAAAGCGCGCGGGCTGGCCGACTACAAACTGCCGGACCGGATCGAACAGGTAAGCGCTTTTCCCACCACCAAGGTGGGGAAGGTAAATAAAAAAGCGTTGCGGGCACTGCTGGAAAAAGCCAGTGAAAAAGCCCGCGCATAGTGTGTAAAAAAGAAACGAAGGTGTATTTACAAATGACGATTCCAAAAATCGCTTCCTACGATATTGCAACCGCCGCCACCGAATACAGTAACACGGTGAACTGGCGTCCCGAAGCCAGTCGCGCCGTACTGTTAGTTCACGACATGCAGAATTACTTCATTAATTTTTACGGTGCGGAGGCGGAGCTGACGCTGCAGCTGATCGACAATATCAAGCAGTTAAAAAACCTCTGTAAGGCCGCGGGTATTCCCGTGGTGTATACCGCGCAACCCGCCCATCAAAACCCGCGCGACCGGGCGCTGCTGACGGACTTCTGGGGCCCCGGTCTGGGCGACAGCAACAACGAACCGGAAATTATTTCCGCCCTGGCGCCGGATGAAGACGACACGCAACTGGTCAAGTGGCGCTACAGCGCGTTCCAGCGCAATGCCCTGCATCAGTTGATGCACGAACAGCGGCGCGATCAATTGATTATCTGCGGCATCTACGCCCATATCGGCATTCTGGCCACCAGCCTGGAAGCCTTTATGACCGATATCCAGGCCTTTGTGGTGAGCGATGCGGTGGCGGATTTTTCCGCCGGGGATCACCGCATGGCAATTGACTATATCGCCCGCCGCTGTGGTGCGGTGACTGACCTGGCGCGGCTTAAACGCGACCTTGCGGGTACCAATGCGGCAGGTATCAGCGCCGCCGCCATGCGTTCCGATATCGCGGCCATTATGCACCTGGACGAGAGCGAGCTGACGGACGACGCCTCGCCGGAAGACCTGGGCCTGGATTCCATTCGCCTGATGGAACTGGTGGAACGCTGGCGCGGGCAGGGCGCGGCAATTGAATTTGCCGACCTGGCGGAACGCCTCACGCTTGGCCAGTGGTGGGACCTGGTGACAAGCCGTGCGAACAGCCCCGCGCTGGAGGAGAAGGTGGCAGCCAATGGCTGAACCGCAATTGCACGCAGGCGAATTGCCGCTGACCCAGGCGCAACAGGGAATCTGGTGGGGCCAAAAACTGGCGGGGCCGGACAGCGCAATCTACAACACCGCCGAGGTGGTGGAACTGCCCTGTGAGCTGGATCTGCCGTTATTCGAGCGCGCACTGGAGCAGGTATTCGGTGAAGCCGAAGGGCTCAATTGCGTTTTTGCGGAGCGCAACGACGAACCGGTGCAGTGTCCGGTGCAGCCGCAACGGCGATTCACATTTCACGACTTCAGCACGGAAGCGGACGGCGAGGCGCTCGCCCGGGAATGGATGCAGGCGGAAACGGGACGACCCCTCTCCCTGGACAGGGAGTGTCCCTATCGCACGGCGGTGCTCAAAACCGGCCGTTCGCGGTACCTTTGGTACCTGTGCATTCACCATATCGTCTGCGACGGCTACGGCTTCTCCCTGCTGCAAAAACGCGCCCTGGCGCTGTACGAGGCGGCAAGAACAAAAACACTGCCCCTTGAGCACGCACGGCTGGCGTCCCTGACGCCGGTCATCGAGGAAGATGCGCAATATCAGCATTCCGCCGTGCGGGAAGAAGATAAACACTATTGGCAAGCTCTGTTGGCGGAAATGAAACCGCCGGTTTCCCTGTCGCCATCGTCGGCCGCGTTTGCCGGGCCACCGCGCCGCAGCCACGCTTTTATCGACGCAGAACTCAAGCAGGCGCTCGACCAGCTCCGCCCGCAACCGGCCTGCAACTGGTCCCATACATTAATCGCCGCCGTGGCTTTTTGTATTTACCGGCGTACCGGCAGTAACGAGATTGTTCTCGGGCTGCCGGTAATGAGCCGCGCAAGTGGTGCCTCCCTGAGGGCGCCTGCGATGCTGATGAATATCGTTCCCCTGCGCCTGCGCCTGGGCACCTTGAAAACATTCGGCGAACTCGTTGCGCGGGTGGCGGAATACATGGTGTCGATGCGGCCGCACCAGCGTTACCGCTACGAACATTTGCGCCGCGACCTCGGCCTGATTGGTGGTGGCCAGCGGCTTTTCGGGCCGGTGGTCAACATAATGCCGTTCGACCGTGGTTTGTGGGTTCACGGCCAGGCGGCGAAGGTCCGTTCACTCAGCGCCGGGCCGGTGGAAGATTTGTCTTTTGCTTTTGTCGCCACCGGCGACGGCGGTTTCGACTTTACCCTCGAAGCCAACCCGGCGCGCTACAGCCAACAGGATATCGATGACGTGCAGCGCGAAATGTTCGACTGGTTGCGTGATGCCTGCCGGAGCGAAACGCCGCTGCTACCGGATTACCGGCATTTGTCCTGGCTCGACGGGCCGGCACTGCCGCAAGAAAACCCCGATGTAATAGCGCTGATAGAACGGGCCGCAAAGGATCGTAGCCATCATGATGCCCTGGCTGACAGCGACGGCACCGTCACCTACGGGCAGTTGTGGCAAAACATTGAGGCGCATGCGAAGGCATTGCGGCGGTTGGGTGTTCATCCCGGCAATCTGGTGGCGCTATGCCTGCCGCGCGGCCGCGACGCCGTTACCCTGATGCTGGCGGTGCTGCACTGCCGGGCGGTGTTTTTGTTTATCGATCCGGCCGGTCCCGTCGGGCGTAACAAAAAAATCCTGGCCGATGCCGGTGCCGCTCTTGTGGTGTTCGCGGAATTCAATCAGGAATTGACGGATACGGCCTGGCAAAGCGTGACACTCGATGCGCTTTCCAAATCGGAAAATGCGTGTGCGGAAAGCCCAAAGCTGCCCGGGGAGGCGGCGTACCTTATTTACACCTCCGGTTCCACCGGCAATCCCAAGGGCGTAGTCGTGGGGCGACGGGCGCTGAATGATTTCGTCGCCGGCGCAAAGCAGGTTTACGGCGTTACCGCCGATGACCGGGTACTGCAATTCGCGCCGATGCAGTTCGACGCTTGCATAGAGGAAATTTTCCTGCCCCTGTGCCAGGGCGCCACGCTGGTGCTGCGCACGGACAACATGCTCGAATCCATGGAGGCTTTTCTGGGCGCCTGCCACCATGAGCGCCTGGGCGTGCTGGATCTGCCCACCGCCTTCTGGCACGAATTGGTCCACTACCTCCACCGCACGGACGCCCCCTGGCCGCACTCGGTGCATACCGTGATTATCGGTGGCGAAGCGGCCCCGCCCGAGCGCGTTGCGCAGTGGCGCCAGTGCGTGCCGGCCAGTGTCCGGCTCTGGAATACCTATGGCCCCAGCGAGGCGACGGTGGTGGCCACTTGTGCCGCGCTTCACGAGGACAGTGAGGTTTCCATCGGCCGGCCTTTGCCCGGCCGCATCGCGCTGGTGTTGGGCGAGCACAACCAATTGATGCCCAGTGGTGTTGCCGGTGAGCTTGCGCTGGCGGGCGCGTCGCTGGCACAGGGTTATCTCAATGCGGAAGAACAAACAGCTTCCCGTTTCGTGTCGCTTGAACTACCGGGCAAGCCGCCGCTGCGACTCTATAAAACCGGCGACCGGGTGCGCATAAACAACCAGGGTCGGCTGGAATACCTGGGCCGCATCGACGACGAAATCAAAATCAGTGGCCAGCGCGTCAGTCCTGCGGAAATTGAAGCGGCACTTCACGCCGACCCGCAAGTGGATGACTGCGCGGTCGTTGCCGTTAACCACAACCTGCATGCTTTTATCCGCGCGAAGCAAAAGCCGGACATCGCCGCGCTGAAAAACCGGCTGCGGGAAAAACTGCCGGCGGTCATGATCCCCTCGGGCTTCATCCGGATCGACCAACTGCCGCTGACTGCCAGCAACAAAGTGGATAAAAAAGCGCTGGCGGCCTTAGTGGTCGACGAGCCTGCAAGCCATGACGAGCCGGCCGAACAGGCGCTGGTGCGAAAGGTGTGGCGGGAAGTGCTCGGCACGGCGGATTTCGGCGGCGACGATGACTTTTTCCTGCTGGGCGGGCAGTCGCTGCAAACGATAAAAGTGGCGAATCGCCTGAGCGCGGAACTGGGCCGCGAGGTGCCGGTAGCGACGTTGTTTGAGTACCCTTCACTGGCCGCGCTGGCCGGCTATCTGTCGAATGGAATCTCCAACAGACTGGCGACGAACCTGGAGGAGAAGCTCCTCGCCGATGCCCGTTTGCCGGAATCCCTTCGCCCGCAAACGCCCGTAGCCCTGCCCAACTTCTGGCAAACCGTGCTGCTGACGGGTGCGACCGGTTTTGTCGGCGCCCACCTGCTTGCCGAGTTGCTGACCGGCACCGCCGCGACCATTGCGTGCCTGCTCAGGACGCGCGACAAATGGGACGGGCTGGACCGAATAGGGCGGGCGTTGCTGCGCCAGGGCCTGGATGTGCGCAACTGGCAGCACCGGATCGAGATTGTGCCCGGCGACCTGGAAGCAGAAAATTTCGGCCTCGATGCCGCCACCTGGGCCGGCCTCGTGGACCGCGTACAGGCGGTTTTCCACAACGCCGCGATTACCAGCGTCCTGCGCGATTACGATTCCCTTAAGCACGCCAACACCTTTTCCTGCCGCACGCTGTTGCAACTCGCGGCCAGGCGCAACATCCCGCTGCATTTTATTTCCTCCATCGCCGTCGGCCAGGGCTGTGATGAATTGCCGGAGGCGGGGATCGACTTCCACGCCGGCCTTGCCGACGGTTACCAGCAGAGCAAATGGGCGGCCGAGCGGCTGCTGCAGAACGCGGTGGCGCGGGGATTCAATGTAACGATCTATCGCCTCGCGCGGGTGGTCGGGCCGGCCGGCACCGGCGAAGTGAATCCAAAAGACCTGATGTGGAACATCCTGCGCGCGAGCACTGCCCAGGGATTACTGCCGGAGCTGCCCATCGCCGAACCCTGGACGCCCGTGGATATCGTGTGTCGGACCGTGGTCAACGCGGCGCGACGCGGATTGCCGGACGGCATTTACAACCTGACGCCGGAGCATCTGGTGCGCCTTGACCAACTTGGGCGTTGGCTGAACGAAAAGGGATTTACCATGGATACGGTCCCGATGCCGCAATGGCTGGCGCGCCTGCGCGAGAGCGACGACCCACGGGACCAGACATTGGTGGCTTTTTTTTATCAACGTCGCGCGCAGCAGAAGGTCGAGCTGCCTCGTATCGCCAACGGGCGGGCGCGACGGATCATGCGTGAACAAGGGCTGCGGTTTTCCCCACTGACCCGCGAAAGCTTCGGCCGCTACTTGTCCAGCGCCAAAAAACAGGGCCTGTTCCTGAAGGAGGAGGTGAGCGCATGAATGCCCCCGCCGTAAAGCCCAAACGCACGCCGCCTCACCTGACCCGCGTTGTCCGCGTACAGGAGATCTCGCCGGCCATCCGGCGGGTGGTGCTGGCGGGCGAATCCCTCAAGGTGTTTCCAACGGACCGCAACGGCGCGCATATCAAAGTATTCCTGCCGTTGCCCGGCCAACACAAACCGGTGCTGCCGCGCCTGGACGAGGGTCGTATTGTCTGGCCGCCGGATGAGGTGCGGCCGATCACCCGAACCTACAGCGTGCGTTACTTTTGCCCCCGCACCAATCAGCTACAGGTGGATTTTGTCCTGCATGGCGAGCGCAGCCCGGCTTCCGGCTGGGCCAGCCAGGCCAGGCCGGGCGACTACCTGGGTATCGCCGGCCCGGGCGGGCCTGACCCCTTGCTCGCGCCAGCCCGGCACCATGTGCTGGTGGGCGACCTGACGGCACTGCCGGCCATTGCCGCGCTGCTTGAGCAACTGCCGCCGGATGCCGAGGCGATGGCATTTTTGTGGGTGGCTTCGGAGGACAAAAAAATTCCGCTGGTTCATCCGCCGGCAGTGCGGGTGCACTGGCTGGTATCTCGCCAGCAGGAGTGCGCCGGCTGTGTCGGTGACACTGTTCGGCAGGCCGTTCCGCAGACTTGGAAAGGTTCGCTGTCGGCGTTTATCGCCGGCGAAAACAGCATGGTGTTGCAGGTGCGCGATTACCTGCGCGAAGCCTTCAGCCTGACCAGGCGCAACATGTATGCGGTGCCATACTGGCACTACGGCCAGGATGAGGAAACCTATCACCAGGAGCGCCACCGCATTATGGATCAGGTGTATTGAAGTAGTTTGGGATGAGCTTGCGAATCCCAGCAACATTCTCAATCTCTTGTTGGGATTCATTTTCATTCATCCCAACCTGCAAATCGCCAGGACATCGTTAAACGGGAGCGTGCATGTACTCATGTTTTTCCAACCAGGTGGCGGTGGTCACCGGCGCCGCGCAGGGCATTGGCAAGGTGATCGCCGATGAACTGCAGGCTGCGGGCGCGCAGGTGGCGCGGCTCGATATTCGTTTTAACGACCAGCCGAAACTGGCGCAATTTCACCTGGATGTATCCCGGCCGGACGAGGTTCACGACGTGATTGCGCGGATCGAAACGGAAGTGGGCCCGATCGCCTATTGCGCCCACGCCGCCGCCATTTTGCGCCTGGGCAGCGTGCTGGAGCTGGATCGCCGGGACTGGCTGGAGTCCTTTTCCGTCAACACCCACGGTGCCTTTTATCTGTGCCAGGCGGTCGCCCGCCGCATGGTGCGGCGGGAAAAGGGCTCCATGGTGGTGGTGGGCTCCAATGCGGCCCATATTCCGCGCTCCGGCATAGCCGCCTATGCCGCGTCCAAGGCCGCCACCGAACATATGGTGCGCTGCCTGGGGCTGGAAGCAGCGCGCTACAACGTGCGCTGCAATGCCGTTTCTCCCGGTTCCACCTACACCGACATGCAGCGCCAGTGTTGGCGCGCTCCGGAAGATGAACAGCGGGTGATCGACGGCGACCTGCAGCAGTACCGCCTCGGCATTCCCCTGGGCCGTATAGCCGAGCCGCTGGATATTGCCCGCGCGGTGCTGTTCCTGCTGTCCGATCACGCGCGCCATATCACCCTCGAAACACTGACTGTCGACGCCGGCGCAACACTCGGCGTTTGATGATTACTCTCTGAAAAAGGTCTTTTATGAACGAATTGAAACTCGACCAATCCTTTGCCCTGATGAACCAGGCCCGGCAGTGCATTGCGGGCTTTACTCAATCGATGATGAAAAAGCCCGAGCAGTTCGCCCTCGGCCGCTTTCCCGTCTACCTGGCCAGCGGCGACGGGGCCGGGGTGACCGATGTCGACGGCAATCGCTACATCGACTACATCTGCGGCCTGGGCGCCAATGCTTTGGGCCACAACCACCCGGCGGTGGTGGGCGCGATCACCAACCACTTGGCTGACGGCCTGTTGCATTCCCTGCCGGCGCCGATCGAGGTGGACACCGCGCGGCAATTATTGGAGGTGATCCCCGGCGGCGAGATGACCCGCTTTTTCAAAACCGGTGCCGATGCCAATTCGGCGGCGGTGCGGCTCGCCCGCTATGTGACGGGCAGGGAGAAGATCGTCACGGTCGGCTACAACGGCTGGCACGACCAGTACATGTTCGACACGCCCGGCGTGCCGGCGGAAATACAGAACTATACCTACCGCATGCCACTGTTTCGCCCGGCGGATGAAGCGCCGCTGCTGGAACTGTTGGAGAGCAAAGCGGATGAAATTGCCCTGGCGCTGCTGTCCGTGCCCTACAACCGCCAGTTGGACGGGGCCTTTGTGCAGCAACTGCGCAACCTGTGCGGCGATAAAGGAGTGCTGTTTGCGCTGGACGAAGTTGTCACTGGCTTTCGCCTGGGGCTGGGCGGCGCGCAGGAATATTTTCAGGTGCGGGCCGACCTGGTGACCCTGTCCAAGGGGCTGGCGGCGGGCATGCCGCTGTCGGCGGTGGTGGGTAGCACGGATTTGATGTCGCAAATGGAAAAGCTGCAGGTTTCCACCACGTTCGGTGGCGAATTGTTATCGCTGCACGTGTGCCGGGCGGCGCTCGAAGTCTATAAAACCACCGGCTGCATTGCCGAAATCGCCCGCCTGGGCCGCCTGTTGAAGGAAGAAGTCAATGCCGTGGCGGAGGCGTCGGGCAGTTCCCTGCGTATCGTCGGCTACGATGCCATTCCCATGTTCCTGTTCTCCCCGAACCCGGAAGAGCACGTCAAATCCGCCGAGCCGTTTGTTGCCGAGATGGCGAAGCGCGGGGTGCTGCTGCGTCGGGACGTCAACTTTATCAGTGCCGCGCACACGGAAGACCATATCCGGCGGACAGTGGCCGCCGTTAAAGGCGCCCTGTCGGCCATGGTGGACGCGCCTGTCGAGGAGGCCAGCGCGTGACTTGTGCCTGCCTGAATCCCTGGCATCGGTTTGCCCATCTCGCGCAGAGTTTGTCGCAGTACTCCGTATTGGCCAGCGGACCTGCATCCACCGGTAACCGCGCAGTGTCGACCAGCCGGGAAAAGGCGCTGACAAACCGGCCCGCAACACCCAGGCGAACATTAGTACGCAACGGGTTTCTCTATACTGGTCGGTTGGACCGGCGCTTTATTCCCGACGCCTGGGTGCTGGTCGAAGGCGATACTATTTCAGCGCTGGGTGAAGCGGGTCGGGACGAGCCACCATACGATGAACTGATCGACGCGAAAGGCAAAATGATCCTGCCGGGCTTTGTGAACCCCCACTGGCACGAGAGCTTCGTGGCGCCCAACAGCGAGTGCGCCGACGACTCTCACCTGACGCCAACGCCGTATTCCCGGGGCGGCGATATCGAAGCGCTGGGTTCGATGTTCGGTTTTATCTCCGGCGTCGCCAAACGACTGACACCCGGCGAGGCGCTGGCGATCGCCCGCTGGAGTTTGTGGAGCCAGTTGCGCTCCGGCACCACCGCCCTGGGCGATCTCGGTTCCGCCAATACCGCCGACGCCATGGCCACGGCGGCCATCGAACTGGGCATGCGCATCCGCGTCAGCCGCTGGGGATCGGACATCATGATTCCCAACGGCGCCAGCGAATGCCGGCAGATTGCCGACACCCGGGAGCAGATCGACGACTGGACGGCGCTGATGGAAACCTGGAACGATCACCCCTCCGGCCTGGTGGGCGGCATGCCCACGGTGATGGGCGCTTTTGGCAGCTCCGACCGGCAGTTACAGGCGATGGGCGAAATTGCCGCGCGCTTTGGCTCACCTTACGGAACTCATTTGGCGCCGCTGAAAAATGAACGGCAGGCAGTGCGCGACGTATTCGGGCTGACGCCGGTGGAGCGTTTCGACCGCCTCGGCCTGCTTACCGACCGGCTTATCGCCGTCCACACCGCCTACGCCAGCGAGGAGGAATACCAGCGCCTGCTGGAAGCTGGCGTGCATATCTGTCATTCGCCCGCCCATTACGGCATGCTCGGCGAGAGAACACTGAGTGAAACCCAACAGATCGCCCGTTTTATCCGCGATGGCGCGCCGGTGTCCTGCAGTACCGACGGCGACGTCACCTTTATCGGCGGCATGCCCGAAGCGATGCGCGCCGCCCATCTCGGCCTTAACGAAGCCAGCAACGACAACACTGCCTGCCCGCCGACCCAGGCCCTGCTCAGCGCCACCTGTTTTGGCGCGCGCGCCCTGGGCTGGGGCGACAGGATCGGCTCCGTCGAATCGGGCAAGCAGGCCGATCTGGTGCTGGTGGACATCGACGACTGGCGTTACCGCATCGGCAATCATCCCTTGCGAACGTTTCTGGCGACCGGGGGCAGCCGCGATGTGGATACGGTGATGGTGGCCGGTGAAGTGGTGGTGCGCAATGGCGCCAGCACCAGGTTCGATGAAAAAACACTGTTGGACGACTACCTGAGCGCGGCCCACTCGGCGCGTTCGCGAATCCAGCGCGAGGGGGAAAAATAGTTATGCGATCCCGCAATCTTACCCTGCTTATCGCCAGCACCCTGACTGTGATGGCCGGCGCCACCATTGCCGGCCCCGACCGGGCGCGTTACGCGTTATATGGGGCTGCTTGCTGCGTTCGGTTCATTTGGCGGGTGAGAGAAAAGGGAAAAGGGGTCAAGTTAAACCTACCCCGATTTGACGCACACTCTCTAACGGGGACAATAGTCCCAAAG
>CAYVIB010000035.1:0-51836 GCA_964451365.1 uncultured Cellvibrionaceae bacterium
GAACTTACCACCGCGATTTTGAGCAAAATTGGCTTAAGGAAGTGCCATTCGGATCTAACCGGATCAAGTAGAGAGAAAATATATGAAAGATCAGAAAATAGTGGAGTTTATGCGGTTTCGCAAAATCTTCGCCATGTTGTCAGTATTGCTGATAGTGATTTCCATCGCCTCCCTGTTTATCCGGGGAATTAATTTTGGCCTGGATTTTACCGGTGGCACGCTGATAGAACTCCAATATGAAACCACCGCGGATTTGAGCAGCATTCGTAGCCGGTTGAGTGAGGAGGGCTACGATGGTGCGGTAGTAATTAATTTTGGCGCCGATACCGACGTGCTGGTAAGGTTGCCGCAAACCGAACCGGTAAACGCGCAGTCGGCAACTACCGACGAAGCAAACACGGAAGAGGACGATGCGTCGCTCGGTGAGGTAATCTTGCAGATGCTGCAGCAGGATACGGATGAAAATATCGTCCTGGAGCGCGTCGAGGTGGTGGGTGCCCAGGTGGGCGGTGAACTTCGCGACAAGGGCGGCATTGGTATGCTATTCGCCCTTATTGTGGTGATGGGTTATGTGGCGGTCCGATTTCAGTACAAATTTTCCGTCGGCGCTGTGGCGGCATTGGCGCACGACGTGATCATTGTGTTGGGTTTGTTCTCGCTTCTTCAGCTTGATTTTGACCTGACTGTGCTGGCGGCGCTGCTTGCGGTTATAGGCTACTCCATTAACGACACCATTGTGGTGTTCGACCGGATACGGGAAAATTTTCGCACGATTCGCAAGAGCACGCCGGAGGAAGTGATTAATATTTCCATTACGCAGACTTTGGAACGAACCCTGATGACGTCGTTCACCACATTGCTGGTGTTGCTTGCCTTATTCTTTATCGGGGGGGAACTCATTCACAATTTTTCCGTCGCGTTGATCGTTGGCATTATGGTCGGCACATATTCTTCAATATTCATTTCTTCCAGTATTCTGTTGGGAATGAACATCAGCAAGGAAGATCTGATTCCAGTGGAGAAGGAAGGTGCGGACCTGAAGGAAATCCCCTAACGCCGTTACATTCCTTCTTTCCACAGTTTCTCCGCCGGCAGCACCGGCGGAGACCGACCTTTCCTATTCCTCAGCGATAATCTATTATCCTGATAGCCGGCTATCTCACCGATTCCCTTGCTTGGGGATACATATGTTCAAGAACCTGTTCAGCCAAAACCAGGATAAAAATAACAGCCTGGAAAGTGAAACACGCTTGCGTTCGCTGGAAGAAACGGTGGAACGTTACGAGCGCATCTTTCGGGGCAGTCGTGGATACGGCTTCCTCGACTGGGATTTCAAGGCGGAGAAAATGCACTGGGACGGTGGCTTTTGGGAATATCTCGGCTACGACGACAGTGATTTTGCCACCATTTCCGATCCCTCCAAATTTATGGAATTTGTTCACCAGGACGACCGGGATAAAGTAACCCGAATGCTGCACAACCACCTGCGCAAACCAGGTGCGGGGGAAATGATCTTCCGGCTGCGCAAGAAAAAAGGCGGTTACGTCTGGACCGAAGGGCGGGTCGATACCGTCAGGGACCGCAGAGGCTGGGTTACTTATATGTCGGGCATCGTATTTGATGTCACCAAACTGAAACAAACCGAGCAGGCGCTTCTTACCAGCGAGGCGCGACACGCGCGGATTATTCAAAGTTCAAATGACGGAATCTGGGAGTGGTCCGCCGAAACAGGTGGTTTCCATTTTTCCAATCGCTGCTGGGAATTGCTCGGTTATTCCGAGCACGACGATGTGCTGACTCTCGGTACTGACAGGTGGCAGGCCTGGCGGGCGCTGATGCATAAAGAGGACCTGGTCAGGTTTGACAGGGTGTTGGACTGTCATATCAAAAACGGCACGCCCTTCGATGTCGAATACCGGATAAAGGGCAAGAACAACCAATGGTGCTGGGTGCGCGGTCGCGGCCAGATGTCCTTTAACGAAAAAGGCCACCCCACCCGTATGTCCGGCACCAATATGGACATTACGCAACTCAAGCTGGCCGAGGAGCGGGTGCTGAAGGCCAAGGAGTCGGCGGAAAAAGCCAACCAGGCAAAATCGGAATTTCTCTCGAGCATGAGTCACGAGTTGCGCACGCCGTTGAATGCCATTCTCGGTTTCGCCCAATTGTTCGACCTTGATAAAAACCTCAGCAGTGACCAGCGCAGCAATGTGGGCGAAATTAAAAAAGCCGGTGAACACCTTTTACAGCTGATTGGTGATGTGCTGGATTTGGCCAAAATTGAAGCCGGCCGGATGACATTTTCACTGGAAAAAGTAGCGCCTGTCCGAATCCTGGAGGAGTGCGGTGCGCTGTTTGTGTCACAGGCGAAAGCGCGCGGCATTCATCTCAAGTTGCAAACCAAGGGTTTTGAAGACAAAACCATTAAAGCGGACGGCGTCCGTTTAAAACAGGTTGTTATTAACCTTATCGGAAACGCCATCAAGTACAACCGGGATCGCGGCAGCGTAACTATTACTTGTTCGTCCACTGACAATGGGGAATTTCGCATCACGGTGAAAGATACCGGTATCGGCATTCCGGAAAATATGCACAGCGACTTGTTTCAACCGTTTAACCGGTTGGGCGCGGAGGGAAGCTCTATAGAAGGCAGCGGCGTTGGGCTGGTAATTACCAAGCAACTGGTGGAACAGATGGGGGGCAGGCTCGATTTCAGCAGTGAGGAAGGCGTGGGCAGTAAGTTCTCGATCCAGTTCCCTTTTTACAGCGCCATCGACAAGGAATACGAAGTTGACCAGGGGCATCCGGAAACGGGAAAAAACCAGGCGATCCCTGATTTGCTGGTGCGGGAAAAAAAGCGTGTACTGTATGTGGAAGATAATCCGTCCAACCAGCGCCTGATGCAGCAGATACTTGGCCGTTATCCGGAGTTTGACCTTGAGATTGCCGATGAAGCCCTGCGCGGAATTTACCTCGGCCGGGTGACCAAACCGGACCTGATTATTCTCGATATTAACCTGCCGGGGATGGACGGCCACGAAGTGGTGTCGGTGTTAAAACAGGACCCCGCAACCAAAAACATTCCCGTTATTGCGCTGTCGGCCAACGCCATGCTGCACGATATGGAGAAGGGCCGTCGTTCGGGTTTCAACCATTACCTCACCAAACCGGTGAACATCGCGCAGCTTATTGAAGTGTGTAACGAGCTGCTGGGTAGCTGATTGAAGGCTAAAAAATATGCCCCATATGCTTTCCTACGACCTGCACCAGCGGTTTGAACACCTTGGGTGTGGCGCATACCAGGTGGCCGCTGTTTAAATAGTCACTACCGCCCTTGAAGTCACACAGCATGCCGCCCGCTTCCTTTACCAACAAAATGCCCGCGGCAATATCCCAGGGCTTGAGGTTCATTTCCCAAAAGCCGTCAAAACGGCCGGACGCGACGTAGGCAAGATCGAGCGCCGCCGATCCGGCTCGGCGAATACCCGCGGTCTGCCCGGCGATGTCGCGTACACAGTCCAGGTAGGGATCAATGTGTTCCAGGGCAAATCCGTTGAAGGGAATCCCTGTGCCGATTAATGCGCCGCTCATCCCCTGGCGGTTCGACACACGAATACGGCGATCGTTGAGCATCGCTCCGCGTCCCCGGCTTGCGGTGAATTCTTCTCTTTTGATCGGATCGAGTACCACCGCGTGTTCCAGTTGCCCCTTGTGGCGACAGGCAATGGAAATGGAAAAATGGGGCATGCCGTGCAGGAAATTGGTGGTTCCATCGAGGGGATCGATAATCCACTCGTAATCGCTTTGGGAAGCTCCCGAAACGCCGGTTTCCTCGCCGAGAAATTTGTGGTCGGGGTAGGCCTTGCTCAAATGATAAATAATTTCCTTTTCGGACTTCTTGTCCACTTCGCTGACAAAATCATTCAGGCCCTTTTCTTCGACTGTGACCTTATCCAGGCGCTCGAAAGACCGCTCCACGATTTCACCGGCTTTGCGCGCCGCTTTCAGGGCAATATTTAACATGGGTTCCATAGCGAATTCTCTTACCGCGTATGTATCGCGTAATAGTCAGGTGAATGCAAAGAGCTTGGCGGAAAGGGCGGCGATTATAACAGTTGATTTACCTTTTTGCTCATGTCGTCTGGTAAACTGCCGCCCCCGAAACGATCAAGCTGAAGAGGCACATGACTGAAGCTAATTTCGACCGCGTTCGCATGGTTATGGTTAACACCACTCACCCCGGCAATATCGGAGCGGCCGCCAGGGCCATGAAAAATATGGGCCTGTCGCGACTGGTGCTGGTGGACCCAAAAGAGTATCCAGCGGAAAAAGCCGTCTGGCGGGCTGCCGGTGCGCTGGATGTGCTGGATAAGGCACAGGTCGTTTCCACCCTGGATGAAGCCATCGCTGATTGCAGCCTGGTAATTGGCACCAGTGCGCGCGAACGGCGCATTCCCTGGCCGCTGTTGACGCCGCGCGAATGTGGCGACCGCGTGTGGGCGGAGGCGGAACACCACGACGTCGCGATCCTGTTCGGCCGCGAGGATCGCGGGTTGACCAATGACGAGTTGCACAAATGCCACTACCACGTACACATCCCCGCCAATCCGGAGTACAGCGCGCTGAATATTTCCGCCGCGCTACAGGTTATCTGCTACGAAATCCGCATGTCCTATCTCACAGCGAAAGAGGGACGGGCGCCGCACTTTGACGACTGGGATGTACCCCCAGCCAAACACCAGGACCTGGAGTACTACTACACCCATCTTGAACAGACGCTTGAGCAATTGGATTTTCTGGACCTGGCCAACCCGCGCCAGACCGTTACCCGCCTGCGTCGCTTGTTCAACCGGGTGCGCCTGGACCAGATGGAACTGAGCATCCTGCGCGGGATGTTGACCGCGATCCAAAACCACATCTACCACACCAATAAAAAGCTTGAGCAGCAGGACAAGTAATAGCATTATTTTTTGAGTGGTTATTTACTTGATTAAAACACTCGGATATTCGATAATGCGCCACGAACTTTCGAACTGGGTAACTAGCCATGCGTTTGACCACCAAAGGCCGCTACGCGGTCACTGCTATGCTGGATCTGGCGTTGCACGCCAAGACAGGCCCCGTCAGCCTGGCGGATATTTCCCGCCGCCAGGGAATCTCTCTCTCTTACCTTGAGCAGCTCTTTGCCAAGCTGAGGCAGAACACGTTGGTTTCCAGCGTTCGCGGTCCAGGCGGTGGCTATAAGTTAAGCCGCAATTCGCGGGAAATTTTTGTGGCGGAAATTATTGATGCGGTAAATGAATCCGTCGATGCCACCAGCTGTGGTGGCGCGGGCAATTGCCAGCAGGGCGAGGTTTGCCTGACCCACCATCTATGGCAGGACCTGAGCGACCAGATCCACAAGTTTCTCGGTTCGATAAGCCTGGCGAACCTGGTGGAACGCAAGGATGTTTTGACGGTAGCGGAAAGACAGGACATGAAGGAAAAATCCCCCAACGTCATCCAGGCCACTAATGCTCCATAGCGCTGGCCGCAAGACAAGTAGTAATTCGGGTTGATCATGCAGTTACCGGTATATCTCGATTACGCGGCGACAACGCCGGTTGACCCGCGGGTCGTCAACGCAATGGCGGAGTGCCTGAAGAACAACTTCGGCAATCCGGCCTCGCGTTCGCACGTCTACGGCTGGAAGGCGGAAGAAGCGGTCGAGCAAGCCCGCCGGCAGGTGGCGGACCTTATCCAGGCGGACCCGAGAGAAATTATCTGGACCAGCGGCGCGACGGAATCGGACAACCTGGCGCTTAAAGGCGTAATGCGCCATTTCCGCGAAGAAAAAAGGCATTTGGTTACTTCCGCAATCGAACACAAGGCTGTGCTCGACAGCGCCGTCCAACTCGAACGTGAAGGATTCGACGTGACCTACCTCGCGCCGGACCGTTCAGGCTTAATAGAACCGGAGCGGGTGGAGCAGGCTCTTCGCCCGGATACGACAATGGTATCGCTGATGCATGTTAACAACGAAATCGGCGTGATTAACGATATTGCCAGTGTGGGAAAAATCTGCCGCGACCGCGGCGTGTTGTTCCATGTGGACGCGGCGCAAAGCACGGGTAAAATCGCTATCGATGTGGGCGCGCTGAATATCGACCTGTTGTCCGTATCGGCGCACAAGATGTACGGTCCGAAAGGTATTGGTGCACTGTTTGTGCGTCGCAGTCCGGACGTGAAACTGGAAGCATTGATCCACGGCGGTGGTCATGAAAGAGGTATGCGCTCCGGAACGTTGGCCACTCACCAGATTTTAGGTTTTGGTGAAGCGGCAAAAATCGCAAGAGAGGAAATGACGCAGGAGAGCGTCCGTATTCTGGAGCTTCGAAACCGTTTTCTTGACGGGGTCCGCCAGCTTGAAGAGATACAGGTAAACGGATTGTTGGAAAAACGCGTTGCGGGAAATTTGAATATCAGTGTCGCCTATGTAGAAGGGGAGACGCTATTGATGTCCTTGCGGGACCTGGCGCTGTCTACCGGTTCCGCCTGCACATCAGCGAGTCTCGAACCTTCCTATGTGTTAAAGGCGATAGGCGTGAGCGATGAACTTGCGCATAGTTCATTGCGTTTTAGTTTTGGCCGTTTCACCACGGAAGAAGAGGTGGATTTCGCGGTAAATACCCTGCGAACGGTGGTGGAAAAATTACGCGCTGGCTCGCCATTGTGGGCGAGTCACAAATCCAAACAGGCGTAGATAAATTATGGCACAAGAGCAAATTGATCGATTAATCAAGAAGGAGTACGCTGCGGGATTCTACACCGATATTGAATCCGACACGCTGCCGCCTGGCCTGGATGAACAGGTGATTGCGTTTATTTCCGCGAAAAAAAATGAGCCGGAATGGATGCTCGATTGGCGCCTGAAAGCTTACCGCGCCTGGTGCGAAATGAAAGAGCCCCGCTGGGCGCACGTTTCCTATCCGGCGATCGATTATAAGGCCTTATCCTATTATTCGGCACCAAAGAGCCTGGCTAACAAACCCAAAAGCCTGGATGAAGTGGACCCTGAACTGTTGGAAACATACAAAAAACTCGGCATTCCCCTGCACGAACAGGAAGTGCTGGCCGGTGTCGCAGTGGACGCGGTGTTCGATTCGGTTTCCGTTGCCACGACATTTCGCAAAAAATTGAAAGAAGCCGGCGTGATCTTCTGTTCCATTTCCGAAGCGATACAGGAACACCCGGAACTGGTGCAGAAGTATCTCGGAAGTGTCGTGCCGCAAAAGGATAATTTCTTTGCCGCGCTGAACAGCGCGGTGTTCAGTGACGGATCGTTTGTATATGTTCCCAAGGGTGTGCGTTGCCCGATGGAGCTATCCACTTATTTCCGCATTAATGAATCCAATACCGGACAGTTTGAACGAACATTAATTATTGCCGATGAAGGCAGTTATGTGAGTTATCTGGAAGGTTGCACCGCGCCAATGCGCGATGAAAACCAGTTGCATGCGGCGGTGGTGGAACTGGTGGCGCTGGACAATGCGCAAATCAAATATTCCACCGTGCAAAACTGGTATCCCGGCGATAGCGAAGGTCGCGGCGGTATTTATAACTTCGTTACCAAGCGCGGAGTTGCCAATGCCAATGCGCGCATTTCGTGGACGCAGGTGGAGACCGGTTCCGCCATTACCTGGAAATATCCCAGCTGTATCTTGCGCGGGGACAACAGCGTCGGCGAATTTTATTCGGTGGCGCTGACCAACAATTACCAGGAAGCCGACACTGGAACCAAAATGATTCACCTGGGCAAAAACACCAAATCGACCATTATTTCCAAGGGTATCTCCGCCGGTCGAAGTTCCAATGCCTATCGCGGGCTGGTGCGAATGAATCCCGGTGCCACCGGCGCGCGTAATTATACCCAATGCGATTCGCTTTTAATCGGGGATAAGTGCGCGGCACATACCTTCCCCTATATCGAAAGTAAAAACCCGTCGGCGGTTATCGAACACGAGGCGACAACATCGAAAGTCAGCGATGACCAGATGTACCTTTGCCGGCAGCGGGGCATTAACCCTGAAAAAGCGGTATCGATGATTGTGAACGGTTTTTGTAAAGAGGTATTTAAAGAGCTGCCCATGGAATTCGCTGTCGAGGCGGGCAAGCTGCTGGAAGTTTCCCTGGAAGGTTCTGTTGGTTAAAAATTCTGTTAACGCTGGAGAGTTTATTTGATGCTATCTGTAAAAAATCTGCATGCGAATGTGGACGACAAAGAAATCCTCAAAGGCTTGAATCTCGAAGTGGGGCCGGGCGAAGTGCATGCGATTATGGGCCCCAACGGCTCGGGTAAAAGTACCCTGGGCCATGTGTTGTCCGGGCGGGAAGGCTATGAACTGACCCAGGGTTCGGTGGCGTTTTTTGGTCGGGACATGATGGCGCTTGACCCGGAAGAGCGCGCCCACGCCGGTCTGTTTCTGGCGTTCCAGTATCCGGTGGAAATTCCCGGCGTCAGCAACATGGAGTTCCTGAAAGCGGCGGTGGATGCGCATCGCGAAGCGCGGGGTGAAGAGCCTGTCGATTCGGTTTCTTTTTTGAAAAAGGCTCGCGAAATCTGTAAGGCGGTGGATCTGGACCAGAGCTTCCTGAAGCGCGGCGTTAACGAAGGCTTTTCCGGCGGCGAGAAAAAGCGTAACGAAATTATGCAGATGATGTTGCTGGAACCGCGCCTGTGCATATTGGACGAAACTGATTCGGGCCTGGATATCGACGCGCTGCAGGTGGTGTCCCGGGGAGTTAATTCCCTGCGCGGTGCCGACCGCTCCTTTATTCTTGTCACCCACTATCAGCGTTTGCTGAATTACATCGAGCCGGATTTTGTTCACGTGCTGGCCGGCGGCAAAATTGTCCGCTCCGGTGATAAAAGCCTGGCACTGGAACTGGAAGAGAAAGGTTACGGTTGGCTGGAATCCGAGGTCGCCTGATGTTCGATATTATTCAACAGGCAGTTCAAACACCTCCGGTGCGGAGCCTATACTGGCTTCAGGATTTCCAGCAGCGCGGACGGGCGCTTTGGCAACACCAGAGCCTGCCGACGCGAAAAACCGAGGCCTGGAAATATACCAACCTGCGCCAGTTGGAGCAGGGAAATTATTTTTCCGGGTTTATCCCCGAGCCGGCAAACGACACCGACCTGGCGAGTGGGTTGCGCGATCAGTTTGCCATAGCGGGTTTAAACCCATGCGCAACCCTGGTGTTTTTCAATGGTCAATTTAATGCCGTGCTGTCGACAGTATCAAGTTTGCCTGCTGGCGCGACATTGGCGAAGTTTTCCGACGCCAACGAAGATGAAGCCGCCTTGATTTCGGACTACCTTGGTCGTGCGGTGGATAGCGAACAGCATCTGTTTACCTCACTCAACGACAGTCAGTTGGCCGACGGTGTTTTTCTTAAAGTTGCGAAAAATGTTCGCTTGGAAAAACCGGTACAACTGGTTTGGATCAGCACACGGCAAAAAGAAGCCTTCGCTGTTAGCCAGCGCCTGTTGGTCGTTCTCAAGCCCGGCAGTGAAGCGACTGTAATTGAGCAGTTTGTTACGGATGCCTCCCGGCAGAACAGTTTCACCAATGGCGTCAGCGAATTTTATGTTCAGCCGAATGCTAAACTGCGCCACTACCGTTTGCATCTTGAACAGGAAGATGCATTGCATATCGGCGGTGCGCACTTCAGTTTGGAGCGGGATGCGCAGCTGGATAGTTTCCACCTGGCATTGGGTAGCACGCTTAAGCGCATTGACGTGGTTGTCAATCATCGCGGCGAGGGCGCACACTGCAAATTAACCGGCGTTTACCTGCCTCGCAACCAGCAACACGTGGATTACCATACCTGCATAGAACACGCCGTTCCCCATTGTACGACGGACGAGGTTTTTCGCGGCATCATCGGCGATAACGCGCGCGCGGTTTTCAACGGGCGTATTCATATTCATCCGAATGCACAAAAAACCCTGGCGCAGTTGAGTAACAAAAACCTGCTGACCAGTGACAAAGCCGAAGTGGACACCAAACCCGAACTGGAAATTTACGCCGACGATGTGCAGTGCGCGCACGGTGCGACGGTGGCCCAGTTGGATGAGCGCTCATTACACTATTTGCGCACGCGCGGTGTGTCCAGGGATGAAGCCCGAATCATGTTAAGTTTCGGTTTTATCAATGAATTAATTAACGGTGTCAAAGATCCGCAAATAGCGGATTATTTGCGGCCGTTGCTGTCCGGGCTTTTTACCCGGGACCCCAAGCTCACGAGGCATATTGCTTAATGATGGCGAAAACGGAATCCATTTTTACGGGTGAGAAGCATACCGGTGAAATACGGCAGTTTGACGTCAATGCCGTACGCCGGGATTTTCCCATCCTGGAGCAGGAGGTGAATGGCCATCCCCTGGTATACCTGGATAATGCCGCGACCACGCAAAAACCCAATGCAGTGATTGATGCTGTTTCGGATTACTACCGTACATACAATTCCAATGTGCATCGCGGTGCGCACTCGTTAAGTGATAAAGCCACGCGGGCATTCGAAGCCAGCCGAGATACCGTGGCGAATTTTATCAACAGTCCATCGGCGGAGCAGGTGATCTGGACACGCGGTACCACCGAAGCCATCAACCTGGTGGCGCAAACCTGGGGCCGTTCGCAAGTTCGCGAGGGTGATCAAATACTGGTATCAGGACTGGAACATCACTCCAATATTGTTCCGTGGCAAATACTGGCGCTGGAAAAAGGCGCGGAAGTTGTTCCCGTTCCGGTCACAGCGGACGGTGAAATCGATTTAAACTCGTTTGATTCGTTGTTGAGTGACAAAGTCAAGCTGGTGGCTGTCAGCCATATTTCCAACGCCTTGGGTACCGTGAATCCGGTGGTTGAAATTATCGGGCGCGCCCATACTGTCAATGCAAAAGTATTGATCGATGGCGCGCAGGCGATGGCGCACTGGCCGGTGGATGTGCAGGCCCTGGGTTGCGACTTCTACGCCTTTTCCGGTCATAAATTATTTGGCCCGACCGGCATTGGCGTGTTGTGGGGCAAAAAAGACATTCTAGGCTCAATGCCTCCGTATCAGGGCGGCGGCGAGATGATTGAAACTGTCAGCTTTGATGGCACCACCTACGCCGGCGCACCGTTGAAATTCGAGGCGGGCACGCCGGACATTGCCGGAGCGATTGGGCTCGGCGCGGCGATAAATTACCTGAACCAGTTCGACCGCACGGCGATTGCCGAGCACGAACGGTCCGTGTTGAATTACACACTGGAGCAGGCGGCGGCGTTCAAAGGCCTGACAAGAGTGGGTAAAGCCAGCCACGTGGCCGGGGTGTTCAGTTTTCTAATGGATGGCGCGCATCCGGCGGACGTTGGTGTGTTGCTGGACCAGCAGGGAGTTGCCGTAAGAACCGGCCACCACTGTGCGCAACCGCTGATGGATCGTTACAGTATTCCAGGCACGGTCAGGGCATCGTTTTCCATTTACAACACCAGGCAGGATGTGGATCGCCTGTTTCAGGCGTTACAAAAAGTCAGGCAATTTCTGGTTTGATTTTTGCGAAGTTTAATTTTTGCGAATAGCGTAATGTGAGTGGCGTTATGACAGTACAACAATTTGACATGACCGATGTTATCTCAGTCACCCCGGCGGCGGCGGCGCATTTTGCCGCGCAGCTGCAAAAAAAAGGTGGCAAAGGGGTGCGGGTGAGTTTGAAGGAGTCCGGTTGCACCGGTTTTATGTACGTGATTGACGAGGTGGATGGCCCACATGATGGGGACATTGAAAAGACCCTGGATAATGGTGTTTCCATCTATATCGATCCGCAAAACATTTCCGCCCTGCGTGGCACCATTATCGATTACACGCAGGAAGGTTTGAACCGCAACTTGCAGATGAACAACCCCAACGTAAAAGACAAATGCGGGTGCGGTGAATCTTTTAGTATTTAAACAGGTTTTTTAAGAACACATGTCAGAACAACGAGTTGTCACCACCGTCAGGGATTGTCCGGCGCGTCTGGTGCCGGTGGGCGATCCGGTTACTATTCCCAGAAACAACTTTATTACCATCACCCAGTCATTGGGCGGTAATTATACGGTTGTCTATCAGGGAAATATGCTCAGGGTGGACGGCACCGACGCGGATGCCCTCGGCCTGGAGAAATATGAACTGTCGTTTAAAAATCACGGCGACGGACAAATTCACGAGGATCAGGTCTGGCAGGCGCTGGAAACCATTTACGACCCGGAAATACCGGTCAACCTTAGAAGCCTCGGCCTGATTTATAAACTGGACATCGACCAGGAAAAGAAAAAGGTGAAAATCGATATGACGTTGACCGCACCCGCATGCGGGATGGGACCCGTGCTGGTTGGCGATGTAAAATATCGTGTTGCCCTGGTGCCGAATGTGAAGGATGTGGAGGTTGAACTGGTGTTCGATCCGCCCTGGCACAGAAGCATGATGTCGGAAGAAGCCCAACTTGAAACAGGATTGTTCTTCTAGCCATGTCCAGCCAACCTGCTTTATCAAACAATCCCTTTGGTTCGAGTATCAGCACTGAAGACATCATCGATACCCTGGGGTTTTTCGACAGTTGGGAAGATCGCTATAAGTATATTATCGATCTTGGCAAGGAACTGGCGCCGATGGAAGCGACAAAACGAGATGAGCAGCATCTTGTGCGCGGTTGTCAGAGTCAGGTCTGGATTGATTCGCACGCACAGGATGGCCGGCTCTGGTTTGAAGTCGACAGTGATGCGTTTATCGTCAAGGGACTTTTGGGTGTTGTTCTGGCGGCGTATAACGGTAAAACGCCTGAAGAAATTCTCGCCTTTGATATCGATAGCTATTTCAATGAGCTTGGACTGTTGAACCATTTGAGTTCCACGCGGGGAAATGGTCTAAAGGCCATGGTGAAGCGGATTCGGCAAATAGCTGAGGACAACCTGTAGGGCGGATAAGCATAGCGCCACCCGCCTTACAATCTGGATTTAATTCTCCGAATGTGGCACGGAAGGAATCGGGTGAAGGCCCGCGAGACCATCGGAGACACAACGTCGACGTTGAGCTTCCATGGATGGATTTACGCTGGGCCGGCATTCCGGCGTGTCTCGCGGGCCTTTGCCCGGTTCCTGGTCCCAACGCCGGGAAAGATTAAAACCGATAATCAACATAAACCCCGGTAGTCGATACCCTTTCATCGGACGTTCTCAAAATATACCGATACTCAAAATTAACATTGAATTTTCTTTCCAGCACAAAACCAACACCGATACCGTAAGAAAGACCCGAAGAGGTATCTTCAAGTTCGGCCCCATCCATTTCCGCATCGCCAAACGAAACTGACTCACCACCAAACGAGGGTATGGCATTGCCCTGTTCATCACTGAAACCGGCCGAGCGCTGCAACGAGGTGTAACCAAACAATCCGTAAAGTTTGGCCATTTCATTGATTGCTTCAGGTTTGTAGTACAAAGAATAGTAGTGATCGATTCGATAGTTGATATTGACGATATCCCGCTCCGGCGGGAAAACGCGGCGAACCCGTTCGCTGCCTTCGCCGAACCCTGCCCGAATTTCCAGGCCGAGAAAAGGGTGGTGCTTATAGCCAAAAAGGAGTTCGCTGGCTTTAACTTCGAGCGCGTTTTCATCCTGGGGAAACTTGAACGCGTCGACTTTGGAAAGACCGCCGCCGAGATAAATTCCCCGACTGTTATCGGCGAAGGCGGTACAGGCTATCAGCGCTGCCGATAGCCCGAACAGGAATAGCCCCAGCCGCTTTGCCATCAGCAGTTAGATTCGATAATCGAAATAGATCCCAGCTGTAGAAAGCCGCTCATCCGATGTTTTCATCAATATCCGGTATTCAACATTAATGTTGAAATGCTTGTTTACAAACCAGCCGGCACCAATGCCATAGGAGAAACCTGAATCGCTGTTGGTAAGTTCCCCGTCTTCATTGATTTCATCTTCTTGCGGATCGAAGGTGGGAGAATGAACGAGGTAACCGGCGGCCAGGGCCGGGTTGTTGAACTTTACGGTCCGGTCCATGCTCGTGTACCCAATCAGGCCGTAGAGGCGGGCTTCCTCGTTGATCAGTTCCGGCTTGTAATAGATGGAATAATAATCATCCACCTCATACTCCGTATCCGCAATTTGCGCCTCGGCTTCTTCATCATCGGTAGGAATAGCGGTATCGAATTCCTTTGAATCATACCCGCCGCCATAGCGGACTTCGATGCCGAGCAGGTTGTTGTACTTGTATCCGGCCAGCAGTTCCACGGATTTGATTTTGATCGGGTCTTCCAGGCCGGGATATTCGAATGCCTCGGTGTAGGTCGTGCCCGCGCCGACGAAAAAGCCTCTGTTATTGTCCGCCCAGGTGGGCAGGGAGAGCAGGCATGCTGTCAATAGGGTTAAACGTTTCACTGGAGCTCCTTTACAACTGTTGTTTTATTTGTTGATTATTTTCTCAGAGTTCCCGGTAGCTGACAAAGGCCACATTCACACTATCAGGAGACCAGGAGGGAACGTTGAGTGTGCCCTGGCCGCCAAAGAATACGTCCGTCAAATCTGACACTTCGGCATTTTCAAGGTTCAACAGCATCAGTTTCACGTCCTGGCCGAATGGGTGCGCCTCCATTTGGTTCTTTAAATATCGGATAAACACGATTTTCCTCCCATCCGGCGAGGGATGGGGAAACCAGTCGGAATGGGGGGAGTGAACCGTCCGGACGGGATTTTCACCATCGGCATCCATACGCCAGATTTGCATCATGCCGGAGCGGTAGGAATTAAAATAAATGTATTTCCCGTCGTGGGAATACTCCGGCCCGTCGTCGAGACCCGGTGTGTTGGTCAATCGCGTTTCCTCGCCACCAGTGGCGGGAATGGTGTAAATATCAAAACCGGTATCATTCCCGCGGCCGCCCACATAAGCGAGGGTTTGGCCGTCGGGAGACCAGCCGTGCCAGTAGGACGGGCCCTTGGCTGTAATTTGCCGGGGAGTGCCGCCATCGACCGGGAGCGTGTAAATAATGGAGTTGCCATCGTGTTCGGTGCTGTGGTGGCTGATTACCAGTTGGGTACCGTCCGGTGAAATGCCATGATCGTTGTTGTTTTTATCAGCGAAGGCGGTGTTGACACATATTGGGGCTTTGCCGTTTCTTGGTAATTTAAACAGCAGGCCTTCCTTGTTGTAAATAAAATAACTGCCATCCCGGCTCCAGTTGGGAGCTTCAAACAAAGCCGTCTCGCGATAAACAATCGACCTCTGCCGGGTGATGACATTAACTGTTTCAAGTGTGCTTTCTATTTTCATTTTCCGGTGCCCGCAGTGAAAAAAAGCCGGCACTGATGCCGGCTTTATCGTTCACATGAAGAGATGGAAGTGATTTACAGTTGAGGCTGCTCCGCCGCTTTATCCAGCGCTTCGTCTTCCGGCACTGGGGGTTGCCTGCCCTGTTTTTTCATAAAGAAGAACAGCAGGCTGAACAGAATGACCAGCGCAAGGGGAAACAGGGCGAGATTTTCGAGAGTTGCGCGACCGGCGGCCAGAGCGGCGGCTTCGGCGCTAAGGCCACTTTCCAATGCGGCGGCGCGCGCACCGTCGAGCCACGAGCCGATAATGGGTTGCCACCAACCAACCGAGAACATTCCGATACCACCAATCAGCGACATCCCCAACGCGCCTGTTTTGGGAATATATTCCCCAACAAAGCCGAGCATTGTCGGCCAGAAGTACATTACACCCAGAGCGAACAATATTGCTGCAGCGTATACCATTGGGCCGGTTGCAACACTCATAAAGTAAATGCCGATGGTAGCAATAATGGAAGAACCGAGCAGTACACCGGTTGGGTGAAGCTTATGAATAACCGGCCCGGCAAATTGGCGGCCGACTGCCATCAGGCCCGTGATCATCGCCAGTATCAACATGGGATGCGCGCCCGAGCTGCTAAGAATCCGCTCCACCCACTGCTGGGTGCCGAGTTCGGTGGTTGCGGTCAGGGACATGCAGAACAGCATAAAAATGTACAGTGGCGAGAAGAGCGATTTAATATTGGTGGCGGTGGACATTTCGGAATTTTCCATGGCTGGAAATTCCTGGCTGAATACCATATAGCCGTAGATAACGGTCGGGATCAGCATCACCGCAATCTGCAGTTGCCAGCCCAGGCCCATTTTGGTCATGGCCGCCGAGAGCAACGCGCCGATAACAATGCCGCCAGGGAACCATACGTGGAAGCGGTTCAGCATGGTGACTTTGTTCTTGTGATACATATCGGCAATCAGCGGGTTACAGGCCGCTTCCACCGAACCGTTGGCGAAACCGATACAGAAGGTGGAAATCAGCAGGGTCCAGAAACCGCTCGCGGTGATCGTCAGCACCAGACCGATCAGGTGACCGATAAAAGCCACGTACATCATTTTTTTCGGGCCGAGGTAGTTATAAATCAACCCGCCGATCATGGTGGCCAGGGGAAAGCCGAGGAATGCCATGCTGTTGATCCAGCCGAGTTGGGTATCCGTCAGCGTAAAGGTGTTGCTGAGTTCGGTGAGGATACCGGCACGAATGGCAAAGGTCATGGCGGTAACCACCAGCGCAAAACAGCTTGCGGTAAAAATTTTGGATTGGTTGACTGTGCTCATAATTATTATTCCACCTAGTGATTTTAATTATCTTGAGCGGAAAAGTTGTCCCTCGTTTTCCGCCGGTGTTATCTCCGACACGTCCGGTTATTTTCGTGGGGCTTGAAATATAACCGGTCGTCCGGGCCCAGGTCCGTTTCGAATTCGTTCCCATTCTGTGGCGCACCTCCCTGCGCCACTAATTAAATCCCCAAAACTTTCTTGTTCAGATTCTCATCCGGCGCCACCGCCGCAAAATCGTCAAACGCCTTTTCCGGCTTGCGGATCATGTGTTTCTTGATAAACGGTGCGCCTTCGCGCGCGCCATCCTCCGGATGTTTCAGGCAGCATTCCCACTCCAGCACCGCCCAACCATCGTAGTTGTACTTGGCGAAGCGGCTGAAGATACCGCTGAAGTCCACCTGGCCGTCACCCAGGGAGCGGAAGCGTCCGGGGCGATCCACCCAGCCCTGGTAACCGCCGTACACACCACTGCGGGCGGACGGGACGAATTCGGCATCTTTCACATGGAAAGCCTTGATGCGCTCGTGATAGATGTCGATAAAGCCCAGGTAATCCAGTTGCTGCAGAACAAAGTGGCTCGGGTCGTAAAGAATGTTCGCGCGCGGGTGATTATCCACCGCTTCCAGGAAACGTTCAAAGGTGACGCCGTCGTGCAGGTCTTCACCCGGGTGCAGTTCGTAGCAGGCGTTCACGCCGCACTCGTCGAACACATCCAGGATAGGTTTCCAGCGCCTGGCCAGTTCGGCAAAGCCGGCATCCACCAGCCCGGCGGGGCGTTGCGGCCACGGGTAAACCGTGTGCCAGAGCAAGGCGCCAGAGAAGGTGGCGTGGGAAGTCAGGCCCAGGTTGGCGCTGGCTTTTGCCGCGCACTTCAGTTGATTGACAGCCCACTCGGTTCGCGCGGCCGGGTTGTTGCGTTTGGATTCCGGCGCAAAGCCATCGAACATCAAATCATAGGCGGGGTGAACCGCGACAAGCTGGCCCTGCAGGTGGGTGGATAGTTCGGTAATTTCCATCCCGCGCTCGGCAAACTTGCCTTTCAGTTCGTCGCAATAGGTTTTACTTTCCGCCGCCTGTTCCAGGTCGATGCAGCGGGCATCCCAGGTGGGAATCTGGATTCCCTTGTAGCCGAGTGAAGCGGCCCATTCCAGAACCGTATCCAGAGAATTAAACGGCGGTTTGTCGCCCATGAATTGTGCGAGAAATATGGCTGGACCTTTCATAAAATTTCTCCGTGGTTTGGTTTAATGGGATTATTGTTTTCAAACGAGTTACTGTTTCGCATAGGGAATCGCTGTCCAGGTGCCGCCCCCCTTGCTGCTGGCGACAACCGATTCGATAAATGCCATACCGGCGACGGCTTCTTCAATTCCCGGCACGAGGGGGATTTCCTTGATGCCTTTTTTGGGCGATGCGGAGCGTTGTTCCTTGATGGCCGCGGCGAAGTTTTTATAAATGTTTGCGAACGCTTCGATGTAACCTTCCGGATGGCCGAAAGGTGTGCGTGAGTTGGCCTGTGCCACCTCGCTCAGGTAGCTGTTGCCGGCGCGCACGATTTCGTCCGGTCGCACGCCCCATTTCATATACAGGGTGTTGGGTTCCTGCTGGTGCCACTCCAGGCCGCCCTTGGTGCCGTAAATCCTGATGCGCAGGTTGTTTTCCTCGCCGATGGCAATCTGGCTCGCAAACAACACACCCCGCGCGCCATTGCCGAAACGCAGGAGGGCGGCGCCGTCGTCGTCCAGCAGGCGGCCCTGTTCCACGCTGTTGAGTTCCGCCAGTATCTCGGTAATGGTTTCGCCGGTAATAAACTCCGCCAGGTTGGCGGCGTGCACGCCGATATCGCCCATGCAACAGCTCGCGCCGGCGTATTTTGGGTCGAGTCGCCAGGCAGCTTGTTTGCCTTCGTCGGAATTCATAATGCCGGCCAGCCAGCCCTGGTTGTATTCGGCAATAACCTTGGTGATTTTGCCAAGCTCGCCGCGCTGTACCCGCTCGCGGGCTTCTTTAACCATGGGATAACCGGTATAGGTGTGGGTGAGGCCGAACAGCAGGCCGGTATCCTCTACCTGCTTTTTCAGTTCGACGGATTCGGCCAGGTTAAATGTAGCGGGCTTTTCGCACATCACATGGAACCCCCTGGACAATGCCATGGAGGCGATGGGGTAGTGGGTGCTGTTGGGAGTGACGATACCGACAAATTCCATGCGCTCGTCCGCCGGCAGCTTGCTTTCGGCTTCGAACATGGCCTCGAAGCTGTCATAGACGCGGTTTTCCGGCAGATAGAGCAGTCGGCCCGCCTCTTTGGAACGGGCGGGGTCGCGGCTAAAGGCGCCGCAAACGAGTTCTATTTCACCGTCCAGGCGTGCGGCCATGCGATGAATATTGCCGATAAATGCGTCTGGCCCGCCTCCGACGAGGCCCATGCGTACTCTGCTCATTTCTTCTACCTTTCCATTTCGTAAGTTGATGAATGATACGAACTGTTAGTCTTATGAAAAAACCTTTTTTTATATTCTGCTTTTTTAGTTGGAGCGGGTGAAGCCCTTGTCCTGAACGGGCAAGTGTACACCTTTGTGCCCGGCAATTGCAGTCGCGCTGTCAGCCAAAGCCGACAAACCGTTCCTGTTTGCCATGGCACCAAAAATTTCCTGCGGCCTAACCTTAACGTTGGTTCGCGCGGGAGGCGTATATTTTTACTATTGAAAAAGCGGCTAACTTGTCGCCCAGGCTTTTCCTATTTCCGTTAACGGCACGCAACCTTGGTACCGGCCCGGCACGGGAGCATACTGCAACACTTGTGTGGCACCCACTTCCGAGCGGAAAAATCCCAGCAGTGTTAACTCCTTCGTCGTGCGGTAAAAATCTTTTTGTTCATCAGTAAACGAATTGTCGTCTCTATTCAATGCTGCACGGTTTAATTGCATCATCACCATTATTTTTGTTGACTCATCCAGGCCTGAAAAGGGCTTGCCTTGCGTATCCCGCACGCCGGCCGTAAAGCTGTCCAGCCCGGTGAGATATTGTTGCCGCTGCTCGATGGTAAATGCTTCCGCAACGATACTGTCTATTAATTGCGGCACGCCAACATCCTTTGCGCCCGGTGTATCAGTGCGGGGAATGATAATTTCCGCCATCTCGCTGACAAGCGTCGCCTGGGAGGACGAAAAAGCTTTGGGTTGCCAGGAAAGGGTTGTCGATTCGATAGCGGTTTCCGATGTGTCCTCACCACAGCCGGCCAGAATCGCCGCGATGGTTGGCGCGCTAACTGCGCCGCCCATATAAAATGAGATTTTTTTCAGCATCTCCCGCCGTGTCAGTTCGTTTGTTTTCATATTTAAAACTTTAATATTACGTTTTAGAGGTTACGTTTTTTCAGTTCTTCCACCGCATGATTCGCCGCGCGCGCGGTCAGTGCCATATAAGTTAACGATGGGTTCTGGCACGCGGACGATGTCATGCACGCACCGTCGGTGACAAAAACATTTTTTACCGCGTGTACCTGGTTGAACTTATTCAGTACAGATGTTTTCGGATCATGTCCCATCCGGGCGGTGCCCATTTCGTGGATGCCAAGGCCGGGCGTGGTATCGTTGTTATAGGCTTGCACTTCCGTGAGGCCGGCGCGTTCCAGCATTTCCGCCGCGGACTCGGCCATATCCTTGCGCATGGCCATTTCGTTTGCCTTGAACTCGCAATCAATACTCAGTGTCGGCTGGCCCCATTTATCGCGCAGTTTGTGGTTTAGCGTTACCTGGTTGTCGTGATAGGGCAGGCATTCGCCGAAGCCGGTAAAACCGAAGCTCCAGTCACCGGGTTCCTGCAGGGCTTGCTTCAGGTCCGAGCCGATTAAATTCGACCAGTTGCCGCGTTGCCAGCCGCTACGCGATGCGCGGCCCTGATAGCCGAAACCGCGAATATAGTCGCTACGCTGTTCATTGATGTTTCGAAAGCGGGGAACATAAATGCCGTTGGGACGCCGACCATAGTAGTACTGATCATTTAATTCCGGATAGCGACCCCGCGCACCCACAATGTGGTGGTGATCCATCAGGTTGTGGCCAAGCTCGCCGCTGTCATTACCGAGGCCGTTGGGAAAACGGTCGGAAGTGGAACTCAATAAAATAAATGTGGAACCCAGTGTGGAAGCGTTGAGAAAAATTATTTTTGCGTAATACTCAATAACTTCATTGGTTTGGGCATCGATAACTCGCACTCCCTTTGCCTTTTGGGTGTCGTTATCGAAAATTACCTGGCTGGCGATGGAGTGCGGGCGCAATGTCATATTGCCGGTAGCCGCCGCCGCGGGCAGCGTCGATGAATTACTGCTGAAATAGCCGCCGAACGGGCAACCGCGCACGCAGCGGTTGCGGTACTGGCAGCGTCCGCGCCCCTGGTGGTCTTGGGTCAGATTGGCCGAACGGCCGATGGTCATAATGCGGTCGTGATAGTTTTCGGCGATGCGCTGTTTAATATGTTTTTCCAGGCAGTTCATTTCCATCGGCGGTAAAAACTTTCCATCCGGCAGTTGCGGTAATCCTTCCGCCTGTCCGTTAACGCCGATGAAGGATTCCACTTTGTCGTACCACGGCGCGATATCCGCGTAACGTATCGGCCAATCCACTCCGTGTCCATCTTTAGCGTTGGCTTCGAAATCCAAATCGCTCAGACGATAGCACTGGCGGCTCCACATCAACGAACGGCCACCGACGTGATAACCGCGAATCCAGGAAAAATTTTTTACCTGCTCATAAGGGTTTTCCAGGTCGTTCACCCACCAGTGTTTTGTTTCCTGGCGCATATAGCCGGAGGTGCTCTGAACGGGATATTTTGCCGCTTCTTCCGCCGTCAGCATGCCGCCGAGTTCAGCCTCCCACGGATTCATAATCGCTGTGGGATAATCCTCCACGTGTCTTACGTCGCGGCCGCGTTCGAGCACCAGCGTCTTCAGGCCTTTTTCACACAATTCCTTTGCCGCCCAACCACCGCTGATGCCCGTTCCAACAACAATGGCATCGTAGCTGTGCGCGGCAGTGGCTTTGGTGTTGATATTCATAACAGTTACTATTCTCGAAATTTCAAAAAAACATTCAGGCGAGAAGCTTTTTCTCGGCTCGCTGCAGCAGGCGGTGAGTCAGCATAATGCCTTCCTCTTCACTGATTTCATCTCCTTCATATTCAATACCGATCCAGCCGCGATAGCCTGCATTTCCGACAATTTTCAACATGCGGAAAAAATCAATGTCGGGTTCGATACCCGCTTTGTTAAAGTTGTGGGCTTTGGCGCTGACGGCTTTTGCATAGGGCATTAACTCCTCCACGCCCAGATAAATGTCGTACTTCTCGCCGGTTTGTTTGTCGACGGTGAAGTTGCCGAAATCCGGCAGGGTGCCGACACGCGGGTTGTCCGCCAGTTTCATAACTCCGGTCAGCCATTTTCCGTTGGAAGAAAGTCCACCGTGATTTTCCACAAGAACATTCAGGTTCAGTTTGTCGCAGTATTCCGCCAGTTGGTTCAGGCCATCGGCGGCAGCTTTCATTTGATCATCATAGGAGCCCGAGCTTTGGGCATTGACGCGAATGGAATGGCAGCCGAGCGCATGAGCCGCGTCGGCCCATTTATGGTGATTTTGGACACTTTGCTTGCGCGCTTTTGGGTCCGGGTCACCGAGCGCACCCTCGTGGTCGATCATTATCAGCAGACTTTCGACGCCTTCGCCCCTTGCGGTGGTGTCAAGCTCTTTCACCAGTTTGTCGCTAAACGAGTCGAAATAGAACTGGTTAACATACTCAATACCGTTAAAACCAAACTGCCTTTTGGCGATTTTGGCAAAATCGACGGCCTTATATTTTCCGCTTTTGAAGCCCCGGTGCAGCGACCACTGGGCCAGTGAATATTTAAAAAGTTTTTGCCTTTCGCCAGCCCGGGAGATTGAGGTCATCAGGCCGGAACAGGTCGCGGCGGCCAGGGTGGCGGATTGCTTTATAAAGCGTCGGCGAGTGGGCATGACTATTTCCTTTATTTAACAGGTAATAATAGACCATTAGGTTAACCTGGGATTTGGAACGATACGTTATTGTTTTTGCTCCAACGATTGTAACGGAGTTCCAGTCAACGCGGCGTTGGCGGCACCATTGATTGCTGTTGTGCAGCAATCAATGACGGGGAATGTCGGGCGACGGCTTTAATGATCACTTTCTGTTCGCTTTTGTAGTGCAAAACCATTAGCCGATATAATCGCCTTTTGGGGCCTTTCTGTTGATGACGTTGCTAAAACCATTTTCCACCTATCTGGTTGCTCACGGCGCAGCTTCCTTTGCGCTGGGTGTTCATATCGTTTTTCTTGCGTGGTTGTCGGTGGGTTACCTGGGCTTGTCGGCGAACCTGGTGGGCTGGGTGAATGCGTTGGCGCTGGTGCCGGGGTTTTTTCTTATTCCCATTGCCGGTGTCTGTGCCGATCGCTTTAATCCTTCCATGATGTTGCGTTACACCCAGTTTGCGCTGTCCTGCTGTTATTTCTTTCTTGGAATTTTAATTGCCACCGACAGCCTGAATTTCTTCACTCTCTCCTTATATGGAATGTTGGCCGGGGGAGCAAATGCCTTTGTTCAGCCGGTGCGTGAAAAGCTGATGGTCGAGGTTTCCGCGCGGCGCATCCAGAGGAAAATTTCAGCCTCCAGCATCGTGCAGTTTTCGCTGCAGAGCCTGGGAATTCTTATTGCTTCCATATCCGAACATGCCGGCTTTGCGGTGGTTGTATGGGTGCAGGCACTGGTGTCTCTGGTATCGCCCTTGCTGTACTCTTCCCTGAAACAGGTTGTTGCGGATGAAAATCAGCACAATGGAATGCTCTCCGCCAGGGACTTTCATCACGATGTGAAATCGGCCGTATCCGAGTTCAATGCCAACGTAGCGCTTCGCCACCTTATATTGCTGGTCGGGTTCAACGGCTATATGCACATGGGCGTTTTTCTGGTGACGCTGCCGTTGGTGGCGCGGGATATTTACGGCATGTCCACCGCCGAATACGCGTTGCTGCAATTCGCCTTCGTGCTCGGGATGATTTCCGCCCACTGGCGCTTGATGATCCAGGAATCAGTGCGGCACCCGGGGCAGGGAGCCCTGTTTTGCCTGCTTTATACGGCGATTATTGGTGTGGCTCTGGCCAAACAACCAACGGCAATCGGGCTATATCTTGTGGTGTTGGCATGGGGATGGGTTGCAGGAAATTCCGCCGCTCATTGCCGATTGGTGTTGCAGTATGTAACCAGGCGACAGTTGAAAGGCCGGTTGATGTCGCTTTACCAGTTTGCATTGTTCGGCCTGGCACCGCTGGGAGCCCTGGTGACAGGCTACTTTATTCACTACTTTTCCTTTGCGCAGATTTTTATTGTAATGAGCGCCTCGAGTGTGGTGATTTTTGTTTTGTTTATGTTCAGCCGTACTTTATGGAAGGTGGAACATGAGTAGGGCGATAAGCATAGCGCCGCCCGCCCCACGGAAATTAAATTATTTTTCGAAAGGCGATAAGGCCGGCGGTAACGGCAACATTTAATGACTCCACGCCGTTTGCCATCGGTATTTTTATAAAGTGCGAGCAGGTTTTCTTCACTGTCTCCGATAAACCTTCCGTTTCGTTGCCCAGCACATAAACAGCGGCTTTCGCCGGCTCGGATTCCGCCAGCGGTTGTTTTGCCGATGCGTCCAGGCCGATAATATCCGCCCCACAATTTTTTAACTCTTCCAGACACTGCTCCAGGCAATCGCAGCGCAGTATTTTGGCTTTAAACAATGTGCCGGCACTGGCTTTGATTACCAGGGAATCGAGCCGCGCGCAGCCCTTGCGGGGCAGGATAATGCCGGTGAGAGGCGAGGCGCAGACCGAGCGAATAATCATTCCCAGGTTTTGCGGATTGGTGACCCCGTCCAGCGCAATCAATTGAAAATCATCACCGCTGTGTTGTGCTAGAAAATCCTCGTAGGGAGTAAAACCCCGCAACACAATGTCGAGCGCCACGCCCTGGTCCTGCTTACTGTTTTTGGAGATATGCGACAGTGCTTTTCGGTTGTGATGGACAACTTCCACCTGTCGCCGCCCGGCGAGGTGAACCATGTCATCTATAATTTTGGCGGGTTTATTACTGTCCGCCAGGTGAAGGCGGTAAATTTCCAGCTTGTTATCGGAGAGTGCTTCCAGCACCGGTTTTCTACCGTAGATGGTAAGCAGGCGATCGACGAATTTTTTTCGCTCCAGGTAACTCGGGGAATCCTGATTCATTCACAAAAGGTCCACTATCACCGTTTCTACAACCTCCGGTGAATAAAATTATTTTTAGTTGATTTACTTGTTGGAGCTTTCCACCAGTGCTTTTAGTATCAGCCTTCGTGAAATCACTCCCACCAGCTTTTCATTTTCCACCACTGGATAGTTTTTTGGCGGTCCCTTGGACATGGCTTCAGCCACTTCCAAAATGGAGGTATCCGGCGAAACGGTTTTAACCTGCCTGCTCATCACCGACGTGACGCAGTGTGACTCTTCGCTGTAAAAAGCATCGTTGAGCATCTGCGCGATGCAATCCTGTTCCGAAACAAAACCAATGAGATGATCAGCATCATCCACTACGGGCGCGCCGATGATGCCCGCCGACATCAGCAGATGTATTACATCTCGAACCGTCGCTTTATGATTTATAGCATGGGGGTCCCGGTCCATGTAATCCCCGACCAGTATGGAACGCATGGAATTCACCTTGATCAATAAATGAATAAAAACGCCTTGGCTTTACGCCTGTTTACGGCTGATATTCAGTCTATAACAGTTATATAGTTCACCGCTTGATCAAGCGCAATCATGCAAGTTTCCAGCCAGCCGCCGAAATCCCTTATGTGCAAACTTTCAAATATGCCTTAAGGGTGCTTGCAAATCCCATATTTAATGCATCGACAGTCAGTGCGTGGCCAATGGAGACTTCCTTCAACCCCGGCAACCGGTTGTAAAGCTGCATGTTCTTCAGGTTGAGGTCGTGGCCCGCATTAATACCCAGGCCGATTTCCGCCGCGTACTCGGCGGCGGCTTTATGGCGTAAATATTCCGCTTCGCCCGTTTCCATACCCGTTTCAAAAGCGCGGGCGAATGGGCCGGTATAGAGTTCGATGCGATCCGCGCCTATTTGCCTTGCCAACCGGATTTGTTCCGGGACCGGGTCCATAAAGAGGCTGACGCGTATCTTGCATGCCCGCAGCCGTTCGATAATGGGAACCAGTCTTTCGCCGTCCACTGTCAGGTCAAAACCGTGATCCGAGGTTTTTTGTGAATCGCTGTCCGGCACCAGTGTGCATTGGTCCGGTTGTATCTCTTCGGCAAGACTGATAAGACCCGGATAGGTGCCTCTTGTCGGGGCAAAAGGGTTACCTTCGATATTGAATTCCGCGGCGGGAAATTCTTTTACCAGCAACGCCAGTTCGCGCACGTCATCGGGACGGATGTGGCGCTGGTCCGGTCGCGGGTGAACCGTCAGGCCGTTGGCGCCGAGTTCCAGTGCCCGCCTGCCAAAATCCGCGACGTTGGGAAAGTTGCCATCCCTGGAATTGCGCAGCAGCGCGATTTTGTTCAGGTTTACGCTAAGGGCGATTGCCATATTATCTTCTTCCAATCAGAGACGTGAGGCTTTCAGTATGCGTACAGGGTAATTGGGTGCCTCGGGAAAACCGGAGTTGCGGTACATGCCGCGCGGCTGGCTTTCTATTTTCTTTGCCACGTCAAAACCCTCGACAACCTTACCGAAAACGGCATAACCCGGCTGGTTGCCTTGCGGGTCCAGGTGGGGGTTGTCGCGCAGGTTGATAAAAAATTGCGATGTGGCGCTGTCGGGATCGTTGGTTCGCGCCATTGACAGCGTGCCGGCGAGATTTTTTAGACCATTATTGGATTCGTTTACCACAGGGTCCATGGTGTCCTTGCGTTTGAAATCGAAGGTAAAACCGCCGCCCTGCACGACAAAATCGGGAATGACACGATGAAAAATAGTGCCGTTGTAAAAGCCCTTGTCCACGTAGGCGAGAAAATTTTCCACGGTTTTGGGCGCTTCCTTCGGATACAGTTCAATAGTCATTTTTCCCAGGTCCGTTTCAAACAGCACCCGTGGATTTTCAGCCTTTTCCGCCGCTGACAAAATGCCCGGCGCCAAAATAAGCATGGCTCCGATTAATAAACCTTTAAGTGTTTGACGCAAATTCATAGACTGCCCTCTCAAAAATTATTCCTATGCCCACTCCGAATAACGCTTTTTGGCTCTCAGGGCGGGCAGTATTGTGGCAAACAACATCCCGAACACCAAGATGCCGGCGCCGTAGAATAAAAAGTTCATGCGCTGGTCATTCACCAGGCGCTCGTTTTCCGCCCGCATCGAATCGAGTTCGGTTTGTATTAACTGGTGTTTTTCCAACAATGACTGGTAGCGGCGGTCCAGGTCAATGGCGCCGGCGGACAATGTTCTAATTTTTTGCAGTTCGCCTTCCATGTTCTCGCGCGACGTGCTCGCCTCGTTGGCCTGGCTAGTCAATTGCTGATTGGCGTTTTTCAGTTGGGTATTTTCCTGTTTCAGCGCATTGTTTTCCTCGGTTACCCGAGCCAGTTGGGACTGGGCGCGCGTCAGCTGAATGCGTGCCGGCACTTCGCTCATAATATATTGGTTGGGAATCCAGCCTTCCTCTCCATTGGGTGTGCGGACTCTCGACCACTCGCTGTCCGCCGAGCTTTCCAGTAGTGTCAATGCGGTACCGCTTTTCAATGCGGCGTTAATAATGCGGTACTGATTGCCCGCGCCGCTTCTGAGCGGCACATAAATAATATCGGAAACATAGCGGGTTTCCTGGGCAAGTGCGGGGCTGGCGGATATGCCTGCCAGCAGGCTGACGAACCCCACAGCATATACAAAATGTATTATCGGTTTGAATTTCACGGTTTCACCTTCGTTTCTCGATTCGGTCTGATGGAATTATGCTTCTAATGACTCACCAGCGCGGGTTGCGCTGGTGTGGTATTGAATTGACAGATTTGTTCAAGGCAGTACTTTTTTAAACGGTTTTACGGTAACCGTTTTATAAACGCCCGCTTTAACATAGGGGTCTTGATCCGCCCAGTTTTGCGCCGCCTCCAGTGAGGCAAATTCGGCCACAATCAGGCTACCGCTGAATCCGGCATCGCCGGGGTCGGTCGTATCCAGCGCGGGATTGGGCCCTGCCAGTACCAGGCGACCCTGGTCCTTGAGCTGGTGCAGGCGCTCCAGGTGTGCCGGTCGGGCGCCCTGGCGCAAAGGCAGGCTGTTGTTCACATCTTCGCTTACAATCATGTAAAGCATTACTTTTTTGCCTCCTCGTGTTCGAGAAGCACTTCCTCCAGTGACAGCTCGGTTAACCGGGTAATCTTCCAGAACAGGTAAAAAGCCGCGGATATTAATACCAGCATCGACGGGATGCCGATAGCGACAAAACTAATTCCGGTAAGTTTCCCAAGTTGGGTGTTAAATGCTTCGGTTCCCGGCTGACCCACCAGAATCATTTTGGCGAGCACGTAGTTTAAAACCGCCGACAGGAAAAAGGAGGACGCCAGCAGTAGTGTTGACTTGATCAGGGCAACGTCAAACGCTTTTTCATTTCCCTTTTCCTTCAGGCGCCGGGTAATTAAATCTATATCCATCACGGAACTGTTGTAGACTATTGTTTTCACCAACGGGTAGCGTGTTTTCAGCGATACGATCGTGATCACACCAAAAATGGTGGGGATTGCCGCTTCTTTAATCACGATATACTGCGGGTCCAGTTTCAACAGGCTGAACCCTCCCGTCAGAAGAATACTGATAAAGCCGATCACGGAGAAAATATTGACCTTCTCCGCTCTGAAGTAATCGTAAATCCCGTAGGTAACCGGAAAAGCCAGGGCCACTATCAACCCCCATTGACTGCCCAGGTACTTGTCGCCGCTCAGCTTCATCAAAACGAAGGTGGGGATGGCGATATTGAGCAGGATGTTAAGTAACGGGTTTTCCTTTTTGGCGGGCTGCTTGGTCATGCTTGTCTGAGTTTGTTCCATTTAATATTAACCACTAGATAAACTACAAAATGTAAGGCTGCTAAGTGAATGTACGACCTCCACTGCCATAGCGACCAGTCAGACGGTATTTTAAGCCCTGAACAACTGGTGTCGAGAGCAAAAGCCAATAATGTTGCGGTATTGGCGCTGACTGATCACGACACCGTGAAAGGCGTCGCACGCGCAAAAGCGCAGGCCGAGGCGGAAGGTATCTCATTGGTGACCGGAATTGAATTTTCAAGTCAATGGCAGGGGCGTGGTGTTCATATCGTCGGTCTGGCTATTGACCTCCAATCCCCGGTATTGTTTCAGGCCATTGAACACCAGGGTCAGGTGCGGGAAGAACGGGCGCGGCAGATTGCGGGAAAGCTGGAGCGGATGGGAATTCCCGGCGCACTTGAAGGAGCCCGCCAGCGCGCTAGCGGGGATCAGGTCGGTCGCCCGCATTTTGCCCGTTTCCTGGTGGACGAAGGGTATACCGCCAATATCAACCAGGCTTTCAAACGCTACCTGGGCGCCGGCAAGCCGGGCGATATCAAGCAGGACTGGCCGGACTTCGCCCAGGTAATTGAATGGATTCGGGGGGCGGGGGGCGTGGCCGTGCTGGCCCATCCGGCAAAATACAAAATGACACGCAGCAAACTCTGCGCTATGGTGCGGCACTTTGTCGATAGCGGGGGGCAGGCGATCGAGATCATATGCAGTAAGCAGCCGCCGGATATTACCGCGAATCTTGTTAAAATTGCCGAAAAATTTGAACTTCACGGCTCCTGCGGCAGCGATTTTCACGGCCCCGGCCAGCACTGGCAGGAACTGGGCAGCTTTGGCCGGATGCCCTCACAGGTCCCGCCGGTGTGGGAGTTGTGGCAGCAGGCAATTCACTGATTACCAATGTTTGAGAGGATGGGAAGTTGGCGCAGTTCTTTTCAATACACCCCGAGAATCCGCAAGGCAGGTTGATCAATCAGGCTGTTGAGATACTCCGGCGGGGAGGGCTTATTGCCTATCCAACGGATTCCGCCTACGCGCTCGGGTGTCATATTGGCGATAAGTTCGCCCTGGATCGAATACGGGCCATCCGGCAGCTGGATAAGAACCACAATTTCACCTTGATGTGTCGGGATTTGTCGGAACTTGCCAACTACGCCCGGGTCGATAACGCGGCCTTTCGTTTAATCAAAAAGCATACGCCGGGGCCCTATACTTTTATTCTTAACGCCACGGCGGAAGTGCCGCGTCGCCTGATGCATCCCAAGCGCAAGACGCTGGGCCTGCGGGTGCCGGACAATGCCATTGCGTTGGCGCTCATGCGGGAGCTGGGCGAACCGTTGATGACCAGTTCGCTGATTCTGCCGGGTGAAAGCGTGCCGCTGACGGATCCTTACGATATTCGCGAAACCCTGGAGCACCAGTTGGAGCTGGTGATCGATGGCGGTTACTGCGGCATGGAGCCGACAACCGTGGTGGACCTGACTGGTGACGAGCCGCAGGTGACTCGCATCGGTTGTGGAGAAATCACTGATTTTGAATTTTGATCGTATGGTACTAATTTTTTAGATGGATATTTTTTGGATCGGTGCCAGCGAACCGGCCCGACCTACCAGCGCCATTCTCAATTGAATCCGGATGTGCAGGTATCCATTACACTTTTAATAAGAATCACCGGCATGGCGAAGGAGCATGGGCTACCGCTATAATGCGCGGTCGTTTATAAAGATAAAGGTTTGCCGTAAAGGCGGCGAGGAGAAAGATTTGTCCGGCATTGAAAACGCTGCAATAGATTCGGTGGATTCGCGGAATCCACAGGACGAGGAAACGCCGGAAGCCAGCGAAAGCGTCCAAAACCGGGAACGCCCGGCACAGGGGGAAATGCCCTTTGCCATTGTGCAGGGCAAGGCCTTCACCGAATTGCCCAAGGATCTCTATATTCCACCGGATGCGCTGGAGGTGATCCTCGACGCATTCGAGGGGCCGCTGGATTTGCTGCTGTACCTGATTCGACGGCAAAACCTGGATATCCTCGAAATCGATGTTTCCGCCATTACCCATCAATACGTGGCCTACGTGGAAATGATGGAGGCCATGCAGTTCGAGCTGGCGGCGGAGTACCTGGTGATGGCGGCCATGCTGGCCGAGATCAAGTCGCGCATGCTGTTGCCGCGTTCCAGCGAGGAGGGGGAGGAGGACGAGGAAGATCCTCGTGCTTTGCTGATCCGGCGTCTGCAGGAATACGAACGCTTCAAACAGGCGGCGGAAGAGATTGACGAGCTGCCCCGCATGCATCGCGACACGCATGTGGCCCGCGCCCAGGGGCCGGATAAAAACCTCACCCGCCCCGATCCGGATGTGGATATCAAGGAGCTGCTGGTTGCGCTGGCGGAAGTGCTGCGACGGGCGGATATGTTCGTCAGTCACCATGTGGAAAAGGAACGCCTGTCCACCCGCGAGCGCATGGCCCAGGTGCTGGATAAACTCAGCGGCAAGCAATTTGTTCCCTTTGTCAGCCTGTTTACCGTCAAGGAAGGCCGGCTGGGAGTCGTGGTAACCTTTCTTGCCGTAATGGAGTTGATCAAGGAATCCCTGGTGGAGATCGTCCAGACAGAAGATTTCGGTCCCATTCACGTTAAAGCCCGATCCAGTTAAGGTGCGGGTAATCCGATAATAAGCACTGCCAAGCCAGGAAATCTGAACACAATCCGATATGAGCTACGAACAAGATTTCATCCAAAAAATAGTGGAAGGCGCCCTGTTTGCCGCCGGCGAGCCGCTGTCCGTTGACCGGCTGCACAGCCTGTTCGAGGAGCACGAAGCGCCCGACAAAAATGAAATTAAAGACGCCCTGCAAGCCATTCAGGCGGAGTGTGACAGGCGTGCCTACCATCTGGTGGAAGTCGCCAGCGGTTGGCGTTTTCAGGTGCGCGAGGACCTCGCCACCTGGGTCAACCGCTTGTGGGAGGAGAAGCCGCAAAAGTACTCGCGCGCAATGCTGGAAACCCTGGCGCTGATCGCCTACCGGCAGCCGATCACTCGCGGCGATATCGAGGAGGTGCGGGGCGTGGCGGTGAGTTCACATATTATCAAAACCCTGACCGAACGGGAGTGGGTGAAAGTAGTGGGGCACCGGGACGTGCCCGGTCGGCCGGCACTTTACGCTACCACGCGGCAGTTTCTGGATTATTTCAACCTCAGGAGCCTTGATGAACTGCCCACTCTCGGCGAATTGAAGGATATCGACAGCCTGGATCGCGACCTGGAATTTGGCAACGACGAAGGTGAGTCCGCCGATACCGAAAGGCAGGATGGGGACACCGGCGGAAGTCCGGATAATGAGGCGGCCGGGGAAAATGTACCCACTGAAGAAGGCGCGGTTTTTGAAGAACAACACGTATTTTCCGAACAAGGCAGTGCCGGGGAAGATGTGACCACCGAAAAAGACGATGGCAGCCATCCGGAAACGGAAAGTGAGGTCGAAGTCGAAGACCATGCAGACGAAACCGGAGCCGAAGGAGTCGATGAAGAAGAATCAAAACGCAATGGATGAAGCAAGTCAGGGAGGAAGTGAAAAGCTGCAGAAAGTCCTCGCGAGGGCGGGTTTTGGCTCACGCCGGGAAATGGAGCGCGCCATCAGCACAGGCCGTGTCACGGTCAACGGCCGGGCGGCCACACTGGGTGACCGGGTTACCCCGAACGACAAAGTTGAGTTCGACGGCAAGCTTGTGCATTCGGCTCAACAGGCCAGCCAGGTCCCGCGGGTCATTCTGTACAACAAGCCGGAAGGGCAGATTTGCTCCCGTTCCGACCCCGAAGGCCGTCCGACTGTTTATGAAAACCTGCCGCTGTTGAAAACCGGCCGCTGGATTTCGGTCGGGCGCCTCGATTTCAATACCAGCGGATTGTTGCTGTTCACCAACAATGGCGACCTGGCCAATAAATTGATGCACCCCTCCAGCAATATCGATCGCGAATACCTGGTTCGCGTTCAGGGAGAGGTGGACAACGAGATGCTGCAACGTCTGCGTGACGGCGTGCTGCTTGACGACGGCGTGGCGCGGTTTACCGATATTGTCGAAGGTTCGACGGAGGGCAGTAACCGTTGGTATTACTGCGTGGTGATGGAGGGGCGCAACCGGGAAGTACGGCGGTTGTGGGAGTCCCAGGGGCTGCGGGTGAGTCGCTTAAAGCGCGTGCGCTTTGGCAATATTTTTATTCCATCCCACGTCCGTGCCGGCCAGTGGGTGGAGCTTAACGAAAAGGAAGTTGCGGAACTGTGTGAAACGGCGGGGCTGAAGCCACCGGAAAAACCGCGCTTTTCATCCCGCCTGAACCAGGAGCGGCAGCGGCATCAGCGAAAATTACGCTCGGCGGGTAAACCGGCGGGTGGGGCGGCAAAACCGAACCGGCGCAAAGGCGGCAAAAAGCCCTGGGGCAGATCCGATTAAGCCAGAGACGTCTATCTTCTTTCCGCGGAAGTTATTTCCAACTCCACTTGATTCCTGCCGTGTTTCTTTGCCCGGTAAAGCGCCCTGTCCGCACGCTCGAATAATAAAGATGGTGTGTCACCGCCTTTTAGCGAACTTACTCCCATACTGAGAGTGGCGGATATTTTCAGCCCGTTGAACGATGCGGGCGCACGGGTGATATTGTCCCGAATTCGCTCGGCGATCATGGCGGCGCAGGTTAGGTCGGTGTTGTTGAGCAGAATGGCGAATTCCTCTCCGCCAAAGCGGAATACCTGGTCAGTCTCGCGTAGTGCAGCGCGAATAACCCCGGCAACGTGCTGCAAGACGATGTCACCGCACTGGTGCCCATGGGTATCATTGGTTTGTTTAAAATGGTCGATATCGATAACGATAAGCGAGAGTGATTGCTCGTAACGTTGAGCCAGTTTCATTTCCCGCTCGAAAGCGGTGTCCATCGCCAGGCGGTTGCCTGCGCCGGTCAATGCGTCCCGCATGGAGTTGGCCAATGCCTGGTGGTAGAGCAGGGCATTGCGGAGCGGGAAAAACAACACTCCAATCAACATTTCCAACGCCGCCAGTTCCACCTCCATAAAGCGCTTGCCGCGACTCAGGGTCATGGTGCCCAGATGGGTATCTTCGGAGGCGATTAGATACTGCGCGGCGTGCTTTTGCCGGTCTCCCAGGTTCACCTTCAGGTTATCGGTTTCAAAATTGATGGCCGTTACTTTTACCGCATCCTGGATACTGTGAAAGAAGGATTCCAGCGTGGCTTTGACATCCAATGTCCTTTGCAATGTGTGGGACAACTTAAATTGAATATCCCGCAGCTCATCGGGTGGAGATAAATAATTGGCATCCGTTTCGCCCAGCCTGTCCTGTGTTGACGTGGTTGTGGCAAAAGTCACCATACGGTAGTCCTGTTTTTTATGGTCAGCGGAAGTAACCCCAAAACCCTATTATAGTTGCGGTTATTCTGCAGTGGTTAATTGTAGTGGTCGTTTTGTAGTCCAATAGCGAAATACGTGCCATACTTAAAAAAATAAAAGTTATTAAAATTCATAAAGTTATAGGATTAAGTTAACGCATGCACAAAGTTTAGCCGAATTTTTGACGTTTTTCCGGCAACTGTTGGCGTGTAGGCGGCAAAAAATTGCCGCACATTACCTCTGGTAGTTGTTTTCCGCCGGTCCAATTGTTTTCGGAGGATGAAGTTGCGAGAATGTGCCGCGCCGGCGTGGCCGGTATTCCGGAAACAGCTTTGAAGAGGTGAAAGTGGCGGAGATAGGTCTATTTTTTGGCAGTGACGAGGGTAACACGGAGAGTGTGGCGCATCGTATTCAGGCGCGCCTGGGGGAAGAGGTGGTCGATATCCGCGATATCGCCGATGCCACCCAACTGGATTTTGCCGATTACGACAAAATTATTCTCGGTATTCCCACCTGGGATTTCGGCCAGATCCAGTCGGATTGGGAGGAGTTCTGGGGCGACGTGTCGGAGATTGACTTCAGCGGCAAAACCGTGGCGCTGTTCGGCCTGGGAGATCAGTTCGGCTACGGCGATTTTTTCCTTGATGCCATGGGTATGCTGCATGATGTCATCGTCGAAAACGGCGCGAAGGTGGTTGGCCATTGGCCGACGGAAGGTTATGAGTTTGACGCGTCCAAGGCCGCAATTGAAGGTGAGGGTATGTTTGTCGGCCTGGGATTGGACGAGGACCAACAGCCGGAACTGACCGCGCAAAGATTAAATGCCTGGTGTAATCAAATTCAGCGGGAGTTTGGGTTATCATCGGGCGTCACTGAACTGGATGACTGATCCTGCTTCACTTTAACGGCTACCAATAATTTTTTCACCTATGTCACAGTCACAAACCATGATCGAAAAGAATACCGGGTTAACCAGGCTGTTCAAGGCGGCATTTTATTCCTACAAAGGTTTTGTCTCCGCCTTCAAGCACGAGGCATCCTTCCGGCAGGAAGTGCTGCTGGCCATTGTCCTGATACCGCTGGCATTCTGGCTTGACGTGACCAAATTGGAGCGCGTGGCGATGGTGGGCGCGGTGGTCGTCGTACTGATCGTGGAGCTACTGAATACCGGAATCGAAGCCGTGGTTGATCGGGTGGGTTACGAAAAACATGAGCTTGCCGGCAGGGCCAAGGATATGGGCTCCGCGGCGGTATTCATGAGCTTGATTTTGTGGGCTTATGTCTGGGCCAGTATTTTGTTTTTTTAATCAGTTCAGGGCGGGCAAGCGATGGTCCGATACTTCGCTTACCCTACAAATGCTCCGGCTTTTTTAGGATAATCCCACATTCACGGTGATCGGTATAGGGAAACTGATCAAACAGCGAAAACCGCTCGACGCGATGGGTCCCACCCAGTTTTTCCAGATTATGAAATAGCGTCTCCGGATTGCAGGAGATATATATGATGTTGTCAAACCGGGCAGCCAATTCAAGCGTGTCATCGTCCAGGCCCGCGCGCGGCGGGTCGACAAAAAGCGTGGAAAAATGGTAGCTTTGCAGGTCAACATCCCGCAGTCTGCGGAATTCCCGATCACCATTTAGCGCCTGGGTAAATTCCTCGCTGGACATGCGGGCGATGCTGATATTGTTGCAACTGTTAAGCGCAATATTATGCAGGGCGGAATTAACCGATGTCTTGGATACTTCGGTTGCCAATACCTTGTCGAAGTTGCGGGACAGCGGCAAAGTAAAATTACCGTTGCCACAGTACAGTTCCAACAGGTCTCCTCCCATTTTCGCGCTGTTAACCTGCGCCCAGTTCAGCATCTTTTCACATACGATTGCATTCGGCTGGGTAAATCCTGTTTCCACCTGGCGATAAATATAGCTTTTATCGCCGACGTTAAACTTCTCTTCAATATAATCCCGGCTGATAACCACCTTTTGGTTGCGACTGCGACCGATAATATTCGCCCCAAGTTTTTTTTCCAGCCGAGCTGCGGCGTTCGTCCATTGGTCGTTCAGCTTTTTATGATAAATCAGCGTTATCAGCGCCTCGCCCTTGAGGGAAGTCAAAAATTCCACCTGGAAAAGCTTATGTTTTAATACTTCTTCCTGGTTTACGGCCGCCAACAGGGCCGGCATAAGTTGGGTAATCAGCTTGGAGCCAATGGAAAATTCATCTATTACAATTGGTTGCTTATATTCACCCGGCCGGTACATGGCATAGTGGACTGAGCCCTCCTTATGCCATATTTTGAATTCCGCGCGCATGCGAAAGTGTTGGGGTGGAGAGTCAAACACCTCGACGTCATCGATACCGAAATGGGCAAACTGCAATTTTGTGCGGCGAATTTTTTCAGTTAATTGCTCACGATAAATTTCGGGAAGTGCTTTGCCCGGTGGCGACGTCGACATGGGGATTAGTACCAGTTTTGTATTACGGGAAAACGGCAGCAGAGGCCGACAAAATCATCATAATTAATTTGTTTCACGGTATCAGGCAGTTTCCGCTCTGGTGCGATGCGTTCTTCTAGCGGTAGTAAATAGAGACTGCATCCGCTGGCGATAAGGTCCGGGTAAACAGGGAGGGTGGATATATCCATATCCTCCCCGGCGGCGTCTTCCATGAATACAACAGCGTCATCATTCTCAAGCGCACCAACGCAGTCCCGGATTGCGGTGAAGCCATCGGATAAAGTATTTACCGTGTGCAGAACAGGCATATCAAAAACTGACGGTTTGGTGGGTGTGAATCAGTTGTTTCATTCTCATTCTGTTCACTGGAACCAGCAGTTCCTTGTGCATGAAAAGGTCGATCGGAAACTTGTGCAAGGCTTCGGTATCGATATAAATATGGCTGACGCCGCAGGTCTGCATTTGCTCGAGCCGGGTGTGGACCGGGTTGTCCTGCTGTTTTACATTGTTCAACAGGTTTACAGCTTTTCCAACCAACAACAGGGATACTTCCTGCTCGAACATTGCCGCGAGTAATGCCGCGTCCACCCCTGTACCGAGGTGAGCGTAATCAAGATCGGATCGAAAAACAAACAACAGCTTTTTGGCTGCTAGAACAGTCATGCGAAAGACACCCGTTTTCCGAAAGTCACCAGCCGATCACTGTTAACCACGCCGTCGATCATCTGGCCCAGGCCGGAAATAGTGAAACCCTTCTCCAGGTTCGCCTCGGAGTCGATGCCGCGCTGTTTCGCGGAGCCGACACAGCAAACCGCATCGATACCATTTTCCTCAATTAAACGTGACCATGACCGGCTTAATTCGGAACCGGGTTTAACAGCGCCATTGATAACACCTTCGCCATAAAAAAACAGCCGGTAGAGCGTGTGCTTTTGCGCAAGCAACGCTGTGCAAAACCGCCGCGCGGAAAGCGCGGCCGCGGATTCGGGGTGGGCGTTAACCACAACGGTAAACTTCATAGTCGACGGGTTTAACAAGGTGGGATCACAAACAAAAAGCCCCGCTATTAAGCAGGGCTTTTCGAACTTTTGGTACGTTTGGGTTACTCGTTGTTCATAACACCCAAAATGTGCAACAAACTTGTGAACACGTTATAGATGCTCACGTAAAGCGTCGCGGTTGCCATAATATAGTTACGCTCGCCGCCATGAATAATCTGGCTGGTTTGCCACATAATCAACAGCGAGGACAGCACCAGGAACATGCAACTGACCGCCAGCGCCAAGCCTTGTATCTGCAGGAACATGTTGGCAATACCGGCAACGAACGCCACCAGGATACCTGTAATCAGGAAGCCGGTCATAAAACTGAAATCCTTGCGGGTTACCAGAGCATAGCCTGACAGGCCGAAGAATATCAACGCCGTGCCGCCCAAGGCCTGGGCGATAATAAGTGATCCGTTACCAAGGGCGAGGTAGTAATTGAGAACCGGCCCCAGGCCCGCGCCAAGTAAGCCTGTGAACGCGAAAACCACCCAGATACCGGCGGCGGAGTTGGCGGTTCGCGGCAGGACAAACCAGACCAGTGCCAGCGCGCCGAAAGACATGGCAAGTGATGCGCCGTAGCCGACACCGATGGCCATTGAACCGACGGCGCAAAGGGCGCTAAACAGCAGCGTCATTGCCAGCAGGGCGTACGTGTTGCGCAGCACCTTGCTGATTTCGACCGACGAGGCCGTGGTTGAGGCTGTCTGAGTATAAAGTTCTTGCATGTTGAATCTCCGTTGATTCCCGTTTTTAGAGTGTAATCATACAAACGTGCCCCTAAAAAGCAAGGGTGATTACTGGCTGTTTAGAGTTGCCGGAAAGAAAAAAGTTTTTAAAACAGTTGGTTGAGATCTGGGGGTGGAGAAGGTTGTTTTCAATGGACACCTCCGCCGGTTCGGGCCGGCAATTACCTGTTGCCGGCACAAAAAAGTCCGCACTGTGTGTGTGAAAAATGGCTGTGGGCCAGGGATTGACTCATGCCATCCCAGGCCCCGGTCTGCGACCGCCGTCTGGTGACGGCGCCCTTCGCGTTCAACGCGCGGTTATTCATAAAAAAAGCCCGCGCTTGGCGGGCTTTGGTTTTTAAAATGGCGGTGGGCCAGGGATTCGAACCCCGGGAACCTCGCGGTTCAACGGTTTTCAAGACCGCCGCTTTCGACCACTCAGCCAGCCCACCAAAAAACACATTTTTATTTCCGCCGGGGAATTTAATTTCCTCCCTCGTCGGAAGGACGCAGATTATACATAGGATTAACACCAGAACAAGGTGTAACCCTATGTAATTACCTGATTTTTTAACGCACTGCGGTTATCAGGAATCCGCTGCTCGATCACCGTGACTTTCGGAGCCGGCCGTTTCCGGCGCCTTTCGTGCCCGTGGGTCATTGGCTGGACGTTGCAGCGCGCGCGGTTTGCGCTGGACGTTTGTCGGCGGCTCGGAGGTGTCCAGCGGGCGCGACATTCGCACGTCCATATTGACGCTGGTGACGATTGTGCGGTTTATCGCCTTCGGTGCCACCCTGGGGTCATTACCAGGGCGAACATAATGTCGGGCTTCGGGTTCTGACGCTCTGGCCGCTTCCGGTTCCGTAGCGGATTCTTCCGGTTTTTGTTGAGCTTGCCTGGTCAGTTCCGTGTGTTGTTCGGTTACCACCTGGTTTTCCAGCTCCTCCTCCGCGGCAACGAGAGGCTGCGGGACGCCTGATTCCTCTGCTTCCTCGTTGGCGGGTTTGCTTTCCGCCACGGTTTCGAAATCTTCGTGGGCGACCGGGGCTTCAATTTCGTCCACCTCCAGGAGGGGCTCTTTTTCGCCTGGGTCATCCTCGCTCACCGTGTTCAGCGACCGGCTGTGGTTGGCCAGCGCGGCGGCGACAAGATCCGGAGTGTCGTAGTCGTACGCCTGCTTGTCCCGGGCTTCCTGCGGGAAGGTTTCATCGGCAACACGCTGCTTGACCCGGGTCTCTTCCGCATCCGCAACATCGGCGGCTTTTTTCTTCGCGAACTCGGTCTCCGAAGCGTCAATAGCGCTTTCCACCTGTTTGTTCAGCTCATCGTCACCGGCTGTTGTTTCCACCGGTTTCGGGCCTCGCTGCCGTTGTTGAGTCTTGCCTCGGCGGTTGCTGGGGCGTTTGGGTGGGCGGTCCTGGCGGGTACTCTCGTCAGCCTGATCTGTCTGGCTTTCAGTTGTTTCCTGCTTGTTCTCCCGAGCCTGCGGTTGCTCACCCCGGTTGCGGTTGCGTTTACCGCCCCGGCGGCCCTTGCGCTCGCCTCGCTGATCCGAACGTTCACCGTCACCGCCGGATTTGGCTTCTTTGGGTTCCTGCTTTTCGGTCTTTACCTGGCGGTCGCGCAGGTTATCGGTAATTTCATCCTCGTATTTGCGATGGTTGCCGCCTCGACGTCGGTCGCGGTCGCGATTTTGATTGCGATTGCCAGTGCTGGATCCCCGACGTTTTTGGTGGCTCGATTTGGCGGTTTTCTTTTTGTTTTTGTCATCAGTGGCGAACAGTGACGTCAGGCTTTTCAGCAATTTCTCCAGCAGGCCCGGACTCTTGGCCGGTTCAGGCGCGGGCTGCGTCGGCGCCACTTGCTGTACCATCGGTTGTGGGATATTGGCCGGATTCAGGTTGCTCTCGAGAGGTTCACTTTCGGTATGGTCACTGGAGAAAGCGATCTTGTAGCTGACTTCTGATGAGTCCACATCGTCATCGCGCAGGCGCAGGACTTCGAAGTGCGGGGTAACCATATCCGTATTGGGCAGAATGACCACACGGGTTTTATGGCGGCTCTCGATACTGGAGATGGTTTTACGCTTTTCATTGAGCAGGTAAGTTGCCACGGAGACGGGCACCACGGCGCGAATTTCTGCACTGCGTTCCTTCTGGGCTTCCTCCTCCACCAGGCGCAGAATCGACAGCGCCAGCGATTTTGTGCCGCGAATCGACCCCTGGCCGTTACAGCGCGGGCAGATTTTGGATGTGGTCTCTCCCAGGGACGGGCGCAGCCGTTGACGGGACATTTCCAGCAGGCCGAACCGGGAGATTCGTCCCACCTGTACCCGGGCGCGGTCCATTTGCAGGGCGTCGCGCACACGGTTTTCCACTTCCCGTTGGTTGCGGGCTGCCTGCATGTCGATAAAGTCGATGACCACCAGGCCGCCCATGTCGCGCAGGCGCAATTGACGGGCGATTTCATCGGCCGCTTCAAGGTTGGTCTGCAGGGCGGTTTCCTCGATATCGCCGCCCTTGGTAGCGCGGGAGGAGTTGATATCAATGGACACCATCGCTTCGGTAACGTCGATAACAATGGAGCCGCCGGAGGGCAACTTTACTTCGCGCTCGAAGGCGGTTTCGATCTGGCCTTCGATCTGGAACCGGTTGAACAGCGGCACCGGCTCGTCGTAGTACTTCACCTTGCTGCGGTAGTTGGGCATCACCTGCTGGATAAAGGTGGTGGCCAGGTCGAAGGTTTCCTTATTGTCGACGATGACTTCGCCGATTTCCGGCCGCAGGTAATCACGAATGGCCCGGATTACCACGTTGCTTTCCTGGAACAGGAATTTCGGTGCCGTACAGTTGTCCGCGGCTTCCTTGATGGATGTCCAGAGTTTGATCAGGTAGTTAAGGTCCCACTCCAGCTCCTCGGCGCTACGGCCGACGCCGGCGGTGCGTACAATCACGCCCATGCCTTTGGGTACTTCAACCTGACTTAGAGCATCTTTCAGCTCGGAACGGTCGTCGCCGTCGATCCGGCGGGAAATCCCGCCCGCGCGCGGGTTGTTTGGCATCAGCACCAGGTAACGGCCTGCCAGGCTGATAAAGGTGGTCAGGGCCGCGCCTTTGTTGCCACGCTCTTCCTTGTCCACCTGGACAATTACTTCCATGCCTTCGGTGACCACATCCTTAATGCGGATACGGCCGTCGATATCGCGGGGTTGTTTGGAGAAATACTCGCGGGAGATTTCCTTCAGCGGCAGGAAGCCGTGGCGTTCGGAACCGTAATCGACGAAAGCCGCTTCCAGTGACGGTTCGATGCGGGTGATTTTACCTTTATAGATATTGGCCTTCTTTTGTTCCCGAAGGCGGTTTTCGATGTCCAGGTCATACAACCATTGGCCATCGACCAGCGCAACCCGAAGTTCTTCCGGTTGCGTTGCGTTGATTAACATTCTTTTCATGAAACACAGTCTCGATAAAGCGCGAGAGAGCGTGCATGCCTTGGTTGAATGTTAAAGGGTGAACTGATTGCCCACGTGGAAAAACACGGCGACTGCTTACTGTTCCTTGACTGCCGGGCCGTTACAGGACCGACAGGCGCGGGTAGCGCGCGGAAGCAAGCAGTGATTCAGCCGTGGGTACAAACGAAATAACAATTTTCTGCAATCGGTGTGTAGACAATGATTGAGAGTGAACCGAATCCATTTGTAGCCTTTTTTTCCGATAGCGCTGTCAATGCCGCGCTATTTAGTGTTCATTTCAGTGGTTTACGGGGGAACGTTGACCGATTTGGACCAGTTTGGCCTGTTTGATACCTGGCTTGTGTGAATGCCAAATGGCCAAGGGCTTAAGTTGATTAACCTGACGGTTCAGTCTAAGTTCAACCTCAAGCAAGAGACGCGACTTTTGGCTGCACTTGCGAGGCATACAACGTTTTGCGTTACACCGTTTTGTTCAATGGCTATTCAAGCGCATAAAATCAAAAAGTGGATCACTGGCAGTCGCCGAAGCGAATGTTGCGCGGTTCGCGCGAATATCTGTTTACGTGATCTGTTGCAGTCGAACAGCCTGTTGAATGATTAATAACTTAAGCTTTTTGTACGATCGATCTGTTCTCTGTCGAGGTTCGATCAACCGAAGATCCAATTCCCGGCAAACCTGCCTGTTAACATTTTTCAAAGCAATGCGCGATCTTGTACGCGCAGGGTTTTGCAAATAACTCAAGCAGGCATAAACCGCTTGAGCACCTAAAATACATATTTAAACGACAAGTGGCGTGAAGCTTGGTTTGCATGCTCTGGCCTGGCTTGTTGCTGTCTATATCGTCTTTACAGTAGTGTCCGCCCGCTTGCCGGTATGTGCTTGCTGTAAGCATGTCCCCGGTAGACCTTGGCTGACTGCCACGCAATATAGCACTGATGCAAATCCCTTTCAATTCCGTGGGGTTAGGAAGTTTATTTTATTGTTCTTCTAAGGTAACGGATGATTATTGCTTGGTATCATGCGTTTTTTTACAGCGCTTAGTGAAGATAAATGGCAGAAAATGTACAATATTTAACCATTTCCGACGACGAAGCCGGCCAGCGGCTGGACAACTTCCTGATCGCGCGTCTGAAAGGGGTACCCAAATCGATGATCTACCGGGTGATCCGCAAGGGGGAGGTACGTATCAATAAGGGGCGGGCGAAACCGGAGCGCAGGCTCGATAGCGGCGATGTGATTCGCATCCCGCCGGTCCGCACGAGCGAAAAACCGGTGGTGGCACCGGGCGCCGGGTTAACCCAACTGCTGGAAGAGTCAATTCTGCTGGATACGCGGGAGCTGCTGGTTATCAACAAGCCGCCGGGGTTGGCTGTGCATGGCGGCAGTGGTGTCAGCCTTGGCCTGATCGAGGCGCTGCGACACCTTTATGGTGAAAAACAATACCTGGAATTGGTTCACCGGCTGGACCGTGATACCTCTGGCTGTATCCTGGTGGCAAAAAAGCGTTCGGCACTGAAGTTTTTGCAGGACCAGTTCCGGGAGGAAAAGAAAATCGAGAAAAACTACCTGGCGTTGGTCAAAGGCCATTGGCCCAACCGGCGCAAGGTGGTGGAAGCGCCACTGCGCAAGAATGAACTGCAAAGCGGCGAACGAATTGTACGGGTGTCCCTGGACGGCAAAGCCGCCAAGACGGCGTTTGACATTGTCGAGCGTTTCGGCGATCGGGCAACTCTTTTGATTGCCAGCCCCATCACTGGCCGAACCCACCAAATCAGGGTGCACGCCTGGCATACGGGATTTCCGCTGGTGGCGGATGAAAAATACGGCGATGACGGCTTTAATAAGGAAATGAAACAGTTGGGGTTCAGGCGCCTGTTCCTGCACGCGGCGTCGCTGGCATTTGATCTGCCGGACGGAACCAGGCAAAAATGTGACGCACCGCTGCCGCTCGATTTGGAGCAACCCTTGGCTACTTTACGTTCATCCGTTAAAAATTAAGTTTTTTATGTTGTTTGTATTCGATTGGGACGGCACCCTCAGTGATTCCACCGCGAAAATCGTCCGCTGCATGCAGTTGGCGGCCGGGGACGCCGGGCTCGATGTGCTGCCTGAAGAAGGCATCCGCAATATTATCGGCCTGGGGCTTCCGGAAGCGATCTCGACTTTGTATCCACTGGCCGACGAAGTACAGCGGGAAAAGCTCCGCGCCGGATACTCCAGCCATTTTTTGCGCGAGGATACCCTGCCATCCCCTTTCTTCCCCGGTGTGTTGGACGCCTTGGACAGCTTGCGCCGGGACGGCTTCCTGCTGACCGTGGCCACGGGTAAAAGCCGGCGCGGACTGGATCGCGTGCTGGAGAACCTCGACCTGAAGGGATTTTTTCATGGCAGCCGCTGTGCCGACGAGACCGCCTCCAAGCCCCATCCGCAAATGCTTAATGAATTGCTACTGGAATTCTCGGTGGATGTGAAGGAGGCTGTCATGATCGGTGACACGGAATACGATATGGCCATGGCCCGGGAAATTGATATGCACCGGATAGCCGTGAGTTACGGCGCTCACCATATTGAGCGCTTGTTGCCCTATGAGCCGGGGATGTGTATCGACAGCTTCAACGAGATATTGAAGTGGCGGTTTTAATCCGAAACTAAACGGGTTTTTACAAAGCTTTTACAGTTCTCGCTTTCAAACCCGGTATATTGGCGGCTATCGTTAATGCCGGGTTTGCATCAGCATAAGGATTCCGATGAAAAAAGCCATCTCAATAAAAATACTGTTTTTCCTCCTGTTTTCTACTCTGGTCATCAGTGCGCGGACGGTGTCGGCGGACGAGGTTCTGGATAACGCGGAAAAGGAATATGCCCAGGGTGATTATCGTGAAGCTTTTGACCTGTATAAAACGGCGTTATTGCGCGGCAGCTACGATGGTCGTCGGGCCGCCGGCGATATCGGGAAAACCGTTGACGCCTTGCAAAAACTCGGGAAGGAAAACGAGTTCGATTCCTTTATCGAAAATGTGGTGGAAGTGCATTCGGATGATTGGCGTGTTCAAACCGCGGCAGCGGCGCAATATCGCAAAATAGTCAAGTACGGCTACATTATCGCCGGGGAATTCAGCCGTGGCGATCACCGAGGTGGGCAGGGCAGGTTTGTCGACAGTTCCGAACGCGACCGCGTACGCGCATTACAATTGTTGTTAAATGCCTATGAGCTGGCGGGACGCAACAGACAGGATGCCAAACCGGTGTTGGATGAGATGTCTCTGTCAATCATGCAGGGCCGGGATGAAAACAATGCCTGGAAACTGCAACATCTTACCGATCTTGAACAGCTTCCCGATTATGAGGATTACCGGTATGACTACTACGGCCATCGCGGAGCACCGGTTAACGATAACGGAAATCCTGTTTTCTATTCAGTCCCAAAAAGTTTTGCCGCCGCAAAAAATGATGGTGAACGCTGGCGCTATCTGCTCAAGGAAATAGCCTCCTATTCGAAGAACGATAAGGAAAACAGCCAGTGGCAGTGGGCGGAGTTTCTTTGGGAGCAGTTCGGCGTGCACACCATGGCGGACACACCTTGGTTCGACAACCTGGATCTCGACGAGGAAACGGATCGGGAGAAAAACATTTTCCGCCTCGACACTTTGAGTGACAATAAAACAATCGCCAGACTGGCAAATGGCATCCAGCGTTTTAAGCTGCCAAATGACCACAATTTTATCCGGATATACAAAAACCTGTCTGACACTGAACGTTATGGTTCTGTGGCCATGGACAGGTTGGCAACGATTTATGAAAACCGTCGCCAGCTAAAAACCGCGGCGTCCTACCTAAAGCGCGCAATCGATGATCTGGACAAGCCACACGAGGAGTGGCAGGCAAGACTGGACCAGATAACCGGTGCCTGGGCGCGATTTGAACCATCCAAAATGATGGCCGCCGGTAGTGACGAAACCGATAGCGGCAAAAATAGTGTCTACCTGCGTTTTCGCAATGCATCCAGCGTTCGGTTTACCCTGCATGAGCTGAAAGCCGATCAATTCCTGGCGGATATAAAATCCCGTCTCGCTGCCGATCCTGAAAAGCTGGATTGGCGAGCATTGCGTTTACAGGATATCGGCTATCAGGTTATCGATGAGCGGCAAAAACAATATCGGGGAGCGAAAGTCAAAACCTGGACGCGGGACCTGAATCCTTCCAGCGAACATTATGACCGGCGGGAAAAAATTCTCTTGCCGGAAAACTTAACCGGCCCCTATCTTCTCGAAGCCACCGTCGCCGGCGGCAACACCAGTTTTATCGTGGTGTGGAACACGGAAGCGGTGATAGTGAAAAAGCCATTGGACAAGGGTGAACTGTATTTTGTTGCCGATGCGTTGACCGGAAATCCGAAGGCACGTACCGCGCTTTATTTTTTCGGCTACCGCGGGCAGTGGCATGATCACGACAATAATCCGCACACGAGAAGCCGGTACCGTGTCGATACCAAAAAATTTAAAGTTGCCACCGACCGACATGGCCAGGTGGAATTGAACAAAAGGCAACTGGATGAACAATACCAGTGGCTGGTACATACCGACAGTAGCGAGAAAGGGTTTGCCTATCTTGGTTTTAATCACATCTGGTACCAAACGTTTCCCGCACCGGATTATGATGCCGCCAAAGCCTACACCATTACCAGCCAGCCGGTTTACCGCCCCGGCCAGAAGGTGAACTTCAAAATATGGGTGCGGCAGACGAAATATGACCAGGCGGATCGCTCTGTTTATGAAAATAAAAAGTTTAATGTATTGGTATACAACCCGAAGGGGGAGGAAATCCTCAATAAAGCTTATACCACGGACGAGTATGGTGGTTTGGATGGAGAGATTAGTCTCGATCAGAATGCCACACTGGGGCAGTACAGCATTCAGGTAAAGGATATTTCCGGTGGTGGTTATTTTCGATTGGAGGAATATAAAAAGCCGGAATTCGAAGTAGCTGTAGAAGCGCCACCAGAGCCTTTGCGTCTGGGGGATAAATTTCGCGCGAAGATCAAAGCCAATTACCTGTTCGGCGCACCGGTTGTTGAGGCAACCGTAAAATACAAGGTGATGCGATATGAGCATAGCAACCGTTTGTTTCCGCCGATGCCCTGGGATTGGTTGTATGGCACCGGTTATTGGTGGACCGCCTACGATGCACAGTGGTATCCCGGATGGAGAGGTTGGGGTATTCCCGCTCCGGCGAAAAGCTGGTGGGCGCCTTCCTACGATCCCCCCGAACTGGTGATGGAAAATGAAGTTGACATTGATGCCGATGGGACAGTGGAAATTACCATTGATACCCAGGCAGCCAAATTGTTGCATGGCGATACCGATCATCGGTATGAAATTGTCGCGGAAGTCACTGATCGATCCCGACGCACAATCATCGGTAAAGGTGAAGTACTGGTCGCACGCAAACCTTTCCAGGTGTACGCATGGATGGACAAAGGCTTTTACCAGGCAGGCGACGCGGTAAAAGCCAGCTTCACTGCGACAACACTGGATCAAAAACCGGTGTCGGGTAAAGGCGAAGCGAAGTTGTATCGGATTCACTATGGCAAAAATAATGAAGTGGCGGAAACACTGGTACAGGAGTGGCCCGTCAACACAGGAGAAAACGGTGAGGCTGAACTCACATTTAAAGTGTCTGAGCCGGGCCAGCATCGCCTGTTGCTGGTTCTGGAAGACAGCAACGGCAACCGCGTTGAAGGAGGGCAGCTTTTCAATGTTATCGGCGATAAGCAACAAGCTTCGAGCGGCGACTATCGTTTTCATGAACTCGAGCTGATCCCGGATAAAAACCATTATGCCCCCGGTGAAAAAGTCCGCTTGATGATAAACAGCAATCGAGCGGATGCGAATATTCTATTGTTTTTAAGACCGCAAAACGGGGTCTACGACAAGCGAAGGTTGTTGGAGCTGGAAGGCAAAAGTTCAGTTGTTGAGCTCGATGTAACCAATGCCGATATGCCCAACTTCTTTGTCGAGGCGGTGACGGTAATCAACGGGGAAGTTTATACCGAAGCCAGGGAAATTGTCGTTCCTCCCGCGCAGCGCGTGTTGAATATTGAGCTGATACCAGGCAAGCGGGAATTTCTGCCAGGTGAACAGGCGCGCCTGGACATAAAGGTAACGGATGCGCGGGGCGGGCCTTTTGTCGGCTCCACGGTTGTCGCGGTCTACGACAAGGCATTGGAATATATTTCCGGCGGTGGTAATACCGCGGATATCAAGGAATTCTTCTGGAATTGGCGCCGACACCATCATCCCAATACGCCGAACTCGGTTGAGCATTATTTTCATAACCTGCATAAAGAAGATGAAAAAACCTTGGAGATAATTGGAGTTTTTGGTGACTCTCTACCTGATAATGCAGACGGAATTGAGTTAGAACCTGTAGAGGAAATTATGGTAACGGGAATTCGCGCGAGCGTGGTGAAATCGTTCGACGTTAAGAGGGAAGCTTCATCTGTTGTATCCGCGGAAGATATTGGCGCGCTGCCAGAGGTTGCGATGGCGGAACCTCTGCAACGAGCTTCCGGTTTCGCTGATGCGGATTCAGTTGACCCTGATGTACATGTCCGCAAGGATTTTGCCGATGCTGCATTCTGGAAAAGCAATATCACAACAAATAAAAACGGTGTTGCGTCAATCGAGTTTCCGATGCCGGAAAACCTTACCTCATGGAAAACATCCGTCTGGACGATGGGCCATGGTACAAAAGTGGGGCAGGCGAGTATCGACCTGGTCACCACCAAAAACCTCCTGCTTCGCATGCAGGCGCCACGCTTTTTTATCGAAACGGATGAAGTCGTCCTTTCCGCCAATATTCACAACTACCTGGAAGATGCAGAACAGGTAGCGGCAACTATTCAACTGGAGGGAGACAACTTAAAACTGTTAGGCGAGGCGACGCGGAAAATCAAAGTTGCCGCCAATGGCGAAGAGCGTGTCGACTGGCGAGTGAAAGTGATTAAGGAGGGAGAAGCGACGATTCGTATGCTGGCTAAAGGCGGGAAAGAATCCGACGCGATGGAAATGCAGTTTCCGGTTTATGTGCATGGCATGTTGAAAACGGATAGCTTTAGCGGCGCGTTGCCCAGCAAGCAAAATCTTGGAACCATCGAGTTCAGTATTCCAGCGGATCGTCGCGCGGAAGAAACCCGTTTGGAGTTGCGCTATTCCCCAACGCTGGCCGGCGCGCTGGTGGATGCGCTGCCCTATCTGGCCAGCTACCCCTACGGCTGCACGGAACAAACCCTCAATCGCTTTTTGCCGACGGTCATCGTACAGAATGTGTTGCAACAAACCGGCGTGGATCTGAAGGCGATTCAGCAAAAGCAAACTAATTTAAATGCGCAGGAGATCGGTAATAATTCACAAAGGGCGGAGCAGTGGCGCCAGCGCGGCTGGGGAGAATACAACCCGATTTTCGACGAGAAAGAAGTCAATGATATGGTTCAGGCGGGGCTGGCCCGCCTGTACAGCATGCAGTTGTCCGATGGCGGTTGGGGCTGGTTTTCCGGTTGGGGGGAGAATTCCTCCGCCCATATGACCGCACAGGTTATTCGCGGCTTGCGGGTGGCGAACGAAAACGGTCTGCAAGTGAACAATGACGTTTATCAACGCGGCTTGAGTTGGCTGGCTTATTACCAGGACAGGGAAGAACAGAAATTGCGAAACGCCGCGAGCAAAACGGATCCCTACAAATCCCACGCGGACAATATAGATGCGTTCGTCACTTGGGTGCTGGTGTCCGATCCAGGTTCGGCAAAAAAAGCCGGCGCCATGCTGGACCATTTATATCGCGTCCGAGAGCATCTTTCAGTTTATGGCAAAGTATTGCTGGCACTTGCTTTGGACAAAGTGGACCGACCTCAGCAGCGCGATCAGGTGCGCAGTAATATCGAGCAGTTTCTCGTTCGGGATGACGAGAATCAAGCCGCCTACCTGGACCTGAAAAATTCAAACTACTGGTGGTACTGGTACGGCGATGAGATGGAGGCGCACGCGTACTACCTTAAGTTGCTTTCCAGAACTGATCCTCAGGGTGACATCGCCCCGAGACTGGTCAAATACCTGCTAAACAATCGCAAACATGCCACTTACTGGAATTCCACCCGTGATACGGCACTCGTGATTGAAGCCATGGCGGAATACCTCATCGCCAGTGGCGAATCCAGTCCGGACATTGAGTTGGACCTGGTTCTGGATGGCAGGAAAATAAAATCCGTCAAGCTGGACAAATCCAACCTGTTCAGTTTTGACAACAAACTGGTCCTGGAAGACAACCAACTAACGGCGGGTTCACACAAGCTGGAATTAATAAAGCGGGGAAGCGGGCCATTGTATTACAACGCTTACGTTGAAAATTTCACTCTTGAGGATTTTATTTCCGATGCGGGTCTCGAAGTAAAAATTCATCGGCGTTATTACAAGCTGGAACCGAAAGAAGGCACAGCCATGGCGCGAGGCGGCAATGGCCAGGCGATCGAACAGGCCGTGGAAAAATACCGACGCATACCTATTGAGCCGGACCAGCCTTTGCAAAGTGGAGATCTTGTTGAAATCGAACTCATCCTCGAAAGCAAAAATGACTATGAATATATTTTGATAGAGGATATGAAAGCCGCCGGTTTTGAACCGGTGGAAGTACGAAGTGGCTACAACGGTAATGAGCTTGGCGCCTATGTGGAGTATCGCGATAACCGGGTGGCGTTTTTCGTTACCCGGCTGGCGCGGGGTCGCCACAGTGTCAGTTACCGTTTGAAGGCTGAAATCCCCGGTAATTTCAGTGCGCTTCCGGCGAAGGTGGAAGCGATGTATGCGCCGGAGATACAGGGAAATTCTAACGAAGATAAATTATTAATCAGGGACCAATAGCGTTTATGAATTAACGTTTTCCTTGGAACCGGTTTCGGTTCATTACCAATAGGTTTGAATGTTATTTGATCTGCCAAAATATGTGATATAGTTCACGTTTATTGTTTGGACAGCGTCACTCTATCTAGCCATTTTCTGCACAAAAAGCTTTAATCCCGTCGCCCGCTATATCAAGGTGTTCCTGGCGACATCGCTGGCAAGAACACTCTGGTTCAGGCGGTTCCTGACCGATGGTCAGGCAGGGGTGCAAGGGATCCCGCAGGGATGCTTGCAAGAAAAATAAAGAAGAAAAGCAGGAGGCTGAGGGATGACCTCTTCCGATCATGTTTGTCAGTCCGTTCGTGTAACGTTGAATAATAAAAAAAGTCATTTTCGCTTTCGATATTTAATATTGTTGGCATTGCTAGGGTTGTCCTGCGGTGCCCGGGCACAGCTCGAAATGCCCTCTACCCTGTACACCAGCGGGTCGAGCCTGAATTTCAACATTTATTGGGACTGTAATGTAAACGAGTGCTCTATCCTGGAGTACGATGGTTCCAGGTGGAATACCCTCAAAACCTCCGGCAGTTCGCGCAGCGGTATAAACCTCACAAGGTCAGTCGGCAGCCATTCCTTCTATCTAAAATCATGTACTACCGGCAGCTACGGCTACGTATATTGTAGTGATGCTTCCCCTCAAACCCTCACGATAAAGGCGTTGCCATCGACGCCGGGTTTGACTATTCCCTCCACAAGCGGGGATCGGACTTATACGGTAAGCGTCGCCGCAGTCCCGGAGGCGACGCAGTACGTGGTTTCCATGCAGACCAATGGCGGGAGTTGGCAGACTCGCGGTACCTATTCCAGTGCGCCGACCATCAACGAAAACCGGGATAATGGCACGTACAGCTATCGGGTAAAGGCGTGTAACGCAGGCGGCTGCTCCGCGGAATCTCCGGTCAAAACGGTTAACGTGGCTATTGCACCGGGTACGCCTTCCATCAACAGTCTCCCGACCGTTACCAATGGAATCTTTTCCGTCTCCTGGACAGCGCCGTCCGGCAGTGTAACCAAGTACGACC
>CAYVIB010000036.1:0-17110 GCA_964451365.1 uncultured Cellvibrionaceae bacterium
CGTGAAACCCCGGTCAATCCACATAAAATGGATTCAAGTCCCATCAGCCACCCCAGTTCAACATAATTAATTCAATAACTTACGCTGTTTCACTTCCACCTCTGCCACACTTTTTGCCACACGTCCGCCGACGGCTGCATTGATTTTCTGCTGTTCTTCCAACGTTCGCTTGCTGTTAATCCACCGCGCGTAGACCTCGAAAAACATTTTGACACTGTGTCCGAGCTGCTGGGCGGCGTAGGCCGGTTCGACGCCTTGCTCAAGCAATAATGTCGCGTAGGTGTGCCGGGTGTTGTACATGCGGCGGTGTCGGATTTTTAGAATCGTCAATGTTGAGCGCCAGATATCCCACTGCGTTGAACCGGTAATAATCGGCTTGCTGCTGTTGGGATTGCGGAACAGCTCGCCGGTTTCGATATCGTTCCGTGCGCGCGTGCGTCGCATAGCTGTGAGGGCTCGATCATTGAGATAGACCTCCCGGTCCTCATTCGTTTTTGTCAGCAGCTCCAGGCGACCGCGAGAGCGCGCTTGATTCACCCGGGCAACGCGACCGTCGAAATCGATATTTTCCACCGGTAGGGCGATCAGTTCGGACGGGTTGCGCATACCGGTAAAAAACGCAGTCTCGAAATAATCGCCCCAGGCCTCGCCGTAGTGGCGGTGAATGCGGGAAATGATCGCTTCGGTTTCGTCCTGGGTGAACGGGTCTGGCTGGGATTTCGGCAGCTTGCGGAACTCGAGTTCTTCAGCTGGATTGGTGTCGATGTACCGCTTTTTCTTTGCGAGCTTGAAAACGCCGAGCAGGGGAGTCAGTTCGTTGTTGTGGTATTTCGCACTCTTCGTGTGGAGCTTGGCATCGATGAGACATTGCTGCAGGTCGGCAAACCCGATGCGGTCAATCGGAAAATCAAACAGTGCCGCCCAAGTTCGATTCAGCGCTCGCTTGTAGTCGACCCTGGTGTTCTCCCGCACCGCCAGGCTATCGAGATATTCCCGCGCGACATCAAAAAACTGCGGGGCCGCGGTCTTGACTGCCCTGGGGCTATCTGGAAATTCGGCGGCGTATTCGAACACCCCGGCCTTGATTTGCATGGTGATGCGCTGCCGGAACCGGCCCGCGCGGTCTATGTTAGCTGGCGTTGGTTGCCATTGGAGGGTTTCCCAAACTCGCTGACCGTGCCAGATAAACCAGATTTGGATCGACGTCTCGCGGACTTTGACCCCTGGCCATTTTGTACCCATAGGTTGTACCCCTTTATACTTATTTGAATTTCACCGTCTGGGTCGTAGCGATATTGAACGTTTTCCGTCCAGGCTCCACGATCGATTTTGCTCTCGACCTTCCGGCGGCTCCAGCCAACAATATCGGCAAATCGGCCAAGAGGCCACCATTCCAGATCGACCGGGATGAATTCGAGGTGTTCGGCGGTGTTCACGTGACCCTCCACAAAACAGGCTGCTGGTCGTTCGGTGCCCGGTGACGGCCGCGCGCGAGAGGGTGTTTTGGCGCTCCGCCGGCAGTCGTTCCAAGGCAGTAAATGTCCGGCCAAGGCTCGCAGTCCTCCTGAATTTCCATTGTCACCTGGTCGGCGACATTCCATGCCCACGGTGCCGCGCCCCAAGCGGCGACTATCAGGTCGGAATGTTTCGCGTGCTCGACCACAATAGGCATGTTCCGGTAGAAAATTTCATCCCGGGTGTACCAGTCTTTTGACGGCTCCCAGTCTGCCCACCGCCGGCAGTCGGCTGGATTGGAAGAGCGGAACGGGAACAGATTTACAACCACCAGTCCGCCATAACCCCAGGACTGCGTGAAGTGAATGCACCGCTTGATTGTCGGGTCATCGATATTTTCATCGGCGGTGCTCGGGTTGAGCATGATCCAGCACACGCGGGTTTCGGAGTTCCACCAGCGCTCGAGGGAGTAGCGCAATTTTCCGCAGCCGCTCAGATTTGCCGACTTTCGGATGACTGGCTCGATGAATGTTTGCTGGTTCATATCACCTCCGGATACTCATCCCAGGTGCGGCCATCGAGCATGCGGCCGGATCTCTTTTTGCCGATGCGGTACAGTCTCTCGCCGCGCTCGCAGATATGAATTTCAGCATTGCGGAGTGACACAGAATCAACTGGATTATTCTCCGGGTCAAGCGATTCTTCCGGCCCAAACTCTCCCCACTGCTTAAACAAGAACCGCTTCCCAGCCGCAACAAATTGATCCCGTAGCGATCGCGCCCAGTCAGGATGCATCGGCCGTGCATTGCTGCCGGACTCACCGCCGACAACTCCCCAATGCAGTTCTTCGCATGGTTCTGGTTCTCCACAGCACTCCGGCGGATCAGGCGGAGTCATCCATCCATCACCGGGGTGACCATCAACCTTGTTTCCGCAGCATTGCCAAAGAAATCGATTTAGGTCTATCGGACCAAGCAGCGGCTCCATGCTCAACCATCGAATGCGAGCGGGAATTTTCAACAACTTGGGAATATCGCGGTCGGCTTCAGGCTGGTTGACGACAGTGATTCCGAGCCAGACTTGACCGGGAGCATAACCGCGCAACCAGTTGGTCAGCCAAATTCCCAGGTCATGGTGCAAGTTGTCGTAGCAATATCCAATACATTGCTGAATTCGTTTGTTGAAGTTACTGATGCGCTTGGTAAGCAAAAGCCAGTTCAAATCCGGAGTCTGCTTGATCAAATCCAGCAGGTCGACCAGCCATTCGATAGGAACTTCATTGTCGAGCCAGTCAGCGATAGATGCACAAAACACACGGCGCTGAGTCGGGTGCATCGCCCGCGATCTGCATTTTTCGCATTCCTGGCCACCGTCCACAAACCCAAGCGTCTCGGGATCGTAATCAGTAAACGGAATACCTTCGCCGCGGTGCCCGCAATCGTAGCACTCGAAAAACTCCCGTTCATTCCACTTGATAGCCTGACGCCAAGTAGCTTTGGCTGTTCGCCGACGCGGCGCACCTGGACCCCAATTCTCGCCTTTGTAAAACCTTTTGTTTCGTGCCCAGGCATAGCAGTTGTCACAGCCAGGGCTCACTGGCGAACAACCATCCCACGGATTGAGTGTCGAATCACACCACGCTATATCTGTTTTTTCAGCCATCTTCAAACCTGCTTTTTCAAAGTGGAAATTATTTGATTGTGCTCTTGCACGCGCTGAGCATGTCGTTTTGCAGCTTCCTGATTCCTGGCCCATTCGGCCAAGTCCAAACAATATGACGCGGCTTTTAATTGGCGCTGTTGCGCTTCGATGGCCCGCTTAACTGTGGATAGTGACGGCTTTAGCATTACGCCGCCCCTTTGTCATTTCGCCTTAGCGACTCACTAAAGCATTGATCAAAAGTAAGTGGAGCAACAAGGTAATTATTTATCGAGTGAATATTCATCTTTGGTCTGATCGTGTGGATATATAGAGATTCAACAAGATCAAGCTGACCCTCTTCGCACTCAATGTAACACCATCGATCAAAAACCTTTACCCCTTCATTGGCATGCGTGGCAACCCTTGAAAATACATTTTTGGACTGTCCGACATATACAATGCTGTCTTTGTGAATGAGAAAATAAACACCCACGGAAGGTGTATGCCGTCCACTTTTCAAAACAATTTCTTCCGGGGCAAGAAGCTTATTTGTATACCCGGCATGGTTAACGGCGGAGAATAAAACCTTTGATTGCTCCGCCTTCTCTAGTTGTGCTTTAAGGCTCGACAACCTTTTTTCTAAATCGCTGCAATTATCCAACATCTGCTGTTGTTTTGGTTTGGCGACTGTCAGGCATTCGGCTCTAGCGGCTGCAACCAAATCGAGCGGCCTATATTTTCCGTCAATGGTTTTTATTGGACGACCTTCGCGAATTCGCCTTGAGGTATAACTCGATGGCTGTATTCCACCAATGGACATTATCTTATTGATCCGGCACAAGGTGAGATACTGTCTAAAATCCTCTCTTGAAATAAACTCCGGCCTACCTCTCATATCAATTATTCCCCAAACACTCGATAGTAAATTCAGTGTGCCGATAGCACTCCCGGTTCCCACACCTCAGCGCGGCCTCAATTTGTTCCAGCGCGTGAGAGTTCAATTCCGCGATAGTGGCCACGGCCTCCAATTCGCATTCTTCGTTTTGCGTCACGCCGTTTGGATAATCAAAAACCACGTTGATTTTTACCAACCAGCGGAAACGCGCTTCTCGGGTAAGCCAGTCGCCAAACTGGTTAAACATCGTCACCGCTTTTGTTCGATAAATCGGGTTGCGGTGATCAATCTTGCCGGCGATACGTTCGTGTGTTTCCCGCCATGGCTCCGGATCATCCCAGGAGATAATCAAACCTTTCACGCTCGCGCGGGCGCGCTTGTGGATCTGTGCAGAGGGGCGAGGGCGCTGTTTTAGTGCGGCCGATGCTCTCATTCGTGGTCGCCCCCTATTTTCGCCAAACGGTTGGCGGCGGCGTGAAGACGGGCGTTAAACCATCGGCGGATGACATAGCTTCGCACCAGACTGATCACGGTGAAATAAGCGCTAATTTCCAGATTCGTTGATAGCGATATGTGAATTCCAACGATCGGAAAAATCACTATTTGAGATAGTAGCGCAACACCAAACCCGATCACGATGTTCATGATTGATTCGATTAGCGAGCCGAGTTTAGTTTGTTGCATCTGCGCCTCCACCGACTGACAGCGCGATCGCAACCGGACGAACCCAGATTGGCGTACGGCCGAGAACAAAAGTTTCTCCGGCCCACGCAAGCAGCAATGTTTCCCCGATGACCGATCCGATCGCTTCGGCCGCTGCCGGCGGTACCAGATTCCCGATTCGCTCTCGCCAGTCGCTATCGGAAAGGCCTTCAAGTTCCAGGTATTCCTCTGGTTCGATCAGGCTTTGAATGGCGGCGAGTTCCAATGTGGTGAAAGGGCGGTGCCAAGTGTTATCAAGGGCGCGGATGATCGCGACCAATTGTTGATTTGGTTCCGGAAGCGGCTTGTGCTCACCGAACGGAAATTCACATGCCTGACATAAAGATCCTGGCACCATGAGCCCCTTGTCGATAGCGGCTTTACAGCAAACTGGACACCCTGACGGCAGGCGAGGATCAGCAACCGACCAGCGGCCGTTATCGTGCTTTGCAGCGCCGGCTACTGCGTAACTTTGTGAATCCCACGGGACAACGCCATAGTGTCCGCCAGTGAGATAATGATCGCCGGAATCTTTATCTTTGCGCATTCCCGGGCGCGGATCTGCTACTGCATAGGCTCCAGTATCATCACCACCAATGACGGTTCCGGTTCTGGATTCCCAGGGAGTGACCGCGTATTTACTAAAAAGCTTCCGCTCCGGTGGGCGGGGATCAGCAACATCAAACGCCCCTTGGCCTGTCGTGCTCCCGGAAATTACCGTGCCGGCAGGTTCTTCAAAGTTGGTGACTTTGTACTTGCTGGAGAATGATTCTCCGCGCGGGTCGGCTACAGCAAACTTTCCGTTCGATGGCATCGATTCGCCCGATACCGTTCCGGCGTTTTCATTCCAGGCGATAACGCCATAACCACCTTTGTAGGATTGGGCTCGAGGGTCGGCAACACATCCCAAACCGTTTGCGCAATGAGTGGCGCCAGTGACAGTTTTCGCGGCTTGGTCCCACGGAATAATTTTGTAAATATTTTGATGTGAATTTTGTGAAAACCCGGGTCTTGGATCCGCAACGCTGAATTGACCCTGCCCTGGCGATTGCTGGCCGGTCACTGTCGTTGCCGGCTGATCCCATTGGCGCACACCATAGGCCTGCCCGGCATTCCATTTTGCCGATTGATCAAAGCGCGGATCTGCAACAGAGAAAGTTCCATTGCTCGGCGTCGACCTGCCGGCAATGGTGCCGACGGAATCTTCCCACCGGTTAACCCCCAAGTACCCATGGTGATATTCCGGAACAATCAAATAATCCCGAAGGTACCCATCTTCCACCACCATCTTATTCAGTGATCGCCAATCACTGCCGGCCTCGACAAATGCCAACCGCACCCAGGTTTTCCACTGCAAACGCGGTATGCGGTGCATAGGTCCGGCGGACACATCACCAGGCAACGGCATCCGGCCGAGGATATCGCCAACTGCACGTAATGACTTTTTCTCCGGTTCGTAAAGAAATGGCGGGATTTTTTCAACATGGCGCGCGACCAATAGAAATCGTTTGCGACTTTGAGCAAGGCCTCCCAGCTCGCCACAGTCATGCGTTGTTTCCGCTACTGCGTAACCATAACGGCCAAGCAGGCTTTGAATCTGATCGAGCAGGGCGCGCCCACGGTTCGCAATACGCGGCACGTTCTCAAATAAAACAAACTCCGGCGGATCATCAGCCCAAGCTTCGAGCATCAACCACACACCACGAACGGTAAGCCGGTTCAATGCCTGATATTTCGCGGTAGTGCTCAGCGATTGCGAGAGCAGGCCAGAAAATCCTTTGCACGGCGCCGACAGGAAAACAATGTTCGGCCTCTCATACCCGGCAGCGCGCTGGATATCTTCCGCCGTTGCCTCTCTCCAGCCTGCAGGCGGTTGTTTCCCGTGAAACGCTATGTACTGATCGCGATCAAACAAATCCATAACCGTGCCGGGAACGCCTGCAATATTGGTGAAATCTTTAATTGCAGCGGCGTTGCTATCGATGCCACCAATACAGCGATATTCCCCGACCATGGTACCGACTCGCGCATGGCTGCGATTGAATCCCTTGGCTCCGCCTCCACTGCCGCAGAATAAGTGAAAGTGCCGGATCTCTTTTTTTATTGGAGTTAGTGAATTCATGGTGTTCCCTAGTTTTAAAACGGAATGTTTTCTGCGTCGCAATGCGGGCAATTCGGCTCACGGAAATCAAACTCCTTTTTGCAAGCCCAGCATGTGTATGCTGGCTCACGCTTTTCCGGCTCATGCCGCCCGCAATTCCCGCAAACGATCTGCCCGGTATTCTCATCGAGGCGCTGTTTAAGCTGGCTTCGTTCCTGGCCACTGCGCACCGGGTTGAAGTTGCTACATTCGCACGGGCTGTGGAATTTCAGAACAGTGGTAGTGCCGTTGCTGTTTTTAATTAATGTGTTCATGCGCTTTTCTTCTCCATCATTTCCAGGGCTTCAAAAAGGTCGGGCATGCTCATGTCACGCTCAGCGGCGGCGCAGTAGCCGGCACCGTCCATAAAGTAAGGCGGGGACAATTCGCACGCGCGTCCACGGCGACCCATGCGGATTGCGCGCTCCACGGTAGTAAAAAGCCCGCCAAATGGATCGTAAAGTTCTTCCCCCGGCATGCTGTATTGCTCGATGCAGCGCTCGACGATATCGAACGGTAAAGGGCAGAGATGTTGCTCTTTCCCTTTGCTGCCTTGCTCGGTATTTAGCGATAGCATGCGCACAACATCGGCCCATACATCGGGGTGCCATGACTGGGGTTGCAGTAACATAAACGTTGTGGGAAGCCAGCCGGATTTGTCGACCGCTTCGGCGATCTTCACCTCATGCCGGAAGTCGTAAACGTTTTCGAGACTGTGCTTTTTGTACATCTGGAAAATCGCGGCTTGATCCAGCCCCTCGAGTTCTTCCGGTTGCAATAATCGGTTTCCGCTGGAGCGCATATAGCCATGAGCATCAAATTGCCACCGGCCGCGGCTGTAACCATCACCGGGAATTTCCCGCTTTTTCTTTGCGAGCTCGTCACTCCACGGAACGCGATTGCCATCATCATCGATACAATCCGGCTTGTGTTTTACGACCGGAACATCGGCATAGCCGTTGGTGGGATCGCTCGGCGGCTTGCGAAAGACCAGCAGATATTCCGGCGTGCCGGCGCCCATGCGTGAACCATCTTTGCATTGCTCGGTCCACCCGAGTCTGTAGGTTTGGTTATTTTCCCGCACAACGTCGGTCACAATAGTTTTGCGTGCGAGGCATGCGAATCCATGTTTCTCGAAATTGCGTCGGGTGTCGTCACTGAATGACGATATCGTTTGAAATCCATAGCCGTTGATGCCGCCGGGGATAATCCGATCTTTAACATGGATTGCCGCCACTCGGCCCGGTTTCAGAACGCGCAACAACTCCGGAATTAAATAATCCATCTGCGCCCAGAAATGCGCGTCATCGTCGGTGTGGCCCATATCGGCGTAGTTGGGCGAGTACTCGTATTGCGTGGCAAACGGTATTGAGGTGACGATCAGGTCAATACTGTTTGTGTCCATTAGACGCGTTTCCAGCACGCAGTCATTGTTCACCACGATGTAATTCTTGCCTTTGGCCTCGACGCGCTCCACACCCATTGCGCGGGACAATGTGCTCAGCTGGTCGGCGTGTGCCAAACCATATTCACGGATAATTGAAGACATGCGTTTTACCATCTCGTTGTGTTGTCGCCACTTGCGTTCGAGGTTTTGCCGGATTGGACGCTCGGCCTCGGTGTAAATCAGGTCCAGGCGCACGCGGTGCGTTTGCCCGAACCGGTGGACGCGGTGAACGCCCTGAATGAAATCGTTAAATTTGTGGCCTATGCCGAGGTATATTTCCCACCAGCAATGCTTCTGCAGGTTGCAGCCGCTGCCGAGCATCACCGGCTTTGCCGCGAGTTCCTGAATTTTCCCGTTGCTGAAATCGATGATTGCCTGATATCGATCATCCAGTTCTTGCGAACCGTAGACCGACACAGAAGATGGGATCGCGCTTTCAATTGCGTGCCGCTCGGCTTCAAGGTCGTGCCAGATAATGCGATGCGCGTCCGGGTCCTCTTCGCGTATCTCCATCAGCTTCTCAATGCGCGCCGGCAGGCTGTTGCGTTTCTCCCGGGCTGCATCCTGAATGCTGACCGTTGTATTGGAAAACAATCTTCCTTGCCCGTCCTTTTCGGTACCGGCCTGGCTGTGGTCACTGGGGATTTCGTGCCAGCGGATATCGAGTTCCGGCAGTTCATAACCCTCGTCGGAATGCTCCGGGCCCAGGTCGGACGGCCGCTGAATGAACAGCGCCCAGGATGCCACCCAGTGCCAGAATTCTTCCTCCTTGTGTGGGAGTAGCGTTAACTGATCCGCTTTTTCGCTATTGCGCTTAAAAAACCGAGTCTTTGCCGCCGGCACATCCATAATTCCCAAAAACGCCGCATAGGCCAGCAGCTCGATATAATCATTGGGAGAGGGCGTGGCCGTGGCAACAAACCGGAACTGGATGCCGTCAGTCTTTACGCGCTGTGATTTATCCCGGCGATCATCACCGGCAAACAGCGCCATAAATTCACGGAACGTTTTTGTGCCGCCAAATCCGCGCAGCACTGCCGCCTCATCGAGACTTGTTGCGCCAAACTCGCGAGGGTCCAGTTTTCCATCGCGCACGGTCTCGTAGTTCGTGAGATAAACGCCGGTCGGTCCGGCCTCTTCAATCCGGCGGATAAATTTGGGTGGTTCCGCCCATCCGAGAATTTCAACCGCATCGCGCTGGAATTCAGGAACAACGTTCAGCGGCAGGGTGATCAGACCGCGGTCGTTGATGTGTTCAGCGGCAAGCCTGACGGTCTCCAGCTGGATCGTGGTCTTACCCAGCCCGAACGATGCGAACAACGCTCTACGCCCACCACGCAACAACCAGGGCACGATCGCGCGGCAGTGCGGCTTCAGTCTCGGGTTAACCTGGTCGATATCGATATCGAAACCGTCAGAGCTGGGCGCGCAGATTTTCCGCCGCAGGAATTCTTCATATGGCAGTTGTGGTGCAGTCATTATTTGGTCACCAGTCGATACAGAACTTTCACTGGAAAAAATATTGCGCGCAGTAGCTGGCAAGTTCCGTAGAACAGGCAAACCAGAACGATTCCTACAATCAGCATTTCAATTGAATCATCACTGCCAAAGTTATCGTCGTCATACTCATACATGGTGGTTACTCCCAAAAATCGCGGCACTTAACGTAAACAGCTGTATCAGGGCACTGGGTTTTTCAGCCGTAAGCAAGCAGGCCAAAAAGTACCAACACTCCGGCAACCGCCAGCGCCTTAAGCGCCCCTCTAAACAATTTCCCAACCATACCTGCCTCGCTATATCTGAATGTTGAATGTGAAGATAAACGCATCGCCGGTTATCAACACCGCCGGCTGCACTCGATATCGTGTGTAAGCCAATTCCAGTGAAGCGGCCGGGCACCATTTTCTTTCCCACCGCCGATATCGTGAATATCCTTTGCTGCATGTGTGGTAACCGTACGTTGCACCAGCATGGATCGCGGCGCGCACATTCGTTACTGGGTGCCATGACAGTAGCTTTTTTGTGCCGATGAACGTCTCGGCGCAATAGCTGTTTATAAACCGGCCGATGGTGTAACCCCGGGTGCTGTAGGCAACCAAATCATGACGTTCGCACAGCTCGCCAACGTTGCGGAAATGTTCGCTCCAACCGCCAATATAAATACTGTCGGCACTGGCAATGCACGGCAGGAGCAAGGAAAGTGCAAATAACCGTTTCGTCGCGCGCCACCAAAGTTGATAACCTTTTTCGCGCATGGCTGGCACTCGCCGCCAATGGTCCGATGGTCAACCAAGCCGCACCAATCACAGCGGGCAATTTCAACAGCCCTGTAAACCTGGTTCCCGTCACGATTGCGGCCGATATGCACAACGCGATTGTCTGCGACCAGGGCGAACAACGCCTCCTCGACAACGCGGGTGTTTAACAGCATCTGCCCGGCCAGCAGTTCCGCACAAAACGGCTGTCTGCGTGCAACCATGAAATCAAAAACCCGATCCTGCATTCGTTCCCGCATTTTTTGCGCAAGTGCAGCGCTTTGTTGTTCGAATTCGTACATGTGACCACCTGCTGTTATTTGAACTAATGGTTATTCCATCGCGTGGGCGATATCGCCGTTGCGTGCGAGCTCCTGGTTTATTAATTCGATGCAGATTTCCCGGGCGCGCCGGCAATCGTATTCATCAAACCAACCAAAATGGCATTTTTCCTTTTCCAGCCCCATTTTCCCGGCCAGCAGTTTGTATGCTTCGGAGCGGGAACGACCGAGGGTTTTCTTCATCCGGTGGAAAACGTTTTTACTGCGTGTCCTGGCTTCCCTCAGTTCCTTTTTGGCGATCGTGCCCAGCGGTATATCGGTATTCGGGTGCAGACCGACATGCGCATCGCAACTGCCGGCGCAGCGATAGGCATACGGCCAGTCACCATAGCGCCGGCCGTAGATTAGCGAATTGTCCACCAGCTCAACTTTGCCCAGGCAGTAAGGGCACCGGGTTGGCGGTTCCATCCAGTTGCCGACCATCGCCAGCGCGCGGCGGCTGACGTGCGGAAGTGGTGCCGGGGGAATTATTTTTTCTTTGCTGTTTGATCGAGGATCCATAGCAATCTCTTTAAAAAAATGCCCGCCCGAAGGCGGGCCAAACGACTTACTACCCTACAAGGAACTTAAGCTGCGTCGTCCTCGTACCCTTCCTTTTCGTCATCCTCGCCAGCGGCGTCAATTGCCATCTGTGCGCGTTGTTCGGGCGATGGTGGTTCGAGGGTAAGATCAACATCGGATTGCAGCAGAGAGCACAGCTTGCCCATTTCGGCCTCGGTTGGGTGGCCGTTGACGTTGAACTCAAGCTCAACGCTGCCGCCTTGTTTGCAATCGAACGCGAATTTATTTACTTCGGCGTTGATCAAGATAATGTCCTCTTTGCCGGTGACGCCGTAGGCGATCACCATGCGATAGCCGGCGCCCTCGTAATCCCATTTGATTTTTCCCATTTCAGGAAAGCGCAGCGCAGCGAGATAGTCGTCATCATCGCTGCCCTGGTCTGCGAGGTCTTGATCTTCCTTTGCTGGCCGCTTAAACAGCAGCGGGCGCAATCCCTCATCAAATTGATTCAGAACAGTGTTGGCCAGCGTCGCGGTGAACTTCAGGCTGCACGCGAGTTTGTGATCGTCGCCGTGAAACTCGTTGCGCGGGCTGACGCTGGATAACTTGCAACTTTCTTGATCGAGTCTGAACATTATTTCCGGTCTCCGGGTTTTATTGGTGGTTAATCTTTTGTCGAGTTCAATGGAAGATCGCCCAACTTGTCAGCCTCTCGTCCAAGCTCCTGCTGGGTTCTTGCTACCTTCACTTCAGCATAAAACGATTCGTTAATCTGGCTGGCGAGCTTTCCAACCTCGCGCGCTTTTTCAATACTGACGGTACCGTTGGCAACACCATTTATCGTTCTAGCCAAAAACTCCCGAAGGTCGCCTGTTTTTTCTATTGCTGCCATACCGAAACCCCCTCGATTTCTCTATCTATATTTTTTGATCTGCTGATTTGTTTTGATAAATGCTTCATTTCCATCATCTCTTCGTAGCTAACAAGGTATCGTTTTCCTTGGAAAAAACACCAATAGCAATTATTACCAACAGGTTTATATAAGTAACCCCTAATATGAGAAATTGCTTGGTGCGACCTTCTGTAGTATCTAAATATTTCCTTCTCCCTTAGCTTCCTAAAAAACACCTGCATTTCACGCATGCATTTGTCAGATGTTGTAACCGTAATCCTCTTCTTCAGAAAATATCTTCTGGCGCACTTATCCAGCCTGCTTACTATTGTTTGATTGGCTCCATACCTTGTTTCGTCTGGCATGCGCATAATTAGAGATTCTCAACCAGGCGAGTACCAGCATCGCGCAGATTGATTTCACACAGCCAGCCGATGACAACGCTTTCGTGCACGCGGTAGTGCTCGGCAAGTACGGCAATGATTTCGTCATCACTGGGGCGGGTTGGTTTCTGTTTTGCTGGTCCGCTACTGGTTCCAAAAATGGATGGCTGGACCGGATCAGGTGCAGATTCTTGCGTAGCGCTGGATGGCGACGATGTGTAATAAACGGTTTTCTGTTGCTCCGCTTCCTGTTTAACCGGCTCCTGTGAGTTCGCCTGTTTTTCATTTTCCTGTTGCAGCCGCTGTTCCTCGGCCTCCTTATCCGCCGCCAGTCGCTTCTGTTCGGCTTCCTCAGCTTCGCGTGCCTTGCGGTCGGCCTCGGCCTTTTCATCGGCGATCCGCTGCGCCTCGGCCTGGATGCGCGCCTCTTCCTTCTCCTTGTGCTCGGCAATGCGCTGTTTGATGATGGGCTCGAACGCGGCTTTGTCGTAGCTCTGGACGAGCGTCTTTTTGTCCGGGAACAGGAATTCATGCTCGGACGCGAGGGAGCGCATCAGTTCCAGATTCTCTTCAATGCGAGAGGCGATGCGGTTGGCTTCGATGCGGGCGCGGGTGAATTCGTCATTAGCGGATGACTGCCACGTTGCGACGGTGCGCTTGCCTTTCATTGCCGCATTAAAATCCGTGGCGATAGGGGGCATGTAGTCACCGCCCAGGGCTTTGTTCAGGGTGGCAATGTGGTTGTCGAACTGCTCTTTGGCCTGCTTCGCAATCTCCAGCTTGCGGGCTTTTTTGCGCGCGTCACTGAGATTTTTCAGATTGATGCGGATCTTAGCCGACTCGGCCTTCAAGTAATCCAGGGTGCGGAACAGCTCGTCGATATCACCCATCTTGCCAAGGGCGTTGGCTTTGGATGCTTCGATTTTGGATTCAATGGATTCGCACCACTTGATGGTTTTATCGGCTTCGGCAAAATCCTCGTCGGTCTGCAGGTCGGTGTTGATGTTGGCGAAAACATCCATCGCTACCTGCTTGTAACGATCCAGGTTGGAGGACAGGACCTTGCCACTGATTTCAATATGCAGTGCAGGTAAATCCATCGGGGCTTTTCCAACGATCTCGCCCTCGAGCACCTTAGGGTCATGATTTTCCAGGTCTTTGAGGAACAGCTTCCAACCCTCAATCAACTGGGCGCGGCGCTCCGGTACCGACTGGTAAACCATTTCGACATAGCCGGCTTCGGTACCGTCGGAGCAGGCAAAAATACAGCTGTTGGTTTCGGCCACCAGCATTTGGTGCTCCAATTGCCAGTAATATTGTGCATCGATATCGCCGGCGGATTTAACAACCTCGAACAACTCCTGGTTGCGCTGCTTATGTTCCCAATGGTTATCCTCGGCCATTGTCAGGCCATCGAACGATGACAGGACGTTCAAGCCGGCCACAGTGTTAATGCCGGTCACCGGGAACAGGTCCTCTCCGAGTCGAGCCTCGGCAATCGGCCGCGCCAGGTCTTCAACTTCGTGCCCTTTGGCGAAGATGAATTTCTCCACCCATTCGTTAACTTCCTTTTCCTCGCCGGTCGATTTGAGGAACAACAGTTCATCCCGGGTCATGTGTGGCGAGGCACCCATGATCACGGGAGCCTCGGAAGCAACGCAGTACTTGCCGCGTATCTCTTTCCATTCTTCGCTGCCCTGGCGCAGCTCGAGGGTTTGCATGGCCATTGGTTTTATTCTCCTGGTTTGATGTTGTGGAGGGTGGCTTTTTGCTCATCGGACAGAACGCCTTTTGTCTCGATAGTGGCGATGATCTGGTCAACCGATTTCTTGCCCGTCTCGATCAGTTTTTGCCAGGTCGGCAGGTTTTTCTCGAACTTATCCTGCGGGTAGGTTTCCAGCGGTGCCGGTTCGGTTTTCTTTGGTGTGACATCGCGTTCGCGAGGTTCGATGGTTTCGAGTTCGTCCTCAGAGTAGATACCAAGGATTGCGCCGGGGCAGTACAGCCGGGAGAAGTTTTTAATCTGCAGGTATCCCAACTGCTGTTTTACGTTGGTTTTCCACAGTGGCGAGTTTTTAACGGTCACGTCACTGGCGTTCAGCCACTCACCCCATGTGATTTCCTTTTCGCCTCGCAGTACTGCGCCAACACGACAGGAAACATTCTGCCCTTCGCCCTGGAACTGATAATGGAAATGACCATCTATGGCGTTGGAGGCCTTTACGACAGCGTTGACAAGCTGCGCCTCATAACCCAGTGCGCCGTTAACAATGTGAGTTTTTTGCGCAACCGCGAACGGATTCATTTTCCACTGCATCGCTTGCATGATTACAGCCAGACAGTCGGACGGGTTATCGCGCAGATGCTTAGGAACCGTGGACACACCGCGCGACATAAACTCCGCCATGCGCATCATCTTGTCCATGGACTCGGTGTCCAACACCAGCGATGTAGTGCTCGCATGATCCAATCTCAGTTCCCGGCCTTGCGGCGCGTATTCAACAACGGAATTCATAACCTCTCCTGTGTCGGTGTCGATTTCTAATTTTTCGGCGGTGTCGTTCATGGTGATCTCCAAGTTAAAAATTTGCGGTGGCGCTAAACCCAGTCATTAACCAATTCTTTCAGCACCGCCTTGGCGGTCGGCGCAATCTTTTTTGCTGCATCGGAATGAATGCAAATTTCACCCTGGCCAAGCAAGTAGTAAAAATTGGCCAGGTGCTCCAAACGCTCGGCCACGCGCGCCTTGTTGCTCTTGGCCGGCTTCGCAATCACTTCGTTGTCGCTACACAGTTCACACATCACTTAATCTCCCTTAAATCTTCTACCTCGCCAGCTTCGGGCAATTCTTCACATTCTTTTTCCACCATTCCGATTGTGTCGTTACCGAAGTAAGCAACTTCGAAACAGATGTCTTCGACTTTCACCAGGTCAGGATCCAGTTTTACCGGGTGCTGGCAGCAGGCCGCGAGCAAAAAAACGGTGGTGATTGCGAGTAGTAGTTTCATGCTTTTTTCTCCTGTTCTCTGGCTTGCGCCTCGTACACAACCGAAGCGACGATTCCTGAAATTTCGTATTCAATGTCATGCGTGCGGTTCAGTTTTTCCGCAAACTGATCCGGGTTTTCATACGGAGTCATGATCAGCCGATTCCGCTCGTCCACCAGGTTGATAAGTTGCTGTTGTGCGACGTTCGAGAATCTGAGCTCCATGATTAAGCTGCTCCCGGTGGCCGGTCGAATGTCGGCAGGCGACGAATCGTTGTTTTGTCTTCGCGGCGGCGGAAGGGTGCAACGTTTTCTGTATTGGCCTTTTCCATCGTTACGTGCTCGCCGGATGCAGAGGTGATCACATAGCCGTTCTCCGCTGCGAACTTGGCGAGGGACATGAACGGCACATCGTTGGGCATGGTGACTTTCATCGGCGATTACTCCTGCTCGTCTGCTCGTTCGCAACGATCAATGAACTCCCATCCCTCAATCGATTGCTCCATTTCATCGCAGCAATCGTCAAACTCGCGGTCACTTCTGAACCCAAAACCAGAGGCCAAGTGGCTGACCGGAATATCGTCGTAATCGTCGTGATAATTGCCGTATTCGTCGTACATTGGTAATTACCTCTTGGAGGTTTCCAGGTTGAGTTCACGCTCGGCGCGATCGCGGAAGCGGTTCTTGGCGATGGTGTCGATAGCCTCGATCAGCTCGCGCGGGATGCGAGCCTCGCGGCCGCTTTCCAGGATGTTGGTGTAGAGCTGGTTCAGTGCCGCGGTAAACTCGTCATCGTTGCCCGGGGCATCGTTGAGCAGGTCGCGCAGCTCCTGGTCGTTGTGGTAGGTCGCCGCCAGCTCCAGGGCGCGTTCATCGACAGCGGCAAAATGAGCCTCGGCGTTCTCCTGCAGGCGGTCATCGCGGGCCTGGAAATCGGCCAGCGCGGCGGTGTTGGCGCAGGGGTGGAGGTGGATGTAGGTCATACCGCCTCCGCTGTGGTTTCGGCGGCTTCCCGAGCTTCTTCCTTGCCGGTTTTTTCCGCTGGTGAGGTTTCGATAACCGTGCGGATTATGTTTTTCCAGAGCATCCAAAACTCCAGCGCACCGCGGCCGTCCATTTCCAAAATTCGGCGATCATCAAATTCCCACCAATCCGCGATTGGGTGACGCTCACAGCCGATTTGCAGGTATTCGGATGTGTATGTGATTGGGTAAACACTGGAAACGAACATGGATTTAATTTGCTGGCGGTTGCCAATGCAGCCCCAAAAAGTGGAGCCGCGCAGGTTGGAGCCGCTCAGGTTGGAGCCGCGCAGGTTGGAGCCGCTCAGGTTGGAGTAGCTCAGGTTGGAGTCGCTCAGGTTGGAGCCGCTCAGGTTGGAGTCGCTCAGGTTGGAGTCGCTCAGGTTGGAGTCGCTCAGGTTGGAGCCGCTCAGGTTGGAGTAGCTCAGGTTGGAGTCGCTCAGGTTGGAG
>CAYVIB010000036.1:17210-51220 GCA_964451365.1 uncultured Cellvibrionaceae bacterium
CAGGTTGGAGCCGCTCAGGTTGGAGTAGCTCAGGTTGGAGTCGCTCAGGTTGGAGTCGCTCAGGTCGGAGTAGCTCAGGTCGGAGTAGCTCAGGTCTGCACGTTCGCCGCCCTCTTCGTTGTTCAACCACTTTTGATGCTTAGCCAGGATTTCTTGCAGTTCTGCTTGGGGGATGTGTCGGTAAGTCATATTTGGCTCCGTTTTTATTTTCAACCGTCTATGGTTAGCCATATTAGGCTGATTTAACGGTGAGGTCAAGCCATATATGGCTAATTCAGAGCAAAATATTCCTCTGTTTTGGCTCAATAAGGCGTACTCGGAGGTAAAAGGGGGTGTGGAGTGCAGTTGAGTGACACAAAAAACCCCGCACGTGGCGGGGTTCTCAGTTAGATTAAGTGATGGTTGTCACAACCATTCGAAACCGTGAGCCATCAAGCCAGCAAGACCTAGCGTGCAGAAGAATATCGCTCCCCACACAACCCTTATGTCACCTCTTAAACCGCGCAGGTCTTCACGCACATGTTCAATATGGGCTTCGATCTTTGCAACTCTTGCCTCAAGCATGTATCCGCCTCCACCGCCGTTACCTGATGTTACATTATGGCGATTGCGTTGCGATAAGTCATCATGAGTGGGGAGCTTTGATACCTTGAAATCGCTCATTGATTCTGCTGCTCTCGCTTCCGTTTAATTTTTTCATTAACGATATGTTCGGCCAACATCTTTGTATTACCGCAGTTGGAACAAAAGTAAAAGTACATAGGCCAGTTTTGCCAAGGTTGGTCTCGCAAGCTTGGCGCAATCATGAAAACTTCATCGCTGTTTGGGTTGTTGGCATAAATCGTAAATTGGTCGGAGCCGCAAACTTCACAAGTCGAGTCACCAGAAATCTCCTTTAGTAGCTGCTGGAGTTCCAGGGATGTGACCCTGAACGGTTTGTCGATGTTAGGGTTGTCTGTCACCGGCCTGATTCCTTGCAGTTTTCAAGCACCAAACCGATGGCTCTTTCTGAACCCGCCAACTCAAAAACATCATTCACGATCGTTTTTGAACCATCGGGAAACCGCCTATGGACTTCAATTCCAAAATATTTTGAGTTTATTAACTTTGTGATGATTTGATCCTGATCACCTGGAAATCTAACGGAAGAAAAATCGGTGTCTGGTAGCAAAGGTATCGCTTGTCCTTGGTCAAATTTACCGTAAAAACTAAGCTCAAATTTATCCACGCCACTATTGTTGTAGAAGTCTCGCTGGGGGTTCAAGTACTCTCGGTTGGTAGAGATGTTGATAAAGTATTTCCCGCGCAAACAAGTAACGCCAAGTCGGAACGGAATCTTGGTGTCTAACATGAAGTCGAAATTTGATGTTATTCCAGCAGATTTAACACTTCCCGCGAGAATCGACCATTTTTTATAATGATATATGAACGATTCCGAGCCGTCGGCAAACTCATTTCTGTGCGCCACAGTAAACCCTGTGGTATCGAACCCATAAACAAAAGGGGTTGAAACGAGATATATCGCAAGAACCGCGATACTTTTAAGCTTGGTGATCCCCAATTTCTTCACTCTTGTTAGATATCCAATCCGCCATTTTAATTATTTGCGCGCCTACGCAGTCTGTTTCTCCCCACCCCCAACTCCCTTTTGCTTTGATCCATGCTGTTCCCGCTCTCGGTGGGCACGTGCGAGCACGGCCAATCTGCCTGACCTCGGCAGGCTTTTAAATATCGCTAGCAATTCCGCCTCATCATCCGTCATATAAGTCGCGCGCTCCTCTTTTACAGCCTGCGGTCCAAATAGAGCGGGGTTTATCAAATCCTCAAAGGTGATCCCAAAGGCCCTGGCTATATCGGAAACCGTCTCAACCGTGGGAGAGCCGCCGGAGTTCCGCAGAATACGGCCAACAGTGCTTTGGCCCACGCCCGACCGCTCGGCAATTTTGGTTTGGGAGCCCAGGTGCGGGTTCCTCTCCATCAGCCGTTTCAGGTTGTCACTGATCGTTTGTTCAACGGATTTTCGCTTCATCGTGCGATGTTGCCATATACGGCTATTTATTTGTGGCTTTACGGGCAAGCCATATATGGCTAGAATAGGGTTATCTTTCATCGAAGGAGACCACCGTGAGCGAAATCGTCCAGGAAAAACCAATGCTTGACTATGTGGTAGAGCAGCTTAAGGCCTGTTCCGGGCATTGGCCGGAGGTAGCAGCCGCTACCGGCCTGGCTTACCACACAATCACCAAAATTGCGTATCAATCTAATCGTGACTACGGCGTGAAGAAGATCCAGCGCCTTCACGACTATTTCAAAGCCAAGGAGCGCGAGACTCGCGCCGCTTAGCCATGCAAACCCAACCCCCCAAACCCTGCCGCCAATGCCGGGACCCATTCCAGGCAGATGGCCGGTATTTCTACTGCCCCCCATGCCGAACCTCGCGGCAGCGGCGCCGGCCCGATAACCGTCAATGCCAGCGGTGCAAGGCCGACATCAGCGCCCGCGATCCAGCGGCGAAATTCTGCTGGAGCTGCGTCCGCATAAAAGCGCGGGAGTACGGCCGCAGGTATCAACAAGGCTTTCGAGCCAGGGCGGCGAGCGCATGAGCACAGATTCGCACGATACGGCGGAAAGAACCCGCAAGAACGAAGCGATGATCTTGCAAGGCCTTGCAAGCGCCGGCCAGCGGGCGGTGGCGGGGCACCTGGCGGTGAGTGAAAGCACGGTCTCGCGCATGAAATCCGAGGGTGAGCTTCGCCAGATGGCGGCGTTTTTGGCTGCGTGCGGAATGAAGGTGGTGCCGCAGCATTACCGCTGCGCTAAGCCGGAAATTATCGAGGCGGCGATGGTTTTCGCCCGCGCGGCAATGAACCAGCATGACAGCAGCACGCTGATTTGGGATGACTGATATGACTTCATCGAACCTCTTCTATCTCAAGCCGTGCCCGTTTTGCGGCGGCGAAGCTCACCTGGTCTCGGAAGAGCCTTTACGCGTTGTTGATGGGTTTAAGGTTGTGCAATGCAAAAAGTGCGAAGCCCGCGGCCAAAAGGTTTGGTTTAACCGCCAGTTGCGAAGAGCTCAGCCAGAGCATGAGAAGGCAAAAGAACTTGCGGCGGTGAACAGATGGAACCAGCGCAACCATTTTCAGCAGATTTTGGATGACTGATGAATTCATATTCCGGCGATTTCTATAAATCTATCAGCGGCCCGGTCGAGAATGCAGACCTTCGTGTGATCAGCCTTGGTGTCGGCGTACAGTCTTCCGTAATGTCTCTTATGGCAGATCGCGGAATGATTGCAAGTCCTGGTTCGCTGCTGAATATCCAGGACGTGTCTTACCAAAATCATCCTGCATGGGATGCCCTTATCACTCAAATGAAGAATGGCGAGCGCTAACCCCGGAAGAGTTCGAGGAGGCGTGCCAGTTCGATGAAGCGATCAGGGATCATAAGGATATGCGTGAAAAACAATATTTACATCAGGAAAGAATACCCCTTCGGGATGTGGATTTATCTACCCCTGAAGAACGCGGCCAAATTAACTGGCTGGATGAATGCGACGGAATGTGCGGCGTCTAGCCGATAACTCCAACAATAAACCCAGGAGGCACCCATGCCTGAAAAAATCATCGAATCTCAATTTCAGTCACTGCGCACAGCTGCGTTTCCCGATGCCACCGGTACCGAACTGGAAGAGCGCAGGAGGATGTTTTTTGCTGGCTTTGCAGCGTGTTTTAGCGTGGCCATGAGCGAAGACACCAACAACGATGAAAAGCTCCTGCAGAACGTAGCGCAGATGAACGAAGAGCTCGATGAATTCAATGCAGAGTTGCAAGCATCACGCTAACGACCAAGGCACGCGTTGGCCGATCGCAATAGCCGTGTTAGCGCCGGTTATATCGCCGGTATTGGGTTTCACTCCTGGCCCTCTAAAAGCGCGCAGGCTTTCAAATAATCGGGGCAGCGGAGTCTCGCCCACATAGCAAGTCGGCGGTGATGTCTCCGCCCATAGCCGGTATGCGCCGCCCGGTGGCGAGAAGGGGCGCACTTACAATAAGTGACCATAAACAGAGTATGTCATGAGCAGAATTCGGACCATAAAACCAGAGTTTTTCCTGGACGAAAGACTGTACGACCTCGAGCGAGAAACAGGCCTTCCCATCCGCGTTGCTTACCCTGGTTTGTGGACCCAGTGTGACCGCGCCGGACGCTTCGAATGGCGCCCTCGCAAACTGAAAGTTGCCATCCTTCCATACGACGATATTGATTTTTCACGCGTGCTTCACGCGTTGACCACGCGTGGATTCGTTCAAAAATACACCGCAAATGGAGAGGATTTTGGGTTCATTCCGGGCTTCCTGGAGCACCAAGTCATCAACAACCGGGAAAAAGAGAGCGAACTGCCGGAACCCCCGCCATTCGTGCCCCCGACGCGTGCGCCACGCGTGAATGACGCGTGCTTGACGGAAATTCAATCTTGTAAAGAGGAAGGGAAGGGAAGGGAAGGGAAGGGAAAGGAACAAGATATTAAAAAACCTTTACGTTCGGAATCGTCTGGCGACGAAACCGAACCTGACCCGGGGGATGAACCCGAACCGGAGCCTCCTGAAAAACCCAAACCAGCGAAATACAAATTCGAGGTCGAGCATCACGAACTGGCCGTTCGCATGAGCAACTCGGTCAAGGTTCGGTTTCCAACTGCGGAGATCAATCTCGACCAGTGGGCCGATTGCATCCGCAAGCTGATCGAAATCGACAAGCACACCCGGCCGGAAATAATCCGACTGTGGCAATGGATCGTGAACCACGAGACGGGAAACCGCACCGGGTTCTCAGGGTGGGCGGACAACTGCCGTTCGCCGTTGAAGCTTCGCCAGCGCAAGGACGGCGTGACGTACTTCGAGATTATCCAGCGGCAGATGATTCGCGAAGCCAACCCACCACCGCCACCATCGGCAACGCTGCGCTCCACTGGTGAGCGTTCAACTCGAGATATTCCACTGCAAGAAAAATTAACCGACCGCAGTTGGTCACAAGCGGAGCGATCCACGCGTGACATCCCGCTCCAAGAATCACTCACAGACCGAAGTTGGGCACAGGGGGAATCATGAAATCGGTGAAATTTACACTCCATGGCGAAGCAGCGAGCAAAGCGAATTCGCGTAAAGCGGTTTTAATTCCGCTGGGCAAGGGCAAGCATCGGGCGGCGATAATCAAATCGCAAAAAGCACTCAGCTACGAGAAATACGCGATTCCGCAGATTCCACCGAGCGCGCAGGTCATGTTCGATGTTCCCGTTCGGGCGATCATGAAAATTTACTACTGCACCGAGCGGCCGGACCTCGACGAGAGTTTGATCCTGGACATCCTGCAGGCGAAATATCAAAAAGATCCGCGCACTGGCGAGAAGAAATTAATTCGAGCCGGTGTTTACACCAACGACCGACTGGTACGGGAGAAATTTATTTTCCATGGCATCGACAAGCACAAACCCCGCACGGAAATTATCATCGAGCCCATTTCGGAATCGGAGCAGCTGGAGCTCGCCGGACTCGGCATGCGTGACTATGCCCACGCCCAAGCAAATCGAGATCTGTTCGGCCTGTGAGTGGGAATACCTTGGTGACGGAATCTTTGCCAAAGGCGAGACCATGGGCTGGTTTACCGACTCCGGATTCGTCAAGGAGTGAAAAAACGTTACCCATGGGTAACATCAGGCCATGCAAGCGCACAAAATCCCGTCAACCGCTGTTACGATTCGGAGAACTCATCCAACGGTGTCCAGCCATGTCCAACCTGAGCTCAGAAGAAATCAGCGCGATCGCACGCGAGACGGCCCAAAACCTCACAGCGGAATACAAACAACTCTGGATCGACAGGGAAACCCACTACCACGATCACATCTGGATTGCCGAGCAAAAGCGCCGGCAGGAGGATTGGGCGGCATTCAAACGGAAAATAATTTCATCGGCGGCAATCTGGGCGCTGATCCTGCTGCTCGGATTCATCGGTATGTCGACCTGGCAGTCGGTGATCGGTGCGGCCAAAGCAGCAATGCAAACCAACGGCGGTTAGTTTTATCTCCATGGCGAAAACCAAGTCTGCAAAACCAAAAGCGAAATCCAGGGCCAAGCCGAAGGCCTCAAGCACATCGCACCTCGATGGGTTGACCGCTGAACAAAAAAAACTTGCCAAGCCGTTAACGAATTTGCAGATCCGGACAGTCCTCGGAATCGTGGCGGGGAAATCTCAACGGCAGGCGTACTACGATGCCGGCGGAAAAGCGAAGTCGGATGTAGCGGCCGATACAAGCGTCAGCCGAATGTTCAGGTCGGTTAAGGTTCAGGCTTTTCGGGATTCGCTACTCAAACCCATCGTGAAGGACTCGATCATGAGCCGCGAGGAGGCGCTGGAGAGATTGACACGTATTGCGCGGGTAGATATTCACGATATCGCTGAATTCCAGGAGATCGAATTACAGACCGCTGACGGAAAGAAATGTGAAAAAACAATCTGGCGAATTAAAAACAGCGACGAGATTCCGCCCGGCGCAATGAGCGCGATTAAATCCGTCACCGCAACCAAGATGGGGCCGAAACTTGAATTACATTGTCCGTTGGCAGCTACCAAACAAATCGCCGAGCTCCAGGGCTGGGAAGCCCCAAAAAAATCACAGCTGGAATTCCCCCAGGGTGTTCCGGTGAAAAAATTTACCCCTGAAGACTACCAGCGAGCGGCCGAGGAAATGCGTGGCCATTTCGACGACTGAGGCACTGGAATGGTCAGAACTGGATTTTCCACAACGCGCGGCACTGAAAACCTACGCGGAAAAATCATTCCTGAATTTCACCCGGGCGTGGTTCGAGATTGGGCAGGGCGATCGCATGCTGGTGAACTGGCATCATCGCTACATGGCCAGCAAGGTCGACGACGTTATCGCTGGCCGATTAAATCCTCGCAATCTGATTGTCAACGTTCCACCAGGCGGCACGAAAACAGAATTCTTTTCGGTTCACCTGCCGGCATACGAAAACCTGCTGATATCAACCGGCAAGATCAAACGGTTCCGGAATTTAAATATCTCGTTTTCCGACGACCTGGTGAGGCGCAATTCAAAACGCACGCGGGATATTATCGCCTCGCCGGAGTATCAGGAATTCTGGCCTTGCCACTTCGGCACGAACAAGGCCGAAGAGTGGGAGATTATCAACCGCAAGGGCAGGGTAGTCGGTCAAACCGTCTCACGCTCTGCAGGTGGGCAGATTACCGGTGGCCGCGGCGGGTACTACGGCCCGCAATTTTCCGGCGCGGTGATGCTGGACGATTACAACAAGCCGGACGATATGTTTTCGGAGACCAAGCGCAAGGCGGCGAACCGCCGGTTGGTCAACACGATACGATCGCGCCGAGGCGACAAATCCGCAGCTCACCCCACGCCGATAATTTCCATTCAGCAACGCCTGCACGTCGACGATGCCACTGGGTTCATGTTAGCCGGCGGCATGGGCATGGATTTTCATCACGTTGTGATTCCCGCGCTTGTGTGCGAGGAATACATCGAGAGTTTGCCGGAGCCGTTCCGTACCGAATGCTGGAACACCGTCAAGGACACAGATTCGGTCGAAGTGGCGGGCGTGCGTTACTGGTCATACTGGCCGGAGATGGAGGACGTTCACGATCTCCTCGCGCTGTGGGAGCGCGACGAATACACGTTCCTGTCGCAGTACATGCAGCGGCCAAAATCGCTGGCCGGGGATTTGATCGATACAGCCTGGTATCAACGTTATACCGTGTTGCCCAAGTTGCGATGGCGCGCAATTTACGTGGACACCAACTCGGGCAAGGTCGAGGATCACAACGACTACACGGTATTTACCCTGGCCGGTATGGGCGTGGACGACAATCTTTACATCATCGATGTGGAGCGTGGCCGATGGGATCCCGAGGATCTGCTCAAGAAGGGAGAACAGCTCTGGGAGCAATGGAAAAAAACCGATCCGAAGCAGCCCGCACGATTGCGTTATATGGCGATAGAGGACAAGCAAGCCGGGCAGGGGTTAATCACCACACTCAAAAAACGCAAACGAATTCCCATCAAAGAAATTCCGCGCGGGCAAGGGCAAAACAAATTGATCCGGTGCAACAACTCGATACCATGGATAAAACCCGGTCGCGTGTTTGTGCCGGCACTGTACACCGACGACGGTGTGAAAATCACACGCACGCATTATCACAATGGCGATATCGCGGGATCCACTTCATGGGTACCGGTGGCGCTGGCGGAATCCGCCGGATTCACTGCTGATGATTCGCATGATTACGACGATATCCTGGACACCTGGTTTGATGCGATCGATGACATGCTGATTAACGGCAGCAAATCGGTTGCGGACATGCTATAGCGAGGGGGAGAATTCCCATGGCAAACGTTCAAAATGTTTCAAGACCAAAAAGCGTTAAACCACATTATCAGTGGTCGCCGAACGGGCCGCAGCTTCGCGGTGCAAATATTGATGGTTTGGTAAATGTATTCTCCGGAATGGGCACCGGGAATAGTCAGTCATCCCACAATACATGGCAGTACACACGATGGATGAGCGGACACGTTATCGATGTTGTATATCGTGAGTCGTGGTTGTCGCAGGCGATATGCTCGATTCCCGCCGAGGATGCAACGCGCGAGTGGCGTCACTTCAACGGCGACAAATCTGAAGACATCGAGCGATACGAAAACAATATTGATCTTCAAACCAAGGTGTGCGAGGCAAAGACGTTCGCGCGCGCATATGGTGGCGCGGGTATTTTAATGGTCACCGATCAGGACCTTGCAAAGCCGCTGGATTTGAAAAGAGTTAAGCAGGGCAGCTTGAAGAAGTTGATCGTATTGGATCGCTTTGACCTTTCAGCACCGCTTATGAATATCACCAACCCTCTGGCGGATAATTATTTGCTTCCAGAATATTACACGCTGGTGAATGGATCGCAGAAAATACACTGGACGCACATCGCCCGCTTCGAAGGTTTGAAATTGCCGCGCCGCTTGGCAGCAATTGAACATGGCTGGGGCGATTCCGAACTGCGTCGCGTGCTCGATGATGTGAACAGCACGGTTGCAAGTTTCATGGGTATTGCGCACCTAATGCAGCAGGCCAACGTCGATGTGATAACGGCCGAAGGGTTGAGCGATGATCTGACATCTGGCGAGGATAAAAAAATCATTGAGCGTTACAACCTGTTCAACCTGATGAAATCAAACTATGGGTTATCGCTACTGGACGCAACGGAAACACTCGAAAGGCTAACTCTGCAGTTGACAGGTGTTGCCCCAGTGCAAGAGCAATTGATCACCTGGATCAGCGGCGCCGCGCGTATTCCTGTTACCCGGCTGTTCGGTACCAGCGCCAAAGGCATGAACGCAACCGGTGAGGGTGATGAGCGGATTTATTATGACCGCATCAAAGCCGACCAAAACAGGTCGTTGCGGCCAGCATTACAGCACATCGACCAGGTGCTTGTGCGTAGCGCAATCGGCGATTACCCAGACGATTTTGATTTCACCTGGAATCCGCTTTCCCAGTTGACCGATGAAGATCAGGCCAATGTTGATTACACTGATTCGCAGACGGATAAAACCTATTTCGAAATGGGTACCATTCGCCGCTCGCACATCATGAAAAAACTACAACAAAAGGACACCTACCAAATCAGCGATGATGAAATTGAAGAGATGGAAAAGCGAGAGGCTGAAGAGGCCAAGCTGCTGGCCGAAGCCGAGCATGACGACAATTTCCAAATAGGTGGCGAGGGCGAAGGTGATGGCGATAAGTCAAACACTGACCCAGCGGAGTGATTTAATCCTGCCGGAGAAATTCCGGCTGATTGAAGTCCCGCGGCCAAACGCTTTGGAGAACTTGAAGCGCGGCCAGCCGCAGCGCGCCAAACCGATTGACTACAGCGAAGCCTTGCCGGCGTTCTTCAATCGCCAGCTGCAGGCGGTTATCTCCGCGATCAATGCCGATATCAAAGAAAACATCATCCCCTCAATTTACCGGGCAAAACCGGAATACACCGCCGATGCCTGGCCGGCGATGATGAACGCGCTGCTGACCGCATTGGCGGAGCGATGGACCGGCCAGATGTTCCGCTCGCAGGCCTCGCGCATTGCTGCCGGTACTATTCGACGGGTGGAGGCGGAGAACGGCCGGGAGTTTTTGAAATCGGTCAACAAGGCGGTGGGGATCGAGGTATTTAGCGCGAACTCCCAGGCTGTTACAACACAGCTCGAGGTCGCGGCCATCGAGAGCGCGAACCTGATTACAAAAATGTCCGAGGAGTATATCAACCGGATCCAAACCACGGTGATGGAAAATATGCGGTCCGGGTATGCACCGTCAGCGATCGCGAAAAATATTCAGGAGGCCTCGGGCATTTCCCGGCGCCGCGCCAAATTTATTGCGCGTGACCAAGTGGCGAAATTGAATGGCGAGCTCACCAAGGCGCGAGCGCAAGCGGCTGGCATCGAGTACTTCCGCTGGATAACATCTGATGATCAGCGTGTCGGTGACGACCATGAGCGTGCCGCATCCCGTGACGTTGGGTATGGGCCTGGAGTTTACCGATGGGATAAGCCGCCGAAGGAGGGGATACCAGGAAGGGCGACACGTCCGAATTGCCGTTGCACTGCGTCCCCGGTGTTTCTGTGGGAGTTGCCGGGCAGTTGACAGGGAAATATCGGGAGGGTATTCTCGCTCCATCCTTTGTAGAGAGTGTGAAGCAGTCGCAGCCGTGGGCGAATCACGGCAAATATAAACAAAAAACCCGGCTATCACTGCCGGGTTTTTTTATGCCTAGAACTTCCATGACTCAGACTTTTCAGCCTCTTCGCATTGAACCCTAAAAAACCGCCTGAAATGAATAATTTTGTCAGCTGCGCCCATACGATCTAACATTTCGTGTGGTTGTAGATTTAGTCGCAGTACCATAGTTTTGGCTTGCTGACCGTGGCCGATCCGTTTTGCCATAACGTAAGCACACCCTTCCTGAGTCCTAATAATTTTCGACAGGGAATTTTTCATAACACCTCATCCAAATAATCTTTATGGATCCAGACCGGGTGTTCGTAGTCCTCGAACAACACCGGCACCTGGTCAACCCGATTGCCTTGCGGCTCAATTTCAATAACCCGGCCGATCCAACCCTTTTGATACATAAACCCGTCCATCACCCACTCGAACACACGCTCGGGTATCAGGTCGGTATTCAGCCGAACCTTGGGCAGCGTCCGGCCTTTGCGCAAGTCCTCCATGCTGACCACATTAAATGACTTGTCCGTCATGCGGCGTGATCCTCGGGCGGCGTCTTCGGCATTTCAAAATCACAGTCGCGAAGGTGAATCATGAGCGTCCCATCGATATTGCGATGGCGGGAGAGGATCTGGCCGGGGGATATCAGGAGCATGTTGCCATGACTGCGGTGGGTGATTTCCACCGGCTCGCGGTGGGCGGCTGAGTAAACCTTTTGCGGCTCGTAATGGAGCTGCCGTGCGGAGAACTTTTTCACTATTTTTACCCGCTTTATCAAATAACGTTCCCTAAGTGTAACGTTAATTTGTTGACCGCTCAATAAACCGGCTTTTTTTGGTAAAAACTCTGTTAGTGTCGGCGGCATGAGAATTCTTGTTACCGACCGCATCCCCTACAACCTGTCTGGATCAGCCCGGAAGTTTACCGACGAGGGCTATCTGATTGCGCCCGCGCATGTTGCCAGAACCGGCATTCAGCAATATCTCGCAAGCGAATTGGGGCTTACCGATCGGGCGCCGAATTCGATTGTGAATGTGTACCGTCCGCCTGAAGAGGTGTTTTCCACGGCCAGCCTGGCCAGTTACCAGCACAAAGAACTGACTGATGACCATCCCCCGGAGATGGTGAGCGCGGAAACCTACAAGGAATATTCCGTCGGGCAGGTTGTTTCAGCTGGTGTGCAGGACGGTGACCACGTCAAGATTGATTTGATCGCCAAGGACAGTAACGCGATCAAACAAATCACCGCCGGCAAGGCGCAGCTCTCTGCTGGTTATTACGCTGATTACGATCAGGTATCGGGCAAAACAGAAGACGGTACCGAATACGAATTCATCCAGCGCAACATCGTGATCAATCATGTTGCGCTGGTGGATATAGCTCGCGCCGGCCACGGTGCAAAAATCTTTGATCACGACAAAGGAGGCAAAAAAATGCCTGTCAAAATTTCTCTCGACAACGGCCGGCACGTGGAGGTTGACGATGCTGTCGCTCCGCTGGTGGAGGATTCCATCTCCCGGCTGACAAAACAAGTTGCTGATGCCAATGCGGCATTGGCGGCAAAAGATGCCGAACTGGAAAAGGAAAAAGCCAGGGCTGACCAAGCTGAAGAGTCTTTGGAAAAGGAGAAGGAAAAGACTTCTGATTCGGCGATTGAAAGCAGAGTCAATGACCGGCTGGCAGTAATCGATGTTGCTCGAAAGCTGGTTAAAGACATTGATTGCACCGGCAAATCGGTCGATGCCATCAAACGCGAAGTCGTTACCGCTCTTCACCCGAACCGTGATTTCAAAGATCGCGACATGACGTACATCAATGCGGTGTTCGACATGGACAAGGAAGAAAAAGAAAAAACCGAGGATGAAGACGAGAAAGAGAAAAAGGAAGCCAACGACTCGCACATGAACCTCGCCAATGATTTAGCTGGCGGTAAAACAAAAACCATCGACGCCCGCGCAGTGCTTCGTCAGCGCACGTCCGATGCTTGGAAAAGGGGAGCTTAATCATGCCGCCCGTACAAACCAGTTATTCCAACGCGCACGCCCCTGCGTATGAGGGCATGAAAGCCTCGGTTTCCGAGGTGTACAACACCCGCAGCTATTTTGCCGAGGGTGGAAACATTGTCGCCGGCCGCGCAGTTGTTGCCGGTACCGACGGTGAAAAGCAATGCACGTTGCCCGCCACCGATAGCGTCGATGCGGATTTTGTGGGTGTCACGCTGTACGAATTGAACCGCGTACACGACAACGACATTCCTCAAAACCAGGACCGCCCGCTGACCGTTGTTACAAAAGGCCCGCTATACCTAGTGGCTCAAAACGGCGCTTCGGTTAACGATCCGGTTTATGTCGTTATCAATAGCGCAGGTGGTGACACCGTCGGCGGATTCCGTAGCACAGCAGACAGCACCAATACAGTGTTGTTAACCGGTGCAAAATTTATCAGTGCAGCGACTGCCGGCGGTTTGGCAAAAGTTGCGCTCAACCGGGCATAAAGGGGGAGATCATGACCACACTTGCCGTACTAGATGCTAAAAACGAAATCGTCGTTGATCGCTCGCCTTACCACGTCATTGCAATGGATGGTTATGACGCCGCGATGGCAGCGATTCCCTTCAAGCGCAAAAGCAAGGACAACTTCACCATCGATGATGGTATTGCGTTTTACATTTCCCAACTGGCCGGCCTTGATCCGAAGATTTACGAAACGAAGTATCGTCACATCGTTTATCAGGATCTGGTTCCGGTAGATACCACTGGCCCGGCGTACCTCGATCAGTTTGATTACATTTCCTATGACGCAGTGACCATGGGTAAATTCATTGGCGCCAATGCCAAGGATATGCCCAACGTTGCGATCAAAGCGAAAAAGGACATCATCAAGGTCGAAGAGGGCGGCATTGGTTATGGCTACTCGCTGCAAGAGCTTGAAAAAGCGCAGGCGATGAACATGCCGCTCGATGCCCACGGCGCCAAAGCGTGCGACCGTGGCTTTCAGGAGCATGCGCAACGAGTCGCCTTTTTCGGTGATGAAGAGCTGGGCGTAACCGGCTTGCTCAACAACGCGAACATTGGTGTTGATCAAACTTCCGATGTTTTCTCCGCCCTAACGCAACTGGAGCGCTTCGACGAACTGAACGGCTTGCTCATTCAGGTTTGGGAGGATTCAGCGCAAGTGCATTACGTTAACCGCCTGGTGTTGCCAACGGCTTTCGCAGTGTACTGGACCGCGCCGATGAGCGCAGAGCGACCGGAAATTACCTTGGGTAAATACTTCGCCGAAAACAACTGGTGTAAGACTCAGGGTATCGATGTGCAGGTTCGATTCCTCGCGGAAATGAACACCGCAGGCGCCGGCAGCACTACCCGTCGCATCATGGCCTACGAAGTCACCGATGAAAACCTGGTGATGAAAATGCCGCGCATGCTGGAGTTCTTGCCGCCGCAGCCTGACGGTCTGCGCATTGAGGTTCCCGGCCGTTACAAATTCGGCGGGGTTGAATTCCGTTACCCTGGCTCCGCCGCTTACCGCGACGAAGACGCACTCTAAGGAGACGAAAATGCCAGCACTTAAAAACTTAGCAGCACGTCGCATTGACCTTCGTGGGAAAGGCGAAAAGAAATATCGCTTGATGCCAGCCGGACCCGCAGTTGAGGTTCCTGATGAAATCGCGAAGCGCGCTTTTGTGCGCAACCTGATTGAATCCGGGGATATCGAAGTAGTCGGCGCTGGTGGCGAAGGCAAAAAAGCTAAAAAGCAATCCGGCGATCCGGGCAATGGCGCGCAAGGCGGCGCTGGTGGCGAAGGCAGGGACGCTTAACCGCCATGCTGGAAATCACCCAAGCGATTGTTGATGCGTTCCGCACCGATTTTGAAGGCTTTGCCGATACCACGGCATGGCCCAACGAACGGCTCGCCCGCGCGCTACAACGTGCGGATGCGGAAACGCTCAGCAGTCGCTGGGGTGCCTACTCCGATTTATCGATCAAACAACGCGGCATGTTTAATTTCGCCGCACACGATTTAACGATTCGCAAAATGAATTCCACTGTGACCAGTCTTGGCGGTGCGCCGTCCTCAATGGCACAGGTTCAAGCAAAATCGGTAGGTGATGAATCCGTTACCTACGCGATTAATTCCCAAGGCGTAAAGTCCGAAGACGACGCTCTGAAAGCAACAGCCTACGGGCAAGAATTTATTCGACTGCGGCGGCGAGTTGGCCGCGGTGGATCCAGTAGCAACGCGGTGGCGTAATGAAAGCATCCGTTCAGGTTATCAATGCCGACAAAGCCAAGCGCAGTGTTAGCGAGTTGGGCAAGCGACTGGCGGGCAATGACAAAGTTTTGGTTGGTGTGCAGAAGGGCGCGGGCGATAGCGACGAAGGCACGCCACTGGCCGTTATTGCTGCGGCCAACCATTTTGGGGCGACTATCAACCACCCCGGCGGCACTGCCTATGGCTACAAAACAAAGAGAGATGCCGAAAACGGGAAGTTGAAGTTTTTAAAATCCGGTGAGGGTTTTATGGAGCTTGGCAAAACCGGCCCGCACACAATCAATATTCCCGCTCGCCGATTCCTGGATATCGCTGTTCAGAACAACGATAAAAAATACTCAAAGATCGCCGCGAACCTGATTCCGCAAGTGTTGGAAGGCAAGATGGATATGGATGAGGTCTTGGATAAGATTGGCAATACCGCAGCCGCGGATGTTCAGTCTTACATGCGAAAACTGCGCGAACCTCCAAATGCGCCAAGCACTGTGCGACAGAAAAAGTCAAATAATCCGCTGATTGATAAAGGCACGTTGCGGCAGTCCATCCGTCACGAAATAGCGCGCGAGCCGGTCGAGGAGGGGCTGTAATGTCTCTCGATATGTTCGGCATGGTGGACCAGGCATTCGGTACCGGTGTTGTCACGATCACACCCGTCTCCGGCGAGTACGTCGATGGTGAATATGTCGCTGATTCGAGTGTGCAATCAACGCAACACCGTGCAGTGAAGCAGGTTGCCAGCTCCGAAGAAATGCGCGCACTACCTCAAGGCGGCGAACGCTACACCGATGTTGCCCGGTTTTTTATCAATGATGGATCCACGCACAACGTGGGTTCCGTTCTGGTAGATCAGCACGGAAACACGTACCGGATTTTCGACGCAGACAACCGCCCGGAGCGCAACTATTGCAAGCTGCTGGGGGCGAGTCGTGACAGTTGATGTCGGGCAATTCCGCCGCTCCGTTTCCCAGCTGGTGGGGATTGCCAGCGGCATAGAGAACAAGAAAATTCAGTTCGTCAAAGGCGGTCAACTGCCTGAGATTTCCGGCACATACAGCACGATCAAACTGGTGAATACCATCACGCTCGGCATGCCAAGCCCGGTGCACGACAGCACACAGGTGGAAAACATTCTGGATGAAAAAATCCAGGTCGCCACGGAGTTTCAGTTGAGTGTGAATTTTTACCGGGACGGTGCAAACCAACATGCTGAAAACATGCGAGCCGCACCGTTTCGATGGGAAGTGCAAAAGCATCTGTACCAAAACAAACTCGGCTGGGTGCGCTTTGGACCGATCAGGGATTTAACGGATTTCTTTTCCGGCTGGCATGAGGAACGCGCACAAGCGGACCTGGTGTTGTGGGTAGACAGTCTCGATGTCAACCAAGTGCGCCAAGCCATTGATGTCGATATCACGATTAACGAACCAATTGAATAAGGGGCACTATCATGGCCTACGATGTAAATAACATTATCAGCGTTATCGCCCGGGTCTCCGGTTCCGGCCTGGGTGTTTCCAATTTCGGGGCGGCACTGTTGCTGGTGAGCGATGCGGATTTGAAAGTCGATGCGCTCCCCTGGACCGTAAACACACACAAGGAATTCACCGAAGCGGATGATCTGCTCGATTACTTCGAGGATACCGACGAGGCGTATCTGGCCGCGCAAATGTGGTTCTCTGTCACTCCGAAGCCGTTAACGTTGAAGTGTTTCCTTTACGATTCCGCCAATGACACGGTTGTTGAGTCGCTGGCAAAAGCCGAGGACGCCACATGGTTCTTCTGGTTCGACGTTACTGCCAACTTGCGAGCCGCCACCGCCGACTACACCGCCATTCAAACCTGGGCGGGTGCCAACAGCAAAATGTTTGCAGCCACCGAGACCGCGGCCAATGTACTGGATTCGGGCGTTACCAATGACAAGGTATCGACAATGGTTGGCGCGGGTGTGCGTTACTCATTTTGCGAGCACCACCCGACAAACGAATATGCCGGTTTGCAAACTGCTGCCCTGTACGCCCGGGTGAATTACTCAGGGGAAAACACGGCGATCACTTCCTTTGGTAAGCGCAAGCCGGGCCTGGAAGCGCTGGACCTGAAAAACTCCGAGTACGCCACGCTCAAAACGAAAGGCGCGGTGTTTTACGCCAAGGTCGAGGCGGGTGAATCCATCGACAACGGCCGGGTGATAAACCCGTTTAGCTGCTCATCATTCGGTGAGACCATCGACGATGTGGTCGACACCGAGGCATTTGTTAATGCCATGGCGGTGGCGAAATACAACTACCTGATGAATGCCACCACCAAACGGCCGCAAACAGTTCGGGGCCAAGCCGGTGCCATCGATGCCGTTGCGCAAATCTGCGAACAGTTTTATCGAAACGGATTCCTGGGTGCGCGTGAGTACGTGGATCAGGAAACCGGTGAAACCAAGCTCGCGCCGCATGGTTATGTGATCCTCACCAAACCGGAAGACATTTACAACCTGTCCGATGCGGACCGGGCGGCGCACAAACTCTATCCGATATCTGTACGGGCATTTAAAGCCGGTGCGGCCTTCGAAATCTCCACCACCATCGACGTTGAATAAGGGGGAATTACTCCATGGCACTTCGCAATTACAACGCAGTTGACGGCCTCCTGCTTATCAACGGCACCAACATTACCGACTGGGGCGAAACTCAGCCGGCCATGACCATCGAGGATATCAACCCTCGGTCGGTGCTTAAAAACGGCCTGGGTGGTGGCGCGGCAAAGCTGAAACCCGTCACCAAGAAAAAGCGGTTGACCGTTAACCTCCTGCCCGGCAGTGATCAGGCTCGGTTTCTGGTGGCACTGGACAACGCAGATGCAACCATCCAGGCATCGTTCACGCAGGTTGGCAGCGCCGAGGCTGAGGTTCTGATCGATGGCACCATCATGCAACGCGGCCCGCGCGGGCGTATCGCCGAACAATCCGGAAGCCTTTCCGACGAGCAATTCATTATCGAGTTCCGCGACAGCACGGAGACCTAATTGCCATGCAAGAGAATTTGATCAAAAAGGAAGAGGTCGGCGGCGTGAACTACGTAGTGCAAGCCGTGGATGCCCAAACGCAATACAAAATTGTGCAGAAGCTGGCGCGCTACGGTATTGGCCACCTGATCGCCGGCATTGCCAAAGCGGGGCAGGACAAAACGGCAGTGAAGAAAGCCTACCTCACAGCCATTGTGGCCATCGTGCAAAGCATGCCTGAAAACGATCAGGATTTTTGTTTGCAATCGGCGTTGAAGAAAACAGCGGTCGAGGGCAACACCACGCCGGTTAGTATTTCGAATTTCACCGGCCGTATCGCCGAATACATTCTGCTGGGCTGTAAAGCCATTGGAGTGCAGCTCGGGGATTTTACCTGCTTCCTGAACCTGATCCCATCATCTACAGCCGAGGCTCAGGAAGAAAAACCCGAGTAAACAACCCGGCTGTGGAGTGGTTCTTTATGCGGCCGTGCACAGGGATTGCGAACGTATGCCCACCCCTGTGCACACTGGCCGAAACGCGGGACGGAACCTACACGCTGGCGGACATTCAGCGATTTCACTACGCCATGGATGAAATGATTTATTACAAGCTTGAGAGTCGCGCGAATAATGAAAGTAATTGATCAGTTTCTAATTGCCCTCGGGTTCAAAGTTGACGATGAGTCAGTAAAAGAATCCGAAGAAGCGATCGACAATATTCGCACCGATGCGCTGGCGATGGGTGCGGCCCTGTCTGGTGCTTTCGTCAAAGCCGGCCTCACCGCAAAGCGCACGGCCGGTGAAGTTACCGATGTTTACAACACCTCCAAACTTCTTGGCAGTGTCGGCGTGTCTCAACTTGACGCCTATCGTCATGCGTTTCAGCAAGCCGGCGGTGCCGCCTCTGATGCCGAATCTACGCTATCCGGTTTTGAAGATCTTCTTGCTAAAGCGACGTTAGGCGATGGGCCATTCGAAGAACTGGAAAAGGCGGGAATCCCTGCAAGCCTTCTGACCGACACTCGCACCTCCATCGAACTGTTCGACAAACTTGCGAAGATTTTCCCGCGCCTTACTGACGAACAAAAGAAACTCGCCTCCGGTGCTCTCGGGTTGAATCGCGGCGCGGATTTGCTACTCCGACAGGGGCCAGACCAGATACAGGCATGGATGGATGAGGCCGATAGGATGGGAGTTATAACTGATACCCAGTCCGAAAACATGCAAGAGATGATAAGGATGATAAACAAAGCGGAGCGCGCCTGGGATGACCTAATGCGAAAGTTCACGGAGAAAGCCGCGCCGGGTATTGCTGAATCCATAGACGATCTTGCTGAATCTCTTAACAAGCTAGACGGATTGGCTGAGCGATTGGGGCAACTATACGGAGACAACTTTGATTTCCTTGCTCCTGCTGCTGGCGCCGCAGCGGGAGCGTCAGGTCTCGGTGTTGCCGGAAAAGCTGCGCAGAAAATGGGATTTACAAAACTGGGAGGAAAGCTCGCTACAGGGGCGAGATTCTTGGGAACCAAAGTTGCCGGCCCTTTAGCTGCGGCAAGTTTTTTTAATGTCGATGAAGATATTGCCGCGCTCACGGGACGGGACCCAAACGATTATGAAAGTGTTGCATGGATGTTTCGAGACTTGCGTGACTGGAACCTTCTTCCGGAATCGACAATGGATCACTGGATTTTTAAATCGCCGATGCAAAACTTGGATGATTATGTTCGAGAGCATTTTGGCGGGCTGGATCTGCCATTTTCGAGCCCGTCAATGCCTATTATGAGTCTGCCGCCAGCACCCTCACCGGTCGATATTGATCGGGATTCTTTGGTACCGATGACAAATACCAGCACGCAATCCACCTACCAGGACAACCGCCAGTATCAGTTCACAATCGATGGCTCCGGCGACCCGGAGCGCACGGCCGACGTTATCCTGGAACGCATCAACCAGGCCGACGAAATGGCCCGCCGGCAGCTGCAAACGGCAAGAGCGGGATGATGGATGATTTCAATATTTCCGAAAAAACCACTTGAATTTTCCAGGCTGAGCGGTGACTTGCAGGACGCCGCGTATCATTTTGATGCGATTGTAAAAATTCATGCCGAACAGACAACATCCCGCACACGATACCCAGTTGAATTCGGTGTAGAGATGTCGGACCACGCCTACCATGAACCGACAAAAATTACCGTGTATGGATACACCGGAAGCAAAGAGCTCCGCATCTCGCTAACCTCTGTAAACCAGCTCGCCGAATTTGGGGCCTCGGCAATTGTCGGTAGGATCGACAACGCTATTTTGTCAGCAGCTGCCGGCGCGGCGGCTGGAATTGTGAAAGCAAATTCCTCGTTCCTTGCTGGCAGTCAAAATACCCGTGGCGTTGCCACGCTCGATTTTTTAACCGCAATTAACCAACGGTTTGAAACATTCGATGTTGTTACCGGCCTTATGGGCTTTAAAAGCATGATGATAGACAAGCTCACCACGGTCACCACACCCGAGAATGAAACGGGATTGGAATTTATTCTGGAAATGAGCCAGCAATTCGTTGTCGGCGAAGAAAGCGATATTGAGTTTCTTGGCGACGATCCAACCGATATAGACCCTGCGCGACTACAGTCCGCACCGCTACTCGATCAAGGGAGGATTGCTTTTGCTTAAGACAATTCCTTTGCGCGCAAACGTTCCGAATCTGCGTTTTAGTGTTGCCATGGGTGATTATTCTTTGGAGTTCACCTTTCACTGGGTGGCGCGATTCGAGTATTTCCGAGTGGATATCCGCGACGTGACGAACGATCCGTTTGTGCTTACCAATGGCCGCATTGCCCACCCGGATGTTGATCTGCTGAACGGTCTGGATGATTCATATGGCCGTGTCTATATCGTTGGCGACGTTCCCACATTGAAAAACCTAGGCGATACCGCTGTGTTGAAATGGGAGGAACCGGTCCGTGCCTAAGTACTTTGGCCGTCAGTACCGCATTGAATTTTCCGATGATGCCGGGAATGTCTCGCGGGTTATCGACAGCCGCGATATCGCCAGGGCCGGACAACAGCCGTTCCAGATTGAGTTTTTTGTTGATGTGTCTTTCGGTGCGGCGCTGTCCAAAATGGAATTATCAATATATGGGTTAAAAAAGGATTCAGTTGGTCAGATTGCCGGTTCGTCTCGTGTCGACCTGCAAGTCGGTTACCCAGATGCATTTGGGCGTATTTTTCACGGTAGAATTTCCAACTTCATCGCCCCGCGCGATGGCGTAGAGCGCAAAATAACAATGTGGTGCTGGTCAGGAATTAAAGAAAAAGAAGAAAAGACCTGCAATGTCAGTTTTGCCGAGGGCACCAAGTACAGTGACATTGTTGATTATATCGCGCAGGACTTATTCAACCGGGCGCCGGAATACATCGGATTTGATGACTCTTTCCGCTCAGGCATGGGCACTGCAACCGATGGCTACAGCGGAAATTACCCACACAGTTCGTTTTTGGACCGCCTTGCCGCTGATCTGAAATTTCAGTGGATGGTGCAAAACGAAAAATGCTTGTTGATGAGCAGGGGGGCATCACGAGGCGGAGCACCATATGAGATCAATGCGGAAACAGGTCTGGTGGGCGGCGTCTCCCTGACGTACCTGGGCGCCGATATCGAGACCAAGCTGGACCCTCGCATTGTTATTGGCGATCGAGTAAAGATTCAGGCGGAAACCAGTACCATCAATTTCAGCGCGATCTATTCCGTCAGTCTGCCGGAGAAAAAACGTGTGATTGGCGACGGGAATTATGTTGTTAAAGCACTTCGCCGAAAGGGTAGTTTCTACGGGCAAAACAGCTGGAACACACAGATGGTGTGCTGGCGCGAAGGGGAGACTGGGTTAAGGGAGGATGGCTTGCCTTATGGACAGTAATCATCCTATTGATCTGGTGGAGAATCGCTTGGCACTTTTAAACACCGCAATTGATGAAAAACTCAAGAACGAAGTGCGCACCACGATCCCTGGACACGTCCTTGAGTTTGATCAAGAAACCCAACTTGCAAAACTGCAGATTGGTATTCAGCTTCTCAATATCGACGGGAAGACATTCACACCGCCACCGATTATCCGCTGCCCGGTGCAAGTCTATGGCGGTACCGGCGGTGTCGTTGAGGTGGAAATCAAAAAGGGCGATGAGTGCCTGATTCATTTTTCCATGCGCTGCATCGATGGCTGGCGCACGCAGGGTGGGGTGGCGCCGCTGCTTAAAATCGAGAGGTTCCGCGAGACTGACGCTTTCGCTGTTGTGGGATTCAGATCATTGCCGAAGGTGATCACGCAGTACAGCAACGAAGGAATCAAGCTGCGATCGCTCGACGGCACCCGCTATGTCTGGTTGCGCAACGACGGTTCGATTGAATTCGTTAATCCCAATTGCTCAATCATTATGGACGATGACGGAACAATTACGGCCAGCAATGGATCCGGCACTTTTACATTGCAATCCGGTGGCGATATCGATGCCAACGGCGCAACCATTACCACCGGGGGCAATGTAATCACCGCAGCTGGTACCGACCTGGATGCATTCAAAGCCGAATACGATGGCCACCAACACACCGGTAACCAGGGTAGCCCAACGAGTCCTCCAATATGACAACACGCGCAATCGTGGGCGGGCAGATGGCAACGTCCGGATCAAAAATATTTTTAACCGGTGCCGAAGAGGTAGCGCAGAACATTGCGACCCGGCTCAAGTGGTTTTATGGCGAGGCATTTCTCGAACCAAACGGCGGCACGCCCTGGTTTCAAACCATCCTCGGCAAGTCGCGCGAACAGGAACGCGAGGCGGCATTGAAGAAAGTCATCCTGGAAACTGATGGCGTTTCCAAACTGCTGGCATTTTCCCTGGATGTGACCGACCACGTAATGACCCTGACCGGCTCCGTACTCACAATCTACAGCGCAGACGCCGTGCCGTTTGCAGCGCAGGTGTAATCAATGGCAACAATTGATATCAATGGCATCACGATAAAAACGCTCAGCGAGTGGAAGGCCGAACTCGAGGCGATTTATCACGCAGTGGATCCGGAGTGGGATTTATCGCCCAACACGCCAGACGGGCAAATTGTTGCTGCGTTTGCTGAGATGCTCGCAAACCAGGATGAGTCGCAGCTGGACAGCTACAACGCGGCAGACCCCGACAAAGCCACAAAGGAAGCGCTGGACGCAATTATGCGGCTCTCTGGTGTGGAGCGTAGGGAGGGGACGCTCTCGACCGCTGTCGTGCAATTGAGCGGCGTTGAAACCACTGTTGTTCCCACTGGCACTTTAATTGAAAACGCGGTGACCGGTACGCGATGGGCGACCGATGCAGAGGTGGTTATTGGCGCGAGTGCCACCGATGCGGCTGTTACCTGCACCACCATCGGCGCGCAGACCGCCGGCATTGGCGAGTTAACCAAAATTGCCACGCCGGTTACCGGGTTGGAATCCGTCACCAATGCCGCGGCCGCTACGCAGGGCCAGAACGAAATGACGGACCCGGAAGCGCGGCTGTATCGAGAGGAGACGATATCGAACCCCGCCACCAATACTGTTGATGCCATTCATGCGGCCGTGGCCACGGTGACCGGTGTAACCACCGTGCGGATTTATAATAACCGCACCGACTCCGCCGATGGCAACGGGATCCCTGGTCATTCATTCTCGGTAATCGTTGCCGGTGGTGACGATGAGGAAGTCGCGCAGGCCATCTACAGTAAATTGCCACCAGGTCCCGGAATGTACGGCGGCACCAATCCGGAAACGGTCGAGGTTACATCCGAAAATAACAACAACACCGAGAACATCACATTCGGCCGACCGACCGATGTGCCGCTTTACGCGCAAGTGAACCTCACACAAACCGGCACCATTTCCGATGCCGCAAAAGAAGAGCTCAAGCAGGCAATGGTTGATTTCTCCCTGGGCAATCTGTTCGATAACGATGTGATTTCCGGCTACCGAAAAACCCCATTTCGCATAGGCGAGGACATCAGCAGCGGCATTTTGCACACGCCGGTTAATTACTACATGGGCAAGAACGGGCAGGGGTACGTCACCAGCATTTATCTGGATACCTCTGCCAGCCCGTCCGCCCCGAGCACGGTCGCCATCGATTGGGATGCGCTGGCCAGTTTAAGCGTTGCAAACATTGAGGTGGTTGTATCGTGAGTTTTGATTATCCCGGTAGAGCACTGACCCGAATCATTTCGCAGTATCGCGATGACGCGAAGCTGCGTAGTTTGCTGACACTGCTCGGCCAGCTGATCAATACTAATTTTGAAAATTTTGCAGATGTGCGTCGGCTGCTGTACAGCATCGACGACATGAGCGGCGTTCAACTGGATTTAATCGGGCGCGTTTTAGTTAAGCCTCGGCCGGCTGTTCTCAATATCGATGATGTGTTCTTCGGCTACCTGGGCACACCTGGCGCGGTCGGCTATGACGTTGCACCGTATTACGACTTTTCCGCCGAGACGGAAATCTATATCCCATTGCCTGATCCTGCATACCAGCGATTGTTAAAAGCCACTGTTATTCGCAATACCGGTGACTGCTCGATCGATAGCATCATCCGCGCGGCCGAGCTGATGACAGGTGATAGAAATATAAGTTTGATTAACAACCAGGACATGACGTTCGAGCTGTTGTTTTCCATCGAGCCTGACGGTTACACAACAATTTTGCTAAATAATTTTGATGTGATTCCAGAGCCTGCCGGCGTGCTGTTTTCGGGTTGGTCTGTTGTGGAGCCGGAATTTCACATATATGCGGCAGTAGCTTCCGATGACGGAGGTCTTGTAAAAATTGACGAAGAGGGAAATGAGTTGTTGAGGGTTGGCGCGTATGGCGCTGAAGTGGCGATCAACCAATACAGACAAATATATTTTGCACAGACAAATTCCGCTTCGATTGTGCGTTATGAACAAGACGGTTCAGAGGTGTGGACCTTTAGCGATTCTGGAAATGTATTGTGCATTGCCGTTGATGATTTTGGTTTTGTTTACTATGGAACAGACAGCGGGGTTGTGAGATGCGTATCTTCGGCCGGCCAACTTGTTTGGGAGTTTATAGTTAGCGCTTTCGACGTAAATGATGTAGCGGTTGATGCCGACGGCTATGTTTATATCGCCTCTCAAAACCAAACAATTAAAAAAATTGACCAAAACGGTAATCAGGTTTGGTCTATCGACGCTGATATAGGTGTAGGGGTGGCAGAAGAGCGTGTGGTGGCTGGTGAAAATGGGCATATATATGTTGGAGGCAGTAACACATTAGGGAAAGTTGATTCAGACGGGAATGTGGTGTGGGATATTCTTATTGGTCCGTCCTATCAATTGGCGTTTGATCCAAATGGATTTATATATGTGGCTTTCGGTGCTGGATATTTACGAAAGCATGATGTTAACGGAAATGAAATTTGGACTATTCAATTTTTCGCAAGCAGCATGGAATCATTGTCTGTTGATGCTAATGGTTATATTTATATGGGAAGATCAAGCACAATGAAAAAAGCTGATACAGATGGAAATGAAATATGGGAATACATTGCCGGCAATACCGGGGATCGCTTGACTTCCATAGCAACTTAAAATACAGGTAAATCACAATGGCAAATCACAATAGAGTATGGGCCTCAAGTGCTGACCCGACTGATATAGGAGAACCGAATGCCGGCCAGGTAGAAGCTGGTCACGGAACAGTTGAACCGCCTCGGCACAACTGGGAAAACTGGTGGAAGAATTTGGTTTCACTTTCGCTTCAACAACTGCAACGCTCTGGCGCGATGGAATATGATTCGGAAACTCTCTATTCCGCTGGCGTGAGCGTTGAAGACGGTGGTGTTTGGTATGTGTCGCGAGTGAACGACAATATCGGTAATACGCCAGCCACCTCACCAACCGAGTGGTGGCCGATGCCTGAAGGTGGTATCGGCGTTCTTGTTGAGAACATCGCTGGCACACTTGGAGTTGCTGCAGGTGGAACCGGGGCGACAACTGCAGCCGCTGCGCGATCAAACTTGGGTGTTGTGGAATACATCGAACAAACGGTGGAGCTCGGCGGCGATTTCGGAACCAACGAAGTTAAATGTACCAGGGTTGGAAACATGGTAACGATTACTTTCGTCAATGCCATCACGCTTACCCATACTATTACATCGCTGGCTGAATCGGCTGCTGGGGCAATACCGGCTGACTTTAGGCCGCCAGGACCTGGCAATGTGGAAATTATGAGCGGATTTACGAGTCATTATTTGACTATGACAATGGTCTTGAGCACTGGTCAATTGCTTGTAAGGCATAGAGACTGGAGTGGTGCGGATTACGCCGTAGGTTCCGCAAGAGACATCACAATATCGTATTCTGTGTAGTTAACATCGCGCATCAAGCTTATAGAAAAATTGGAAACCTATTGTAATGATTAACCCAAACCAACTCCGAACAGAAATAATCCGCCCGACATTAAAAGCAATGTCGATGTGGTCTCCTGCGGCTGAAAACCTGCTGATGGGAACAGCCATGCAGGAATCTGTGTGCGGAACTTATCTGGTTCAAATTGGTGGGCCGGCTTTAGGACTTTTCCAGATAGAGCCATCAACGGCCAGGGATATCGTGTTCCGATATCTTGATTTGCGACCTGACCTGGGGGATCGGTTCGAGCTTGGGTTCCAGATTGTCAACTCACACGAAATCAACTGGAACAACGTTAGCCTGGACAAAGTAGCGTTAAAACTTATCTCGGACCTTCGGTTCGGTACTGCCGTCGCCCGAATGCGCTATTGGATGGTGCCACAGCCACTGCCGGATGCCGATGATGTCGCCGGCCTGGCCGCATACTGGAAGCAGCACTACAACACCCCGCTTGGCCGCAGTACCGAAGAAGAGTTTATTCGCAACTACAAAAAAGTGAGTGCGATTACATGAGACAGATTATCGGCACGCTAAAAACCCCATCGGGCCAACCGTTGCAGAGCGCACGGATTTATTTCAGCGCGGCGCGATCATCGCCGCTCGGCATACCGGTTGGCGAGTCCGCTGTATTTGCCACTGATGTGAACGGTGCGTACGACTTCGAGGTTGAAGCTGGTCAATATCAGGTATCGATCGATGGCGAAGGCCCGCGCCGAACGCTGGCCCCTAGCGTCACCATTGCCGAGGGTGAGCCGACAGATTTAATGACGCTGATCTCTGCAGCGGCGTTGCCAGATTCCGAATTTGACGAGCTGTACAACCAGTTGCTTGCCGCAATTGCCAACGCTGGAGTGCTGACGGTTTACAACCAGTTTCTTTGGGTTGAGCCTGGAACCAATAGAATCATCGAGCTAGGGCCAACACAAACCGGCAATGGCGAGGCTATTACTTACGAAGTATCCGGATCAATTAATTTTACGCAAAACAACAACCTGATCACCTACAGCAGCGAGGACGAGGGGCAGGAGATCATGACCGTTTTTGCACAGGACGAGAGCGGGCACACAGCGCAGGTGCTGATTATTGTGAATGTGGTTGCTGCCAGTAGTGAGTTGACACTCGATGGCGTGACAGTGGCTTAACCTTTTTTTTGGGGGAGATAGCAAATGGGGCTACTTAAGAAAATATTTTCCAGCAGCAAGGCGGTTGATGATGTGATGGATAAGGACACCGGGCACCTGGCCAAGATCGGGCAGTTCATCGGCAATCAGCAATTCACCGAACAGGAAAAGGCTACTGCGATGGCGGGGTTGACCGAGGCAATCAGGGCCTTTTCTATTTCCACCGCAAATCAGTCCACTGAGCGCAGCCGAATTACCAGGGCGGTGGCTATCCGGTGGATCACCGTCCAGCTTGGTCTTGTTCTGGTATCCGCATTCGCGGCCGCAATTGGGTCAGATAAATTTGAATTGCTGTGGCAGATAACTACTTCGGATGTGCTTGTCTACGGCACCTTCGGAATCATGGTGTATTTCTTCGGGGCGTACGGCTGGGGCGCGCACGTGGCGGGGAAAAATAAACAATGAAGATACTGTCTTTCTTAATTTTCACACTTGTCGCCTGGGCAGATATCACGTTTGCACAAATTGTTATCCCGGAAAACTGGCGGGTTCAGCTTAGGCGGGTGGATGGGCAGATTGTTGTTGTTCCCAATCCGCCGACCGGCGGAAACCTCGCAACCGGCTGCAACAACTTTGACTTTGCCACTCATGACGGCGCCACCGGGCAACAGATTGTTGTTAATGTTGCGGGCAATACCCACACCTGGAATTTTCAATCAAACGGTGGTGATGCGATTTGCGGGCAATTTGCAAACGGGGATTGGTGGGCGGCACCTGCAGACGGTCAATCGTCGGTAACCGTGACATCCTACGTTGGATCGGGCGGATCAGCGTATTTCGTGGACGAAAACCCGGATGTTAATTCACAAGGCGTTTTGCCGCTGGGGTCAAATTACAGTGCGGCCGAAAATGTTGCTGATGATTTTCCGAAATCCTACTCGTCGCCTATCTCGTTGGTTGCCGCGATTCAGCATGATGTCGGTGCCGGGACGTGTTGGGGTAGTGCGGCATCGGGCAATACAACATGCGTAGAGACATATATGGTGTTGACAGTGTTGGATCAACCGCCGCCAGGGTGGGGTAAAACGCTTTTGCGCCCACCAACGCGACCGATCAGCAAAATATTTTTGGATTACGACACCGATCTCACAGTTTCACGCATTACCGGCCTTAACCGTAACTACTACACAGGGGATGATGCCGCCGGTTATCAGACCACGCGCCTGACCTGGTCACACCACATCGAGTCCCTGAGCATACTGAACACCACCGGGGAACTTGCGAACGAGGGCGGCCGGGCGTGGCGGGCACGCAACGTTGTGAGCGATATCGGTTATTCCCGCGATGTGGCGTCGCAGTGGGGCGGAGATGCCGTGACATTCATGACTGATGATAATGACTGTTCCTCGCAGGATTGCCGGCAAGCGTTGGCGGCGATGTTGTCATACGGCTTTGATCTGTATTGCGGCGTTTACGACTGCGACACGATTTCTAACGGAACGCATGTAAGGGAAAATTATTTCGGTGCCGGTGCGGGACAACATTTAGGAAAAATGGCTGCAACGTCATTTTTCGCCGCCACTGTCAACAGCTCGATCTACCGCGATTCCCTTGCAACTCAAGCAAGCTTGGTCGACACGGTAACACCCAGCGGTAATGCTGCGGGCCCGCACGAAATGGAACAGGCAAACATCGGCCCGGGAAATGTTGTTGTTTGGGGGGATACCGTAGGAGACGGATCACACGCCAGCCTTGTAAGTACGGATATTGCGAGCTACTGGGGGAACATGCTTACCGGGCAATGTTTCGCCGGCGCGGTTGGAACGTGCGATAACAATGGCGGTGGCGGCAAAAATAAATCTGACCCAACACGGCAAATTGATGGCCCGGAACGCCAACCAGGAACGAGCTATATGTCAATCGCATCCGGCGGATCCGAAATGCTCGCCGCGCTCATGCTGGAAATTCCCGAAGTGTGTTCGGCCGTAAATTATCCCGCATTGATTACGTATGCGGATCGAATTAATCAGGTGGGACTATGGACGCAACCAGACACATGCGCACCACCCGATCCAACAGAAAATTTAGTCACTTGCGAGATATATCCAACTGCGGCCGGCTGTGAAGACTACGGCCTAAGCAACGATGGCACGCCCACGTGGGGGCCGACCAGCGCAGCCGCACTAAATACCTGTATCGCAAATAATTCAGGCGGTAACACCGGGCAAACAGGCCGATTTCCGTCGCTGCACGGAACGCCGTTGAGCTTCCAGGGCGAAATATCAGAAATCCATAACAACTGGAACACCATCCGATCCTACATCGGCACCAACTGCGCAGGGCTTTGACATGGCAACAATTGGTAATAACGTTATTGGTGCAAGCACATTAGCATTTGACAGCACGTCGGCTGCCATAATGACTCGCGACTCTCCCAACCTATATGGGCATGTTGGTGTTGCTGGTGAGGCGGTAAATGAGTTTTACGTTTACGGCCAGGGTGCATCAGCAGGGTCCGTCGAGGTCGGTATTTTCAGCGTCGATGCCGGCGAAACGGAAGAGGTTCTGGTTGCAACAGCGGTCATCAATTTCACCACGGCTTTGCAGTGGCATTCGGTAACAGGCCTTAATCTCGCGCTAACGGAAGGCGTGAATTATCGTGTTGCAATGGCGGCACCCTCGGTTGGGTTCACCCTTTACTACATCGATGCGGTTACCGGCGGGGCGTACAGTTTGCGCGACGGTGCGGGCCCAGCTACAGAGCTGGACAACAGCTACCCAACCAACATCAATCAAAACCGCGCGTACTGCTTGTATGCTGTAACCAGCACTGGCGGTGCAGCTGTTCCCGATATTTCCAGCGTATCCGGCAATAACGCCGAAGGCACAGTCACATTCAACGGCTCCAATTTTACCGGACTGACTGCTGCGACCTATGCCGGGCAGGCTCTCGCAAATTTGACAGTGGTAAATGACGGACAGGCAACGGCCACAATGCCGGCCGGCGGCGCTGCTTATAATTCACAAAATAATTTTGTGCTCACAAACGGCGACGGGAATAGCGATCCATTTGCCGCAACTTTTAATCCGCCTGCAGGGATGGATCACGTCGATATCGCGGGCGAATCCGGTGCATTTCCATCAGATAGCATTTTTTCGGAAGTGGCAGGCCTGACGGCAGGCCCACCGGCCGACCAATTCGCCGCGGATGATCTGTTGCCTGGTGGTTATGATTGGTCGTTCGATGGCAATGGGATTGTAACCATGCCACCGGGCGTGCCAGCCGGCACATATCCGGTCAATGTCAGGTTTTTGGATGCCTCCGCCAGCTATGCGGTTACCGCCGATACGCTCGATGTTGTGTGGGACGGTGACGCCCCGGTCATGCCGGCAGACGACTCTCCGGCGATCGATGAAAACACCACTGCAGTCGGTAGCTATGCGGCCCTCTCGGGAGAGGCGCCGATCAGTTATACGCTATCTGGTACCGACGCGGCGCTGTTGACTGTGGACGCCAGCGGCGACCTTTCTTTCCTGTCTGCTCCTGATTTCGAAAATCCGCTGGATGCCGACACCGACAATATTTACCAGGTGACGATAACCGGTACCAACGCCGCCGGCAGTGATTCGGTCAACATCACTATCCAGGTGGACAACGTAGCCGATGACTCGGTGCCTGATGCCTTCAGCTTCACCGACAGTACGGGCGCGCGGGGCGAGGTTGTCGAGTCCGATGTGGTGACCATTACTGGTATTGATACACCGGCGGCAGTCACCATCGGCATAACTGGTGGTGAGTACTCGATTGATGGCGGGGCCTACACAAGCTCCCCGGGCTCAATCAGCAACGGTCAGACCCTACAGCTACGCACCACAGCATCGATGACCGATGGCGCGCTGGCGAGCGTTTTGGTGACCGTTGGCGGTGTGTCGGACACCTGGACTGTTGCCACGACAGATATCGCCCCGGCGGTTCAGTCAATAATCGTGCGCAGTGACGGCAGGCAGGTTGCTCTCGGACTGAGCGAGGATTGTAATTTTGGTGCAGGCGGCAGCGGGGGTTTTACAATCAACATGAGCGGCGGACCCGTGAGCCTGACCTACTTGTCACAGGTGGGCAGCGACTCCATCCTGTATCAGGCCAACCGCGTGATCGTCCAGGGCGAGACAGGGACAGGTGATTACACTCAGCCGGGAGACGGAATAGAGGACCTGACCGGTAATGATTTGCCATCATTTGCTGATGTTGCCGTGACAAACAACTCTGCGCAGACTATCAGCCTGGTCAGTATCGGCGGAGATAACATCGTTTCACCCGGGGAGACTGCAACGCTGGTCACAGCGGGTATTCCCCTGACGGATATCAAATACATCGTCCTGATCGATGACCAGGACAATGAATATGAGGTGAAGTTTAACGGTACCGATCAGATAAAAATACCGTCGTTTGCGCCGGCCGGGGCGTATCAGGTTGCGGCTAGATCAATATTTGGTTAACAGGATTACGCCCGCTCGGCGGCTTCGGCCGCTGTCTTTTCAGGCAATCCGAAAATCTCCGGATGCTCCATTTTCGCGTTGATCAACTCCCATAGCCCAAGCTGAATCTCCCGACCATTTTCGTAGTTCTGCCACGCGCGCAGCTTGAGGTAGGCCAGCGCTGCGAGTTCCCGCTGTGCCTGGGTGATACCGATACCGCGCTCACGCTGGTAGCGCTCACGCAGGGCGATTACTTCGGATGGGGTGGGTTGGTTCATTTTTCTCCCCGCTTTACGTGCTGGATGATCCCCTCAGCAAAAGCCAAAACATAATCCTCCTCGATTGGGCGAAAATGCCGGTGATCTCGCCCTACGCGCCACGCCTGCAGTTCTGAGGTGGAAACCTGGTAACCCTGGGATTTAAATATTATCGCGGGATCGGGCGCGTCCAGTTGGCGCGCCAGATAGAGGAGTTTTTTATAAATGTCGTTGTAATGTGCGTACATAGTTTTTGCCTATATTAATTTCAGGTCGGGTTTTTCTCGCAGTATTTTCGGTATCGATATGCAAAACGCATCTAGCTGCATGGCGTGGTTATATGCACGGTGGGATGCAACCCAAAGGCCATGCCAATCGTTATCGTTGCCAACCTTAACCGCATGACCGGCTGAATTGCCTAGATGCCTGCCGTCCAAACCATAGTGGTTGGTTGCAATCCAGGATCCGCTCAGGTCTGACTTCACATGCAATTTGAGCACCTCCGGCAGCATGCCATTTCGATATGCCTCTGATGTTTTTCTGCTGCGATAGCTGGATGCTTGGCCGTGCAGCGCACGTGCGTTACCCGGCTTTTCGGTTAATTTTCTTTTCAGCCAGCGGTCGATGTAGCTGAGCTGCTCGTGCAAAACGGTGCGGGCTGAGATGTGGCGCTCCATGCCGTGCCATTGCGCGTATTGCATCCATGCCTGCCGGCACCGCGTTCTCAATTGCGATGCGGAGCACGCCTCAAACTCTACTGCATGGCTGACGCCGTCGGTAATTCTGAATTTCATGGCAACCTCACTCTGGTGGGTTAATTGGTAGGAATCCCCGCAACTGCGGGGAACGTCTCGATAAAAGATTAACAAGTGGTTCATCCCTGCCGAAACAGGGAACGTAACTAAGAAAACTTTACAACTGGTTCATCCCCACCTTGGCGGGGAACGGCGATAAGACTTCTTGGCAAGTGGTTCATACCCGCTGTCGCGGGGAATGTGCGTTTATCTATCTCTGATGCGCAAAACACACGGTTCATCCCCGCCAATGCGGGGAGTACTGCTATTGGCACTGTTCCAGAATATTCTGAACCGCCACTTCAAACACTTCGGAATCTACCCCTTTAGACTGGAATTGTCCAGTCTTGACGTCATACCACAGTTTTGAGAATGAGTCCGGCAGGATTTTGCGGGCCTTGGAATTTGAGATTTTCTCCCCGTTGAATGAGGCGCTGCTGATATTGCCGGTTTTGTAGCGGTGAATAACGAAGCCGCCCAGTTCCTCCAGATCATTAAAATAGATCCTGTGGTGCTGGTCTTTAATCCATTCCTGACCGATTGTTTTCATTTTTTCGATATTGATTTCCATTTTGGAATCCTCACGCTTGTGGGTTTCTCGGTAGCAGCGTTATTGCTGTCTACGGTTTTAATTATACGCACGTTGTGCATAAAAACAAGCGGTAGGATGAATTCGGTGCCTGTTTTTATAACCATTTTCCCGGCGTCACGAAAATGGTATGTGGCACGGTCATCTGTGCCACACCATTGCCACAAACCGTGCGGATCAGCGGGGGTCTGAGGTGGTGAGAATTGCCGGAAATCGGGGCTTTGCGCCACGTGAAACCCCGGTCAATCCACATAAAATGGATTCAAGTCCCA
>CAYVIB010000037.1:0-47772 GCA_964451365.1 uncultured Cellvibrionaceae bacterium
CCGAGCGCGCCTGGCGCGATGGATACCGGCGAGCCATGATCCTGGCGCCGGCCAGTAACTGGGGTGACCGGAGCGTGGCAGCGTTCAACGAAACCTGGACCGAACGCGGTGGCGAGTTGATTCACGACTACCGGTACACGCCGCAAGAACAGTACTCGCAACTGATCAAGCAGGCGTTGAATATCGCCGAAAGCGAACAACGGGCCAGGCAGGTCCGGCAGATTATCGGCCGCAATATCGAGTTTGAGCCGCGCCGCCGGCAGGATGTGGACGTCATCTTCCTGGTCGCCCACCCCTCCCAGGCCCGCCAGATCAAACCAACACTGGCCTTCCATTACGCAGGCGATCTTCCGGTGTACGCCACCAGCCAAGTTTATAACGGGGAGGACGACAGCAAGGCGAACCTTGATATGAACGCGATACGCTTCGTCACCCTGCCCTGGTTTTTCAACGAGCAGCTTGAGGAAAAACGCAGCATTGACCGTTACGCCAATGACTCACCCGCGTTCCAGCGCCTGTATGCCCTGGGTGTCGACGCTTTTCATCTGCACCCGCGCCTGCGGCAGCTCGCCACGGTGAACCAGTCGCATTTTTACGGCACCACCGGTACGCTGAGCCTGGACCAGAAGCGCCGGGTGGTGCGGGAGCAAACCTGGGCACAGTTTATTAACGGCCAGGCCTACGCCATGCCCACCGTCTCCCAGGAAGATAATGATATTCAGCTTTAACAAAAAGCCCGCTGACAAGAAGAACACCCTCCATACCGGCAAGTCAGCGGAAGCGCGGGCGGAAAAATATTTGGTCGCGAGGGGACTCGTGTTGGTCGCCCGCAACTTTCGCCGCAGACAGGGCGAAATAGACCTCGTAATGCGCGATGGAAAAACACTGGTATTTATCGAGGTGCGCTATCGAAAATCCGATAACTACGGCTCCGCACTGGAAACAGTGACAGCGACCAAACAGCAGAAAATTATTCTCGCCGCCCAGTTTTATATCCAGGAACAACAAATTGACGATACGGTTTCACTACGATTTGACGTGATCGGCATCACCGGGGATGATATTCAGTGGATTAAAGCCGCGTTCAACTGAAAACAATAATGATGATGTAACTGATTATGCCGCAACGAGTTTATTCACTGTTTCAAAAAAGTGTTGAAGCGAAAATGCAGGTGGGAGAGGATATCGCTCCCTACATCGCCGCCGCCAGCGAAAAAATGGTGACCGCCCTGCTTAACGAGCGAAAAATCCTTATCTGCGGGCACGGCATTTCCGCCGCGCTTGCCCAGGTTTTTGCCTCGTCATTGCTGGATCGCTACGAAAAAGAGCGACCCGGCCTGCCCGCCGTGTGGCTGGGAAGCGATATCGCCACCTACACCGCGATTGCCGCGGACTCCGGGCACACGGATATTTTTGCCAAACCTCTTCGCGCGCTCGGACAGGAAGGCGACGTGCTAACCGTTATCAGCACCAGCGGCAACTCCAGCAGCCTGCTAAACGCGATCAGCGTCGCGCACGATCGCGGCATCTCCGTGGTTGCGCTGACCGGGTGCGACGGTGGCGATATCGGCTCACTCCTCGATGGCAATGATATCGAAATTCGCGTGGCCCTGAATTCACGCGGGCGCATTCACGAGGTGCACTTACTTTCCATTTTTTGTCTATGTGATTTAATCGACCATCAACTTTTCGGGATCGAATGAGATGTTAAAAAAATCATTCCTTTTACTTTTGATCGCAACAACGCCATTTATTTTAAATGGTTGTGTCACCATCGTTGACGCCACTACCGAAGGACCGATTAAAACTGACCCGGGCAAACGCAGCTTTGGCGAATACTGGGATGACCAAAGCATCGAAACCGTGGTCGGCGTAAACATCAAAAAAGCCAGTCCGGCGCTGGACCAGGCTCACATCAACATACACTCCTATCGCGGCGTGGTACTGCTGACGGGTGAAGTACAGAATTCGGAAATGCGTGCGCTCGCGGGTGAAACCGCGCGCAATGTCGCACGCGTGCGGCAGGTTTACAACGAACTGCAGATTAAACCCAACGCCACGTTTCTCGATCGCACTTCCGACAACCTGCTGCAAACCAAAATCAACACCAAACTGCTACTTCACAAGGATATCGATTCGGGTCGGGTAAAAGTGATTGTGGAAGACGATATTGTTTATCTGATGGGACTGTTGACAAAAATCCAGACGGAAAAAGTAACTGACGTGGTGCGCAAGACCAAAGGCGTGAAAAAAGTCGTGCGCGCTATTGAGTACATCGAGTAGGGCGGGCAAGCAAGCGTCGCCCGCCACCTTCAGCAAACCGGCTAAAGCATTTCCACGGCGGCCGCGATACCTTCGCCACCGCCGATACACAAACTCGCCACACCTTTCTTCTTGCCGTGGGTTTCCAGCGCGGCAATCAGGGTCACCAATACGCGCGCACCGGAAGCGCCGAGCGGATGGCCGAGGGCACAGGCGCCACCGTGAACATTCACCTTGCCGTGAGGCAGGCCCAGTTCCTTCATTCCGGCCATGGCCACCACCGCGAATGCTTCGTTAATCTCAAACAAATCCACTTCTTCCGCCGACCAGTTGGCCTTTTCCAGTACCGCTTTCATGGCCCCAACCGGCGCGGTGGTAAACCACTCGGGTGCCTGCGCGAATTGGGTTGACGCCTTGACCACGCAAATCGGCTTCAGGCCTTTGGCCTCGGCCGTACTCTTTTTCATCAATACCAGCGCGGCCGCGCCGTCGGAGATGGAACTGGCATTGGCCGCCGTTACGGTGCCATCTTTTTTGAATGCCGGCTTGAGCTGTGGAATTTTTTCCGGCCTTGCGTTGCCCGGTTGTTCATCGGTATCGACAACCACTTCTCCTTTGCGGGTTGTGAGCGTAACGGGGGTAATTTCGCGTTTGAACGAACCGGATTCAATCGCCTTGTTGGCGCGCGCGAGGGATTCGAGGGCAAATTCATCCTGCGCCTCGCGGGTAAAGCCGTATTTTTCCGCGGTATTTTCGGCGTAAACACCCATCAGCTTTTTCTCGTACGCATCTTCCAATCCATCGGTAAACATATGATCCAATAACTCCCCGTGCCCCAGGCGATAGCCACTGCGCCCCTTGGACAACATGTAAGGCGCCATGGTCATATTCTCCATGCCACCCGCCACGATAATTTCTCCTTCGCCATTGTTTAGGGCATTGCATGCCATCATTACGGTTTTCATCCCGGAACCGCAGACCTTGTTGACCGTGCAGGCGGAAACCGATTTGGGCAGGCCCGCGAGCATCGCCGCCTGGCGCGCCGGCGCTTGACCGATACCAGCAGGGAGAACGCATCCCATGATAACTTCGTTAACCTGGTCCGGACCGACACCGGCATCTTCCAGTGCCGCCTTGATTGCCGCTGCGCCCAGTTGCGGTGCGCTGGTTTCGCTGAAAACGCCCTGCATGCCTCCCATTGGGGTGCGGGCAAAGCCTACTACTACGACTGGATCATTCATACTTTCTGACTCCCGAACTGAGTGTGAATCTGTACCGACTATTGGCTGTGGTGCGGTATCACGCGAAGCCTCACAGTTATTGTTTAGCGGGTTAACAATGACAACGGCGATGCAAATCAGTTGCCGAAGCGAAACATTATTTCTACTGTCGACACGATGCTATCAATTAAAATGCCAGCTATGCTTGAGATATCGCAAAGGCCGATACCGGCTGTACTTATAACAAAAAGGCGATTTTTCGTTGTTCCTGAGTACTGTTCTCGTTCTGTCAAAGTGGGATAATCGGCACAGTTTTCAAGGGCTGCAGCCCGCGCGGGTTGGCATAAAATCACACACCCGCTAGACTTTCATTCCAAAAACACAGGAAGCATAACGCATGTCGGTTGCCACTATTGTTACACTTGTTGTACTCGTTCTGATTTTTTTCTTTGTCGTTTCCATCTACAACAAGCTTGTCAGCCTGAAAAACCGCTACCAGAACGCCTTCTCGCAAATCGAAGTCCAGCTTAAAAGACGTTACGACCTGATTCCCAACCTGGTGGAAACCGCCAAGGCGTATATGGCCCACGAGCGCGAGACACTGGAAGCTGTGGTGGAAGCGCGCAACACCGCGCTGTCCAGCTTGAAAGCGGCAGCTGCCAACCCCGGCGACGCCGATGCCATGCACGGCCTGGCGGGTGCGGAAAATGCGCTGGCGGGAGCACTGGGCAGATTGAACGTTGTCATGGAAGCCTACCCCGACCTGAAAGCCAACCAGAACATGGGCCAGCTGTCGGAAGAACTGATCAGCACGGAGAATAAAGTGGCCTTTTCCCGCCAGGCGTTTAACGACTCGGTGACCGAATACAACACTTACCGGCAGAGCTTTCCACCCGTCGTTTTCGCCGGCATGTTCGGCCACCCGAAAGACGCCGAGCTTCTTGAGTTTGCAGACAGTGCCGCCATTCAGGCCGCGCCCAAAGTGTCTTTTTAAATAATAAAAAACTTATGTGCTTGCCCGACAAAGGCACGACACTGATTGCGAAAGAGGCATTGTTGAAGGCATTTTGAAAGGATAGCCATGAACTTTTTTCAGCACCAGGATTCCGCCCGCAGGAAGACCTCTATTCTGATCATTCTTCTTGTTGCGGCGATACTCTGCCTGATTGCCATTACTGTGTTTGCCATCGCAGTGCTGGGCTATTTTTTTCAAACCCACGCCACCAGCGTTTCCGCCGCCAACGCCTATTCCACTTCCCTCGGCACTCATGTTCTCAATTTGATCCGGTCCGAGTACATGCTGTGGATTGCCGGCGGAGTGATCTCAGTAGTGACCGCGGGTTCGATTTATAAACTTATCCAGGTAAGCCGGGGCGGTCGAGTGGTCGCAGAGGCACTGGGTGGCAAACTGGTTCTGCCGGATACCCGCGATCCGGAAGAGCGCAAGGTCTTGAATGTGGTGGAGGAAATGGCGATCGCCTCCGGCAATCCCGTTCCCCCGGTGTATCTGATAGAAGAAGATAATATCAACGCCTTCGCCGCCGGACTGACTCGCCGGGATGCGGTTATCGGCGTCACCCGCGGTTGCATGAACCTGCTTAACCGGGACGAACTTCAGGGCGTGATGGCCCACGAGTTCAGCCATATCCACAACGGCGACATGCGGCTGAACATGCGGCTGTTGGCGATTTTGCACGGCATTTTACTGATCGGCCTGATCGGCTATTTTATCCTGCGCGGTTCGGCCTATCGGGGCCACTCTAGCCGGCGGGGCAAGGGCGCGGGCCAACAGGCGGCTCTGGGGCTGGCTCTGGTGGTGATCGGTTACGGCGGAACGTTTTTCGGCAATATTATCAAGGCGGCGGTGAGTCGACAGCGGGAGTTTCTGGCAGACGCCTCGGCGGTGCAGTTTACCCGCAACCCCACCGGTATCAGCGGCGCGTTGAAAAAAATAGGAGGCCTGCATCGCGGCAACGGCGTCAGCGGCTCCCTGATGGGCAGTCCGCTTGCGTCCGAGTTCAGCCATATGTATTTCGGCCAGGGCGTAAAAACCGCGTTCAGCGGCCTGATGGCGACCCACCCACCCCTGAGCGAGAGAATCAAACGCATCGAACCGCGCTGGAATGGCCAGTTCGCGGATTCCGGCGCAGTCGCCCAACCGTCCACCGCCAGCGCGGTCGTTGATGCGCGACACGCACCCGTCTCGGGTTTCAGCCCGGCTCAAATCGACACGCACATCATCGACGACATCGGCGACCCAAAACCGGAACACGTTGAGTTTGCGCGGAACTTTATTGACGGCCTTCCTCCGGTTGTTCACAACGCCGCGCACGAACCTTTTTCCGCGCGGGCGTTGATTTACTGTTTGCTGCTCGATACAGATTCCGCCATCCGCGAACAACAGATCCAACATTTGCACGACAACGCACATCCCGCCACCTTCCGGGAAATGCGTAAGCTTTACCAGCAGGTGGAGAAACTCAAACGCAAGGATTACCTGATCCTGATCGACCTGTGCATTCCTGCTCTGAAGCAGTTGTCGGCTCCGCAATACAAGGTCTTCAAGGGTAACCTGCGGGCACTGATCCAGGCGGACCGGAAGGTCACGCTGTTTGAGTGGTGCCTGTACCGCATCGTAATCCACAACATTGCAAGCAAAAGCCACGGGGAAAACAAAACACTGCGGCAACTGCACAAGGAAACCATCCTGCTGCTCAATACCGTCACCGTCAGCAGCGGCAGCGCATCGGTTAACGACGCTTTTAACAATGGTATCAAATCATTGGGCAGCGGCTTTCAACCCACCGCGGTCAACAACAGCAGTTTCAGCTTCCAGGAAATCGACAGCGCGCTTTCCGCACTTTGTGAACTAAAACCCCTGGAGAAACCGAAGCTGTTAAAGGCTCTGCTGGAAATTATCAATACGGATAACAAAGTCACGGCGACCGAGGCGGAGTTGTTTCGCGCTATTGCCGATACACTGGAGTGTCCGGTGCCACCATTGATTATTAGCCAATAAAACGTCAAGCCTACGCTGTTCTTTTTTGATACCGGCGGCGGGTTTCAAGGAAGGTCTGTTGAATTACGAAAGCGTCGTTGCTGGCACGGTGACGGACAAAGTTCGAAGCCATGAAAACCTGCTTTTTCACCTCATCCCAGATTTCCAACTGCTCCTCCGAGGCGATGGACTCGATTGGACTGAGAGTAAACTCCGGCTCCACGCCGCCGTAGAAAAACAACTTGGTCAGCCAGGGTTTGTCGTGCACCCAGGCGTCGCTGTACAAAACAGAGTTATTGGCAAAAGCGTTGATTTCGCAGCACACATCGAGAATGGGCTTGCCCTTGCGCTGTAACAGATCGCGCGACAACCCGTGAAGTGCCTGTGCCTCCTCATCCCAGAATTGCCAATCATCGTGCGGGCGAATCAGGCTGCAATAACGCTCCCCGCTGCTGGTGACGATCCCTGCTTCGATCGGATAACTTTCTGAACCAAACCCGGAAGCTTCAAAATCGATTACACTTGGGCAGGATGTTTGTTTCATTGTTGTTCTTACGGTCCTTTCTTTTTGTACTTTTCAGTGTAGGAACAACTTGCACCAAACCCAAGTTCACGATTCCGTTTTTGTTCGACTGTTCACAACTCCGTGCACATCAGTCTACATACACAGGACTGATCCGAATGGCACTTCGTTAAGCCGGTTTTGCTTAAAAATTGCGTGATTGCAGGATAAAGACAGGAAAGAAAAGAAACCCGTTGCCGCGTTAACGCGACCGGCTCCTATTTGACGACTCTCAGGCTCGGGCGACGCTCACTACCATTACTGTCGTCGTCGGGAGGCGAGGGGTCCGGCTCGGGTATGGGTTCACTTTCAAACATCATTCCCTGGCCGTTTTCGCGGGCATAAATACCGAGCACGGCATGGCAGGGAACATAGATCGTGGTAGGAATACCGCCGAAACGGGCACTGAAGGAGACCGCCCGGTTACCCAGTTCCAGTCCCTCCACCGCGCGTGGAGCTATGTTCAGGACGATCTGACCTTCCTTGTTCACGTATTGCTGGGGCACTTCCACGCCGGAAGCCAATGCGTTGACCACAATATGGGGTGTATAGTCGTTGTCGACTATCCAGTCATACAGGGCTCTTATCATATAGGGCCTACTCGATGTCATTGGCATCGTCATATTCCCAAAAACAACACAAATTTGCTCAAGTTAAATCCGGACGCATCTCGCGCTCATATTCGGTAAGGCTTTCGCGAAATGAAGGTCGGCGGAAAATACGCTCCATATATTCCAGCAGCGGCATCACCTGGCGGGTTCGGGGAAGCTTTATTCCCATATATTCCAGTCGCCACAATATCGGCGCGAGGCAGCAGTCAACAAGCGTAAACTCCTCACTCATAAAAAAGGGCTTTTCGGCAAATATCGGTGCGATTGCCACCAGGCTGTCCCGCAGGTCCTTGACGGCCACGGTGATGGCCTCCTTATTTTTACCTTTGACAATGGTATCAACCAGGGGACACCAGTCATTCTCGATACGGTAGATAAACTGCCGGCTTTCCGCCCGGGCAACCGGATACACAGGCAACAATGGCGGGTGCGGGAAACGCTCGTCCAGGTATTCCATCATCACCCGGGTTTCGTACAGGGTCAGCTCCCGATCCACCAGTGTAGGCAGGGAATTATAGGGGTTGATTTCGCTGAGTTCGGCGGGAATATCACCGGGATCGGATTCAACCACGTCGACCGTTACCCCTTTTTCGGCCAGCACAATGCGGACCCTGTGACTGTAGTGGTCCCGGCTATCCGAAAAAAATGTCATGGACGAGCGTTTGGTTACGACTCCCATCTTCCTTACCCCGATTCAGCTGATTCGCCCGCCGATCCACGAACGGCGGGCGATGCAATTGGGGCCAACTCTCCTGGCGCCCAGGTGGTTAATGTACATCTTTCCAGTATTCACGGTTAAGCAACCAGGTAAATACCAGAAGCACGCCCAGGAACAAGAAAACATATACACCGATACGCTTGCGCTCTTCCGCCTGGGGCTCAGCCATATAAGTCATGAAATTTACTAAATCATAGACTGCGGCATCAAATTCTTCAGGAGTCATAATACCGGCGACTTCGCCAACTTTAAGTGAACCACATAACGCTGTTTCCGCTTCGCCCTGCTCGTTGCGCACAACTTTACCGTGACTGTCACGCATTTCACCCGGCGCGCATTCCGCGACACCCTGTAGTTCCATCAGGGCATGCGGCATTGCAACATTCTCGAAAACCCGATTATTGACTCCGGTGGGGCGTTCGGGGTCCGCGTAGAAGTTTCGCAGGAAAGTGTAGACCCAGTCGGACGAGCGCGCCCGTGTCACCAGGGAAAGATCCGGCGGCACCACGCCAAACCAGCGCTTTGCCTCTTCGATTGACATGGCATTCAGCATCGGCTCGCCGATTTTCTGGCCGGTAAACACCAGGTTGTTAAGCATGACGTCGTGCGGAATGCCCAGGTCATCAGCCACTCTCTCATAGCGCACGTACTGCGCGGAGTGGCAGCCCATGCAGTAGTTGACGAAATACTTGGCGCCGCGCTGCAGGGACTCCTTGTCCTGCAAGTCCGCTTCAAACGAATCACATGGAACCGCGCCGCAGGCCCCGCCAGTGGCGCCAACCACCTTGATCGGCACAAACACCAGCAGCACAAATAATGCCAGCCCGCCCCACACCAGTGTCTTGCTCAAGCCTTTGGATTGTACCCGCTCGGGAACGGGTTTCTCGGCATCGCGTGCCGTCAGCCAGGGCAACGCGGCAACAAATATCGCCATGGCAAAACCGTACAGGTAGACCAGCCAGTTAACATGACCTTCTTCCGAGCCCAGCGCGCTTGTCATTGCCGCGCCGGTTGCATAGGCAATCCAGAGCGCCAGCAAAATGCTGATCGCCATGCCCAAAAAGCTCTTGCGGCCGGCGGCGGTCCAGAAAGGCATGGTCAGGAAGAAGGTGAAGTAGAACAACGTCGAAATCTGGGCCAACAGGGTTCGGTTGGGTGTCGGTGACTCAAGACCGAGAATACCCAGTATCACGAAGCTGGACGCAAACATGATAACCATGATTTTCGGCACCATGCCTTTATATCGCACCGATTTGGCAACCGAGCGATCCAGCCAGGGCAGGAAGAAAAGGATCACAATCGCCGCCGCCATGGCGATAAAGCCAAGAAGCTTGGAGGTGAACACACCACCCAGGTCAAACGTAACCGCGCGCAACACCGCGTAGAAGGGAGTGAAATACCATACTGGTGCGATATGCTCCGGCGTCTTCAGCGGATTGGCCTGCTCGAAGTTGGCGTGCTCCAGGAAGTAACCGTTCAGCTCCGGCGCAAAGAACACGATACCCAGGAACACAAACAGGAAGACGGTGATACCCACCAGATCGTGAGTTGAGTAATAAGGGTGGAAGGGAATCCCATCTCGCGGAATACCTTTCTCGTCCTTGTTCTTTTTGATTTCGACACCGTCCGGGTTGTTGGAGCCCACTTCGTGCAGGGCCAACAGGTGCAATACCACCAGGGCCAGCAACACAATCGGCAGGGCCACCACGTGCAGGGCGAAAAAGCGGTTCAGGGTGGCGCCAGAAATCAGGTAGTCTCCGCGAATCCACTGCACCAGGTCTTCGCCGATATAGGGAATCGCACCAAACAGGTTAACAATCACCTGGGCGCCCCAATAGGACATTTGCCCCCACGGCAACACATAACCCAGGAAAGCTTCCGCCATCAGGGCAACATAGATAAACATACCGAAGATCCACACCAACTCGCGCGGCGCCCGGTAGGAACCATAAAGCAGGCCGCGGAACATGTGCAGGTAAACCACCGCGAAAAATGCGGAGGCACCGGTGGAGTGCAGATAGCGAATAACCCAGCCGTAGGGCACGTCGCGCATGATGTATTCGACCGAGGCGAAGGCCTGCTCGGCGGTCGGAACGTAACTCATGGTCAACCAGATGCCGGTCAGCAGCTGGTTGACCAGCACCACCAGTGAAAGCACACCAAAGATGTACCAGAAATTAAAGTTCTTGGGCGCGTAGTATTTGCCCATGTGGGTATCCCATGCGCGTTGCACGGGCAGTCGAACATCAATCCAGTTCCACAAACCAGTAAGCCATGTATTCATCTTCTTATGCCTCCTGGTCTTCGCCGATGAGAATCAGGTCATCGGACAGGAATTTGTAGGGTGGAACTTCCAGGTTGATAGGCGCCGGCACACCGACAAATACCCGGCCGGCCATATCGAATTTGGAACCGTGACAACGGCAGAAGAATCCGCCGAGCCATTCACTGCCGCCCAGGTCCTCGGCACCGACTTCGGGCCTATAGGTCGGAGCGCAGCCCAGATGAGTACATAGGCCCAGCAGAACCAGGATTTCAGGTTTATAGGAGCGAAATTCGTTTTGCGCATAGGTGGGCTGCACCGATTTTTCGGAGCCGGGGTCGCGCAATATATCCTGATCGATTTTTTTCAGCGTTTCGAGCGTATCGTCCGTGCGGCGAACGATGTAGACCGGTTTGCCCCGCCACTCGACAGTCACCATCTGGCCCGGCTCGAGCTTGGAAATATCGAATTCGACCGGCGCCCCCGCTGCCCTGGCTTTGGCGCTAGGATTCCAGGACCCGACAAAAGGCACGGCGGCACCGACGACGCCCGCCACACCCACAACGGACGTCAGCGCTGTAAGCACGCGACGACGCCCCTGGTTTATACCGTCATTACTCATGACGTTTCTCTCCCCCTACAACTTACCGAACGATCAGTATATATGTGATTGATTTGATGAACTCCCAACGGAGGCAGGACAAAAGAGACTCATCGTGACAAAACTGAACAACAGTAGGCACGAGCGAGCAATAAACTAAGCCTGCGAGAAATGTTAGAGGTTCCCCAAGATTGAAAGACGATCACGACCGGCGGTCCCATCCAGCCGCTTTTATTCATTCTCCACCGGTGGATTGCATTTTTTGCATCACCAGATGAATACGGGCGCAAAATACCCGCATAAAAGCTGCGACATGGTAATGAAATTCACCAATTCTGACAAGGCAAGGCCAGTATTTTAGCGGGTTCTGCGCCCATTCCCGAGCAAAAGCCGCGCACAGCAAAACACCCGGGCCAACCGGTCCGGGTGTTTTCGCAAAAAAACAAAAAAAGGAAAGCGGATTAACGCTTGGAGTATTGTGGTCTCTTGCGCGCTTTTCGCAAGCCGACCTTCTTCCGCTCCACTTCGCGCGCGTCGCGGGTAACAAAACCGGCGGCACGCAGTGTCGGGCGCATGGCTTCGTCATAAGCCATCAATGCTCGGGTCAGTCCGTGGCGAATCGCACCGGCCTGGCCGAAGCTGCCACCGCCTTTGACTGTGACTTTAACGTCGAACTTGTCGCCGTTTTCAGTCAGTTCCAGCGGTTGGCGAACGATCATGCGCGCCACTTCCCGGCCAAAGTATTCATCCAGGGGACGGTCGTTTACCACGATATTGCCAGTGCCTTGGGAAATAAAGACCCGGGCGGTGGAGGTTTTGCGGCGACCCGTACCGTAATATTGTTCAGCTGCCATAGTTTTCTGCTCCCGTTATAGTTTCAGTTCTTGCGGCTGCTGTGCTGTGTGCGGATGCGCATCGCCGGCATAGACCTTGAGTTTTTTGAACATCGCGCGTCCCAGGGGGCCTTTCGGCAACATGCCTTTAACAGCGGCCTGGATGGTACGCTCGGGAGCCTTGTCGATAAGTTTTTCGAAACTGATGGACTTCAAGCCACCAATATAACCGGTGTAGCGGTGGTACATCTTATCTTTCGCTTTGTTTCCCGTGACGCGCACTTTTTCGGCATTGATGACCACGATGTAGTCACCAGTGTCGACGTGCGGGGTAAACTCAGGCTTGTGCTTGCCGCGCAGGCGGTGAGCGATTGCGCTCGCCATGCGGCCCAGCGTCTGGCCTTCAGCGTCGATGATGTACCAGTCGCGTTTTACTGTGTCAGGTTTGGCACTAATGGTCTTCATGTTATGTCTGCCTTGCGAAGGTACGGGTTTAAAAAATCAAATTCGAGTTGACGCCAACAAGGCGCCAAAAGGAGCGCGGATTCTACAGAAGCCTTTGACCGGTTTCAAGCGGTAAAAGCCGCCAGTTTAACCGCCTTAAGCTTTATGCCCACGCCCCAGATATTCCGTGCTCTGCATCTCCTGGATGCGGCTCACAGTGCGCTGGAATTCAAAGCCGAGACGGCCGCCCTGGTAAAGCTCGGTAACCGGTTTTGCCGCCGACAGCACCAGCTTTACGTTGCGGTCGTAAAACTCGTCCACCAGGAAAATAAAGCGCCGGGCCTGGTCATCGTTGGCGGCGTTAAATTCAGGCACCCCTTCAATCAGCACCGCGTGATATTCGCGCGCAATTTCGATGTAATCATTTTGCGAGCGGGGACCGTCGCAAATCGCGCGGAACTCAAACCAGACAACATCCTCCGCTTCCTTGACCACGGGAATCTTCCGGCGTTCGATCTCGATATGAGCGTGATCGGAAATATTCTGCTCGTCCGGCACCAGGCGTTCGAAGCAGGCCCGCATGGCGTCGCGGGTGGCGGGGGCCGACGAGGAATAGTACAGTGCCGCCCGCTGCAGTGCCCGCAATCGATAGTCGATGCCACCGTCCACGTTGAGCACGCGGGTGTGCCTGTTGAGCAGGTCGATGGCCGGCAGGAAACGCGAGCGTTGCAAACCGTCACGGTAAAGATCCTCCGGCACGACGTTGGAAGTCGCCACCAGGGTCACCCCACGGTCGAACAGGGCCTTGAGCAGGTTGGCCAGAATCATCGCATCGGTAATGTCGGAGACGAAGAACTCGTCAAAGCAGATGATACAGGTTTGCCGCGCCAGCCTCGCCGCCACGATCTCCAGCGGATCCGGCCGTCCCTTCAACTGCTCAAGCTCATGGTGAACATGCCGCATAAAGCGGTGGAAGTGGGTGCGCATCTTGTTCGGAAACGGCAGGGATTCGAAAAAAATATCCATCAGGTAGGTTTTGCCGCGCCCGACACCACCCCACAAATACAGGCCGCGCACCGGTTCCACGTCATCCCTACCCAACAACCCGAGGAGACGGCTATACCAGCCGCGCCGGCGGCTTCCCCACCGGCGAACCAGTTCATCGTAAAGTTCCTGCAAGTGCGCCACTGCTGTTTCCTGGGCACTGTCGTACTGTAAGCCGCCCGCCGAGAAATTTTCCCGATAGCGCTGTGCCGGCGTGCCGGTCATAAACTTCCCCCAACCCAAAGTGATATATTAAAAAATCCGCTGTGGCAACAATACCTTACGTTATGAATCCACTCCGAAGCCACGGATTCAGGCTAAACAAAGGTCGATTTATCATCTAACGCGACAGCTTTTTTTATGTATTATAGAGAGCTGATGTCCAGCCACGGCTAAAGGACGCCGGCTGGGAAACCTGAACTTCCGGAGGCAAGACTGTGTTTTCACTCGAAACCCTCGTTATGATTAGCGCTATTGTGTTATGCGTTGGTGGACTGATCGGCGCCGTTATCAGCCGCACCCTCATTCCACCGGCGGAGCAGAAGGGCCTCGAGACGCAACTGCAAAAAACGCGCGAGGAGCTTGCACAATACCAACAGGATGTGGCGCAGCATTTTGCCGAAACTTCCAAGCTCGTCAACAACCTGACGCAAAGCTATAAAGAGGTTCACGAACATTTGGCAAAAGGCGCCATCCAGTTGACCAACCCGGATATTACCCGCCAGATACTGCAGGCCGGCGACGGCCAACTCGGCCTGGAGGCACACGACGTGATAGAGGAGGAAGACCTCCAGCCGCCGCGCGACTGGGCGCCCAAGACGCCGGGCCAGGCGGGCACGCTGAGTGAAGAGTTCGGACTCAAGGATGACGCCGAGGATAATATTGTTGAACCGTTTACCACGCCGGAGCGCCGGACCGGTTAATCCCCCAGCCGACTGACACTCCGAGATTCCGTTACCCATGGGAGCATTGTACAAATTCATCCTCTACGTGCGCTGGCCTATCGTTACCGGTTTGCTGCTGGCGCTCGGACTGATGGTGTTCTTTCCCGAACTCCGCCCGGAAGGCAACGGCGCGACCAACGGGGTTGACGATTATCCGGCCTTTACCGGACAGGAAGAAGGTTGGCAGGGTGTGGTGTCCTACGCCCAGGCGGTCAATCGCGCGGCTCCCTCGGTGGTTAATATCTATACCCGCAAGAAAATTATCCGCCGCCGCAACCCGCTGCTGGACGATCCGATGCTGCGCCGCCTCTTCAACATCGCCGACATTCCGATTCAACAGCGCATGGAGTCCGCCCTAGGTTCGGGCGTGATCGTCAGCGAGGATGGCTACCTGCTGACCAACAACCACGTTATCAGCGGTGCCGATGAGATCGTGGTGGCCCTGCAGGATGGTCGCGATGCCCAGGCCAAGCTGATAGGGGTCAATCCCGAAAGCGACCTGGCGGTACTGAAAATTAACCTCGACAATCTCAATCCCATTCCCATTGGCTCGCCGGAAACCGCCCAGGTGGGCGACGTGGTACTGGCTATCGGCAACCCTTTTGGCATGGGCCAGACCGTGACCCAGGGTATTATCAGCGCCACCCGCCGCCGCGGGTTCAATATTTCCCGGTTTGAAAACCTGATTCAGACAGACGCCGCCATCAACCCCGGCAACTCCGGCGGTGCCCTTATTGACGCCTACGGCAATCTGCTGGGCATCAGCGTCGCCAGCTATGAACAAAACGGCAGCAACCACGGCTTCGGGTTTGCCGTTCCTGCCGACACCGCCATCCAGACACTCAAGGACATCGTCAATTACGGCCGCGTGGTGCACGGCTGGCTCGGCGTGGAGGTGGAAACGGTTTCCCTGAGTCAGCAAAGCGTTCAGGCCCTGAACCTCCCCTCCCCCAATGGTCTGGCGATCACCGAAGTGGACGACGAAGGTCCGGCGGACCGGGCCGGGCTGCGACCCGGCGATGTCATCATGCGCATCAACAACCAGATCGCCACCCAGTTTATCGGCGGCGCCAATGTGCTCTGGGGCGAACAACTGATCGCGGAGTCAAGACCCGGAGAAAAGGTAAAAATTGACTTTATTCGCGAGGGGGAACTGCAAAGCCTTGAGGCGGTTGTGGGATCGCGACCGCGAGCGGGATAGCGAGCGGGATAGTCACTTCGGATCCTCTCTCCAACCCCAGTCCCGAACATTGAAAAATTCTCCATAGCGAAAATTAATCGCGTTTTAATTGTCCCTTTACCGCGCCGCTTGTAAAAAGCCTTCTCTAAAACTCACAAGCTAATAACAACAGGGTCGCTATCGCATGAATAACGGACTTTCATTCCACCACCCTCTCGCGTTCTGGTTTGGCTGCATATTTATATCGGCAGGTGTGCTCGCCCATATCCCGATGTTTGTCTGCGCGGCGGAAATGGGCTATCGCATGGTGGGCATGCCCATGGACGCCACCATGCTCATCGGTATGGGCATGATTCCCCTGGGGCTGCTGATGGCCTGGTACGGCCTGATGCCCCGCCTGGAAGCACTCCGCCACAACAATCACGGTACGATCCGTTTTCATGTGGCAGACGATATCCCGCTCAACCGTGAGCACTGGACGCTGGTGATCGCCCTGTTTATCGCCGTGACGGTGGACGTAATGAAACCGGCCACACTCGGTTTCGTCATGCCGGGCATGACGGAGGAGTACGAAATATCCAACTCAGCGGCAGGTACTCTCGCGCTGGTGGCGTTAATTGGTACAGTCCTGGGCTCTGTTATCTGGGGGCGCCTGGCCGACGTGATAGGACGGCGCGCTGCGATCCTGCTGTCGGCGCTGATGTTTACCGGCACTGCTATCTGCGGCGCCATGCCGGCGTTCGAATGGAATCTGGTCATGTGCTTTTTAATGGGGGCATCGGCGGGAGGGCTGCTGCCCATCACTTTCACCCTGATGGCGGAAGTGATCCCCGCCGCTCACCGGGGCTGGCTGCTGGTGGCTCTGGGCGGTGTCGGCACTTCCGCCGGGTATCTGGTGGCCTCCGGCTCGGCTTCGGTGCTGGAACCATTGTTCAGTTGGCGCGTTTTGTGGTTGCTCGGCCTCCCGACGGGCCTGCTGGTGATATTCCTCAATCGCTTTATTCCCGAATCGCCACGCTTCCTGGCCAACGCAGGATTGATGCGGGAAGCCCGCGCGGTGCTGGCAAGATTCAATGTACAATTCGACGGCGAGTCCACCGACAACACGGAGGAGAAAGAACACAAGGAGTCCGTAGGTTTCATCCAGATGATTCGTGGCCCTTACGGGCGTATCACCCTCGGTTTGGCGGGCTCGGGCATCGCCTGGGGCCTGGTAAACTTCGGCTTTCTGCTCTGGCTACCCACCAATTTGAGGGAGATGGGTATGAGCATGGAAGCCGCCAACGGGCTGCTGGCCCAGTCCGGCCTGCTGGCCATGCCCGGAATCGCCATAGTGATCTGGCTCTACCACCGCTGGAGTAGCATCAAAACCCTGGTCCTGTTTATCGCGCTAACTGCCGCCAGCTTAATGCTATTTTTCACTCTCGGCCTGCTGAAGATTAATTCCCCCGCTGCCATCACCCTGGCCACAGCCTCCCTGCTGATCAGTTCCAGCGGCGTCATCGCCATGCTGATTCCCTATGCCGCCGAAATCTACCCGGTCCACCTGCGCGGCACCGGTGCCGGCACCGTCGCCGCCAGTTCGAAAGCCGGCGGTATCCTGGGCGCCGCCTGCGGCATGCTGGGCGTATTCAATAACTTGGCTCTGTCCGCCACATTCATTGCGGTTCCGCTGGTGATTTTTGGCTTGCTGTTATTCAGGAGCGGAATTGATACACGAGGAAGACGGCTGGAAGAGATACACGCCGAGGTGCTTGGCAAGTCGATTGAGCGGCAAGCCCTCATCGAGTGCCCCTGATCAGTCTATCGAAATTTCGGGTACGCGATGATGTTCAAACACGGATTAGCCAGCCTCTTGGTATACGGAGCGCTAGCTCCTGTATGTTTCGCTAGTGAAAGCGCTTATCAGGAGGAGATGGTTATTACCGGCGTCAGGATGAATCAGGCGCTCACATCGGAAACCGATCCCAAAATCCCGCGCCAGCCCCTACCCGCGCACGACGGCGCGGATTACCTTAAGACCATTCCCGGTTTTTCCGTAATTCGCAAAGGCGGCACCGGCGGCGATCCGTTGTTTCGCGGCATGGCGGGGTCTCGCATATCCTTTTTACAGGACGGCGGTTTGATTCTGGGGGGCTGTGAAAACCGCATGGACCCGCCAACGGCGTATATTTTTCCCGAAACCTATGACCGGATCCGGTTGATTAAAGGCCCGCAAACCGTGCTTTACGGCCCTGGTAATTCCGCCGGCGTCGTGCTGTTCGAGCGCGATCACCAGCGTATCCCGAAAGCGGGCTGGCAGGTTCACGGCAGTCTTTTGGCAGGCAGTTTCGGGCGCGACGACGAAGTGCTGGATGTCCTGGGAGGTACACCGGACTTTTATCTGCGCGGCATGGCCAGCCATTCGCAGCAGGACAATTACCGGGACGGCAACGGTAGCGCCATCCACTCCCGGTACGACCGTTGGATTGCCACCACCGCCATAGGCTGGACCCCGAGCGACGATGTGACCCTGGAATTGAGCGGCAGCGTCAGTGATGCCGAGGCCGCCTACGCGGATCGCGGCATGGATGGTGTCCAGTTCGATCGGGAACACCTGAATGCGAGACTGATAGTGGAGGAGATAAACAGAACCTGGCGGAAGCTTGAAGCTCGGATCTACTACAGCAATGTTGATCACGTCATGGATAATTTCAGCTTGCGCGAGTCCGCCGGCATGATGGCGATGGTATACAACCCGGAGCGGAAGACCTCGGGCGCGAAACTGGTAACCACCATCATCCCAACCGCTTCCGCGGAACTGGAAATCGGCGTGGATGCCAGCAGCAATGATCACAGTGACCGGCGGACAATGAACCAAATGGCGATGCCCTACCAGCAAATGCCTCTGCTCGATACCGCCAGCTTCCGGCAAACGGGTATTTTTGCCGAATGGAACCAGGCACTGAACACACAACAGCGCCTGATAGGCGGGCTGCGAATCGACCATTGGCGCGCCGAAGACAGACGAAGCGACATCACCATGCATATGTCGCAAGCCATGATGATGGACCCCATGATGCCCATGCCCAACCCCACCGCCAATGAAACACGCAAAGAAAATTTGACGAGCGGCTTTTTGCGTTATGAAAAAGACTGGCATTCCACCACTTATTACGCCGGCGTCGGCCGAAGTGAACGTTTCCCGGATTTTTGGGAGCTAATCAACAGGGAATCCGCGGATTCCACCAGCGCCTTTCTCGTCGACCCCGAAACCACCACACAGCTGGATGTCGGCGCCACCTATAAAAATGACCCACTGAACGCCAGCATTTCGCTCTTCTACAACGATATCGACGACTACCTTCTGATTGAATCGGACGTGGAAAAAATGATGGGAATGATGGGTACCTACACAACCTCCATCACTCGCAACGTTGACGCCCGGACCTGGGGAATGGAAACCGATATCAGCTACACCATCAATGCCAATTGGCGCGCGCATGCGTCCCTCGCCAGCACGCGTGGCACCAACAAAACAGACAACACTCATCTGGCCCAACTGCCGCCCCTGGAACTGCGCCTGGGCCTGTCCTACAACCGCGACAACTGGTCCGCGGGGGCCTTCTGGCGCGCAGTGGACGAGCAGAATCGCGTCGACCCGGGTAAAGGCAATATCGCCGGCCAGGATATCGGGCCAAGCGACGGCTTCAGTGTTCTTTCCCTTAACCTCGGCTGGCGGCCCTACACGCATCTCCTGATTACCGGTGGAATCGACAATATCCTGAACGAAACCTACGCCGAATATATCAGCCGTGCGGGGACAATGGTGGCGGGTTTCGAACAGACCACGCGGGTCAATGAGCCGGGACGGACCGCATGGATCAAAGCACAAGTGAGCTTTAAATAACCTATCTCCGGCTTTAAACATCGCGGTTCTCGAACCCTGTCTCCCAGTGGAGTATGATTTCCAGCTTGGCATTGCTGGAATTTCAAATGACCCTGACCGAACTCCGCTACATCGTCACGCTCGCCCGGGAGCAGCACTTCGGCCGCGCCGCCGGGATTTGCAATGTCAGCCAACCGACCCTGAGCATCGCGGTTAAAAAGCTTGAGGAGGAACTCGGCGTGGCACTGTTCGAACGTACCAAGCTGAAGGTGATCACCACACCGCTGGGCGAGCAGATCATCAATAAGGCGCGGAGCGTTCTGGAGCAGACGGCGGACATAAAGGATATTGCCGATACCGGGCGGGACCAGCTGAATAGCCCGCTGGCGGTGGGAGCACTCGATACGATCGGCCCTTATCTGATGCCACAGTTTATTCCGCTGTTGCAGGAACTGGCCAAACGCATGCCGCTGTATGTGGAAGAAGGAGACGCCGAAACGCTCGCCAGGAAACTCCGGGGCGGAGAGTTGGATGCAATCATCGTGTCGCTCCCCTTCAGCGAACCCGACGTGGTGACCCAGCCGTTATTTGACGAGCCGTTTGCGGTATTGATGCCGGAAAACCATCGGCTGGCCACTCACGAGAAGATCAAGCCGGAAGACCTGCACAGTGGCGAAGTGCTGCTTCTTCAGGAGGGCCACTGCTTTCGCGACCAGGTGCTGGCGGCGCTTCCCCACCTGGACCATGCGGAACAATCGTCCACACGACAGTTTTTCCAGGGCAGCACGCTGGAAGCGCTTCGCCTGATGGTGGCTTCCGGTCTGGGAGTGACCGTCCTGCCAATGTCGGCGGAACAAAATTCGCTTTATGCGCCCGGTCTGCTGACCACCCGCCCATTTATTGAGCCGACGCCCAAACGGACACTGGCACTGGCCTGGCGTGCAAGTTTCCCCCGGCACAAAGCGATTGACGCGTTGCGTACCGCAATTCACGCTTGCAGCGCGTCCTACTGGAATTACAGCAGCGAGCGCGGCACCGAAAGACCGGGCTTGCTAGTGGAAAACCGGGATTGGTAAGCTTGTCATCTCGCACTGGTGGAAACCTGAATAAATGAAGCCACTCAAAAAAATTGTTGTTGTTGGAGGCGGTACCGCTGGCTGGATGGCGGCGGCGATTCTTTCGTCCCACCTGAAACGCAACCTTTGCCGGATAGAACTGGTGGAATCCGAGGAAATCGGCACCATCGGCATCGGTGAATCCACAGTCCCATCCTTTGTCACCCTGCTCCGGCGCCTCGGCATCGACGAGCAGGACTTTATTCGGGAAACCCAGGCCACCTACAAGCTCGGCATTCGTTTTGTGGACTGGCACCAGCGCAACGAAAACTACTTTCACCCCTTTGGCACGATTGGCAAACGCATTGGCGACCACGATTTTTACCAGTGCTGGCTGAAGGCCCGGGCACAGGGCAACACATCATCACTATTGGACTTTTCCCCGTGCAGCGTCATGGCGGACAATGGCCGCTTTTTCCCGCCGGCCAAGGCCCGCAACACACCTATTGGCGGAGCCAATTATGCGCTGCACGTGGACGCGCACCTCGTTACCAGGTACCTGCGCCGCTACGCCGAAGCGCACGGCGTGAAACGCACCGAAGGCAGGGTGTGCCGGGTAACACGCGCGGACAACGGCTTTATCAGAAGCCTCGTTCTCGCCAATGGAAAAGAGATCAACGGCGATTTTTTTATTGATTGCACCGGATTCAGGGCCCTTTTGATCGAAAAGAACCTTTCGGTGGGCCTGGAAGACTGGTCCGATTTCCTGCCCGCTGATCGCGCCATCGCCGTGCGCGCGGAAAACAACGGGCCAACGCTCCTATACACACAGGCCACCGCCAGGCAATCCGGCTGGACCTGGCGTATTCCGCTGCAACAACGCGTGGGTCACGGCTACGTTTATGCCAGCCGGTTTTGCAGTGATTCGGTGGCAAAAACCACTTTAATGAAAGGGATCGATGGTCCAGTCCTGGAAGAACCCAAAGTTATTCCGTTTGTCACCGGACGTCGCCGCGAAAGCTGGAAGCACAATTGCCTCGCTCTCGGCCTGGCCGCCGGATTTGTGGAGCCGCTGGAATCCACCACACTCCATTTAATTGCGCGGGGCATGGACTTTTTCCTCCGCTATTTCCCCGACCGGGATTGCGCTCCCGCCTTGATCCGGGAATACAACCGGCGCATAGCGGCCGACTATGAAGAAGTGCGTGATTTTATCCTGCTGCACTACTGCGCCACCCAACGGGAAGACACCGCCTTCTGGCGCTGGTGTAAAAACCTGGAATTGCCGGATTCGCTGCAGGCGCGGATAGAATTATTCAAAGCACACGGCGCTTTACGGGAAGGCGTGGATGAATTGTTCCGCGGTACCAGTTGGCAGTCGGTATTCGAAGGCATGGGTATGCGGCCCGCCAAATACTGCCCTCGGGTTAATAATATGGATTACGAGCAGATAAATCATACCCTGGCGCAGGCGAAAAATGCGATTCGCGGAATGGTCAAGGCGCTGCCAACCCACGATGATTTCCTGCGAGCCCAACAATCATCGTAATCGGGACTGCCAATCAACCGAAAGGGAACCTCTAACCAACTCCCCGCGGCCTCTCGGCTTGGCTTCCGAATGTCGTACCACTGCATCGCCCTACCATCGGAATGCCGCACCACTACATCCATGTAGGCGTGGATTACCGGCTGTTCCTTTCAGAGAAAGTTTGCTGGCAAGGTTGATTGGGATTGGGGCCGACATCGTTAAGAACACCGGTAATATCTTGCAGTTCTGTCACAGGGAAAACCCGAGCGGTATGAAATAATCCATTAAGCAGGCGTGAGTTGGAACAGTCAGGCCACACTGTTCCGGTGTGATGTTGTCACTGCCAACGCATTTTTTCCTCTTGCGAGAGCGCGGTTATTTTGCCGGTTTTTTTTTCTTGTTGTCATAACGCCGCAAGACATCCAGCGCCATGTTTTTCGCCACTTCGTTTTCGCTGAAAAAAACCGTTGCTCCGGATTCCTGTTCCAGCATTACAGATTCTTCTTCATTGAGCGTTCGAATGATTATTTCTATCTGCGGATTGAGGGTACGGGCGGTATTGACCATCTGCATGATGCTGAATGTTTCCGGCACCGCGATCACAAGCATTTTCGCGCGCGCGATATGCGCCTGCACCAGTACTGTCGGGTCCGCCGCGTCACCGTAAACCGCCGCGATACCCTCATGCCTCAGGCGATCGACCTGATCGCGATTTTGCTCCGCCACGACAAAAGGTATTCCCTTTTCCAGCAACGCCGCGCCGATCCGTTGACCGACCCGGCCATAACCAACAAGAACCACCTGGCGGGAGAGGTATTTTTCCTCTGTCGTCATGGGCAGTTCCGCCAGCGGGTCCATCCGCAGGTCAAGTGACCGGGCATACGCGGATCTGGCGCGCATCCAGCGGGAAAAAGGCTCCACTCCCGCGAACAGTAATGGATTGAGGGCGATGGAAATAATTGCTCCCGCCAAAACCAGATGAGAACCTTCCGTCGTCAATAATTCCAAACTAATGCCAAGGCCGGTGAGAATGAAGGAAAACTCACCAATCTGCGCCAGGCTGACCGACACAGTCAGTGCCGCGTTCAGCGGATAGCGAAACGCCAACACCAATACGGCAGCGGCAAGGGATTTGCCAAACATAATAATCGCCACCACTACCGCAACCCGGCCCGGAGAGTCCAGGATAACGAGCGGGTTGAAAAGCATTCCCACGGAAACAAAGAACAGTACGGAAAATGCTTCCTGCAAGGGCAGGGACTCCTCCGCCGCCCTGTGGCTGAACTCCGACTCGCGCATCATCATTCCGGCAAAGAAGGCACCCAGCGCAAACGAAACTCCAAACAGTGTGGAGGCAACATAAGCAATACCGATTGCGGCAGTCACCACACACAAAGTGAAAAGCTCCCGCGAGCCGGTACTGGCTACATGCCACAGAAATCGGGGCAGAATGCGGCGGCCGAGAAACACCATTAAGACGATGAACGCGGCGACTTTTATCACGGTGACACCCAGCGTCAGCCAGACGTTACCGGTCGCGGAATCGGGAACCCGGCCGCCCAGCCAACCCGCCATTGGCGGCAACAGAACGAGCGCCAGCACCATTACCAGATCTTCCACCACCAGCCAGCCGACGGCGATTCGACCATTCATTGAGTCGAGCAGGCCGCGCGCTTCCAGCGCGCGCAACAACACCACTGTACTGGCAACGGAGAGTGAAAGGCCAAAAACCAGCGCGACACCGATACTCCAGCCCCAACTTAATGCGACCGCACCACCGAGCGCCGTCGCCACAACAATCTGCAGCATGGCCCCGGGCAGAGCGATACTTCGCACTTTCAGTAAATCATCGAGAGAAAAATGCAGCCCCACGCCGAACATCAGTAGCATTACGCCTATCTCCGCCAGTTGGGCGGAAATATCCAGGTCGGCAACGAAACCGGGCGTGTAAGGCCCAATCACTACGCCAGCCACGAGATAACCAAGTAACGCGGGAAGTTTAAGCCGGGCCGCCAACAAACCGAACAACAATGCCAGGCCGAAGGCGGCGGCAACGGTGGCAATCAATGGGATATGGTTATGCATTCTTTTCCGGTTTCCATACAACAGCGCAACAACGACGGGCCGGGTATGTTAACCGCAAAAACAGACCGAGGAAAACGCACAGGAGAATTAAAATTAACGGCGCCGGGCCTGTAGCTGTGCGTCGCGGGGAAAATTAACTCTGCCCGCCACTGTACATGGCGAATACTTCCGCGCCCGTCATGGTTTTGGTCTCGCTGGCAAAGCTGTAGTAACCCGGCTTTTCGTCAATAAAAATCTGGTGATCCAACACCAGCCCGTCCTCGTCGGCAAAAAGTCCCACGGGCATAATATATTGATTATTCGGTTTCAGGTGGTAAAACAAATGCGAGCCGCAACGTTTGCAAAAACCGCGCTCCGCCCAGTCAGAGGAGTTATAAACCGAGATGGAATCCGCTCCCCGGAACTCAACGTCCGAGCCACAATCAACCGCGAATAATGGCCCGCCTCCCCACTGCCGGCACATACTGCAATGGCAGACACCTACATGCGGGTCGATTTTGGCCGCCCTGATTTTCACTTCACCACATAAACACTTGCCGTTTGCCACAAACTCGTCTGACATAATTCCTCTCCTGTTAGCAAATAAATTGCAAGTACAAGGCTATCACCATTCAAACTGAATCGGGTGCCGCAGGCATATATGTGATGACAGGCGTTGTCAGTGGGCTGACGTTATTTTTTGATGCGGTATTCCGCGGAACGCGCGTGCGCTTCGAGAGACTCACCGCGCGCCAGGACCGAGGCAATCCTGCCCAGATCCGACGCGCCCTGTTCCGAGCAATGAATAATGGAGGTGCGTTTTACGTAGTCGTAAACGCCCAGGGGAGAGGAGAATCGCGCGGTGCCGGATGTAGGCAGCACGTGGTTGGGCCCGGCGCAATAATCGCCGAGCGCTTCGGAAGTGTGACGACCCAAAAATACCGCGCCGGCATGACGAATTTTTTCCAGCCAGATTCCCGGCGAGTCAATGGATAACTCCAGGTGCTCGGGCGCAATCCGGTTGGCCACATCCATCGCCTCATCCAGATCCGTCACGGCGATCAGCGCGCCGCGCGCGGCCAGGGAGGCGCGCGCAATATCCTGCCTTTCCAGCGTCGGCAGCAGTTTTTCGATACTGGCATGAACTGCATCGAGAAAGGCTGCATCGGGGGAGATCAAAATAGACTGGGCCTGCTCGTCGTGCTCCGCCTGGGAGAATAAATCCATCGCAACCCAATCGGGATCGGTTTTGCCGTCGCAAATCACCAGGATTTCCGACGGACCGGCGATCATATCGATATCCACCGCGCCAAAAACTTCCCGCTTCGCGGTGGCCACATAAATATTGCCGGGGCCGACGATCTTGTCCACCTTGGGCACGGTTTCGGTACCATAAGCCAGCGCCGCCACAGCCTGGGCGCCGCCGATGGTGATCATGCGGTCCACGCCGGCAATGGCCGCCGCCGCCATTACCATGTCATTCACTTCGCCTTTTTGCGCCGGTGATACCATCACCACTTCCGGCACACCGGCGACTTTTGCCGGGATCACGGCCATCAATACCGACGATGGATAAACTGCCTTGCCGCCGGGCACGTACATGCCCACGCGGTCCATTGGCGTCACTTTCTGGCCGAGGACGGTGCCGTCCTTCTCCGTATACTGCCAGGAGGCCTGTTGCTGGTGCTCGTGGTAACTTCGAATGCGCCCGGCCGCCTGCTGCAGCGCTTGTTTTTGTTCGCTGGAAATTTTATCGAGCGCACCGAGTAATTCAGCTTTGCCGACGATAAGTTCGGCGGCGGAAGTCACCGCGCGCTGCTCGAAACGGTTGGTATATTCCAACAGCGCCTTATCGCCACGGGCGCGGATATCGCGAATAATGTCCTTGACCACCCCCGCCACCCGTTCGCTGTCGTCCGCCTGCCATTCGAGCAGCGAAGACAGTTTTTGGGAAAACCCGGAATCGGTGGTGGTCAGGCGGTTAATCAGTGTCATTTTTCCAACGTCGCTTTTCACGCAAGGGCACAATCATCGACAGCAGCCGTGACCGCGTCAATCAACGCCTCAATCTGGTTGTGCTTCATTTTCATCGCCGCCTTGTTGACTATCAGGCGCGAGCTGATATCGGCGATTTTATCCCTCGGTTCCAAACCATTGGCTTTCAGCGTATTGCCGGTATCCACCACATCAATAATTTCGTCGGCCAGGTTCATCAGCGGCGCCAGCTCCATCGCACCGTACAGTTTGATGATATCCACCTGGCAGCCCTGCTCGGCGTAATAACGTTTGGCCAGGTTGACGTATTTGGTGGCCACGCGAATTCGGCCAAGCCGACGCGTCTCGCCCACCATGCCCGCGGTCATCAGGCGGCATTTGGCGATTCGCAGGTCCACCGGCTCGTAATAGCCGGTACCGCCGTGCTCCATCAGCGTGTCCTTGCCGGAAATCCCCACATCCGCCGCGCCGAATTCCACGTAGGTAGGCACGTCGCTGCCGCGCAGGATCAGCAGCCGCACATCCGGCGAGGAGGTTTCAAAAGTGAGTTTTCGGCTCTTGGCAATATTCTCGGTGGGCTCGATTCCGGCGGCCGCCAACAACGGCAGCGTCTCCTCGAGAATCCGGCCCTTCGTCAGCGCGATGGTCAGGCGTGACATAATTTCCTCTTGTTTGTTAGCCCGGCACGCGGCGGATATCCGCGCCCAGCATCTGCAATTTTTCTTCGATACATTCGTAACCGCGGTCGATATGGTAAATCCGATCCACCACGGTTTCACCTTCAGCCACCAGACCGGCAATCACCAGGCTGGCGGAGGCCCGCAGGTCGCTCGCCATTACCGGCGCGCCCTTGAGCTTTTTCACGCCTTCGATAAAGGCGGTGTTGCCTTCCAGCGATATTTTCGCGCCCATTCGGTTCAACTCGTGAATCTGGATCAGGCGGTTTTCGAAAATGGTTTCGATCACGGTGCCGGAGCCTTCGGCCACCGCGTTCATGGCGGTAAACTGGGCCTGCATGTCGGTGGGAAACGCCGGGTAGGGCGCGGTCCGAAGGTTGACCGCCCTGGTTCTGCGGCCGTCCATATCCAGTTCAATCCAGTTTTCGCCCACGCGTATACGCGCGCCGGCCTCTTCCAGTTTAAGCAGCACAGCCTCGAGAATATCCGCCCGGGTCTCCCGCAATTTAATTCGTCCACCGGTAGCGGCCGCCGCGGTGAGATAAGTGCCGGTTTCAATCCGGTCCGGCATTACCGCGTAGGTACAGCCGTGAAGTTCCCTGACGCCTTCGATTTCCAGCCGGTCGGTACCCACCCCTTTTATCCGCGCGCCCATGGCTATCAGGCATTCCGCCAGGTCGACGATTTCCGGCTCCCGCGCCGCGTTCTCCAGAATGGTCGTGCCGTCCGCCAACACCGCCGCCATCAGCAGGTTTTCCGTTCCGCCCACGGTAACCTTATCCATTAAAAAGCGCGCGCCTTTCAACCCTTCGGGCGCCCGCGCGCGGATATAACCGCCATCCACTTCTATGTGAGCGCCCATGGCTTCCAGGCCGCGCAGGTGGATGTCCACGGGGCGACTGCCGATGGCACAGCCGCCGGGGAACGAGACGTCCGCCTTGCCGTAGCGGGCCAACATGGGGCCCAGCACCAGGATCGACGCACGCATGGTTTTAACCAATTCATAAGGCGCGGCAAAGTCGTCGATAGTGGTCGGGTCGATCTCGACACACATTTTTTCGTCGATAGTCACGCCCACCCCCATGCAGCGCAGCAGCGCCAGCATGGTGGTGATATCGTTCAGGTGCGGCAGGTTGCAGATGTGCATCGGCTCGGATGCCAACAGCGCGGCGGCGAGAATGGGAAGACCGGAATTTTTGGAACCGGAGATTTTGATCTCGCCTTTCAGGCGCGACCCACCTTGAATAATCAGCTTGTCCATAGGTTTTCTATGCGGGAAAAATCAGGCGTGCTGCGCCGCCCATTCGGCGGGCGTGTAGGTTTTCATGTGTACCGCGTGAATGGCGCCGCTGGCAATGGCGTCATCCAGGACGCTGTATACGAGTTGCTGTTTTTTCACCGCGTTCAGCCCTTCAAATGCCGGGCTGACAACAATCAGGTTGATGTGGCTACCGTCGATAGCCACCATCACCTCGCTGTCGGGAATCGCTGATTCGAGCTTTTTTTGAATTTCGTCGGGTTGCATGCTTGAAGAAAGCCCTTTGTTGGTCAGGCGAAATCGCTGGGTATGGAATCGCCGGGGCGATAGTTTAATAAAAAAGCGGGTGCATCGCACCCGCTTTCGGTGGCGAAGGAAAAAGAATCAGCTTTGCGCGCCGGTCGCCTCACTCTGGCTGGCCCAGTTTTTAATGGTGCTGTTCAGGTCGCCGTTATTTGCCTTCATCGCCTGGGCGAACTGGCTGCGCAAGGTTTTACCCAGGTTTACCCCATCCAGCACAACGTTGATCAGCTGCCATTGGCCGCCTTCGCGCTTGCCGAGGGTGTAGGCCACGCGGTTTACACTATCCGCCGAGGTGATTTTCTGTACCACCGTGGCCTTGCCGGAGGTGGGTACCTCGCCTCGCGGCGGTTCCACTTCAATCTTCAGGTTAGCAAAATTCGCCATGCCCTTGGCATAGGTTTCAACCATATCTTTCCTGAAGGTTTCGACAAAACTCTTCTGTTGTTCCGGTGTTGCCTGGTTCCAGTAGGACCCCATGACAGCGCGGGCAATAAACTGGAAATTGACCGCCTCGTCCAGAATAGCCTGCACATCGGTATAGTACTTCTGCGGATTCTGTTTGATGACGTCACGCTGGGCTTCCACCAGGTTCATCAATTCGGTGGTCACCTGCTCGACCAACTGATGGGGAGTCGCGTCGGTTTTGGGCGCGGATTTTTCCGCCGCCTGGGCAAACACCGCCGAGGCAAAAGCTACGGTCGTGAGAATAAACAGGGTTTTAATCAGGGAAACCTTCACAGTCTTTATCTCCTCAGTAAATGTCTGACGGCAGCCTCCCGCCGTTCGCCTGCGAGAATATCAACCGGATTATGAACAGAAGCTGACTTTTGCCAGCGGCCACTATACCATTGCGTCGCGTCTTAATTCACACAACCAGTTGCATTGGACAGGCAGTTTATCGTGCATACTCCCGCAGGCCGCGTATTTTACCTACATTTTCCAGCCAAACCAGCCGCGGTTTTTAGGAACAGCGCACACTATGCCTGATTCGATTCCGTCCGCGGGGCTCGCTGCCGCCGCCATTTTGGGCGGCTTTGCCGGCCTGGTGTGGAGCGCGGACCGGTTTGTGGCCGGCGCGGCGGCGATTGCAAGATCATTCGGGGTGGCGCCGCTGGTTATCGGTCTGACAATTGTTTCCTTCGGTACTTCCGCACCCGAAGTAATGGTCTCGCTTAGCGCCGCCATCAAGGATGCCGGTCAGCTCGCCGTGGGGAATGCCATCGGCTCCAATATCGCCAACATTGCATTGGTGCTGGGCGTAACGCTGCTGGTATCCGCCATTCCGGTTCAAAAACATCTTTTGCGCCACGAACTGCCGGTGCTCTTATTGGTGACTGCCGCCGCCGGCATTTTTCTCCACGACCATGCGCTGGCTCGCTGGGAAGCCGCCCTGTTTCTGCTCGCGCTGGTGCCGGTTGTTTTTTTCCTGGTGAAGTCGAAGCGGGCTGAACTCACCCCCGGCGAAGTTGCCGAAGAAACGGAGGAGATTCCCGAAATATCGCGGGTTGCCGCGCCACTGTGGTTCATTGCCGGGCTTGTAATTCTGATCATCAGCGCCGATATTCTCGTCTGGGGTGCCAAGACAACGGCCACTCATTTCGGCGTGAGCCAGTTGATCATCGGATTGACCGTGATAGCAATCGGCACCAGCCTGCCGGAACTGGCTGCCTCGGTTATGAGCGCGCTGAAGGGCCATCACGATATTGCGGTGGGCAACATTGTCGGTTCCAATATTTTTAACCTGATGGCGGTTATGGCCATACCAGGCGTTATGCAGCCACTGTTACTGGACGACAAAGTATTCGCCCGCGATTATCTGGCGATGCTGGGTGTTACCATGTTGCTCGCGCTGGCTGTCGCTGCAAAACTGCACTCCGCCAAGGAGGTGGAACAGGTGCGTTTGGGGAAACTGATCGGCGTTGTACTGTTAACTCTTTATATGGCGTATATGGCTCTGCTCGGGTTGACGTGATTTAATTCGAAAAATTTCCAGCTACAAAAAGAACAGCGGTCGGACAGACATTTGTTTTGCCGACTGATGTTTGGCAAATATTTATTTGGATCGTATACATGCACCAGTTCGATTTTGTCCGCTCGGGCAAGCGCACCGTTACCATCGAACGAGACGCCGTCACCGAACTTGAACATCGGATTAACAGCGCTTTCGCCAGGGCCTGCGAGCTACTCCTCGACTGTAATGGGCGGGTTATTATCACCGGCATGGGCAAGTCCGGTCATATCGGCCGCAAGATCGCGGCGACGCTCGCCAGTACCGGCACCCCTGCATTTTTTGTTCACCCGGGTGAAGCCAGCCACGGCGATCTGGGAATGATCACCAGCGACGACGTGGTAATTGCCATCTCCAGTTCCGGCGGCTCGCCGGAAATCGTTGCGCTGCTGCCGCTGCTCAAACGCAAAAAACTGAAAATGATCGCCATGGTGGGCAAGGCCAATTCAACACTGGCACAGGCGGCGGATGTGGTGCTGGATATCAGTATCGCCGCCGAGGCCTGTCCACTCGACCTGGCTCCCACATCCAGCACCACCGTCACGCTGGTAATGGGCGATGCCCTGGCCATTGCCCTGCTTGAGGCGCGCGGGTTTACCACCGAGGATTTCGCCTATTCCCACCCCGGCGGCATACTCGGCAAAAAACTGCTGCTAAAGGTGGAGGATGTGATGCACGCTGGCGGCGAGGTACCCCGCGTACTGCCCGATACCCCCCTGCTGACGGCGCTGGCGGAAATGACACAGAAAGGCTTCGGTATGACGACCGTGGTCGATGAAGCCGATCACCTGCTGGGTATTTTCACCGACGGCGACCTGCGCCGCTGTATCGACCGGCGCCTGGATGTTAATAAAGCACTGGTAAAAGAAGTGATGACACCGAGTCCGCGAACCATTCGCAAGGATTCCCTGGCCGCGGAGGCGCTGAACAAAATGGAAACTTACAAAATTACCGCACTGATAGTGGAAGACGGCAACGGTTCGCCCGCCGGAGTCCTTCATATGCACGATTTGTTGCGCGCAGGGCTGGCCTGATGACTGACTCCTCACTCGATACCGCCCTGATTCAAAGGGCGGCAAAGATAAAATTATTGCTGTTGGACGTGGACGGCGTATTGACCGACGGCAAGCTGTATTTCACCAGCGACGGCATCCAGATCAAGGCTTTCCACACCCTCGACGGACATGGCATTAAAATGCTGATGCGCTCCGGAGTGGAGGTGGGCATTATCAGCGGCCGCGACAACCCGGCGGTGACCCGGCGCGCGGAAGAACTGGGTATTAAACTGCTGATCCAGGGCCGGGAAGACAAGTTCACCGCACTGGAAGAACTGCTGCGGGAATTCTCCTGCCCACTGGAAAACATCGCCTACATGGGAGACGACTACCCCGACCTGCTGGTAATGACACGGGTAGGCCTGGCGCTGAGCGTCCCCAACGCCGCCGAAGGCGTTCGCCGCCACGCCCGCTGGCTTAGCGACAAGTGCGGAGGCGAAGGCGCGGTCAGGGAAGCCTGCGACATGATCATGAAAGCGCAGGACACATACGAAGACGCACTGGCGGCCTACATTCACAGCGAGCAACCGAACCGACAATGACATTGGCGTTTAACCGAAGCCAGATTTATCTCCTGTTGGCGGTGCTGCTGATTGCCGCACTGCTGTATCTGCGGGACTGGGAGAGAAATCCGCTGTCGATTCAACAGGAACCGGCGGAAGAAAACCTGCCCTACGCCGTCGCTCGAAACGCGGCCACCACGCATTTTTCGGAAGAAGGCGAACTGGAATACACTTTTGAGGCGAAGGTGCTCGAATACTATCGCGAGGAAGAGGAAGACAAACCAGCCACGGAATACACGCTGGTCAGGCAGCCGCGCGTCGTGCTCTACCTGGAAGACGAACCGTGGCGGATCATCGCCAACGAAGGCATGTATTCCGAACAGGAGAATAAACTCATACTGTGGGACGATGTAAAAGTCACCCAAAGCCGGATCGCCGGCCAGGATACGGAACTGTTAACCTCGCGCCTGGAGATTTATCCGGCCCGAAAGCTCGCCGAAACCCGGGAGCCTGTTAAAATCACGTCCGCCTGGGGCGAGATAGATGCCGTGGGGATGCGGGCGGATTTGGCGGAAAGGAAAATTAAACTGTTATCCAAGGTTCAGGGCAGGCATGACCCGATTTAAACCGAGCAACATTCTAATGATTGTCATAATGCTGGGCTTGTTATCCCTGTCGAGGCAGCTGTTTGCGCTGCCGACCGACCGCGACCAGAGCGTTCTCCTGAACGCCGACGAAATTGAATTCGATGAAAAAAACCAGACCATCACCTACTCCGGCTCCGTGACCATGGAACAGGGAAGCATGCGCATCAACGCCGACAAAATGGTGATTCACACCAAAAGCGACAAAGTGGTCAAGGTTATCGCCACCGGTTCACCGGCCCATTATCGCCAGATACCGGCGCTGGACCAGGAGCCCGTGCTCGCCAAGGCGAACCGGCTGGAGTACCAGGTGGACCAGGGAACGCTCCACTTGATTAACAATGCCTCCCTGGTGCAGGAAGGCACCAGCCTCAGCGGCAACCGCATCGACTACGACGTGAAAAAATCCATCGTGAAAGCCAGTAGTGACAACGGCGACGGCCCCAAAGAGCGGGTGCGCATGGTCATCCCGCCCAAATCGATTAGCGGCCAGGAATAGTGCTCCATCCACCTAATAATAACGGGTTCAGCGCTCCCGTGGTGTTCGGGGGCAAGTGGTGCGGCATACCGACGCCGTGCGCAGCAAATGGCAGCGTCCTTTGCAAGCACGGCAACGCCGCAGCCGGGCACCACGGGAGCGCCTTTCGGGTTGGCCTGTCAGCGCCCATAGACCGCGTTGCGCCTCTAGCGAAGGACGCTGCCATTCACTGTGAGTCGCGCCTTGCCATGAACGCTGACAGGCCAACTGAATCCATTATTATTAGGTGGATGGAGCACTGATATGCCGCTACTGGAAGCTCATCACCTGGCCAAGAGCTACAAGGGCCGCAAAGTTGTTATCGATGTTTCACTCGCCGTCCGGGACGGGCAGGTTGTGGGGCTGCTGGGTCCGAACGGCGCCGGCAAAACCACATGTTTTTACATGATCGCCGGGATTATCAAAGCCGACCGGGGACAAGTGCTGATCAACAACAAGGACATCACCCGGCTCCCCATGCACGGTCGGGCGCGCGCCGGCCTCGGCTATCTGCCGCAGGAAGCTTCTGTATTCCGCAAGCTTAGTGTGGCGGACAATATTATGGCGATTCTCGAAACGCGGAAGGATTTGCGACGCCGGCAACGGATGGAAATATTGGAAAATTTATTGGAAGAATTTCACATCGGCCATATCCGCAACAGCCTGGGCATGTCCCTGTCCGGCGGCGAAAGGCGGCGGGTGGAAATCGCGCGAGCCCTGGCAACCGACCCCGCGTTTGTCCTGCTTGATGAGCCTTTCGCGGGCGTTGACCCGATTTCGGTCAGTGATATCAAGGAAATTATCCGGCAATTGAAAAATCGCGGGATCGGCGTACTTATTACCGACCATAACGTTCGGGAAACCCTTGATATATGCGAAAAAGCCTACATTGTATCTGAAGGCGGCATCATCGCCGAAGGCGACGCAAAAACGGTGCTGAACAACAAGAAGGTGCGAGAGGTTTATCTCGGCCAGCATTTCACTCTCTAGCCACGGCAGGTCGCGTGATTACAATCAGCGCGGCCCGGCATGGCCATAGTCAATAAAAAAAGTCAACTCTTGGTTTGAATTGCGGCATAATCCTTGCTTGCAAGGCTCGTCCCGACTAAACTAGGAGTGCGACGAAGAAATATAGGCACCGCACTCTTGCCTTTTCGAAGCAGGAAATTGTGCCTCTCGAAGCGGAAGTTGCTCTCGTCGATTGGCGTACAGAATTGGGAAAGCTCTGTCTTAACGACCTGGAATATAAACTCACACCTAACCCAAAGGTAACGAAAGTTTAACTGTATGAAGCAGTCTCTCCAGTTAAAGCTTGGTCAACAATTGACAATGACTCCGCAGTTGCAGCAGGCGATTCGCCTGCTGCAATTGTCCACACTCGACCTGCAGGCGGAGATTCAGGAAGCCCTCGAATCCAATCCCATGCTGGAATTGTCGGAAGATTCAGCCGACAGCAGCGATTCCGGCAACGGCCTCGACAGGAATGAAGATTCCAACAAGACATCCGATGTCGAAGGTACCGCATACGACTCCGACGACTATTCCGTAAAAAGCGATAAGAATTCCACCGACGATATCAGTACCGACATCAGCCCCGATCATTCCGACGATCGTTGGAATGATGACATTCCAACGGATCTCGCCGTAGATACCAGTTGGGACGATGTTTATCAATCGGCGCCCTCGGGCTCAAGCCTTTCCCGCCCGGATGGCGAAGACACCGATTTTGAATCCCGCCGTGGCACCTCGGAAACACTGCAGGACTACCTCAAATGGCAACTCAACCTTACACCGATGTCGGAGCTGGACCGGGAGATAGCGGACGCCATTATCGACGCGGTGGGACCGAGCGGCATGCTCGGCCAAAGTATTGAAGATATACACGAAGGCCTGGTATCCAGCTACGAGGAATTGGAGCTGGACGAGGTTTATGCGGTACTGCACCGGGTACAGCAGTTCGACCCTCCCGGCGTCGCCAGCCAAAACGTGCAGGAGTGCCTGCTGATCCAGTTGGACCAATGTGCCGACAGCAGCGAAGCTTGCAGAAATGCCCGCGAACTGGTGGCCGATTACCTCGACCTGCTGGGCAGCCGCGATTTCAAGCAATTGATGCGCAAGCTCAAAATCAAGGAACAGGAACTGCAGGATGCCATCAGCATTATCCAGAAACTCAATCCCCGCCCCGGCGAATCCATCGGCGAGGACAACACCGAGTACGTCGTACCCGACGTATTCGTTAGCAAGGTAAACAACCGCTGGACGGTGCAACTGAACCCGGATATTGCCCCGAAAATCCGCATCAACCCCGGTTACGCCTCACTGGTAAAACGGGCGGATTCCAGCGCCGACAACACCTTTCTGCGCGACAACCTGCAGGAAGCCCGCTGGTTTTTGAAAAGCCTGCAAAGCCGTAACGAAACCCTGCTCAAGGTCGCCACCTGCATCGTTGAAAAACAACAGGGCTTCCTTGAGCACGGCCCGGAAGCAATGCGACCCATGGTGCTCCACGACGTGGCGGAAATCGTCGAGATGCACGAGTCAACCATTTCGCGGGTAACCACGCAAAAGTACATGCATACTCCGCAGGGGATTTTTGAGCTAAAATATTTCTTCTCCAGTCATGTGGCCACTGAAGCGGGTGGAGAATGCTCTTCCACGGCAATCCGCGCAATCATCAGGAAACTTGTCGCGGCCGAAAATCCACGCAAACCGCTCAGTGACTCAAAGATCACCGAATTGCTCGCTAACCAGGGAATCAAAGTGGCGCGCCGCACGATTGCCAAATACAGGGAGTCGCTGAATATTCCGCCGTCAAATGAGCGAAAACGGCTGGTGTAATCTCCGGAACCGTTAACGAATTTATTTGAAGTAACCACTATGGAAATTGAATCAATTCTCGCAAAAGATTGCACGCGAGCAAGAATGCCTGCCGGAAGCAAGAAAAAAATATTGGAAAATCTGGCCCAGCTGTTTGCCGACCACATTGAAAACATCAATGCGGACGAATTGTTTACCAGCCTGATTAATCGCGAGCGCCTTGGCTCGACCGGAATCGGCCAGGGTATAGCCATCCCCCACTGCCGTTTCAACACCGGAGGTAAAAGTTACTGTGCCTGTATTACCCTGGAAGAGCCGGTGGATTTCGACGCAGTGGACAATAAGCCGGTAGATATCGTTTTTGCCATGGTGGTACCGCAGGATGCGGAAAGCAACCACCTGGAAACGCTGGCACAGCTGGCCGAAAGAATGCAGCAACCGGAATTTGTGGCAAGACTTCGCCGGGCCAGAACAGACGAACAGCTTTTTGAATACGCCAAGGCAAGTTAATGCCGGCTGCAATCCGGTAACATTGCCTGATTACAATAAATTCCGTTTTTTCAGAGTCCGCCTGGCGGCGGGCATTCTTGTAGTCGAACAACCCTAGTCGAACAACAGCAGAATAATCCTATGCGTTTTTTGGTCATCAGTGGAAGGTCTGGGTCGGGCAAAAGCTCAGCGCTTCACCTGTTGGAGGATGAAGGATTTACCTGTATCGATAATCTGCCGGTCAACCTTCTCCCCGCGCTGATGAAACAAATCAGCAGCATGCCTAACGCCACCAAACAAAAATTCGCGATCGGCATCGACGCCCGCAATATCGATGGCGACCTCAGCAAACTGCCGGAGTTGATCTCCGGTACTCCACTGCCGGAAAACGCGGTATGTGAAATTGTCTACCTCGACACCTCAAGGGAGGTTCTGCTGAAGCGGTTCAGCGAAACAAGGCGCCGACACCCCCTGTCGGATAAAAACACCAGCCTTAACGAAGCCATCGCCAAGGAAAAAATCATTCTCGCCCCGATCGCCTCAGCCGCCGACATCACCATCGATACCAGCCATTTGAATCTGCACGAGCTGCGCAGCACGGTGAAGAGCCTGGTGGTGGGCGAGGAAACAAAGGGAATCGCCATTACTTTTAAATCTTTCGGCTTCAAACACGGCATTCCGGTGGACGCGGATTTTATTTACGACGTGCGCTGCCTGCCGAACCCGTACTGGAGCCCCGCGCTGCGATCCAAGTCCGGCCTTGACAAAGATGTTATCGACTTTTTGGACAGCGAAACGGAAGTGGAAGAGATGTACAACGACATCCTCGCATTCATCAAAAAGTGGATACCGCGGTTTGAAAAAAATAACCGCAGCTACCTGACAATCGCCATTGGTTGCACCGGCGGGATGCACCGCTCGGTTTATCTGTGTGAACGTCTGGCCAATAAAGTCAGGGAAAAGTATTCCAACGTCCAAACCCGGCACCGACAGTTGGCCGGAAATTCTGACGATTCCGCTTAGAAGGAAGAAAAACATTTATGCAGGAAAAACCGACCAAAATAATTAATAAGCTTGGGCTGCACGCCCGCGCCGCCACCAAATTTGCCAATACCGCAAACCGCTACGCCTGCAACGTTTATGTCATTCACGGCGAAAAGAAAATCGATGGCAAAAGTATTATGGCCTTGATGCTGCTGGCGGCGGCAAAAGGTACCGAACTGGTGCTTGGCACCGATGGCAAAGATGAGGAGGATGCGATGAAAGCATTATTGGAGTTGATTGAAAACCGGTTTGAGGAAGAGGAATAAGTTTTAAATCCCCGTCATCCTCTTTCCATATCCTTGGCGTTTGGTAGTTTTTCAGTCGGCCGGCGATCACAAAATTCACGCCGGCAGATGTTAGAACGCATCAAAACAGCTACAATATTAATACTTTTTAGCCGGCTTATTTTGTTCCTGGCATGGAATGGCCGGCTTCTCCTTACTCTGAACCACAATCCACTATGCAACAGGCTGCCGAAAAAGAACATAACCAGATTCAGTCTCAGCTTGACAAAATTCAGGGCTTGCTGGACAGCGGTACCTTTCGCCAGGTTGCGCGCCTGGTTAACAGCCTGCGACCGGTGGAAATCGCACGCCTGATTGAATCCTCTCCTCCCCCCTCCCGTAAAATCCTGTGGGATCTGATCGACCGGGAAATGGTGGGTGAGGTGGTGGAGAACCTGCCTTACGAACTGCAGAGCCATTTCCTGCAGGACATGGATGCCGTCACCGTTGCGGAGATTACCGAAGGTCTCGATACGGACGACGTGGTGGATATTCTGCAGCAACTTCCGGAGAAGGTAATTCAGGAAGTGCTGTCGGCCATGACCGACCAGGATCGCCAGCGCGTGGAAACGGTTCTGGTCTACGATGAGGATACCGCCGGCGGGTTGACCAACACGGACACCATTACCGTGCGTCCAAGATTTACCCTGGATGTGGTACTGCGTTATCTGCGCCGGCACAGCGAACTGCCGCCATCCACCGACAGCCTGATTGTGGTGAACCGAAAGGACGACTATCTCGGTATCCTGCCCCTCAGCAAGTTGCTTACAACCGATCCCAATGTCACGGTGCGCGAAGTGATGGTCACCGATGCCAACGCCATTCCCGCCAGTATGCCGGACACCGAAGTGGCCAAACTGTTCGAAAAACACGACTGGATCTCCGCACCGGTGGTGAACGAACAGGGCAAGCTTTTGGGGCGAATCACGATCGATGACGTGGTCGACGTTATCCGGGAAGATGCCGATCACTCGCTGATGAGCCTGGCCGGTTTGAAGGAAGAGGAAGATACCTTTGCCCCCGCCACGCGCACCATTCCGCGGCGCGCGATATGGCTGGGAATCAACTTACTTACCGCCATTCTCGCTTCGGCGGTAATCAACATCTTTCAGGGCACTATCGATAAAGTAGTCGCGCTTGCCGTGTTAATGCCGATTGTCGCCAGCATGGGTGGCGTCGCAGGATCGCAGACTTTAACCGTGGTTATTCGCGGCATGGCGATTGGCCAGATTGGCCGCAGCAACATGAGCTGGTTGTTATCGAGGGAACTGCGCGTCGGTTTTATCAATGGTATGCTTTGGGCCCTGGTCATGGGCGGGGTGACGGCGGTGTGGTTTCGCGATCCAATAATTGCGTTTATCATTGCCGGCGCCATGGTTATCAACCTGGTCACCGCCGCGCTTGCCGGCGCCTTGCTGCCGGTATTTTTAAAGTCACTCAAGATCGACCCGGCACTCGCCGGTGGTGTCACGCTTACCACGGTAACCGACGTGGTGGGATTTTTGGCCTTTCTCGGCATGGCCACTTACTTTTACGGCTAAACGCTTTTTATCGTTAAGCCACCCAACCACTGTATTTTTCACCCAACCAGTTTTCTCTTATGCACGATAACGAGTCCGACGAAGAATTTATTAGCAAAAGCAAAACCCAGGTAAAAAAGGAAATGCTGGCATTGCAGGACCTGGGCGAAGAGCTGACCAAACTCCCGACGGACCAACTGGATAAAATGCCGTTGAGCGACACACTGCGCGCGGCAATCGACCAGACACCGAAGATAACCAAGCGCGGTGCGCTCCGGCGGCATATGCAATTTATCGGACGACTAATGCGCGAATCCGACTCCGACGCGATTGTCGAAGCATATAACCGGATCCAGGAAGATCGCAGCCGACTGGCGAGACAACACCACCTTATCGAGAAATGGCGAGACGGCCTTATCCAGGGTGACGATGAAAAACTGCACCAGTTCATCAATGCGTTTCCCGATTGCGATCGCCAGCAATTGCGACATCTGGTTACGGGTGCGAAGAAAGAAGCCGCGGAAAATAAAACGCCGGTAAACGCACGCAAGCTGTTTAAATATATTCGGGACGTGTTGAGCTGAAAAACTCATTTATACCGCCCATCCCTCCCATGCCCCCTGGGAATTTATTTTATTCATCCCTGCGAGGCGCCCTAATATCGGGTGATTTTGTATAATACGTGCTCGCAAAGAGGGTGGTTACGATCAATATCCGGGTGGAAAAAATTTTCCCCGGTATCCTGCATTCCCAACCGGTACATTACCGCCCGCGACCGGTAGTTGTGGGTGGAGGTAAAAGCGACGATTTCATCCAGTTCCAGTTCCTCGAACCCAAAGCGCAATGCTTCCATCGCCGCTTCGGTCGCGTAACCGATTCCCCAGAATTTCCGGTCCAGGCGCCAGCCGATTTCGACGCAGGGTGAAAATGGCAGCGTCACCGACGGGACATTCAGCCCGACAAAGCCAATAAATTCGTTCGTGGATTTTAATTCGGTTGCCCAGAGCCCCCACCCCCGCGCTGTCATGCGCTCGTTTATCCTATCCGCCATCCGGTTACTTTCCTCCGCAGACAACGTTGCGGGAAAATATTCCATTACCACCGAATCGGCATTCAGGTTCGCAAAAAGCGAGTAATCCTCCGCTTTCCAGGCTCGCAGTTTAAGGCGGTTGGTTTCCAGTTCATTCGTACTCATGAGTGACAATCACAGATTATTGAAGGCTTGCCTCCCCGGTAAAGGAGTCGATTCCAAGTCACTTGTTCAAAAGAAATCGGTAAATACAAAACCCAATCCTATTGCCTGTGTGTGATCATTATAATCAATGAGACTATGCCCGTAGCCGTTAAAATACTTGATATACCCATGCAGGTTGTGCGAGCGTTTGTAGAGAGGGAAGCTCCAGCTTAGCTCAACAGCACCTTTGTTGTCGCTGCGCAGGTTATTGCGAAGCATAATGCTGTAGATATTCTGATTGTGCTTGTACGCTCCGGTCAGCTCAAAGTGCCCCATATATTTCTCGATATCCGGATTATCATCGCCACGGGCATCGTCCGGCGACTCCTTTTCGTCTTCCGGAAGGCGATACCAAGGCTTGAGAGAAAGCAACAAATTTCCCTTTTCGAAAACTGTTTTAAAAGTCAATCGGTTCCAGCTGCGGGATAAACTACCTCCCTGGCCATTGGATTGATGATTGATGGCAAATTCATTCATAATGTTTTGGAATCCAAAAATTCGCCAATCATTGTAATACCGCAGAATAAGTTCCGGCTGTTGATTGGTGTCGCGAAAAGGTGTCGATTTTTCCAGATTATAGAACTGCCAGAAAGTTTGATTGGTGTAGCCAAAAAACAGATAGCCGTTATTCAATACACCTTCCGCGATCAGCAACTTAATACTGAGTTGAAATTCCACTTCGGCGTGCTTTAAGTCCTCCAGGCCGTTAGTGTTATCAATGTAAGGAGCGTTGTTCGGATTCTTTTTGTAACTCACAGGCAGGATGTAATTTCGCTTGTGGGGTATCAGTACAAAGCGGCTGAACTGGTAGGACTCCTCCATTGCAAAACGCTCGCCTGTTCCCTGATTAGTATTCCCGCTGGCGGTCTCGACTTTTTCACCGAGACGTTTTTCTTCAATGCTTTCGATGGATCTACCCAACGACGATTCGCATTGACGTCTTAAATCCTCCACTGTTACCTCATCTCCGGCATGGACAACAGAGGAACGAAGGCAGGTTTCCATATCCGGGAAGGAGCCATTATCGGGTAGGCTTCGCGCGGCAGCCGCGCAGAGAGACAACCCGAAGATCAGGTAAACACATTTAGCCATTCAAGCTTCCAAACAAAACTACCGGGTGTGCAGATTCGCCAGAGCGCAATATACCCACTTGGCTCGTTGGTGTCTGTGAAGCCGGTTCAACTGGTAACACGTCCGCCGATTTGAATACCCGTTCGTCTCAATAACGTATCGACCGATTAGCTGGGAAAATTCTCCACATGAGTTTCACCGTTTCTTCCGTAGTAGGAGACATGGCGACCGGCTAACCATACGGTATAACCAACGCATCCACCCGCTTGCGAAAGCTTTTTGAATTCCGGGTACATTACCTCGCCCCGCTGGGCTTTCGAAATTGCGGCCTTGATAGCGGACGCCGAAAAGTCGCTGGCAATGTGACCTCCGGCGCATTCATGTCCAGGGTCAGTGTTTTGCCATTGGGCATGTAATAGGTTGCGCGGCCGGCCCGGTAATCGACATCATATGACTCCACACCGGCCTCAAGCAAATTGCCGACAACCTGGCCGAAATGAATCCGGCCAGCGTTGGAACTGTTAAAGGTTTCCAGAATCACGGACTCGACTGATTTGTCCATGGCTGTCTCCTGTTGGATTAGAGAGTATGGTTGAGTTTGTTGAGTTGAGCTACTTGGTTGGAACTTTCTTTAACTGGTGCCGATGAACCAAATCCTTCATTAGCTCCATCAACGCGGCTTGTCGCGCCCTGGAAAGGTGGCCGAAAAAGAAGGCATCGTTTTCATCCGCGAGAGACGCCAATTCGGGCACCAGCCGGTTTCCTTTCGCAGTCAGGTGAAGGGTCTGTTCACGAGCGCTGTCGGCAGCCAACCGACGCTCCGCCAGCGCTTTGTTTTCAAGCCGGGAAATAACCTTGGAAGCCGCACCCTTGGTCATCCCCAGGGTTTCAATCAACTCGGCATGGGTTACGCCGGAGGATTGGTAGAGCGTTCGCATGGCCACCCATTCGGTAACGGAAATGGCCTTCGCCGCCAGCAGCTTTTCAAAGCGTTCGGATACACGGTTTGAGACGAAACGCAGCCAGAAGCCGATGTGGGCGTCGAGAGGACTGGCGGCAGGGGATTTGAGCCTTGTCATCTTTAGGTTTCCAGGGAAACAATATGTTCAATTTAGTTTCCATGGAAACTTTTTGTCAAGCGGTATATTTCGCTCGCATAAGCCGCTTTCGGTTTTTTTCAATGAATGTAATTAAGGGCTTTAGTTGAAGAGCTTATGAACGACCGGTGCGATACCGCGCACGCGTGCGTGGTCTCACTTGTTGGACTCATTGCTTATCAATAGTTATATATTGCACCATGCTTTCATCGATTGTCCGAAGCGAGACCTTTTTGTTCGCTAAATGGGCCGCCAGTAAGGTTGAATAAAAAGCTTCCCCGGCTGGATCAGCCAAATTGAACGAAACATATTCTCCAGAGACCGCATTGCAAATGAGGGCTCCATCATTACCTGATGTGGCCGTCAAGAACAATTTAATTGGCGTTAAATAGCACTAACGAATCATGTCCGCGCATCGTTCAATGGCATTTTTAATGCGATGGGAGTGGTGCAAAAAATTCCCGCAGGATGTGTTATTTTACGCCATTTAACCGCGACAAACTGCAACAGTGCGCATAACCAAATGCGCTTAATTGCACTGCCCGATTAATTTACCTACCATTGGCCTGAATTCGGATAAACTCCCGAATTTCCTTCAGACCCAAAATTAGTCCCAAGCTGAATTTATTTCTGCCAGCGCAGTTCCGAGGTGTCGCTGTATAACAGCCAATCAAAACGTGCGGAGGCCATAATGAAAAAACGTCAACTGACACAGAAAATTAATCACATTGTTTCTGGTAGCAATGCGATAACCCGTGGTTTTTTTCTCACATCGTTAGTCGCAGCATCACTTCTCACCACCGCTCACGCACAAGCGCCGTCAGAGCGAATAATCGAAGAAGTTATCGTAACCGGCACACCCGGTGGCGCGGCCATCAACAAATTTGCCGCCAGTTTTGCCATTTCAACAGTTGATGCGGGCGAAATAGAACGGATAGCTCCGGCAAGCACAGCGGATTTATTCAAAACCATTCCGGGCGTATGGGTGGAAAGTTCCGGCGGCGTATCTGGCGCGAATATTTTTGTTCGCGGTTTTCCAAGCGCGGGCGATGCGGATTTTGTTACCGTCGCGATTAATGGACTTGCTATTTATCCCGCACCCACGCTGTCCTTTATGGAAAACTCCACGCTCTTTCGCATCGACGAAACCATTGAGCGGCTGGAAGGGTTGCGCGGCGGTCCCAACCCGGTTTACTCCAATGGGCAGGTGGGTTTGACCACCAACTTTATTTTAAAAGAAGGCGGTGAGGAAACTGAAGGTGTCATCGAGTATTCAACTTCGGATTATGACCTGCAACGTATCGACGGCGTATTGAGCGGAAAGCTCGACGACGATCTCTACTACATGATGGGCGGTTATATCAGTTCATCACCCGGTGTGCGCGAGGCGGGATTCAACGCGGAAGAGGGCCATCAGTTCACTGTCAATATCACCAAATACCTGGAAAACGGTAAAGCCAATATTTTCCATCGCACCACGGACGATCACGGCACATGGTATCTGCCGGTCGCCCTGGACGTGGAAGGCGTCAGCACGGGACTGGACGCGGAATACACGCAGGTGGGGCAGAGTAACCGCCTTGTATTGGTCCCGATCAGTGGCGCCGACGGTGAAGGCGGTTCTGAAATCGAATGGGAAAGTTTCGATATGGGTGATGGCCGCGGCTGGAACGGCAGCGTGACAGGCGGCGCCGTTGAACTGAACCTGGACAATGACTGGACCTTTATTGACAGATTCAGCCTGACCAAGGGCGATGCCAACACTTATGGCTTTGTTCCCGATGGCGCGGCAGTCACACTCGGCAGTATCAATGCAGGCGCGGCAGGGGAAACCATTTCCGGCTCGACTGTCGCCGCCGATGCACTGGTGCAGCGGTTTGGCCCCTGGGTGGTGGAAAAAGATATCAAGGCGTTCAATAACGATCTCGCGCTCAGCAAAAGCTGGCAGGATTACAAACTCACTTTGGGTTATTACACCTCGTCTTGGGAAGTATCCGAGTGGTGGTCGCTGGGCAACCAGAAGTGGTACGAACTGCGTCACGATGGCGAACAAATAGATCCCGACAGCATCACCGATCCCTGCCAGGACCCCGACATCGCCACCTGCGGCTTCAAGTATGATGTGGAAGCACTGGGAGATGCCCGCGAAAACGCACTCTATATCGCTGGAGAAACCTATATCGGCGATATTACCCTGGATGCCGGCGTGCGCTTTGCCAATCGGGAAACCAGCTACGCCGTGGACGATGGCACACGCGACGGACGCGTGGATTTTGTTGCCGAAGCCGATGAGGATAAAGTGTCTTATACGGCGGCCGCCAACTGGAACTTCCGCGACGATATGGGGGTTTTCGCCCGTATCAACGACGGCCATAAATATCCGGACTTCGATGCCTACCGCGATTTTCGCGGCGATTTCAACGCCGGCTCGGACCTGATCATCGATGTGCAACAACTTGAGTTAGGCTACAAACTTATGCGGGAGAGTTATTCCCTCTATGCCACCGGCTTTGCCAATGAAACCGAAGGACAGCCGTTTTGCGATATCGGTGGAGCCTGCAACCGTTTCTCCACCGAGGCCATGGGCGTGGAAATCGATGGTAACCTGACGCTGGGAAATTTCGCGCTTGACCTGAACGCCACCATCCAGGAATCGGAAATTACCAGCGCGGGTCCGGAGGAAGGCAACGAGGTGCAACGCCAGCCGGGCTACCAGTTACGATTGTCTCCAAGCTATTTTCTGGCGTTGGATAACGGTGTCGAGACAACCTTTTACGGCACCTGGAGCCTGGTTGATGATCGCTATGGCGACAATGCCAACATCAATGAACTGGAAGGTTACGACAAAGTCGATCTGGGTGTGCTGGTTAATATCAATAACCTCAATTTCCAACTGGTGGTGGACAACGCAACCGACGAACTGGCTTTAACCGAAAGCGATCCACGTGCAGCAGGCGTATCCGCCAATGGCCGTTATATACTGCCGAGACATATTAAATTCTCGGCTGGATATAAGTTTTAGGCATGCGGTCATCTTTGCGTAGTGGAGTGCCGCCCGGTGGAATGCCGCCAGCGTAATCCAGAGTTTGCAGGGAAACTTTCCTGGATGTCCGCTTCGCGAGCATGACGAATAGTTCTTTGCTTTGCATGTTCAATGCACTGTCTGGCTTGCGGTTCCGCCGGGGCAAAAAAAATTTATATGATTTTCACTTTATGAAAAAGAACCTTGTTCACCTGCTTTGGGTTTTAATACTTGCCGGTTGCGCTCAGCATGTAACCTACGACTACACCCCGCCGTCCGGAACACCCGGGCCGGATAAACTCTACGGCGAGCTATTTCACACCGTGCAGATGTCGGGCATCTACAGCGATTCAAAAACATTTGTCGACAGCACGCCACGACACTCCCCAGCCACCATTATGGCCACGTATCATAAAGCAAAAAATAACGCGAGTTTCGACCTCGAATTATTTGTTGACGATAATTTTATCCCTCCGCCTACTATCGCCACCGGCTTCACAAGCGATAAATCGCGAAGCGTCGAGGAACATATCAACATTCTTTGGGACGTATTGACCCGAAGGCCGGATAAAACTTCCCAGGGCACGTTGCTGCCGCTTCCGCACTCTTATATCGTCCCCGGCGGCCGGTTCCGGGAAATCTACTATTGGGACAGCTATTTCACCATGCTCGGCCTGCGGGAGTCCGGAGGATGGGATCTCATCGAAAACATGGTGAATAACTTTTCCTATTTGATAGAAACCGTCGGCTTTATTCCAAACGGTAACCGCACCTACTACCAGGGGCGATCACAGCCGCCTTTTTTCAGCCTCATGGTCAGGCTTCTCGCGGAAGAAAAAGGCAAAGGCACACTTACCAGGTACAGGCCGCACCTGTTGCGGGAGTATCAATTCTGGATGGACGGAGTGAAATTTCTGGATGAAAACCAGCGCAGCTATCGACGGGTTATTCGACTAAGCGATGGCTCTATCCTGAACCGCTATTGGGACGATATGTCGACACCGCGACCGGAATCCTATCGCGAAGATGTTCAACTGGCCAGCGAGATTGTCGGCGACGGACAAAGCAAAAACGAGGTTTACCGTCATATTCGCGCCGCCGCGGAATCCGGCTGGGATTTCAGCAGCCGCTGGTTCAAAGACGGCGAAAATATGAATTCCATACACACCACGGAGATAATTCCCATCGACCTGAATGCCTTGCTGTACCACCTGGAACGGGTATTGGCCGAGGCGCATGACGAAACGGCGGAATACGCCACGGCGGCACATTACCGACAGCTTGCGGAAGAGCGCAAGGCGGCGCTTATGCGATGCTGCTGGAGCGAGGAAGAAGGCTTCTTCCGGGACTATGACTTCATGCGCGAAATCCAAACCGAGCCCCTGTCTCTCGCCGCCGCTTATCTGTTGTTTTTTAATATGGCGGACGATCGACAGGCAGCCGCTGTTGCCAGGGTTATCGAAGATGACTTTCTGCAGGCGGGAGGGGTTACCACCACCTTGCGACTTACCGGCCAGCAGTGGGATGCTCCCAACGGCTGGGCACCACTGCAATGGATCACCATCAAGGGGCTTAGAAACTACGGCTACCATGAACTGGCTGACACCATTGAATCCCGCTGGGTGGAACTTAATCGGGATGTTTACCAACGCACCGGAAAAATGGTTGAGAAATACAACGTGTACGACACCACCCTCGAAGCCGGCGGCGGCGAATATCCCGTGCAGGATGGTTTCGGCTGGACCAACGGAGTGCTGCTGAAATTAATAAAGGACTAACCGTCCCACTCAAGCGATTTGCTTCTCTGCCTTTAAGCTGCTTATGCAAGCCATCACAATTGGGCATCTTTTTGGATACCCCATGCTTGGCGTCTTTTTAATTATGCGTAGGGGCAGCCCTTGCGGCTGCCCGGGTAACCGCAAGGGTTACCCCTACAAAACACTGCCCGATTCGTTGTCCATCGTTGCTAATCGGGAAGTGAACGCGTAAGCTCCCCCAAAAGGTAGACCACTCTTAAGTAGATATCTGGCAAGATATCA
>CAYVIB010000038.1:0-46746 GCA_964451365.1 uncultured Cellvibrionaceae bacterium
AGTCCCTGCGGTCTCTGGCTTACAGGAATTTTTGCTGGCAAGGCGCGCGATTGAGGCGGGTCGGGCGGCGTTCCGCTGGTTGCCCGGTGAATGAGCGCAAAGCTTACCGCATCCTGCTCTCGCCCCTCACCTACATCCCTGTAGGTAACGCCGCCAGCGACTTTCTCTGAAACCAAGAGGCCTGTAAGCCCCGAAGGGCGCTGCCTGGCGCGTGCACTTTCGGCGTCGCCTACATGGATGTAGGTGAGGGCCGTGAGCAGGAGCGGAAGGCTTGGCAATCTTGCCAAGGGCAAGTGGCCGGCACCCCGGGCGATTGCCGCCTTGAAACTGCGTCGCGCCAGGTTGCGCAGAGACCACAGGGACTTGGTCAGAGGCTCCCCTAGACAAATGGAGGCCGAACCGGGAAGATTGACACCTGTTGACCTTTTGTCGGGAAGATTGACATTACCACGCTTCATGCTTATTAGTATTAAATAAATCCGGCTGTTATGCTAACGTCCTGTTCGGGACGGGACCGACGGCTAAAATATGCACTAACCGTGATCACGGTATACGACATACAAGCCGGAAAGGGTATCATAAACGGCGTTCATTGCTCGATAACAAGTACCCAAAACAGTGTCCGCATCAGGTTCGAATATACAATCAGTCCATAGAAAGGCTGATCAGGGGATTAAAAATAAATGGCATCGCCCGAAATTCTAGATTTGGAAAGCTTACTTTCGCCGATTAGCGACGAAAATCCCGCTGGCGCCGACATCAGACAGGACGCCTCCCCGGATTCTGCTTACCAGACCATAAAAGCAGCGCGCAACGCCGCCCGCGCGGCGGAAAGGCAACACATCAGCGAAGGCCCCTGCACTGAAGCCGATGCTCAATGGCGCAAGATCGCCAGTCTCGCTCCCCAAATTCTTACCAGGAATGCCAAAGACCTTGAAGTGGCCAGTTGGCTGGCGGAGGCACTGGTCCGCCAGGGCGGTTTCCAGGGGCTGCGGGATGCTTTTAAGTTGTTGCACGGCCTGGTGGCGCAATACTGGGACAACCTCTACCCCATGCCCGATGAAGACGGCATGGAAACACGAGTGGCCTGCGTGGCCGGCCTCAATGGCGAAGGCGCCGAGGGCGTGCTTATCGCTCCCATTCGCAAGGTGGATATCACCCAGGGCGAGGAGCCCGGGCCATTCAGCTACTGGCATTACAAAATGGTCCTCGATGCGGAAAAAATTGCCGACGAGGACGCGAGAAAGAACAAGCTGAAAAAACTGGGCTACACCCTCGACGACGTGGAAAAGTCCGTCGCGGCATCAAGCGAAACTTTTTTTGTCGATCTGCGGGACGACCTGCAGGTATGCATAGATGAATATAAAAAACTGGGACAGTTGCTGGATGAGCACTGTGGTATCCACGACGCGCCCCCCACACGCACCATTATCGAAGTGCTGGAGGAATGCCTCGGCGCCGTCAACCATCTTGGGAGGGACAAATTTCCCGTGGAAGCCGAACCGGAACAAACAGACACCGACAGCGCTGCCGCGGATGCCGACGCACCCGCCCAGGCAGCGGCACCCGTCGCCAAAGGCGGCCCGATAAATTCTCGCGAAGCGGCATTTAAACAGTTGGAGGAAATCGCCTCCTACTTCCGCAAAACCGAACCCCATTCACCAATTTCCTATGTTCTGGAAAAGGCATTAAAATGGGGCAATATGTCGCTGGCGGAATTGATTGCAGAGCTAATTCCCGATGCATCATCGCGGGAGCGCTTCAGCGAGCTCACAGGTGTGAGAAACGACAACTAATTTATAAAAAAGCTTTATTTATCAGCCTTGGAGGTCAGGGATCATGTCAGATAGCATTCACGATAAACTGAAACGAGTAAGGAAGCCCCGGGTTCATATTACATATGACCTTGAAACAAACGGTTCGGTGGTGGAAAAGGAAATCCCCTTTGTTATGGGCGTTATGGGAGATTATTCCGGCGATAACGCGGAAGGTAAAAAAGCGCTTAAAGACAGAAAGTTTTCGCAGATCGATCGCGATAATTTTAATGACTTGATGGCGAAGACCAACCCGAAACTGAACATGAAGGTGGAAAACACGCTCGAAGGCGACGACAGCGAAATGTCCGTCAACCTCGACTTCACCAACATGGAGGATTTCGAGCCGCAGAATGTTGTTAATCAGGTGGAGCCATTAAAGAAACTGATGGAAACCCGCAACAAGCTGCGCGACCTGTTGACCAAGGCGGATCGTTCCGAAGAGTTGGAAACCATTCTTGAAGACGTACTTAGCAACACTGAAGCCCTGAGCTCGCTGTCCAGCGAACTGGGTTCGGATGAAGAAGAGAAAGGGGACAAAGATGGCGAATAAAGAAGAACAGGTCGAAACCCAGGAAGCGGAAGCCCAGGAAGTCAGTTTTCTTGAGCAGGCGATAACCGCAACCCGGCAGACGCCGCGCGACGAAACCGAAGCGCTCCTGCGCACCCTCACCCAGGAAGCGACCAAAGGCACGGTAAAATGGGATAAAAACCTTTCCGTTACCATCAACAATGCCATTGCCGCCATCGATGCCGTCATGTCAAAACAACTGGCGGCCATCATGCACAATGAAAAATTCCAGCAGCTGGAAGGCTCCTGGCGCGGACTGAACCACCTGGTGATGAACTCCGAAACCGGCTCGCAGCTGAAAATCCGCATGCTGAATATCAGCAAGAAGGAATTGTCCCGCGACCTGGAAAAAGCCGTTGAATTCGACCAGAGCCAGATTTTCAAAAAAATCTACGAGAGCGAATTCGGTACCGCCGGTGGCGAGCCCTACGCCGCGCTGATCGGCGATTACGAATTTTCCTCTCACCCGGATGACATTTCGCTGTTAACCAAAATGTCCAACGTGGCCGCCGCCGGCTTTTGTCCGTTTATCTCAGCGGCGTCACCGACCATGTTTGGTTTCGACAGTTTCACTGAACTGTCAAAACCGCGCGACCTGGAAAAGATATTCGACTCCGCTGAATATATTCAGTGGCGCAGTTTCCGCGACAGCGAGGATTCCCGTTTCGTTACGCTGACCATGCCACGGGTACTGGCTCGCCTTCCGTACGGGGAAGCCACCAAGCCGGTTGAGGCGTTCAACTTCGAAGAAGCCCCCGTCGGCGACCACGGCAAGCATGTCGAGGCGGACCACAACTCCTACTGCTGGATGAACGCTGCCTACACCCTGGGCACCACCCTCACCCAGGCGTACGCCGAAAACGGCTGGTGCACCACCATTCGCGGAGCGGAAGGCGGCGGTAAAGTGGAAGGCCTGCCCAGTCATGTGTTTATCAGCGATGACGGCGATGCGGACCAGAAGTGCCCAACCGAAATCGGCATCACCGACCGCCGCGAAGCGGAACTGAGCAAGCTCGGCTTCCTGCCCCTCTGCCACTATAAAAATACCGACTACGCGGTGTTTTTCGGCGCGCAGACAACCCAGCGGCCGAAGAAGTTCGACAACCCGGATGCCACCGCGAACGCCGCCATTTCCGCACGGCTGCCATACATTATGGCCACCTCGCGTATCGCGCACTTCCTGAAAGTAATGGCACGCGACAAGATCGGTTCCTTCATGGAAGTGGACGAAGCGGAACAGTGGCTGAACAAGTGGATTATGAACTATGTTAACGGCAGCGCCGGCGCCAGCGCAGAAATGAAAGCCAAGTACCCGTTGCGGGAAGCACGCGTGGAAGTTCGGGAGGTTCCCGGTCAACCCGGCGTATTCAATGCCATCGCCTATTTGCGTCCCTGGCTGCAAATGGAAGAGCTGACCGCGTCACTCCGGCTGGTAGCCAACATTCCCAAAGCAGGCTAATCAACCACAAAGGGGCGTTACCGCCCCTTTTATTTTCAGATTGGTTTAACAGCTTGCGAAGCTTGCTGAATAATTCGATACGTGCAGTCCATGAGTGATGCTGGCCCCATATCTTCCGTTCCGCCGTCATCCGCAACCGTGGATGTCGAGTCGCTCTATTCCGCCGCTCCCTATCTCACCACGCTCGACGAATTTATTCGTGAAAAAAATGATGTTAAAGCATTGAGCTTTTGGCTGTCCGAATTCGGAGACGCGAAAGTTATTCATTCGGCAAACGGTTTTGCCGCCGCCATCGACCGTAGTATCGCCGCCATCGATAACCTTATCAACGACCAGCTCAACGTTATTATCCATTCGCCACAGTTCAAAAAACTGGAAGCGTCCTGGCGGGGCCTGTGGTATCTCGTTGAACAGGCCGATGGGGTAAAGAACCTGAAAATAAAAATGCTCGATGTCAGTTGGCCGGAAGTGGTCCGCGATATCGACCGCGCACTGGAATTTGACCAGAGCCAGCTTTTTCAAAAAATCTACAACGCCGAATTCGGATCGCCCGGCGGTGAACCCTACGGCGTATTGATCGGAGACTATGAAGTCAGCCATAAACCTTCCGCGCGTCATCCCCACGATGACATCACCACCCTGGAAGGGCTCGCCGAAATTGCGGCGGCGGCGTTTGCGCCGTTTATCGCCAATGCCTCCAGCGAACTTTTTGGACTGGACGATTACTCAACCCTGGGCATGCCCCTGAATTTCCACTCGATCTTTTCCCAGCAGGAATATATCAAGTGGCGCGCACTGCGCGAGCGGGTGGATTCCCGTTTTATCGGCTTGACCCTGCCAAAGGTATTGATGCGGCGTTTGTACCGAACCAGGCCTGGCACCTACAAAGGCCTTTTCTTTTACGAAAAGCAGGTAACCGCCGAAGAAGATATTTATTTGTGGGGCAACGCCTGTTATGCCTTTGCCGGCGTGTTGATACGCGAGTTCGCCAATGTCGGCTGGTTCGGCCACATTCGGGGCGTACCGAGAAATCATTACGGCGGCGGCCTAGTGACGACTTTGACTGTCGACAGGTTTGAAACAGATTCCGACAATGTGGCTTACAAACCGGTAACTGATGTGATCATCACCGATGCCATGGAAAAAGACATCAGCGAATTGGGACTGATCCCCCTGTGCCAGTGTTACGACACGCCTTTTGCCGCGTTTTATTCCAATCAGTCCGTGCAGCGCCCGAAATCGCAGCAGGCGAAATCGACGTTGGTTAACGCGAAATTGTCGGCCATGCTTCAACATGTGCTGTGTGCCTCGCGCGTTGCCCATTACATAAAAATAATGATCCGCGACAAAGTCGGTTCATTTATTTCAGCGGACGAATGTCAAAACTATCTGCAGAAATGGCTGTTCAAGTACACCACGGGGCGCCACGATCTCGAATGGGAAGAGCAGGCGCGTTATCCCCTGCGTGAAGCCAATGTTACTGTCCGCGAGCACCCGGACAAACCCGGCCAGTACGCCTGCGTTATACACTTGGTGCCGCATTACCAGATCGATCAGATGATTTCCGAACTGGAACTGGTAACGGAACTGGTTAAGGCAGGATAAATATTTTTTTATGGCACGCGTGGATAAAAAGAAAAAGCTGCGCCCTTCGGTGCTGGATCGCCTGATCGACAGCGAGCCACACATACAGGTTGAGGCGGATAAAAACAAACACCAACAGTTGCGCGAGCTGCGCGACAGTGTCCGGCGGGACCTGGAAAACCTGCTCAATACCCGCTATCGGGTAGTAGAGCCGCCGGCGGAGTTGACGCAACTGGAAACGAGTGTACTGAATTACGGGCTGCCGGACCTGGCGACGGTCAACATTATCGACCTGGAGAAGAAAAAGGAATTTACCCAGAACCTGGAAAGGATTCTGCGCACCTACGAGCCCCGGTTCAAAAGTGTCAAAGTGAATTACCAGGACAATAAAGACAGCGCCGACCGCACATTACGGTTTCGCATAGACGCAACACTTTACGCCGATCCGGCGCCGGAAGTGATAATATTCGATTCCGTCCTCGAACCGGTATCGCGCACAGTAAACGTGGAAGAATCACATGACTGATGAACTACTCCCATATTACGAAAAAGAGCTGGCATTTATCCGCCAGATGGGAGCGGAGTTTGCCAAGGAGCATCCAAAAATCGCCGGCCGCCTCGGCATCAGTTCGGAGACGATTGAGGACCCGCATGTTTCCCGCCTGGTGGAAGGTTTCGCCTATCTGAATTCACGTATCCAGCATAAACTGGAGGACGATTTCCCGGAGCTGTCCGACGCGCTGCTGAATGTTATTTTCCCGCACTACCAGCGACCCATTCCGTCCATGTCGATTGTGCAGTTCGTTGCCGACCGCGACCAGTTGGACAGCAAATTCACCATCGACAGGAAAACCCTGCTGGAAACCGAACACTTCCAGGGCGAAAACTGTCGCTTCTCCACTGTCTATCCGGTGGACCTGTTACCGGTAAAAATCAGTCATGCCGCCGTGATCGGCCGCCCCTTCGTGACACCCGGCGCGGAAAAAATGAGCGGCGCCGGCGGCGTGCTTAAAATTTCCCTCGAAACCTTTAACGAGGAAATCCTGTTTAACGAACTCAAGCCGGAGCGGCTGCGGTTTTACCTGAAGGGTCAGCCGCAGCACATCCACCCGCTGTACGAGTTGTTGCTGAACGGTGCCCAGCGCGTGGTGCTTTCCACCGGCGAAGCCGATACTTCGCCCGTATTTTTACCCGCGGATGTAATCAAGCCTGTGGGGTTCGGAATCGGCGAAGGGGTGCTGCCTTACCCACCCGCGTCCTTCATAGGCTATCGGCTGCTGACCGAATATTTCGCCTTCCCTGAAAAATTTATGTTTGTCGATTTTTCCGGACTGGAAAACTACATTCCTGAAACTGCCGAAACCAAGCTGGATATTTACGTTTACCTGAACAATTCAAATATCGAGCTGGAACATAATATTAACGCCGAAACCTTTATGCTCGGCTGCTGCCCGGTTATTAATTTATTCGAACACCGGGCCGACCCGATCAAGCTCGACCACACCCGGCACGAATACCAGATCGTGCCCGACGCGCGGCGACCGGTAGGTTACGAGGTGTACTCGGTAGACCAGGTTATCGCATCCACATCATCCGGTGAAACACAGGCCTACCTGCCCTTTTACGGATTGACCCACAAGCATATGGACACCGAGGAGCACGCCTATTGGTTTGCTTCCCGCCGAAACGCCAAGCTCGGCTACGAAGAGCGGGATGACGGTACCGATGTTTTTCTCAGTCTGGTGGACCTGCAGTTCAATCCGAATATTCCGCAGGATCGAACACTCACGATCCGCACCACCTGCAGTAATCGCGACCTGCCGGCAAAACTGCCTTTTACCCTGGATCAGCCGAAACTCCAGTGTGTCGACAGCGCACCGCCCTGCTCCCGTATTCGCTGCGTAACGCAGCCAAGCGCCGCTATAAGGCCCCCACTGCGGGACTACGCCCGCTGGCGATTGCTTTCCCATTTGAATTTGAATCACCTGTCAATCACTGGTGGCAGCAGTGCCACCGACGCACTGAAGGAAATACTGCGGCTTTACGACTTTAATGAAACGTCGGTGACTCGCGCACTAATTGAATCCATCACATCCGTCAACGCAAGAACCATCAGCGCGCCGCTGCCGATTGACGGTCGCGCCACCATGTGCCGTGGTATCGAAGTGGAAATTGTATTGGACGGCAGTTTACTCACGGGCAGCAGCAGTTTTCTCTATGCCACCGTGCTGGAGCATTTTTTTGCGCTGTACTGCTCCGTCAATTCGTTCTCGCGCGTTTTGGTCAAACTAAAAAGTAAAGAAGGTTACCTGAAAAAATGCCCTCCCCGAGCTGGCGAAAAAATACTTCTGTAATAAAACTGCTTACAGAAAATCCGGCCAATTTTTCCTTTTCCCAGGCAGTCCGGCTGCTGGAGCGGGCCGCCGTGTACGAAAACCAGGTGGGCAATAAAAAGCTGGGGCAAAATATCGCGATAAACCCGGTGGGTCGGTTTACACCGCCGGTGTCCGAAGCGTTGCGCTTTCACAGCAATCCGGCCCTGACCTTTCCGGACGCGGAAGTAAAAACAGTCCGAAAAATCAAAGCCAGCGATTCTCCCGAACACTGGGAGGTCCTGGTCAACTTTATCGGGCTGGTCGGCAGCCTCGGCGTATTGCCCTTTCATTACACTGAAATGCTGATGCAGCGGGTAAAGCAGAAAGACCCGGCCATGCTGCATTTTTTCGACCTGTTCAATCACCGGATAACTTCGCTGTTCTTTCGCGCATCGACCAAGTACCGCCTGCCCCTGGCTTATGAGCGAACGAAGCTGCTGGAAAAGCAATCCGGCGTGTCGGATTCCCACAGCCGCGTACTCCTGTCCCTGATTGGGCTGGGAACAAAAAACCTGTCCGAGCGGCAGACGATCCGCGATGAATCCCTGCTTTTCTACAGTGGCCTGTTCAGTCAGCAGGTGAAAACCGCCACCGGATTAAAGCAGATCGTCCAGTCTTATTTCGATGTACCCGCGGACGTGCAGCAGTTCGTCGGTCAATGGCACGACCTGATTAACGATGTACGCACAAAACTGCCGGACCAGCAAAACCCAACGGGACAAAATGTGTGTCTGGGCCGCTCCACTATTTTGGGCAGCAAGGGCTGGTTTGCCCAGGGAAAAACCCGTATTGTGCTGGGGCCCCTGAACCAGGAGCAGTATTTTCGCTTTGCCCCCGGTACGAAAAATTTAAAAGCCTTGAATGAGCTTGTGCGGTTGTACCTCGGCATGGAGCGCGAGTATGACTTTATCATCCAGGTCAGCCGCAAGGACATTCCGAATAAAATTTCGCTAAATAAAAAGCAGCCGCCCATTGTCGGCTGGAGCACGTGGCTTTCCAGCAAACCGTTGTCCAGCCGGGAAAACAACCGGATTATGAAGATTCACGTTTCAGCCAATCGATTAAAATAACCTTAATAACTTAAATAAACAGGGATAACACCATGATCACCATCGACCTGAAATCACTCGTTGGAAAACTCAATGAACCCTGCCGCACCGCCCTGGAAGGTGCCGCCGGATTGTGCCTGTCGCGCACCCACTACAATGTGGAAATAGAACATTGGCTGCTGAAACTATTGGAGATTTCCGACAGCGATCTCGCTGCGGTGCTGGAAAAATTTGAAATCAATCCCGGCAAACTGGCGCAGGAACTGAACAGGGAGCTCGACCGGATAAAATCCGGCAATTCCCGCGCGCCGGCACTATCGCCCACCATAGTCGACCTGGCGAAAAACGCCTGGATGCTCGCGTCGGTGGAATACGGACACGGCCAGGCGACATCGGCGCATGTCCTCGCCGCCCTGATGTTGGATGACAGCCTGCGGCGATCAACCGAAGTGACCTCGGGTCAATTGAAAAAAATTCCGCCCGAATCCCTGCGCGACGTGGTCCGCGCGCTGGTAGGCACAACAACGGAATCCCGCAACGCCAGTACAAGCGGTTCAACTGGCGAAGGCGCACCCACCGGCACCGGCGCGCCGAGCAAATCCCCCGCCCTGGACAAATACACCGTTAACCTCACCGAAGCAGCGAAACAAGGCACTATCGATGCGGTACTCGGACGCGATGACGAAATCCGCCAGATTATCGATATCCTGATCCGCCGCCGGCAAAACAACCCGATCCTTACCGGCGAAGCCGGCGTGGGTAAAACCGCCGTGGTGGAAGGTTTTGCCCTGCGCATCGCTTCCGGCGACGTGCCCGAGCCGCTAAAAGGTGTCACTATCCGCAGCCTCGATCTGGGATTATTGCAAGCGGGTGCCAGCGTAAAAGGCGAATTCGAAAACCGCCTGAAATCGGTAATTTCCGAAGTAAAAGCCTCGCCCGAACCCATTATTATGTTTATCGACGAGGCGCACACACTGATCGGCGCCGGCGGCAAGGAAGGCCAGGGCGACGCGGCCAACCTGCTCAAGCCCGCGCTGGCGCGCGGCGAGCTGCGCACCATTGCCGCCACCACCTGGGCGGAGTACAAAAAATATTTTGAGCGCGACCCCGCCCTTACCCGCCGCTTCCAGGTGGTGAAAGTGGAAGAGCCAAGCGAGGAAAAAGCCATCAACATGATGCGCGCGATTTCCGAAATGCTGCAATCGCACCACGGCGTACGCATTATGGATGAGGCGATTGTCGAATCCGTTCGCCTGTCCAGCCGCTATATCACCGCGCGCCAGTTGCCGGACAAATCCGTCAGTCTGTTGGATACCGCCTGCGCGCGCGTGGCATTAAGCCAGAGTGCCACACCTGCCGCGATCGAGGATACGCGGCGGCGTATTATGCAGTGCGAATCGAACATTATTTCCCTCGAGCGCGAAAACGCGACCCACGGCAACTGCGAGGAGCGGATCGCGGCGTTAAGCACCGAAAAAACCGAACTGGAGGTGCGCCTGAAGGAACAGGAAGACCAGTGGGAAAAAGAGCGCGAAAAAGTCAGCACAATTCATTCCCTGCAAAAACAAATTGAAGAGGATTTCCATGCATCGCGCCTGTCCGAACAGGAAGCCGCAAAGAAAGACGCACCCAAACCACTGGCTGAAGAAGAGCGCAAGAAAATCAAGGCGGAACTGCAAAGCCTGATGGAAGAATTGGCTGCGATTCAGGGCGAAACGCCGATGATTCAGGTGAATGTCGATGGCCAGGCGATTGCCGAGGTGGTGGCGAACTGGACCGGCATCCCCGTGGGCAAAATGGTATCCGACGAAATCAATTCGATTTTGAATCTGAAGGAAGTGCTGAACGAACGTGTGATCGGCCAGGAACATGCGCTGGAAGCCATCGCACAAAGCATCCGCACATCGCGCGCCGGCCTGACCGACCCGCGCAAACCCATCGGCGTATTTTTTATGGTGGGCTCCAGCGGCGTGGGTAAAACCGAAACCGCCCTGGCACTGGCGGATATCCTTTACGGCGGCGAGCAAAACATCACAACCATCAACATGTCGGAATTCAAGGAAGAACACAAGGTATCGATGCTGTTGGGTTCCCCCCCCGGTTACGTGGGCTACGGCGAAGGCGGTGTGCTGACCGAGGCGGTGCGGCGCAAACCGTACAGCGTGGTACTGCTGGACGAAATGGAAAAGGCGCACCCCGGCGTGCAGGATATTTTCTATAACCTGTTCGACAAGGGCACCATTCGCGACGGCGAGGGCCGCGACATCGATTTTCGCAATACCGTCATTATCATGACCTCCAACGCCGGCGAGGAGCATATCCGGGCGATGTGTGCCTCATCGGAAGAGCTGCCGGACCCGGAGGTGTTGCTGGATAATTTTCGCCCGCAACTGCTGCGTTATTTCAAGCCGGCTTTCCTCGGGCGCACCACCGTTATCCCCTACTATCCGCTGAGCGACGAAAACCTGATGAAGATTTGCAAAATCAATATGAATCGCATCGAAAAACGGGTGAAGGAGCACTACAATGCCGGGTTCAGTTACGACGATGACGTAATGCTGAACATCGTCGCCCGCAGCCAGGAGGTGGATACCGGCGCGCGCAATATTGAAAACATTCTCACCCGCACCATGCTTCCCGCACTCGCTTCCGAATGCTTGGCGCGCATGGCCAAGGGCGAATCAATCAGTAAAATCCATATCGGGGCCACCGAAGACGGCGGATTTAGCTACACGGTAAGTTAGGACGAAGCACACAAGGGATTTACGAAACGCTATGCCATACCCAGCTTGTACAGATACAACTTCTTGCAGGACAAGCACATCCCGCCGGGCAATTAAAAAGTTTACCGCAGCCAAACGCGGTAAACTTTTTGCCTTTTTAATTTCCTTTTACGCCTGCATTTGCGTGGCATTTTCTCATTCCGCAACCACGCAGGAAAAGGACATCGAACAGCTGGAACAACAATTTCGGCAGGTATCCCAACAGTTTTACCAGCACAAGGCGCGGCAACAATCAACTTTCAATAAACTTGATGAACTTTATAGCCGGGCAAAATCCGCTTTTGCAAAAAATAATCCCATTTTGGCGGTCGGTGCTATTGTCGCCAACCTGGAATTGGCTAAAAAAAATATAAGCGATTCCAAAGTTCAGTACCTCGTCGCCAGGCTGCTTGAGCACAACGAATACCATACAGCTCAGGCGCTTTTCCAACACGCGCAAGAAAGTGGCGATCCTTACACCACATCCAAATTCAACTATCTGCTTGCCAATTATTATGTCGAACGCAAGGCCTGGGATAAAGCACAGCAGTATCTTTCGGCCATTGAGATTCAAAACGCACTGACCAGGCCGGAAAGCGACTACGCCACCATCCTGTTCGGCGTTATTATGCAAATGCACAAGCAACACCGGGAATCGGTAAAATTCTACGACCGCGTCCCCGACACGTCGGACTACTACGGCTACGCGCAATTGAACAAGGCTGTGGCATTTATTCGCCAGGGCTGGTGGACCGATGCCCACATCGCCATCAACAACGCGCTGGAAAAAAAATCGCCGGCACACATTGAGGAATTCAACAACCGCCTTTACCTGGTGCTCGGCTATTCCCAACTGCACCACGAATTTTATCGCGATGCGCGACAGACCTTCAGGCATATCGGGCTCAAAAGCCGCTACGTCAACCAGGCCCTGCTCGGAATTGGTTTGTGCGCACTGCACCAGGGGGACTTCGTCGGCGCGCTCAACGCATTCAAGCTTTTGCAGGATAAAAAAACGGATGATATCTATGTCACCGAGAGCTACCTGCTACTCGCGTTCGTGTATGAACAGATGGGGCAGCATGCCACCGCTTCCGCCCACTATTCCGAAGCCATCGCCTATTACCAGGGTAGAGTTGCCGGGGCAGAACTGGAGTCCGCCAAAGTAAAAAACAGTCTCTCGGCATCGAATACCGATTTCGATTACACAACTTTATCTAAAGCGGTATTCCAGGAAATTCCCGCCGATATCCGGGCAAACCTGGCCAGGTTGGAGCTGTTTTCCCGCGAAACACGCGATCCCCGGCTGGCAAAAAAAATCAACGACCTGAAGCACCAATACAATCAGGCCGTGTTGTCTTTATCGCAAGCCGTGTTGGCGGAGCAAACCCAGGTGCTGCAAAGTTACCTGAGCCAGTCACAGTTCGGTGTGGCAAAACTGTTTGACAGCGGCGAATGACGGTGGTGAAAAAGGATGATTCGTAAAATATCATTTCCGGTTTTAGCGCTGTGCATTGCCGCCTGTTCAAGTAACGAACGAAAACCGACGCTTGCCGATGTGGATATTAGCAATCCCGACTCCATGCAGGGCAGCGTTTTCGTCAAACCGAAATCCGACGAGGAAATCAAACAGGCTTACTACGCCTACATCAAGAATGCATCGAAAAATGACGCCTCCCGCCTGACAGCCATCAATCGCCTGGCGCAACTCGAGTTGGAGCTGACGAACAAACTGCTGCGTGACAGCAAGCCAGAGGAAAATGCAGAGCTTATTGAGGATGCAGTCTACACCGCCACCCTGGAAAAAACCGCTGCCCTACTGGAAACCGCCCTGCGGGATTTTCCCGACGCGGAGGACAACGATTTAAGTCTGTACCAACTGGCGAGAACCTACGATCAACTGGGCCGGCAGGACCGGGCCATGGAAGCGCTGCAACAACTGGTGGCCAAATACCCTAAGTCGCCGCACTATGCGGAGGCACAATTCCGTATCGGCGAGCACGCCTTTATTCACCGCGATTATATTTCAGCAGAGGACGCCTATACGGAAGTGATCCTGACGCCCACCAGCGACCTCTTCTTTGAGCGCGCATTATTTAAACGCGGCTGGGCGCGCTATAAGCAGCAGCTCTATATCGAGGCAGTGGACGATTATCTCGAAGCACTCACCTATCACAATTTCGTCGACCAGGAAGAACTCAGCCGGACCGAAAAAGACCTGTTCCAGGAATATTTCCGCGCTATCGGCCTGGCTTTTTCTTACCTGCGCGGTGCCGAAACGCTGCACGAATATTTCGCCGACAAATCGGATTTTAAATACCTTTATCACGCTTACACAGTAGTCGCCGATATTTACCTGGACCAGAAGCGTTTTACCGACGCCGCAAACACATTAATTCAATTTACGGCGCATCACCCCTCTTCCATCGACGTGCCGAATGCGGAGCTAAAGGTAATCCAGATCTGGCAGGATGGTGGCTTTACCGCCAATCTCTACGCCGCCATCGACAGGTTTTACAGCACCTACAGTCCCGACTCCAATTTCTGGAAAAACGCGGAGAACGAACAATATAGGCAAGTTAATGCCAAACTGCGCAAATATGTCGTGCTGGTTGCTTCATACTTCCACAGTCGGTACCAGAAAAAGAAAACCCCGGATGACTTTGATAAAACCCGATTGTGGTATGAACGCTACCTGAAACACTACAGTGCCTATGCCAACCAGGATAATATCTACAACCTCTACGCGGAATTTCTGGTAGATGCGGGAGAACCTGCAAAAGCAATCCGGTTGTTTGAGCTGGCAGCTTACGATGGTCAGTTGATCCTCGATAAAAAAGCGGCCTACGCCACACTGGTGCTTTCCGATGAGCTCTACAACAGTAGCCAGTCCAACGAGGAAAAAAGCTCTTGGTTGAATAAACATATCGATTACGCGTTGCGCTTTGTGCAATTGTATCCCACCGATTCGCGTTCCAACGAAATTGCCCTGCACGCCGCGGAAATCAGTTTTAACAACCGGATTCACCAGCAGGCCATCCAACTGGCAAACCTGGTGAAGGACGATGCCCCGGCCAGCGTGCGTCACGACGCAAACAACCTGCAGGCGCGTTCGTATTTTGCGCTGGAGCAGTTTGCCGATGCGGAGGTGGTTTACCTGGAGCTCCTGTCGAACCCGCAAATTTCCGCCAAACAAAAACGCGAACTTGGCGATGGCCTGGCACTCAGTATTTACCGCCAGGCGGAAAAAGCCAGGGACGCCAGGCAACTGGCGGAAGCAAAAAAACATTTTGCCCGAATCTCCGATATCTCTCCGGCTTCGGATGTCGCCTCCTCCGGCCTATTCGATGCCATCGCGCTGGCCATGGGCAACAACGACTGGAATGATGCGATTATCTATATTAAACGCTTCCAGCAACTCTACCCCCGGCACAAACGCCACCAGGAAGTGTCGCGCCAACTTTCCGTTGCCTACCTTAAATCCAACCAGGATGAGAAAGCCGCCCGGGAGCTGGAGCGCATCGCCCGCTCCGACGACAGCGAGGAAGTACAAATGGCGGCGCTATGGCAGGCGGCGGAACTGTATGAGTCGAAAAAGGATTACCAGGGCGCGATCCGGTCCTATCGGGATTACGCTCATAAATATCCGACTCCGTTTCCGCAAAATATGGAAGCGATGTTCAAGCTGACCCAGCTCTACGGAAAAACCGGCAACGCGGAAAACAGGCTGTTCTGGCAACGCAAAATCCAGTCGGCGGATCGCAAAGCCACCAAGCGGGTAAAAAACGACCGCACCAACTTTATTGCCTCCACCACTGTGCTCGAATTGGCCCGGGAAGAAAAAGCCCGATTCAGCCAAGTAAAACTGGTGGAGCCACTGGCAAAAAACCTGAAACGCAAGAAAGATTTGATGCAACAGGCCATCAAACTGTACGGACAGGCGTCCTCCTATGGACTGGCTGATATTACCACCGAATCCACCTTTTCAATCGGCAGTATCTATCAGCAATTCAGTAAATCGCTATTGCAATCGGAGCGACCATCCAACCTCAATGCCGAAGAACTGGAACAATACAATATTCTGCTGGAGGACCAGGCCTTTCCGTTCGAGGAAAAAGCCATCGAATTTTACGAAACTAATCTCGCGCGTGTTCGACAAAACAACTACAACGAGTGGATTGAAAACAGTTTCAATCAACTCGTTGTGCTGTTTCCGGTGCGTTTTGCGCGGCAGGGAAAAATAAGCGCTTACCTGGGTGAGGATATAGAGTAAATGAAAAACAGGAAGAAGCATTTTTCCATCCAGCTGTTTTACGTCAGCTGCATTTTGACTCTTGCCGGCTGCGGCGGCGGAACCAGGGAACAGATCGATACGCCCGTCGCCACACCAGAGGTGGTCGGGCAATCGGGTGTCCTGCCCGCCTCGGAACTGGAAAATTACCTGCAGGCCATACAGTTGATTGATAGGCGGGAATACAAACCGGCGGAAAAACTCCTGGTTAAGCTCGGCAAACGGTATGACTCGATCACCGGCGTATGGGCAAACCTGGCGGTCGCTTATTACCACCAGGACGAATTCGACAAGGCCGGGAACGCGGCACTGCGGGCTTATGCGCTCAACCCCGACGATGCGGAGATTCAAAACCTGATGGGCTTACTGGCTGTCAGGCAGGGAAAATTCCGGGACGCCGAAGCACATTATAAAAGGGCCTTGGAGTTGAAAAAGGATTTTGCCAATGCGCATTACAACCTGGCGCTGCTTTTGGACATTTATTACCAGGATATCGCATCGGCTTATGAACACTACAACCGCTACCTGTCACTTACCGGTGGGCAAGATAAGGAAACCGCAAACTGGGTTGAACAGCTAAAGTATTCCCTGGAGAGATAGAAGAAGATGAAATTCACGTTGTCAGCCGCGCTACTGCTTCTGCCCGTTTCGGTTTTCCCGCAGGACAGAATTGAGCTGGATACCACGGTAATCAAAGGCAATACCGAATTACCTAAAATTCTCTACGTAGTACCGTGGAAGGATGCCACCGGAAGAACCAGCAATGAACAAAAGTTAACACTCCACAGTCTTTTTGGGGATCTGTTCGATCCCGTAGCACCGGAGGCGCCCGCAACAACGATTCCCGAATAACAATGTAAAACTCCAGTTCTGACTGATCCATATTGCCACAGGAATACTTGCCAACAATGTGCAATGCTATAACCTTCGTCTATTGCCTGGCTGTGTTGCTCAATGAGACGCACCTTGAAATACTGAATGTTCCGAATATTTAGTAGCCAAAGTTAAGTTCGAGGTCGGAAACCAGATCAGGCAAGTCGTCTATGTTCGGATCGTACTCGTCAGAGCGTTTGCCCATTGATACCCAATACACAATATCTCCCGCCATATCAGGCTTCCGAGTGCTTCTCCATTAAGAAAACCTGAGCACTTCCTTTTCACATCGAATACAGAATATTGCCCGGACATTAAGATGGTTTAATTTATCTCACGCTCGCGGGACGCCCGCTCTTTAATGTTGGAATCAAAAGTGTCACTAAAACGAGCCTGCCGATTTTTACGTTTCCGTGTTTGGTGCTTAATTTGGCAGTTCACACCATATCGACTTGAATCAGGTCAATCCCCCAGCCGTCGTCCGGTCTGTATTTAACCAGACTATCGAAAACCTGCTGATGAACAATGAGATCTATCGGACTTTCACCCAGCCGGAAAAATAGCAGTCCCTTGAGCTTGCTCTGGTCAAGCACGAGTTCGTTGAACGCCAGGGATGGAATGTTGATCCCCTCAGGGTTTCCCTCAAGCAGGGTATCGTAATCAGATTTATCCAGGTTTGCACAAGCGACCAGGCCCAGCACATTAAAGGCAAAGTAATCATTCCACTGCCCACCCGTATCGGGATTGATAACCGTTGCAGGAAAAACTTGAAAATTATCAACTCCAGCTTTCATCAAAGTATCGATGAACTTCTTACTGGCAAGTGGGACCTCACTATCAAAAAAATGGGGAAGTTTTTCAGCATCAGGAAAATCGACTTCAAATACCAGTGACGGCAGATGTTGCGCCTGAATTAATTTGCCAGATAAAAATGAATTCTCGTCACCAACATCAGGGCAGGTCTGAATGCCATAATCAATATAACTATCGGTTTCCATTAAGAAATAAGCGCTCATAGCTTCGTAACCTTATGTGGACACACGGGTTTGTGATATTCCAGAGCATATTTAGATAGAAAAATTCGCCACCTGGCTCGACTTCCGGTTATTTTTTTTTGCAAATGGTCAGACAATCTGTCGAGCGCATTATGAGCGCGATAGTTCACCTGCGGTTTTTGGTCATTTTTTTTATTTTCCTCGCATAGATAGCAAACTTTCGACCAGGCATGGATTTGATTGCTTACTTGAGTCAAACGGCGTTTGACATACTTATCATAAGTCGTGTGCTTGTCACCGTTGGGGTCATCAGGATCAGCGACATTGTGCGGGCCGATATGAGCCTGCGCTCCGGCATCCGCCATAACCAGTTCAGCCTGTTGCTGACGCTCCGCATCCGTTAACACATTTTTCTTTGGCCCCCATTTGCCTACAAATTCTTTGGGGACGGATGGAGCCCAAAACCCATTACCGGTACAGTTAACGGAATATCCGGTATCTTTTTCATTTTTTTCACTGGCAAGAATCCATTTTTCCATGGGGCTGCCTTTAAGCGCTTGATTACCGCTGATAAGGTGGTGTGCTTGATGAGTATAAAACTTCGTTTTATCTTCCTTGCGTGATTCTGGTTTTTCCTGTTCCTGGGTATAGCCATCACTGTCCACGGCACTTGTCTGCGGCCGCGCTCCGGACTGCTGCGATGTCAATTTACCTGGATCTTCCATAATCGTCGCAAGTTTTTTGGAATTGTTTTTTGCCCCGGGATAGGTCTTATAATCCTTTGGCTTCGGTGGCGGGCAGAAAGGACACTCTTCGTTGGGCTCCGTATGCAAAACCGGAGGTGAGATCATTTCTCCTATTTCTGTCATTTTACCGGTCTCCCTGCGACTCGATTACGGGAAATGGCATCAATGAGCCAATTCGCTGTTTTGCAGATTACTATCATCATTTATTTGTTGACCCGCGACTCAATGCACACAGCTCCACGGTAAGCGCCATCCGAAGAACAGTACACCAGATGATTACCCGAGGTTTCGCCCGCAGCCAGGGCCATTAAAAGTGGCGCGAATGCCGCACCAATGTCTCCGATGCAATCCGCGGGATGCTCCAGAACCATATCTTCGGTAAAAGCATGGCTGTTTCGTATAACGGCCACACCGTATTCCCTGGCACCGAAGTGTTCACCGTTCAGGCTGGAATAAATCTTTCGGACTTTGCCTTGCGACCCGTATCCAATGGCTGAACGCATCGCATCAGCCAAACCGTCGCCGGTGTAGGGGTTATCACTGTAACGGTGACCCTGTTCTTCGCCCAGGCCAGGATAATAAACGGCCGCTACATTACCCGACTCCGGAGGCGCCGACGACAACAGGAGGAAAGCCGCACCTTCTCCGGCAACAAAGCCGTCCTTCGATCGTCCGGTCTTTAATCGATCCTGCGAATCCAGAAAACTCAGGCTGTTCAGATCCCAATAAGTATCCACGCCTCCAATCAATGCGTGGCCTTCCCCTGTTGCATTAAGATATCGAAACGCCAAATCGAGCGCCTGAAGTCCTCCCACCCGCCCGGTTGACAGGGTCCGGCTGGCGGCAACATTAATACTCCCTACTCCCGACTGCGCGGCAAGATATCGAATGAAATTTGCGCTGGAGAATGGCGACATACCCGGCAAATCTTCCGGCAGCGCCAGAAACAACGGAACAGACAGACCTTCAGGTAAATGGCTTAAACTCTCCAGCAGAGGCTTGCTGGCGAGCCTTAGCATACGCCTGTGACGGGCGGAAAGGCCCAGGCTTATGAGTGACTGCTCCAGGGGAGGCAAAGCTGAGTCGGGCACAAGCGCCATAGTCAGGCAAATACGATCTTTACCCACGACAGGGCTTTCCGAATATTGAGAAATTCCCGCGTTGATAGCCGCAAGCGTCTGCTGAGTCGTTTCCCCCAAACAGCTTATGATTCCGATGTCGGCAACGTAGAGATTCGGTTTGGCATTCATGCTTCCACCGCCGCTCTCGCCCGTGTATTTATCAAAATCTGCTTCTGCTCCATCACCGCAAGTTCAATGGATGCGGCATAACGATGTCGCTGCCCACCCGACTCGATTTGTTGTTTGAGCGTTTCGGCATTTATCTGCCTGCCCATGAAATGACGCCGTCCCTGGCCCAACCCACTGCCATATTTTTGCCACGTGGCGGCAATCTTATCCGGATCGGGCCAGGGAAGGTTCTCATCTTCATCCAACTCCACGTCTTCGCCGGTGCCCTCATCGTCCGTGTAAACCAGGTCCGGCACCTCCAGCGCAAGCCCGTTGCCCTCCAGATCAATGCCTGTAATCAGGGTAAAGGCCTCGCCCGCCAGACGTGCAGATTCCGGCGCGCGCATATTCGCGATAAGCCAGTTAACTGCCTGGGGATCGCCAAGCACGCCCGTGGCTTTAATCACGTTCCGCACCTGGGTTTGGTCGCCGGCCAGCTCAGTAATCCACTCCCTGGCCATCCCCGGGGGCAATACCCGAAAAACCAGTTCAATTGCCTTGGCCTGATAGGGACCGGGTTTGAGTACATAATCCTTCAACTGAACCACCCACTCCCTTTTCCCCAGCAACACGCCGGACCAGGTGGCCCAAAAGCGGATGCTTTCATTATCGGATTTGACAGCGTGCTCAAGCGCGAGCACATGATCGTCACGCTTTAATTCCCCCACTATACGCAATGCCCGGGCGTAAAGATGTTGGTGCGCCAGGCAATCATCGCGTTCGAAAACACGGTTGAGATAATCCGCGGGGTCTTCCCGACGAACGCTGCACGCGGCCATCGCCAGGTACTTGTGATTGAGATCCTTGCTGGTAAAGAATTTTTTTATCCAGGAGTGGCAGAGTTTCCCCGGTAGCCAGCCCAGCGCGGACACCAGTCCCTTGAATGTCTGCTCGTTGAGCAAACCGAATTCAACGGCTTTCTGGATCTTTTGCACTTCGAGGCTTCTGAATGCGGTGACGCCAATTGTGAACGCTTCGCCGGCTTCTTCGAATTCAGTCGCCCGCAGGCATACCTGCCAGCCATCATCCGGCGAAGTCTGCAATCCATCCAGGTAGTTGTCGATACGCTTGTCCAGTTCGGCAATATCGGGCACCCGGTAGTGCGGCTGGTTTACCGCGACGGAGCGCAGCACCCACAGAAAAGAGGCCTCATCGACATAGCGCTCATAAATATCGAGATACGGATTCACCTGTTCGCCTGTTACCGGAATCGCAGCGTTCATTTATTAAATTCAGTGTCATCCCATAATGTTCTTTTTATTGTGAAACAGCGGATCACCCATCCGGCAGACATTTTTTCCTTCGAATTTAACATCAAAGGAATACATCATAAATTCGCATTCGCCTTTGATCTTACTGCTGATCACGCCGTTTGCCGTACCGGCTTCATCACCGGTGCTCATGGTGTAAATTGCGCTTTTCACCATCGGCATTTTTTTATCCGTCTTGACGGATTTGGGTCCCTTGTTGGTATCGGACGCTTTTCCAATATTCGGATACGGAATTGGCACCGGCCCACCGGGAGTGGGCGTTTTGCAGACATCGGGAAACACGATACTCAGGCCTCCGCTGCCTTTGTGCGCGATTCCCCGGGAATTTGCAAAGGTTGTCTGTGCCATGGTTACCTACTCGCTCTAATTGCTTATCGAAACATACTGACGGTGACGCCGTTTATTTTGCTGCTTAGCTTATCGCAGGGTAGCCTGGCCCGCCACGTTAGCCAGCACTCGAGATTATTCGGTTCCAGAACCACCGTTTCCAGGAAAAAATCCGGCGCGTGAACCCGACCGGCAAGATCCACACGGCACTTCAGATTAACCCTGGGCAAGACAAAACGGGTTTCACCTTGCGGGTGCATATTGGTGATACTTACCAGCTCGCCGCCCGCCAGATAACCGTTACAAAGCAGTCCCGGTGATGCCGCGTTTAGAAAACGTTTGTCGAAATCCAGCGGCAGATAAGGGGCACGACGCTCCTGCCAGGCCTGATCATAGGTTCCCGCGTAGGTTGAACGAGGAATCCAGTATGGGGCGATAAAACCCAAACCTGCCGGGGAGGGCTTATCGGCCGGGCTTTCTATCAACTGTGCCGGGTCCTCAATATTCGGCAGGGCTTCACCGTTCATTTGGACCGATGACTTGTCTCCCGCCCAACCACATCCCACAGGATTTCGCGAATCACCTGAGCGAACCTCACCGTCAACAATGTGCCGCCCACCAAATGCCCTTTCATACTGCACCGGCATGGTAGCAAACGGAACGGGAGAAGTAATACGGCCCCCTTGCCACTGCCGGTCGCCAAAAACGCGAATCTTTTTCTTAATATCACCCAGGCACAAGTCAATATCCAGTTGCGACACTTCCCGCCCACCTGGAGCACAGGCGTGCCCCACCACACCAATATTGGTGGCCGGTCTGCCGATGTGAGCATCGCTGGGATACTTAAGACTGCTATCGGTCGGATCGGCCCAGTATTCGTCTTCCATTTGAAGCTGGCGCTGCTCTTCGACCAACCGCAGCTGGGAGCCAACCCTAAAGCCACCTTTTACCACTACATATAAGGTATCAACGGCGTTTTCGTCAGGAAATACGATTATATCCGCCGTAAAAGGTGTAGAGTTGTTGACTTGGAGCATGACTCATTGCGCCTTGGTAAACCACGGGAAGAAACTGCGCGCGGATCGTATATTTTTAATTATCAATTAACCTGTACCGAACCACCGAGAATACGATTAACGCCGCTGGAGCGGTTCAAAATGTATTTTCCGCGGATGGTTATCTTGCCCGCTTTGGTCATGGTGATACTGGATTCACCGCACTTAAACACAATCTCTTCCTTGCCCTCAATCTGAACCCTTTTTCCATCCACTACAACATCATCGAGTCCATGGACGGACCCAACTGCTTCTTTTGCTTCTCCGGGGGAGGGATTCTCACTACCCGTTTTTTGCAAGTCGGCTTCCGCCGTCTGATAAGATTCGAGCAACATGTTCAGAGAGCTATGCACCAACCCTATTACAACCGGTTTTTGAATATCGGAATCGATAAACAGCAGGGCGGCCTGCCTGCCAACTTCACGCGGCGTCAGGCTCAATGTAGTTGTCGCCTCCAGCGATACAAACTGCTCGCCAGAGGCATTGAAATTTACTAAAGGTCTACCGAGTGCGTTTAGAGCCACCAAGGTGCCGATCACAATTTCGCCGCCGGGTGCGGCTACACGGGTTTGCGTTTGGGACTGCGTATACTCAACGGCGGAACTGTCGCTGCGCTCTCTACCACTCATAATCTCCACCACTCACATGTGCCTAGTTCGCTGTAACCTTGCTTCCCTTAAGTACAACATTACCTGATCCCTTCACATTGATATTTTTTCCGCTGATCGTGATATCGCCATTTTTATTCATAACGATTTTAGCGGAACCGGTTTTCAGCGTAATCTGATCATCCGCCTGCAGCACAATTTCCTTTGCTTTCAAACCATATTCTTTCGTTACGGTTTCCGCGTATTTACCGCCTACCTCCTCTGTCAGATCCTTCCCAATGGTTATCGACATATTCTTGCCGATTGACTCGCTGTGGTTTTCGCCCACCGACATCGAAAGATTCTTGCCAATTGTCTCGTCCTGATTCTCCCCAATACTAATCGTATTGTTTTTGGTGACAGACTCGGACTGGTTGTTACCCACCGTTTTTGTTCGGTCATTGCCGATGCTGGAAGTCTCATCATGACCTATGGTTTTACTACGATCGTTTCCGACGTCATGCGTTTCGTCGTTTTCGACAACCGTATCCATATTTTTTTCCGCGTGGAGGTAAACCTGCTCCGAGCCTTTTTTATCGTCGAACCGCAGCTCATTGAAATTTTGCGGGCTACCTCCTTTCGTGGAGCGGGTCCGGATACCGCTCTGGGTCTTTGACTCGAACGGCGGCTTATTCCAACCGTTATACACCGAGCCAACTACAATCGGGCGATCGGGATCACCATCCAGGAAATTTACGATAACTTCGTGACCAATGCGCGGAATAAAGGAGCTGCCCCACTGATTGCCGGCCCAGGACTGCATGACCCGTATCCAGCAGCTGCTGTTTTCATCCTTCTTGCCTTCCCGGTCCCAAATAAATTGAACTTTAATCCGTCCAAACTCATCAACATAGATCTCTTCCCCGGACGGGCCGACAACGATTGCCGACTGAGGCCCCTTCATCACGGGCCGGGCGTGCGAGGTTTTGGGGCGGAAATGCACATCACTTGGAATACAGACAAAATTGTTGCTGTATCCGGTGTTCATATCGCTATTGGTGAGATAATTGGTTTCGTAAGCCCGGTGAGAGACTGTCGTGAGAATGTAGTCTCCCTTTTCGGCTGCCGTGGTATGTTTTTCCACGTTAAATCTGCCGCCGGCATAAAAGCTACAGCAGTTGCCTGTACCCACCACCATATCCCGGTCCGACTCCTCCGCATCCAGGCGAATCTTTACCAGGTCATTCCCCAGGGTGCTTTCATACATACCGGGATATTCGTAATGTTCGTATTTGCTGTTATTGGCAAACTTACTGTTGGTTTTGGTATTGGCTTTTAAATCTTTTTTTGGTTCATTGAAGTTAAAGTCGTTTAGGGACCATTGACCTTTTTTGAACCGGTACAGGTGCTCCCACACGGTGATTTCCGCATCGGTGTTGGTGCCCCTGGAATACATCAGGCCGGTTTCCTCGACCTCGTCGTAAGCGTTCTTCTGGTCCACCAGAACAAGCGTGTGTTTTTGCTCGCTGTGCTTGAAGAAGTAGGCTATCCCCTCTTCTTCCAGCAAGCGCGTAACGAAATGCAGGTCGCTTTCATTGTGTTGTATACAGTATTCACGCACTTTGCCGCCCGATGCGCGAAAATCAAAATCGGTAAAGCCAAGATCGTTAAATATCCTGGACACGATGTCTTTGGTGTTCTGCTCCTGAAAAATCCGGTGATCGTTTGTTTGCGACAGGAACCACAGCCACGGCACCATCGTCATTCGATACTTACGAAGATTGTGGCCGTACATCTCGCCAAAGGAAAACGATTTGATATAGCCGTGAAATACGCGTTCAACCTTGGAATGAACTTTTACGGTGGTGGTTTTGCCAATTATTTGCTCGGGCGTAACATCCAGGTTTTCTGACAACACCTCGATTTGAAATTCAAAAAGCCCGGAAATATATTCGTTGCCTTCAAAGGCGGTAAGAAGAAATGTATCTTTCCCCAGGGAAAAATCGCCAATCGAAATTAATCGATTATCCTGGGTAAGCTGGCCTTGGCTCATGCGGTATTAGCTCCATAACAAGCACAGAAAAGGCTGGGGCTGAAGAACCATCCCTGAAAAAAGCCGGCGCACAGGGATACCCCGCGCCTGCGGTAACTCGAATTCTGAACCACCCGTGCAACCCGAACCGGCCATGCAGCAAAGTGGCCGGGAGTGGCATTTGCCACTTCCGGCAACCGGTCACGACCGAGTAGCAAATGGTTATTATTTACTTCTTTTTCGCTGCGCTGATCGAGTAACCTACTCGCTGCGGGCTGGCCTGAGCGTTAGTTGCATCGTAATCCGAGTAGTTGACTTCGATTTCGGTGTAGCTGATGCAAATTGACTCATACGGAACACCATCGCCGGAAGCGGAAATGGAGTAGCTGCTTACAAGGCAGTTTTCCATCGTGTAGGTCATGTACTCATCGACCTTATCGCTGCCGGTCTGAACGAATTTTGCTTTGATTTTCTTGCCGACGGAACCGTAGGACGCTTCGGCGAATATGGAGGTGCAGGAGTTGTCGACCGGCTTGCTCACAACAACTTCGCTGTAGTTCGGTTTGGTGGACTCGCGGTTAACAGCGTTACCGGTTTCCATGCTGATGCCACGGCTAACGCCAAACTGAAAGGAATCTACCGCAAGATGCTTCGAATAGCCTTCCGCGGTAACATTACCTTCGATGCCTTCCCATTCAAGATAAATTGCCATTGGTGTATCTCCTATCGTTTTTACTGAAAGAACTGAAACAGTTTTATTGTTCTTACTTCTCGATTTCTTGTTTCTTCTCGATTTTTATTACTTGTTTTTGGCTCTTCGCTGTGATTTGCCATCCTGGTCATTCAACCGCTAGGCTCCATAACGCACTTTTATCGTTATTCGCGAGTTCTTCCACACCAGCCCAAATATCCCTCTGATGCGAAAATTGCCGTAGCGCAGGATGTTAGCGGATTTCCGCTTGCCAGACAACGCCTGGTATTCAACTTTGTGAGCGATTACAAATTAAGCATGCATACGTTTGAATCGCCGCTGGCTCGCTCCACGGGCATCATTTCAATTCAGGCTTATTCTGCTTCCGGAAGGCAAACTCCGGTGCCACCAAGGCCGCAATAGCCACCCGGATTTTTGGCCAGGTATTGCTGGTGGTATTCTTCCGCGTAATAAAATTCCCCCGCGGCAATGATTTCCGTCGTTATCCCGCCAAAGCCGGCTTCACGCATGGCGGCGCCAAAGTTGTCGCGCGTGGATTCAGCAAGTCGTTTTTGTTGTTCGGAATAACAATAGATACCCGATCGGTACTGGGTGCCGATATCATTGCCCTGGCGCATTCCCTGAGTGGGATCATGCGCCTCCCAAAAAGCTTTCAGTAAGGCGGTGTAATCAACGTTGGCGGGGTCGAATACCACAAGGACTACCTCGTTGTGCCCGGTTCGGCCGGTGCATACTTCCTCATAGGTGGGATTGGGTGTATACCCGGCGCTGTAGCCGACGGCGGTGGTGTAGACGCCAGGCAGACTCCAGAATTTGCGTTCCGCGCCCCAAAAGCAACCCAACCCGAACATGGCAGTTCCCAGCCCTTGCGGGAAAGGCGGCTTGATTGGCGTCCCGAGTACATAGTGCTTTTCGGACGTGGCGATCGGCGTACTTCTGCCGGGAAGCGCAGTTTCCGGCTCCGGCATAACAGTTTTAGTCAGTTTGCTCATCATCATTGCCTCGCATGACGTTTACGCCACCGACGGATCAAGGTCCAGAACCAGCCCGGAAGCGTTATGTGGATGGGGAACCGACCACTGCTCCCACTGGGCGCCCAGCTTGCTCAGGCATTTCGCCGCCATTTCGCTGAAAGGTGGGCGTCCGGGGTCTGTCAGTACCAATCGGGTGTCGCCCGCCTGGTACGCCCGCTTGGCCAGGTTGTACAACGGTGACACCATGGAATCCCAAAAGCAGATATCGGCGCCTATAACCAGGTCGAAGTTTTCCAGGTCCGTCTTGCGTATTTTTTCGTAACGACACTTCCAGGGTTCGACTTTCACGCCGTTTATCTCGGCGTGATATATCAGGTAGGGAAATACCGTCTCGTCCGCGTCCAGCGATGTCACTTTCGCCTTGAATTTTTTTGCACAATAGATGCCCGCCAGCCCCCAGCCGCAGCCGATTTCCAGTACACGAGGCTTTTTGACCGGCGGAAATTCATTCAGGTAATCCATTAACAGGTAGGTTGACTTCCAAAACTTGTTTCCGTGAATCGTCGGTTCGCCGGTTGCTCTTCTCAACTTGCGAATGTCCGGATGACTGTTTTTCATGATCGTAAGACCGAATGCCTTGCGTTGTAATTTTTCTGACATCTTTGCATCCTGAATTAAAGTCGGGAAAATGATGGAGAGCAGGCTTCTTTGCCCCAGTGTGTTTAAGGCCATTGTGTTTAAATGGCCAGTGTGTTTAAAGGCCCAGCATGTTTAAAGCCAGCATGGCATAATCCGAATTATTGATCGGCAACCGCTGGACGGGGCACACAATATAATGTCATTGGCAGAACCGCAATTCGAATCTCCTTATTTTGCTTCCGTGGATCTGGGTTCCAACAGCTTTCACTTGCTGGTGGTGCGAATCAATGGTGTGCAGGTGGATATCGTCGATCGCGAAAAAGAGATGGTGCAAATCGCGCGCGGCCTCGACAGTAACGGCTTTTTAAGTGAGGACGCGCAGGGTCGCGCCATCGCCTGCCTTGAACGATTTGCGGAGAGGCTGCGGGATATCCCCTCGTCCCAGATTCGCGTGGTGGGCACCAAAACCCTGCGCGCGGCAAGTAATTCAGAGGACTTCCTGCGGCGGGCGGAACGGGCACTGCGGGCACCTATCCAGATTATTTCCGGCTATGAAGAGGCCCGCCTGGTTTACGCCGGCCTCGCCCATTCTGTCACCAATGATCATTCACAGCGCCTGGTGGTGGACATCGGCGGTGGCAGTACCGAATTCATTATCGGCCGGGATGATTCACCGCAACTGATGGAAAGCCTCGACCTGGGCTGCGTCACCTATTCGGAAAATTATATCCTGCACGACGGCGGTGTCAGCGTAAAAACCATGAAGCGCGCTTATGTCACCGCCTGTTCCGAAATCGAGGAAATCCGCAAAAACTATTTACGCACCGGCTGGAAAATTGCGTACGGCACCTCCGGAACGGTGCGGGCCATTGCCGAACTGCTCACCGCCCAGGACGGGGGCGCGGTGATCACCAAACCCTCACTGGATGAACTCGTTCAGGCCACCATCAAACACGGTGGCATCAATTCCTCATCGCTACCGGAATTAAGAAAGCAAGTACTACCGGCGGGCCTGGCAATTCTGCAGGCGGTTTTTGATCAGTTGAAACTGGACAAGATACACGTCGCCAATTCCACATTGAAGGAGGGCCTGGTATACGACACCATTGGTCGTCTTACCGATGATGACGCGCGGGTGACGACGGTCGAAAAACTGCAGCACCAGTACGAAATCGACACAGCGCAAGCGGTGCGTGTTGCCAATGCGGCGCGGCATTTCTGGAAACAGACAGGCGGCCCACCACTGCCAGCTGTTTCGCGCACTAAAATCCTCCGCTGGGCGGCGGCACTGCACGAAATCGGTTTGAGCATTTCCCATTCGGGTTATCATCATCACGGCTACTACATTCTTCGCCACAGTGACCTGGCGGGATTTGGCCGTTACGAGCAGCACATACTGGCCAACCTGGTGCGCTCCCACCGGCGCAAACTCGACCCGGCCAGGTTCGAGGGAATGGACGAAGCCGCGCTGGCCGCTTTCATCCCCCTGGTGATTTGCCTGCGGCTGGCGGCGCTGCTGCACCGGCGACGGGAAGATCTCGAAACGCTGCCCACCCTGGGTTATCAGGAAAAGATTTTCTCGCTACAGTTTGAAACGCGCTGGCTGGAAGACCATCCTCTTACCCTTGCGGGGCTGGAGCAGGAAGCGGAATACTATCGCCAGATCGGGCTTTCGCTGAGATTCAATTGAACTGGTAAATTATGATAATAAGACTTCTTTTTGCCATCGCTATCCTGGCGGCGCTCTACTGGCTCTACAAATACCTGCGCGCGGCGAATCCCGGGGAACGGAAAAAGCTGATCCTCAAATACGCCTTCTGGGGCCTGATTGCCATTACCGTACTGGCCGTGGTTACCGGTCGAATGCACTGGCTCGGCATTGTGTTCGCCGCCCTGCTCGGTTTTATCAAGTTTGGCCTCAGTACTTTTTTGCGATTCCTGCCGGTACTTAAAATGATCGGCGCCAGCCAGGCCTTCAATAATCCTGTATTTAAAACCTCACATATTGAAGCGCGGCTCGACCTGGCCCGGGGCACGATTGAAGGCAGTGTTATCGCCGGCCCCCACGCCGGCAAGCGGCTGGACGAACTCAGCGCGAGCGAACTGGACGAACTGGCAAACCATTACCGCGACATCGACAAGCGCTCCTATTACCTGATCATGGTGGTCAGGCAGCGCCAGGGCGGACAGCAGTACAGCGCCGGAGGCAATCGCAATACATACTCCGATGCGGGAACACCTTCGATCAAGGAAGCCTTGCAAATTCTTGGATTGGAGGGCACACCCAGCAAGGACGAAATTATCCAGGCCCATCGGCGACTGATACAGAAACTGCACCCCGACCGGGGTGGCAATGACTACTTGGCGTCGCGGGTGAATCTGGCGAAGGATGTTTTATTGAATTCCTTCAAGTAACCAAATCATTTTTGTGGGCACGAAGCGGAGGAACTGCGGGATGGTGGCCCCGCATTCCGCAGTCCCGCACACAATTGGTGAAAATCCGGAGCAGCGGGTTGAGTTTAATAAGACCGTGCCGCCGAACCGACCTACCATGGTCTTTTTCGGCAAGACCGGCTTAAGGAAGAGCCATTTGTGTCTGAGCTCCAAAAAAAAGAACCACCAACACTAGGCCTTACGACAAAGGAAATGAACGTAGCGACCAAGACGCCAAAAGGGTTCCCGCCTGGAATATTCCAACTCCTTTTGCAGCAATATTTCCGGCTCCCGTTCCCTTTCCCGGCGGTCCAACACATAGTCGTGAAAAACCCGCACGCCACTTTTGCAGACCAGTTCCAACGAATGCTCTTCCACCCATTGTCGAACCTGCTCCGGTGTTTGCGGGTTGATCGGCGTCAGGCTGCCCCGAAAGGCTTTGAATTGCTCACCACTGAAGCGGGAAAAATTCGTCCGCAGCAGGTTTTTAAATTCCAGGCCGTGAAAGTTGTAAAACAACAGCGAGAAATAACCTCCCGGCCTCAACAGGGGAAACAGGGAATCGAACACCGCGCGCGGTTCGGCGAGCCATTCGATTACTGCATGGCAGACAACCAAGTCGAACTGGCGGCCGGCAAACTGATCCTTCAGGCTTTGCAGCGGCTGTTGCAGGAAACTCACCCGTTCTCTCATTTTCATGTCTGGCGATTCTTCCAGTCGTCGCCTGGCAAACGCCAGCATCTCGCCGGATATGTCGTTCAACACCACATAATGACCGAGCCCTGCAAATTCCAGGGAAAAATGCCCCTGCCCTGCGCCCGCATCCAAAACCTGCAAGCCCTGCCCGGCGTGTAAATCCGGAACAAACTCCAGCAAGTCCCTTTTCAGCACTTCCAGCCGTATTCTGCCTTTCAAGCTGGCGTAAACGTTGCGGGAAAAACGTTCTGCCAGGCCATCAAAATTTCTGTCCCGCGCGGAATTTTCAAAGCGGCTCATAGGTCAATCATTCTGTTTACAAATTTACCGGCAAGATTCCGGCATTGAATTCCCACACTCATGCGTTTAAATTGCTCTTTTAAACCATGAACACTCCAACCAAAGAGGTAGCTATGCCTGTCACCCCTTCCTGCCATCCGTCCTTTCGCCTGCTTCGCCAACACCAGATCGGTTCTCTGAATATCCAGGTAGAAGAGTTTGAGCATATCGCAACGGGGGCCCAGCATATTCACCTCGCTGCCGACAATCCGGAAAATGTCTTCCTGGTGGCCCTGCGCACCGTGCCAAAGGATTCCACCGGTGTCGCCCATATTCTTGAACACACGGCTTTATGCGGCAGCCAAAAATATCCGGTGCGCGACCCGTTTTTTATGATGACCCGGCGTTCGCTAAACACGTTTATGAATGCCTTCACCAGTTCCGACTGGACGGCCTACCCTTTTGCCAGCATGAACCGCAAGGATTACAACAACCTGCTCGACGTGTATCTGGACGCGGTATTTTTCTCCCGGCTCGATCCGCTGGATTTCGCCCAGGAAGGCCACCGGCTGGAATTCGAAAAAGCCGATGACGCCAGTTCCCCGCTGGTGTACAAGGGCGTGGTATACAACGAGATGAAAGGGGCCATGAGTTCCGTGCCGGCGCAGTTGTGGCACACGCTGACAAAACATCTTTATCCCACCTCCACTTACCACTACAACAGTGGCGGCGACCCCGAGGCCATTCCGGATTTAAGCTACGACCAGTTGTTGGCGTTTTACCACAGCCATTACCACCCCAGCAATGCCATTTTTATGACCTACGGCGATATTCCCGCGGCAGAATTGCAGGCAAAATTCGAAACCCGGGCGCTCAGCCAGTTCGAACGCCTCGACCACCAGATTTCCGTGCCGGATGAAAAACGCTATTACTCGCCGATCCGGGTGCAGGAAAGTTACCCGTTCAACGAGGAAAACACTCAACGCAAGACCCATGTGGTTATCGGTTGGCTGTTGGGCAAAACCACCAACCTGGAAGAAAGCCTGCGGGCAAAATTATTATCCAGCGTATTGCTGGACAACAGCGCAACGCCATTGATGCACGCACTGGAAACCTCCGAGTTGGGAAGTTCCCCCTCGCCACTGTGCGGACTGGACGACTCGCAAAAAGAATTGTTGTTTGTCTGCGGCCTGGAGGGTTGCGAAGACAAATCCGCCGAGGAAATAGAAGCGCTGGTTTTTTCCGTTCTCAACAAAGTCGCCGGGGAAGGCATTCCACAGGAAGACGTGGAAGCGGCACTGCACCAGTTGGAATTGCACCAGCGGGAAATCGGCGGCGGCAGTTATCCTTACGGGCTGCAACTTATCCTGACCGCGCTGACTGCCGCGACCCACCGGGGCGATCCGGTTAAACTGCTGGACGTGGACAATACGCTGGCGCAACTGCGCAAAGATATTCAGGACCCGGATTTTATCAAGAACCTCGCCCGCCAATGGCTGATTGACAACCCACACTACGTTCGCCTGACGATGACACCGGACAATCAAATCAACTCACACAAGGAAGCCGCGGAAAAATTGAAATTGGCAATAGTGAAGGAAAAGCTGTCGCAGGAGGAAAAACAACAAATTGTTACGTTGTCAGCCGCCCTGAAAACGCGCCAGGACGGCCAGGAAGATGAAAGTATTCTGCCCAAGGTCACGCTCGCCGATGTGCCAAAACAGGAAATTACCCTTGGTTCCACCAGGGAAAAAATTGACAGTTGCACATTAACCAGTTACGCCACCGGCACCAATGGACTGGTGTATCAACAGGCGGTTTTTGACTTTCCCACACTGGAAGATGAACTGCTTTGCACCCTCCCCCTGTACAGCACCTGTGTTACCGAAGTGGGCGTTGGGGAAAAAGATTACCTGACGACACAAAAATGGCAGACCCGGGTCAGCGGCGGAGTCAATGCCTACAGCTCGATCCGGGGCCAGGCCGACGATATTCATACCGTCAATGGTTACTTTACCTTTTCCGGTAAGGCACTCAACCGTAATCACGACGAATTAACTGAATTGATGAAGGAAACAATTTATCAGGTCCGGTTCACGGAAAAAAATCGTCTCAAGGACCTGGTAAGCCAGTTGCGTTCGGTGCGGGAGCAAGGTGTCGTCGGCAGCGGCCACTCCCTGGCCATGCTGGCGGCGTCGGCGGGCATCTGCGCCACTGCCAAGCTCAGCCACAATTTAGCTGGCCTTGCCGGAACCAGGGCACTGAAAAAACTGGATGAGTCGCTTAAAAATACGAGCGAACTGGATGCACTTTCCGAAAAGTTGACGGCGCTACATCAACAAATCATTAAAATGCCGATGCAATTGTTGCTGGTGGGAGAGGATGCGAGCCTGAACGAATTTAAACAAAACTGCCGGCAATTGATCGCGCCGGAATCGGCAAGCAGTGAAGACCGGTTTTCACTGGCCAAAGTCAACGAAAAAGTTAATGAAGCCTGGCTGACAAACTCCGATGTCAGCTACTGTGCCAAAGCTTTTCCAACCGTGGCCATGGATCACGAAGATTCGGCCGCGCTGGTGGTGCTGGGGGGATTCCTGCGTAATGGGTATCTGCACAAGGCAATCCGCGAGCAAGGCGGGGCCTATGGCGGTGGCGCGACGCAGGATAATAATTCCGCCGCCTTTTGCTTTTATTCCTATCGCGATCCGCGCCTGCTGGAAACGCTTGATGATTTCGATAAATCGATCCAATGGCTGTTGGATACCGACCATTCATGGCAGCGGGTGGAGGAAGCGATACTCGGCGTGGTTTCCTCACTCGACAAGTCAGAGTCTCCCGCCGGCAGGGCAAAGCGCCTCTTCCACGCGGAACTGCACGGCAGAACGCTCGAGCGCCGCCAGCGCTTTCGTGAAAGAGTGCTGGCGACAACACAGGAGGATTTAAAAAGAGTGGCGGAAAAATATTTAATTTCCAGCAACGCCAACACCGCCGTCGTAACCGGCTTCGGTAAAAGGCAACAAGTGGAGTCACACGGCCTGCGGGTAAACGAGTTATAGGAAGTTTTTTGGCATGAACATGTTTGAATCGACCATCCAGCCACGTTTTAACGAAACCGATGCCCTCGGCCATATCAGTAATACCGTAATGCCGAGTTGGTTCGAAATCGCGCGCGTACCGGTTTTTAAAATTGTTCATCCTCCGATGTCGGTGGAGGACTGGCCCATTATTGTCGCGCGGGTGGAAGTCGATTATATCCGGCAGGTTCATATGGGAAAGGACGTAACGATCAAAACCGGCGTGGAAAAAGTCGGCACCAAATCGTTTACGGTTTACCAGGAAGCCTGGCAGAACGGGAAAATTGCGGCGTCCGGCCGAACCGTTTTGGTTTATTTTGATTACAGCAAGAATGCGACAGTGGCTATTCCGGACGATATCAAGGAGCAGCTCGAAGAGCTGAAACAGAAATGCTTTTCTTCCGGGTGTCGGTATTAGGGGATATATTAATGGCGGGGGCGCCCGAAGTGTCGGACCATTATTTATCCGCCTTACGGGATAAACACCTTGAAAACCCCACCACCCAGCGGCTCGCCATTTGCCAACCGGATATAACCCCGCTCCTCTGCCTGGCGATGAAAATAGGCAATTTTGCCCGCGAAGTACAAACCCAGATGCGTGGTGTTGTCACTCAGGCGGGCTTCTTCCACCATCACGGCCGGATCGCTGAGCATATGTTCGGGAAAACCCTGGCCGTCATCCGCGATCATCAGACAAAGCCGGTTGTCTTCAATTTTGGCTGAGATAGTTATCGCCGATTTGGTGTAGCGCACCGCATTGACAAGGATATTGTGAACCAGCGTGCCAAGCAGGTCCTGATCGTAATACCAGACCAGGTTGGGATTACAATCCACAGTTAGTTTTATACTGGAGGAGTCCAGCAGAATTTGATTGCGCGCCACCTGCTCTTCCAGCAAATCCATCACGTAATGCTCATCTATGCGTACCGGCAAAAAATTATTTTGCATCCGGTAAAGCGTCAGCAATTGCACAAGATCGCTATTAATGCGCGAGGCTTCGTAATGAAGATTATTAAAATGCTGAATGGCTGACTTGTCCTGCTCCGCTGTCTGGTCTATCAGTTGCTCGATCGATGACAGCAGCATACCGACGGAGTTTTTCATATCGTGCACGCTGGAAGCCAGCACCAGGGAGAAGTCAATATTATCTTCTTTATCGCTCATATTTTTCCTGACAAGACGTCGGTCATTTTCTTTAGCTGCTCAAATCGTTCATATTGGGGATGTTCGTGGTTAATAATCCCCGCCACCAAACGCAACGAGACGAAGCATTCATTTTTTTCCTGCTCGCTGGCCTGGCCGGCGCGCGCCTTGCCGATGAGGGTTTGAATAATGTTCAGGTGAATACCCACGTGGCGGGGGAAAAGCTTGCGCGCTTTTTCGAAACAGGCGAGCGCCTTGTTGAACTTTCCTGCCTCGTAAGCATTGATGCCCTGCTGGTTGATTTTGGCCACGATTTTTTTGTTCGCTTCACTCGCCGGCTCATCCAGCATCAGGTCGAGTTTTTCAAGCGACTGCTGATCCTTGCCGAAGAGTTTTTCCAGTCCTTGCAACACCAAATCGGCTTTCCGGTTTTCACCGATACTTTTCAGGGCGGCGGCGTAATCCATGCCCGCCTCTATCGTCGTGGGCGAGGAATCCATAATGGCTTCGGCGGAGGTGACATATTGACGCGCAAGATCCCACTGCCCTTCCAATGCGTGCATCCGGCCCGTCAACAGTTCCCGCTGGGCCGACTGGCCATCTGTTAACCTAAATCGCTCCTTCGCCTGGTTGAGGACGGAAATCGCCTCGCCCACGGCACTCGGGCCAATATCCAGCTTTTGTTCCAGGCAAAGCGATACCGCCCGCGCCAGGTTGAAATGGTTTTCCGCATTGCCATGGCAGGACAGCTCGCCGAGCTTGACGGTTCGCCGCACTGCCTGAATTGCCGTTTCCAGGTCATTGTTTTGCCGCGCCACCTCACTCAGTTGTTTTTGCCTCAGGATCGACATGGGGGAGATATTCACAGCCCGTTGCACCGCGGATTGCACATTTTCGCGTTCGCCCCGCTCTTCCCAGTTCCGGGCCAGAACATCGTAAGCAGGCAAAAACAGGGGGCTGTCTTTAACGATGCGCTCAAGCCAGCGGTTGGCCACATCCAGTTCGCCGCGCGCCTGCTTCACCCGCGCCAGCCCCAGGCGGGCCCAGTCCAGCTGGCGGATTTCCAGCACGCTCTGGTAGAGCTGCTCGGCCCGGTCCAACTCGCCCTCATTAATATAGAGTTCGCCCAGCATTTTTTGCGCGGTTCCCGCGTAACGTTTTTCCGGGTGCGCCATGTGGGCCAGCAGCTTCATGGCACTGCCGGAATCACCGGCAGCCAACGCTTCATTGACCGGGCGGAAGGCTTCACGCGTTTGCAGCAAACGCTCAATACGCGTGTGCAGCGCTCGTCCGGTGATGGGCTTCATCAGGTAGTCATCCGGCTGACTGTCATAGACACACATCACCACGTTGCGATTGGCCTCCGCCGAAACCATCACAAACAGGGTCTGGTAAGTGAGCACGCCGGTAAACCGCAGCTCCTCCAGCACATGCTGGCCGGTGCGGCCACGCCCCAGGTTGTAATCGCAAAGAACCAGGTCAAACTGGCGGCGCCGGCAGTGCTCCAGCACCTCCTCCGCGTGGCCCACCAGGGTGATCTGGTTGACGCCGAGACGCTGCAAAATGCCGTTCACCGTGTTGCGAAAGCCGCTGAAGTCGTCCGCCACCAGCACGGAAAGGGTGTGGTAATTGATTTGTTCTGACACCGCCTCGATAACCGTTGTCCAATATCCTCCAATAAGTGTAGAACCTATCTCATGGTTGTCGATGGCTTGCACAAGGTCGCTAAAGCCCGAGTCAAGGCGCGAGGCGTGTAGTTTGGTGGTTCCAAATGAACAACGAGCAACGATGGATCGGGCTTTTAGCGGCCTTGCCCGAAGGGTAGCCACTTTCTTAACACTGGTTGTAGCCATCACACCACTCTGTGCTGGAAGCGTCTTGATTCAGACGATATTGAAAGCTATGCAAACCATCGACAACCATGAGATAGGCTCTTTAATTGTCGGGTTCACGCGCCCCGGCTAAAATAGCGCTCCTATCAACCTGGAGCCCCTGGCGGCTGGCAAGAATGACCCGGAACAGTAAAGATACAATTTATAGCGAACCCCAGGCCTCAGTGGGGGAGTTTATTTTTGACCAGAAGGTGGTGGATGTTTTCCCGGATATGATCGAGCGGTCGGTGCCCGGTTATTCCACCATCATTCATATGATCGGCTACCTGGCGGAGCGCTACGCGCAGGCCAACTCCAACTGCTACGACCTGGGCTGCTCGCTGGGCGCGGCCAGCCTGGCAATGGCGCAAAAGATAAGCAAGGATAATGTGAAGATAATTGCCATCGACAAATCGGCGGAGATGATTGCCGGCTGTAAAAAAAGCGTCAGCGAAAACGCGCCCGATATCGCTATTGAATTCGCGTGTGAAGATATTCTGGCAAGCAAAATAGAAAATGCATCTATCTGTGTTTTAAATTTTACTTTGCAGTTTATTCGCCCGGACGTGCGCACCGACTTCCTGGAAAAAATTTATTCCGGCATGTTGCCGGGAGGTATTCTAATCCTGTCGGAAAAGCTGTCCTTTCCCGATAAAAATCACGATGCGCTGGTCACCGACCTGCATCATTACTTCAAGAAAACCAACGGCTATTCAGAGCTGGAAATTGCCCAAAAACGTAACGCCCTGGAAAATGTGCTGATTCCTGAATCGCTTGCCACACACAGGCAACGATTGTTAAAAGCCGGCTTCGATACCGCCGATCTCTGGTTTCAATGTTTTAATTTTGCTTCCCTTGTCGCTATAAAATGATTGTCGCCATAAAATGATTGATTTTTCCCGCTTTATTTCCGCGATTGAAGATTCGCGCCTGGGACCGTGGGCCGAGCTGCTTCCCGAACAAATCGAACAGGGACTGTCCACCAAACGCTACGGCGATCTCCCGCTCTGGTACGAAGCGTTGAATGCGCTACCGGAGTTAACCGCCGCCAGCACGAATTTTAAAACCGGAGTTACCATCGGCACGGAGGCGGAAGCAGGCCGCGAAACACAATTATATATTGAAAAAAATCTGCGCAAGCTGATTCCGTGGCGCAAGGGTCCATTTTCAATTTTCGGAATCGATATCGACACGGAATGGCGGTCCGATTTTAAATGGGACAGATTGCTGCCCCATATTTCGCCACTGCAAAATAAACTGGTGCTTGATGTAGGCTGCGGCAACGGTTATCACTGTTGGCGTATGCTGGGCGAGAATGCGACACGGGTGATCGGTATTGATCCTTCACCACGCTTTGTTGTGCAGTTTTATATGTTGAAGAAGTTCGTTTCTGACGCAAGGGTGGATGTGTTGCCGGTGGGCCTGGAAGCGCTACCGGAAAAGCTCGAAGCCTTCGACACCACCTTTTCCATGGGCGTGCTCTATCACCGCAAATCACCCTTCGACCATCTGGCCGAACTGATGGGGACCCTGAAACCAGGTGGTGAGTTGGTGCTGGAAACCCTCGTAATCGATGGAAACCTGGGCGAGGTGCTGGTACCGGAAGACAGGTACGCGATGATGAACAATGTGTGGTTCCTGCCAAGCGTTCCGACATTGCTGTCCTGGTTAGCCAAAAGCGGCTTCAGCGATCCCCGCTGCGTCGATATCAACCGGACAACAATAGATGAACAACGCGCCACCGAATGGATGCGGTTCTATTCGCTTGCGGATTTTCTCGACAACAGCAATCCCGCGCTTACGGTGGAAGGCCATCCGGCACCGAAGCGGGCAATTTTTGTTGCCAAAAAGCCGGAAAAGTAACTAAGCGATTGATTTTTAAATATTTATAATGAACTACCACAACTTGATCAAAAAAGCTCCACGTGGAACCACGCATTTTTGACCGCCGTTTGTCAAGAAAAATCGCTTCAAATTAATTACATTTTTTCTCTACCCCACCACCGGCTCCCGCAGGGTGACAAATTCTTCCGCCATGGTCGGGTGAACACCGACAGTACGATCGAAATCCCGTTTTGTGGCACCGGCCCGCATCGCCACCGCCATGCCCTGGATTATCTCGCCGGCGTGTTCACCCACCATATGGCACCCAATTACCTTATCTGTCATCTTATCCACCACCAGTTTGACCAGCGCACGCTCATTCAATCCACTTAAGGTGTGCTTGAGAGGCCGGAAATCGTCCATATAAATATCCACTTGCAGGCCCTGGATGCGCGCTTCGTCCTCGGACAGGCCGACCGTGCCAATTTCCGGCTGGCAGAATATCGCGGTGGGAATATTGCGATAGTCCACGCTTACCGGCTCGTCGGCGAACAAGTACCGGGCCAGGGCATTACCTTCCGCCAGGGCCACCGGTGTCAGTTCCTTCCGACCGACAACATCGCCAATGGCGAAGATGCCGGGTTCATCGGTCTCGAAATTGTCATCCACCACAATCGCCCCGTTTGCGTGTGTTTTTACCCGGGTATTTTCCAGGCCCAGCCCCGCCACCTTCGGTGTACGACCAATGGCGGAGAGCACGGCATCCACCTGGCGGGTTTCACCGTTGTCCAGGTTTACGCTCAGTGTTCCATCACGGTTTTTATCGACTTTTTCCACATCGGTGCCAAAGGTGAGTTTGATTCCCCTTTCCTTTATCTGCTCGGCAACGAACATCCGCACATGCTTGTCGAATGAACGAAGAAATAATTCTCCCCGATAAACCAACTCCACATCGCACTCCAGGCCGTTGAAAATACCGGCGAATTCCACCGCCACATAACCGCCGCCCTGGACAAGGATTCGTTTCGGCAACCGGTCCAGCGTAAAAAGATCATTCGACACCAGGCAATGCTCCGCACCGGGAAATGTGGGGAGGTTGGGCCAGCCGCCTGTGGCAATCACGATTTTTTCCGCGGAGAATTGCGTGTCTCCTACCGACACGCGATTGGGGCCATCAATTTTTGCGCGCCCATCAATAATAGTGACGCCGGCGTTTTCCAGCAGATTTTTGTAAATACCGTTTAGACGCTGTATTTCAGTGGTTTTTCGGTCCCGCAATGTTGTCCAGTCCACGCGTGGATTTTCGAGGCTCCAGCCGTAACCTTTGGACGCTTTAAACTCCTCGCTGAATCCCGAGGCGTGGACGAATAATTTTTTCGGCACGCAACCAACATTGACGCAGGTGCCTCCCATAAACAGGTCTTCCGCCACCGCCACTTTTGCACCGAGGCCGGCGGCAATACGGCTGGCTCTTACGCCGCCCGATCCCGCGCCAATAACAAACAAATCAAAATCGTAGGACACCGCGTTACCTTTCGATGGGATAAGAATAAGGAGCAGTATGGTGCGTTATTTAACGTGTGATTGGAAGGGTTCCATATCGGGGCCCCGTGTGTCCGCCCGGGTAACCGCAAGCGTTGCCCCTATAAGAATACACAAGGGTTGTTCCCGCAAAAGGGCAGACACGCGGGTCTGCCCCTACACGTCGATTTCGATTGTTGGATGGCCGCCCCGGTCTTCCTTGCGGCGGCCCCGGCCGGAGCGCATGTCATAGGACCCGCGCGAATCGCCCTGCCTGGATCGGCGATCGCCTTTTTTGCGTCGCTCCACGAAAGGCTTGGGTTTGGCAATCGCTTGCTTTTCGTCGGTATGCGACTCCACAGCGGTGGATTCGTCCTGCCGCTTCAGGACCGATTTCGGCCGCAGTGGCCGGTATGTGGGATTAATGCTGTTAACCATAACGCCACCTGCCTAAGTAAAATTCACACCATCTACAGGACTTATCGGCCATTTTCGGTTAAATTTTAAACCAACTCAATTTTTTGTGAAGTTTTACCACATCGCCGATGATCAACAGCGTCGGCGCGTGCACCTCGCGGTAGCGAATGGTTTCCGGCAAATTCGCCAGGTCCGACACATGAACATATTGATCCGGCAGCGTTCCCCGCTCCACCAGCGCCACCGGGGTTCCGGGGTCTTTCCCATAGTCAATCAGCTTGCTGCAAATCTGGTCCAGTCCGGCGAGCCCCATATAGAACACCAGCGTCTGGCGGGCATCGACAAATTCCGCCCAGCGAAGATTGGTTTCGCCCTCTTTCAGGTGACCGGTAATAAAACGGACCGACTGGGAATAATCCCGGTGCGTGAGCGGAATGCCCGCGTAACAGGCGCAGGCATTCGCCGCGGTAATACCGGGAACCACCTGGAACGGAATTTTATTTTCCGCCAGCAAATCGATTTCCTCACCGCCACGGCCGAAAATAAACGGATCGCCCCCCTTCAGCCGCAAAACCCGCTTCCCCTGCCGGGCCAGGTCCACCATCATCCGGTTGATTTGCTGCTGGGGAACCGCGTGCTCGGATCGGCGCTTGCCCACGTAAATCCGTTCCGCGTCGCGCCGCACCATCTCGAGAATCGGCGGCGACACCAGGCGGTCGTGCAATACCACTTCCGCCTGTTGCATCAAACGTAATGCCTTGAACGTAAGAAGATCGGGATCGCCGGGGCCGGCCCCCACGAGATAGACTTCGCCTTCGGTTTCGCAATTTTTTTGCGCCAGTTTTTTTTCCAGTTCGGCGACGGCCAAGTCTATATTGCCGCTCAATACTTTTTCGGCAATCGGGCCGTTGATCACCGACTCCCAGAAGCGACGGCGCAGCTCTCCGTCGGTAAACGTATTTTTTACTTTCTGGCGAAACCGGCTGGCCAGTTTTGCCAGCTCACCATAGGCACCGGGAATTGTACTTTCAAGCTGGCTGCGAATACGCCGCGCGAGCACCGGGGATTCACCCCCGCTGGTAATGCCAATCAACAGCGGGTTGCGATCGACAATTGCCGGCATCACCACGGTACACAAATCCGGGTTATCGACGACATTCACCAGAATGTTGCGCTGCCGGCAATCACTTGCAACCTGTTCGTTAACCTTGCGAATATTGGTGGCGGAAATGACAAGGACATGATCACGCAAAATGCCGGAGGAATATTCACCGCGAATTATTTTGCCGTTGGCGTTTTCAACGATAGTTTCCAGTTCGGTTTTGATTTCTTCCGCAACCACATCGATTTGGGCACCGGCTTTTTGCAACAGGCGCGCTTTGCGCACAGCGATTTCCCCGCCGCCGACAATCAGGCAGGGTCGGTTTTTCAAATTAAAAAAAAGCGGCAGATAATCCACAACGTGTCCCGTAGGGCGGGTAAGCGATGGTCCGACACTTCGGGCGCCACCCGCCATTGAGTTGGCACAAAACGGCGGGTGGCGCTATCGCTTACCCGCCCCACCGATAACAGTGCAGCCGCCCATGTAGGGTTGCAAAACTTCCGGTATTTGGACCGAGCCGTCCTTCTGTTGATAGTTTTCCAGAATGGCCACCAGTGTCCGACCAATTGCAAGACCCGAGCCATTGAGCGTATGCAGCAGCTCCGGCTTGCCGGTTTCGGCGTTGCGGTAGCGGGCCTTCATGCGTCGCGCCTGGAAATCGCGGAAGTTACTGCACGAGGAAATTTCGCGATAGGTATTTTGCGACGGCAACCAGACTTCCAGGTCGTAGGTTTTGCTGGATGAAAAACCGATATCGCCTCCGCACAAAATCACTTTGCGGTAGGGCAATTCCAGTTTTTGCAAAATGGTTTCCGCATGCCCGGTCAACTGTTCCAGCGCCTGGTCGGAATCCTGGGGCCGGACAAACTGCACCAGTTCCACTTTCTCAAACTGGTGCTGGCGAATCATGCCCCGCGTGTCGCGGCCGTAACTGCCGGCTTCGGAGCGAAAGCACGGTGTATGGCAGGCATATTTAATCGGCAGTTGTTTTTCATCGACAATTTCATCGCGCAGCACATTGGTTACCGGCACTTCGGCAGTCGGGATCAAATAAAACTCGCGGTCGTCATTGAGCTTGAACAAGTCCGCCTCGAACTTGGGCAATTGACCGGTACCGAAAAGCGAATCCCGGTTGACGATATAGGGAACGTAAATTTCCTGGTAGCCATGATCCGCCGTATGGGTATTCAGCATAAACTGGATCAGCGCGCGGTGCATTCTTGCGATTTCACCGCTCATCATCGCGAAGCGGGCGCCGGTAATTTTGCCGGCGGTTTCAAAGTCCAGGCCGCCGACACCCGCGCCAACATCCACATGGTCCTGAATTTCAAAGTCAAATTCCCGGGGCGTTCCCCAGCGCATTACCTCAACATTGTCCTCTTCGGATTTGCCTTGCGGCACATCGTCGGCCAACAGGTTGGGAACGCCAGTCAGGATCTCATCGAGTTCGGTTTGTACCGCGCCCAACTGTTTTTCCGCCTCCGCCAGGGACTGTTTCAGGTTTTCCACTTCCTGTAACAGCGGTGCGATATCCTCCCCCGCCGCCTTGGCCTTGCCGATATTTTTCGAGCGGGTGTTGCGCTCCTGCTGCAGGGACTCGGCTTCCATCTGCAGACGCTTTCGCCGCTCTTCCAGTTCATTCAGCTTATTCTTGTCCAACTGAAAACCGCGCTTGCTTAAATTAGCCGCGACGTCATCGAGTTGGCTGCGAATTAATTTAGCGTCTAACATAAGATATCCCGTTTACTCCCGATAAAGTGTTTTTAAATAATTTTTTCGGTCAAAACAATGGCCGCGAAAACCGCGAGCAGGCTTAGCACAAAACTACTGGCGATATAAAAAAGTGCCGTCTGCCAATGTCCCATCTGCAAAAGATGCAGCGACTCGATTGAAAAAGTCGAGAACGTGGTAAAAGCGCCCAAAAAACCAATCATCAATGCGTGGCGCCAAACCGGCGGCAGCACACCTTTTTCCACAATCAACACATAGAGCACGCCGATGGCAAATGACCCCACGACATTGACCACCAAAGTGGCAATGGGGAATTTCGGGTGCATGCCGGCGAATGCCACCGACACGCCATAGCGCGCCACCGCCCCAAATGCTCCGCCAATTGCCACCGCCAGCCAAAGTATCATCGCTTTTCGCTAGGGCCTGTTAACACTAATTGAATTATCCCTGCCGGAGGCTATTTTTTTGTCCAGCAAGGCAGAGGGAGTGCAGTTTGGTTGCTCCAAATGAGCGACCGATAACGCCGCTGGGCGAAAAAATGGTCCCGGCCCTTCGGGTTGTGGCTGAAAAGGCGCCACTCCGTGTTGCTCATCGTTCATTTAGATTCACTAAGTTTCTCACTTCGCGTCGGAATGCCGCATCACTCGATTGGCGCCTTTTCAGCCACAACAGGGACAATTCAATTAGTGTTAACAGGCCCTATTTTTTTGTTTTCGTGGATTGCGCGGCAGCACTCAACTCCCTTAAATGCCGTAGCTTTTCCGCGATTTTAATTTCCAGCCCCCGCTCCACCGGATGATAATACTGCCGGGGTTCTATTTCGTCGGGGAAGTAATTTTCCCCCGCTGCAAAAGCGCCCTCCTCATTGTGGGCGTAACGATAACCGGCGCCGTAATCCATCTGCTTCATCATTTTCGTCGGCGCGTTGCGCAAATGCATCGGCACGTCGTAACTGGGCATCGCCCGCACATCCGCCCGCGCCGCGTTGAAGGCATTATACACGGCATTGCTTTTGGCCGCCGCCGCCAGGTAAACCACCGCCTGGGCAATGGCCAATTCGCCCTCGGGGCTGCCGAGCCGTTCCTGAACATCCCAGGCATTAAGCGCAATCTGCACCCCGCGCGGGTCGGCATTGCCGATATCCTCCGTCGCCATGCGCACAACACGCCGGGCGATATAAAGTGGATCGCAACCGCCATCGAGCATTCTAGCCAGCCAGTACAGGGAAGCATCCGGATCGGATCCGCGCACGGATTTGTGCAGGGCCGAAATTTGTTCGTAAAACAGGTCGCCGCCCTTGTCGAAACGGCGCACGTCTCCCACTAACACCTGTTCGATTATGTCGCTGGAAATTGTCCCCCCGTCGTCAACCAGGTCGGAGGCAATTTCAATCAGGTTCAGCAGCCGGCGGGCATCGCCATCGGCGGCGGCCATCAATGTTTCTTTTTCAGCAGAGTCGATATGGATACGACGACCGCCCAACCCGTTTTCAGTGTCGGTGAGTGCCCGGTCCATCAGGGCCGACAGTTGATTTCTGTCGAAACTTTTCAGCACGTAAACACGGCAGCGGGACAGCAACGCGTTGTTCACTTCGAATGAAGGATTTTCGGTAGTCGCACCGACAAAAATAATGGTTCCGTCTTCAACATAGGGCAGAAAAGCATCCTGTTGCGCTTTGTTAAAGCGGTGCACCTCGTCGACGAACAGAATGGTTTTCCGCCCGTGAACGTCGCGCTGTTGTTGCGCCTCGGCCACGGCGGAACGAATTTCCTTGACGCCCGCCAGCACCGCCGAGATGGAAATAAATTTTGCATTGATCTCATTGGCAAGCAATTTAGCCAGGGAGGTTTTGCCAACGCCCGGTGGCCCCCAGAGGATCATCGAATGAACCTGGCCCTTCTCCAGTGCCTGGCGCAACGGTTTGCCCGCCCCTAACAAATGCGACTGGCCGATATACTCTCCCAGGCGTTTGGGACGCAGGCGAGACGCCAGGGGCTGATAAATGTTTTCGGCGTGAAACAGATCCTGGTTACTCACTTGGCGAAATTCTGGCGGATTCAATCTTGCAAAATAATATCGACATCGGGCGGCGGTTCGAAATCGAATTTGGCGGAATCAATTTTTTCGTTCACCCGAACATTATTGAGTTTGATCGCGGTGGTCTGGCCGAGATTGTCTATAAGGGCAAGTGAGTGCAGAACATCGCCTTTAAAAACGAAGGTCAAGGTATCAAAGGATTTCTGCCCGTTTTCCTTGCTGCGCAAGTGATACTCCACAGCGCCTTTTTTTTTCTCGCTGGTAACACTGTATTTTTCTTTAATGTTTTTATCGTCCCCACTCAGGATACTTGCGGGGCTGTTTTCCAGTTGCGACTGGTTGTGGACCGTCACCTGCTCCAGGTCCGGATCGTAAACCCAGAGCCGGTCCGGGTTGCCGACAATCAACTGCTCGTAGGGCGGCTTTGTTTCCCAATAAAAGTAACCCGGACGTTTGATCAGGAACGTACCCGTTGTCGATTCCTGAACCTCGTGGCCGTCCTGGTCGGTGATAGTCTGGGTAAAGTTGCCCGAAAGCGACTCGATGCTTTTAAGTTTTTGCAGGAACTCATCTTCCGCCTGCGCCAGGGCGCTGGTGGAAATCACCAATAGCAAAACGGTTTGTAAAAAGACCGCTAACAATTTCATAAGCAACTCCCGCATTGGTTTCCGACTGGCGAATTTAATTTCTGACAGGTGGTGGCGCCAGAACTTCCCGATTGCCATTGGCGCCCATTTCGGTAACGACTCCCGAGGCCTCCATCTGCTCAATCAAACGGGCGGCGCGGTTGTAACCGATGCGTAATTTACGCTGCACCGATGAAATACTGGCCTTGCGGCTCTCGGTGACGAAAGCCACGGCTTCGTCGTAAAGCGGATCGGATTCGCCGCTGTCGCTGTCCCCACCCTCGCCTTCGCCGCTATAGCCGGGTACCGGAATACTGGCGGTGCTTTCGCTGAATATTTCTTCCAGGTAATTCGGCTCGCCGCGCTTTTTCCAATCGTTCACAACTTTATGGACTTCGTGATCGTCGATAAATGCCCCGTGCACACGCAGGGTGACGGCGGTGCCCGGCGGCAGGTACAGCATGTCGCCGTGGCCAAGCAGTTGTTCCGCGCCGCCCTGGTCGAGGATCGTGCGCGAGTCGATTTTTGACGAAACCTGGAAGGCGATTCGCGTCGGCACATTGGCCTTGATCAAACCGGTAATAACG
>CAYVIB010000039.1:0-22587 GCA_964451365.1 uncultured Cellvibrionaceae bacterium
GTATTGATCGCGTTGGCATTACTGACAACTTCTTCCAACTGGGCGGGCATTCGCTATTGGCAGTTCGCCTGGCGTCACAGTTGGAAAAAGTATTCGATAAATCGCTGCCAATACGAACCATCCTGATTGCGCCTACTGTAATGGAGCAGGCAAAACAGCTCGAGGAAATAACGACCGAGGTTATCAGTTTTAAAGAATTGACCCCTGATGTTGAAAATCGGTATCGGCCGTTCCCTCTGACGGAAATCCAGCAGGCGTATTTACTTGGGCGTAACGCTGAATTTGAACTGGGGAATATTTCAACCCACGCCTATATAGAAGAACCGATTTATGATGCCGATCCTAAAAAACTGCAATGGACATTGAATCGTTTGATAGAACGTCACGACATGCTACGCATGGTAGTGACGGACGAAGGTGAACAGAAAATACTGGAGAGCGTGCCGGAGTATCAGCTGACATGTTATGACTTGACGGCACTCTCCGAGAAGGAAGCGGAGACTCATGTACTGGCATTGCGCGATGAACTTTCGCACCAGGTGCTGCCCACCAATCGCTGGCCGCTGTTTGATGTTCGGCTCAGTCATTTAAGCCGGCAGCGCGCGATTTTGCATATCAGCATTGATGTTATGCTGATTGATGCCTCAAGCATGCATATCCTCCGGGATAATTGTGTCGAACTCTATTTCAATTCCGGCGAACAGCTTGCTCCACTCACGCTATCGTTCAGGGACTACGTATTGGCAGAGCGCGAGTTACAGTCCTCCGCGATCTATCAAAATTCAAAAAATTACTGGCTGGCGCGGGTGCCGGATTTTCCCCAAAGACCGGCACTGCCCCTGGCGATGGATCCTTCTCAAATTGAAGAGCCCCGATTTGAGCGTCGACATCATATGGTGGATTCGAAAAAATGGTCGCGTTTGAAGAAGTTGGCGCAAAAGAGCCAGGTTACACCCACGGTACTGCTTCTGGGTTGCATGGGCGAGGTGCTTAACCGTTGGTCGGAACATCCCCATTTCGCATTAAACCTTACAATGTTCAATCGTTTGCCGGTCCACCCGGAGGTGAACAGCATTGTCGGCGATTTTACTTCCTTGACGTTGTTGGAAATGGATTATCGTCGGGAACAGACCCATTTTGCCGACCGACTGCAGACAATACAAAAGCAATTGTGGGAAGACCTCGAACACCGGCATTTTGGTGGGGTTTCCATGCAGCGCGCTTTGCGAAACAGCCACGGGCAAACCGCGAGTTTTCCCGTCGTGTTTACCAGTACCCTTGGATTGAGGGAAACGGATGCGCAGGAGATTGATGAGCCGGCTCCGTTGCTGGAGACGCGCGATTCCGACGAGCTTATGAATGGTTTCACCATCACCCAGACATCGCAGGTATGGCTCGATATTCAAGTGTCCGAAGCCATGGGCGATTTACACTGTGACTGGGACAGCGTGGTGGGATTATTCCCCGATGGCCTCCTGGATGACATGTTTGCCGCATTGTGGGCATTGGTCGATAAACTGGCGGAAGACCAAGCGAACTGGTATGAACAGACAACGGTCGAATTAAATTCGCGAACACGTGAATTAATCGCCGGGGCCAACGACGCAGTGCTGCCATTTAAACCGGATTTACTGCACGCGCCGCTTCAAGCGCAAATCACCAGGCAAAGCGAAAAAATAGCGGTTCGCATGGAAGGTTTCCAGCTCAGTTACCAAAAGCTTGGACAGGCGAGCCAGCATTTGGCGTCGCGGCTGATAGCTGGCGGTGCCGAGGCGAATAAGCTCATTGCCGTGGTGATGGAAAAAGGCTGGGAACAGGTTGTTGCCGTTCTCGGAATTTTAAATTCTGGCGCGGCTTATTTGCCGATTGATGCAAGTCAGCCGAGAGAGAGAATCCTGCGGTTGCTGACCCTGGGCGAGGTTAAGCAGGCTGTTATCACACCCGCCTTTGTCGAATTGCTGCCCGAGCATATCGATGTCCATGTTATTGATGAAGCAAGCATTGACGAAGCGGCCCATCCGGTCGAGGCAAACCTGGTTCGCGCCAGGCCGTCACATATGGCATACGTGATTTTCACCTCCGGTTCCAGTGGCGAACCCAAGGGCGTCACCATCACCCACGAGGCGGCATTAAACACAGTCCTGGCCATTAATCATGCGTACGGGATTAATGAAAATGACAGTGTGTTTGGGTTATCCAACCTGAACTTTGATTTGTCGGTCTATGACATTTTCGGCGTGTTGGGTGCGGGTGGTACCCTAGTGTTGCCCAAGCCTGAAGAATATCGCAATCCCTCCTCCTGGCTTTTCTACCTGACGCCGACCGATTCCATGACCGGACAAAATATCACGTTGTGGAACACCGTGCCCGCATTGATGCAGTTGCTGGTGGAAGAATGTGAATCACGCTCTGTAACGCTGCCCCTGCGCCTGGTGATGATGAGCGGTGACTGGATTCCCGTGGATCTGCCCCGGCGCATTCGGAAGGTTGCGCCATCGGCGCGGCAGCAGAGCCTGGGAGGGGCCACGGAAGTTTCCATATGGTCCATTCATTACCCCATTACCGATGTGAACCCGAGCTGGCCGAGCATTCCCTATGGCAAGGCCCTGGCGAATCAACAGGTGTACGTCCTGAAAAATGATTTATCGTTTGCGCCGGTCTGGGTAACGGGCGATTTGTATATCGCGGGTATCGGACTGGCATCGGGCTATTGGAAGGACGCGGTTAAAACGCAAAACAGTTTTATAGTTCATCCGGCCAGCGGCGAGCGCTTGTATAAAACCGGAGACCAGGGCCGCCTGTTGCCGGATGGCAATATCGAATTCAAGGGCCGGGCCGACACCCAGGTGAAAATTCGCGGATATCGGGTTGAGTTGGGAGAAATCGAATCCGTTATCAATCAGCATGAATCAATCAAGGACGCGGTTGTCAGCCTGGTCAGCGCCGATATGGATAACAGGCACGATGCCCGCAATCAATATCTGGTGGCTTACGTTGTTGTTGCGGAAGGTGTGGAGCCGAATGCGGAAGCATTCAACGAATACCTGGAGAGCCGCCTGCCGGAATACATGGTTCCCAAAATCCTGGTGCAACTGGAAAAGTTGCCATTGACAAGCAACGGCAAGGTCGATCGCGCTTCGCTACCCATGCCGGATATTGCCGAGCAGTCCTCCCACCAGTATGTTGCGCCGGAAAGTGATATGGAGAAAGAATTGTGCGCGATTTGGCAAGAGGTGCTGGGACTCGAGCGTATCGGCATTCACGATAATTTCTTTATGCTGGGAGGCGATTCACTAACTGCCATGCGCGTGGTAACCAAAATTAATGCAGCGTTCAGTATCGATCTTGGCTTTAATACGTTTTTTGCCGGTCCCACGGTGGAAAGTATTGCCGGCTATATTGATGCGCTGGATTTAAATGATTCAAACCTGGAAGAACTGACAGACGACGACACGGTAGAAGAGGGTTCGTTTTAAATGGCCAGTCACATAATAAGAGAAGCCGCAAAAAAAGGTATTCATCTGTACTTAAAAGGCGACACGCTCGCCTTTAAAGCGCCCAAAGGGGCAATGTCGGAAGACTTCAAGAACGCCATTGCGGAAAACAAAGAGGAAATCATCCGCCTGTTAAAGTCCAGAGAAAGCGCACCCCAAAGGACCGACACCCACATAGAAAAATTGGACAGGCCTGACGGTAAGGCTCCTACGTCCTTCGCTCAGCAACGTTTGTGGGTATTGGAGCAAATTGACGGTAGCAGTGCGCACTATAACCTGCCAGGGGCGCTAAGGTTGGAAGGCGTGCTTGATGTTCAGGCGTTAAACCAGACCTTTACCAGTATTGTTGAACGTCACGAAAGTTTGCGCACGTGCTTTTCAACCGATGAAAACGGGCAAGTGATCCAGGTGATTCAGGCCGCGGTTCCCTTCGTCCTGCCGATGACCGATTTATCCGGTTTGAACAGCGATGAACGTCAACGCCAACTGGCGGAGCTTATGGAGGAGGATTCCCACCGGGTATTCAACCTGAGCCGCGACCTGATGTTGCGGGCCCACTTGATTAAACTGACTGACCGGGAACACGTTATTCTGGTGACCATGCACCACATCGCCGCCGATGGTTGGTCCATGTCGATCCTGATTAATGAATTCAGCGCGCTTTACAGTGCCTATGTTCAAGACCAGGAGAATCCGCTGACGCCGCTGCCGATTCAATATGCGGATTACGCCCGCTGGCAACGTAACTGGCTAAAAGGCGAAGTGCTGGATCGGCAGTTGGGGTATTGGGAAAAGCAGCTGGCGGGCCTGCCCCTTGTTCACGGTTTGCCGCTCGACCATCCTCGCCCCGCGGTACAGACTTTTAGCGGAAACAACTACGGCGCGCTGGTGGACCCAACAACAAGCCGGGCATTTAACCAGCTTTGCAGGGCGCATGGCGCAACATTGTTCATGGGCCTGCATGCGGCCTTTAATGTGCTGTTGTCACGCTACAGCAACGAAACCGATATTGTCGTGGGAACCCCGATCGCGAACCGGGAGCAGGCGGAAGTCGAAGGCCTGATCGGCTTCTTTAACAATACCCTGGTGTTGCGCGGTGATCTTTCAGGGCAGCCGAGTTTTGTCGAATTATTGCAACAAAGCAAAAGTGTTTTGTTGGACGCTTATGCGCACCAGCAGGTGCCTTTTGAAAAAATAGTCGAACGCCTGCAGCCGGAGCGCAACTTAAGCCACAGTGCCTTGTTCCAGATAATGCTCGCACTGCAAAACACCCAGGGCGGGAGCCTGGATTTGCCGGGGCTGACGCTAAGCGCCGTCGGGCAGAACGGTGGCGGTGTGGAGCAATATGATCTTTCGCTCAATATTGTTGACACCGAAAAAGGTTTGTATTTTGGATGGGGATACAACACCGACCTGTTCGAACGAAAAACCATTGCCGGAATGGCGGAACACCTTACCTTGTTGCTGAAAGCGCTTGTTGCAGAGCCGGAGCAAAATGTTTTCAAAATAGACCTGTTGACCGAACAGGAGCGGCAACAGTTGTTGGTGGAATGGAACAACACCGAAAATGGCTATTCGGATAACAGATGCTTCCATGAGCTTTTTGAAGCGCAGGCTGATAGTGACCCCGACACGGTCGCCGTTATTTTTGAAGACCAGCAAATAACCTATGGCGAGTTAAATGGCAAAGCGAACCAGCTTGCCTGGTACCTCGCGGAAGAACAGCGAATTAAACCGGATACCCTGGTGGGAATCTGCGTCGAGCGGTCCCTGGATATGGTAATCGGGATTCTGGCGATTCTGAAAGCCGGCGGTGCCTACGTTCCCTTGGATCCGGAATACCCCGAAGCGCGTCTGGCCTATATGCTGGAGGATGCAAACCTCGACGTGGTGCTGACACAGAGTCATCTTTGTGGCAAATTGTCCGTAGCAACCACCCAAGCCGTGATTTTGGATAGCGACCCATTTAAGCAGCAGTTAAACCGTTATCCGCTCGCCAATCCCGGCACCGAATCTCAGGGGGTATCCCCAAACAACCTGGCCTATATTATTTATACCTCGGGCTCGACCGGCAAGCCAAAGGGTGTGATGATCGAACATGCCAGCCTGGTCAGCACGTTACTTGGTTTAAGTAAAACCTTCCAGGTTACGCCGGAAGACTCCTCCGCCTATATTGCTTCCGTCGCATTTGATATCGCGCTGTTTGAGTTGTTTTTACCATTAATCAACGGCGGCCGTTCCATTATTATTCGCCGTGAAGCGCTGTATGATTTCGATGCATTGGCGAGTGAGTTAAAGCAATGCACATTACTGCACGCTGTTCCCAGCCTGATGGCGGAAATCTGTGCATACAAGGGCGCACATCCATCCAGTTTTGCGTGCGTAAGAAAGGTGTTTGTCGGCGGAGACTACGTGCCACCCAGTCTGCTCAGCAAGTTGGCGACAACCTTTTCGGGAGCCGATGTTGTGGAACTCTATGGTCCGACCGAATCCACAATCCTGAGTACGTACGCGCCGGTTACCGAGGAACTGTTAAATCACGCCAACGCTATTATCGGCAAGGCTTTGCCCAACCGTTTTCTTTGCGTGCTCAATGCCGGTAACACACTGGCACCCGTCGGTGTCGCGGGGGAGCTGCATATTGGGGGGACGGGCCTGGCTCGCGGTTATTTAAGCCGTGCGGAATTAACTGACGAAAAATTTATTCCCAATCCGTTTCGCGACGCCGGCAATGTTTCCAGTAGCGCACGTTTGTACAAAACCGGTGACCTGGTGCGCTGGTTGCCTGACGGAAACCTGGAATTTTTGGGCCGTATCGACCATCAGGTAAAAATTCGTGGCTTCCGGATAGAGTTGGGGGAAATTGAAAGCACCCTCAATTCGTGCACGGATGTTGTGGATGCGATTGTGGTTGCCAGGGAAGCCGACGTCGGTGGGGACAAGCACTTGGTGGCTTATGTGGTGACAGAAGCTGTTGATTTGCGAAACGACAGTAAACAATCCGCCACGGCACGACAGGAACTTATCGAAAAGCTACGTCATCACCTGAACCGCTCGTTGCCGGATTATATGGTGCCGGGCGCGTTTGTCCTGCTGGCCCAGTGGCCCCTGACGCCGAACGGTAAAGTGGATCGCAAGGCACTGCCGGAACCCGATGTCTCCCGGCAACAGGAAGTTTATCTTGCCCCACGTACCGAAACAGAAAAAGTTCTGTGCGAGATTTGGCAGGAGGTGTTGGGGGTAGAGCGTGTCGGCATCACCGATAACTTTTTCCGGCTAGGTGGCCACTCCCTTCTCGTTATGCAGGTAATAGCGCGATTGCAGTATCCGCGTTTTCAGGAAAGAGGCATATCGTTGACAGCGCGGCAGCTATTCAGCGCGCCGCGTTTATCTGATCTGGCGGAACTGCTGGACGGTGCTACAGCGAAACCGGAGCCCGCCTTCCAGGCACCCGGGAATTTGATTCCGCAAGGCTGCGAATCCATTACGCCGGAAATGCTTCCGCTGGTGAAGCTGACGGAAAAGGAAATCGCCCGTATTGTTGAAGGTGTTCCAGGTGGCGCGGCTAATGTGCAGGATATCTATCCGCTTGTCCCGCTACAGGAAGGAATTTTGTTCCACCACACGATGAGCACCGGGGGCGATCCGTATGTGCTGCCGGTCCTGTTCAAAATTAACGGCGAGCACGCGGTCAACAATTTTATCGATGCGCTGCAGTTTATTGTTAACCGTCACGATGTATTGCGCACGGCAATATTCTGGAAAAATCTGCCAACACCAGTACAGGTCGTATGCCGATGGGCGAGCCTACCTGTTACCTGGCTGGACCTGGGGAACGAATCGGAAAACGTTGAAGACCTTGAGGCGGAAATGCATGCGCGTTGCGAGCCCCGGCGACAAAAGATGGATTTGGGGCGGGCACCGTTAATCCAATTGCAGATAGCGCGCGACGGCAACTCGGAAAAACACTTTGTGTTGCTTCAGTATCACCACATTATTTCCGATCACGTGGGCCTGGAAATTATTCAGGACGAGTTGGCACTTTATCAGGCAGGCCAGGCGGAAAAGCTCTTAACTCCCATTCCGTATCGCGAATTTGTAGCGCACGCGCAATACCAGGCATTGCACCACGATGCCGAATCGTTTTTTACGCGGACGCTCGGGGATGTGGAAGAGCCGACCACACCGTTCAATTTGATTGATGTGGCGGGTGACGGCAGTCGTATCGTCGAAACCCGTGCCGGAGTGCCCAATGAAGTTTCGGAGGCTGTTCGCCGCGTTACCAAAAAACTGGCGATGAGCCCTGCGGCGTTGTTTCACGCCGCCTGGGCCATGGTGATTGCCGGCTGTAGCGGGCGCGACGACGTTGTTTTCGGCACGGTGTTGTCGGGCCGGCTGCAGGGCACGGTGGGTGCGGAAAACATGTTGGGTGTGTTTATCAATACGCTGCCGTTACGGGTGAAGCTGCATCACTCCAGCGCGATCGATTTAATTCGCCAGGTGCAAAATTCGTTGACCGACCTGCTGCCTTATGAGCAGGCCTCCCTGGCCCTGGCGCAGCACTGCAGTGGCGTACCAACGGGCTCGCCTTTGTTTAGCGCGATGCTTAACTATCGCCATTCGGCGGCGGCGGAAACCAGAGGCGTGTCCGATCCTGCTCCGGCAGATAGGGATATTCCTGATCAGGAAAACGGAATGGAAGTTATCTCCTGGCAGGAGCGAACCAATTATCCGTTTAACATTTCCGTTGACGATTTTGGCAAGGAATTCGCGCTGGATGTGCAAGTGGATAACTCCGTCAGTGCAGAACGTGTTCTGGCCTATATGCAAACGGCGATTGCCATGTTGGTTAAAGCGCTTGAGTTTTCCCCACAGCAGCCGGTAACTGCCCTGTCGATTCTGCCGGAGATTGAACGCCATCAGTTACTCGCGGCGTGGAATGACACGGCAGTTGAGTACCCGGCGGATAAATGCATCCACCAACAGTTTGAAATGCAGGTGGAAGTCAATCCAGATGCTGTTGCGGTTGTTTTTGAAAGCCAGCAGCTTACCTACGGCGAGTTGAACCGACAAGCAAACCAGCTTGCACATTATTTAATAAATGAAAAGCAGGTAACACCGGACACGCCGGTGGGCATTTGTATTGAACGCTCGCTGGAAATGGTGATCGGCATCCTTGCGGTCTTAAAAACCGGAGGCGCCTACGTGCCGCTGGACCCGGAATATCCATCGGCGCGCTTGCAATACATGTTGGAGGATGCGGGGCTTAACGCGGTTCTAACCCAAAGTCACCTGCTTGGAATCACTCCGGTGAGTGATACACAGGCGGTGTGCCTGGACGACAGTGCATTGCGGGAGTTGCTGCGCCGGCAGCCGACGCATAACCCGGATGCAAGTGCACTGGGGTTAACCCCAAAACATCTGGCCTACGTGATTTATACCTCCGGCTCGACCGGTAATCCGAAAGGTGTCATGGTCGAGCACAGGGCGCTGGTCAATCGAATCGATTGGATGAACCGCCAGTACGGTTCGACACCTTCCGACCGCATTTTGCAGAAAACGCCTTTCAGTTTTGACGTCTCGGTTTGGGAGTTTGTCTGGCCGTTAACGGTTGGGGCGGGGCTGGTGCTGGCCGCGCCGGGCGGTCATAAAGATCCCGCTTACCTGTCCGCGTTAATTCGCGGGCAGCGGATTACCAAATTGCATTTCGTGCCGTCGATGCTGGGTAGCATGCTTACCTTGGGCGACCTGCCGCAGTGCACCTCGTTGCGCCAGGTTTTTTGCAGCGGCGAAGCGCTGGCCTTGCACCACATTGAACAGTTCCAGGCCAAGTGCCCTTGGGCGGAGTTGCACAACCTGTACGGCCCCACCGAAGCGGCAATCGATGTGAGCTATTGGGATTGCTCCCAAAGCCGTGCCGACCTTGGCAGCGTGCCCATCGGCCGACCGATTCATAACGTTCAACTGTTTGTGCTCGACCGTAACCTGAATCCGGCACCGGCCTGCGTTGCCGGTGAACTTCATATTGGCGGCGTTGGTTTGGCGCGCGGTTATCTGCACCGTGCCGAGCTGACCGCCGAAAAATTTATTACCAATCCGTTCCACGACAAAAGCAATCCGTCGAGCAGCGGGCGCCTGTATAAAACCGGTGATTTGGTACGCTGGCTGCCCGATGGCAATCTGGAATTCCTGGGACGGATTGACCATCAGGTGAAAGTGCGCGGATTCCGTATTGAACTCGGCGAGATCGAGAATGCGTTGACCCGGCACGATGAAGTCAAGGAAGCCATCGTACTCGCCAGAAACACATCAACAGATGATAAACGGCTTGTAGCGTACGTGGTGACGGACGCGATCGATGTGCACGACGGCAGTGAAGAGGGCGCTGCCACGCGACACCGGTTTATCGAAGCGCTGCGCCGGCATTTAAGCCAAACGCTACCGGATTACATGGTGCCGTCGGCGTTCGTGTTATTAAAGCAACTGCCGTTAACGCCAAACGGCAAGGCGGATCGCAAGGCGCTGCCCGAACCGGATTTCGCCGAACAACAGGCGGCGTATGTTGCCCCGCGCACGGAAGTTGAGAAACGACTGTGTGAGATATGGCGGGAGGTGCTGGGTATAGAAAAGGTCGGAATTACAGATAATTTTTTCCAGTTGGGTGGACACTCCATTTCGGCGCTGCAGTTGGTGTCGTCAATGAACCTGGCGCTCAACGCGAATATATCCGTGCGCGATATATTTATTGCCCCCACCATTGAAGCGCTTGTCGCGGAAGCGGATTTCACCCGGTCGTCGCTTGTCTATCAACAGCTGGAAGCAGGGCTGCGAAATATCGAGGCGTTGCAGCAGTCGATACTGAACGACCCGCAGCAGCGACGGCATTTACCGGAGAATTACGAGGATTTTTATCCGCTCAGTACCATTCAGCAGAGCATGGTTTTCTTTGCTCAGGCGCAGCCGGAAGAGCCTTTGTATCACGACCAGTTTCCGTATGTGATTCCGGTATCTGATTTCAATTTCGCGGCGTTCCAACAGGCCGTTGATCTGCTGTCCCAAAACCACACCATATTGCGCAGCAGTTTTGACGTAACCAATTTCGATATGCCGCTGCAAGTGGTGCACACCAAGCCGATTGTCGCGGTCGATTTCGATGATGTGTCACATCTACCGGTCGACATTCAACAACAGAAAATACAATCCTGTTGCCAAGAGGATTTGCGGAACAAATTCATCTTTCAATGCGGCCAGCCTTTATGGCGGGTTCACGCATTTACCTTAAATCCCGGTCAGGTCTGTTTTATCCTGTCATTCCAGCACGCCATTCTGGATGGCTGGAGCGTGAACGCAATGGTGGCGGAGTTGATGCGGCACTATATCGCCATCGACAAAGGATTACCGCCAACCGGCGAAAACGAACCGCGGGATGAGCGGGCAACTTCCGGTTCTGGAAAACCCGGCTATAAAGATTATGTCGCGATTAATCTCGCACGTTCCGCTTCCGAAAACACCATCCAATTTTGGCAAGCGTATTTAAAGGATTACAACCGCATGAAGCTGCCATTCAATTACAGTGGCAGGCCGATATCCGACGAACCGGGTATGAAAATGTTGCGCGCCGACATAGACGAAGGGCTGTTGCAATCCCTTCAGCAGCGGGCCCGGCGCGACGGATACAGTATCAAGGAGGTTTGCCTTGCGGCTCACGTTCATACCCTGTCGCTGTTAAGCGCGGACGAAGAGATATTAACCGGGGTTGTGACGCACGACCGCCCGGCGTTGGACGGTGCGGAAAAAATTCTCGGCTGTTTCCTTAATACCATTCCCATGCGCCTGCCGGCGGGCAAGTCGGGTCAAAAGCCGGACCTGCTCAATAGCGTGCGCCAGTACCTGAACCGAACCAAGGAGCACGAACTGTTTCTGGGGGATATCGCCGCCGCGGTTGGTGAGCGTAATGTCAGCGGCAATCCCTTGTTCGATATTCTTTTTAATTTTACCGATTTTCCTTCCGCCAACGTTTATGACGAGGCTCTTGCGGAAGCGAACGAAGATAAAAAGCCCGATAATGCCCGCGCGATGAACGGCAAATCACCGGTATCCGGTGATGCTGCCGGCGTGGTAATCAAAAGTTCGGAAATGACCAACACCCTGTTGGATATAGAAGCTCACAAGTACGGGGAGCAGGGTATCGCGGTGCAGGTAAAGTATTCGCCAAAATACTTTCACACTACAGAAGTTGAAACGATATTGTCGCTGTACATGAGCGTGCTCAAAAGTTTCGTTGATGACCGGGCGGAACTGCCCTCGACCCGATTGATCAGCGCGATTAATGAAGCAGGTGGACACGGCGATTTTAATCAAACCGACCGGGCTTACCAGGATAAAAAGACTTTGCACCGGTTGTTTGAAGAGCAGGTTCAGCGGACTCCGGAGGCTGTTGCTCTGCGTCAGCATGGTAAGACCATGTCCTACGGGCAGCTTGATCAGCGGGCCAACCGCATAGCCCGTTTGCTGCTGAGCAAGGGAGTGAATCCGGGTGATCATGTGGGGTTGGTGTTCCCACGCGCGTTCGATTTGATTGCCGCGATTTTTGGCATTTTGAAAGCCGGCGCGGCCTATGTGCCCATGGAGCCGGGTTATCCTCTTGCGCGCCGTCAGGCAATAGCGGAAAGTGCCGGTCTCAGTGGAGTTCTAATCGACCCGTCTGTGCGGCAAGCTGACGATTCCACCGACGGTTTAAATTACATCTGCCTGGATGACGCCGAGCTTGCGCAGTGTTCCGCGGAGAATCCGGGGATTGACAAGGATGCGGGCGAACTTGCATATATCATCTATACCTCGGGTTCCACCGGCCTGCCCAAAGGCGTAAGAATTGCGCATCACTCAGCGGTGAACCTGATGAGTTGGGTAAATCGCGAGTTTTCCATTCGCGCTTCCGACGTCATGTTGTGTGTTACCTCGGTCAGTTTCGATCTGTCGGTCTACGACATTTTTGGCGTGCTGAGCGCCGGTGGCAGCATTGTGATAGCTGAACAGGCCCAGGTGCGTGATCCGCAACAGTTGATTGAGTTGATTAAAAGTGAACGCGTTACCTTCTGGGATTCGGTGCCGACGACCCTGAATCATCTGATCGACGAGATGAGCCGGCAGCAGCTGGAACAGCCCTTGCCAACTTTACGTCTGGTCTTTTTAAGCGGCGACTGGATTCCGGTACAGCTTCCGGGCAAGGTCAAAACGTACTTCCCGAACGCCCGTGTTATTAGCCTGGGCGGCGCGACAGAAGGGACAGTGTGGTCCAACTACTATCCAGTTCCCGATAACGCCGAGCACCGCGGCACAATTCCGTACGGAAAGCCCATCGACAACAATCGTTTTTATATTCTGGACGCCGGGAAAAATCCCGTGATCAACGGTGTTGTGGGCGAGTTATATATTGCCGGTGTCGGCGTTGCGGACGGTTACCAGAATGATCCGCAACGAACGTCTGAATCGTTTTTTGACGATCCCTTTGTGGCGCGGGATATTAACGGCCAGCCGGCGCGAATGTATAAAACCGGTGACCTGGGTCGGCTTCTGCCGTGCGGCAATATGGAGCTGCATGGCCGCGTGGATCATCAAATCAAACTCCGGGGCTTTAGAATTGAACTGGGGGAAATTGAGGCGGTTATTTATCAGTATCACGGTATAAAGGAAGCGGTGGTCAGCCTGATTAGTGCGGATGCCAATGGTGAGTTGGTGAGCCACAATCAATATCTGGCGGCTTATATTGTTGCGGCGACGGATACGGCATTGTCCATTGACTGCCTGGCGGAATATCTCGCGGGCCGTTTGCCGGAGTACATGATCCCCAAAGTATTCATGCAGCTCGACCAGTTGCCGTTGACACAAAACGGCAAAGTGGACAGGAAAGCCTTACCCGAGCCGGAGATCTCCGAGTCGCAGAAGTCTTTTGTTGCTCCGCGCACAGAGACGGAAAAACTGTTGAGTGACATCTGGCAGGAGGTACTGGATGTTGAGCGAATCGGTGCAACGGACAATTTTTTCCATTTAGGCGGACATTCGCTAATGGCCACCCGCCTGGTTGCGCGAATCAACCAGGCTTTTAATGTGACCCTGCCGCTGGAAGTCCTGTTCACCGGGCAAACCGTCGAAAGCGTTGCGAAGGCGTTACTGGAACTTGACTGCGAACCGGGGCGCCCCGCACTTGTCCCGGTTTCGCGTGATCAGGATTTACCGGCTTCTTACGCCCAGCAGCGTCTGTGGCTGTTGGATAAAATCGACGGCGGCAGCGCGCACTACAATATTCCGGGAGCGCTGAAACTCACCGGCACACTGGATGTCCAGGCGTTGAATAAATCGTTCACCAGCATCCTTGAGCGTCACGAAAGTTTACGTACCTGTTTCACAATGACTGAAGAAGAAGCGGGTGACGAAGGGCAGACCCTGCAATTTATTCAGGCGCCAGCGCCCTACGTTGTGCCTGTGTGTGACTTGTCGCAATTGGCGAGCGACGCGCGTCAATCGCAGCTCGCCGAAATCATGGCGGAGGAGTTCAACCGGGCGTTCGATTTGAGCCGGGACCTGATGCTGCGCGCCCAATTGATCAAGCTGGATCTCGATGAACATGTGCTGCTTGTGAACATGCATCACATCGCCTCGGACGGCTGGTCCATGCCGATTTTGATTAACGAGTTCAGCCAACTTTACAGGGCGTATATCCAAGGCGAGGATAACCCGCTAAAACCACTGGCAGTTCAATATGCCGACTACGCTTTCTGGCAGCGCAACTGGTTGCAGGGTGAGGTACTGGAGCGGCAGTTGGAATATTGGACAACACAACTTGCGAACCTGCCGCCGGTTCACAGTTTGCCGCTGGACCGTCCACGTCCTCCCGTGCAAACCTTTGTCGGGGCCACGCATGTATCGCATATCGATGCGGGTACCAGTGCCGCGCTGAACGCATTTTGCCAGCAGCAAAGCGCCACCCTGTTTATGGGGCTGCAGGCGGCTTTTGCTGTTCTCCTGTCGCGTTACAGTAATGAAACGGACATTGTGATGGGAAGCCCTATCGCCAATCGCGAGCAGGCTGAGGTGGCCGGGCTAATCGGCTTTTTCGTCAACACGCTGGTGTTGCGCAGTGACCTTTCCGACAACCCGAGCTTCGCCGGTTTGCTCGGGCAAAGCAAGCGTATGCTGTTGGACGCTTACGCGCACCAGCAGGTACCGTTCGAACAGATTGTTGAACGCCTGCAGCCGGAGCGCGATTTGAGCCACAGCGCCTTATTCCAGGTGATGCTGGTATTGCAGAACAACGAAGCGGGCACCTTGGAGATACCTGGATTAACGTTAAGTCCGGTGGCGCAGGATGGCGCCGGCACGGCGAAATACGATCTTACTCTCAACGTGTTTGAACACGAGCAGGGGCTTGCGCTCGCCTGGGAATACAACATCGACCTGTTCGAGCACAGCACCATTGCCCGCATGGCGACGCATTTCGATTTGTTATTACAGGCTTTACTAGCCACGCCGGAAAAAGACGTGTTCGACACCGGCATGTTAAGCGAGCGGGAACACCAACAGCTGCTGGTGGAATATACCGACACCGGGGCGGATTACCCGAGGGATAAATGCATCCACGAGTTGTTTGAAGCGCAAGTCGAAGCCGAGCCGAACGCAGTTGCGGTTACCTTTGAAAATCAACTGCTCACCTATGGCGAATTGAACGAAAAAGCAAACCGGCTTGCGCACTACCTGATAAACGAGCGAAATGTTAAGCCCGATACGCTGGTGGGGATTTGTGTTGAGCGTTCGACGGAAATGCTGGTTGGCATTCTGGCGGTCCTGAAGGCGGGAGGAGCGTACGTACCGCTCGATCCGGACTATCCACCGGCGCGCTTGGAGTACATGCTGAATGATGCTGGCTTAACAACGGTGCTAACGCAAAACCGCCTGCGTGAGAGTTCCCCTGTTACCGGCGGGCAGGCCATCTGCCTGGATGACAAATCCCTGCAACAAAAATTACAGCAACAGCCGGCGCACAACCCACGCTCTCCGGAGTTAACCCCAAACCACCTGGCCTATGTAATTTATACCTCGGGCTCCACGGGAAATCCCAAGGGCGTCATGATCGAGCATCGCAATACCGTGGCGTTCCTTTCATGGGCTGTTAAAACATTTGATAAAAAGCAGCTGGAATGTGTGCTGGCATCGACATCGATATGTTTTGATCTGTCGGTATTCGAAATGTTTTCGCCTTTGGTTGCCGGCGGTAGTTTGCTGATCGTAAAAAACGTAACTGCGTTGCAAAGCACGGGGTATCCGCAAAAGATAAGCCTGATAAATACGGTACCGTCGGCAATAGAAGCGCTGATGGCCGGCGGCGGTATTCCGGAATCGGTCAAAACGGTTAATCTTGCCGGAGAGCCGCTAAAGCAGAAAATTGTCGACCAGTTGTATCTTGCCAATATTGATGCGGTGTACGACTTGTACGGTCCTTCCGAGGACACAACCTATTCCACGTTTGTACTGCGTACGCCGCAGGGCGAAGCCAGTATCGGAAAACCCATCGATAACTGTCAGGTCTACCTGCTGGATAAAGCGCTTCAGCCGGTCGCACAAGGTATAGCGGGAGAAATGTATATTGGTGGCGCGGGCCTTGCCCGCGGTTACCTGAACCGCCCGGATTTAACGGAGGAGAAATTCATCTCCAACCCGTTCCATGATAAAAGTCGCGCATCGAGCAGCGAGCGCCTGTACAAAACAGGTGACCTGGCGCGGTGGCTGCCGGATGGGAACCTGGAGTTTCTCGGCCGTATTGACCATCAGGTGAAAGTCCGCGGCTTCAGAATTGAACTGGGTGAAATTGAACACAGGCTCCTCACCCATACCGATGTGAAAGATGTGATTGTACTCGCCAAAGAGACACCCGCTAGTGGCGATAAACGCCTGGTTGCCTATGTCGTGCCTAAACTGCCTGACGTTGCGGTCAATTTTGACGATGATAGCGAACAGTCAATTGCCGCACGGCATGAACTGACTGAAGCCCTGAGACAACATTTACGCCAGACCGTGCCGGATTATATGGTGCCGGGAATATTCGTTCTGTTGGCGAGCTTACCCCTGACACCGAATGGGAAAGTGGATAGAAAGGCTCTTCCGGAGCCGGATGAGTCGGTGCGACAAAATGTTTATATCGCACCACGCACCGAGGCGGAAAAAGTGCTGTGCGAGCTTTGGCAAAGAATGCTGGGTGTCCAGCGTGTAGGTATTGCCGATAATTTTTTCCATCTCGGGGGGGACTCCCTGAGAGCGGTACGTTTTGTTGGAGCAGCCAAAAAGGTGGGCTTCACTTTTACTGTTGCCAACGTCATGCAATCCCCCACTGTTGAGTCTCTGGCGGGAACATCCAGAGGCTTTGTTGGACACCCGTCGCGCAATCAGGAGCTGATTATCGGGGAAGTCCCTCTTTCAACGGCTCAACAGCTGTTTTTGGATACGACTCTGGATGAACCCAACTGGGGAAATGCTGTTCGGTATTTTGATCTCCATTCATTGGACAAAATCGCTTTTGAAAACTCGTTGTTCAATGTTCTGCGTCACCACGATGCATTAAGAGCGAAATTCGTCAGAACATCGAAAGGCTGGAAGCAAATAATCGTCGCGCCGGATGAGTTGAATCTATCGGTGGAGTACCTGGACTACTCCTCCGTGCCGGAGGAAGAGAAAGTGGACGCAATCGACCACTTTTTGTTTTCAAACAATGGCGAGATGGATCTTCTTGATCCGCCCCTGGTTAAAGTAAAACTATTTTATCTCGGCGGGGAACGAGGCTACGTAGGCAGGATTAATATTCACCACCTATTGATGGACGGGTATTCCGCGGATATTGTCTTCGACGACTGGCTTGAGTGCTATCGTGCGGCGGTGACGGGAGAAAACTTCACTTTTCCGGAAAAGACAGCGTCCACTCGCGCGTGGGTCACTCACCTCATCGAATATACCAACTCTGCGGCCATGGAGAGCGAAGTCGATTACTGGCTGAACCTGCCCTGGAATCAATCCGTCGGGCTGCCGGTGGATCACCCGGAAAGGATTCACGAAAACACAGCGGGTTCGAACCGGGATCTTCCCGTTTCCCTGTCAAAAGAGCATACCTCCGCCCTGGTCGATTTGGCCGCGCGCATGGGAGTTCCGTTGGTGGATATTCTGATTGCGGCACTGGCCAAAACACTCGCGGATTATGCTCAAGAGCACGGCGGACAGGGGTACTGGATACCGCTAAGAGTGCTGGATGCCGGTCGGGGATTTGATCTGGACCTGGATGTATCCCGCACGGTCGGATGGCTCTGTGTGCAACGCACTTTAATGTTGCGGGTGGACCGGGAAGAGGAACTTAGGGATACAGTGGTCTCAACCAGTGACCAAATTCGCGGCATGCCAAACAAAGGCCTGGGTTTGGAATTGATCCGGTGTTATCACAAGGATAACGGGTTGCGAAAGAAACTCGAATCGCTGGTAAAAACAGAATTGTTTTTAAACTTTCACGGTATATTGAACCATTCCGCCGGTGAAGGCGAAGTGCCGTTCAGTGCGTTATTGGATAAAGGAAAGTATAAAGGGCAATGGATTTCACCCAAAAATATCAATAACGAAAAGTTTACCTGTAATGCCCGCATAGCTAACGGAGAGCTTCATGCCGAATGGCGATATAGCGAAAATCTCTATGAAAGGGAAAGTATGATCAAGCTGACGGATCAACTGCTGGACAATCTGATTGCTATAGCCGGCTCCGTTCCTTCTGGCGATAAATTCGAAAAGGGTAAGGCGCGGGAAGTGGAAGCTTCTGTTTCCCAGGCTTAAACCTCCTGTAATGAAAAACAGGTAGCCCCGATTCGAAAATAATTACGATTAAAGAAGGTATTTGTATGTCATTTGCGGTAGAAAAACCGTTAGATAAAGATAAACAGGCGGCTTTTCGAGACGAGGCTCGGCTTGTTGACGAGCCTTATAAACTGTTCCTGGTGGCCAAGGCGATCAGGCAACAAAATGCGTTGTGGATAACAGACTATTCAGCGATATCTGAATTCATTCTTATTAATAACGGTATCTACATTGCCCCCAGGGAGTGTTCGGCGCTTTCGAGGAAGTATGCCTTTTTAATAAAGCGATCCCATAAACCGGAAGTTCTGCTAACAATACTCACCGCAGGATTAATTGTTTATTTTGGCAAGGGATTCGCGGGAGCCTGGATTTATGCCCTGCTGCTGTCGCCGTTGGTGATTAACTTTTATTCCGCGGTACTCACCAACCTTAAAATGCTCCTTTTCTCTCCCGAATCGCTTGTCCCCTCTGTGTACCCGTCGGACGCGACCTTGAAATCGACGGCGATTGTTATTGCTTCCCGCAATGAACCGTTTTTGGTGGCGAAGATGACATTCGATTCCGCCATGGATTTGGAGTTTCCCGCACACAGGAAAGAAATTATTGTTGTGGATAATAGTGATGTATCTTTTCCGGAATATAAGCGGTGGAAGGACTATGTGGAATCCTTCGGGGCGAATGGCTCCCGGCAGGTTGAGGGCGTTCGGGTCGTTTTTATCCACCGGGACGGTACGGAAGGTTTCAAACCCAAAAATCTGGATTTGGCAATGGATGCGGTCACAGCCGAATTGCTGCTTTATCTGGACGTGGATTCCACGCTGCGCCCGGATACATTGCTGCGAATAGCCCCGATGTTTAACTGGGACGAGAAGATAGGGTTCGTTCAGCTATATACCGTACCCACAAATGCCAATGGAAAATCACCGCTGGCCTTTGTACAAAGCCTGCGAAATTATTTTCTAAGGCTGGAAATGGTGTTTTTGACTCACGCAAGCCATAGTCTGTTTTATGGCCATAACGCTGTTTGGCGAACAAGCCTCGTCAGGGAGCTTGGCCGCTGCCTGGAATACCACCGTGGAGAGGTTGTTGTCACCGAGGATCTGTCAATGTCTTTCCGCGCCCGGTTTAGCGGTTATTATGGAATGGGCGCCTGGTTGGAGTCAGGTGAATGGGTGCCCGAATCCCTGCGTGAAACGGAAGCCATGTGGCTGCGCTGGACCGTGGGAACTTACCAGGTGTACGCGAAACATTGTACACAAGTTAATAATTTAAAAAAATTCAGCAGGCTTGAACTTCTGGGTTGGTTGCAAAATCTGGGTTACTCGATAAATTATGGTCTGGTTCCGTTTTATGCGGGCATTGGGCTTTTGTTGGATTCCACCTTGCTGATGTGGATGGTGGTAATGAGCTTGCTGCCCGAAGTCGTTCAAGCCATTTGTGCCTTTTTTAAATTATCGTTGGGAAGAATGAAAGCATCGAAGAAACTGTATAAATGTTACGTCGCTTTTTTTATTCTCGGCACCTTCGTTAACTGGGTGCGTTGTATTGGCATGCTGCGTTATATTGCGGGTGTCAAACAGGGTTGGACTCCCACGGGAAAATCCTCGGAGCAGGCGATTCCGTATGCGAGAGTAATCAGGGAGCGTTATGGTTTTCTGGTTTTTGGACTTGGCTGTCTTTTACTTAGCATAAATATACTGACAAGCGGAACGTCAGGTGTCTTGCATGGTTTTCTGGTTTCCATGGTGGGTATTTACGGGTTGAATACTCTTCTCTGTGTCTTGTTGCTCGGCAGGGCCAGAATGCATGATGACCTGGCCGAGACAGTGAAAAAACATCGTATAGAATGCTTCTCCGATTTTTATTTAAACGCACGGTAGGAGCCGCTCAGCTTGCCCTTTTAGCAGCGATGGCTAACGAATCGGGTAGGGTTACCCCCTACACGCGGTTGGCGGAAACAGTTAAGGAAACAGTGTAACCAATAACGGTAACAATTTGGCGGTTGTTTCGATAATCGGTTTACCCACTTCGCCCAATGCTTTTGCTGCTTCCTTAATACCCTCAACGCTCAGTTCATACCATTTTCGGCGCGGCTTTTCGCTGGTAACTTCCTTCGACAGGGTTTCCGCATCCGCCGCCAACTGCTTCGTTTCTTCCGGTCGGGCTTCCGCGGCCTCGGTAATTTGCTTGAGCAGGGTTTGCATCAGTTCCGTCAGCTCGGAACTGGCGGTACCTTTTTCAAGATTGTTAAAGCTGTTTTCAATATTGTCGGCTATAGTAACGGGCGCATTTATCGTGGCGCCCGCGCCAATATTAATGGTTTTTTGTTCCGTCATGGTTTCCACCGTTTCGATGTAAGTTGCGTCGTCATGTAAATGAATATGGCGTTCGCTTCGCGGGAAAGGGCGTGCTTCGAAGCGTTCCACCTTGATTTTTATCTGCCGCTGAATACCTTGCAGGCGCGTCGCCAGATTGGTGCGCACGCCTCGGTATTGGCTGGCATGCGCCGCGTCAAAGGCGTGCAGAATGGCGGACTGATCTATGCCGCCCCAACTGTTACGGTTGATCAGGCGGGTAGCTTTGTTCAGGTAGGTTTCCAGTGTATCTCCGCGCGGTGTGCCAGGTTCATATTTAATTCCGCCGTTGTCGATGCGGTCAAGTACCGCATCCAGCACCTCCTGTTCCGCGTGCAGGCGTAGCAGGCATAACCGCAGCGATCTCACATGTTCCACGCGATCCTTGCCGTGGCCGAGCAGCCAGACCCCAACGGGCCCCCATGGGCTGGCGACGCGTCCGAAAGCCAGATCAATATTGCCGGCCTTGTTTGATGCGATGCGCGCGAATCCCTCCGGCAGTTGCCTAAGCCACCGGGCCGGGCACTCCACCAGCACGATGGGTGGACACGAACTTACCCGTTGATGCCAGGGTTCGGCTACCTTTTTATTGCTGGTGGCTGTTGCGAACAATTGCGCAAGGTCGCGACCCTGAAGCAGCAGGGGCCTTGGTTTTGACCTGCCCCGCAGTGGAACATGTGTTGAAAGTTTAATGATGTGATCAACAAGGGACAGGGGATCGATGTCGGGTACATCCTGGGTTGGATCATCGCCGGTCGCGATGGTGCTGTCCCAGTGGCGCCATGTGTTCAAATCCCCGCCCAGGCGGTTGTAGCTCAGGCCCACCTCAAGCCGTGTCACCGCTTCCCCGTCGCTCATCAGCCGTCGAAAAGCGCAGCGTATATTTGCATGCCATTGATGGTAGTCCAGTGGCAATCGCTCGAAGCGTAGCGCGCGCCCGGCGTGGCAAAAAGCCAGTTCGTCCGTCCATGCCCAGTCGACGCCTCGCCGACGTGGCATTGCGCGGCCAAAGTGGCGAAGAAATTCACGGGGAATATCAATACGAGGTGGCCAGGAGGGGGCGGGCAATCGTCCGCCCAGTTCGGGTATAAACGGGCGAATATCCGCAATGGGAAACTGGACTACCACCAGCATTTTTTTCCGCCCTCCTTATGGAACTTTTTTTCGAATTATTTTAGAAGGCCCCGCGCGGATAAAACCTACGGGGCTGAGCAACTATGTGCTTTTGTGAAAAACACCCATCGCCAACTCGCAGGCGTTCAAGCGGCTGTCGAACGCTGCGGGAGATATGCTACGGGTTTAACCGGGGGTTGACAATAGGAGAGGACGTGGGTGCAATGAGATTATCATTGTCAAAGCGTGAGGGAGCTCTGTCGTGCCGCAGTCTGTCCTGGCCCGATGGGCGAGGCATGTAGGCCTCAAGTCGCGCCAATTGTCCTGCCACGGAGTTTCGGCTGAATTAACCGTCTCATCCATTGCTTGGGTTTGTTTACTGTCCGTTTTCCGGGCAACAGTTAAAATCCATCTTTTAAAGCAAAGTGTCAAAAGGAGAAATTCCGTAATGCGAATACTTTTTACCGGCGGCTCCGGCAAGGCTGGAAAACACGTGGTGCCATATCTGTTGGACCGAGGGCATCAGGTCATCAATATTGACCTGGTGCCGCTTGATTACCCCGGCTTAAATAACCTTATCGTCGATATTAATGATTCCGGTCAGGTATTTAATGCCATGACCTCGTACGCCAATCTCGATGAGCTGGAGCTGGGCAACGGTGTGCAGAAAATCGATGCGGTGGTGCATTTTGCCGCCGTGCCGCGTATTTTGATTAAGCCGGATAACGAAACGTTCCGGGTAAATA
>CAYVIB010000039.1:22687-44340 GCA_964451365.1 uncultured Cellvibrionaceae bacterium
GTGGTAAACGAAAAGACCGCCCGCAGCTTCCAGCGCCGGTCGGGTTTCGATATTTACGCGTTGCGTATCGGCAATGTGATCGAGCCGCATGAATACACTGAACTTTTCCCGAAGTTTTTCAAGTACCCGGAAACCCGCCGCCGCAACGCGTTTTGCTATATCGACGCGCGGGACCTGGGGCAGATAGTGGATTTATGCCTGAAAAAGGACGGCCTCGGCTTCCAGGTTTTTAATGCGGGTAACGATACCAACGGCGCGATTATTCCCAGCAGGGAACTGGCCGAACGGTTTTTCCCCGGTGTGCCGATCACCCGTGAATTGGATGAACACGAAGCCCTGTTTTCCAATCGAAAAATCAGGGAGGTGTTGGGTTTCAAGGAGGAGCATGACTGGCGCAAGTATGTAGCGGTGTAGCAGCCGGAATAATTTGGTTATTAACCCGGCATTTAAGCGCTCTTCGCGGTCGGTTGCGGCGATGATCAGCATCGGCAGAGCGGCGAAAAATTCGCGGTGCTGGTCCGGCATGTAATCGCGAATAACCTTGGCGCCCACTCCCGCCATTCGCTCTTTTACCCCGACGCGTTCCTGCGCGGCGAGTTCTCCGGTGTGCCAGGGTGATTCCGCTTGATGGTTGTGTTCCATAAGCCTATTGCCCGTTCAACGCGAAAAATTCAACCCGCAGTCCGCCGGGTATGCGGCACATCATATGCCGGGCGGGAAGCTTTCCAAGTGCCTCCGGCGCGAATTCAATCGTGACACAGTCCAGTTGGGAGAAATGGAGATACAGGTCTTCCAGGGCGTCGGTATCGGCCACCTTCAGGGCAAAGTGGTGAAGCCCTATGTTGCGACGTCGGTCGAAGGCTATGGCGCTGGAGGGATCGGAAGCCTGCCACAGCGTCAACATAATAGTGCCATCGCTGACAAACACCGCCGGGTAGTCCGGGCGTTCGCCTACCACCCGGAAGTTCAGATGTTCGATAAAAAAGGCTGCTGTCCCGGAAACGTCCGGAACAGTCAGGCCGAGATGGTGCAGGCCTTGGGTGAGAGGATGGAAACGGGTCATATTGCTTTCCCTCAAGGGTGCGGTGACTGATGAATGATGTTTTAATGGTGGACAGATCTGTTCACTTTGGTAATCTTAGGTGAACAGATCTGTATATGTCAATCATCGTTCGCTATAATGTCCCTTCACTCCGAGGACACTGCTATGACCGGTCAGCCCCGCAGGCAGCATTTGGTAGATACGGCTTGCCGCCTGTTCAATCAGTTCGGTTATCACGCCACGGGAATAGACCGGATACTGGAAGAGTCCGGTGTTTCGAAGGCGACGCTGTACAAGCATTTTCGCAGTAAGGAGGAGTTGATTCTCGCGGTGTTGCGACAACGTCACGAACAGCTGCTTGCACAGATAAGTGAAAGAATCGGCGCGGCGGGCAATACCGAAAATCCCGTGCTGGTAATTTTTGACGCGCTGGATGAATGGTTTCATTCCGTTGGGTTTTACGGCTGCAATTTTATTAAAGCCAGCGGGGAGTACGCGCTGGCCGGTGAGGAAATCCACGATTATGCCGCCTGGCACAAGGGCAGTATTCAAAAAATAATTGAATCCGCTTTATCGGCCCCCAATAAAAAGCATCGCAAAGAGCTGGCCGCGCAACTCGCACTGCTGGCGGATGGTGCTATCGTACGCGCACAAGTAACTGGCGATAAAAAAGCCGCGAGAATGGCAAAAGCCATTGCCGCTTCGTTATTGCGGGGGTAAATATTCCTATGACTGGCTTGGTCGCTAATTGGTTTGGTGAAAAATTTTTTGACCTGCATCCGTTGTTGCAAAAGTTGCATCGTGAAGGCGGAACGCTAACGGGCGAGGTTGATCTGCAATATGGGAGTGGACTTGCCGGCCATATTGCACCGCGCCTGGCGAAACGCCTGGGTATGCCGTCCAGTCCCGGTGTAATGGATTTTAATGTTGTTATTGAACATACGCTTGATTCGCTGGTGTGGACGAGAGTGTTCGATCAACGACATATCATGAGGTCGGAATTTATCCCAAACGGACAATACCCCGATGGTTACTGGCGGGAAGCTACCGGTGGAATTGTTCTGGACCTCGGTGTGGAAATAAGAAACGGCGGATGGTATTAGCTGCAACGCCGGATGAGCATTCGAAATATTACTGTTCCCGGCCTTTTGATGCCTGACTCGCGAGCCGGAAAATACATCGATGGCGACACCTATTGTTTCGAAGTCGATATAGGCCTGCCGGGCGTGGGAAGCTTAATCAGCTATCGAGGAAGGTTGCATTATGTTTAGTTTGAATACCGACAATATTTTTTTACCACTGGCGTCGATGCCGAGCCGATCAGTCACATAAAAATTTGCTCGGGCTGCATTTCACTGTTGCCGGGAATAAATTTCGACGTTCGTCATACCGGCGTAGCCCGGGTTAATAGTTACCGCCACCGCCCTAAATTCCTGAATCTCGGTTTCGCGAAGACGATCATTTCTGGATTTTCGAGAGGCATCTATTTGCAGTCATCTGTTTGACCAGATTGGTGCAGATTTTCAGCTGACTGGTGTGGATTTTGAGTTAGCTGCGTCTATATTTAGCCGCGACCCACTGTTGATGACCTATTCCGGCGGTTAATCATTTATTCCGGACAGCGGTGCTCGCCCATATCGCTTATCGGCAAAAACCCAAGTCCATCACAGATCCTTCGGTTATCGCGACAGGTTTTGATTCAATTCCCCAAAATGGCGTGCTAAACTGGCCTGCTCGAAATAACGCCAGAACCCACGCATATCGTGGCAAATGGCCATATAACAAATAAAATATACAAAAATCATGTGATGTTTGCGATGCTCCTTGTTTTGCACGGTTGCCCATACATTTAAGCAATAATTCCCGTGGATGGACTGCGCCGGCAGGCCAGGCCCAGGGGCGGTAACAATGACAGAGTGGAATGTGAAGACGTTAAATCTGCGCGAGCCGTACGCTATATCCATTGCGGCGTGTTGGTCCCTGGCTGTTGTCCTGCTGATTTGGGCCTGGGGAATTCAAGTCTCTTACAGTGACTTTCAATTTGTCGAAAACGCCGGCGTCCGGTCGCCGAAATCGATTGAACTGCCCTTTCTCGAAGTTTCCCCTAAAGCCCCTGCCACCTATATCTTCGAGGGAAATATCAACGTCGGCTTTCTCTCTCCCGGACAGTTCAGGATCATTCCCGATGACCTCCTGATGCAAATGACGGTTAACGGGCGCGATGTCGATCTTTCCAGCGTGCCCCGGGACAAGTTGCGGGATGTTGTCAATGGCTTCAGCCTGGACCTGGGTGACTACCTTAAGAGTGGGGCCAACAGCGTTCAAATCCGGCTGTGGGACCAGGGCGGTATGATGGGCGTTAGTATCCAAAAGCAGGGTGTGCATAGCTGGATGCTGCTGGTACTTGCCGCCCTTTTAATCGTGTTTCCCCCAATTTCGCCCTGGCTTGCCAGGGAATACAACCTATCCCAGGTTACTGCGACGCAGGGGCTGCTTTACGGCCTTATCCTGGCGGGTAACCTCCTGCAGATATGGCTGATTGTCGAATATAACCCGGTTGACCATATATGGAGCGATCCGGGACGCCATTGGGAACAGGGCACGGAACCGCTGCGGGTGGATTTGATGTCGATGACCGACCCTGTCATGTACCAGCTCTACATCGGCGCGTTGGGCAAGCTAACGCTTAAACTACCGGTGCTGGTGGCATTTTATACCTCTCTGCTGGCGGTATGGGGGCACTGGATCTGGTATCGCTTCTTTCGCGAACTGCAATCGAACAAAACCATAGCCCTTGCTGGATGGGCCATCGTTTCGCTGCTCCCTTCGTGGTCTTCCATATACAGCTATTTTATGCAGGAGACCCTGTTGTTGCCGCTTCTTGGTGCCTCCCTGTGGGCCACATGGCGTGCACGCAGAAAAGGGGATTTGCGCTCTTTTTTGCTGATGGTAACGCTGTGGATTGCGGCGGGCCTGACGCGCGGTGTGGCTATTCCGCTGGCCGCGGTGTGCTGTACCTGGCTTTGGCTGGAGCAGGGCCTCAAAATGCGCAAGGCGGTGTTTTCAGTCTTGATTTTGCTGTTGGCACTCGGGCCGCTGACGTATCGTTCCTACCAGACGGTACACCTTTTCGCGCCACATGGCATGGGTCATTTAAACAACATTTACAGCAAGTCCGGCAAACGCGAGATCGTGATTCATACCCGCAAGGACGGGTCCCGTTGGACCCATATTTTCGGTTCGCCTTCCGTCGGCGCCAAACCGTTCGAGCCGTTGAGCGACTGGATGACGGAACGTGAAGGCCGGGTTGAGATAAGCGTGGATCTGAACAAGGGGAGCGAGGATTGGAAAAAAGCTTCCGAGAACATCGAAATGACCTGGGACAAATACTTACGGCTCACCAAGGAAGGGCTCGCATTTTTGTTTTTTTCGCCGTCCTGGCCGGATGGTAACTCCGACCGCCTGGTGGACTCGATTAATATTCACATGCGATGGATCTGGGCTCCGTTGTTACTATTGGCGCTTGTCGGTTTGGTCGTAATGCGACGCAAATTGCGCGGTAGCATGATGTTGCCTGCCTTGATGTTGGCGTGGTTTATCGTGCAGGGCCTGTTGCCCATCGCCGTTGCCGAAGGGCGGTATCGTAAACCGCTGGAAGGGCTGCTAATTTCCCAATACGTCCTGTTCGCGGCGGCGGCGGTCGGTGCCGTGCGAAAGGTGCCTTATCGAGATAGTCCGGCTAATAGCTGGCTTCAGGGCCGATGGCGAAAACTGCGTGGCGCTAATGATGAAGATGACGGCGCACCCGCGGAAGTCGATACAGATCAACCATGCCGGGCGCCAGCCTGATAGCCCCACCGATTCGATTTCTGATTGCCGGTGGGGCGGCTACGCTCCTGCAACTGGGTTTGTTAATGCTGTTTGTTGAACTGGAGCTTCTGGCTCCGGTCATTTCCTCCGCGCTTTCCTATTCCATTTCCGCTGTTTTTAATTATTTACTTAACTACTATTTAACATTCGCCAGCACCAAGGCGCATGTGGAAACCTTTCCCAAATTCCTTATGGTGGCCGGAGTTGGCGTTGTCTGTAATACCGCTACGTTTGCCGCGTTACTTTACCTTGGCTGCAATTATTTTATTGCCCAGTGCCTCGCCATCGTGGTCACTCTCCTGCTCAATTTTACCTTGCATAAATACTGGATATATCGGGAATAAAAACGGAACTTGTCCTGATGGAGGTGTTTTACCGGCTTTGGCGGACAGCCTAACGCTATCCGCCTTTTTATTCTAATTTATTTCTTCCGCCAACCACCGTCCGGCAGTTTGATGTAATGCCCGCTTTGCGTTTTGGAAAACGCCTTCTCTCCCGCCAGTTTTTCCACCGCGGCCAATGGTATCCCCTGTTCCCTGGCCACTTCCACGTACTTTTCCTTGCGCTTGGAATTGATGTCTTCAATCAGCGCAAGCACATCCGCCGATGGCGATGACTGTGGCGAGCCCAGGTAACCGTTGGCCATTTCACCCACCAGGCCGTTGTCCTTGGCTTCCTGGATATCCAGCGCGAAGGCGGGGAAGGCGATAAATGCGGTAGCAGCGATGGCGAAAAATAGTTGTTTGAATCGTTTAAACATTGTCTGCTCCTTAATTTAAAACAAGCCCGAGTCTTCGGAAAGAATGGAATCAAGTTCTTTATCCACTTTCACGCGAATCTCGTGTTCTATTTTAACGTTGAGATTGATCGTAATCGGTTTGTCCGACGGTTCAACTTTTACCGTGGGCGCGCATCCACCTGTCCCGGCAAGGCAGGCCAGAACAAATGAAAGCCCGATAAGGTGCGCGGTATTTTTTTGCGCTCTCAATTTACTGCCGATGGTCATCTTCTTCCCCTATAGAGGTTGTTGGCAAAGCGGCACGTCCGAATCCGCGCCGTTGCTGAAAAGGCTTTCCACTTGTGCTTGCAGCCCGGCCTGCAGGCGCATGGCCTGGAAAGCCGATTTCAGGTTCACTTCCGTGTTCAGGTTCAGGTCAATTTGCTGTCCACCCGCCACTTCCGGATTGCTGCCCAGGATATTGGACTTCAGGGCCAGGTTTCCGTCATTGTACTCCACCTGTGTGTTGAAGGTTTCATACTTGAAGTTCTTCAACACATCCAGCGTTAATTGTAGTTTTTGGTTCAGGCCCTCGCTGCCGCTCAGCGAGGACTGGTACCGGATAACACCACCGTCGGCATCGCCCAGTTTTCCCGCGGCCAGGGCAAAGCTTCCATCCTTATTCAGCTTTACCGGCAGGACGCCCGTCAGTTCCCCATTTGTGGTCACGCTGTCGATATTCTGGGTTTGAACCAACTGGGCCAGATTCAGGCTGTACAGCCGGATCACTATCGTGGAGTCCTTTCCCGAAGCCCAGTGCTGGTTCTCCACCAGTGCCCGCCCGCCGAACACGTCGCCGTGCGCCTGTAGAATATGCGCGCCAAGTCCGGATTCCCCGGCTGTCAGTACGGCATCAAGTACAACATTTTCGACTTCAGCACCCACATTCACGCTGTCCGCGCTTGCCGCCAGTTTGTACTTGCCATCCGATTTTGCCTGCAGCGTGCTTAACGACAGCTGAACGTTTTCCATGATTCCCAGTGAACCGCTGATATCAGCATTTTCCAGATTTATGTTCAGCTTCGGCATGGCGTCCTTCCGCCCGGTTGGCCAGTCAATAGTGGCCCGGAACTTTCCTTGCGTAATGTCGGCGGTCAAATCCTTCAGGTTGAGCCAGCGCTTTAGCGAATGCTGTTTGGAAAAGTCATGCTCCATATTGATATGCAGCCCCCGGTCCGCCCGCCAGTTTCCAGTCAATAATTTAACGTCGCACTGGTTCAACAAACGGAAAGCGGCTGTCTCCAATTGGTGGCCCGCCTGTTCCGTCTGCGAATACAGGTCGACCTTGGCCCGGTAGGGTGGCAGTCGATAAGCTTTGCCTTTGGGTTTTTTGCGAAGGCGACTGTCGCCGGTGGCAAGCGTCAAAGTGGCGTGCGATCCGGCAAGCCTGAAAGTTCCGCTTGCGTTAACCGGCGAAAGTTGGTGGCTATCGGTTGTTAAACTGCCAGCCTGCAGGTTAAAAGCAATTTTCTCGATGACCGTTTCGTCCCTGCTGACGGAAAGCTGTTGCGGCGGAAAGTCAACTCGCGCGTCGTTAAAGGTGAACTGTTTATTGGCAATTCGTCCCGCGGCAAAAGATGTTTTCTCCTGAATATCGACGTTCACAACATCGCGGTCGATTTCCAGCATGGCGGAAAAATTTAACCGTGAATTATGCAACTGGACGTTGTCGATTTGCGTCAGTTCGAAAAGTTTTTCGCCATCGGCCTGGCCACTGATATGCATCGACGCTTTGAACTGCTCGTTGCCAACAGATAAACCGTTCCAGCCGAACCGGCTGATGCCCATTTCCGCAATGGCATTGTTATCGATGGTGTAACCAAACATAACCGCCGCCTCATTTGCGGCCGCAAGGTTTTGCTTCGACAGGCTGCCGATCTGCCCATGCAGCGTAACCGGTTCCGGAAGCATGGCGGTAATCAGGTGTCTCAGGCCTCCTTGATTGAACTGTAGTGAAAAGGCCTCAAGAGGCCGGACCGGAAGAGGGGAGAAATTCACGTTCCATTCGGTCCTGGCGAGATTAATTTCAACGGTCATTCCCGCGGCCAGGTTTATTTCTTCCGCGTCATTCTTCATATCGCTTGCCAGGGTTCCCCTGGCGTTAAGTATCGGGTGCTCCAGAAATTCAGAAAGCGGCATGTCTTCCAGCAAGAGGTCCAGTTTCGATTCCATTTTTCCGGTAAAGCCGGTGACAACTTTGTCCAGTTCGGTTTTCAATTCGAGCGGCTCGGTAATATCCACGGTGAGGCTGGACTGCAGGGCGATGGTGGGCTCGTTGTATGTGATGTTGGATTCAATTAACAACAGCGGTGGCCGGTTGGCCCGCTTACCCAAAGCAAAACGGAAAGCATTGTCACGGCTAACCGAAAGCGCCAGCAGGGTGTTCTCCTGGCCAGCGAGGGTGCCATTCAGCCGGAATTGATCGGCATTTTTAACAATATTAATTTGCAGTAGCTGGGCCAGTAGCGGGCTGTTATCCCCGTTCGATTCGCTCTGCATGATGTTTGCCGTCTCCACGGAAATATCCAGCAGTGGAATAAACGGTAAATAATTTTCCGGTAAATATTCTGAAAGCAGGCCTGAATCCCGTGGAGAGTCGTGCTCCGCCTTATGTATGACGACATCGACATGTTCCACCGCCGCCTTAAAACGGCTGAAGAAGTCGAAAAAATTTATGTCGGCGTTTGTAAATGACAGGGAAGCGGTATCCGTCTGTTCCAACGTAACTTCCCGTACCACAATGGAATTCCAGTTCGGGCGATCCACCTGTATTCGCGTTATTTTCGCGCCTGTGTCGCCGAGTATCCGGTTTGCCAGCGGTTTGATATACCACGGAAAGCCGATATAGGCGGCAACGGGAATGGCGACAATAAAAACGACAACGATAAACAGTAACAGGAGTATTTTTCGGCGCACGCAGTACGGTCTCCGGTTGGCGCGGTTTGAACATTGTAGCAGATGCCCCTGTGGGGACGCTGGTCGACGGATACGGATCCGTTGAGCTGGAATAGGCCTTTATGCCAAGATATGGCCCCAGCGATACAACAATAACCGTAAGGAATTCACCCGATGAATATCAAGAATCCTGTTCTGCCCGGCTTCAATCCCGACCCATCAATTTTGCGCGTGGGTGATGATTACTACATCGCCACGTCCACCTTCGAATGGTTCCCTGGCGTGCAGATACATCACTCGCGGGACCTGGTTAACTGGAGGCTGATTGCCCGGCCGCTGAACAGGACCAGCCAACTGGACATGGCGGGCAACCCCAACTCCTGCGGTGTGTGGGCGCCTTGCCTGTCGTACGACAACGGCACTTTTTATTTGATATACACCGACGTTAAAACGTTCCGTGGCATTTTCAAGGATGCGCACAATTACCTTGTCACCACAGAGGATATCACCGGCGACTGGTCGGACCCGATCTACCTGAACAGTTCCGGCTTCGACCCTTCGCTGTTTCACGACAACGATGGCCGCAAATGGCTGTTGAATATGATCTGGGACCACCGCAAGGACAAACACCCCTTCGGCGGCATTTTGTTGCAGGAGTTTTCGACAAAGGAACAAAAACTGGTAGGCCCGATCCGCAACATCTTTAAAGGCACGCCGATAGAAAAGGTGGAAGGTCCTCACCTGTACAAGCGCAATGGATACTATTACCTGATGACAGCCGAAGGCGGCACTGTTTTCCGGCACTCGGTGACCATGGCCCGCTCGCGCAATATTGAAGGTCCCTATGAGGTGGACCCGCAAAACCCGGTATTAACTTCCTACGATGATCCGACACTGGAATTGCAAAAAGCCGGACATGCATCGCTGGTGGAAACCCAAAGCGGCGAATGGTATATGACTCACCTTTGCGGGCGCCCGCTGCCGTCGCGAGGGCGATGCGTGCTGGGACGGGAAACCGCCATCCAGAAAATGACCTGGACGGACGACGGCTGGCTGCGGTTGGAAGAAGGCGGCAACAGTCCAAGGGTGTTGGTGAAAGCACCGGACCTGCCCGAGCACAAATGGCCGGAAGAAAACCCGCGGGATGATTTCGATTCGGCGCAATTGAACATTCACTTTCAGTTCCTGCGTGTACCGCCCGTCGGGGATACCCTGTCGCTGACCGAGCGCTCCGGGTTTATGCGGCTTCGGGGAGGTGAGTCTCTCAGCTCCCACCACAGTCAGTCGCTGGTGGTACGAAGACAGCAGGCTTTTTGTTACACCGCCGAAACCGCTCTTGAGTTCAACCCCGGCACGTTCCAGCAAATGGCCGGGCTGATCTGCATGTATGACAACACCAATTTCTACTACCTGCATGTTACCTGGGACGAAAAGGTGGGCAAATGTATCGAAGTGATGACCTGCATTTCCGGCAACTTCGATTTTCCATTAACGGAAAAAATAAAGCTGGCTGGCCAGGTTACCTACCTGCGCGCGGAGGTCACCTACGACAAATTGCGATTCAGCTTTTCCGAAAACGGAACCGACTGGAAAGCCATTGGACCGGTGCTGGATGCAAGCACGCTTTCCGACGATTTTGATGCGGGCGGTGGCGATGCGCATTTTACCGGTGCGTTTGTTGGTGTTTGCTGTCAGGACTTATCCGGTAGTCGATTGCACGCGGATTTCGATTACTTCGAATATCGCGAAAACTAAACCGCAGGGCGGGTAAGCAATGCTCCGACACTTCGGGCGTCGCCCGCCACTGACGCGGCAAGAACGGGCGGGTGGAGCCCGAAGTGTCGAACCGTCGCTTACCCGCCCTGCGAAATTAATACGTAATCCACCCATTTTGGTCCGTGGGCGCCGAGTTGAATGGTCTGCTCCACATCCGCCGTACGGGAAGGCCCGGTAATAAAGTTAACCGCGCGTGGCATATTACCACCAAACCGTTGTCGCAGCTTTTGCCAGATATCTTCCTGGTAAGCCACGATATCCTGCTTGTCCACCACAACAATCAGTCTTTCCACCAAAAACAGCATACCGCTCGGGCAGTCATCGCTGAAGGACACAATAGTCCCCGTTTCGGCGATACCCGCACAGGCACGGACGATGCCCCAGTTGTTGGGATTTTTTACATCTTCCGTAACTTTAAATTTGGAAAGTTGATCTGCCAGAACCTGCATGTTGGGAGAAAGCACCACAGGCTGATTTCGCCGCGCCCACTTTTTAAGCCACGGACCAAACTCTTCCAGGGAATCAAGCAAATGAACCGTTGCCGCCGATTCCCCGGCCGCACGAACAAACACCTCGACAACAGAATCCGAAAGCGGCGGCTGAACCGGCTCCCTTTTTTGCCGGACGAGCGTCGCGAACGCCTCATCAATATCCCCAACCTCGCCAATGCGCCTAAGCGATTGGCCGATACGACGCAAAATAGTTTCCCGGTTGTTCGTCATTTCGACTCCTTCCCATTCACCTTGCGCCACTGATCCTGAAAACTGCCTTGCTGTGGCGATGGGAAATCGCGGAATTCCGTCCATGCTTTCAGCGCCGGCAATCTGGCAAAGCGGCCACGTTTTCCGCCGACCATATACAGCGTTTTTGTTGTGATACCGGTGGCGATCCTGTACAGCGGTGGATAGGACGCGAGCAAACAAAACAACTTCGTTATTAGTTTATTGACTTTATAGGGCGGTTCGCCGCGCTGTTCCTCATCGCGCAGTTTGCGCATCAAATCCGGTAGTGGAATCTTTACCGGACAGACGGACTCGCAACGACCGCAAAACGTACTGGCGTTGGGCAACTGATAATGCTGCCTGTGATTAACCGCATCCTTGAACAACAGCGGCGTCAGTACCGCGCCCATCGGCCCGGGATAAACACTGTTATAGGTATGCCCCCCCACGGACTGGTAAACCGGGCAGTGATTCATACAGGCGCCGCAGCGGATACACTGCAACATCTCCCGATACTCCCCGCCGAGGATTTCACTGCGGCGGTTATCCAGCAACACGATATGGAAATTTTCCGGCCCGTCCTTGTCCTTCGATTTTTTGGGCCCGGTAAAAAAAGACGTGTAGGCGGTAATGGGCTGGCCGGTGGCGCTACGGGAAAGCACACGAATAATCGCGCTGGCGTCCTCCCAGGTGGGCACGACCTTATCGATAGCCGTGGTAACAATGTGGGTTTTCGGCAACGTCGCCGTCAAATCGCCATTGCCCTCGTTGGTGACCACCACCACGGTGCCGGTTTCGGCAATCAGGATATTCGCCCCGGTAATGCCCGCGTCCGCGCTGATAAATTCCTCGCGCAAGACCTGTCGCGCTTCGTTGACAATCTGTTCGACTTCCTCCAGCTGCCGCTTGCCGAGTTGGTGCTGGTTTAAAAACAGATCTTTTATCTGCCCGCGTGTTTTATGCAAAGCCGGCGCAACAATATGGCTCGGGCGCTCATGCGCCAGTTGCAGGATATATTCACCCAGGTCCGTTTCCACCGGCGTGATATCCGCCTGCTCCAGGGCCTCGTTCAGGTAGACCTCCTCGCCCACCATCGACTTGCCCTTGCTGACTTTTTTAACATCGTGTTGTTTGCACAGCTTCACCACGATCTCGCGCATCTGTTGCGGCGTTTCCGCCCAGTGCACCTGGCCGCCGTTGGCAATCACCTTTCTTTCGAATTGTTGCAGGTAAATATCCAGGTCGCGCAGCGCTTTCTGCCGCACCGCCTGCGCCCGCTCGCGCATGGCTTCAAAATTGGAAACTTTGCCGATAGCACTTAAGCGCTTGTCGACAAAACCGGTTCGCGCCTTGTTAAGCGCCTTTTGCAGTTGTTCGTCGGCGAGTGCATTGCCGGCGCGGGCGATAAAGTCGCCGATAGGCTCAACCGTTTGCACGGTATTTTGTACGTTGCTGTCGGTCATATTCTTTTCGATCACGCCCTTATCCATCACGTCCTTATCCATCACAACAGTGGCTCGCTTTCACCAATGGCGGGCGTATCCAGATCGCCGGCGAGTACTTCCGCCACATGTCGGACCTGGATTTTTTTCAGGCCGGGGTTTTCATCCTGTTGGCGATGAATTTTGCCGGCGATATTCAGCAGGCAGCTAACATCGCCGCCCAGCAGTATCTCCGCTTCCGTCTCGCGCGCGTTAGTTACCTTGTCGCTCACCATCTTGTTGGACAGGTCCGGAAACTTCACGCAAAAGGTACCGCCAAAACCGCAACACACTTCGGTATCGCGCATTTCCGTTATCGTCACGTTGGCACAACGTTTCAGCAGTTCCCTGGGCTGGGTTTTTATATTCAGTTCCCGCAGGCCGGCGCAACTGTCGTGGTAGGTAATCTTCTTTCGGTTTAAATTGCAGTTGAGGGATTTCGGTTTGAACTGGATAATCTCGGCAAGAAACGTCGTCAGCTCGTAAACCTTGCCGCAGAATTTTTTTACCCGCTCGTAGCGTTCGTCGTTCCTGAACAACTCGGGATAGTGAAGTTTGATCATGCCGCCGCAGGAACCGGAAGGCAGAACCACGTAATCGAACGATTCAAAATCCTGCACGATGCGCCAGGCGAGCTTTTTGGTGGATTCGGGATCGCCATTGTTATAGGCCACCTGGCCGCAGCAACTTTGCGCCGGCACGCCCACTTTGCAGCCAGCCTGCTGTAACAGTTTGGCGGTGGCAAAACCCACGCTCGGCCGAATTAAATCGACCGGACAGGTAACGAATAAACCAATGTCGTACATTAAACGATACCGGAGCGACTGCCACCCGTTTCGGGCCGTTTCCGTGCCGCCAGCTCGCGGTAATTCGATGCGCGATAAACATCGATGGGATCAATCGCACCGTCATCGCGATAACGCGCCATGGCCAGTATCGGTGATACGTCGATATTAAACGCCGTTTTCAACGTCGTGCTTGCCATTATTGCGTCATTATTGTCCTGGAAGGCGTAAAGCGCTTCGCGATCCACCAGCAGCGCTTTAATATAGGCGCGCTGCACTTCAAGCGCGGAATTTATCAGGCTCTCTATCGGGTCGGTAACATTGTGTGACTGGTCCAGCAGATAGCCCGGACCAAAACCTTCCTGCTCGCCATATTCCGCATCCACCAGTTCGTTAAAAATCAAAAACATCTGGTACGGATGAATCGCACCGCTGTCCAGGTCGTCATCGCCGTACTTGCTGTCGTTAAAATGAAAGCCGCCGAGTTTTTTAAACTGGATCAGGCGCGACACGATCATTTCAATATTCACATTCGGCGCGTGGTGGCCCAGGTCCACCAGCGATTTGGCTTTTTCACCCAGCTCCATCGAGGCGAGAATATTCGTGCCCCAATCCTGAATCACCGTGGAGTAAAACGCGGGCTCAAACATTTTGTGTTCGATATGTACTTCCCAATTCTCCGGCAGCGCATTGTAAATCTGGCGCATGCTGTCCAGGTAACGCTCAAACGCCCGCTGGAAATGCTGCTGGCCGGGGTGGTTGGAACCGTCGCCGATCCACACAGTCAGGCGGTCGGAAGCGAGTTGTTTGCCCCACTCAATGCAGTCGATGTTATGGGCAATGGCCTGCTCACGCGTGGCTTTTTCGGTATGCGTCAGACTGCCGAATTTATAGCTGTACTGCTGCCCTGGCTGATCCTGGAAGGTATTTGAATTAATGGAATCCCAACTTAAACCAAAACTGGCCGCGTGTTGTTTCAACTCGGAAAAGTCATCGACCCGGTCCCACGGAAAGTGCGGCGAGACCCGACTGGTGCAACGGGATAATTGATTGATAACGGCGCAGTCTTCAATTTTCTCAAAAATATTGCGCGGCTCGCCCTGGCCAGGAAAGCGCGCAAAGCGGGTGCCACCGGTGCCGACCCCCCACGAAGGCACTGCCACCTCAAACACCTGGGCTTTCGCGGTGAGGTCGTCAATATTCAAACCGTCGCGGCTGAGTTTTTCTCCCAGTGCCTGGTAATCGAAATTCAGTTCCTCCACTCGCGTGACATTGTGATCTTCGATAAGCGTTTGTGGTATGGCTTCGGTCATGGCGTTTTCTTCTCGAACTGTTTAGCGGGTAAAGGATGGCGCATGTCCGGCATCCACATTAATAATATTGCCGGTGGATTTGGCGGAAACATCCGCCGCCAGAAAATAAACCGCTTCGGCAATATCTTCTGGAAAAACATTCAGTTTCAACATACTGCGGTCGCGGTAAAATGCTTCCAGCTCATCTTCCTTCATTTTATAGGCCGCCGCGCGCTCCTCGCGCCATTTGCCGGTCCAGATTTTGGAGCCGCGCAACACCGCGTCCGGATTGACTATATTGCAGCGAATGCCCAGCGGCGCGCCTTCCAGCGCAACCGAGCGGGCCAGTTGCACCTCCGCCGCCTTGGCGGTGCAGTAGGCCGAGGCGTTGGCCGAAGCCACCAGACCGTTTTTACTGGCGATAAACACAATCGCACCGCCGGTGTTCTGATTTTTCATTAACTTGAAACTTTCGCGCGTTACCAGGAAATAACCGGTGGCGAGAATATCGATATTTTTTTGCCACAGCTCCAGGCTGGTTTCTTCCAGCGGCGCCGCGCTGGCAATGCCGGCGTTGGAGACCAGAATATCCAGGCCGCCGAATTCCAGCGCGGTTTTATCGATGGCGCGGCTGACGGACTCCTCTTTGGTCACATCGCAATGCACACCGCGCACCATATCCGTGCCGAATTTCTTCGACAATTCCTCGGTTGCGGATTGCAAGGCGGTTTCGTCGATATCCGCCAGCATCACACAGGCGCCTTCCTGCAAAAAACGCAAAGCAGTCGCCTTGCCGATGCCGCCCGCGCCGCCGGTAATAAATGCGATTCGCCCGGCGAGGCTTTTAGGTTTGGGCATGCGTTGCAGTTTGGCTTCTTCCAACAGCCAGTATTCAATATCGAAAGCTTCCTGTTCATCCAGGCCAACGTAAGTGTCGACACCGCTGGCTTCGCGCATCACATTAATGGCGTTGATATAAAACTCGCCGGCGATGCGCGCGGTGGCTTTGTCCTTCGCAAAGGTCACCATGCCGACGCCGGGAATTAAATAAACCACCGCGTTCGGGTCGCGCATGGGGGGGCTGTTGTCGCGCTTGCAGCGCTCGTAATAGGCGGCGTAGTCCTTGCGGTAACCTTCCAGTTGCGCATCCAGTTTTTCCGTGCCGCTTTTTATTTCCGCGTCGAGGTCGTCGGCGCAGGGATTAAATTCAATCACCAGCGGACGGATTTTGGTTCGCAGAAAATGGTCGGGGCAGGACGTACCCAGCGCGGCCATCGGTTCGAGCTGTTTTGAATTAACAAACTGCAACACCGCATCCGAATGATCGAAGTGGCCCACCTTGCGCTGGTTGTTGGTAATCTTGCCGCGAATCAACGGCATCAGTTTTTCCGCCACGGTGCGGCGCTGGTCCGCGCTCAGCGGCGCGGTAAATTGACTGCCGCCAAATGCCTCGGCCTGGTTGTTGGCCGCCAGCCAGTCCGCCGCGCGCTGGATAATATCGAGGGTGGTCAGATAACAGCTTTTTGCCGTCTCGCCCCAGGTAAAAATGCCGTGGCCTTCCAGCAGAATGCCCTTCAGCTTCGGGTTTTCTATCGCCATTTTTTCCAGCTTCAGCCCCAGGTCGTAACCGGGGCGCTGCCAGGGCAGCCAGCCCATCTCCCCGGCGAAAACTTTCTCCGTCAGCGCCTTGCTGTTTTTGGTGCAGGCAATGGCAATGGCCGCATCCGGGTGCATATGGTCCACATGGCGGTGGGGAATATAAGCGTGCAGCGGCGTGTCGATACTGGCCGCGCGCGGGTTCAGGTTAAACGTGCAGTGGGGCAGGTAGCCCACCATCTCGTCTTCGTGCTCCAGGCCGCGATAAAGGCTTTTTAACTGTTGCAGCTTTTCCATATAAAGGGTGGAAAAGCCGTCCAGTTCGATGGAGCCCAGATCCCCGCCGGAGCCCTTTACCCAAAGCACGTCCTTTTCCGCGCCGCTAAGTGGGTCCGTCATCACGATCTTAGCCGAGGTATTGCCGCCGCCGAAGTTGGTAATACGCAGGTCGGAGCCGAGGAGGTTGGAGCGGTACTTGAGCTGTTGGGGTTCGGTCAGGGTGGATGCCAACTGGTCATTCCACAGATTCGCCAGGGGGGTGGTCATGGGTGCTAACTCTTTGATTTAAAGAAGTTACTGTAGACGTGGACGGACGATTATACGGGATGGCGGTGGGGGTAACAATTGGTCTTCCTTTGGCCATGCCAAAACTTTTTTTGCTCAATCTAATGAAGCAATGCCCAGATACCACTGCCAATCAGCCCGAATATAGCGATGCCTCCGGTAAAAAGAACATACCAATAACTCATAAAGAGTGAATGAACAAAAGCGTTAAGGTTGAATCCCAGCAACTGGCAATTGTTGGCGCCGGAGGCACTAACACTGCCACCCAGCAGTCGAGCCAAAACGACAGCCAAAACAGTCAATAAAAACGGTGCGACGCCAAAAAGAATACTTATAACAGTCAGGCCAATCGGGGTGGTCACTTCGAGCAGGGTCGTCAAACACCACCACAGCCCCGCAACGATTGAGAGTACAAGCGCGAGACCCAGAAGGACTCCCGCAACTGAAGCGAGCAGAAATACGCTTTGTTCCAGCCGGCCGAGCTCACGAATATTTGTGCTCCGGAAAAAACGCTTGCCGGCCTTTTTGACAAACGGAACAAGAAGCAAGGCCGATAGGACAGCCAACACGCCGGCAATTGCCAGCATTTGGCTTATCGAAAGAAGGGTTGCCGGCATACAGATTTGAAAGCCTTATTTGCGGAAAAAGAGCGGGAACGACCGTCAGACATCGCTTAACCGATTGTGTTTCCGATGCGCCAAATCATCTCGGAAATTTTCTGATGCACCTTCAGAAATACAATTCGAATAAATTCAACGGTCAAATTCATTCCCTCCTTGACTTTCAAACCGATAAGCGCGGCCATTTTTTTAATTAAGTGGAATACCCATGCGCTCACCTCAACCGATACCTTGGCAGCTTCCGCCATAAACATCGCCATACGGTCCAGCAGCGTAAACGAGGCCGAGAAGGCGGTAGTCAGAACAATACCCGTGGCGTTTATGGCTTTTTCAATGACATACAACAAGGCGGCATTCAACAATTCAAGAGTACGAGCCGTAAAAGACACGATGCCATCGGATTCCAGCCATTGTTCGACAACCTTCTGGCGGTAGCCTTTCGGTCGGTTGCTCTTGATGCTGTCCCAGTCCCCCTTGTGTTTTACCGAATCGATGTAATGTTCCATAAAATGGAATTTCCAAGGTGGTACCGCTACCGGCGAATCGAGCAGGTAGTCCGCGTCGGATGCAGGCACATGAACGAAAGGCCATGTCGGCACCATCGGCACTGGGTCCGTTTTGTGATGCACGCGGTAAATATTGTCAACCACAAGCCGGGTTGTGCACCGCCTCGCGAATTGTTCCAAACCCACGCGGGGGCTGCCAAATGTGTAGAGATTTACCTGCGGAGCGACACCGGCGGATTTAATCCAGTCGGCCGCAAGCGTTGCAATGGCGCCTCCCAAACTGTGGCCGACACAGTGGACTGAGGTAATGCCTTTAAGGTCGCTGGTAAACTGGCGCAACTCCTTAAATACGGAATCGAACGCGTAGTAAAAGCCCTGGTGAACATGGCATCCGGTATGGGATGCGCGCAAACCGGCGTTAAGGTCTGTTAATGCATCGTACAGGCTGGCGGTGCCTTTAAACGCTACGAAGGCCTGGCCCTTGTAGTCGCCCTTGCCGGCGGAAAATATCGCCATCACATGAGGTTTATTCAGAATATATCCACCGGTCACGCCCGTAGCGAGCTTGGCGTTGGCGATTTCCATGTCCGATTTATACTCTTCCAAAAAATCTTCCCTGGTTATGACGGACTTTACATCGTAAACACCAGCGGCTAGGTTTGCGGCATATTTTGGCGTCAGTGGCTTCCCCATTTACTCCTCCCAAGTACACAATGTAAACATTCTCGATCCGAAGTCGCGGTTTATTTTCATCTCATCAGTCAATTCGCAGGAAAGCGCGATAGGACGGCCGTTGAATTCCGCGTTCTCTTCCGGTTTCCGTTTTGAATTCGACCAGAACTTTTTCTCTTCTCCATCTATCACTACATAAAGTCCTTGGGCTATCACCAGTTCGATTGGCAACATCCTAGTGACTGACGATTCGAACATTGCGGGAAATTCAAAAACACCGTTTTCATCAGTTTTGGTTGATTCCTCCCGAAGTTCCTGCCATTCCCACCGCCGTATGACCGTCGCATTTTGAACAGGCTCGCCATTCATAGTTAGTTGAGCCCTAACTGCGGAAAACACACAGGTCTTGCCCGGATTGAAAAAAGCCATTGCCGAAGCCTCCTTTAACAAAAAAATATAGAAGAAGAAAAATACCAACCGACGCATATAAAGTTTTCTCGTATCCAAAAGGGAAGTCACCAGCTAGAGTACTTTGCGTATGGTGAATTTATTAATTGCATTGCACTGTGGACTCCTGTTCAGGCAATGCATATTGTATTGCCGAGCAAAAAGTACCGAGCAAATAGTGCGGAAAATGAATATGCGCGGCCCGGCAAAACGTTTTGCTGCTGGAAGGGTAAAAACTGGAGGAATTTCCTTTCACATCGAGTCCTGGTTCAGTATGTACGGGGGTCATGGCGAACGAGTAATGACCTGAATGGCACTTACTTAAGAGAACTCGATAATTTCTTGTCATTCCGGCGTATCGGCTTTGGCTCCTGCGTCGCTCTACCACTTACATCCATGTAAGCGAGGCCGGAATCCAGGGAAAACCGCCACTATCGAACATCCTGGATCCCGGCCTGGGCCGGGATGACGGCAATTCCAGGCTTAAGTAAGTGCCATTCAGTACTGACCTTATTTTTATATGATCAGCCTCCACTACGCAGCCAAGCTCGATAGTATCAAAAGGCGCTACTTTCAACCAGCCGCTAGGGGAGGCGTGAAGGTGAGCTTTCTCACAGAATAAGGCAAGGGGATTAACGGGGACGTCCCGGGTATACGCTGTTGCCGGGTAGCGCGCGGGTCGGAGCGGCACTTGAGTTGTTTGGGTTCGCTCGGGGGTGATACTACCCCTTGATTCCAGAGGTATTCCAGTGGGAGATTGGACACTAACTCTTTGATTATTAAGTCATTAGTTCGAGCTATAGTTGGTCTGACTGTCGTAGTAGGTTGGGGGAAACCATTGGGAGAGAACCAGAAGCTGTGCAAGGCAGGTGAGCGATATAGAAAGCTCTTCAGAGAATCGACCTGGAGGTCTATACGGTTATCCAGCTTCCGGCGAGCGGCTGGGACAGTAATGAGATAATTTCTGGCGCCTCAATCCCTGTGGCGTTTTACGTTTTGCCGATTGTGGCTTATTCTCAATGGGCCGGCTGATTTTTAGTCGGCTGCCATGCCTAAAGAAGAATAAAAATGTGAAAGGGGGCCAAGATGGCCATCGAACTCTCGCGATCAATCTCCCCTGTCGATTGTACTGACTACGGCCAATATGCTGTTGCGACTGCTTTATTGTGCATGTGCACGCCGGGTTGAGTGGGCGGCCTTTAATTGTTATAGGGTTGGAGTTGGGTCACGGTTCAAAAAGCACCCCCATCCATGGTAAGGACCTCCGGTGTTTGGCGTGTCGTGCGCGATGAGGGGGAGGAGATTTCCAGATAATAAGATTTGCCTGGAAAAATTCCGCATTTGGCGGTTATATAATTGAAAGTTTTTGGTTATAAGTTAGTCGTGCGAGGGCTGCGAAGGAATTTTGCGGGAAGGGTGATTGTGAAGGGCGGAAAAATTCCGTATTTAAAGCGGAATTTTTCTGGATAATAACATTGTTAAATTTCTTAGGAAGAATCAATGGAAACCGAATTGAGTGAACTAGAAAAAATTAAAGATCTAGTGTACTCATTTTTCTGTGAGTCGTCGGACTTCAATGGAATAGCGCTTAGAAATATCTCAGAGCGACTTGGTTTGGACTACAAAGACTCGATTGACCGAGTCAAAGGGCTTGTGAAGGACGGGATTGTTTCAATTCAATCCAGTACTAATCCTCATATTATAGGCTTCGCTCATCCTGCTGCTGACTCCCAGTTAGCCATTCTTGAACAAGCTAAAGATATAGGGGTATCTAAGAAAACCTTTGGGAATATCGAGTTTGTTACAGAAAACACCGAATACCCGATATGTGTGTACCCAAGTAAGGAGTATTTGAAAGAAAATCGTGATTTAAGCGAGCTTGGCTATGCAAAATACACTTCTGCTCTGGCATTAGCCGAGCCTCAGTTGAGCTTCAGATTTTTTGAAACTGATGTATTGGAACGCTATTCAAATGACCCGCGATTTGATTTTGAATTTCATGATTTTAGTGGCAGCATTTCGTGTAAGTACGATGAATCTGGCAAGGCTATTCTCCGAGAAGAAGATCAAATATTTTTGAAATCATTTGGGCTTGGATTCGATTCCGATTCGAATAGGCTTATAGCGGTCATACTACGTGATTTGGGTCGTTTATCCTCTGAGCATCAAGTCTATTGGAATACTAGGGAAGTCCCTGCTTCAGAGTGTAAAGTGTTAACTGACTATTACGACAATATCATTCGGGGCAATTGGATCACTGCGAGGTCAGTATTCTATGCTTTGATTGATGAGATCAATGCCATTTACAAACTGACTTTATCGATTTTTGGTGTGCCTCTCTTTCGTAAAGAGTTGGATGGAGATCATAGGCCGAAGAATTTTACATTTTTCTTCTCGCCAACCACTAAGAACTACTACGATTTTATAAATTTACTGGATAAGTATGTTTCAGAGAACATAAATAAATCTTTCTTCGAAGGAAAGCTTGAATTAGAGGAAAGAAAGCCCGTAGATGATGATACCTTTGAGCGTATTCAAAAAGGCACTCTTAGGTTGTTGGAAGAATGGTTCACTGCAGTATTTAGGTACGCTGATGAGTCTATCCCA
>CAYVIB010000040.1:0-43746 GCA_964451365.1 uncultured Cellvibrionaceae bacterium
GCTGATGAGTCTATCCCAAAAGAAATTGTTAAGCCATTAAAAATGGTCAGAAAGGAGAGGCAAAGTCCCGCGCACAAAGTTATTGATAATACTTATGACCCTTCACTTGTTGAGCTTCAAAAAGAAGTTATGGAGGGGTGTTATTTATCACTAGGCAGTATTAGAAGAAACATCCAAACTCACCCTAAAGCAAAAGATGTAGAACTGGACGATAGTTTGGATCGAAACAATGTTAAATACTTCTAATCCGGTGCGGTAAAAATTTAACAAACGCATGTTTTCGTACTGGTTTTCCGCTGCGCTCCAAACCAGCCGCAAATGCGGGCGTTTTAGATTAAAAAAAGGAGATCACATGCCATCTGCAAAAGAAAAATACGCTGTTTACTCGATACGTGGACTACCTGCAGGCGTGTGGGGCGAAAGTTACGCGGTCGTAACAGCTTTTGAGTCCGCTGAAAATGAATTCTCTTCTGAGTTTTTTGTAATAACGAAACGGCCAGAGGAATCACTGAATTCTAGTGGCATTAAAATAGAAGTTAGCCCGCTTCCGGAAGAGCTTGGTAAAATTGACCTCGATTTTGCTTTGCAAGAGGGACTCCAACAGACTGATATATTATTGATGGAAATGTTAGAAGCAAGGGCTACTGAGCTGTCCCGGCCAGATCTAGCGTACTTGAAGTATGAGTTAATACCTATGAACTCGGGAAATCTTCTCAGCAATTGGATGCGAGGACAATTCAATTCTCAGCTAAGTGAAATTAAAAGTAAAACAAATTGTCCGTCGTTGTCACGTTACCTCGGGCTTCTTTCGCAAGTTGGCATCATTACTCGGTATGGCTGAAATGAAATCTAACAAGTTTGTGCAGTTGACGTTTTGGTCTACGTCCCGTTTTGGGGTGGCTTCGCCATCATACCCCAAAACTACACTCCAACCAAAACGCAACTGACAAAAGCGTTAGTGCTATGTTCGCAAAATTCAGAGAGTTTAGGAAAACCAATGGCGAAGCTACCTGCTGAGGCATATTTGAAGTCTCCCGAGAAATCGGAACGAGTGCTTACTTTCGGAAAATCAGAAGAGCAGGAGCAGAGTGATTTGAAGAAAGGGATAGCAAGATTCGGTGGATTCTTTCGACAGCCGAGCTACTCGGAGGCGTATTTAAAGTCTGCAGAAATTCTATTGAATAATGCAACACAAAAAAATGAACTAGATGAGCTCGGTCTTCCCATATTTTATCTGTCCAGGCACGCAATGGAACTGAAGATCAAAGACCTGCTGTCGTTTTCCTATGAAATTTGCGACTTGAGGTCAAGGCTTAACCGGGGCGCAAAGGATGTCCCTACAGATAAACAGCGCGATCGACTGAGTACTAGTCACAACCTGAGAAGCCTATATGACGACCTGTGCAGAACTTTAGAGAATCTAAGTGTGGACCTTCCTGGAGCATCCTTTACGGCATTCATCGGTTTGGTCGAACGTTATGAGTCAAACCCAACTTGGTCTCGCTATGACAAGCACAAGGGGATATCTCACGTTGGTAATGAAGTCGCGGTCCCGATAGTAAAGATGGTAGAAGATCTGGGGCAGCTGTTTCGAACTATTGAGTTCGAGGCGGAAGGTGAAAATGAAACGCTAGAAACCGAACTGTACTACATTTTTTCAAATCTGAACTCGGACTTTGAAGGCTAGTGCGCTAACAATCCAAGGCAGCGGGACATATTTTGCTTCGCTGCGCTCAAAACGCAAAATATGCCCCTGCTCGGGGGGGTTAGGCATTTTGGAGTCATCCCAACGGAAAAGTAATGAAAATCGCTATTTTAGTTTTAATCCTTGGTGTCATTTTTGGTTTTATGGCACTGAAATACCATAAGCCGGTCTATTCAACGTACTTCTGCCCGGATGGAAACTCCCTAAATGAAGGGTTTGTTTATACGAATCCAGCTGGACAATTTGACCTAGAGTTTCCTTATCGCAAGCTTGAAGGTCCCTTTATAGCCAGAGAAAAATTGTCAGGGAGATCGATAAGCTATGCGGGCTTGTTCACTCACAAATATTGGGACAATGGAAAATTAATACAGTTTGAAGAACCTATATCTGATATGTCAGGACTTTTAAAATTTGAAGTTGGGACGCAGCACGAAATTCAGACGGTCAGATATAATCCGCAAGAACCTCAGCGAAAATGGAATATCACTTCAAGATACGATATTAAGAACTCGGAAAAATTAGAATTTGGTTGGTGTTCTTACTCCACTTTGAATATAGACATCAGCCATACAATCACTTATCCAGACGGAAAGATTAAAACTAATAACGAAAAAATTAAATACATTCCAGAACTCATGCTTATGACGTTCTCGAACGCGCCTCCTCGTATAAATATCACAAAAATACGTAAAAAGAAGTCAAGCGAAGGAAAATGGCCGTTTACCTCCGATGCTCACTCATGGTTGGAGAGGCAATAAGCAGAGATGCCTAACAAGCAAATCATATCGCAGCGCAAACGCTGCTGGGACCTCCGTTGCGGCACTTTGCGCCTCCACTACGGCCTCATATTTGAATGTTAAGCAATTATGAGTGATCATCACGTAACACCGAAAGGTCTGCTTATTCATGCGCAAGAATTTCTGGCGGCGGCCAAACTCATTTTGGAAAAGACAGAAGTGGTGTCGCTACCAGCTTATTTTCTTCTGGGCCGTTCATTGGAGCTGTCTCTGAAGGCATATCTGTTAAGCTCAGGAGTTACAGTAAAAAATTTTCGTCAAAAAAAGTATGGTCATAACCTACATAATCTATTTCAGCTGGCGGTCGAGAAAGGTCTTATTGAGAAAATACCGCTAAGCCAAATCGAATCTGGAGTTATTCAACTCCTTTCTGTCGATTACATGGAGAAAAGACTAGAGTATGTGGAATCGGGGCAAATGTATTATTTGCCATATATCGATGTAACTTATAATGTTGCTGAAAAATTAGCCTATGAGTTGGGAAGCTTTTGTCAGTAGCATGCTTAACAAAGCCAGGCGCAGCGACGGCTTTTTCGTTGCTGCTTCGTCTCCACTACAAAGCCGCGCGTGATGGCGGCATACATGTAGAGAAAAGTCATGCCATATCAGCTAAATGAATTTGAGATAGACGTAGACGGAGGCAATGAATTTGCGCTATCTATCGGAAAACTGATTTTGAATTTTGGGGCCGTTGAGTTAATAACGTATGAGCTAATTGAAATTCTTTCAAAAGATATTGTTCTTACTAAAGTGGCAAAAAAGATGATGCTTGGAAAGCGTCTTGATTTGCTCTCAATGTTGGTCCGCGAAAGAGATCTCGGTGAGCATATTCAGGAAAATCTCTATGATTCCATTAAAAAAGTTAAAAAATCATGTGAATTAAGAAATGTCATAGCTCACAACCCATTTATTTATAGCATTAATCCTGATACAAATGAACAGGGTGCATTTTCCGGGATTCCAAATTTCAAGAAAAGCGAGAAAGATAAAAATATAGTGCTGTATAGCATTAATGAAATAAGAGAGGTTGTAAACGAAGTCAAGCTTCAAGCGGAAGCTATGAAAGAGCAATTAGATAATTTAAAAAATGTACCGAATTGGTAAAATTGACAGTTTTTTCATCAATCTTTGGCGTGCTTAATAGCACACATGGGTTCCTCCAAAACTGCAATTTTCCAAGACGTTAGTTGCAATCTAGCCGTCAACCAAGTTGGAGAAAAATATGGGTCTTCATGTACACAATTTAGGGAATCTGCCCAATACGGTTGATGGGAGAGATTATTTTATTTACGTTTTGAATTATGGGTGGAAAGAGCCATTAACAGATACCTTAATCGCCAATTTTACAAATATGGCAAGAAAGGCATCTGAATCAAGATCTATGGTCATTGCCGGTATAGAACCTATTCACTTTACGAACGAAGTATTTTCTTGGCATTCTATAAACGGCGAGGACGGTGAATCTGTACTGCCAGCGATTATGATTTCAACACTAACCCCATCGTATTTTCGTGAGAATAATCACGAAATGCGTAGAACTGATGAAATCGATGATAGATTACTCCTAATACCTTTAAAGTCTGTATGCGAAACTACTGACGATGTAATTAATCTAATTAACTCCATCTTCAACGATATTAAGCAAAAAAAAGAGTTAACTGGCTTTGCTGTGACTAAGAGTATCAGGAAAGGTGGTGGCCGTAGATTTGCAGATGCAATTATTTTGGAGCCTAATTTTAGTGGTATTGGTATTAACCTTAAAAAGCTATTTAATTGGGGCAACTAACAATGCTGTCATTGGGACATTTTTTGCTTCACTCCGTTTTGGGGTGGCTTCGCCACTTTACCCCAAAACTCCATTACACAAAAATGCCCCATACAGCGGCGTTATTTCTGCGAACAAAGTGCCAGAAAAGGCAAGACGGGGGTCAAGTTATATTGACGGTCAAATACTCAGGCACCCACCATAAAAACCGAGAAATTCAGACATCCCATATTGGGGCCAGAGGCTTAGATATTCGCTACAAGAGTCGTCTTTACAATGGGTGTCCCGCCAAACCACTCAGCACATCAATTCAAGGGAAAATAAAATGGCAAACCTGCAATTACAATACAGCATCAATGCGTGGATCTTCTTGAACGAAGACGAACCACCCAAAACCAACTACAACAGCTCTGACAGTTGCTATCAATCGCTCATTAAGTACAAAGTTTACAATAGCGCAGCTTTTCTTGGTATTGCCTTTTTTGAGGTGGTCCCCGCCGCCAAAGGTTGTACCATCAAAATCGGCAACTCATCTCATCCGGGTGGTTTAAGCAACCAGGATTATTTGAATTTTGTGCTCCGCGATGCAAGGCAGGTCAATCCGAATATAAAATTCCTGGCTACAATGGTGTATTCCGGCACTAACACCTTGGCAGCGATTTTTTCGGGCGGTGGAGATCCGCAAACACAGGCAACAGACTTTGCCAATAATCTGGTCACTTTTCTTAATAATAACGGTATGAATGGCTTGGATATTGATTGGGAAGGTGATGTGTCCACTGACATGAGCCAGTCGCAGTTCAAAATCCTGTTTTCCACCATTCGTCAGGTATTTGATCAGCAGCCGGTAAAATACTATTTATCGTTCACCCCCGCATGGCCCACTAATACGATTGATTATCCCACCGTCAATAGCGCATTCGATTTTGTCTCTCCTCAATTCTACGACGGCACACCGCTGTCAAGCTTTCTCGATGCCGGAATATCTCCGACCAGGATCGGCTACGGTGCACAGTTTGAGCCGGGAAATGCAGCCCCCAACGCTAGCGCCCAACAGGTTTGGAACACGGTTTCGAGTGGCTTTTCTTACCAGAGTACCTCGTATAATTATCGGGATGTTTTTGTCTGGCGGTTCAACTCTGGCAACTTCCAGTTTGAGCAGGCTCAGTTCATGATTCTTCATCAACTCGGTAACTCGTCGTCTCCCGGCAATACCTTTGACGATACGCCGATTATCGGTGCGGCGGGCAATCCCAATATTACCCAAATGACGATCCGATCAGGCGATGTACTCAACGCGATTCAGGCCGTCAATACCGGAACAGGCCCATACAACACCGGTACCCAGCCTCCCGGTACGGATAAGGGCGTATTTACACTGCTACAACACGGCGGAAATAGCGGAGAATCTCAAACGATCGATATTCCGCCCGGCGATCCGATTGTGTCGATTTCCGGCTACACCGGTGTGTGGTATGGCTGGCAATGTGTTTTACAACTCACGTTAACCGGAAAAAGCGGGACCACTTATGGCCCATTCGGCAGCATGGCCGGTTCAACCAGCCAAAGCCATTTCACTCAGTCTGCGCCAACCGGACAAAGCGTGGTTGCCTTCAGCGGGTCCACCGTAACGGTTCCGTTGGCAGACAATAGCCAGACAGCAATCATTGCGAGTCTGAATGCTGTCTTTGCCTAACCCTTGAGGCCTCCGAACTTGCGCGAAGCCACGCAGGCCGGTGAGCGGATGACGGGATCAGCTAATCAAGGATAACGGGTCAGCCAGGATAAGGGTTCGGAGCCCTTATGAGTCCGTTATCAATGGATCATTACCTCGCTAAAAAAGTAGAGCTGGAGTATGGGTTTCCGGATGAGGAGAATCACCGAAGGAAAGGTTAGAGACGTATTTAGCCGGAAATGTATCTTCGATCAGTATTTTTTCCCTAACTCGAAATGCGGTAAATAATAGAATATGAAATTAAAATTCAGTTTAAATAACGACGAAATATGGGCTGCGTGTCTTGATATATATGCGGGAGCCATATTTCTCAATAAAGGAAGTGGTATTACATTTGTATACTTTGTATCCTGGGGATTTTTTTGGTTGGCAATTTTGGCATCCCTTGCCCTAGCTTATGGTGATCAGTGTATTCTTTTCAAGCACCATGTGCCTGAACTACTTCTTGCCGGTGCTTTTTTGGCGTTCTATATTTTCAACAGGTACGCAGAAAACTTTAGCCTTGAAAACTTTAAGTCACTGACTAAAGGTAAGGAGGGGATCCATCAGCTTGAGTTAGAAGAAGAGACGATCTGCTTCGAAACACCAAGTGGCAAACTCGAAATATCGTATACGGACATTGTCAGTCTTGTAGCAATCAATAAACACCTTTTAATCTATACCGCAATATGGAGTTGCTATATACCGCTAGAAAAATTCGAAAAACCATTGCTCAATCAAGTTGCGAATTTGTTACAAGAGAAAACATCGTTAATACTGGTTAACTGTATAGAAAATGAATAGGTACTGAAACCCTGCCAATCCGGCGGATATAAGAAGAAGGAAATTGCGGGTCAGTTTTGGCTTCATTATTCCTCGGTTAGCAAGATAATAAAAAACCCGAAAATTTACGATGATCCGACTACATGATATTCATATAGCATCCAGTTAACTAAGCCAATAAAGGATATCGATATCAAATGAAACTCTGCATACGATTAATCTGTTCGCACTAACTGCACCGATACAATGAAAACACCTGATTTGTCAAGGATGTGGATCAAGCCGGCTAATGACCGGTACCCCAGAAACAAACATTAATAAAGGGCGTTGGATGACGCTCATGACTTTTTTTGTGGGGTGGGCGCCACCATGGCCTCTACCCGAATGCGCCGGTACCCAGTCCCATTGTTTCAGCTGTAATTGTTCGCTGGTAACTATTAAAAAGACTGGATATATCGTAGCCCCGTTTTTCAGGCAGACTTTACACCTGACACGCCATCAGTCATCCCGAATCAATGCGCAGGGGGAGCTCAATCCTGGATCTAGCCCAAAAGTTGCCGTTTGTTCCTGGCTTGGCTTCAGCCGGTCAGTGCGGCAGGCCGAAAAAACTCTGTTCCTTATAGTCTTTCCTCCTTTTACCTCTCTTCCCTTAATCTCTCCTTTTTAATAAATGGAAAAAACTATTCAAATTTTTGCGCACTTAAAGAAATCCTACGTTTTTTTCTATCACAGGCCCGCTTGTTTACCCTATTATTTGACCGTTTCAGTGGCGAGCTGTTTGAGTCCGCCTTTGGAATATCTCGATAGGTAACTCACAAAATTATAAGAAGGTTTTGTTCGACATTGTATTCGCTGAACTATTTCAAACGGCAAGTTCGCGGTTGTTAGCTGCTTTTTCGGCGACCATGCCACTGGTGAAAACGGCGGTAATTCAGTAGCTGTTGCTTTGGCTGGCACGGATACCAGCCGTGCGCGGCATTGCGACATCCGCGGTTTGATATCGGCGAGTAAACGTATTCCTTAATATCATGTTTGAGAGGAACTAATACTATGATTAGTAGAAAGGTAGTCACGCTCTTAATTTTTTTCTTATCCGCATCCGCCGGTCACGCGCAGAACAACAATCTCAACGTTGACCTGGGCGACACTATCCGCCCCGTCACCCACGCCGCCTCGGGCGCGCTATACGGCGTCACGGAAACCTTGCCAACGGACATTAATACCATGGTGGCCCCACTAAACCCGCGCATGTATACCCAACCGGCGCGAAGCGGGCAGGGATACCAGCAACCCATCGGCGCCGCGATTCCGGTTTCCCAGCGGCTTGTGAATACCACCGCGGAGGTCACGATCAGGCTGGCCGATATTCTTCCCGGCTGGCCCTACCGATGGGCGGGATGGTCTCACTGGTCCTCCGAAGTGAGCGCCGTAATTACCGATAAACGCAATTCCGGACGAAATAATTACTACGGCTACGAAATCTGGAATGAACCCAACATCACCTGGGACAGCGCGAATGGCAATTTCAATTCGGCGTTGTGGAAACCGACTTATGACCTGATTCGCGCGCAGGACCCGGGGGCACGCATCATTGGTCCTTCGGCCGCCTGGTACCACCGCTCGTTTATCCAATCTTTCCTTGAGTATTGTGTGGCCAACAATTGTCTGCCGGACGTGATGGGCTGGCACGAACTGGGGGGGGCGGATAATATCACCGCCAACATCAATGACTATCGCGCTCTGGAGCGGAGTCTAGGCATATCCCCCAGGCCTATTTCCATCAATGAGTATTCGCACGACACCCACGAATATGAAGGTGCTCCTGGTGTTTCCGTACCTTTCATCGCCAAGTTTGAGCGCCACCAGGTTGAATCGGCCAATATTTCCTGGTGGTTCACCAACCTGCCCGGTAGGCTCGGCAGCCTGCTGACGGCGAATAACCAGCGCGGCGGTGGTTGGTGGTTGTATAAGTGGTATGGCGACATGACCGGTAATATGGTCAACGTGACGCCGCCCAGTCAAGATGGTGACGGCCTGGATGCCTTTGCGAGCCTGGATACCGATGCGGGTTATGCCAGCATCGTTGTTGGAGGCGACTTCACTGGTACCGCGAATGTGATAATAAATAATATTCCGGCCAGTTTTGGCAACACGGTGAATGTCACTGTGGAGTATGTCGAGTGGTCGAATAAGGATACTCCCGTTGCCGGCCCTGTCACCGTCTGGGAGTCAACCGAAAGCGTCGTTAACGGGTCGCTTACAGTTCCGGTGGACATATTCAACTCGTTCTACGGCTACCGTGTTTATATTTCGGGTGAGGGCGGCGAACCGGAGGGCGATTCACTGGAGGTGGAACTGGAAGATCTGAATGGTCAGGGCAGTTTTTCTCCGTTTATCGTACAGAGCGATTCGACCGCATCCGGCGGGCAATATATTTTATGGCCGAATAACGGTAACCAGTACCTGGCTTCTCCGTCGGATGACGCAACCGGCCAGGTCGCTATTCCTTTTACACTATCCCAGTCGGCGAATGTGCAGTTCTCTATTCGGGTTAACATGCCCAATGCCGATGACGATTCGTTTTATTACAAACTCGATTCGGGTGCCTGGAATACGCAAAATAATTCCACCACCAGTGGCTGGAGCAGTTTAACGCCGACAACATTCAATAATCTCTCGGCCGGCAATCACACCTTGCGGATACTAAGGCGTGAAGATAGCGCGGGACTGGACAAGTTAACGCTCACGGCGTCAACCGGGGAGATTACCAGCGGGTCACTGAGTTCCAGTAGCTCGTCGAGCAGTAGTTCCAGTTCTTCAACAAGCAGCTCAAGCAGTTCGTCGAGCTCTTCATCCAGTACGTCCGGTGGTCCCGTCGGTATAAGCTGTTCGGTTGGCGACATCAACGACTGGGGTAGCGGATTCACGGCGAGCTTTACGGTGACCAACAATGGCAATTCGTCGACTAGTGGTTGGTCTGTCGACCTGAGTTTCGGTAATTCGATTGGCATTGTGAACTCGTGGAATGCCACGGTCTCGGGTTCGGGTAGTTCATACACTGCATCCAATGCCAGTTACAACGCGAATATCGGCCCAGGGCAGAGCACCAGCTTTGGTATGCAGGGGTCAGGCAGTCCTGGTGGTATCGGTTGTAACTAAACGGTGAGTAGTTGAGGTCTAACTGTTTTGATACCTTGAGCTTCATTATCATAAAGCTGCCCGGCTCGCGAGTCGGGTAGCTTTAACTCCCCAAATCAGCTCAGTTCGTTCCCTACTTATTCCCAGCGCCGACTACTTGCCTATCGACGCTAAATTCCTTCACGGTAAGTCGTAACTTTTTTCGCGGCGCTGCACGCCGTCCTTTGCCGGTCCGGCGTTATATCATGGGCAAGAACATCTGTTTAAAGTTGGGCGTTGTGCTCAATGGCGTCGAGGAGAATTATAGAGCAGCGTCGGTCGGGAAATTAAACCCGGCCCGTTGTAATACTCGATGACTGTACAAAACCACCTATTGACGCTAAATTGTTCCTGTAATGAACATGTCTACTGTTATCGGACAGTACCGCTTGGGACGAGGAAGTACATAGGTGCCAAGTGCCAGGATGAAATATTTAGGCATCCGCTGCAAGTAGAGCCTTACAAAAAATGTTTTGTTTCAGGGTCGCGCGAAACCTATTGGAGAAAGCTATGGCGATAAAAGTAATCACATTTTTAATCGGTATGTTCCTCCCGCTTCTAAGTTGGTGTCAGGCGGAAATACTTGAAGAAGTGGTTGTTACAGGTATTCGGGCGAGCATGGATGATTTTTATGATGTACCGGCGGTAACCATCAGAAAAGATGCGGATTTTCTTGTGCAGAATATAAGACTGGTAAACGATAGTCGGGCACCGGAGCTAAGGAAAACCGAGATTATCGAAACCATAACAATCTGATCAAATCGTCGACCAAAGTTAAAGGTATAGAACTGTCGTATGGCGACGGTTTCCTTGAGCCAATTAAACTAAATGACGAGTCCCTGGAGTTGCTGGAGGAGCGGGGGAAGTCGGATACTTCGTACCTTGATATCTTCGTAAAGGTGGCATTCAATAAGAATGAGCAAGCCAAGAAGCAAATAGAAAGCCTGCGAAGGTTTATTGAGAACGCAAAGCTTGAAGGTAGAACGTTGATAGAGGAAAAGGGTGATATTGGTTTGAGCATAGTTAAACCTCAGCAGTATCGTTATGAAATAATTCGGGCAATCTCTGAAGAGAACAAGAAAATGAAGGAAATTGTAGGTGAAGAGTGTCAGGTGTCCATTAGAGGGCTTGAGGGCAGAGTCTTTTGGGAGCGGGTAAGTGTTGGCGAGCTTATGCTGTATATTGGTTACTCCACGACAATTAAATGCGATTAAAGAGGGTCAAGCCAGGGGATGGGTCAATGGGATTTCTGTTTGTTCCCAAGAATAATCTACTCTAAATAGATGATTTATCAATCTTAAAAGAACTATAAATTAATTCCATACAAGAAGGAAAACCGAAATGCCAGATACAGGCCCCGATTTAATCGCCGCGATTATAGGAAAAAATACACTCATGTCTTTGGCTGACTGCCCCGCGGTGCCAATCCAAATCGCCCGTGCGGTCTATGGCGCTGTCCAAAATGATGTCGGGCCGGGCATATGGATCACACCTGGAGACGATAACCAAAAGCAGATCAAAAGCGTGATTGGGTTCGGCGGTGCGAACTCGGAGACTGAGGTATGGCACTTCAGTGTCGTAGAACCTCTCCATCATTTTGTTGTGGTGCCGTGGTATAGGCACGAGTCTCCGCACGGGCAAGTCTACACGGTGTTTATGGCCTGGGAGAACAAGTACACGCTGCAACGGTATGTTGAGGGTACGGGCGGTCTCGCACCGGCTCTCGGCGGGACGGGCTATAAGGCGGCCTGGACACCAAGCGAGCTTTCGACAATGTTATCCGATCTGCTGGCCGGTGGCCGAGCCTGGCAGAATTACTTTGGCCAGGTTGGCGCAGGTTCCGCAACGCTCATAAAGTGCTGGAAGTACAAAACCATCACCCTGAAATCCGCAATCAGTAATGTGGGGAGATATTAATTCGACTATGCCAACCTCGGTACGGGACGACGTGCGAGCCCCGGGTTGGATTATCGACTTGAGCGACTCTTCTTTATTTTTATAGATGAGTGGATTTCAAGATGCCCTCTGTAGAAGGAACCGCTCCAGTGGGTGTCCGGAAATACCTCCAGAATCTTCCGATGTGCGATTTTTCCCATGGCGGTCATTAGGCCTTGCTGAATAAGGAAATTCATTACCTGCTGGTGAAAAAGCATGATGTTAGTTGATTCAGCCAGTGAAAAGAGAAGCTGACTGACAGCCCAGGTGGCGGGCACGGGCTTTGCTTCATGAGTTGAAAATGGCAGGACAACTTTTCCAACAGGCTGTCGGAGGAGCAAGCGCGATGAGCAAGCCTGAAATGACGAGATTCGGGTTTGAAGGCGCCGAAATGGCGGTGCGTCTGGCGGGCGATACTGAGAAGACGGCAGTTCTGCTGATCCATGGTTTTCCGAGTTCCTCGGAGTCGTTCCGAAATGTTATCAGCACACTCGCGCGGGACTGCTTCGTGATCGCCCCGGACCTTCCAGGGTTCGGAGAATCCGAACCGGTCGAGCGACCCTCGTTCTCGCGTTTTGCGGACATGATCGACGGGCTGCTCGAGCGGCTCGACGTTCGGTCCTTCCACCTCTATCTGCATGACTACGGTGCAGCGGTGGGATTTTATCTCGCCACGCGCGCGCCGGGCAGGATACGCGGCCTTATCATCCAGAATGCCAATGCTCATGAGAGCGGGATGGGCCCGGAATGGTCGGCAACGAAGGCCTATTGGGATGATCCCACGCCGCAGCGGGAAGCCGAGGCAACCGCGCACCTCACTTTTGAGGGGACGCGTGATCAATACGTGGGCGGCGCGCCGCGGGAAATCGCGGCGCGTATCGATCCCCGACTGTGGGAGGAGGACTGGCGGGTCATGTCGCTCCCAGGCCGGTTCGAAATGCAGCGTGCGTTGGTATTCGACTACCGCAATCATTTCTCAAGGTTTGACGAGATCGCCGATTATCTAGAACACTGGCAGCCCCCCGCGCTGATGCTGTGGGGGCGGCACGATATCTTCTTCGATCTCAATGAAACTCTCTCCTGGATGAAGGCGCTCCCGCGTATGGAGGCGCACATCCTTGATGGCCCGCATTTTCTGCTGGAGACCCACCCGGACGAATCCGCCGCGTTGATGAGCACCTTCATCAGGCGCGTGGAAGGGTGGAGCGAAGTTAGCCGGGCAGGCTATCCATGAATGACTTTTTCTTTCAGCGAGGTAAATGGATATGCCGGAAGCGCAGTGTGTTAAATATCCGATAAAACCTGGTCAACGTGAACGATTGATCAGTTGGGTGGCCGGTCTTAGGGAGCGATCCGGAGAAATGGCGGAGGTTATGGCCCAGGTGGGGTTCACCGCCGAGGCGGTGTTTATCGAGCGGTCCGACCACGGTGACTATATATTGGTTTACACCAGTGCCAAAGATTTGGCGGCGGTGAATGAAGCGCTATCCAGCTATCAACTACCGCTGGCCCGGGAGTTCGATCAGCTTATGGTTGAGACTGTGGATGTTGAAAGAGCGGTGTTGTTGGAGTCGGTGTATCACACGCCTTAGTAAGCAGCTAGGTAGCAAAAGCCATCTTCTGATGGTTTCCGTTTCGGTAATGCCGAGTCCCGAACACCCCCTTTTGTATGATTTTCTTAATTCCGAGATTGAGATGCCGGAAATTAAAACGAAAAATTCTGGCGTTTAATTCCCTTTAGCACTTTGCATTTTTTAGTTTGTGGTTTATTCTCAAATAACCAGCCGATTTTTAATCGACCATCTTTAATAAGTAAGAAGAATAAAACATAAAAATGGAAGAGCGCCAAGATGGCTATCAAATCCTCTCTTTTGATCTCCTTTGCTGTTCCTAATGATACTTCGTGTTCATCTGCACTCGGGAAACATAAATGGCAGCTTTTCGTGCCTCTGCTTTATGCCGCCGGTATTTCGTGACGTTAGGCAACAGAAAAATATCAACAAGACTTTAAATATGGGAGTTAAGTAAATGCTATTTGAACTTGGCGTGATAGGTCGCATATGGGTGATGCTTTTAGTGGTATGCATTGCTGGAGCTGTAGGAGGTTTGGTTAATGCTTTATTGACTGACGGTTTGATTAAGCCATACAAAGAAAGAAATGGAGAAATGAAAATATACAAGCCAGGTTATGTTGGAAACATCTTTACTGGTGCTATAGCAGCAGGCGTATCTTGGGGTTTATATGGACCTTTATCCTCGTTTATAATTTTTAGCACTTCTACCGAAACACCCCAAGTTCCTACCTTCGTCGGCTTAACTTTGTCTTCGTTCGTGGGTGCGGTGTTAATCGGTGTTGGTGGTGCCCGATGGTTGACTAATGAGTCAGAAAAGAAAATTCTTAAGCTGGCTGCTGGCAGCGCTGAATTTGCAAAAAATTCTATAAAAGAAGGAAGTTAAATATCAATTCAAGCTTTCTCAAACCATAATAGCGAATTACCGAGCGCCCGTCTATGGTTTCGTTAATCCCGAGATTGAAATGCCGAAAAGTTAAAGCAGAAAATTCTTGCGCCCGATTTTCCTCGGTGATTTTTGTTTTATCTGATGTGGCTTGTTCTCAATTAGTCGACTGATTTTTATTGGCTGTCTTTGAACAGGAAAGAAGAATGAATGACAAAATGAAATCGCCGAGATGACCATAGAATGCTCGAATTCGTTCTCCGCTTCTTACTGTACTAATACGGCGATATTGATCGTCACTACAGCTATGCGCTCGATTCGTATTGCCTATTTACCTGTGTAAGATGAGTAGGTCATCAACTCTTCTAGCAATGCTGAAAATAAAAGAAAAGTCTGGCGCGGAATATGGGGAAATAGCAGTTAGTTTGAAAAATTTTTTCTGATTGAGATGCTTTAAAAAAACTGTGAACATTTGGAGATTAAAGTATGGGTAATTGGGATAAAACAAATTATGCACAATGGGGTACATATCGAGCTTTGGTTGTTAATAAAGAGATAGATGCGACTCTGGTTTCCTTTGTCGATTCAGAAAATTACAGAATGCCAGGTCTGTCATACTATGTCATATCTGCTACCACAGAAGATCTAACTGAAAGATCTGAGTTAGTTGCCATGGAGTTGTTTAATTTTATTGTAGTGAACTACTCGCCGGCCTGGCAAAATAGGAATTCTGTAGACTCAACTCGGGCAGCTCTAAACAAGTTTATAGATATATTAAAGGATAAAGATAAAACCATACGGGACTTGTCAAATGAGGTTGATAAAGTTTTTAAATTTTCAAACGAATAATAAAGGGTTAAATATGGAAAACAGACTAATTTCAGCATGTACTATATTGCTTATACTTAATAGCCCTGCTGCCCTAGGTAATGACAGCCCTGCTAGAGAGTTTAATCCCAAGTTTGAGCTAGCTTATTTTGAACCAATTGAAGGTCATTCTGTGGGATCAGCAGGTCTGGTATATGAAGCTGTGTACACCGCAAAATTAAATGACCCATTAACTGTATCTACAGACAAGCCAAAAGCCATAGGCGATAGGATATACTTTTTTAACTTTAATTTATACTCCAAGGGAAATGTTCCATTTAAAGAAGATTTTCCTGTTGGAAATTATATCGAAACCGGGTTCGATCTAGGTTCTCAGTCTAATCGGCTAAAATCATTAGATCAATGCTTAGATGGTGAGTGTTCTAACAATATCCAAGACGATTCATTTATTGCGAAATTTTCTGCGACATATCAATTTGAGTCTGATAGGGATTTTGATAATAAACAACACGCATATGGGGGAAAGCTACGATTAACTTATAAAAAGTCAGAAGAAAGTAAAATTCAATATTTAAATCCCCTTGAGTGGGGCCCTTCTGTGGTAAAGGCGATTGTTGGGCGCACTAGTTTGGGCGACGAAAAGTTGAAAGCTGCTAAACCTTTCGAGGAAGCTTATTTGCCATCTATAAATATTGCAGTGGAACAGGTTAATCCGGAAAAGGATAGCAATCGAAAGGAGGTTGATCCAGAATTGGACAAGTTTGAGAGAGTAAGAATTGATATATCATATGCATCAACCTTGTTAAAGCTCCGAGATGATGTTTATAGAGCTAGTTTTACATTTAGACATTTTCAGGAAATCTCTCCTGAAGAAAATATTGAAGATGCAAACTTGGACTCATTTACTTATAGAACGTTTGCAATTCATACGCCAGGCGACATTATTATAAGTTACTCCAAAGGAAAATTACCTTTTGATGCAGAATCAGACGCCATGTTCAAAATTGGTTGGAGTTATAATTTTTAAATTGTTTAGAACGCCAACACGCACAGCAGATGCTTAGGTGTCTGTAGCTAGACCAATTTATAATGCTCCAGAATAAATTCTAGAGGAGAGTTATTTGGTTACATTACTTGTTTGATTCGGAAAATAAAATACTATGATACTTTCCAAGTGTTAGATCTTCTATACAAGTGAGGGTGTGAGAGGGTTCAAAATTCTGTGTCACGGTAAACGAGCTAACCTTCTTCGTTTTGTTGGTCACTGATTTTCAATCGCGCAAGATAACCGCCAAACCAACCATATCCTACAAGCGTGTATTAGGCGATTGTAGGATGTGGTTGGTTTGGCGGTTACATTCCAATAGCGACGTCCGACCGCGCGCAGGATGCGGTGGACAGTGTGGTGCCTCATAAACTCATTTGCCCGCCGCTAATGAAGGTTCCCAAAGACGCCTGGAAGCGTGGAATTGAGGATGTTGTGATTGTGCAATATACCATTGATAAGAGTGGGCGAATTGAAAACCTAGTGGTGTTGGACGCAGAGAACGGCGACTATTTCGCGAAAACAGCGCTTGCCATGGTGAGTGACTTTAAGTATCGATCTGGTAGCGGTGGAAAAAGTAGTCCAGCGGTTATCCTTCTGCCTGCCGGAACAACGCTTTATGCCGGAGTCTGTTTTTGAACACCGTTCGCAAACTGCGACCGGCTTCATCCGAACTAGAGTGCAATGCTCTGCACGCGCTGGAACCTGTGAATACTGTTATGCCCTGTCTTTTGCCCTTCCTGGCATATCCTTAGATTCATTTCTTAAGCAAACTAGTCATCATCCCGTTCAAATCACTGACCATACTATCCTTATCCTTGCTGTTGACCTGCTGTACCAATGCGGCAATTTTGCCGGCCAACTCCTTATTAACCTGGCTTTTAACTTCGTCGGCTTTCAACTTCTGCACTGAATTTTGAGATTCACCGTCCGGTTGACCTGAACCATTGACCAGGGTAGCCATGGTGTCCACCAGTCTCAGCAATATACGGTAAACCACCTTAGTGGAAAAACCGCCGAACATCGCCAACGTCGGTTTGCCGAAGCTCGCCATGGTTCCAGAGTCAAACAGCTCCTTGGGCAGCATCTCGACCAGAATGATCCCTGAAATTATTCCCAAAATGATATGCGTCCAATAACTCGAATCGTAGATCGGATTGTAGGTTAAACTGCCAATATACCGGTTGGCCTGAATAATTGCGGAAAACGCCGCCCCCAGGCCAGCGCAGCACAACAGAAAAAGTTGATTCACCGCCAGGGTCCCGCCTCCCGACTGCAGTAAACCTCTGTTGATGTTTTCGACATTTACAAAGCCGCTCAGAGAAACGGTAAATAGTATCAATAGAAATATTATGGCTGCCGCGGACAGGTTGCGCATCAACGGGACCGGTCCAAGAAATTGAAAAAGCACCCGTTCCTTCTTCTCCGCATTCAATATCATAATGGCTTTCGGTGTTGCAGGAGCAATCGAATGGCTCAATTGCGCGTGAACGGAAGTCAGAAGCCGGACCTTTTCCGGCGCGGCCAGGCTTTTATCGTTATCATAAACCGACTGTAATGAGGTCAGGGATTCCGGGTCGATACTGATACCGTTACACAGCACGTAGCGCGCCTGTTGGCGCCACAATTCGTTTTGCAGCAGCCCAAACACCTGTTGCAGCGGTAAAGCGGTAGCTGCCACCCCGGTCCTTAACAAGAAAGGCTTCAAAAATCGAGATGATCAGCGGTGATGCCTCTCTCGTATTATTTGGCTATGCAGAACACCTGCTTAAAACGAATTGTCGCTATGGGTATCGAGGAGAGTCGGTCACGAACTTTAAGCACGATCAGTTGCAATATTGAGATGGCAGCAGAGCACGCTGGATCGAAATCACTTATTGGCGGTAGATTCTTCTTTTACATACATTAGCGTATGTGACGCGACGGCAAATGCCGGGTAAATGTACTATGATGATTTTCAAGACCGCCCGGATGGTACTTGAGGGCGCGGAAATTTTCTTGGGGAAAATTGCGCCCACTCTGAACCACAGCAGTTTTACGCTGGACTATTAATCAAGCTGCTTAACCGGTTTGTCCGGAAGTTTTCGATACCTTCGTAAACATCCGGGCCGGCAGACTGCTAAACTTTACGTTTTCTGAGCATTATCTTTGTCGCAAATCTCGGGAAAACAATAACAACATCAATAATAAACAGAGGGACGCCACTGTGAGAATACCTACCACGCTCGCCCGTTGGACTTTAACCTGGCTCTACAACAACAAAAGAACCCTATTTTTTGTCGTTATAGCCATCATCGTAGCTCACGTTGCGCTGCTGGTCATCGGCAAGATCTATCAGAACTGGGACGACGATCCCGATCGTGGTGCGCTTGCGGTGGAAAATGGCGCCTTCGGCGAAAGTTATTCGACACCCGTTTATCTGCGGGACGATCCCGAAACGAAAGATAAGGATGAAAGCCAGGGCTGGTCCGAGTCCGACAGTCTGTGGTTCTACAACATCACCCAGGGTTCGGCGCTGCTGCCCTACGATTTCTTCCTGAATCTCGAAATCGAGAATTCCGAGGAATTGATTCGCTCCACTCCTGTTGTCGACCAATATCGCTATCTACCGCAAAAGCCCACGTTCTTTAATCCCGACGGTCTTCCGGTTGGCTTTGTAAAAGATACCTATCAAGGCCGGGACTATATGGGCTATACCTGCGCGGCCTGCCACACCAGCCAGATAAATCACGAGGGCAAGGCGATTCGTATCGATGGCGGCCCGGCGATGGCGGATATGGTGGGCTACCTGCACACGATGGAAAAGGGCCTGGAGCAGACCATTAGCGATCCGGTGAAGAATAAACGCTTTGTCGAGCGCGTGTTGGCGCTGGACAACGACTACGACACGGCCGAGGCGGTCAATGCCGATCTAAAGAAATGGGCGAACACCATCGAGTTGTACAACACGATCAATCACAGCAGCGTCGACTACGGCTATGCCAGGTTGGACGCGTTTGGGCGTATCTATAACCGCGTGTTGCAGTATGTCCCCAACCGAAGTGATGTCTACGACGTGCTGACCCAGGTCACCGCGCCGGGTGGCCGCTACCTGGTCAGCGAGGAGCAGGCCGAAAAAGTTTTGCAAGGCATTAACAAAACCATTATTGGCAACGATCAGTTTGTGCTTATCCTGAAGCGCCTGCAATCGAAGGAAACCGGTTATCCCGGCTTGAATCAGCGCGATATGCTGCGGGTGAGAAACGCGGTTTTTAACGAGCCCAATGCACCGGTCAGTTATCCCTTTTTATGGGATATTCCCCATGCGGATTATGTGCAGTGGAATGGCATCGCCGCCAATTCGGGAGTCGGCCCGCTTGGCCGCAATACTGGTGAGGTGATCGGCGTATTCGGCATTCTGGACTGGACCGCCAGGGACCCGGGGTTCAGTATCTCTGCCTACCTTTCCGGACAAAAACACAAACGGAAGGTGGTCGACTTCCAGCATTCAATTGACCTGACAAACCTGAAACGCATAGAGCAACATCTCAACTCGCTGAAGTCCCCGCTCTGGCCGCAGGATATCCTGGGCAAGATCGATCAAACCAAAGCCAAGGCGGGACGAAAAATTTACGGTCGTTATTGTCAGGGCTGTCACGAACTCATCGATCGTGATAATGCCGACCGCATGCTGATCTCAAAGTTTACCTCGCTTGAAAAGATCGGCACCGACCCGGCGATGGCCATTAACAGCGTGAATGCCAAGGGTAAAGCCGGCAATTTTAAACACACCTTCCAAAGTACCGATGTAGGCGATGTGATTATCGAACATGAAGCGCCGGTTGCGCAGCTGTTGACCTCTGTCACCAAGGGTGTGGTGGGCACGCCTGACCCGGATAAATCAGTCTTCCGTCGATGGGGAGACTGGCTCTATACCATTTCCGCGGGCTTTTTCGATAACCCGATCGAGCAGGCAAGTATAAAGGCCGGCGGTTACGATCCGGATACCACGTCCAATCCGTATGTTTCGCTTGTGTCGTACAAGGCGCGTTCCCTGAATGGCATCTGGGCAACCGCGCCGTATTTGCATAATGGTTCGGTACCAACCCTGTATGACCTGCTGTTGCCAGCCAAAAGAGAAGGTGACCCGGACGAAGGCGAATACCGGCCGGAAACCTTCTATGTCGGCAGTCGTGTTTTCGATGTGGATAAGGTGGGATTCCGAAGCGAGGGTTACGACGGTAAAAAATTTACCACCGTCCATGTTGGCGATTTAAATGATGGTCATGAATATGCCGCCGGCAGAACTCCTCAACGCGACGGAAGAGTATTGCCCGCCCTTACCAAACCGGAGCGCGAGCAACTGCTTGAATTTCTGAAGACCCTTTAACGTCAACCCATCGATGAACGAGGCGATGGGTTTGGGTGATGACTTAATGCGGCACAGGGATGTGCCCTTCTGTCAAACGTCGGCAGAGGCCCTCAATCGACTGCGACGATATTTTCAATGGTGGGGGTTGTCTTCGCTCGTAGCGACTCTTCACCTGGGCGGTTATCTATGAAAAGAAAAATAATAACGACAGTCATCGGAGTGATCTTCGCGACGGGACTCTTCGCCTATGCAAAAGTCAGCGGCTTATTTGAAAGCCAATTATTGGCGCCACAAGGACCCGCTTACGTCAAACCGGTGCCTGACGATTGGCAGACCTATAGGCAAACGCAAAACGAAGCTAAAGCCGCGCATCTGGAAAAGTATGCCGAGGCCTATGATCGCTTTGCGAATCATTCGGTCAGCCAAACTGATGGCATTCCGCTAATCATATTAAAGCTTTTACCGGACCTTGCGCCGGAATTCTGGGGCGAAAAATATAACTTCCTGTCGGCGATGGGGCTGTTTTACGACGAGCGCTTTACCGGCTTTCCTTTTCCGCGAGGCATCGGCTTTTCCGGGCTGGCCCGCAAGGAAGCGATGGGCAATATCGATTACGCTTCGTTTACCTGCGGAGGTTGTCATATTGGTCGCGTGCGTCTTGAGGACAATAACTATTTGTACCTCGACGGTGGTATCAATTCGGAATTTGATGTTATCGGGTATCGCTGGCGTATTGTGCAAACCCTTAATAAAGTCTATGCCGGAGAAACAGACAGGAATAAAAAGAACCAACTCGTCCTGCAGGCAATTTTAACCGCCTTGGGAAAAGTGCAGTCCCGTAACCCGCATTATTTCTACAACAACTATCATACCGAATTGCGTGCTTTCGATGCCGAATATGAAGCGGGGCAAATCGCGCTTTTTAAACAGAACGCCGCGAAATACGTTAATACGTTTATTGAACACCAGGAGCAGGTCTACGAAAACTGGCGGCTCGTCGCGAAGGCGAACTACAGCGAAATTGAAGAGCGCATCAGCAGGGGCTTTCCCGGAATGGAGGATGCCATTGGCTTTAACGCAATCGCGGCATCGCAAGGGCTTAACGGTTCCGGGCTAACCAAACCCTTCGCCTCATTACCGTTTCCGAAGGTCGGGGCAATAACCGATATTATGGCGATTTGGGAACAGGACAAACGCAACCCGCGATGGAATAAAGACCAGACCAATCTTATCAATGGCGGTGGACAATGGAACGGGCATATTCCACTACCGATTTACAAAAACATTGCCGCGCAAATCACCCTGGGTTTCGATGACGTCGATATTTCCGTATCCGCTTTTTCCAACGATTTAATCGACCAGTTGCCCGCCACGGTTTACCCGTTTGATGTGGATGTCGAGCTGGCCAGAAAAGGCCAGGCGCTTTTTGCCGAAAACTGCGCGGATTGCCACCAGCCCAATAATGGTCGGGTATACACCAATATCGGTACCGATATGGGGCGGGCCCTGATTGCGGGAACGGTCATCACGTTGGGCGCGCAACTGAGTTTTACATCCGACTCGAACTGCTCTCCGGAAACCACCATCGAAATGTACGGTAAACAGGTTCAGCCCTGTGCAACCTACCGCGGCGTCTCCCTGAAAGACAAGAAAAAATTCGCGATGACCGCGCCGCGCGTGCACAAAGGCTATAACGCGCTACCCCTTGTGGGGTTGTGGGCCCAGGCGCCCTATTTACACACCGGAGGCGTGCCGACGCTCTACCATTTGCTGATTCCCTCCGAGCGACCGGATGAATTTATCAAGAGCCGCCTGGATTACGACCAGGAGAAAGTCGGGTTTTCGTGGGACCCGGATATTCCGCGGACAAGCGCTCGGAAGGAAGGATATCTATTCAGGCCGGTATCATCATCTTCCATTGGCAATCAGGGGCACGACCGGGACATTACAATGGACGGAAAGACCTTCAAGTTGAACTGGGAAGATGACCGGGAAGGCGCAATGGCATTGCTGGAATATTTGAAGACGTTGTAATTTAGTCGATATTGCTGGATTCGCTGTTAGTCAGTTCTACATAAGGATTTTTAAAAATATGTTTGAAGAAAAGAAAAGTATAAACACTGACAGAAATATGGTCGCTGGCAATTCTTTTTCTGTTAGCAAGGACACTTCAAGGCAAGCTTATGGCTTTGCACGCAAACATAATCTGGCAGGTGCCTCGGACTTAATACGTCTTTCATTGCTTAACCGATTTGGCGGTGCCTATGTGGATGTTGATATTGGTCCGGGTGATATAGACTCGAGAAAATTCAAAACGCCAGACCGTCTACAACGTCCCGTGCTTGCTCCAGGTATTCGCGATGAAGCCGGAGTAAGAGATTTGTTAAATTTAGACAAGCACAAAGCGCTTACCCCCGCACATGTTAAGGAGGCCGCGAGGCGCCAACGGCTAACGGGCACTGCCAATAACAATTTTATAGCAAGCGCGCCCGGAGCCATGGCTTTGAATCCGGTCATCAACCAGATTGTTAAATCTGCCAACACATTAAACGAGGACGCATGGGCGAATGCAGGAGGAATGATAGCGGGTGTTACCGGGCCAATGATAATTGGCGGAGTGCTGGACCGTATGACAGGCAAGGGCCAGTTGGATAAAGCAGAAGCGGTTACCGATTAACCTTTAGAGTGGTTAACGCCAGAAAGTGAAGACCAGGACTGGAAAACAAAACATTAATCGTTAAGCGAATGGTTTTCGGGACTATAAAGGCATCGAGCTATATATAATTGTATTCATTACCGATATTTGCCCGGGCAAGAGGTTGACGGCTTAACAGAAGCGCTCTGACATACGCTACTGAAAATGGGTCTGTTTGAAACAATTAAGTTTTTGGTTGACGCCGGGTCGGATACAGGAATTAAGGATAGTCAGGATAATAGCCTGGATTATTATATTAATTTAAACCCCAGGTTTTCATCGGAAGAGAAGAAGTAGGTTTTAATGGATAAATCGACGCTGTAAATAGCACAGGGGCGGCACTGAATGCCGCCCCTGTGCTGAACTTATTCAAAGGTAAAAACCCAATTCTGGCTGGTCCAGGCAGGATTATAGGATTGCGCAAGCACTTCGGCGTAATCGCTGGTGCTGTTGACGGTGAGATAGCGACCGGTCCAGACGTTTTTGAGCCGGTAAATGGTGTTGCCGGAGACACTTTCAAAACGCCATTGCATACTTCCCCAGGTGGGTTCCAGGTCATAACCGATAACCGGGGACAATTCCTGTTCGTCTTGAACGGCGAGGTATTTTCCCGTCCATTTGTTTTTCAGGCGAACAATCTCCGGTGTGACATATTCAATCAGCCAGTCCTGGCTGGACCAACTGCCATTCAAAGGCTGCGCACGCGCTTCATCATTATTCTGCGTGCCGGCCGCGGTCAAATACCGGCCGGTCCACTGACTCCTGATTTTTGCCTGGGAGGGCGGGTTGTCCAGGTCCGCGCAATCCATATAACGCACCACGTAGTTCGAACATTTTTCGCCTGGCCCCTGGTCTTCGTCTCTACAAACCAGGCCATCCGGCTCAAAGTAGTGAAGTCTGTCATTAGGTCCGTAACGGTAGTAGTAGATCGTTCCCGACGGTGTGCCGGTCGCTTTTACGGTTTTTGCCCTTATCGCCGTTGGATTCTCGCAAAGGCCGGCCCCTTCCGCTTTGTATCGCGATTCGTCATCGCCGTTTCCATTCGCATCGTCGGCGTCATGGCTCCACCATTCCGGGGAGGTGAGCGTCGAGTCCGGTCCACAAAGATAGTCAACCGTATAGTCCTGGCAGGTTACTCCGGGCGGCTGGTCCGCGTTGTTGCAGACAAGTCCATCCCGCAGGTTAAATACCGCCAGATTATCAATGACTTTATGTCTTTCGAATCCGGATTCAATGATGTCACCATTGGAAAAGTGCAACGTGCTGCCGACGGCATGCGCTTCCACGCGAGTCGGCACATCGCAGGAACTTAAGAGGCGAGGGTAATTACTTTTTGCCTGCGCAAACAATTCCACATCATTTCCCCACCATTGCTCAACGGTATCGTTATTGATCCAACGCCAGTCGCTGTCCTGGTTGCCCGGTGCCATATACCCACCCATCACCAAATTGCGGAGTACTTCGTCAATAGCGGTCAGGATCGTGACGCCGCCGCTTTTCTTGCTCTCCACGGTGGACAGAGAGGTATTAACGTAAGAGTGACAGCCATCGGCGCAGGTGACGAAATTACCCTCCGGCCAGTTCTTGTTTGAATAACTGACTGTGCTGCTGATAATGTCATTTAATGGGCCCGAAAACGCACTATCACCTACCGCGTGGTAAAACGGACCATTCCCGTCATCCATTGCAAACGTGTCGTGGCCATTGTTTAACAAGCCGAATTGCCCCAGTTCCCTTGCAATTTTATCCGACGCAATATACGGGCCGCTCACATGGCATTCCGTACACGGGTCGTCCGCAAGCAGTTCACTGGGCGATTTCCAGTAGTTATGAGCTGTCGAATCGGTCGGAATCGTCATTTCAGGATCGACGATTTTAACCTGGGTATCCGGATCGAATGCATCCTTGGCCGCGAAAAAGCAGGTGCCTCCGGTTCTTCTGTTGTGTATGATCATTTCCAGGCTTTGGGCTTTGGCCGGAGACTCCTTGCTTCCAAATAACCAGCGACAAGCCACCGCAAGATCCACCTCGTCGTTAAGTTTTTCATAAACCAGGAGGTCGCGGATAACGCTAAAGCCGGGCTCGTCAAATACAACCCCGTCGTAACAATTTAACTCGCCTGGAAACGCATCGAATTCAAGTTCTTCCATGCAATCGTTCACATAGTTATTAAATTCCGATTCTTCCGGTGTTTGCGCGTGGGAGTTCCCGCAACATAATAAAAGAAAAAGGAACCCCGCCAAGGGAAATCGGGAAAGAGGTATGCCCATAATCAATGGCCTCCAGCGTTTTAGTTGTAGCTTGAGTTAGAGCCTGTTAACACTAATGCGGTTTTCGCTGTTGTGGCAAAAAAGCCGCCAATCGAGTGATGCGGCATTCCGACGCCTCCAGCAGTGATAATCGAATTAGTGTTAACAGGCCCTAAGATAATGTGGTATTAACCTTTCAAAGATGAAAACTGGACTTGCTCGCAAAGCAGAAAACGCGCGCAATGAGTTCTTGTCAGAATTACCATTTCAGGAGGCAAGCATAATGGACAACAATAATTTTTTACATACCAAGATATTGTGTCTGTACGATTAAAAATGAAATTTGCGCCGGTAGTTAAAGCGGGTGAGAAATAATTCCGATACCTGGTGATTGAGTTCTGTTGCAAGTCCGAAAAATGGCCCGTCGACCAGATTACGCGGATTTATGGAAAATGATTTGGTATCTAACCGGGATCAATTATTGGGCGTGGATGAAGATAACCGGCGCAAGCGAAATAGTGGAACGCAAACCGCAGCGGCTTGTACCGCCGTGCATAACAAAACGGTTATCGCCCAATTCCCAGCGAACCCTGTCCCTGGTGTACAACCGGACAGCATCTTCGCGGGACAGCCATTGTTCTGGCATGCCGGAAGTATCAGTTGTAGAATCTGGTTTATTTTCTTTTTTCCAGTAGAAGCGATGTTCCGGCTTCAGCCTTTCACATTCACGATCTGGCGAAGTGTGTGTACCACTTCAACAAGATCCGTCTGGTTTTCCATCACCGACCCGATGGGTTTGTAAGCCATCGGAATTTCGTCGAGCACTCCTTTGTCCTTGCGGCATTCAATTCCTTCCGTCGCGGATACGAGGTCCGCCACGGTAAAAGTCTTGTTTGCCGCTGTCCGGCTTAAACGGCGACCGGCGCCGTGCGAGCAGGAGCAGAAGGACTCCGGTTCTCCCTTGCCGCGAACGATAAAACTTTTATCTCCCATGGAGCCGGGAATAATTCCCAGGTCGTCCTTGCGCGCGCGAATCGCACCTTTACGTGTTACCCAGACGTTTTGACCGAAATGGTTTTCCCTTTCCACATAGTTGTGGTGGCAGTTGATCGCTTCCTGCGTGATGATAAATTCCGGCAGCTTGTCCTTCAGCACACTTAGCACCGCCTGCATCATATGGCTGCGATTCAGGCGGGCGTAGTCCTGTCCCCAGGAAACCGCTTCAATGTAATCATCGTAGTATTCCGAGCCTTCCGACAAATACGCCAGGTCCCGGTCCGGCAAGTGAATCATCCATTTTTCCATTTCACGTTTGGCCAGTTCGATAAAGTACATCCCGATCTTGTTACCAATTCCGCGACTGCCGGAATGCAGCATCACCCACACGTCCTGGTTTTCGTCCAGGCACAACTCGATAAAGTGATTGCCTGAACCCAGTGTGCCGAGCTGTTTGGCAAAACCATCGTTTTTAACCGTCTTGCTCAATTTCGGATGCTTGTCGAAAATGTTGCTCAACCGCATCGAGAGATCGTGCCCACCGGCAATTTGCGGATTTCGGTGTTGTCCACCCGCACCCAGGGGCACGACGGATTCGATACCGGAGCGAACCGCTTTCAGACTGTCCGGCAGGTCCTTCGCCTTGATCGACAGGCGCACCGCGTTCATGCCGCAACCGATATCCACGCCCACGGCGGCGGGAATAATGGCTTTTTCCGTGGCGATAACGGAACCCACTGTTGCGCCCTTGCCCAGGTGCACGTCCGGCATCGCCGCCACATGTCTGAACACAAACGGCAGGTTGGCGACCCGGCTCAACTGGGCCTGGGTGTGGTAGTCGATGTCGTCCGTCCAGATTTTTACCGGCAGCCGTTGGTCTTTGTTCGGTGCCAGAATTTTTTTAATCGTCATTTTCAGTTTCCTTCTGGTTAAAATCATTGGCGGGTGGCGCCCGAAATGCCGGACCATCGCTTACCCGCCCCACGGTCTAAAATATGTTTTAAACAATACCCAAACAATTCGGGTTTAACAAACTCGGAAAAATTGCCCGTTTTCCAGTTGGTTATAAGCCAAGAATTTTCTCGCGGCGAGTGAGTTCCTATCGCTTGAATAGGCAATATTGCGGCAACAGGATTGCGGAAGAAAACCGGAGTAAAGACGGTTTATTCATGGGTGGGAAAACCAGCTATTCATTTATGAAAAAAGAATCTAAAAACCGCTTGTTGTTTTTGCCAAAAAATTTTCCTGCGGGCGAAAAAAAACCCGGAAAAGCGACTAAGCCTTCCGGGTTTTCTGATGGTAAAAATAAATCTGGAAGGCTGTACGCCCACCAGATGCTGTTATCTAGTGAACGTAAATACGCGCAATGGGCTTCTCCTGGGCGAGATAATTCCCCAGTGGCCGATCATCACTAAATAACCAATGCATTTGCATGTTAAGCACCCTTAATTTGCGGCGCATTCTAAGGATTGAATAAAGATAAATCAATCCAATTGTTTGATTTTATCCAATACATTTTTCGTCACTGCCTGTTCCATATCAAAAAATCCTTCCCACGGGTCCCTGTTCAGCGATTCTATTCGCTTGCGGATATTGTCGAGCCGGTAGGCCTGGGCGGAATCCAGTTCGATCAGTTCGTTCCATTCCAGTGGTGTCGCTACTGGCGCATGGGGTTTGCCGCGGGTGGAATAGTTGCAGATGGCGGTAGCGCCGCGCCCGTTGCGCAGGTAGTCGACAAAAATTTTGTTTTTTCGCTTGGCCTTGCTCATGTTGGCCACGTAACGGTTGGGCTGTTTATCCGCCATCCTTTGTGCCACGGCTTTGCAGAAGGCTTTGGCGTCGTCCCATTCCTGCGTGGGCGTTACCGGTACCACCACATGCAGGCCTTTGCCGCCGCTGGTGCGGACAAAACTTTCGAGTCCAATCTGTTTTAAAAATTCCCGCAGTTCCACGGTGGCGTATTTTAATTCATCCCAGCTTATGCCTTCGTCGGGGTCCAGGTCGAATACCAGCACATCGGGTTTTTCCACATCGTCGATTGTGCTTCCCCAGGCGTGAATTTCCAGTGTGCCCAGTTGGACCAGGTCGATCAGGCCTTGTGGGTCGGTAATATAGGGATAGTCGCTGGTGCCCTTTTTCTCCGCGATGGCGACCGGTTTCAACGCTTTGCCGGAGCCGCTATTCAGGTGCTTTTGGAAAAAGCAATTCTTTGTGTGACCGTGGGGACAACGCACCAGCGTCAATGGACGGCGCTGCACGTACGGCAGCATATGCGGCGCGATAAAGTGATAGTAGTCCGCGAGATCCTGCTTGGTAATGCCGGCTTTTGAATAAAGTACCTTGTCGGGGTTGGACACTTTGGGTGCGGTTGGCTTTGCTTTCGGTTCGGCTGTCGTATCCGCGGGCACTTCCCGCACGATTTGTTTTGCCGGTTTGTCCGAGCGCAAGGCGACGAATGCCGGGTGCCGCAGATGGTTATTGCGGGTCCACTCGGTAAATTCCACTTCGCCCACCAGTTTCGGTTTGAGCCAGTGCACTTTTTTCTCCCCGATTTTTTCGTTCAGCGGCGATTTGTCCTGTTCGAGCTTGTCGAATTTTTTACGCAGTTCGACAAGCTGGGCGGTATCGAAACCGGTGCCGACCTTACCGGCATAGCGCAGTTTCCTGTCCTGGTAATAACCCAGCAGCAGGGCGCCGAAACCCGCCCGGCTACCGCCGGGGTCGGTAAAGCCGACAATAACGAATTCCTGGCGTTTGCCGCATTTGATTTTGCGCCAGGTTTTGGTGCGGGCGGATTGGTAGGGGCTGTCAGCTTTTTTACTGATAATGCCTTCCAGGTGATGCTGACAGGCATGGCGAAAAACTTCCCCGCCTTCGCCCTGGATGTGATCGCTGTATTTGATTTGCGGCTGGTCGAGTTTGCGGATGATATCCGCCAATAAATTTTTGCGTTCTATCAGGGGAACTTTGGTTAAATCGTAGCCCTGCAACCAGGGCAGGTCGAAGGTGTAAAAAGCGAGACTTTCCATCGTGCCGGTTTTCAGTATTCTCTGTAATCCCTCAAAGCTCGAGATGCCTTTTTCGTTCAGGTAAACCAATTCGCCGTCGACGATGCACTCCGGCAGGTTTTCCATTGCTTCGGCGAGGGCGGGAAATTTTTCGGTCCAGTCATGGCCGTTGCGGGTGATCAGTGAAACGCGGTCTTGTTTCATCGCCAGAAACCGGTAGCCGTCGAATTTGATTTCGTGCAGCCAGTCGCCAGTCTCCGGCACGGTTTTGTACAGCGTTGCCAGTTGAGGCGTGAGTTTTTTGGGAAAGGCCTTTTCCGTTGCGCCGGCCAGGTTTTTTAGTTGGGTTTTTGTTGCCGGTGTGGCCCGGCGTGGGCTGGGTTTGCCTTTGTCGGCCTGCTGCATATCGTCCAGTGCCGCATCGATTGCTTCGGCGTTTTGGGCGGATGTTTTTGCCGTGCCGGTCTTGCTGCCGGATCGACCGGTGGAGGAGTTCGCGCGCGGCTTTTTCGCCTTGGTTTTGGCGCCGCCTTCGGCGGCAATATGCTTCATGCTGCGACCGGTGGCAACGCTTTCGGTAAATTCCTCGGTGGGATTGTGGGCGGCGTCGGCGAATTCATCTTCCTGCTTCACCAGCAGCCATTCGTTGCCGGAGCGTTTGCCGCCTTTCATTTTCACCAGCGACCAGTGCCCGTTCAGGCGCTTGCCGCGCAGGACAAAATTGAGCTTGCCCGCCGCCAGTGATTTTTTCGGGTCGCCCTCCGGCTGCCACTCGCCGGTGTCCCACAGCATTACCGTGCCGGCACCGTAATTGGGTTTGGGGATAACCCCTTCGAAATCCGCGTAATCCTTCGGATGATCTTCCGTCTGCATCGCCAGGCGTTTGTCTTTCGGGTCCAGGCTGGGGCCTTTGGGCACTGCCCAGCTTTTCAGTACACCATCGACTTCCAGGCGAAAGTCATAGTGCAGGGCGCGGGCGGCATGCTTTTGAATAACAAAGCACTGGCCCTGGCTTTTGGTTGCCTGGCCCCGGGGTTCGGGTGTTTTGGAGAAATCGCGCTTTTGATAGTACGTGTCCAGGCCCATGGTTTGCACCGGCTCCTATTCCGCGAAAAAGCACACGGAATAAAAGCAAGGATTAAACCAGCGCCCGAAACGCTCCTGCTGTTGTGAGAAGGACGCATGGGCTTTTCTTGCGCGGCTACGAGGGAACTCGCGTCACAGCGCACTACTGCCGGAAATAGCCCCGTACGTAGGAAGAATGGATAGCTTTTGTAACGGGAGAGCGTCTTGACTTAAATTATTCCGGACAGCCGTGGACTCCGGCCTGCGCCGGAGTGACGAGATCATGGGCGGCCGAGGCTCTTATGGGGTATTTACTGTGGTTATTTATTACCGACGCGACCGCCGCCCTGTTCGTACAGGCTCACCGCGCGGCCCCAGCAAAGGGAAGATATGGCGATGCAGAAAATAATCAGCGCTTTGGAGGCGAGGGTGGTGGTCGAACCGTCAACACAGGAAAACACGCCCTGCGAAAGGTTGACATTGCCGCCGCCACAGCCGTAGTAGGGGCCGGCGATAAAGGCGATCAGGAAGATCATCAGGCCCCCGATGCCGAGCTGCAGTATGCTGTTCCAGGGGCGTTTCTTCATTTCGAAAATGAGGTTGTTCACGATTGGGACTCTCTAAAAACAATTTAAAATTTTATTGTTTACGACGCGGTCACTGCAGGCGCGTCCGGCGGTGGAAACCCGCCTCTCCAAGGTAGGGAAAGCGCCGCTGGGTTTCAAGGCATAAGGGAAGTATAGACGGCGTTTTGAGTTGCGGGGTGCATTGTCTATCACAGAAGAGAAAGCTTAAAGCCTTATTTTGCATAAATATTTAAATTCACGACAAATATTACAAAAGATTGTAAAAGTTGAAGTTGCTGTTTGAGCAACCTGATTCCTAATCCTCCAGTTTCGTAGAGCGCCGCGCCGGCTTTTGTTTTTTAATTGGGCAAAATGTCGGTGTTCATTTTGTGTCATGTTGTTTGCACCACTTGTGGCACAGATATGGCAACAGCCCCCCTCGGATGTTCAGCAACTTGAATGACTTCTTCATCAACCCTTGTCGGTTGCCATGTCATTCGGGCCAAGAGGAAGTGAAAAAACTGTGGAGCCGCGTTGTTCAAAACCGGGTGCTTCGCGTTTAACAACAAGCTGGTAGTCACTGAGGGGGCTCAATGGAACGTGTAGAGCAAAAGCGAGTTTTAGTCGCGGGAGGCGCGGGGTTTCTTGGCGTCCATCTTTGCCGGAACCTGCTGGAAGAAGGCCACGAGGTGATATGCCTCGATAACTTTTCCAGCGGTAGCCGGGATAACCTGCAACAGTTGTCCTCGTTTCCGCGCTTTTCCTATATCGAACAGGATGTGGCCGATCCTGTTTACTTGAAGGTGGATGAAATTTACAACATGGCGTGTGTCGCCTCGCCTGTCCAGTACCAGGGGGATCCCTTGCAGACAATGCGGACCAGCACCACCGGCATAGTGAACCTGCTGACGCTCGCGCGGGCGAACAACGCGCGCATCTTCCAGGCCTCCACCAGCGAGGTCTATGGCAACCCGAGCGTCCATCCCCAGCGCGAGGACTACCACGGCAACGTCAATTCAGTGGGCCCCCGCGCCTGCTACGACGAAGGCAAGCGCTGCGCGGAAGCCCTGTGCATGGACTACTTCCGGCTGCACCGGGTGCAGGTCAAGATCGGCCGAATATTCAATACTTACGGGCCCTACATGCAGCCGCATGACGGGCGCGTGGTTTCCAACTTTGTTGTCCAGGCATTGCTCAACCGCCCGCTGACCATTTTCGGCGACGGCAGCCAGACGCGATCGTTCTGTTATGTGGATGACTTGATCCGCGGAATACGCCTGCTGATGAAATCCCCGAAGGCGGTGGTGGGGCCGATCAATCTCGGCAATCCCGGCGAATTCACCGTTTCAGAGCTGGCGTACAAGGTTATTCAATATACCGGCTCGTCCTCCAAAGTGGCTTACAAGCCGCTGCCCAAGGACGACCCGGTGAGACGCCGCCCGGATATCACGCGGGCGAAACAGCTTCTCGGCTGGGAGCCGAACATCAATCTCGATGAAGGACTCAAGCGCACCATCGCTTACTTCAGGCACGCCTTGCGCGGCGAGTACGCCAGCAGCCGGCGGGTCAGCGACGACTTCCTCAAAGTTGAGGAGGCCAGCTTGTGAGAGAACGTGTGTTGATTACCGGAGGCGCCGGCTTTGTCGGTTCTCATCTGGCGGATTTGCTATTGACTGAAGGTTACGACGTTCGGGTGCTCGATAACCTGACACCGCAAGTGCACGGCGATGCCGGTTGGCCCGGCTACCTGGACCGGCGGGTGGAATGCATCCAGGGCGACGTACGCGACCCGCAAAAGGTGGCGCAGGCGCTCTCGGGCGTTTCCGCCGTGTTTCATTTTGCCGCCGCCGTGGGTGTCGGCCAGAGTATGTACCAGATCGACCGTTACACCGACGTCAACAATCGCGGCACGGCGGTGTTGCTGGAACGCCTGGCGGAGCAACCGATAAAGAAGCTGGTGGTGGCCTCCAGCATGAGCCTGTACGGCGAAGGCCTTTATCGCAACGCGGCCGGACAGGTTTTCGCGCCGCCGGAGCGCAAGGTGGAAACCGTGCGCCGCGGCCAGTGGGAGCTTATTGCCGATGGCGATGAGTTGGTTCCGGTCGCAACGCCGGAAACCAAAATACCCTCGCCGTCGTCAGTTTACGCCCTGTCCAAATACGACCAGGAAAGGCTTTGCCTGATGGTCGGCGCGGCTTACGGCATTCCCACCACCGCGCTGCGGTTTTTCAATATATACGGCACCCGGCAGGCGCTTTCCAATCCCTACACCGGGGTGCTGGCCATTTTCTCGTCTCGCCTGCTGAACGACAAACCACTGGTTATTTTCGAGGACGGCCGCCAACGGCGCGATTTTGTCAGCGTGCGTGACGTGGCCCGCGCCTGCCTGCTGGCCATGCGCAGTGACAACGCCAACGGCGAGGTATTCAACATCGGCAGCGGCCGGGATATCAGCATCCGGGAAATCGCCGACAAAGTGGCCAACATTCTCGGCAAAACCGACCTGGAGCCGGAAATCACCGGCGAGTACCGGGTGGGCGATATCCGCCACTGCTTCGCCAACATTGAAAAAGCCCAAAACCTGCTGGATTACCGGCCGCGGGTGAGCCTGGACGATGGTCTGGAAGAGTTGGCCGAGTGGTTGCGCGGCCAGCAAGCCGACGATCGCATCCACACCATGCGCAAAGAGTTGTACAGCAGGGGGCTGAGCATATGACGGATTCACGGCCTACGACCGATTTTATAAAGTGGGCCGAGGCGGAGCAGCGTCTCGGCATCCTGGAATGGCTGCGTCCCGGGGAATACCAGCGCGCCGAGGCGGTGATCGGGGATATGAAATCCCTCGGCATCCGCCAGCTGCGCACCGGCATCTCCTGGGCGGACTCCCATACCGACGCGGGCCGCGAATGGTTTGACTGGCTGATTCCGAAGCTGGCGAAGGAGGTCGAACTGCTGCCCTGCTTCACCTACACACCGCCGTCGATGGGCATTGAATACAAAACCTCGTCGCCTCCCCGGGAACCCCGGGCCTACGCCGATTTCATCGATGTAATGATCACCCGCTACGGCGATTATTTTGACTGGATCGAGCTGTGGAACGAGCCCAACAACCTGAATGACTGGGACTGGCACCTGGACCCGGACTGGAACACCTTTGCCTCAATGATCGGCATGGCCGCCTCCTGGGCGCGGGAGCGGGGCAAAAAGACGGTACTGGCGGGCATGTGCCCCACCGACCCCAACTGGATCAACCTGATGTGCGCGCGCGGCGTGGTGAACGTGGTGGACGCCATCGGCATCCACGGCTTTCCCGGCACCTGGGAATTCAGTGGCGAGCGCTGGGATGAAAAGATCGGCAAGATCCGGGCAGTGCTCAATAACTACGGGCTCTCGCCGGAGATCTGGATCACCGAGGTGGGTTATTCCACCTGGCGACACGACGAAATCAAGCAGGTAAAAACACTGATGGAAGTCCTGCTGGCGCCGGCGGATCGCATCTACTGGTATTCCGCCTACGACCTGCATCCCTACGAATGCCACCAGGACGGCTTTCACGAGGACGAGCGCCACTACCACTTCGGCCTCAAAACCGCCGATGGCGTGCCCAAACTTGCCTACCGCGTCTGGCAGGAGGGGGGGCTCCGCGCCCTGTTTAAATTGAGCGAGGCGGTGTTCGACAGCAGCGCCGGCCTCAGTCGAGAGCCGGAAGCCGTCACCCGCGACGCCCGCCACGGCATTACCATCATTCCGCCCAAGCCAGAGAAGCGACCGGTGCTGATTACCGGCGGCGCCGGTTTTGTCGGCACCAACGTGGCGGAGCGCCTGCTGCAACAGGGCGAGTCGGTACTGATTTTCGACAACCTCGGGCGCAGCGGCGTGGAGCAGAACCTCGAGCGCCTGTGTGACGAATACGGCCATCGCGTGCAACTGGAAATTGCCGATATTCGCGACGCTCACCTGGTGCGCAATGCCGTCAACCAGGCTTCGCGCATATTTCACTTTGCCGCCCAGGTGGCGGTGACCACCAGCGTGGATAACCCGCACCGGGATTTTGAAGTCAACGCCCGCGGCACGCTGAATCTCCTGGAGGCGATGCGGGCCATGGACAACCCGCCGCCCATGCTGTTCACCTCCACCAACAAGGTATACGGCGCGCTGGAAAACCTGGCCCTGGCCAGGCAGGGCGAGCGTTACTGGCCCGTCTCCGGGGACTACGCGGACGGCATTGATGAGAGCCGGCCGCTGGACTTCCACAGCCCCTACGGATGCTCCAAGGGTACCGCGGACCAGTATGTGCTGGATTATGCCCGCACCTACGGCATTCCCGCAGTGGTATTCCGCATGAGTTGTATCTACGGCCCCCACCAGTTCGGCACGGAAGACCAGGGCTGGGTGGCGCACTTCCTGATCCAGGCTCTGAAAGGCAAACCCCTGACCCTGTACGGCGATGGCCGCCAGCTACGCGACATCCTGTACGTGGGCGACCTGGTGAACGCCATGCTGCTGGCCCACGACAACATCCATCGGTTGTCGGGCAAAGCCTTCAATATCGGGGGAGGAGTGAACAACAGCACCAGCCTGCTGGAAGTGCTCGGGCGGATCGAAGCCATGACCGGCGAACGCTGTCGCTATTCGTTTTCCGACTGGCGGGTGGGGGACCAGAAATACTACGTCTCCGATACGCGCCGGTTCCGGGAACTGACCGGCTGGGAACCATCCACGTCCATCGATGAGGGGCTGGATCGGCTTTACCGCTGGGTTCTGGACAACCTGGTTGAATACCAGCCACGCGTCTTCCGGGAGCGGCGTAAATTTACCAAACCAAGAAAAAAAACCGGAGTCATCACTAATGCTATCGTCAGGTAATTCCGTACGTTCAGATAACACTGACTATCGTGAACTTCCCCTGACCAAAAAATCACCGGCAACGGCCCGCATGCGTTCGGGCCGCCTGATTGAGCCGGGCCGATTTGTGGTCGAAGCCTGTTCCCCGCCCGAATACGGGCCGGCGGATATCATTGTCCGCCTCGAGGGGTGTGGCGTGTGCGCCTCCAGCATGCCGGTGTGGGAGGGCCGAAGGTGGTTTGATTATCCCCTCGGGCCCGGCGCGCCGGGGCACGAAGGCTGGGGCACGATTGTCGCCACCGGCGAGGAAGTGGAATTTCTCAAGCCCGGGCAGCGGGTTGCCTGCCTGGCGGAGAACGCCTATTCCGAATTCGTTTCGCTGCCGGCCACCCATGCGGTGGTGCTGCCTCCCAGCCTGGACAACCTTCCTTTTCCCGGCGAAGCCATCGGCTGCGCCATGAATATTTTCCGCCGCTCCCAGGTCCGGCCCGGCCACACGGTGGCCATTATCGGCGCCGGTTTCCTGGGGCTGCTGCTGGTCCAGCTGTCGGTGGCCGCCGGCGCCCAGGTGGCGGTTTTTTCGCGGCGTGAATCCGTTCGCGAACTGGCCAAACAATTCGGCGCTTTCGCCGCTTTTGATACCGAGGACTGGTGGGGAAATGCGCACAAGTTGGTTGAAATGACAAAAGGTTTCGGTTGCGAGCGGGTAATCGAGGTAACTGGCCTGCAGTTTGCTTTGGATACGGCGACCGAACTGGTGGCCGAATACGGCAGGCTCGTCATCGGCGGTTATCACCAGGACGGACAGCGACAGATCAATATGCAGAAATGGAACTGGCGGGCAATCGATGTCATTAACGCCCACGAGCGGGACACGCTCCAGTGTATCAGCGGTATCCGCGCGGCCGTTAAAGCCACCGACGACGGGCGTATCCAGCCGCGGGATTTACTAACGCATTGTTTCAGCCTCGATCAACTGGACCTGGCGTTCAAGACCATGGTTGAACGCCCGGAAGGTTTTATTAAAGGGTGGGTAAAAATATGAAAGCGGCGGTTTTTGACATGTTTAATCCGCGCTCCAGCGACGGCGCGGCCAAAACCGGGGCGCCCGCTGTTCCCCGTCTGGGGTTTATCGGCACGGGCTGGATCGGACGACTTCGCATGCAGGCGTTGTACGATGCCCAGTGCTCCGCGTTTACAGCGGTTCACGACCCATGCGTTAAATCAGCACGGGCCGCGGCGGAAATTGCCGGCAACACCACAATATGCGAAACCATGGATGAGGTGCTGACGAGCGATGTGGACGGCGTGGTCATCGCAACGCCCAGCGCCATGCACGCCAAACAGTGCATCCAGGCGTTGCGCGGCGGCAAGGCGGTGTTCTGCCAGAAACCGCTGGCGCGAACCCTGCTGGAAACCGAGGATGTTATCCAGACGGCGTGCGCGGTCAACCGCCTGCTGGGGGTGGATTTTTCCTACCGCTACCTGGCCGGCATGGACACCTTGCGCAGCCTGATTACCAGCGGCGAACTGGGCGATATTTACGCCGCCGACCTGGTGTTTCACAACGCCTACGGCCCCGACAAGGCCTGGTTTTACGACGTCAAATCCGCCGGCGGGGGCTGTGTGATCGACCTGGGTATCCACCTGGTGGACATGGCGATATGGCTGCTGGAAAAACGGGATATCTACGGCGTTTCCAGCCAGCTTTTCCGCAAGGGCCAGCGCATGTCGCGGCCTTACACCGAAGTGGAGGACTACGCCACCGCCAATTTTCACGCCGGCGACACGGCCGTGCGCCTGTGCTGTTCCTGGAACCTGCACGCCGGGCGCGACGCGGTGATCGAGGCCCATTTCCACGGTACCCGGGGCGGCGCCGCCATTCGCAACGTCAACGGCTCGTTCTACGACTTTGAAACATTTCTCTTCAACGGCACCCGCCAGCACAAGATCGCGGGTTATCCGGATGCCTGGGGCGGCCGCGCCCTGACCCGCTGGGTGAACCAGCTTGGCTCCTCCAAAGCTTTTGATCCCGATGTGGAACCGGTCGTAACGGTTGCCGATGTCATCGACAGAATTTATGGCCGGTGAGGACGTGGGGCCAATGATGATTGCGGGGCGGATGAAAATAGCGAGGCCGATAAAGGTCAGGCGCCGATGAAGGTATTGATGACCGGGGACACCCTCGGCGGTGTCTGGACCTACTGCATGGAACTTTGCGCCGCGTTGCGCTCGTTTTCGGTGGAGGTGGTGCTGGCAACCATGGGTCGCCGCCTGTCGGAGGAGCAGTACAGCCAGGTCAACGCATTGGACAATGTCGACATACGCGAAAGCGACTACCGCCTGTGCTGGATGCAGGACCCGTGGGATGACGTGGAAAAAGCGGGCGAGTGGCTGCTGGCACTGGAGCGGGAGGTCCAACCGGACCTGGTGCACCTGAACGACCTCGGCCACGGCGGTCTGCCCTGGAAGTCCCCGGTGCTGCTGGTGGGGCATTCGTGTGTCCTGTCCTGGTGGCAGGCGGTCAAAAAGCAGTCCGCGCCGGAAGAAGACTGGCAGCGCTACCGGCAGGTAGTGACCAGGGGGGTACAACAGGCCACCCTGGTGGCGGCACCGACCCAGGCCATGCTGTCGGAACTGCTCAAATACTACGGGCCGGCCAGAGCGGCGTTGGTGCTGCCCAATGGGCGCGACTTCCCGCGTCTGAATTCACCTTATGCGGCCGCGCCCCAGCCCTATATTTTTGCCGCCGGCCGGGTGTGGGACGAAGCCAAGAACCTCAACGCCCTGGCCAGTGTGGCGTTAATGCTGCCCTGGCCGGTATACGTGGCGGGCGAACACAGGGACCCCAACGGCGGCAGCGTTCACCTGCCGGGCGTTCGTCACCTTGGGATGGTGTCGCCGCGCGAGATGGAAGTCTGGCTGGGGAAGGCCGCCATTTATGTGGCGCCCGCCCACTACGAGCCGTTTGGCCTGGCGATTCTGGAAGCCGCGCGCGCCGGTTGTGTGCTGGTGGTGGGGGATATTCCCAGCCTGCGTGAAATCTGGGGTAGCACCGCCGTGTACGTGAATCCGGCTGACCCCCAGGCGCTGAAGGACGCACTTCTGGCCCTGATCAATGACCCAACCCGGCGGCGCCAGCTGGCGCAACAAAGCTGGGAGCGGGCCCGGCGTTTTTCCGCCACCGCCATGGCCGCCAGTTACACGCGTTGTTACCACTTGCTGGCGCGTAACAAACCGCCGCAAACCGGCAGTTCAGACCCACAATCGATGGGAGTCAGAGTATGAGATTCAGCCTTTTTTACCACTCGTTGGTATCCGACTGGAATCACGGCAACGCCCACTTTTTGCGGGGCGTGGTTAGCGAGCTCTTGAATCGCGGGCACCAGGTCAAGGTGTATGAACCGACGGACAGTTGGAGCCGGAAGAACCTGATCACCGACCATGGAGTGGAAGCGCTGGAGCAGTTCCACGAATTCTATCCCCGCCTGTCCAGCCGCCTGTATCACCGCGATGGACTGGATATGGAAAAAGTGGCCGCTGATTCCGATGTGGTGATCGTGCACGAATGGAACGACCCCTGGCTGGTGAACGGTTTTGGCGAGCTGCGCAACCGGGTCGAACAAGGCGGCAATAATCAGCTCGCGTTTCGCCTGCTGTTCCACGACACCCATCACCGGGCCATCAGCAATCCGCTCTGGCTGAAGCGGTTCAAACTGGAGAACTATGACGGCGTGCTGGCCTTCGGCGATGTACTGGCGGATGTCTATCGCGACAACGGCATGGCCAATAGCGTCTGGACCTGGCACGAGGCGGCCGATACCTCGGTGTTTTACCCGCGACCCCAAAATGACGAATTCCCCAAGGGCGACCTGGTATGGATCGGCAACTGGGGCGACGACGAGCGCACGCGGGAACTGGAGGCCTTCCTGTTTCGGCCGGCACGCGAGCTGTCGCTGAAATGTCATATCCATGGTGTGCGCTACCCGAAAGAGGTGTTGCAGACGCTGACCGAAAACAACATCGCCTGGTGCGGCTGGCTGGCAAATTTCCGCGTGCCGGAGGTATTCGCCAACCACAGGGTGACTGTTCATGTCCCGCGCGGCTACTACGCCGATGTGCTGCCGGGTATCCCCACCATTCGCCCGTTTGAAGCCATGGCCTGTGGTATTCCACTGATCACCACGCCGTGGAGGGACAGCGAGCATTTGTTTACAGCGGGCGAAGACTACCTGGTCGCCCACGATACCGCTGAAATGAAAACTTATTTGCGCCTGATACTGAACGACCCTGATTTTGCCGGTGAGATGGTTGAGCGCGCGTTGCAGACCATCCGCAACCGGCATACCTGCGGCCACCGGGTGGAGCAGCTGTTAAAAATCTGCCGGGAAATCGGTGCGGGCGGGGTAACGAACAATCCCCGGGCGTTTTCGGGCGCAACAAAAAAGGGAGGTAAGCATTTACATGCCGTTAACTAATCCAATGAAAATCAAGCCACTGAAAATTGCTTTTTTCGGCTCCAGCCTGGTCTCTTCCTACTGGAACGGTGCCGCGACCTATTACCGCGGCATAATCAAGGCCCTGGCGGAGCTGGGCCACGATATTACTTTTTATGAGCCGGACGCCCTTGACCGGCAGGCACACCGCGACATGGACGACCCGGACTGGGCGCGTGTGGTGGTTTACCAGCCGGACGAATACACCTCGACAAAAATGTTGAGCGAGGCGCAGCACGCGGACATTATCGTAAAAGCCAGCGGCGTGGGTGTGCTGGACGAGTGGCTGGAACGGGAAGTCATTGCCTTTCGCACCGACTTCTCCCACGCAAACACTTTTCGCGTATTCTGGGATGTGGACGCGCCGGCGACCCTTGAGCGGGTGCACAATAACCCGTCCGACCATTTTCGCTCGCTGATTCCGCAGTACGACATGGTACTGACCTACGGCGGCGGCCAACCGGTGGTGGACGAATACACCGCCCTGGGCGCGCGCTTCTGCCTGCCCATCTATAACGCTGTGGACCCGGATGTGCATTTTCCGGTGAAGGCGGAACCGCGGTTCCAAGGCACCCTGGGCTTTTTGGGCAATAACCTGCCTGATCGCGAAAGCCGGGTGCGCGAGTATTTTCTCAAGGCCGTGGAAGCCCTGCCCGAGGAAAAATTTTTATTGGGCGGCAGCGGCTGGGAACACTACGACAAACGTTACCCAAACCTGGATTACCTCGGCCACGTCTACGTGCGCGACCACAACGCGTTTAACTGCGGTTTGCTGGCGGTGTTGAATATCAACCGCGACAGCATGGCGCGCAACGGCTTTTCGCCGCCGACGCGGGTTTTCGAAGCGGCGGGCGCCGGCGCCTGCCTGATCATGGATCGCTGGGACGGCGCGGAACAATTTCTCGAACCCGGCGAAGAGGTTCTGCTGGCTTCGAGCGGGGAGGAAGTGATCGAGCACCTGAAAAACCTGGACCGCGATATGGCCAGGCGCATCGGCGAGGCGGCGCGCAAGCGCATGCTGGAGGAGCATACCTATCGGCATCGCGCGCGCCAGTTCGAGGAATTGTTCAGGCACCAACTCGCGTTGTACGCCAGTGCGTAGATGCCAGTGCACAGATATAAATAAGTTGTAAGGGGAGGCACCGGTGAAAAAACTCAATATTGTTATTTTTGGCCTGTCCATCACCTCGTCCTGGGGTAACGGGCACGCCACCACGTTTCGAGGGTTGGTCAAGGCGTTGGCGGCGCGGGGACACCGCGTCGTATTTTTTGAAAAGGATGTTTCCTGGTACGCCTCCAACCGCGACCTGCCAGAACCGCCGTTCTGCCGCACGATACTCTACCAAGGGCCGGCGGATCTCGCTCCCCACGAGGACATGATCGCCGACGCGGACCTGGTGATATTGGGCTCCTACGTCGCCGATGCCCACAGGATCGCCAACAAAATCGTGCAATTGAATCCGTCCTGCTTTGCTTTTTACGATATCGATACGCCGGTGACCATCGCCAAAATGGAAAACGACGATTTCGAATACCTTCACCCGGAGATGATTCCCGATTTCGATATCTATTTATCGTTTACCGGCGGACCGATACTGGACCGGCTGGAAAATGAGTTCGGCGCGCGCATGGCCCGGCCGCTGTACTGCTCCGTCGATACCGATATTTACTACCCGGAAAGCGGCGTGGAAAATTTTATCGAAGCCGACAATCCCTACCAATACATTCTCGGTTACCTGGGCACATACAGCGACGATCGCCAGCCCTCCCTGCAAAGCCTGCTGATCGACCCTGCGAAGCAGCTGAACAAAGAGTGTTTCTGCGTGGCCGGTGCGCAGTATCCGGAGGACCTCGCGTGGCCCGCCAACGTCGAACGGGTGGAACATATTCCACCGCACCAGCACCGCAAGTTTTACAACGCGCAACGTTTTACCTTGAATATCACCCGCCGGAATATGATGCACGCCGGGTATTCCCCCAGCGTGCGCCTGTTTGAAGCCGGTGCCTGCGGCACGCCGGTTATTAGCGACAACTGGCCGGGCATTGAGGAGTTTTTTAACGTCGGTGGGGAAATTCTGGTGGCGGAAAACGGCGAGGATGTTTTGCGGCACCTGAAGATGGACGACGGCGAGCGGCGCGAACTGGGCCGCCGCCTGCAGGAGAATATTCTCGCTTCGCACACTTCCGGCCACCGAGCGTACGAGATCGAACTCTACTGGCAGGAGCTGCAGGACCTGGAACCGGAACCGGAAAGAGACGAATTGGATGATTCGGTTGTTGCCTGAAGAAAAGGGAAAAATTTTTTAAGTTAATTTGTGCCAAAAGGCAAAAAAAGCGCCCGTTTATTGCTAGGGATGAGATAGGAGACAGGGTTTTACAGAAGGTCGGGAGTGCAGTATGAAAGCCAGTTTTGCCGTATCGAATTCCACCATTGCCAGCGATATAGAACGCCTGGGACCATGGTTTCACAATCTTCACCTGCCGGATGGCAGCCAAACAGCACCGGATCATTTTCTCGGTGATTTTCCGCGTTGCAAATGGCGGGAAATCTCGTCTTCGTTACCCGAGGATATGTCCGGCTGGCGGGTGCTCGATATCGGCTGCAACGCCGGGTTTTACAGTTTTGAACTGGCCAGGCGCGGCGCCGAGGTAACCGCCATCGATATCGATATGCGCTACCTGAAGCAGGCGCTGTGGGCGGCGGAAATTTTCGAACTGGAGAACAAAATTGAATTCCGGCGGGCAGCGGTTTACCAACTGGCGCATGAAACCCAACGCTACGACCTGGTGTGGTTTATGGGGGTTTTCTACCATCTGCGCTATCCCCTGCTGGCGCTCGATATTGTGCGGCGGGTGTGTAAAAAACAGATGGTGTTCCAGACCATGACCACGCCCGGCGATGACGTGGTGCCGGTGGAAAGCGATTATTCCCTGAATAGCCGTCAGGTGTTTAACAAACCCGGCTGGCCGAAGATGGCCTTCATCGAACACTGCGTGGCCGGCGATCCCACCAACTGGTGGGCGCCCAATCACGCGGGGGTGGAAGCCATGTTGCGCAGCGCCGGTTTCGGCAATATCCGGCGACTGGCGCATGAGATTTATACCTGCAATACCGTGCCGGTATCGTCGCTGGCCAATCAGGAGCTGCGCGAAGTCGTTGCGCCTGCCTGATAAAAAATTTCCCAGGGCCTGTTAACACTAATTCGGTTGTCGCTGTTGTGCCTAAAAAGCCGCCAATCCAGTGGTGCGGCACTCCGACGCGAGGAGTG
>CAYVIB010000041.1:0-39688 GCA_964451365.1 uncultured Cellvibrionaceae bacterium
TGTTGCCGAAGGTTTCTGGAGAGCCCCCGCCGGACCGACCTACCATAATCTTTTTTAAGTAAAATGGGCTTAAAGAAGCGCCATTCAGTCCTAGCCCCTTCTCTCCCTATCCTCGATTTGCGCGAGGCGTTTCTCAAGCGCATCGATCTTCGCGGCTAATTCTGCCACGGGGGTTTTTCGGCCAATCATCTTCTTCAGCCAGTCGTCGATGCCGGTGATACTCGCGAACATCAGCCATGCAAAGGCCACTGCGATTGCCCATATCACTAATTCGAGTGGATTATCCATGGAGAATACCTTTCTGTTGCCCAACAACGTTATTATCTGGAAAAATTCCGCTTTTAAATACGGAACTTTTCCGCCCGTTTTTCGCAATCCTCCATCCCCGCGGGCTCCTTCGAAGTACCCGCTCCACTTGCTTATAGCCGAAACTCGGGGTATATAATCGAAAAATATGGAATTTGTCCAGGCAAAATTATTACCTGGAAAATTTATAACCAGGGTTGGCAAAACCTGTGGGTATGATAGTAGCGGAGAGCAAGGGCGGGCCCGAGGCCCGCCCCTACGGGAGGAAGGGTCGGTTCACCGGGCAGAGGCGTCTTGGCGGTCTGCCGCCCGACGGGTTGCCGTCCGGAATATCCGGCACGGCGGGGCTACATGGATGTATTTATGTGGTTTCAGAATCGTTCGGCAAGCCCGATTTCTACTTGGCGACATCCCGTTCTACGTCAGCAACGAAAAGCGACGGGCGGCGGTTTTATTTGCCGCCCTGTAGTAGAAGTTGGTCTATTAAAAATGTTTTTATCCACGAGATCTCAACCCACCAGCGTGATCAGAACGCGTGGTTCAGGCTAAGCCGGAAGTTTCGGGGTTCACCATAAATAAATCCCGCAAACCAGCCATTATTGTTGTAATAGCTCTCATCAAAAATATTGTTGACGTTGAGCTGGACGGACGTGCGGTCGTTAAACCCATAACGGCCAAAAAGGTTTACGAGCACGTACGCGGGCTGGCCCACTGTCTCCTCCTCGCCTGAGTCCGGGTTGATATCCGTCTGCAGGGTCTGGCTCTCCCGGCGCAGCGAACCGCCAATACTGAGGTTATCCAGGTCACCGGGAAGATTGTATTTTGTGGATAAACGCAACACGCGTCGCGGATGGTGGGTCAGTACCGGTTTATCATCGGCATCCTCGGCGGAAAACTCGCTCCAACCCACACTTACATCCCAGCCACTAACCACCTGCCCCTGCATTTCGATTTCATAGCCTTCCGACACTGTGCCTTCAGCCCCCCGGAAAGCGGGATCGGTCGTACCCGGCACAAAATACTCCGGATCCACAACCGCAAAATTATCCTGCTCTATGCGAAAAACCGCCGCGGATGCGCGCAGGCGGCCGTCCATCAGGTCTGCTTTCAGACCCATTTCATAATTGTCACCTTCGCGCGGATCGAGATAGTCACCGTTGCGATCCTTGTTGTTCTGTGGGCTGAAAATGCTTGTATAGCTGAGATACGCGGAGAGCACCGCGTTGATGTCGTAGATTAAACCGGCGTAGGGCGTGAGAACGCTGTCGTGCTCAATCGTGTATGCCTCCTCTGTGTAAAGTGCAACCTCCTCGTCCCGCTGCCAGGAACTCAGTCGCGCGCCAAGGATCAATTTGAGCGGGTCAAGAATGTGTAAACGGGTTGCGCCGTATATTGCACTTTGTTTTGTCGTTCCAATATCCGACATCTCGTAGCGCTCACCCCATTCCGGCTCCGGATAGCTACCGTCCCAGTCATGGAAATCACCGACACCGGCAACCTCGGAGATCGGATCACGGTTGGTCCAGCCGTTGGAAAGGCGGTTATACATCGCCCCCAATATCAATTCATGCTCGCGCCCGAGAGCGGCGTATGCGCCGTTTAGTTGAAGGTTCGCGTTCCATTGTTCGGGTTTGGTGTTGTACCAATAAGGCCAGATATCCATTCCAAGCCCCGTTTCCGCGTCCGGATTACCTGTAAGCCATATCAGTTTCGAATCCTCTTCCTGGCGGTGGTAACTCAGGTCGCCTCGCAGGAACCATACGGTACCAAAGTCATGTTCAAGCGTGATGAAGGCGGTTTGCTCGGTTGTATTCCATTGGTTCCAGTCGGCGCCGGTTGTTTTCGAGCGCGGCCAATCCGTGCGCGTGCCGTCGCTGTACCAATAAGGCAACTGCGCCCACATGATGCCGCCGCGCTCGTCGCGCTGATGGCTGGCGCCCACGCTGAGGCGGGTGTGCTCGCCCAGGTCCGCATCAATTACGCCGTACAGCGTGAATCCTTTTGAAGTTTCGTGATCGACGAAGGATTCCTGGTCATAGTACTGCGCCACGAACCGGCCGCGGACGGCGCCGTCCCCGGTGAAGGGCGTGGTGATATCGGCTGTGCCGGCCAGGTGATTCCATGAACCGGCCTCAAGGTTGAATTCCCCCGCCAGCTCGCGCGCGTCGGCGTGCTTACGCACAAGATTCACCGATGCCGAAGGCTCCCCGGCACCCTGCAGCAGGCCCGTCGCTCCACGCACAACCTCAATGCGTTCGTAAATCGCGGTGCTCGTTTCCTCCAACCCGATATTACCGGTTGCGAAGGGCAAACCGTCAAGCTGGAAATTGTTTATTTCGAAGCCGCGCGCGGACAAGGTATTTCGTCCCCGGTCAACGGCTTTTACCGAAAGACCGGTGGTGTAAGCGAGCACCTCTGTTACGTTAAGTGCCGCCTGGTCCTCGATCTGCTCACGTGTGATCACACTGAGGGATTGCGGCGTATCGCGAGGTGACAGTTCCAGTCCGGTGGCCGCCGAGTTTTCCCGGGTGCCGCGTCCGTAGACGTTGACCACTTCCAAAATCCCGACCTCTTTTTTTTCTTTGGAAGCGTCTTGCGCGTCTATCTCCCGCGCCAGGACCGGTTGATATAAGGTGCCGATGGCAATGATCACCGCCGACAGGTTTTTTAGATTAAACATTTTCATTTGTTTTTTCTTCCAATGGATTACGACTTGCAATTGGCAAGTCATCAAGTGAACTCAGGTTGAGGATTAATGGCGCGAGTTTATAGAACGAATTCGATCACCTGCCGATCCGGACTCCAAGGCGAACGCCTGTCGGTTCGTCCGGTGTTGAAGCCGTCAACTCCGCCGCTTTATGCTTTTTTTTGTTGTGACGGAAAATCCAGATATACAAACCTGTGACCCCCAACAGCAGTGGCGATAAACCGAGCACACACCAAACCAGCTTGCTGGCCAGCCCGGCAAAAGAACCAAAGTGCAATTCGCGGAAGCTATCGAAAACCTGGGTAACCGCGGCGGCCTCCCTGCCGTCAATCGCCACAAGCAATTCGCCTGTCTGCCGGTCATACGTAACCGTTGACGAATAGTCGCTGGCGAAAGGATTGCTGCCCGGTTGATAGCCGAAGACGGTGATATTTACTTCCGGCTCATAGGGAAACAGCAAATAGGTTTGGGTAAAACCTTCAAGCTGTTTGGCGCTGTCGTCCAACATGGCCTGAAAGTCGATGTCCGGCGAATATAAAGGTGCCCGCACCTTGTAATGCTCCTCCGCCGGGTGTTCAAAGGTTTCGTGATAGTAGGCTATGGCATTAAAGTAAATACCGGTAACACCCAGGATTAAAATAACAGGTGAACTCCAGAGCCCAACCAGGCGATGAAAATCGCCGGAGAAAATACGCAGGTTTTTACCCCAGCGAAGTGCAAAAAACTGTTTCCAGAATTTCCGGTGGATAACAAGCCCGCTGATACCGAGAAACGTCAGGAATATACCCGCGACCAAACCGATGAGCGTGCCGAACTGCGAATGCTCGCCGCCGATATCATTCAATAAAAATGTGTAGTGTAAATGTAACAACCAGTCGGTGAGATCGCTTTGCAGCGTCACCGGCTCGCTGAGCAGGTTGCCGGCGTAAGGGTCAAAATAAACCTTGTACCACTCGTCAGTGCCCTTTTTTATCAGATAGACACGGTCGGCTTCCCTGCCGTCATTGAATATTTCCCAACTGCCAAGAATAAAATTCGGCTGTGCTTTTTCCACAATGTCTTTCAGCACATTAAAATTCCGGCGTTCGCGGTTGCCGTCGTATGGCAGCGCGGCCGCTTCGGGCATCAACCACTGGTCAATTTCCGTCTTGAACACCAGGATGCTCCCCGTAACGGAAACGATCAACAGCGGTATCAGCGCGATAAGCGCTGCATAGCTGTGCAATTTGAAAAACGTTTTCCTCATAGCGTTAATATTTCCAGTTCGCGGAAGCAGCAATGTTACGGCGCGCCGTAGTCGGCTTGATCCCGGTAAAACTATTCAGGTACTTTTCGTCGGCGACATTTCCTCTGTTCAACGCCAAACCCGGCATTGTGGAGAAAGCAGCGCTTGTCCAAAACGTCTGTCTCCAAAATTTGTCGCTTAAAGTGTTTTTTGAGTAGTTTACTTAAACACAATTTAAATGCAAATCATTTTTATTTATATTTAAGATGACGCATTGTCAGGATTAAATCATGGGATCGAAATATTATAATATTTATATATTTCAATAGGTTATAGATGCTTATTAAAGTGATTAATTAACCAATGTCAATGCGCGCCATTACTGGTGTCCCTCCCCCACCACCCCTATTTCCGATGTGTCCGCACGCCAGCCAGCAGGAAAGCCCTTCAAACAGGTACCACACCCATACCCTGCAGAGACGTTCCGCCAACATCATCCTCTGCTATAACTTAGGAAATGGCCGTACCGCATGTTGGTGCGACCAAAATAAAAATAACCCGCAAGGAATCACCATGGACAGAACCCTCGTTGTACTCATTCCCGGCCTCGCCCGGTTCACCCGCTCCGCCCAGCTTTCGGCCTTTGTCGATGGCCTCACCGCCGCCAGCGAACGGTTTCTGGTAAGTGAAATCAGCGATGACAACACCGCGCCGGGCATTCGCCGGCTGCGGGCGACATCAAACGACCGGACACTGGAAATGGATGTGGTGGAAGCCTACTGGAACGATATGGTTCCCAGCCTGACACAGGAAACGGTCACCACCAGAATGCTGCGCGGGTTATCGTTGATTGTTTTCTGGGTAATGTCGCCCATATGGAACAGCTTCTGGCACCGCAAATATCTCACGCTGGGTTTCCTTACATCGGGTATTGCATTTATAGCGTGGTACTTCAGCACAATCGTCCTGTTTATCGACGCCCTGCAGGAAAATGGCGATAACCCATTTCCCGGTGTGCTGGCGTGGGTGAGCTGGTTCGTTAACTGGATAGGCGGCTGGAAGGTATGGGCGGGAATGAGTGTTTTTGTCGCACTGTTGCCGGTATCCCTCCTCGTGGATATTACTGACTTTGCCAAGCGCTACATCACCGACGAACCGGCGGTTGCAGGTCAGCCCGCCGTGCGTTTCGAAATCGTCAAACGCGTGCGGGAGCAGTTATTGGCCGCGCTTCAATCCAACGAATACACATCCATTACCGTCATCGGTCACAGCTTTGGCTCCGTGGTAGCCGTGGACCTGATGGCCGACCTCCCCTCGCAAGGTATCCCGGTGCGGGTTATCACCATGGGCTCCCTGATCGAGATACTGGCAAAGCAAGCCTCCTGGTTACGCGACGACGTAAATACATTATGTCAACGACCCGACCTGGAAGAATGGATTGATGTCTATACCGATTCCGACTGGTTTGCCAGCGGCGCGGGCGTACCGGATTCCAACAAATGCAGGGAAGTTAAAGTGAAATCGTTCAGTACGTTTATCGACAAAGTCGCGGCACGGGTGCATGCGCGGTATTTTGATAACCAGGAAACCGTCAGGCTGGTTTTATCCGATAATTTATCTTCCGGCCAGAACGGGAATCAGCAAGGACAATAACCATTGTTTCAAAATCGTCATACCGGCCCAGAGTCGGTATCCGACGAAAATCATCATCTTCACACAGCGGAGCCAGAGATCCGGGTACTGCAGAAAATTCGTCTGGATGTCCGCTGCGCGAACATGACGTGCGTAAGAGAATATCGAAATAATCCAAACCTTTTTCTTTTTAATAAATTTTTTCAAATGGGCAAAGGACCTATGCCGGAATAACAATATCAAAGCCAGAAACCGGTCATCTTCGCGCAGCGGAGATCCAGAGATCTCAAGGCAACGCAGTGAATCTCATCTGGATGTCCGCTACGCGAACATGACGTGCATAAGAGAACATCGAATTTCTTCTTTTAAAAAATTATTCCGAACGACAAAGAACCTACGCCGGAATAACAATATCAAAGCCAGAAACCGGTCATCTTCGCGTAGCGGAGATCCAGAGATCTCAGGGTATTGCATAAAATTCGTCTGGATGTCCGCTACGCGAACATGACGTGCGTAAGAGAATATCGAAGTAATTCAACGTCTTTCTTCTTTTAAAAAATTATTCCGAACGGCAAAGAACCTACGCCGGAATAGCAATATCAAAGTCAGAAACCGGTCATCTTCGCGCAGCGGAGATCCAGAGATCTCAGGGTATTGCACAAAATTCGTCTGGATGTCCGCTGCGAACATGACGTGCGTAAGAGAATTTCGAAGTAATTCAACGTCTTTCTTTTTATAAAAATTATTCCGAATGGATCTACGCCGGAGTAACAACATTCAAATATCTCACATAAAAACATGACCCTGTTTTTCGCATAAACTTTTTTTCCAAAAATACCCCATAAATTAGCGATATTGCAGCCGGCTTTATTTCTGTATTGTGTGCTCCGCCCGGAGCTTATGGTTCAGTTGAAAACAAGCCCCCTGGTTCGGGTGAGTGAGGCTTTTTCAGCTGTACGCATAGAGCACACTCACCAGAGTCAATCGGTGGCGATAACGGCCACCGTTCAGATGCATAACAAAAGAGGAACACCTTATGCGACAAGATTACCCGCATCACATGCCCTTAAAATGCTGTTTGGGTCTCGCCCTTCTTATGCTCGGTTTGCAAAATGTTACGGCTCAGGAAATCTGCCTAGGCGGAGCCGACGGAGACCAGATAAGGGAAAGAGCCGGCAACGGCTACACCCATGAACTCTGGAACCAGAACAACCAGGGAACGGCCTGTATGACACTGGATCCAAATAACGGCACCTTTAGCGCCCAATGGAACAATGCCTTAAACTTCCTGGCCCGCCGGGGCGTGGGGTACGATGGTTCACCTTTAACCCATGAAGAACGGGGAGATTTCAGCGTAAGTTACGCCTCCAACTTCAACTGCAACAACATAAATGGACTCTCCTACTTAAGCGTGTACGGCTGGACACGGGATTTCGCGAAGGAAGAAGCCAATCCGGAAGAATCGGAAGCCCACCAGGAGGCCCTGGTGGAATACTACATTATTGAAAACTGGTGTGACTGGAATGTTTCGCGGGATACCAACGCCGACGAATTAGGCACTCTGAATGTTGACGGGTCCACCTATGACATTTATCGCACAGAACGGATCGATCAACCTTCCATAAGGTGCAACGGTGCTTGCGACAATTTCTATCAATACTTCAGTATTCGTCGTGATACCCGCAACAGCGGCACAATCGATGTCAGTGCCCATTTCAACCGCTGGGAAGAGTTGACAGGCATTCCCATGGGTGGCCTGCACGAAGTCATGATGAAAGTGGAAGGCTACAATGGAAGCAACCAATCCGGCGGCAACGCAAGTTTCAGCCAACTGGAAGTTAATGTGTCGAATATTCCTAACGGATGGCCGCATTCCGCTCCGCCGGTCACCTTTGGTGAAGACGTTTATAACATTACCACCTGGTGCGGCGACCGGCTCCCGCCGGTGGCAACCTTTGATCTGCATCCCGAGTTTGGGGGATCGTTCCCGGAAATCGGCGTTACGTCCAGCAACACGAATGTTCTTGAAGCCGGGGGGCAGCGGACCTATCAATTTTTGGTGGGCCAAAGCGCAGGCACTTCAACCATCACCCTTTACGCCGACCCCGAGTACGCAGGTCCCGGCGTTGTCTGGGACACCGCCACGGTGAATGTCACTCAGGCCAGTTGCGATTCCAATTCGTCGCAAATGTTCTACCAGTTGCGAGCCCATGGCACCCAGGGTGATGAGGAAATCCAGGTTACCCTGGACGGCACTCCTGTCAGCAGTCATCAGCTTACCACTGAATACCAGGTATATAGCGGCACCGTTTACGGTAACGGCGAGATAGGTGTCGGGTTTGTCAACGACGACGGTGTGGTAAATGGCCGGGACGTTCGACTCGACTATATCGAGGTGAATGGCGAGCGGCGCGAAACGGAAGCCATGACCCAAAACAGCGCTGCCTACGCCAACGGTGTTTGCGGCGGTGGCGCCTACACCGAATGGCTGCATTGCAACGGCGGCGTAAACTATGGCACGTTCAACAGCACCCACACCATTACCATACGCGCCCGTGGCAATGCCGGTGGCGAACATATAAACCTGTTAATCGATGGCGAGCCCGTCAACGGTGGCTGGTGGCTGGGCACCTCTTATCAGGAGTACACCGCAACCGTCTCCGGCGATGGTGATATCAATGTGCAGTTTGACAATGATGGCGGCACGCGGGATGTGATTATTGATTGGATCAGGGTCGATGACCAGGCGCCGCGCCAGGCCGAAAATATGCAACACAACACCGGCGCCTGGGCCAATGGCCAGTGCGGTGGCGGCGATTACTCGCAATGGTTGCACTGCAACGGGGTGATCGGCTTTGGCAATATTTCCGATAACTTTAATTAAGATTTATTCCTTTTATTAACTATTAAAAGCCGCTCACAAGGATGTGAGCTGTTTTTCTAGCCGCACAAATACTACAAACCGCATCATTAGCTCGAAGCACGGCCCCGCGTTATCTCCGCTTCATGTACTGTTGCTCGAATCGTGACGCGGGTGCATGCGCCACAACAGTAGAAATACATAACCGCTTTCGGCCACATGATTTCCACGCCACTTAAATATCCGCTCAAGAACAGGCACGCGGGAACTGGCGTAATAATTTAAAATATTTTCTCCTGACATCGTTTGCGATTAATTCATTATCCATATTGGCGCTAATTCCGTCACCGGTTGATTGTTTTTTGACTATAGTTTCAGTCCGCGCGAACCATCGCGTGGGAATAGGCAAACAAGTAACACTGTTTCGGCATTAACTACAAAATGAAAAGAGGCACTGTTTATGAAGCACCTATTTAATAAAAATATATTCCTGAATACCCTCGTCGCTTTATCCGCCATTGTGTTTGGAAACGGTACCGTCCATGCAGCCTGCGTGGACCAGGTTCCGACACTATCCGGCAGCTCATCCAATGTGGCGACTTCCGGCCAGTTCGACTCCAGTTACCCCGGTTGGAAAGTGTTTGACGGAGCCGGTTCCATGTGGCTGTCCGAGACTTGGGAAACGCCCGCATGGATCAGTTACCAGTTCAGTGGCACAAAAAAAATCGATCGCTATTCCATTCAATACACTAACGGTTCGATTACAAGCCGCGCGCCAAAAAACTTTACCCTCCAGGGACTTAGTGGCGGAACATGGGTAACCCTGGACACCCGCACCAACCAGACTGGCTGGCAAGGCAACGAAACACGCGCCTATACAGTTGCCAACCCCGGTTACTACAGCCGCTATCGCCTGCACGTTACCGACGACAATGACAGCAGGTCTGGCATTGTTGTGCTTTCAATCGGCGAACTGACTTTGGAAACGTGTTCGAGCGATATTTCGGTAAACTGCTACAGCGTGGGTACCGATGTCACCCTCTGTAGCTACAGCGGCGATTACGTCAGCGGTATGCAATTCTACTGGAACAGCACCTGGTATTTCCCGATAGTTTATCCAACTTCGGGTTCATTCCCTTATACCACTAATAATGGTTCCATCATATTTCAGCACCAGGGTTACAGCTCCTGTCCGACCGGCACCACTATCAGTGTTTCAACGAGCCTGGGGGGCTATGCCAGTTATTCTTGCCCGTAAACCCTTGGCTGTTTGGGCAGCTCCGGGTCTTCGCACCCGAAGCTGCTGTTCCGATATAACTTAATTAATTGAAGTTGATAGAAGAGCTGCCAAATTGCATGCGTAGCGCGTACAGTCGGTTGGAAAAATCCAAATAATTATTTACTTACAGCTTGGTCATCATCGTTGCCTGAAGAAGCCGTCGCAACAACGGCGTTATCCGCCACGATTCTCACCGGAAAAGGCGCCGTTTCGCTGCCGGCGTACAGGGTACTGTGCGGGAATGGAATTTCAATACCCTCGGCATCGAAAGCATTCTTGACCTCCTCCTGCAAACTGTTGCGCAGTTGAAGAAAATTTTCCCGTTTGGCCCAGATGGAAAACTGGATATTCAATGACGATTCACCGAACCCGGTAAACAAAAACAGTGGCCCGGGCTCGTCCAGGCACAAGGGGTTTTCCTCGGCAACACGCATCAAAACCTCGCGGACTTTGCCGATGTTCTCGCGATACGCCACCCCGATAAGTAAATCAAAACGCCGTATGGGAAAACGGGTGAGATTCACCATTTCCGTTTTGATAAGACTCTCGTTGGGAATACGCACATAAAGATTGTCGAACGTGCGCAGCTTTACCGACAGCAGGTCGATCGACAACACCTCCCCGGTTGTGGTGCCGACCCGAATAACGTCACCCAGCCGAAACGGCTGCTCGCCCACAAGAAACAAACCGCTGATCAGGTTCGACGCCGACGTTTGCGAGGCAAAACCAATAGCGACGGACAAAACCCCCGCTGCGCCGAGCAATACCCCCAGGCTGAAACCGAGCTGACGCAGGGCGGAGGCAAGAAACAATGCAATCACCACCCAGTAAACCAGACGCTTGAACAAGGTGGTGTGATGGGTGCTGAACCGGCTTTCCATCAACTTGCGGGTGCCCCGCGCAGCCAGACTCGCCGCAACAAAACCCGCCAAAACCACCAATACCGCGCGCGCAATATTGATCACCAGAGCCGACTGCGCGAGTGTGAGTAGTGAATCCATCGAAAATCCCCGTCGCTATGAATTAACGCAAAGCATTTACAGTTAACCGGAAAAGAAACTGCTGAACACGCGCACCAGACTGCCCTTTTGCAGCGGCGTGCGCGCCGCGGCGAGACGATCCTCCAGCGTCGCCCCCGCGGGCAAATCCTTCCCGATTTTCAATGTGGACAGTGCGCTGCTGTCGCTATGTTCCAGAAACACCGGGTCGGTCCAGAGCGTACCGTCGGCCAGCCCGTAAACCGCCAGGAACGGTAACGGAATACTCAACTTTTCGATGGCCAGCAGACTGGTGGAACGGTTGTGCACCGTCACCGTCGTCACCGCCCGGTGCGCCCACTGGGGAAGCTCCGCTTTACTGTTGCGCGCGCGGGTTTTTGCCGCGTAGCACAGCTCGCCAATTTGCGTGGACGGGCCAAACCAGGTGTCGGACAAACGCACAGTTTGCAGTTGCTGTAACCATAATGTGGGCTCGATCAATCCCACATCCACACATACCGGCGAGCTGATATAAAAGATTATTTCCTCACCCGGCGGCACCTTCACCGGCTGCGTGGTTTTAACCACCATCGGCCGGTCCAGCAGCTTGGGCGTTAAATGAAAACCCATTGGCGATTTGTTGAAAACATAGCGACTGCCGGTAAGCCCTTCCGGCAACCCGGGAATAGCTTCGCTGATAACTTCATGGCGACCGGGGTCTTCCGTTTGGTTTTCCGACGCCAGCAGCCACTCCCCTTCGCGCCGCTGCAGGTAAATGGACAGTGGGCCGACAGTGAAATGCCAGCACTGGTCGACCTCCATATCAACCGGATGCCACCAGGGAGTGAGGCCTGCCTTTGTGTCTATTGCGGAATTTTTGGTCATTAATTGTTTTTTCGATATGAACGAAGGCGGATATGCTACTCATTACAGGCAAATCTGTCAGCCAGGTAATTTGCCTATACCGGTTATCCCGTAGAGGCGGACCCGTGTTGTCCGCCCTCGTTCTCAAAAAGCCGTAACCGCAACATTTTTTCGGGCTTGATTGCCTTTCAACCAAGAGTGATGCACTCTGCATCTCAAGATTGAACCAGGGTTAAAAGCGGGCCCCTGTGCCACGGGAGTTGTCGCGCGGGGCTCTGGCAACTATCCTATGCGTACAAATTGATAAATTTAAGGTTCTTTTGGCCATCCTTCTTCTTTTTAGCGAGATATTTTTGTGTCGATCCGTTGCTTGCTGACAGCTCTTTTGCTGTTTTTGCCTGGTCTGGTTCAGGCCCAGACTTCCACACCCGCCCCAGCCAAAATACCCAATTCCGCCAAAACGCCGGACCCGGTCAAAGTACCGGATCTCGTCAAAGTACCAGATCCGACCAAACTACAGCTCGCTTCTGTATATGCTTTGATCATGGACCTGGACACCAGTGAAATCCTTTACGAACGCAACCCCGACTCCGTGGTACCCATTGCATCGGTTACCAAAATGATGACCGCCATGGTCGTGCTGGAAGATATAGAAAAGGCGCCACTGGATGAATGGATTACGGTGGACGTGTCGAAAACAAAAGAAATGAACAATGTATTCTCGCATGTCCGAATTGGCAGCCAGCTCCAGCGCCGCGACATGCTGCTCCTCGCGCTGATGGCATCGGAAAACCGCGCCGCCGCCACCCTCGCCCACCACTACAGCGGCGGTTACGAGGCTTTTATCGCAGCCATGAACCGCAAGGCCGGGGAACTGGGTATGAGCAACAGCCACTTTGTTGAACCCACCGGCCTGTCCCCGGAGAACGTTTCCACTCCCCGGGACCTGGCCCGCCTGATCCAGGCCTCCGCCCGTGATCCCCTGATCGCCGAACTCAGCACCACGCCGAAAAAGGATTTTCATTTTCGCGGCCCGCGCCATGTGCGAGCCTTTTACAACACCAACCCCCTGGTGCGCGCCGGTCAGTGGCACATCGATGCGAGCAAGACAGGTTACCTCCGCAAGGCCGGCCGATGTCTGGTGCTGCAGGCGGAAATCCAGAAGCGGCATCTGGCGATTATATTGTTGGATTCGTTCGGCAAGCTTTCGCATGTTGGCGATGCCAATCGGGTGCGGCGTTGGTTGGAGACCGGTAAGAGTGGTTCGGTGCATCCGAGTGCTTTGGAATATGCGAAGCGGCGGTTGAAGGCGTTTGCGAATGCGCAGTTGGATGCTCAGGCGGTTAATTGAGATTCGCCTGAAGTTGATTTATTTGAAGACGTGGTGGTGTAACTTGAATTTTTGAATCGGAATCCGTCTGACTTCACTTCGTGTGTCGTCATCGCTCAGATTACGATCTAAAATTTGATTTCATTTCAGAAAAAGATAAAATTTGACCCAGTTCCTTCGTTTGACCAGGTTCCTTACAAACTAACCGGCTTGCCAGATTGAATATCCTTAACAATAGAAAGTGTCTCTGGAGCGATCAATGAAATGGCCGTCATGACCGGGCCTTAGATCTTTTACTAACTTCAGGCCGGGTGGAATATCAGCCCCCAATTCGGAAGCAAGGGCGGGCGCAAGGCCCGCCCCTACGAAAAGAAGAACCGTCTTGATGCTGGCACCAAAGGGGCTTGTCCGAAGTGATTCTGAAACCCTGGAGTCAGGGATGACGTGAGGGAGCCACAGGGATGTGTTATGCGTTTTCAGATTGCTTGCGGCAGGCCCCTCTCGTTCTGAGTGGCACACCCCCCACCATTTACTGAAATTCCGCGGCAGCGGCGATCAAGGCCGATAACTTGTCCCATCACATTTTGGGCATGGAGGTAACCGATCACTGTGATCGTCTAACCTCACTTTGGTACCACATTTTGTGCATGTATAAGTGCCTTTTCCAGGCTTTTCACCAGTTGTAGACATTTTTCAATTCCTCTGTTTAAGTCCACAATCCTTAATACACTCAATGATGGACCAGATCACTGAGGCTAGGAAATTTGGTGCACTAAATTTTTGGTCAATTAAACAAAGTAAGGCTTTGGCTTTATTTGCACGAGCACACGAGCATGGGGTCGAGTCTTGCCTTTCGCCATCCAACTCCCATCTCAGATTAACATAGCCTATTTTTCTCTATACAAAATAAAAACATTATCGTTTTCTATCGGCTTCCAGCGAAAAGCCTTTTCAGTATCACCTTTGGAAAACACCACTTCCACCTCGTCGATTTTCTCAATATCGGAAATTTCCTGGACATCTGTCTTATTGCCCGCTTCATCCAGCGCATAAACCTCCAAATACAACTCCTGATCAGCCATATACTGCCAAACCTTTTCGACAGCACTCTCCTCCTCCGCAGCCGTTTTACTGGAAATGACATCGGAAAACAGGGAATCGAGTTTATTCATTTGTCCACCTGCGCTGCATGAAAGTGTAAGTAAGAGAAGAGAAAGTAGAGAAAGGTATTTCATGTTAGTTTATGCTGTGCTCTTTTAGCTTCCTGTCAAGCCATTTCATATAAGGCATGTCGTGACGTCCCAGAACTGACTCACCGCTGTTCATTACGGATTTGTAGTCTTTATGGAAGGCACTGCTTTTGTGGTATTCATCGTCCAACCCGAGCATATGCCCGAATTCATGTACAACTCCCCGCTGAAAATTGCCGCCTTGTTTACGGGTGAGTTTCAAGTCCAGACTATCAAGTGCCACATTACCCATAATAGGGTTAACGCTACTGACGGAAAACTTGCTGACCTTTTCGACGGTTATTTCCCAGTGGTCGAGCATCCAGCCGCCGATCTGGGTTTTGAACCTGAAATCAATGCTTACCTTTTTGCCTGACTTCAGTGTTTTGAGGAATCTGCCACCCCACTTGCTTTTAACGGCTGTTTCCCAGTCCTTTACGAATTTTGTTTTCTGAGCATCCGTCCATTTCCCGCCATTTCCGTCTTCAAAAAAGAACTGAAGCTTCATAAAAACGATTAGCTTGTAATCATTGATGGGGGTTTTTACCAGGTATAGGTCGAAGGCATCGTTGACTCCGCCATAGCCGATGGTTCCGGCGCGGACATCGGTTTCCGAGGCTATTTTGACTTCTCCGGGAAGTAGGACTGACACAAATTCCTCGCTTTTATTATTGTTTTTGGAAATATGGTGGGCAGATAAAACAGCAGACAATAGAAAGAATAATGCATACCGGGAGAAATACAAAATGTGGTGAAGATTTAGACGCCACTATATCTATTTTGATTGTCATTTGTTGCGTTGGGCGCAAACGGGGCGGGCGCAAGGCCCGCCCCTACGAAAAAGAAGGACCGACTTTATGCTGGTATCAAAGGGGATTGCCGTAAGTGATTCTGAAACCCTGGAGTCAGGGATGACGTGAGGGCTGCTCTTTGGCATCCTTGCCATCGCGGCATTAGCGCATCCTTGCACGTCACAGCTACATGGACGTATTTATGCGTTTTCGGAATTGCTTGCGGCAATGCCCTCTCTCGCTTACCGGCACAATTCTCCCACCCACCATCTATCGAAATCCGGTTGTAGCCACGACAGAACAAACGGCAGGTGGCGCTTTGCTTGCCCGCCCTCCTGCGACCGAGTTCATGCGTGGGGGCGGGTCTTGAATCTGAATTACCCCCTTCCTAACATCATTGCGCTCCGCGCGTCATCACTATTAATTTATCCCCACTCTCCCACGGCCAACCCCGACGGATCAAACCGCCCTGTCGTGTCCATCCGGACGTTACGGAGTTCTACCGTTTTAAGATGCGAGGCGTAAAGCGACTCTGAAAAATACCCGATTAAGATCGAGCGACGGCGTGCGCCGGTCGAGTTCAGGCAACCCCCATGCACCAAATCGGCATCAAACACCAGGATATCGCCGGCAGAGCCTGAAAGCTGCACAGACCCGGACTCGTCATTAAAGTCGAACGGCGGCTCTTCCCGCGCGGCGCGATGACTGCCGGGAACAATGCGTGTCGCGCCGTTCCCGGAATCATAGTCATCGAAATACGCCAGCGCATTTACCGTATCGCCAGGCCTTTGGGTCGACAAGTCACGATGCAACATCTGGTGGCCGCCGCCGGCCAGAGGTTCGCGCCCCTCCACCTGCGCCAGAAAATAGCGTTCACCGATCAATTCGCCAACCGCGGCCAGCAACTCCGGAAGACGACACACCGCCTGCACTTTCGGATCCAGGTCCAACAACGAATGGCGCCAGTCCGTACCGCGCGGTACAGGCCATTGGTCCGATGGCTTTACATTGGTCTCGAATGCGGTGCGAAGCTCATCCAGCCATTCGGTTCGAATCGCTTGTCGAAGCAGGATATAACCGTCTCGATGGAGTTGTTCACGGTCAATCATAATTTCTCTACTTCATTAACTCCAAAATGTCTCGTGGGACAACGTGTGGCGTGGAGACGGATCTCTAACCTTAAATCAGATCCGTGATTAGCGCAATTTTCGGTATGGATTGCGGTTGGCCTTGTCGCGTGGCGCATGATCTTTCGGTTTTTACAAATAACACCGGAAGGCCTCGAACAATCCGCTAAACGCTTACTGATTTACCCTCCTACTCCTTCGCAGTTGGTGCCAGTTGATGTTTTTCATAAAGTGATACCGGGTTTCTGGCCTGGAAAAGGCCTCTTTGAAAGCAAATAAAACAGAGTGCCTATCATTGTCTTTTTTCGGCGGGTACAATTCCGCCTCGTTTATCCCGGACTCTTATACCGCTCGCAGCATGAATTCAGTTCTCTTTAACGTTCACGATGTCGCCCTGCTTGTGCGTGTTGGCGAATGTGGCTTGTTGGCGGTGTTGTTTATTGCCCATCGGGGCAGCAAACCCTATAGCCATATCTTGCTCGCGGCGTTTCTACTGCTAAACGCCATGATCGCGATGCATATTCTTATATTGTGGGGAGAGGTTTTTCGGTTTTTGGCTTTTAGTTTCAGTCCAGGACTGTTTTTTATATTCAATTTTGCTTACTTCCTCCAGGGCCCTGTGCTGTACTGGTATACAAAGTCATTGATATACAAGGATTTTAAATTCGTTGCGCACGACGCGCTTCATCTTATACCGACAGTGGCAACACCGGTGATCCTGTATTTTCTGTACTATCGCCGTCCAATCGAGGTAAAACAGGGAATCGCCCTGAACTTTCAGGATTATGGGGCCTACGAACCCGGGTTTGACTGGCTTGTCCACCCAGAGAAAGTCGTTGTTGTCAATTACGGTGTTGCATGCCTTTACCAGCTTTTTAAATATCGTCATCAAATCAAGCAGGATTACTCCAACATCGAACGCATTGACCTTACCTGGTTGTTACTGTTAATTGGCGGCTTTCTCGCAGCGTGGGTTTGCTTTTTGATCGCCCACATATTTGGAATATTCCACTACACCCAAACAGGCAAAGTGATGGCCGTAGTCGCCAATTACGTTATATTCATCCTGCTTACCGTGCTTATATTCTACAGCCTTGTTTACTCGGAAATGCTCGAGGGTATCGGTTCAATCCAGGAAGAACCGGAAAAGACAGGCAAGGACGATATTACTCCAGAGCAGGTAGCCAAAATCCGAAACACCATTGAACAGGAGAAGCTCTACCTTAACGCAAAGCTGACGCTGGAGGAGTTATCAAACCATGTTGGCTTTCAGAAGCGCCTGGTTTCCACCGCCATTAATCGCTACATGAACCAAAACTTCCATGAATTTGTCAATCGCTACCGTATCGAAGAGGCAAAACGTGTATTGAGTTGTGCAGATTCGGAAGTGGCTATTGCGGATATAGCCACCAGTGCCGGCTTCAACAGCAAGGCTGCTTTTAATCGCTTCTTCAAAAAATTCACCGGAATGACGCCAACCCAGTTCCGCTACTCGCAAACCGGCAATAACAACGTCGATTAAGCCGCATCGGATTGGTATTGGTATTGGTATTGGTATTGGTATTTTGTGCCGTGGCGATACTTCGTATCACTTTAAGCCAAGCGCAAACTGCTTCTTTACTTGCCTGTTTTCCCTCCTCAGACTCTGTTGTTTGCCGGAACCGGGAAAATTTCGATCCATTCCTGATCTGGCACTCGAACAATACAATTAAAACTGTCAAGTATAGGATCATGTATGCGAAACCTCCCAAAGATAAAACCTGTGTTGGCAGGAGCGGTTTCACTGCTACTCACGCCACTTGCGGCGTTTGGTATTACCTCCGGTAATGCGGAAGCCACACTGACAATTCAAAATGCCTGGGGCAGTGGCTACTGCGCGCAAGTTGATGTTGCCAACAATGGCACGTCAGCCGTGACAGATTGGTCCGTTACACTGGACCCGGCGGGTACCCGGATTAGCAACCTCTGGAATGGCACTCGAAACGGCAATATCGTTATGCCACTTTCGTGGAACCAGAATATCTCCGCTGGCTCGTCAATCAACTTTGGCTTTTGTGGCAATGGATCTGGAACACCTTTACTTGCGGCTTTCCAGGCAATTGGCGGCGGCTCCACTACATCGTCTTCAGGCAGCTCTTCCAGTTCTTCTTCAAGCTCCAGTTCCTCATCCTCAAGTTCTTCTTCATCATCATCAAGCTCAAGCTCGTCTTCAAGCTCCAGCTCTTCCGGCGGAAACTGCACGGGAGGCGGATCGAGTTGCAACTGGTACGGATCGGTCTACCCTCTTTGCTCCGCCCAAAACAGTGGCTGGGGTTGGGAAAACAACCAAAGCTGCATCGGGGCGGATACTTGCTCGGATCAAAGTGGGAACGGTGGAATAATCGATGGGGGCTGCTCTTCATCCAGTTCGTCTTCCAGTAGTTCCTCCAGCAATTCGTCGTCATCCACCAGTTCATCCGGCTCTTCCGGCGGTAGTTTTTCGCTGGTTTTCCGCGATGATTTCAATTCGTTTGATTCCAGTCGCTGGCAGCTGATGACACACTCCTGGGGCGGCAACCTGGCCTTGTTCTCTTCGCAAACGGTTTCCGTGAACAACGGAATGATGACAATAGCGCTGGACCCGGCTCCCGCGGGAACCCAGTTTGATGGGGAAAGCAAATCTTATCTGGGTGCCGAGGTGCGCTCAACAGCTACCATCGAATACGGTCGGGTAAGCGCGCGCGCAAAATTGGCAAACGGTTCAGCCGTTGTTTCCGCTCTCGTGACTATTTACACCCCTTGGCCGGCAGCCGATTGGAATGAGTTTGATATTGAAAGCCTTGGCCAGGACACCAGCGAAATCCAGTTTAACGCCATGGTATATACCGGTCCGGAACTAACACCTCCGGTGACCAACTCTGTCACTCCCACGCAATATCCATCCCTGCAACAACTGGGCTTCGACTCCAACGCGGACTTTCACGTTTACACCATTGAGTGGACACCGCAAGAAGCCGTGTTTTTGATAGACGATGTTGTTTATCACCGTTGGGATGACCGAATGGATCTGATCGGCTTACCGCAAAATATCTTACTGACCATTTGGGCTTCCAACTCCCCAGGTTGGGCCGGCCCCGTTACCAGTGAGACAGTTAACGCGGAGGCGGTTTACGATTGGGTCGAAGTGTGGCGGTACAATCCGTAAATTAAATTTTAACAAGAAGCAACTGTGAAGACGTCTGGATCTGCTCCTACGTGATTGTGCCGGAAGGTCTCGCCACATGGACTTCTGCCTATTCCGTTCACTGTAGGGGCGGGCCTTGCGCCCGCCCTTCTCTTAAACCAAAAATTCCACTCTTTCATCACGGTACCATCATCCGGAGAAAAAATGGTGGGCGGCGCTTTGCTTGCCCGCCATAGGGATAAAAAAACTGCCGTTTTCACGGCAGCCTTTTGTCAGCACTATTTGCGGTATTTAGTTCGGGGTACAACTAATCGAACCAGGGCTGGGAGAACCCTGGAAACCAAACTCCGTGCTTTGCCCGGGAGCGAGGTTGCCGTTGTAACCCACGTTTGTCGCGGTTAATGACGTACCCGAACCGGAAATATTCGCACTCCATGAATTGCCGGGCGTCACCGCGTTTTCGGTTCCGATATTCATCGACCAGCCATTCACGCTTGAGCTGCCATTGTTGGTTACCGTGAAATTGGCGGTAAAGCCACCGCCCCAGTCGTTGACACTTACCGAACAACCCAGGCCTCCGCTTCCACCGCTAGTGCTTGATGAGCTGGAACTGCTCGATGAACTGGAGCTGCTGGAAGAGCTTGAAGACGAGGAACTGGAGGACGATGAACTGGAAGAACTTGACGAACTGGAACTGCTCGAGGAGGAACTTCCGCAATTACCCACCGGGCCGCCGTCGCCGTACTGGTCGCTACAGGTATTGATACCAATACAGCTTTGGTTGTTTTCCCAACCCCAACCGCTGTTCTGGTTCTGGCATATCGGCCGGACCTCGCCATACCAGTTACATTCACAGGCACCGCCGCCCGAGCTGCTGCTGGATGAACTTGAGCTGCTGGATGAACTTGAGCTGCTTGAAGAACTGCTGCTCGACGAAGTGGAACTACCACCGCCAATATTCACGCTGTAATCGTTGACCGAGAAATCAAGGCCACCGGCGGACTGGCTGATCTCGAACCCAAGCTGAATCTCGTGCAAATTGGTGCTGCCACTGAAATAGCCGTTGTTCGCCAACCATTGGGAGATCTGTGTGATATTGACGGTACCTGAATTGGTGTGGCTGGTGCGCAGAAACGAGTAGACCGTTGCCGAACCATTGGTGCCCTCGTACAAATTCCACGTATGGCCGCCGACATTAACATTGGTTTCCACCGGACAGGCGGTACTTGGGTATCCGCTGCAGCCGTAGTTGTAGGAGATCGGCCCCATCTCGCCATTCCAGTTGAGCCAAAGCATAATCTCGTAGGCATAGTTGTCGTACCAGATGTCGAACGCCGTGTTGTAAGACCCGGAACCCGGACGACTCACATTAAACGAGGCGGTTATGTCTGGCATACTGCTGACCGTATAGTCCACATCCCGGTCTACATTGGGATAGGATTTAATACCGCCCGTATTGGGATGATCGGCTGTTACGCCCCAATCCCCTTCGTTATTTGCCCATATGCATTGGGACCCGGCGCCACTGCCCCAAATGTTGTTGTAAATAGTGTATCCATTCACATTCCAGGTGGCCCACTGGTCGCAGGACTGAAATTCCTGCGCCTGGGCGAGAGAGGTAAATAAAACCAGCCCCGGTATCAGGGACCATTTCATCATTTTTTTAATCATGTCGACATCCTCTTGGAGTTTGGGAATTGAATTGTTCTTTTAAAAGACTTCACAAACATTTTTAATTCAAAAAATCTATTGTTTAATAACAAAATTTACGATACACGCACCTCCTTCATATTGTGGATTAATTTTATTTGAATTACCGACTGCCGCGAATTAAATTTTATACACCGCCAATTCAGCTTTAACCAAAGCGCAAATCGTAACGCATCAATGGTTTTATCACTGTTTTACTCTGGAATAAACGTACAATAACGAATCAAGTGACAGTTTTTCCACTGCTTCTTCTCATTTAAAATCCAAAATTTTTCGCACTTTATTTCATCAATAAAAACAGCATAAAAAATTGCGGTATCCATGCATTTAAAAAAAGCGCCGTCGGCTACTGCAACATAAGAAACCGCAGCTAAGCAGGACAATCCAGAAGGGAAAGGCTTTTTGTTAAATCTTTGAACGCGATTTTCACTGTTGAAAACCCCGGATACCTTTTATCGAATACCGGGGTACCGAATAAGGCCTGGCAAAAGGCACTTACCCGAATTTGCATCCAAAGGTGATTGGTACAGAGGTGCGGCAGGCCTCACTGCCACCGCGCAGGGGCGGGCTTTGCGCATGCCCCTGGTCAAAGTCTGCCATAACGCCCTTGGCAACCGGGCTGACCATCGGCATGCATATCGGCCCGGTCGGGAAGTCGATCCGGGTTACAACACAACGTCGGCCTTTGAACAGATTGGGCTGCTGGAGAAGATCGCTAATTCCCGCGCTTAACAAAAAACGGTTTTACCAAGGATGAAATTCAGACACCTTTTGTTGGAAATCCCGCCCGCGCGTTTTCCTATGGTGTTCGCAGGCTTGTTGAATGTAAATTCAAGCTGTGGGGGGGGATGGCGGGTTGCTTACCCGCCGGATGGTGACGTTCAGGCAAACGCCGCCGCAACGCGGCGAACACCTGAACCCGGGGTCCAGTTGTTGGCTGAGTGTGCCCAGGTCAGGTTGTTCATAAGGATCAGTTCGCCCGGAGCCAGTTTGTGCACCAGTTTTTGTTTGAATAACGAATTGTATTTGACGCCGGAACGCCAGACCCGACGATCGCGGGCGTTGTCCAGCTGCTCCACATTAAGCGCTTGCGCGGGTTGACGAATCAGGTTGCTCCCGGCCAGGAAGTTAAAGTATTCAACAGCGGAATCAAAATCCACACTCGCTACACTGTCCCAGTAGGTAAACAGGTCCCGATCCAGAATTCGGGAATGTGCTTTTCTCACCTCCGACAACACTTGATACAGTTCCAGCTCAGGGACGGGAGTATCAAGCTTCTGTAGTATTTCGTCCTTGTCGGTCAGCAGATCCTTTTCCAGGTCCACATGAAACATCATTTTGGCCTGGGCTTTTTCCACGGCCGTCAGAGAATGCTTTTTTACAACGGCTTTTCGACCCAGTTCTTTCAACTGCTCCCACGCTGGGCTTTCATTGTCGACATTAAAAAGAATCGACTCACCGCCGTCCGTGCTGTTCTCATAGCAATAAAAAGACGATAACTGCATGTTCATGGCGCTTGTGCCTTCCGAATGAGGCGGAATGAATTCGTAGTTATCCCTCTTGTTCACCGTCATGTAGTAACGGCCAACATTCTGCCGGTGCCCCTGCGTAGATGCGAAACCCGCCTGAACTTCCAGTTGGTCCCGAAGCCCAAGCGCATCCGCCACCGTGGCGATGAGGTTGTCCGCTTCGCCGGGTTGCAGATCCCGGACAAGCACAACATTGTCTTGTCTCAGGGTAGCCAATATATCCGCCAGCAGAACATCTGCTTCCGATTTTGCCAGTATGGAAAGCTTGGCGTTATTGGTGGGAATCGCTTCATTTAATACTTCTGTTTTTTCCATCAGGTTGGTCCTATATTTTTTTATAATCCGGGCTTAATTAAAGAAAGGATTCGAATGGGTCCGGCAGCGGCTTCCGGTATCGAGCGGATTCTATTATAGGTGCCGAAGTGGCGCAAACAGGCCGGAAGTGTATGCATTCGTGAGGTTTTCCCCGGATAGCCTATACTTTTTGGCACGGAATTAGTCTTTTGGTGCCCTCATGCTAGGTTCGGAGCAATACGCGGTCTATCGCACGGTGATAAAGCAGGTCCTCAGCGACACTGAGAAGTTGCCGAGTTTGCCGGCCATTACGCTCAAAATCCGCAAGGCCATCGGCGAAAGCAATACCACGGCGCAGAGCCTGGCGCGCTTGGTGGGCAAGGATCCAGCGCTGAGCGCGCTGTTGATCAAGTCCGCCTCCTGCCCCCTGTTCCGTCGTTCGGTGGCGCCCAAGACGCTGGCGGAAGTCGTCTCGATGCTGGGTTTTGATGCCGTCCATAGCCTGGTGATGCTGCACAGCGTGCAAAGCCTGTTCGTACTCCGCAATTCCACGATGAAAAAGCTGTTCAGTCACACCTGGCAGCGCCTGGTGTTGAAGACGAGCGTGGCAAGCTTCCTGGCACAACGGCTTGGATACCGGCCGATTGATGAGGCCCAGATGGCGACGCTGCTGACCGAGGTGGGTTCGCTGGCGGTGCTTTCCGCCCTGATCGAAGGCGACCACACCCCTGACCCGGCAACCTACTTTGAACTCTGCCGTCACTACAGCAAATCCCTGGGCAGCGTGCTGCTGAACAAATGGAATGTGGATAAGAATTTTGTGTCAATACTGAAGCAAAGCGGGAATTGGGACGAAACAACGGGAGAAGAGATAGCCCTGATCGATATCGTGAATCTTTCGGTTTACCACACGGTGCTGTTGACAAACAAAAATGCCAGCCTCCCTCCCCTGCAATCACTTGCAGCGTTCCACAAGCTTTCGGAAGCGGACCGCGAGTGTGGTAAAGCGAATTTACTGGCGATGGTGATTGAAAACAGGGATGAGATTCAGGCGATCGTGAATACGTTTAAATAGTACATACACGCGAAACAACTCTTTACAGCACGCTCAAAAAAAGCAATTTGCCGTTACTCTCCCCGAATTCAGGCGGCACTGAATTCGGGTGCGGGTGTCACGTTGATTAATAATCGCATTTCATCAGCGAAAATTAATCCGCTTTCCTTCAACGCGAATGTTATCCGTAATTCCAACAAAAGCCTGGCTTTATAAAAATTGTTATGACGCCATGATCATCCTGAATTCGACAAGGTTAAAGACAGGCAGGCGCATAATATGACCTTTCTCTCGGAATAATTTACAAAAGTTGCTGTAATAACCCCGCATGTTTGTGAAGCACCCGATAAGGCGACCGCCCCCACGATAACGAGAGGAATTTCATATGCTAAAACAACGTTTGCGGCAGGCTGTGCCTGCTTTTTTTATAGTTATTGCCGCGCTTTTCACGGTTGGTGCATCGGCACTGGAACTCTATGGCGAAACCGCCACGCACGATCCTTCCACCATTGTTGAAGACAGCGGCACCTACTGGACCTTCGGGACCGGCGATGGCAATGTTGGCATGGTAAGCCGTTATTCAACGGATTTGCGTACCTGGCAAACGGGGCCCACGGTGTTTGCACCGGGCACCTGGCCGAGTTGGATCAATCAGCGGGTACCGAATTTCGACGGCAACTTCTGGGCGCCGGACCTGATTGAAATGAACGGCCGTTACTATATTTATTACTCCGCCTTTTCCACCAGCGATCCCCCCACTTCCGCCATTGGCGTGGCGGTAACCGACTCCCTCAACAATCCCAACTGGCGGGACCTGGGCATGGTGGTATCCACCCAGACCGAACCGAGAACCAACAATCAACCGGTTAATGCCATTGACCCCGGTCTGTATCGCGATACCAGCGGTAATGTCTGGATGATTTACGGATCGCACTATTCCGGTTTGTATATCGTGCAAATCAATCCCGATACGGGCTTGCGTCAGGGGTCCGCGCGTTTCGCCGCGATTGGTAACAATGGCAACTGGAACGAGTTCGAGGGGGCGCAGGTTCAATACATCGATGGTTATTACTATGCCTTCGTCAATCGCGGTGACTGTTGCGTGGGTAACGACAGCAACTATTACATCCTGGTTGGTCGTTCCACCAGCCCGACGGGGCCGTTCCTGGATATCAACGGCGTAAACCTGTGGCACTACGGCAGTACCAACGGTAACCCGAATGACGCGAGCACGGTATTGGCCACGGACGGTATTTATATCGGTCCCGGACATTTCGGTTACCTGAACCATAATGGCCAGCACCTGGCCAGCATTCATTATTACGATGGCAGGACCGCCGATGGCTGGCCTTCCCGCCTCGATTTATTACAAATAAATATGGTCAACGGCTGGCCCCGGTTTACCCGCAACTTCACCCTGGCCACGGGCAGCAGTTCGTCAGGTTCAAGCAGCAGCTCATCGTCATCGGGCGCGTCGATAACGGTGGAAAACGGCCGTTACACCATTATCGCCCGCCACAGCGGCAAGGCGATGGAAGTGGCGGACGCGAGCACCGCCGATGGCGCAAACCTGCAACAGTGGTCCAGCACCGGCGGCACGCACCAGCAATTCGATGTTACGCACCAGAACAATGGTATTTACAGTATTCGTCCGGCCCACAGCGGTAAATCGCTGGACGTGTTCGACTGGAATATGGAACCGGGCGGCAATATTCTGCAGTGGGATTACTGGAATGGCGAACCCCAGCAGTTCAATATCGTTGAGGCCGAAGATGGTTACCACTTGATTATTTCCGTGCTGAGCGGACTGGCGTTGGATGTGGACAGTTTCAGCCAGGCAGACGGCGCCAACATTATGCAGTGGAACGTAACCGGTGATGTTAACCAGCAGTGGTCGTTTCAACCGGTGGGCGGAAGTTCTTCCAGCAGTTCCTCGTCGAGCAGTTCATCGTCCAGCAGCAGTTCATCGTCCAGTTCTTCGTCATCGAGCAGCTCTACATCGTCAAGTAGCGCGTCTTCCTCCAGTTCCAGTTCATCCGGTGGCGGTGTCTCGGGATTGACTTGTTCCGTGAGCGCGGATTCGTGGGGCAGCGGCTTTGTAGCGAATGTTACCGTCAGCAATAACGGCAACGCGGTAAACGCCTGGAGCGTGACACTGGTGTTTAACCAAGATATCAGCATCACTAATGCGTGGAGTGCCAATGCATCCGCGTCCGGCAATACGGTGACCGCCACGAATGTTTCCTACAACGGCAGTTTGTCGTCGGGGCAAAGTACCGGGTTTGGATTTCAGGGAACGGCGAGCGGCAGTTTTGAATTGCCGACATGCGTTGCCAACTAAGCCCTCCAATTTTCAAAGGAAGAATTAACAGGCTGTTGAAATAAAAAAATAAAGCAAAAAAATAAATCAACTGAAAAGAAAACACCGCGCGTTTAGCGCGGTGTTGTTACCCACAAAAAATTTAACGCCACTGGTACGGCGGCGCGATTGTAATATCGTTCGCACTACTCACACCGTTGGTATTGTTATCCACCAATCCAAAAAACGTATTCTGCGATTTATTGCCGGCATAAACTTCCAAATCGCCAATGTAGGCGCCCAGTAGTAAGGCGAACTGAAGCGGCGGTTCTGTTGCCAGTTATCGTCCAGCGTTTCCGGTTGTGTCAACCGCAGGCGTCGCTGGCTGTAACTGGCACAAAATGTATCCGGCAGCGGCACGGCGCTTCCCTGCGGGTGAAATCCGTGCCCGGAACCTTAAACCGGTTCCCGGCGTCACAAACAGGAGCGCCATGGCGCTGCATTATCAGGGAGAATCCGGATGATAGATTGCTTGGTTGTTGGTGCCGGCCCGGCGGGGCTTACGGCGGGACTTTATCTCTGTCGGTTTTTGCGCAAGGTTGTCATAGTGGATGCGGGTAACAGCCGGGCATCGCGCATCCCGCTTTCACACAATTTCCCGGGTTTTCCGGAAGGGGTTTCCGGCCCGGTACTGCTGGCGCGCTTACGATCGCAGTTGGCCAACAATGGCGGCGAGGTAATACAGGGAACAGTGAGCCGACTGCGCAAGCTTGGCGAAAATGAATTTGTGGCGGAGGTGGGTGAACGCACCATAACTGCCCGCTCCGTGTTACTGGCGACCGGCGTCGAGGATATCGAGCCGACCATTGCGGGTTTTCAGGCGATAAAAGAAAAAGGGTTGATTCGCTACTGCCCCGTCTGTGACGGATTCGAGTTTCGTGACCGGCGCATCGGCATTATCGGCGCCGGCGAACACGGCGTGCGCGAAGCGCGCTTTATCAGGAACTACAGCAAGGATCTCACATTGATTAATTTCGACGCGGAAACGGATTTCGGCAAATCGCTGGAGGACTGGTTGCACAACCACAATGTAAAACTGGTACGGGGGAACGGACGCCGGCTCGGAATTGACTCCCGGGAAAAACTTCACCTGGAAATGGAGGACGGTTCACAACATGAATTCGACGTACTTTACTGCGCCCTGGGTACCCGGGTTCGTTCGCAACTGGCGGTCGAACTCGGCGCCGGACACGACGGACAGAATTGCCTTAAGGTAAACGACCACTTGCAGACAAGTGTCTCGGGGTTATACGCCGCCGGCGATGTTGTCAGCAGCCTGGACCAGATAGCCGTCGCTATCGGCCAGGCGGCAATCGCCGCGACGGCGATTCACAATAATCTTTAAGCTCCGCGTTTTATCTGTCAGCCTGCTGTTCACTGCTCATTACGTTATACATAAATCGCCTGACCAGGGGCACGCATTCGGGACACCGGACGGTATCGGAAGGATCATTGTGACCGGCGCCGCGGATAATACCCAGTTCGCTTTCCAAACCTACTTTCTCGGCGTACCGGTGGATCGACAGGGAACCGTGCACACTCCCCTCCTCGTTGGAGCCTATGGCAATAACATCATCCCGGTCGCCGTGTAAACTCAGTAGTGGCGGCTCGCCCGGATCGATAATATCCAAATCTGTCAGCAGCCCGGACAAGTTGATAACACCGCGAATATTATGCGCGGCTTTTCCCGGGTTTGCGCCATGGGCATCGAAGGCTTTGGTCATTGCGGTATCGACTTCATCCGCCGGGTCCAGGTACGCCAGGTGCATCGACGTAATGGCGCCTGCCGAGTGGCCGCCGATAAATATATTGGCCGGATCGATGCGAAATTTATTCGCTCCGGCCGCATCGCGAATGAAGTACTCAATCACCGATCGCTGGTCCGCTATCGCTTTGCCCAATGCGTCCAGGTATTTCTCCGGCGTTTCGATTGACTCGGACAGGCGATAACGGTTAATTGCCACAACATACCCCGCCCTTGCCATTTGTTCGCCAAAACTGTCCATCCAAAAGTCTTCATGCGCGGTAAACCCGCCGCCGGGCGTCAGGACAAACAGCGGCCGATTCTTGAGCTTGTCGCCCTTGGGCTCAAACACTCGCATGGTTATTTTTTCGGTTTTGCCTGTGGTGTTGTTGACGGCTTCGGCAAATACAATGTTCGATGTGCGCATGTGCCCGGCAAACACTTCGTTCAGGTAGCGCCGGTCGGGAGAGGCTTGCTCGGCGACGAGAAAGGAAGGCATCCCTGCCAGACTGACCAAGAGCAACACTTCTTTTATCGAAAATATTTTCATTATTTTTCCCTACGCTTAAATCGAGCTGTTCTTTTTAATCATTTTCCGGCAGTTACTCTGGCGGGATGTCATTCTGGATGGAGAATGACATAGGGTGGCAGGAGAATGTCTGTATTTTACTCCTGTAAAAGCGGTTCGCTGGTACCGCGCCAGATATATTCCCGCCCCGCTTGCGTATCGACATCGACCAGCAACGTCCGCTCAAGCGACAATTGAGGTAAAACCAGGTCCGTATGCTTGATTATTTTTTTAATTTCAGGTGTTTTATAAAACGGGTTGGGGTTATCACCCCGCGCTTTTTTGGCTCCGAAACCCTGGGCCGGCGGTAGCGGCGCGTAAGTGCGCAAGCGTAAATTGCCACCGAGCCGCGACAGAACCCTTAAGTCGGTCACCCTGCCTTTTTGCCAGCGCATATCAATTATAAAACCGCCACGCATCACCAAACCGTTGACCTCACCGTCTGGCCACGCCTGCGGTAGCGCGGGCAGAAGGTGAATGCTTCCGTCGTGGCTTTGCGCGAGCATTTCGGCAATACCCGAGGTAAAACCGAAATTGCCGTCGATCTGGAAAGGGGGATGGGCATCGAACATATTGGGGTAAGTGCCGCCGGCCTCGCCGGAATCCTGGTCCACCAATTTAATCTGGTCGCGTATTAACTTTAATGCCCGGTTACCATTCAGCAGGCGGGCCCAAAGATTAATTTTCCAGTTCATGGACCAACCTGTGGAAGGATCGCCACGTTGTTCCAGGCTCACACGCGCGGCATTAAACAGTTCCGGGGTGCGGATCGGTGAAATCTGGTTGCCGGGGTAAAGCCCGTACAGATGCGATACATGACGGTGGTGATCGTAAGGATCATCCCAATCCTCGAGCCATTCCTGAAGCTGATGGTATTGGCCGATCTGCATCGGCGGCAACTGCTTGAGAATGGATTGCCAGCGTTTCTCCGACGGTTCCTCCAACTTGAGGATTTCGGCGGCTTCGATCGTGTGGCTGAAAAGATCGAACAGTAACTGATTGTCCAGCGTAACGCCGGCGGCAATTTTTTTTGTCGTCGCCCGCGGCGCATTTTCCGGTGACATAGACGGGGAGACTACCAGCCAACCTGTACGGGTATCCTTTACAAGAAAATCCTCAAAAAATTCACATGCGCCCTTCATGATGGGATAGACACTACGTAAAAAATCTTTATCACCGGTATAAAGGTATTTTTGCCAAAGGTGCTCCACCAGCCAGGCATTACTGGTCGGCCAGGCGCCCCAGGACCAATCCACCGCGCCGGCAATGCGCCAGATATCGGTATTGTGATGCGCCATCCAGCCACGCGCGCCGTACATGCGGCGTGCCGCGTCGGCGCCGGTTTCGGACAGCTCCCGGATTAAATCGATCAGCGGCTCGTTGAGTTCCGTCAGTTGCGTCACTTCCGACGGCCAATAGTTCATTTCGAGATTGATGTTGAGCGTATATTTGCTGTCCCAGGGCGGTTCCGTTTTGTTATTCCAGATACCCTGTAAATTCGCGGCCTGTGTACCCGGTTGCGAGGACGAAATCAATAAATAACGGCCGTACTGAAAATACAGGCTTACTAACGCGGGATCGTGTCGCCCGGCAAATTCGCGAATTCGATCGTCGGTAGGTTCCTTCACAAATTCATTGCTGCCCAGGTTCAGGGACACGCGGTTAAAATACTGGCGGTAAAACCGACTGTGCGCGTTCAATCTTTCCGTATAGGCAGTCGGCGCGGCGGTAAACTTTTGCCTGGCTTGTTGCATCATTTCTTCCGCGCGCGCCAGGGCATTCGCGCTGATATCGGCATAGTTGACGAAGTTGGTTGCCATGGATACCAGTATCAATGCTTGCGAGGCGGCGGACACACGAAGATTATTCCCCTCCTGTTCCACACTGCCGTCCGTGTGAACCACCCTGGCAAGGCTGGCCAGTTTCACCTGACCTTTAATGCCTTCATGATCGCGCGATAACACTTCCATTAAAATGCGGGAAGTACCGGGAACAACATTCACACGGGTCGATTCGGGATGTGACAACGACAGGGTAAGATCCAACGCCTTCGCGCGACTGGCTGTTAAGCGAATTGCTACCACCTGGTCAACGAATGAAGTAAAAACTTCGCGCCGGAACTCCACCCCGCCCACGTTATACCGGGTGGTGGCCGTGGCGTTTTGCAGGTCCAGTTCGCGATAGTAATTCCTGTACTTTTCATGCCCGGGAAATTCCAGCCGCAACATGCCCGCGGATTGATACGGCATGCCCTGCGCACCCTGGCTGGTGATGGCTTTTTCCGCCAGCGCCGACGCGCCGGCATAATTGCCCTTATCGATAAGCCCGCGAATTTCTGACAGGGCATTCAACGCGGATAAATTTAAATTATTATGCGGTCCTCCGGCCCAAAAAGTATCCTCATTCAACTGGATGATTTCGTTTGGCGCGCCGCCGTAAACCATGGCCCCAATCCGACCGTTACCCAGCGGTAAAGCGGCCTCCCAGGTGGAGGCCGGTTTGTCGTACCAGAGTTTGAGTGAATCGGTTGCCCGGGCGGGCAAGGCGAAACACCAGGTCAGAAAAAGCGTTAGGGCGATAATGCGCATAATATTCACCGATACCGATCAAGCCGCCGGGAACTGGTAAATTTCGACACTGATCGGGGCAATAACAAGCGCACCGGCCCCGGTGTCGAATGTGGATTCGGCAAGCGTCACTTCCGGCTCTTCCCCTACTACGTTGCGAGCTTCGATATTTTTGCCGGTAAACTTCCAGCAACGTCCTTTGCGAGCCGCCTTGAATCCTTCATAACCCAGGTCCAGGCTGCGTTCCTCCTCGGTGGCATTTACAACAGCAACCGCCAGGGTTTTGCCGTCCGCCGTCAATGACGCCGAAACATCCAGCGGATACGTGGCGCTGCCGGAATTTACCTTCGGCTGATCTCCGCCTACAGGGTATTGCGGTGGCGGCGGCGGGGAATTACCATCGACCGCTACCGGAATGGAACCGAAATGTTTTTGGTAGAGTTGGAAAAGGCTGCCCCTGGTGCCTATTATGGAACGGGTTCGATCATAGCTGAGCCAACCTGTTGCCATGGTGTAACCCGCCATGTCGATAAAATCCGTATGGCGAAAAAACTCGTGGAAGGTTAACGCGATCGCCAGCGCGCCTTTCAAATCATCCTGGAATCGATACGCCCACTCATCAAAAAACACTTTTACTGTTCCCTCATTGAGTTTGGGAAACAGTTTTTTATATTCCTCCCAGGCGTCCACCATCGTGCGCACGCGGTTCGCGGGTTGGCGCGCCCATTCGTTCAGCGACATTTGCACGTCGAAAAGTTTCCCGGTTTTCAGGTCAAAACGTTTGCCTTCCGGGGGATAGGCGTGCGTTGCCAGCGCGTCGAACCTGCCCCAGCAGTCCTTGAACATGCCGTAGGCCCAATCTCGCTCGGAGCCCACTTTTACTTCCGGTTGACCCTCGATAAAAATACCCTGCCCGGTGGTCATTTCATCCACGAAGCCGCCCGGCGCGACAATGTAAATGGACGGGTCGACAGCGCGCATGGCATCGGCAAATAAATTATGCTTAACCACGTACTGGTCGCGGGCCATGTGACCGAACTGCCAATGGCCGTACATCTCGTTGCCGATGTTCCAGTACTTGACCTTGTACGGTTCGGGATGCCCGTTGGCCGCCCGCCTGGCGCCCCAGGGAGTGTCCACCGAACCATTTACATATTCCACCTGCTCGGCGCCGGAACGTGGTTCGGCAAAACCGGTACTGACACACCAGGACGGTTCGCAGTTGATGATCTCGCACAGTTGCAGGAATTCATCCACGCCTACGTCATTGGGCTGCACCGCCTTCCAAACCGGGTCCATTATTGGCGGGCGTTTATCGGGATCGCCGATGGTATGTTTCCAATCGTAGGCGGAAACAAAATTACCGCCGGGCATCCGCAGGACCTTGCAATCCATTTCACGCATCAGCGCCGTGGTATCGGCGCGAAAACCTTTGACATTGTCCGCAGGCATCAGTGACACCGCACCCACACGAAAATTGCCGGAGCCTTTGCCGGTAATTTCCATGCGCCCTTCGACAGTGTCCGCCGTGGGGTTAAACCTGAACGAATGGGTGCCCCACTCATTCGTGACCGGCACTTTTACTGTTTGCCGGTTTTTTGCTCCCCTGCCCCAGATCAAAGTAACGGAGATTTCTGCCCCGGCATCGGCGGCGGCCGCAATCCGGCCGACGTATTCCTTGCTGCCATCCAGAGCGAGATCCGATTGCGCGAAACCGCGCGAACGCGAGCCCGCCAGCGTCACCACCGGACTGTGTTCACCCACGTAAGCATTTTGTTTGTCCAGGGTAATGGCGGACGTCGGGCCGATCGCGGCCCACTTTCGACTGAACCGCATGGCGGCTCTCCTGTCCTCCGGCTTGGCTTCCGCTTTTTCGAGAATACCGTAATAAAACTTCCGGTCGTCCAGCACCTCGCTCCACAAGCTGTGGTTTACCAGGTTGCCAATGTGTTCGATAAAACCGCCGTAAATCATGGGCGAAATGGCAGGGCGTTTACTGTTGGTATTAATAATTCCTTTTAATGGGGTTTTGGTTGCGGCAAACGTAAACGCCGGGAAGGCCGAAGTTCCAGCCAGGGCAATGGAACCGAGTAACATTTTTCTGCGGGTAATCGGCAACAATTTATTTGTCATGGGTTTCTCCGGATTGAACATGCGGTTTGTGGCATTGAGTGACGGCGGTGACCTTCACCCATTGGAATGTTGGTAATTCTTGAAACTCACTTTTTTTGATCCGCCAATTTCCTGTTAAGGAAATCGATCATGTCATCAAGCGCCGGAATGGCCAGGTCCTCAAAGCAGCCTTTTGTGTAATCGTTACAACCACTGTCGAGAAAACCGTGCCCTCTTCCCGGGTAAATCTTCATTTCCACCGGTTGCCCCGAGCGCTGCAATAACGCGACATAATTTTTTGCCGATTCGGGCGAGGTTAATTCGTCGAGGCTACCCACCAGCACAAACTGCGGCGGGAGCGATCGCGGCTTGTGTTCGACAATATTGTTTATAGGCGATACGGCTTTATAAAAATCGGGACGGCTGTCGGTACTGGCTTTTGATCCGAACATGCCCCTGGGGCTGGCCTTGGCCCATGCCCAAAAGGGATTACCGGCTGTTTCAAAACCATTTTTGGCTGCCTCCAGCAAGTCGAAGGCGGCGTAACTGAGAATACTGGCCTGAACCCGAACACCGCCTGCCCCGGCCAACCCGTCCGCCGTTTTGCCGGGAGGCAGCCAGGTGGGATTGAAGCCCAGCGTCCTGCCGCCGAAACCATCACTTTCCAGCCGGTGGCCGGCCAGGGTAACCATTGCCGCCAGCTGTCCACCGGCGCTGTCCCCGGTTACCGCCAGCCGCTCGGGATCGCCGTTATACTTCCGGATATTGTGCTTTACCCACAGCACGGCGCCGAGCGCGTCTTCGACAATCTGGTTTGCAGTGGTTGTATTATTCACGTCCCCGAGCCGTCGATAGTCCACGTTCACGACCACGAGATCCGCATGCGACGCCAGGTACAGCGCCATATCATCCATAATTTCCCTGGTGTTAACCAGCCAGCCGCCGCCGTGGAAGATGATTAATGCCGGGAGGTTTTTCCGGCCTGTTTCCGGTACATAGATGTCTGCTTTTAATTCGAATCCCTTCGGTTTTGCCCACGGAATATCCGTGTATTCCCTGACGACATGTGCCGCCAGCAGAGGCATGCTTAGCAGGCAGAACAGCACAAGCAGAAGGCTTTTAACCATTGGCGTTATTTTTGTCATCGGCGTTATTTTTACCATCGGCGTTATTTTTACCATCGGCGTTATTTTTACCATCGGCGTTATTTTTATCATCGGAAAGTATCCTGGTGGCGCGACATTCAAATAATATCATATTACCTTTATAGCTCAATCATAGCGCCTCCCCGGTGAAGAAAAAGAAGAATGGCGATAACAGCGCGGTACATCCTGCGCATAGCCCGCCTGCTGGCGCCTGCCTGTCGGGACTCCAGACCGTAAAGGTATACGCTTTGCTTAAAGTCAGCTTACCAACTGCTGTTACCGGAGGAATCATGACACCCATTAAAAAGTGTTCCCACGCTTTAGCTCCCACTCTCGGTTTAACCGCGCTTTACCTGTTCCCCATGGATGCTTCAGCGTCATCCTTTCAAATACTTGAACAAAGTCCCGCGCACATGGGCAAGGCTTTTGCCGGCACCGCTTCGGATATCAACGACGCCAGCACCGTGTTTTTCAATCCCGCCGGCATGACACAACTCGATGACCGAATGGTGACCGTGGGATTTAATACCATCGTGATCACGTCGGAATTCAACGATGTTGATTCGAACACCGGCGGGCGCGCCGGCGAGACGGAGGAAATCGGGCTGGTGCCGAACATTTATTATGTTCAGCCATTGCAGGATGACTGGGCTCTCGGCTTCGGCATCAACGGCCCTTTCGGGCTTACGAGCAGCTATCAGGACGACTGGATCGGTCGTTACCTGGCAACCGACAGTGAACTGGAAGTGATAAATGCCGGCGTTAATCTCGCTTATGAATTTACCGATGCATTTTCCGCCGCACTGGGCGTGAGTTACCAGACACTGGACGTGACACTGAAAAACCGGGTGGATTCCACGTTGGGCGTAGCGCCGGACCCCGCCAGTGACAGCGGTGCGAAAGTCAGCGGGGACGACAACGCCGTGGCGATCGATTTAAGCTTTTTTTACGCGCCTTTTGAAGCCACGCGCTTCGGCCTTATCTGGCGCCAGGGCGGCGACTTCTCACTGTCAGGGGATGCGCAATTTACTCTCAGTGCGGCCTGTGCTCCGGGAGCGGGTTTTCCCTCCGGCGCGCCGCCGGCACCTACCACCGGCACGCTTTGCGCGGGCGCCCTTGTCGCCCGTGAAGGTAACATTGAAGCGGACGTGGAACTGCCGGATACGATAACCTTGAGTGGGTCGCACGATTTGACAAACCAGTGGACTCTCCACGGGGATATCGCGTGGACAAAATGGGATTCCATCGAAACCGTTGTGATCGTCAATACGGAAAACGATATCGGGGTGGATACGCTCGACCTGCAATACGATAACACCTTGCGCTATGCGGTCGGCACAACTTATCGCAACCATGATCGCTGGACATTCCGCGCGGGCCTCGCCCGGGACGAAGCGCCGCAGACTGATCCGGCACTTGTCACGCCCCGAATTCCGGATCAGGACAGAATCTGGGTCAGCGCCGGATTTAATTACGCATTCTCCGATGTGCTGTCATTGGATGCGGGGTATGCGCATCTGTTTGTCGACGATACAGAGATTAACAGTGTTGATCCCGATACCGGCCATCGCGTGGTTGGGAATTTTGAATCGAGCGTGGATATTTTGGGGGTTCAGGCCAATTGGCGGTTTTAAATACCCGGTTTCATAAATCCTCTTTTTATTTGCATTCTTCCGGAAAAATTATTTTTTTTCTTTGTGACAAATTCGCCGACGCCGCCACCACCAGATATAAAACCCGGTCGGCACAAGCACCAGCGGCGCAAACCCGGCGATAGCCAGCACGATTGTATAAGCCCCGCCTCCCACACCGGCGGAATGCAGCGGATAAATTTTGTGGGTAAGACGCAGCCCCAAACCTTCATCCATTGCATTGTTGGCGGCAAAGGCTTGCGCGGTGTAGGGGTTGATATAAATAAAACTGCGGCCATTCTGATGCCACTCGTCAGGCATGCGTTTGCGAACCGACAGGGCCTGGTCCGGCGCGGCGGGAAAGCTGATCAGACGGATTCGCCCTTCCGGCAAGGTTTCCTTTATTGCCAGGTGCAAAGGCGACCACTCCAGCGCCTGTTCGCCCGGCGTCACCGTGCGGCTGATACTGCGCACTTCCCCACCGAATACCGCCAGCAACACAGACTGCACCTGGGTATAAAACACCATGCCCACACCCGTGGTCACCGCCAATAACATCAGCAGCGAAGTGACGGCACCGATAACCCGGTGCCAGCTGTAGTTGACCTTGATCGCGCTGCCGCGCAGGGCCAGGTGCAAACTCTTTGCCCACGACCTCGGCCACCAGGCGTAAATGCCGAGGCCAAGCAGCAGTAAAACAGTCAGGTGGACATATCCGCTGGCCTTCTCACCGGCATCGCCCATCAGCCAGTGATGATGAATATCGAAGATCAGCGTAACCGGGTTTTCATAACCGTGGCTGGCCACCAGTTTTTCACCTGTCGGGCTGAAGTAAGCCAGTTCTCCGCTTAAATAAGTGACGGTAAAAAAGGGCCAGCCCGCTTCCGGATACCGTACCCAGCGCAGCGGTTCTTCCTCCCGACGCTCCCACAGTGTGGACAGCAACGCCTCGGCGGAACCGGCCATTGCGGCCTCGGCGCCCGGCCGCGCCTCCTTAAGAACCGGATACCAGGCGTAAAGGATGGCATTCTTGTAAAGCATGAGACCGCCGGTAACAGCGGTAATGAGAAAGAAAATACCGGTAAAAAGACCGATATAGCGGTGAAGTGCTAAAAAAAGCGGGCGTTTCATGTCGTCATTTTCATTTTATATTGAGAAGCGGAATGAGATAAATTATCATTCGCGCCATTCATTCGACTGCAATTACGGATATTATGATGCCACATTCCAAGCCAACTGTTTTATCGCTCCGCACTTTGCCGCTGTGTACTGCCATTTCCCTCCTTTCCATGCCAGCCCTGGCGCAGGACTCCCTCCGCTCCCCCGCTTTGGAGGAAATGATCGTGACCGCTTCCAGGGTGGAAAAGCCGATTGCAGCCATTCCCAACACAGTCACCGTTATCAATGAAGCGGAGTTGGAGCGCCAGCTTTCCATCAGCCATGACCTGTCCACAGTGCTGGGCAACCTGGTCCCCGGTTTCAGCCCGAGCCGGCAGAAGCTGAGCAATTCGGGCGAGACCTTGCGCGGCCGTAACCCTCTTTACCTGATTGACGGCGTGCCCCAGTCCAACCCCCTGCGCGACGGTTCGCGGGATGGCATTACCATTGACCCCGCAATGATCGAGCGCATTGAAATTATCCACGGCGCCAACGCCGTTCACGGCATGGGCGCCAGCGGCGGTATTATCAACCTGATTACCAGAAAGCCGACGGACACACTGGAACAATCCATTCGCGTTGATATCACCACACCCACCGACACGGACAGCGACGGCCTTTCCGGCGGGCTGGCCTATAACTTCGCCAACCGCATCGGTGCCTGGGACCTGCTTTTCTCCGTTGCCCATCGTGAAACCGGCGTTTACCTCGACGCCGATGGCCGCGTGATCGGTGTGGATGGCGCGCAGGGCGATACGATGGACAGTGAAAGCCAGGACATCTTTTTCAAGGGCGGTTATCGCGGTGATGGCTATTCGCTGCATCTGATGGTTAACGATTTTACGCTGGAAGGCGACGGTGGCTGGGTCGCGGTGCCTGGTAATTATGAAGAAGGCATTCCCACAACGTCAGAACCGGGAATAGTGCCCGGAATTGCGCCTACCAATGATGTGCGGACGATAAGCCTGGATTACCGGATGGATGAGTTGCTTGGTCACAGCCTGCACGCGCAACTGTTCAGCCAGGATTTTGAAGCCACCTACGGCGGCGGAAATTTTGCCACTTTCCAGGACCCCGCCTATGGTGACGATGTGTGGGACCAATCGCAAAACCAGTCGGACAAGCTCGGTTTTAAATTAACCCTGGCCCGCGACGCCATCGCCGGTTTGCCGGTGAATATTGTGTGGGGAATGGACGTGCTGCGCGATGAAACTCAACAGGTACTGGCGCAAACCAACCGCGCCTGGGTACCGCCTACCGAATATGAAAACTTTGCGCCGTTCGTGCAGTTGGAATATACCGGTATCGAGCGTTTGGTGGTTACCGGTGGTTTGCGCCACGAGGAATCCGAACTCAACGTGGACGATTATCAAACCTTGTATAGCTACGGTAGCCAACAGGTTACCGGTGGTTCGCCCTCCTTCTCCGAAACCTTGTATAACATCGGTGCAACCTATGAAATTACCGATGCCGTCCGGATTTTCGGCAATGTGTCGGAAGGTTCCTCGATGCCGGATGTGGGCCGTGTGCTGCGTGGCGTCGAAGAGCCGAACGTGGAGATTGAATCGTTCCTGAACCTGGTGCCGGTGATTACCGACAACCGCGAGATGGGTATTGAATACCGCACCGGGCAGATCCAGGCGGAATTCAGTTACTACCGGTCCGATTCGGATTACGGTTCGCGCCTGGCAATGAATGACGATGGTATTTTTGATGTCGCCCGCGAAAAAACCGAAATTTCCGGTTTCGAAGTCAATCTCCAATGGCTGTTCAACGGCGAAAGCAGTATTGGTTTTGCCTACGCCAGGCCGGAAGGTGAACACGATTCCAATGAAGACCAGCGAGTGGATTCCGACCTGGACGGCAGCAACATTACCCCGCCGCGCCTGAATGTGTTCTGGAACCAGGTATGGACGCAGGATTTTGATACACGACTACAAGTGAGTCGGTTAATGTCCCGCGGCTACGATGGCATTAATGACGAAGGCGTCAGGGAAACGTATTTCGAATTTGATGGCTACACACTTGTAGATTTCGCGGCAACCTGGGAAATTGGCCGCGGTGTTCTGCAGGCAAGCCTGCAGAACCTGACCAACGAGGATTACTACACACTGTTTGCGCAAAACCGTATGAGCCCTGACCATAACTTCAAGGGACGGGGCCGGACGCTGACGCTTGGGTACACTTATAATTTTTAAGTAATAAGTGATGCAATAAACTCTGGCGTTTCGCCAACTATTCCTGGAATGATTTTTGGAAAAGGTGGATGCGCTGGGACACGACGATGGCTTTACAACGTCATGTTCGCAGCGCACTTCTGTCCGGAA
>CAYVIB010000042.1:0-37302 GCA_964451365.1 uncultured Cellvibrionaceae bacterium
TGCCTTCACCAACCCTCAAGCGCCCACACGCATTGCTTGATCTTCTTGTTAAAGAACGGCCGGAACGCCTGGGCTCCGAACCTGCTCGACGCATTCCGCGTCGATCGAGGAAGCGCATTATACGCATTCTTATTCGCTTGGCAACCAAAAATTTGCCCCAGATTTAACTAAAAGTAAGAACGGGTACCTCGAAGCCTTATGGCCGATTTCTGCACAGCCCGCAGTTACACTACCGGCCTTTCCCATGAAGAAACGAAGTCATGGTAAACCTACCTGTCCACGGATTCATATCAAAGGCATAATTTGAAGAAATGTCCCCGGAATGCAGGCTGGAGCATCGATAGATGAGGCAGCGATTAAACCTTGCCTCCACCGAGTGAATTCGTTCAAATAATGGAGTATCGCCATTTATATAGGAGGGCGGTTGAGGTAACCCAACCTCTTGCAGCTCCTGCTGAAGGCACCCCCGATACCCAACAACCCGCTCCTGATCAATATACTCATATCCCGAACTTCGATGCCGGTAGAAGGATGTTCCTCCATGCCGCGAATCACAAAGGTAATGAACTAACGCTATCTCATTGGGATGCGGCTTATCATAGTGCGGTATTTGCTGATAAGGCGTCAGCCGTTCCCGCAGCGTTGCGACAACTGAAAAAGCGCTGTCAACAACAGCAATATCCGAAGGCTGCAAGCCAAAATGGTCACAAATAATCTCGCTGAGCAAAAAAAAGACCACCCTTGGATACCGGTCGGGTGGAGGAGAACGCAGCCCCGGATAAAGACCTTCAGCCCGGGAAACCAGACTTCTTTTTATTGCATACTCAATTAAAGACTCAGGATTGCTTACAAAGTTATCGACTATGATAGCCTTCTGTCCTTCCGCTCCGATTTCCACCACGTTGAAGCAAAAGTCAGCATGACGAAAAACCGCAAGATTTTTATTCATGCCAGGAACAGTCATGATCAACCCGGCAACTTTTCAGCTTTACAGTGCCGGCTGATAAATTCCTGATGTGGCGGCATTCGCTCCACCGATCGACTAATTACACCTCTTATACTATCCATCCTCCTTCCAAGCTCTTCGTCCGTAAAGATATCCACCATCGCATCATACCCTCTGGGCCTATACCCCTGGCCATGCATCACTTCAAACCAGCTCATAGTTGAAAACAACTCATTATTAAAACGAAAGATCCGGCCGCTGGATTTAAATAACGCAATCTTCCGCAGGAGAGATTCAGGAACATCCATTGTCCTACAATAATTCCAAAAATCAGAATCGTTTCTCTCCGTTGCATAATAGTGAAGAATTAAAAAATCCCGGATACTTTCATACTCAAACTCCGTTTGCCTGTTAAATTCATCAATATCCTCCTGATCAATTTCTTTTCTGGGAAAAAAACTGAAAAACTTTGCCAGTCCGGCCTGTACCAGGTGGATACTGGTCGACTCCAGCGGTTCCATAAAACCTGCCGCCAAGCCCAGCGCCAGACAATTTTTGTTCCAGAATTTTTTCCTGCGTCCAGTCACAAATTTCAACACTCGAGGTTCACCCAAAGGCTCGCCATCCAGATTATCAAGCAAGATTGAAACAGCTTCATCAACGGACATGTACTTTTGACTGAACACATGACCGTTACCATTTCGATGCTGCAGGGGAATACGCCACTGCCAGCCAGCCGCATGTGCTGTTGCTCTCGTATAGGGGACCGGCTCACCCATGTTCTCACAACCCACGGCTACCGCTGTATCACATGGTAGCCAGTGCGTCCAATTTTCATATCCTGTTTTCAACGCCTGCTCAATAAGAATACCTTTAAACCCGGAGCAGTCTACAAAAAAATCAGCCTCGTAGAATTCGCCACTATCCAAGCGAACGCCCTTAATAAAGCCATTATCGTGCAATAGGGTTTCTACTACCTTGCCCTCCGTTCGCACTACGCCTCGGTCTTCCGAATACCGCCTCAAATATTGAGCATATAAAGTGGCATCAAAATGGAACGCGTAGGCAATATTCGATAGAGGAGAGTTTCCTGCGTCAACAGGTCTCATAAACTTTCCCTGATGGCAGGCCAGACAGCCCAATGTATAATCATCTATTTGAGAAGCGAACCCATTCTTATGCGCCTTTAACCAATACTGGTAAAATGGTATCCCCTCCATATTTTGTCCCACATCCCCAAAGGCATGAATGTAAGAACTTCCAATCTTTTTCCAGTTAACAAACTGAATTCCAAGCTTAAAGGTACCGAATGTCCACCTAAGGAATTCGTCCTCATCGATTTCCAATAATTTATTAAAAAGTTGTAACTGTGGGATTGTCGCCTCACCAACACCGACCGTTCCTATCTCTTCGGATTCAATTAGTTGGATTTCACACAACCTGCTCCGCAACAGCTTTGCCATTGCTGACGCCGCCATCCAGCCCGCCGTGCCACCACCTAAAACTAATATTTTCTTAACGCTTTCTGCCATGTGTTTTTACTGCATCTAAACCTGGCTCAGGAACAAAATCTATTTAAAAATTGCCGCATAGGTGGCATCGTCTTTTCTATTTTATTGAGAATTGACTTAAGCTGACGCATCGTTTTTTCAATCTCTTGATCGGTTAATGACGCAATCATAATACTATGCAGCTCTGGGCGATACCCCGCTCCATAAAGCATCGCATACCACTGCTGGTCCCTGACAATATCCGTTTCCGCAACCGGGAGCCGGCCGAGCCGCTTAAAAAGATTGATCCTTTTACGGAGCGAATCCGACAATCCGTCATCATCAAAACCATCCGCCTCTTTGGATAAAAGAAGTGCATGAAACACAATAAAATCGGTCGCTTCCTCTATGACTCTCGCCCAGTCCTCATTGTAGCCTCGCGCCAACGCTTGCTGGCTGACAGGTGAAGGATAGGCATCCAGAAACCGGACAACCGCCTCCTGCACCAGACTTGATTCAGGTAAAACACTGGATCCGAGGTTATTTCCGGAATACCCGACGAACAAACAATTGCCCACCCATGGACCGGGCAGAACGCCTAATTTCAACTCTTCCGTGAATTGATAGCTTACTTGAGCATCAAAATTATGCTCAATGGAATTTTCACATTCAGCTTCATCTGACACGCAAGAATTAAAATGGACCTCGTACCACGTTTCATTTCGTAATGGCATTTTTTTTACAATTTTATTTTCAGCGTACCTTGCAGTTGAAAACGGCTCATCAACCTGGCCATCATCATCCGCCAAAAAATAAGCGACCCGATCATGCATTAACCTTTGACCGCTCACCATTTTTTTACGACCATCGAGACCAGCCCCAAGACAAGCGCTGTCTCCACTGCAGTCAAACCAAAAGTCCGCGTTAATATCGGTGCTTTGATCAACCGTTATTTGCTTGATCTGAAAATCATTTTTTCTAATTATATTATCAATTTTCTCACACTCAATTATCTCAACCCCAGCCTTCACAGCTACGCTCTTCAGGTAATTTTTATATAACCTGGCATCCAAAAGCGCTCCATATCGCAGCGCGGATTGCAGCTCAGGTTTATTCGTTCCCGCAATGGCGAATTTTCCATTTTTAGACGCGGCAGCAGCCAAAGAGTAATCGTCCAAATGACCGCCGTTTTGACTGAAATAACGAAACAGCCCCTGCTCAAATTCATTTTCAGCATTAACCAACCCATACTGACCATAGGGACAAAACCATTGATGGCCCTCAGTACGACAAACTGTTCCATAACTAAAAATACCGCGGCAAACGTTTATAGCGTCAAATTGATTTGCCCCAATAATTTCAAAAAGCGTTGAAAACTCCGCTCCAACATGCGCTACCGGAGTGGATTCATTGGCCTCTGACAGCTCTACACAGGTAATTTTCACCCCATATTGCTGCAGATTTTTACTCAGAAGCAGGGCGGCGACATGCAGATTGCTGTCACTGCCGACCAGTGCAATTTTATTGATTAACTCAGCATTCATAGTTTGGTACTGTAGAGACTCATTACTGCGCGCGGATATGCCACTCCTTTTTTTAGATTTGCATTTTGGATAGCCAGGCTATGAGCCGGCATATTTTTAGCCAGCTCAATCAATTGCCTCCGCAAATCATTTAAATACTTGTCAATTTTCTCTATTGGAAAAGTGGACACTCTCGCATCAAAACTTCTGGGAATAAGACCCTGCCCCAAGTAAACCGCAAGCCAACTGGCCGGCATAAACAAACCTTGGCGATAATTTGTAACCACGCCCGTAGCGGTATACAACTCGATTTTTTCCTTCAATGATTCTGGAATAGACATTTCTCTACAATACCTCCAGAACTCCGAGTCATCCCTGGTGGTAGCATGATAATGAAGTATCAGAAAATCCCGCACGCGCAAATATTCTGTATTTAAAGCGTCATTGAATTGGCCACGCTCCACGTCGGTAATTCGGTCTTGAGGGAAGTACTCCAATAGCTTCATGATGGCTATCTGAATAAGATACAGGCTGGTCGATTCGAGCGGCTCCAGAAAACCGGCGGATAACCCGATCGCAATGCAGTTTCTATTCCACGATACACTCCTCTTACCTGCGGTAAATTTTAGTAACCGTGGCTCATCGGTACGGGGCTCTTCTAATCCGGAAATAAAGTCTTCGAATGCATTTTCGTCAGACAAATATTCCGAAGAATAAACCAAACCGTTACCTGTCCTATGCTGCAGAGGAATTCGCCACTGCCAGCCCGCCGATTTGGCCCTGGCGCGCGTAAATGGCGGAGGATTTTCCACCCTTTGGGTCGGAGCTGCCCAGGCCCGATCGCACGGAAGCCAATGTTTCCAAGACTCAAAGCCTGTATGTAACGTTTTTTCAATAAGCACTCCACGAAATCCGGAGCAATCTATAAAAATATTCCCTGCTATTTTTTCTCCCGATTCCATGTGCAGCTGCGATATGTCACCGTTTTCGTTGTCAAGATGAACATCGACCACCTTTCCCTCGGTTCTGACAACGCCACGCGCTATAGCGTATTCTTTTAGGTATTTTGCGTATAAGGATGCATCGATATGGAAAGCATAACTATATTCGGAGTCAAGCGCATCAGGGTCTGGGTTGGGATAAGCAAATTTGAAATCTCTCGCGGCCAATGCGCAAATCGAAAATTCATCGTACGGTGCGACTTGCGTTTCGCTATGTAGTCGCAACCAATAGTGATGGAAGTCTATACCATTGGTACATTGTCCACTGAGTCCGAAAGGGTGAATATAGCTGGAATTTAAGTCACCCCAATCAGGAAACTCAATTCCCAGTTTATACGTTGCCCCAACGGTGGAGATAAATTCATTTTCATCAATCTCCAATAATTCGTTGAATTTGCGAAGATGCGGGAGGGTTGCTTCGCCGACTCCAACCGTGCCGATCTCATCCGACTCAATTAAAGTAACGATATATTTTGAGGACGGCAAAAATTTAGCGAAGGTTGCCGCTGTCATCCAACCCGCAGTACCTCCCCCCAGAATGACTACCTTACGTCTGGAATTCATTTTCAATCGTCAAATTTCAATTACCAAAAATAAAAAATGCGCGCCGCCTAAGCAGCGCGCATTATCACAGCTAACCCATCGCAATTTTAGAAATTGGCACGAAGCACTAACGAGGCTCTTCTGTCCGCGACAAACCAGGAACGCCCTGTTTCCGCGCCTTGACCATCGAGAATCATAATAGTCTCTGATTGTGAATTGGTGATGTTGGTAAATTGCATACCGACAGTAACGTTGTCGTTTATATCGTAGAAAACCGATCCATCCAACTGTCCATGATCGTCATACCACAAAGGATATTTACTAATCACGTCACGTGTCGTCAGTAGATAACGAGACCGCCAGTTATATGCCAACCGCGCATTCCAACCGTATTTTTCATACATCAGGACAAAGTTCACAGTATCCTTCGACTGCCCCTGAAGTGGTATATCATCCAGGGCTACCCTAGCACCAGTGTCGTTGGTGGTCCCGGTAAACCCATCTTCCTCCGGAGTCAACTCATCGTTCGGCACACCCTTGGCGTCGATATAGGTATACGTCGCCTGCACACCAAGACCATCGAAGGGAGACGGCAACATATCGAAGAATTGCTGGTACGCTAATTCAACACCGTCCAGCTCACCATCGCCAGTGTTAATGGTATGTACCACATCTGCTGTCTCGGTTTGGCCGGACGGATTAGTGTACGTTTTGGGGAACGCGCCAGAAACGAAGAAATTCTCAAGGTCTTTGTGGAAGACGCTGGCGGTAAGCGAGCCGACATCGGCAAAATACCACTCAAGCGACAGATCCCATTGAGTCGACTCCATCGGCTCCAGATATGGGTTACCGCCACTGCCGGTCCAGGCAGGCACATAGGCTTCCTGGATGATGCGCTGATCTGCGGTTTGGATTGGTGCGGGTGTTGGCGGGGCATCGTCATCCGGTTCGGGAGCTTCATAACGACTTACCTGTACCTGCAGGCTACCCAACGCTGCTTGATTTCGAACCTGATCCATATCTGGCCAAGCCACAGCTTTTGACACCGCAAACCGCCCAATCAGATCATCGGTGAGCTCAACCTTAAGGTTGAGGCTCGGCAGTATCCCGTCAAAATCCTTTTCAGCAGTCTGCAGTACTTCAAGGTCATTCCCAAAAGCTTGCTCTTCCGGAGACAACCAATTCAGCTGTTCACCAATCCAATCGTTTCCATTGATTACGACGTCATAAGCTGCATCGATTTCAGCAACTCGCTGATGGTAAGCAGCCCACTCCGCTGAATCGGGGTCGTCACCTGGTTCAGGGTAATCATTGACATCCACTCCAGCAGCGGCAACTTGCTCATCCACCCATGCAACCACAGCCGCCCTATCCAAGCTGCGACCCCATTCCGCCGGCGGTAAATTTTCTGGTTCCGGCACCAAATCCGGGAATTGGATGGAACCCTTGGCCTCACGAGTGAGTTTGTAATATCGCAAACCTATATTACCGCTGAAGCGGAATCGGGTTTCATCCGAACCAAAATCCAGACGCACATAGGCCGCATTATTTGTTTCCGTGGTGTCATAAATTTCGCCAGGCGTAAAAATGCCAAACTCCGGATCCACGTTGTCCCTATCCTGATATGGGACCCAACTGCTACCACCATTCACCGCGTATTCACCCCCGGCACCCACCAGCAGAGAACGCACGAAGTCCACAGACGCATGCGCCAGCTTACCACCAGGGATATTGACGACATTCCCACCGTGGAATTCACTCCAGTCAACCAAATCCACCTCGTCGTACTGGCTCGGCACATCCGGCAACCAGAGCGCAGGATTTCCGCCCGAAAATTCCGGCCCCAGGGAACCCCAGTTCCAATCGGTAGTGCGCACCAACTGCTCGCGCTTGGCATAACGCACACCTGCTTTGACCGAACGGAAGAATGTGCCGTCGTCGAAATGGAAGGTGCCATCCAGGCGGGTAGCCACTGATTCGCCTTCCGAACGCTCGTAATGATCCATTGCCGAACGCCACCAGTAACTATTCGGATCCTGGAAATAATTGCTGTCACCTGCTGAGTCCTCGCTGAACCCGGGGTAGTAATACAAACCATCGGCGTTAGTTGGATAGTCTCCCGTTTCGTAGGATGGGCCACTATAGTCAGGGTCTGCGGCGGCAGCTGCCCGAGCGGCATCCCGACGGCCACCCCAGGGCTCATATAGATTTAACGTAGGGGTGCTGGTCGTGGTATCGTATTCCTGCAGTGCATAAAGCCCCAGATGGACAACCATGTCATCATCTTTGGTTTCCGCTTCTATGTACTGGGCATCCCACTCCAGTTCAAAATTATCGGTAGGGTTCCACTTCAGATTGAAAGAAACATCCTCAACCAGCGTGTTTGTTTCCTTGTATCGGGTGTCGGTTTGAAATTTGTGTCCGAATTGGCCACCAGCCGGCGCATGATCACGGTTGATATCGGCAAGTCTCCAGCCATCAACTTCTGTCAAAAAGCCCGATTCAAAAATACCTTCATCATTGAACTGGAATTCAGAATTTTCGTTGATGCCGCGAAGATTATTGTTGATTTCCGCATCGGCGGGGCGAGTACGGCGGATGTCATTAGCCGCGCCCTCATCGTAATACCCGCCCTGGTATTTAAGCGCCCTCTCGGTCCACGCAAGCGTTGAGTCCGACCGGATATATTCAAATGTTGCCAACAACGAATCGTCAGGGCTTTCCCACTGAATGGATGTCGCTACACCTTGGCGTTCACGATCATCATCCTTGTCCAACAAATTAGCGCCGTTAGGCATCCAAACGTATTCTCGATCCGCAAACTCTTCGGCTCCCCTGATAACAGTAGGGTCATATTTCACATAGGCATCAGATTGTATGCCGTGAGAACGTCCACGAAGGCTGGAGTCAGCAAAATTCAGTAAGAATCCCCACTCCCCGGAGTTGGTGTCCCAACGGTTGCTGTATAAACCTGAAAAGGTAGGCGTCCACTCTTCCGCCAGATCTCCGTATGAATAATCGAGGTTTGCAGCGATAACCCGCCCATCCGAATCAAACGGTTTCCGGGTACGCAAGCTAATCGTTCCACCAATACCGCCTTCAATCATATCCGCGGTCTGGTTCTTGTAAACGTCCACGCCACCCATCAATTCAGGTGAAACGTCCTGGAAAGAAAGACCTCGGCCCGAGTTGGCCGTAAAAGAATCCCTGCCATTAAATTCTGACCGGGTTGCAGTCATACCACGAATAATGGCGCCACTGCCTTCAACACTAAAATGGTCCGGGTCATCCGGGCCGGCAAAACGCTCTACCGAAACACCCGGCAAACGCTGGATAGCTTCCAATACACTTCGATCAGGGAGGGAACCTATATCTTCAGCGGAAATAGCATCGACAAAGGTATCCGCTTCGCGTTTGATATCCTGCGCATTTTGCAGGTTGGCTCGGGTACCAGTGACCACCACCTCCTCATCGATAATCTCACTCGACGCATCGTCCTGCGCAAACGACGAAGCCGCCACAGCCATGACAGCCGAAGCGAGCATCGATCTTTTAAAGATCTTGCGTCTTCTCTCTCTCTCAACATTGCTATCGATGTTAACCATATAGCTTATCCCCATTTATTATTGGAAAATTATTGTTAAAAACTTATCAGCGCTCCGGGCACAATAAGGCTTATTATCATATAAATCTTATAGTCGGAGCCGTTGGCCTTTTCAAGTTTATCACGTAATCAGTAGTTCCTCAGTGAAATCATAAAAGTTCCGCCGGTCGGCTATCTCCTCCCAAAATTAGGGGTAGTCGCCAGCAACAACGCTGTTGGATATCCGAAGTCGTAGGAACAATTTGCGGTGATACATCGTTTGAATTCAGGAACTACCTGCATTTATTCTTATGTAACAAAACGTGCCATTGTTTCTCTTTCATGTCAACAAAAATTTCTCCAGCATGAATTGAAGCGTTTTTACCTTGCTGCACCACAACAGACGTTATGCTTACCACCTCAATTATTCTAAGCTCTAACAGGTCTTCACTTTTTAAACGAATAAGACCCAATCCATTTCATTTTGCAGCGCAGCAAAATGCACGTCATTAATCAGGATTATTGCAAATGAGATTTTTTGTTTTACTCGCCCTCACTATGCCCTTGTTTACCCACGCAAAATCGAACCTGGAAATCAATGACTTAAATTACTTTGAAACGCCCGGCTTAAACGTCACCGTTTTCAGCGATATTTACCCGGAGGGCCACCAGACGGGTATTTCCGTTATCCAGCACGGTGTTCGCGTCGCGGCAAACGGTGATTTGCGGCTGGAAACCTCCCCGGGACAGTGGTCGCCCGTACCGGCAGGAGGTGAGTTAAAAGTAGATAAGTCCAACCGCACAATCAGCCAGACTCTTTCCTATCCCGACCCTACAAAGAACCGGATTGGCTTTAACCCTATTGTGTATCCTGATCTGGAATTCACTTATTCCGTCAGCGTCACCGCGCTTGAGGGAAACAGCTTTAAAATTACTGTCGACCTGGAAAAGCCCCTGCCGGACGCATGGATAGGTAAGGTGGGATTTAATTTCGAGCTGTTTCCGGGCCACCTGTTTGGCCGGTCTTACCTGATGGATGACCACAGCGGAATTTTTACACCCCAACCCAACGGCCCTCTCGTCAACCAACACGATGAGTGGCTGACGGGACCGCTTGCGACGGGGGAAAAATTGGTCATAGCGCCCGGAGAAGAAAAGCAGAAAATCACCATTGAATCCAAGACAGCGCCGTTGGAATTGTGGGATGGCCGCTCCAATCACAACAACGGATGGTATATCGTCCGTACCCCTGTTCCCAAGAACAAAACCAAAAATGCAGTTGAATGGGTTATCACCCCCAATGTTGTGCCGGACTGGATTTACCAGCCCGTCATCCAGGTTTCGCAGCTCGGATACACTCCCGCACAGCCTAAACAGGTCATTATTGAGCAGGACAAGCGTGATAAAAAAGCCAGTCAACTCAGCATCTACAAACTAACTCACTCCGGCCGGGAAAAAGTCGCCGACGGCAAGCCGCGACTTTGGGGGAAATTCCTGCGTTACAACTATCTGCGATACGATTTTTCAGATATCAGGGATGCGGGAATGTATGTCGTGGAATATCGTGGAAAAACCTCTCAACCGTTCAGGATCGATTCCAGGGTGTATGACCGACACGCCTGGCAACCAACTTTGGAATACTACCTCCCGGTGCAAATGTGCCATATGCGGGTAAATGAGAAGTATCGCGTTTGGCACGGGCTGTGTCATCACGACGACGCGTTGATGTCGCCGGTCAATCTCAATCATTTTGACGGCTATAAGTCCGGACCGTCGACCCTCACACAATACGAGCCCCTGGAGCCGGTTCCCGGACTGAATGCAGGCGGCTGGCACGATGCGGGCGATTATGACCTGCGTGTGGAATCCCAGATGACGACCGTGTGGCTGCTGTCCATGATGGTGGAAGAATTTGGCCTGGACTATGACTCAACACTGATCGACCAGAATAAAAAACTGGTTGAAATCCATGTGGCGGACGGAAAATCGGACGCACTGCAGCAAATTGAACACGGCTTGCTGAGCGTCATGGGCGCCTACAAATCCCTGGGCCGCCTTTATCGGGGGATCATTGTTCCCACCGTTCGCCAATACGTGTTGCTGGGGGATGGCTCCACCCAAACCGACGGCCTGGTTTACGACCCCACGCTGGAAGCGGGAAAACGCAAACCGGGCTATTCTCCGGTACCGGATGATCGATACGTGTTTACCGAGGAAAACCCCATCCGGGAGCTGAACGCCGGCGCGGGTCTGGCCGCCGCGGCACGTGTTCTGAAGGAATATAACCCGACACTGGCAAACGAGGCTCTGGATGCGGCGAAGGAGCTTTACCGCGGTTCTTTTGACAAAACCAGTGATGCCAAAGCGCGGGCATTTATTCTTGCCGAACTGATTCTCGCCACCGGAGACAACGCATTTAAACAGAAACTGGTGAGTATCAAAGAGGAACTGGTAGGTGATATCGCCAACACCGGGTGGGCTATCGGGCGGGTGATCAGCCTAATTGATGACAAGCAATTTGCCTCTGATATATCGGCCGCGGTCAGACAGCACCAGGACCAGGTTCAGCGCGAATCACTCGAATCCCCCTATGGCGTTCCCTATAAACCCAACATCTGGGGCGCCGGTTGGACCATCCAGGCTTTTGGCGTAAGGCAGTATTTCTTTCACAAAACATGGCCGGAGCACACTTCACCGGATTCCTACCTCAACGCGCTCAACTTTGTCCTCGGCGTCCACCCCGGGGAAAACACCCTGTCGTTTGCCTCTGGCGTGGGATCGGAATCCGCTCTGGTTGCCTATGGGGTCAATCGCGCCGACTGGTCCTACATTCCCGGCGGTGTGATTTCCGGTACCGCGCTGATCAGGCCGGATCTGCCGGAACTTAAGATCTGGCCGTTCTTTTGGCAGCAAACGGAATATGTGATGGGCGGCGGCGCCACCAACTATATGTTTCTCGTGCTCGCCGCCGACGCCCTCCACGGGGACTGAACCATATTGTCAGGCCAGGGAGGGCATGTGCTAAGATAAGCGCCATAAATATAACAACAAATATAATAAAGAAGATTGCTATGGAAATTACACCAACCAGAAATCTCACCCAGCAATTGGTTCACGAATTGGGCGTCGCGATAGTACAGGGAGTCTATGCCGGAGAAAAAGGCATGCCTTCGGAAGCGGATATCTGCCAACAGTACGAAATCAGTCGCAGCGCAACGCGCGAGGCGGTAAAAATGCTGACGGCCAAAGGCCTGCTATCGTCCCGGCCGAGGCAAGGCATTCGTATTCAACCCAAATCCAGCTGGAACCTTTTTGATACCGATGTCCTCTCCTGGATATTGAGCGGGACACCTTCATTGACTCTGCTTAAGGACTTCTTACAGTTGCGCCTGGCATTCGAACCGGAAGCAGCCGCCCTTGCCGCCAGCAACGCCAACCGAAGCCGAATTCGCGAAATTGATATGGCGCTTGCGCAGTTAAGAATGTCGTCGCAACTTTCGGACGGGCTAAACGCGGAAATCGCTTTTCACAAGGCAATACTCACCGCCACTGAAAATCCTTTTTATATCCAACTCACCAGTTTTATTGAAACCTCCCTGAAAGCGGCGGCGCAATTCAGCCAGCTGCGGGGCGCCAGCGGTGACAAAGCAGTAAAACAGGCAATTTATCAGGCGATTGCCACCGGCCAGGCGGAACATGCACGGTCGGTTTTCAGAAACTCCCTTGAAGCCGCAATCGAGTCCCTGGAAGACGCATTGAGAACTGCTGAAGAACCCCTGACAGGCAACAGCTGATAGCTGATGTCGTGAAAGGATGGAGTCGCAAGGGGGTGCAGGAGCACTTCCCCTTGCATCTCAGGGCTTACCACCAGGTCGCGTAGAGCCCGATCAATATCAGGATTACACCAAGAGCCGCCAGGTTATAACCCGTTGTGGTGGAAAAGTTAACATCTTGTAAATCCACACTGTTTTCCTGATCCCTGTTTCCTTCAACAACCGAAGTGATAACCGCCAATACAACGCTGGCGAGGAAAACCAGACCAACCCTGTCAATAAAGGGAAATTCCGGAAAAAGCAGATAGAACACCAGCGACATGATCGCGGAGCCCACCGCCGCCACCAAGCCACCGTTGGCGGTGGTTTTTTTCCAAAACATGCCAAGCAAAAACAACGCGCAGATTCCGGGAGTAAAAAAGCCGGTAAAGTCCTGGATATACTGAAACGCCTGGTCAAAATTACCCAACAGGGGTTTGGCGCATATCATGGCGACAATCATTGCGCTGAAAGCCACCACACGACCAACCAGAACATAGTGCTGCTGGGACTCGCTCCGGCGATAAAAGGAGTACAGGTCCATGGTGAAAATGGTGGAAATACTATTTGTCATTGAACCAAGGGACGACACTACCGCCGCCACCAGAGCGGCGAATACCAAACCCTTAACGCCTACCGGCATCAGTTGCATCATGGAAGGATAAGCCTGGTCCGGGCGCCCAAGCCCGGGCGCCAATACCGCCGCCGCGATACCGGGCAACACCACGATTATCGGCATCAGCAGTTTAAGGTAAGCCGCAAAGGCAATACCTTTCTGGCCTTCCGCCACGCTTTTGGCGGCCAGGGTCCGCTGGATAATGTACTGGTTAAAGCCCCAATACGACAGGTTCATGATCCACATGCCGCCCACCAGGACCGAAAGACCGGGCAGGCTGATGTAATGAGGGTTGTCCTTGCTGAGAATCATGTCGAATTTTTCCGGCACTCGTTCGGTCAGGGCGGCGAAACCCGCTATAACCCCCCCGCCTTCCCCCACCAGATCCAGGCAGATATAACTAAGCAGCAGTCCGCCAAACACCAGGATGACGATCTGGATGATATCGGTAAACGCAACCGCTTTAAGGCCACCATATAAAGAGTAAGTCAGTGCAAACACGCCCAGGAACAACATGCCATAGACCATATCCACACCAGTGATCGTATTGATCGCCAACGCGCCGAGCCATAACACCGAGGTGAGATTGACAAACACGTACACACCAAGCCAGAAAATCGCCAGAATCGTGCGTACGCGATGATCGTAGCGCTGTTCCAGAAACTGGGGCATGGTGTAGATGCCGCGCTTGAGGAATATCGGCAGGAAGTATTTACCTACAATAATCAGGGTGATGGCGGCCATCCATTCATACGAGGCAATTGCCAGCCCGATGGCAAATCCCGAGCCCGACATACCGATTATCTGCTCCGCGGAAATATTGGCGGCGATCAGCGAAGCCCCGATTGCCCACCACGGAAGGCTGTTGCCGGCGAGAAAGTAATCGCGGGTGTCTTTTTGATGCCCGGCCTTTTCCCGCGAAACCCACAGTGCAAGCGTAATTAAACCGATTACATAAGCGACGAAAACACTGATATCTATTGAAGAGAGCTGCATGAGTGCGATCCGGTTATTATTTGAATTTATACTTGGGATTTCCGGCAGCCGTCTGATCCGGCCGATGAATTCCGATTGCGGCCAAATTGTAATATGAATAAGCCAGTAATCGCCAGTACACCTACCGACCAAAGTCGGTACCCGTACACCAATGGGCGGCTGGCCTTCCGCAATTAAAGCACGCATTATTCTACCCGCCCTTTTTAGTTACGGTCGGACTCCAAGGACAATTGCAGCGGAGAACGAAGAACCTTGAGCAAAGCAGAGAATTTAAAGTTACCCATCGGCGTGACCGGCGGCGACTTTGGCACCCAGGTGTTTGATGAGCAAATACGGCTGCTGTACCGCCAGTCGTTGGCCATGCTCGCCATTAATGTTGTGGTGGCGGCTATTCTTGTTTACGGGTTTATGCCTGTCGTCGCGGAGAAAACGCTCGCTATCTGGTTCGGTGCCCTACTGGCCGTATGCATCATTCGCTTCACATTTTACCTTCTGTACAAGCGCCATGAACGGTCTTCCCGTTCCTCCATTTTTTACGCGCGCCTGTTCGTGTTGGGCTGCGCGCTGTCCGGCATCTGGTGGGGCTCGGTGGGCGCGGCATTTTTCCAGCCCGGCGCCATGGAATACCAGATGCTCATCTTTTTTGTATTGTCAGGGATGGGCGCGGGATCGGTGGCGTCTCTCAGTGCCTACAACCCGGCGTTTAACGCCTATTTCCTTATCTCCATGGCGCCAATCACCGTAAGGCTTTTCTGGGAAGACGAGCGCACGGACACCATTCTCGCTTTCCTGGCGCTGCTGTTTATCGCGTCACTTTCCTACTTCGCCGCGCAGCTTAACCGGACTTTCGTGCTCTCCCTCAAGCTGCGATTCGAAAACTCCCACCTGGTGAACAAACTGCGGGAACAAAAAGACGAGGCGGAAGTTGCCAACCAGGCTAAATCCAAATTCCTGGCCGCCGCGAGTCACGACCTGCGACAACCGCTGCACGCGCTTACCCTGTATACGTCGATACTGGCTGACAACCTGCAGAAGCCGCAGAACAAGAAACTGATTGGCCAGATCAACCATTCCATTGAAGCGCTGCAAAGTCTGTTTAACGCCCTGCTCGACATTTCCCGGCTGGAGGCCGGTACGCTGGTTCCCGAAAGGCGGAATTTTCGCTTGCGCCCGATGCTGGAACGAATCGTAAATGATTTTGAAGGCGATGCCCGGGACAAAGGCATCCTGTTGCATATTCACTGCGATGAGCCCATCGTCTTTACCGACGCCTCGTTGCTGGAACAGATTATCCGCAATTATGTTTCCAACGCGGTGCGATATACCAGCCAAGGTTCCATTACCATCAGTTGCGAAACCCGGGGCACCGATATTGTAGTGTCGGTAAAGGACACCGGCATTGGTATCCCCTCCGATCAGCTAGAGGCTATCTACGGCGAGTTCTATCAGTTAACCAATCCCGAGCGGGACCGCAGCAAGGGGCTGGGGCTTGGGCTCGCCATTGTCAAACGCATTTCGCAACTGCTTGAACACGAAATCAATGTCAGTTCATCCGTAGGCCAGGGTTCCAGCTTTTCAGTAGTGATACCGATGGGCTCAAAGGCATCTTTTATTGACCTGCCCAAGGCCGCGGTGGAATGGATGAACAATAGGGCGGAAGGAAAAAGCAATATCGTTATCGTCGACGACGATATCGACGTGCGCGAAAGCACCGAAGCTCTCTTCCTGAGCTGGGGCTGTAATGTCTATACCGGCGCCACTCCACAGGAGGCCTTGGCTAAACTGACACGCGACAAAGTCACACCCGACGCCATCATTGCCGATTACCGCTTGCGGGGCGGACGAACCGGCATCGGCGCCATCGATTTGATCAAAGCCCAGTACGGCAACGAAATTCCGAGTTTGATTATTACCGGCGATACCGCTTCGGAACCATTGCAGGCCATCCAAAACAGCGGCATTCCACTACTTAACAAACCTGTGTCCCCGGCGAAGCTGCGCTCCTTCCTGATCAATATTCAGGCGAAGGAAGCGAGCGTTTAGCCCGAAACCCAAGAACAGCATGGACGACCGGACGGCTGCGGGAAGCGGTACCCTGGAGCAACAAGGATCTGCCCCAACCCTGACACGGTACCGCAGGGATCGCGGGAAACATGCCGGTGACGGATCACCAGGCATGTGAGAAGGTCACGGACGACCTTCGGCTTTGGGGGAAGGAAAATCGATATATTCCCCCACTCCCGATTATCCCGTCTGACAGGTTAGCGGCAATCCGCACTGAAATGGCGACGGATTAAGCAGCAATTCAGCCGCTCTCCATTCCCACCCGTAGATTTATGATTTTCATCACGCTTTTGACAAACGGAACTTAAGACACAATGATTTAACTAACTAACATTACTTTCGACCTAATATCGAACCTCGTTACCTAACTTGAATCACACCGGCATCCCTACTCCAGCAATAATAACCACGTCGTCAGCCAATGTCGGGGAACGAGAGATAGCGACAATCGGCGGGCTGCTGGCGCGGATATTCGTTGTCGTTTTGGTTGGGCTGGCCGCCACATCCACCTTGGCCGATGAAAGCCAAAAAATATCCACTCCTCCCGGTCAAAAACCAATCCCAAATGATCAAGCATGCCAACCGGCGCCAATGAACCGCCATCAGTACGCCGAATTTCTGATCTCCGACGAAAGGCCGGCAAGCCTGGCCGCGCTCGAAGGCAAAACCATTGGAGAGATCGAGTTTATTATTCTCGATGTGTTCGATACCGAACTGGAACGGGAAAATACTTCCCTGTATCGCTTTCTCAACCGCCTCCACGTGCAAACAAGGCAGAAAGTGATCAAATCACAACTGCTGTTTAGGCAGGGGGATTCTTTTAAAAGCTCTCAAATTACCGAAAGTGAGAGAATACTCCGCTCGCGCTCTTACCTGATCAGTGCCTTTATCATGCCGGGCAAAATCTGCAGGGACAGTGTTGAGCTTACCGTGGTGACCAAGGATTCCTGGACCACACAGCCGGAAACCACGTTTAGCCATACCGGTGGAGAGACCGAGTCTGGCTTTGGCCTGAGCGAAGGAAATATTTTCGGCACCGGAGGCAGTTTCAGCTTTGGCTACCAAACGTCACAAAATCGCGACCGGGTCTACTACAAATTCAGCAATCCCTACTTTCTCAACCAGCCCATTGATATCACCCTCGGCTATGCCGAAACAACGGATGGGGAGGACACGGTATTTCGCCTGTCGCACCCGTTCTACTCGCTGACAACACCCTACGCCATGGGTGTCAGTTCGGAAACCATCAACAGCGTGGAAAAAATCCGCCAGGGTGATGTTCTGCTCAACGAATACAAGCATAAAAGTGAAAACCTCAATCTATTTTACGGTGCCGCGCTGAATATCAGCGCCAGCTCCACCAGCCGGATTTATCTCGGTGCCACACACGACAAAAGTATTTACCGCGACGTTCCCACGTCGGTCGAACCTCCCCCCGTGGATGAAGAAATTCTTTATCCATGGATTGGCTACGAATACATCGAAAACAAATTTCGCGTGTACCACAACGTTAACCAGATTCAGCGACCGGAAGATATTTCCGTGGGCGCCAACCTGTTCATCAAACTCGGCTACGGCGAAAGCGAATACCAGCACAGCGGGGAAGTCACTTTGTACAATGTCCGCTTTGACGACGTGCTGGGACTGGGCCGCTATCACCTGGTGACGTTCTCGGCATCTTTGGATGGACGAGACTACCACAAACGCAATGACATCGACGCGACCTTGTTTACCGGCAATGTCGGTTACAATGGTTTTATCGATAGCCAGAACCGCTGGTATGCGGGCGCCAGCTACAGTTGGGCGCAAAACCTGCCCCCACACCGGCAGATTACCGCAGGCGGCAGTGTTTCCCTCAGAGGGTATCCACTGGACTACCTGCGGGGCGACGAGTTGGCGCAGATAACGCTGGAGCGCCGCTATTTCACCGATTTGCACCTGTTCAACGTTCTGCGCGTCGGCTATGTGGCTTTTTTCGATGCGGCAAAAATGTGGGGAGATAACAATCGTTGGAGGCAGATGAATGATGGGGAATTTGCGCCGGCCAAGGGATCGCGAATGCTGTCAAACGTGGGTTTTGGCCTGCGGCTAACCTCCAGTAAAACCCATATTGGCAATGTCGTTCATATCGATATTGCGTTTCCGCTGGCCGACCGGGATGTGGTGGACGGCTACCAGATTCGGTTTGAAGCGCAACAAACTTTTTAAGTCAATCGATCGCCACCAATCCAAGTCTTTCCGCTTTCACCACCGCCTGGGTGCGATTGCTCACATCCAGCGTGCGCATAATATGGGTCACATGCATTTTTACCGTGGTCTCCGCCAGGTTGAGCTGGCGGGCGATTTCCTTGTTGGATTTCCCTTCCGCGATCAATTGAATCACCTCCTGTTGCCTGCCGGTCAGGCCGGATGATCCCTGCGTGCCATTTGACGCGGTAACCGGAACTTCCTGATCCAGTAGCACGGGCGGCACGTAAATATTGCCGGTCAATACCAGCCGTATGGCATTCACAACGGCGGAGCTAGAGGAGTCCTTGGGAATAAATCCCATCGCCCCGGCTTCCAGCGAGCGGGTAATATCGCTGCGCTGCGTGGAAGCGGAAAGCACCACCACCGGCAACACGGGAAACCGTCGGATAAATGCCTGCAAACCGGAAAGGCCCTGACTGTCGGGAAGATTCAAATCCATCAGTACCAGATCCAGCTCCGGGTGCTGTTGGGCACACCTGACCGCCGTGTTGCTGTCGGCGGCTTCATATATCACGAACTCGCCGTTCGTCTCGTCGCGCAAGCCCGCCTCAAGCACATAGCGCATGCCTTCCCGGAACAATTTGTGATCATCGACCAATAAAATATTCAAATTTTTTTCCCAGTCGTTTTATCGTTACCGGATTTCGAACAGATGATATTTCTTTTTCCCCAGTTTCACCACGAAAAATCGACTGAACAAGGCTGATTCCGGCATAAAACAGGATTCGGGATTAACGTTGCTGTCGACGGATTGCGGTATATCGTTGATAACCACAGCGCCCCTGCCCAAGGCATCTTTAACCTGTTTTCCCGACGGCGCCATGCCCGCGTCCACCAGCCACTGGGTGAGCGACTTGCTGTTCAGCTCCGCGCGCTGCAATTGGGAATACGGCAGGCCGTCGAGCTTAAGCTGCTCCAGGTCTGCCTCGCTCAACTCGCTCACCGCGCCGGAAAACAAAACCCGGGTAATACGCTCGGCCGCCGTCAATCCCCCATCGCCGTGAATAAGCCGTGTTACCTCCGTCGCCAACCGAGCCTGCGCCTGCGGCCGGCCCTGTGCATTTTTGTCCTCCGCCTCTATGCGATCGATCTCCTCGACGGACAAAAATGTGAAGTACTTTAAGAATTTGTAAACATCCGCGTCGGCGGTGTTGAGCCAGAATTGGTAAAAGGCGTATGGCGATGTCTTTGCCGGCTCCAGCCATATCGTCCCGGACTCGGTTTTACCGAATTTTGTACCGTCAGCCTTTGTCACCAGCGGCAGCGTCAGGCCATATACCTGGCCACCGTATAACCGGCGAGCCAGATCGGTTCCGCCGGTTATATTGCCCCATTGGTCGGACCCGCCAATCTGCAGGGTACAATTAAACCGCTTGTACAGTTCGGCGAAATCCAGCGACTGTAAAAGCATATAGGTAAATTCGGTAAATGAAATACCCGAGCCTTCCCGTTCGATACGCTGTTTGACCGATTCTTTCTGGATCATGTTGTTAACAGAAAAATGTTTGCCAACATCGCGCAGGAAATCCAGCACACTCATCCTGCCCACCCAGTCGAGGTTGTTGACCACCTCGGCGGAATTATCACCACAGTCAAAATCAATAAAGCGCGAAACCTGCTCCCTGATCTTTTCCACCCAGTCCGCCACCACCTCCGCCGAATTGAGCTGGCGCTCCTGGGCCTTGAAGCTTGGATCACCGATCAAGCCGGTAGCGCCCCCCACCAGGGCAATCGGTTTGTGGCCAGCCAGTTGGAAACGTTTAAGTGTCAGCAGCGGCACCAGACTGCCGATATGCAGGCTGTCGGCGGTGGGGTCGAAGCCACAGTAAAGCGTGCGAGGAGCCTCGGCAAGATGAACCGGCAACCTGTCATCTCCGGTCATCTGGGCAACCAGTCCGCGCGCCGTCAGGTCAGCCAGCAAGTTTTTATCTATACTCTGTGTTCCACTCATTTAGTCTAACCACCAAACTTATGACAATTTTGCAATCAGGCGGGAACAATACAGAAAAAACCTGTCAAAACAAACTGTTAGCGCCTGAATTCATAACAATAAAACAAAAAGTGCAGCCGCGGGTGATATTCGCACGGTTTTCTGTTATAAATTGGAAGGTTATGCTAGAAAATTGATTAAGAATTGAGTTCTGCGATGCAAGCTATTGAAAAACCTAAAAATAAGCGCAAATCAGGCCTCCTCGGCCACCTTCCCAAAGGACATGTCATGGCAGTTTCGGCACTGGCGGCCGGCCTGGCGGTTTTCTCCATGCTGCCCAGTGAAGAAGCCTCCGCCAAGCGCCAGGTCCAGCAGCTGGAAATTCCCGCACTCGCTGCCATTCCGGAGCCTGAAGAGCCCCTGATCGAAGCGAACTATGCACCCACCGTGGCCATCCATGCCACCGATACTCTCCGCCGAGTGACAGAAAAAGTGAAACCCGGCGATAACCTGTCGCTGATCTTCAAGCGCGCGGGGCTTTCCGACCGACACATGATGGAATTACTGACCAGCAGCGCCGAAGGCAAAAAGTTGGCGGAGCTGTTCCCGGGTCACGAATTGGAATTTGCGCTCAATACCGATAACGAGATTCAGGCACTGAAATATACCAGGGATCGCCTCAACAGTTTTTCATTTGTTCGCAAGGGATCCGGTTTTGCCTACCAGCAAATCAAATTGCAACCGGATATAAAATTAGCACTGCGCTCGGCACAAATTGAAAGCTCTTTGTTCAATGCGGGTAAGGATGCGCGGCTGGATGATAAAGTGGTCATGGAGCTGGCCAACGTTTTTGGATGGGATATCGACTTTGCCCTCGATATCCGCAAGGGGGACAGCTTTAAGGTACTTTTCGAAGAAGCCTTTCTCGACGGCGAGAAAATCGGTGATGGTCATATCCTGGCGGCGGAATTCGTCAACCAGGGGCAAACTTTCCGCGCTGTTCGATACACCAATGCAGAGGGCGAAAGCAACTATTACACCCCCACCGGCGAAAGCATGCGCAAGGCCTTTTTGCGCGCGCCGCTCGACTTTCGCCGAATCAGTTCGAATTTCAATCCGAACCGCCTGCATCCGGTACTAAAAACCGTTCGACCCCACCGCGGTATAGATTACGCGGCGAATACCGGCACACCGGTATGGGCTTCCGGTGACGGTCGGGTAATCGCGTCCGCCTACAGCAGAGCAAACGGAAACTACGTAATTATCCAGCACGGCAACGGTATTCAGACCAAGTACCTGCATTTGTCGAAGCGCTATGTAAAAAACGGGCAACGCGTCCGACAACAGCAGCGTATTGGCAGTGTCGGCGCCACCGGACTGGCGACCGGCCCGCACCTGCACTACGAATTTTTGATCAACGGCGTGCATCGCAACCCGCGGACCGTGGTGGATAAATTGCCGAAAGCAGAAGCCATTTCATCCGAGGAAATGGCGCACTTCCTGCGCCAGACTCAAACGTTGCTGGCGGAGTTAAACCCCGGCGCGGAAACCACCAAATACGCATCGTCAGAGGTTTCCGATTCCGGCGACAGCAAGCGACTGTAGCAGCGTTCGATATCATTCAGTGGTAGAGGACCCGCCATGGCGTCAACGTCCAGTTTATACATCGGCCTTATGTCTGGCACCAGCGCGGATTGTATTGATGCCGCGCTGGTCAGTTTCGACGAACAAAATACCGTTCAACTCATTGCGACCAGCGAATATCATTTCCCGGCGGAAATCAAACGCGCCATTCACGAACTTACCCATCCAGCCGGGAATGAGATTGATCGCATGGGCGTTCTCGACCGGCAGATGGGAATTTTTTTCGCCGAAGCCGTCGAACAACTGTTAACGGAATCCGGCTATTCCGCACGGGACATTGCAGCTATCGGCAGCCACGGCCAAACCGTTCGCCACCGTCCCCGAAGTGTTCAGTTTCCCGAACCGTTTACCCTGCAAATTGGCGATCCGAATATTATTGCCCAACGCACCGGTATCACCACGGTGGCCGATTTTCGCCGGCGCGACATGGCCTGTGGTGGCCAGGGTGCGCCGTTGGCGCCGGCATTTCACTACGCGAGCTTTTATTCCGACCAGGAAACGCGCTGCATCGTGAATATCGGCGGTATCGCCAACATCACCTGCTTGCCGATTGACGGCAAGATAAAAGGTTTTGATACCGGTCCAGGCAATGTGCTTTCCGACACATGGATACGCAAACATCGGGGCGAGGAATTTGACCGCGACGGTAACTGGGCACACAGCGGCCAGATCAACGAACCGATGCTGGAATTACTCCTGACCCATCCTTTTTTCCAATTGGCACCGCCAAAAAGTACGGGGAGAGAAGATTTCAATCAGCACTGGCTCGACTATATCCTGGCGCAGTGTAAAAAGATAAACCCCGAGGACGTGCAGGCGACCCTGGTAGAGTTGACTGCAAAGACAATTGCCGATGCGGTTACCCGATTGCTCGACAATGATATTGCGCTGTATGTGTGCGGTGGCGGTGCGCACAATAAATTCCTGATGTCACGCCTTCAGGCGGCCCTGCCGGAGGCAGACGTTTTGACCACCGACGCTCTTGGCATCAACCCCGACTGGGTGGAAGCGGTGGTATTTGCCTGGCTGGCAATGCGGACAATGAACTCGCTGCCCGGTAACCTGGCGCAGGTAACCGGGGCGTCATCCGATACCGTGCTGGGAGCCATTTATCCGGCCTGATCTACTTGATCGTGTTGAGATAATTTCGCCAGCCACCAGTTTCGGTAATATCTGTCGCTGTTTCCAGTCCACAGGGCTCGCAAATAAAGCCCGTTTCCCAGGTTCCGTCTTCAAGCTCGACCTTTCCAAGTCCAAGCGGTGGTGGAATTTCAGCGACAAAGGAGCCCATATTTTCCACGGGTACCGACCAAACCTCCACATCAATGTAATTTCCCGCTTTCTCGTCGCGCTTGAGTCCCGGCCGATACGGCGGCCCGCCGGCCAGGGCGAAAAGGCGATAACAGCCTGCCGTTCGGGTTTTACTTTTCAATACCCCGCCCCGCTCCGTCAACTGCCAGTTTAGCGGCAGCCCCTCCATATGAGCGCCGCAGACCACCACCGGTACCGTATTATACGGTTGCCTGAAACCTGTAGGAGTTTCCTGTCGCAACAATGCGGCAATTGACAACAGGTTTTTATCGCTAAACGCCCGATGAAATAACGTGATACCAAACCCGACGCCGTTCGAATAAAAACCCGCGGGTAACGCAACGGCGGCACAGTCCAACAGGTTCATAAAATTGGTGTAGTACCCCAGGTTGGAATTATGTTTAACCGGCTCCCGCTCGATGTCCTTAAGGGTATAAATTGTTCCGTTGGTGGGTGTCAGGATCGCATCCACTTTTTCCAGTTCGATTTCCGCCTTCCGCTTCAACTCCATCAGCCGGTACCGGGCGGAAAAAGCGTCCGCGGCCGTCGCGTTTTTACCCGATGAAATAATGTCGTTGATTACCGGCAACAGGCTCTCGGGTTTCGTATCTATTAACTCCCTGACAGCCAGGTAACGTTCGGCCACCCAGGGACCTTCATAAAGAAGTTTTGCTGCCTCGATAAACGGGGAAAAATCAATATTGCTCAATTCAACATTCCGGCCGGCAATGTTTTGCAGCGCCTGGTGAAACAAATTTTCCGCTTCGGTATTGCCGAAAAAATTCAGCCGGGATGCTTGTGGGATGCCGATACGAACCGGTTTATCGGGCGAGCCGAAATAGCGCTGGGCGTTGCCATAAGTATTTTTTCGGGCATAGGGGTCGTCAGTATCAAAGCGGGCGGCAATATCGAAAATCGTATTGGCGTCCTGAATATTGCGCGCAAAAATACTGACGCAGTCGAGACTTCGACAGGCGGGTACGACACCGCCGGTGCTAAGCAGGCCCCGCGACGGTTTCAGTCCGACAATATTATTCAATGATGCCGGGACCCGCCCCGATCCGGCGGTATCTGTCCCCAGCGAAAAACTCACCTGTCGTTTTGCCACCGCCAGTGCCGAGCCGGAACTGGAACCGCCGGAAATATATTGCGAATTGTAGGCGTTGTGACACGGCCCCCACGGCTCCGGGGATCGCACGCCCACCAACCCCGTGGCAAATTGATCCATATTGGTTTTGCCAATGGGAATAGCGCCGGCCTGGATTAACAGCCCGACCACAAAAGCGGATCTTGCGGGCAGGTAGCTGAAATCCGGACAAGCCGCCGTGGTGGGGGCACCCGCCAGATCGATATTATCCTTGATTGCAAACGGCACGCCGTAAAGCGGCAACTGCTCGGGTGTTTTTCCCACCAGGGCATCCAGATATTTCTTAATTTCATCCCGGGTAAGAACATAAATCCAGATCGGGTTAAAAGGCTTTTCCTGTTTGGCCTTTTCAATAGCCGCGAATATCTGCTCTACCAGTTCCGCCGGCGTGAAATCGTTATTGTTGTAATGATTTTTTAATCCCACCAGGGTTAAATCTATCTCACCCAAACGTCTCATGAGTTCGCCCGCAGCATCACAACCGCCTGGCCCGCCGCCACGGGCTGGCCCTCGGTACGTAAAATCCCTTCCACCGTTCCACTTTCCGGCGCGGTGATTTCTATTTCCATTTTCATGGACTCGAGCACACAAAGTGTCTGCCCGGCTTCAACACGTTGTCCTTTTTCCACCTGCCACTGCCAGAGATTACCGGCGATATGGCTTTCCACCACAACGCAATTATCCGGCACGGAAAGCGTATCCTCTTCGATACCATTTTCGGACAGCGTATCGAAGTTAATCTGCCCACTCTCCACCCAGCGCTGTAGTTCCTCTTCGAAAGCTTTGTCCCGGCTTTGGGTAAACGCCTGTATCGATGATTTGTTGGCATCGATAAACCGATTGTATTCGCGGATGCTGAATTCGGCCTGCTCGATTTTCAGTGGGTAGTTACCTCGGGGAAACTCCCGGCGGATATTGACCAGTTCCTCCGTGCCGACCTCATAAAACCGGATCTGGTCGAAAAAGCGCAACAGCCACGGTTTTTCGAATTCCGGTGTTTTGCGGTGTCGGTTCCACATTTGCAAGGTGCGCCCGACAAACTGGTAGCCGCCTGGTCCTTCCATACCGTATATGCACAAATAGGAGCCGCCGATACCCACGGAATTTTCCGCTGTCCAGGTACGTGCCGGATTGTACTTGGTGGTGACCAGGCGATGACGGGGGTCGAGCGGCGTCGCAACCGGCGCGCCGAGATAGACATCACCCAACCCCATCACCACATAGCTGGCATCGAACACGATTTTTTTTACATCATCGATCGATTCCAGGCCGTTTATCCTGCGGATAAATTCAATATTGCTGGGGCACCAGGGCGCATCCCGGCGCACGGACTGCATGTACTTTTTAATCGCCAGTCCGCAAGCCTCATCGTCCCACGACAGCGGCAGGTGAACGATACGCGACGGCACAGAAATATTGTCCAGATTCTGAAGCTGCTCTTCTCCGCGTTCCAGTATTTGAATGAGTTCGGAAAGAGGTAGGCGCTGACTGTCGTAATGAACCTGCAGCGAGCGGATTCCCGGCGTAAGTTCACGAATACCGGGAATGGATTGTTCCCGAAGCCAAAGCATCATCGCGTGGACACGAAAACGCAGGGCGATATTGAGTTCCAATGGGCCGTACTCGATCAACAGGAATTTATCGCCGGCGGGGCGATAAACCACGGCCGGCCGGTGGTCTTGCGGCGCAAGCGTTTTATAAACCGGAGATGCTTTTTGCGGATCGACCAAAACCGGTGTGCTGCTTTTTTCCGGCAAAGCAAGATCGGCAAGAATTTTTTCCTGCTCCCGCTCCAGTGCGTTCGCCGATGACTGGTCGATCGCAATAAACCGAACCTTATCACCTGCTTTTAGCTGGCCGAGTTTCCACAAATCCGCGGCGATAACCGTGGCGGGACAAACAAAACCGCCCAGCGAGGGTCCATCGGGACCTAGAATCACCGGCATGTCCCCGGTAAAATCCACCGTGCCGACAGCGTAGGCGTTGTCGTGAATGTTCGACGGATGCATGCCCGCCTCGCCACCCGACGCGCGGGCCCACTTCGGTTTCGGGCCGATCAGGCGGATACCGGTGCGACTGGAATTGTAGTGGACTTCCCAGTGCGTTTTGAAAAAAGTTTCCATGTCCTCATGGGTGAAGAAATCCGGCGCGCCGTGAGGACCGTATATCGCCCCCAGTATCCAGGCGTTGGTAAATGACGGAATAATTTTATTATCAAAAGTTTTAACCGGGCGCCCCGTATACGCTTCAATATGAAGCACATCACCGGTTTTTAATGCGCGTCCGCTAAAACCGCCGAACTGCCCAAGGGTAAAGGTGGATTTGGATCCCAGATAATTATTGGCTTCCAGACCGCCGGCCACCGCAAGATAAGCGCGCGCACCCGCTGATTTTACTTTCCCGATTTTGAGTATCTGTCCCGCCGCAACTTCTTTTACCTGGTTGACTTCCAGCGGTCTCCCGCCGAGTTCAATTTCTATTTCCGCACCGGTGGCAACAATTAACGTGGGGCAATTAAATTTAAGGATGGGCCCGCTGAGGGTAATTTCCAGTCCCGCGGCACCTTGCGGGTTGCCCAGCAAGCGATTGGCCAGTCGAAACGCATAACTGTCGAAAGGGCCGGAAGGAGGAACACCCACATCCCAGTATCCGGAGCGCCCAGGATAGTCCTGAATCGTCGTCATTGTGCCCGGCGAAATAACATCGATGGTATTGGCACTGTAGCTAAAACCAGCCAGGTAACGGGTGAATATTTCGCCCTGGCGAAACATATCCGTATTCAGAATGGCACGGACATAATCCTTGTTCGTTTCCACGCCCTGAATTGTAATTTGTCCCAGCGTTTGGCTCAGCCGGGCGAGCGCGGATTGACGGTCCAGAGCCCAACAAATCACTTTCGCCAGCATCGGGTCGAAGTAAGGTGAAACCTCCAGCCCCAGCTCTACCCAGTGATCGATACGCAGGTATTTGCCATCCTGTTCCGGGAAAGAAACTTCACTGAGCAACCCGGCGGACGGCATAAAATTATTGGCCGGATTTTCCGCATAGATTCTCGCTTGAACAGCATGGCCATTACAGACTAAATATTTGCCCAACTCCCCAAGGTCATCCAGTTCACTCGCCGCCAGTTTTACCATCCACTCGACCAGATCCACACCGTACACCTGTTCGGTTACGCCGTGCTCAACCTGCAAACGGGTGTTCACCTCCAGAAAATAAAAGCGGGATTCACTCTGATCGTAAATAAACTCCACAGTACCGGCACCGCGATAACTGACCGATGACATCAGGCGAACCGCGGTTTCGTGTAAATTGCGGCGAACCTTTTCAGGTATATTGGGTGCGGGCGTTTCCTCAATCACCTTTTGATTGCGCCGCTGACTGGAACAGTCCCTCTCACCGAGTGCAATCGCATGGCCGTTGCCATCGCCAAATATCTGCACCTCAATATGGCGCGCGTACTCAATATATTTTTCGATAAAAACACCGTCGTTGGAAAAGTTATTTGCGCTCAGGCGTTTTACGCTGGCAAATGCCTGCTTCAACTGACTTTCGTCGACGCAAACCTGCATTCCGATACCGCCACCGCCGGCAGTGCTTTTGAGAATGACCGGGTAACCGACCACAGCCGCCTGATGCAATGCGGTATCCACGCTCTCCAGCAAACCGGTGCCCGGAAGCAGCGGAACATCGTTACCCAGTGCGATATCCCTGGCGGTGTGCTTTAAACCGAAATCGCGCATCTGCGCCGGCGTCGGTCCGATAAATACCACACCGTGACTTTCGCACCGCTCAACAAATTCCGGGTTCTCACTCAAAAAACCATAGCCGGGATGCACCGCATCGACACCGCTCGAGGAGATGATTTGAAATATTTTTTCCTGGTCGAGGTAAGTTCCCGTCGCCGCGCCGGCCCCAAGGCTAAACGCCTGGTCCGCCAGCCTGACATGCAGCGAATCCGCATCCTCCTTGCTGAAGATGGCAACGGACTGAACACCAAGTTTTTTCAGGGTACGGATTATTCTGACAGCAATCGCACCCCGGTTGGCTATCAACACCTTTTCGAACATGAAATTACATCTCGTGACGGCGGGTCGTCCCGCCATTATCGATATTCGTCCGGGTCGTCCCGAAGAACTAATTCCAAATAACCACTTCAATTGGTGTCGGGTTATATCCGTTGCAGGGATTGTTAAGTTGCGGACAGTTCGATATCAGCACGATAACATCCATACAGGCCTTCATCTCCACGTATTTACCCGGCGCGGAAATACCGTCCGCAAACGTCAACCCGCCCTCTTCAGTCACCGGCACATTCATAAAAAAATTGATATTGTGCGTAATGTCGCGCTTGCTCAGCCCCAACTCCTCGTGTTCGGCAATCGCCAGCATCCAACTGTCGCGACAGGCGTGCATACAGCGCTTTTCCAGATCGTAGCGTACGGTATTGCTTTCCGTTGCGCAGGCGCCGCCCAATGTGTCGTGCCGGCCGCAAATGTCCGCCACGATTTCCAGCATTTCGTTACCGAGGTTGGACAGTAATTTTGTTCCAGCGGTAAGATAGACATTGCCCTGTTCGCGGATGGTATCCATCGCGCTGTACCTTTCGCCGACATCATTGGCGCTATAGAACAGGGTGTCGGCCGCCTGGTTGCCTTCCAGGTCGAGAATCCGGAGGGTCTGGCCACGACTGATTTTTTTCAGGAAATAATCACCGGCGGAAACAATCTCCCGATAACTCGCGTTCTCGATTTTAAGTGCACTTTCCCGAATCATGCCGACCATCCCAGATAATAAAGTCGATTGTTTTCAAAGCCACGCCGGTTTTCCGGGCGGAAGTTACGACAATAATCATCATCGGCAACCGCTTCCGCTTTAAAGAATTCAAAGTTGACCGGTGTCCTGGGGTAGGCCTTCTTCCGGTTCAGGGGATGTGGGCAAGTGTGAAAAACAGCCAGGGTATCCATTTCAAAACGCAACGATATATAACTGCCGGGAGTGGAATGATCTTCGACCAGCTGTAGATTCCCCTCCCCGTCCGCCGTCACCTTACTAAAGAAATTTATGTTGAAGGCCAGATCCTTCCCGCCCAAACCGTATTTGGCCAGTTCCACCAGGAAACTGTCGTAACCGTTTTGCTGCCACTCGTTGCGCGCCTGCTGATAATTCTTCTTCCCCCACAACGCCTCGACCGAGGAACGGGTAGAGTTGCCGCACACCGTTTCGTGCCAGCCAACGCTGTCCTCCACAATCGAGCAAAAAATCCGCCCCATATCGGAGTACAGGCAGTTACCGCGCGTCAATTTAAATGTGTGCTGACACTTTAAAGTGTCCGGTGCGTTATAACGCTCCAGCGGATTTTCCGGGTTATAAAACAGCGCCGCCAGATTCGCTCCGCCACTTAGATCCGTCAGCCGCAGCAGTGTGCCGCGCCTGACGCGAAACGACCAGTGGCTCGCTGGAGGAAGCTCGTAGGAGTACAGCAATTCACTCATAATTGACTACCTGTTGCATATTTATTTCTTTGGTTTTTTCCACTGATCGATCGATCTTGTTAAAGGTCAGCTCATCGCATTTCCCCACCGGCAGGTCATAAGTAATCCGCGCTCCGTAAGCACCCGGCGCCTGTGGGTCGTGCCGGTCCTTATCGAAAACCCAAAGACGGGTACCGAGATAAAACCCTTCTTTTATATCGTGGGTGATCATAAACACCGTCAGCTTATGTTCACGCCACAAACGTATTACCAACTGGTGCATATCGGCTCGTATCCCGGGGTCCAGCGCACCAAAGGGCTCATCCAGCAAGAGAATTCGCGGCTTTTTGATCAGCGACTGAGCCAGAGCGAGGCGTTGCTGCATTCCGCCGGAGAGTTCATGCGGATATTTATTTATCGATGCCGACAGGCCGACCGCATCGATCATATCCATTGCTTCCTGCCTCGCCTTGCGCGCCGCGTTTCCAAACAAACGGCCCAACAGAGGGCTTTGCTCCAGTTCCCTGGCTATAACCACATTTTGTAGCACCGTCAAATGGGGAAATACGGAATAGCGCTGAAAAACAATACCTCGATCTTCGTTTGGTTCCGCGACGATTTGTTTTCCTTCCAGGCGTATTTCACCGCGCGAAGCGGTTTCTGTGCCCAGCAACATTTTCAGGAATGTGGTTTTGCCGCAACCCGACGCACCAACGATAGTAATAAACTCGCCTTCATTGACACGGCTGTTAATCTGTTCCAGAACAACCTGGTCTCCGTATTCCTTCCACAGATTTTTTATTTCGATAAAAATCATATATTGCCACCGCCTTGTGAATGAAACCACGGATAAATGAAGAGAGAAATTTTCCGTAGCAATAAATCCAGGCAGAAAGCAAGCAGCGTAATCCAGGCAACATACGGCAGGATGACATCCATCGACATATACCGGCGCACGAGAAAAATCCGGTAGCCAAGGCCGTCGGTGGATGCGATGGCCTCGGCTGCAATTAAAAACAACCAGGCCGCACCCAGCGACAGGCGAATGCCGGCAATCAGGCGCGGCATCACTTGCGGAACAACGACGCGCAAAATGATTTGCCAGGTATTGGCTCCCAACGTCTGCGCCTTGATAAATTGCTCCTCGGGAATTTCCATCACGCGCTGAAGCATGTCGCGAGTGAGGAACGGGGTTATGCCGATGACAATTAGCACTACCTTGGACACTTCACCCAAGCCAAACACGATAAACAGTACAGGCAGGATAGCCATCGGAGGGATCAGGGAAACCGCCGTTACCAAAGGCGAGAGATTTGCCCGCAGGAAAGGCATCGTTCCCATTAGCACACCAAATAACAGCGCAATCAGCGCACTGATTCCCACCCCCACCGCCAGGCGTTTCAAGCTGCTTGCGGTATCCTGCCAAAGTAGATATTCGCCGCTGCGCTTGCTGGGCTCGAATGCCACTCTCTCTATGGCATCCGCAAAAGTGGAAAATGCCGGCAGCAGTTTATCGTCCGCGTTTTCAGCCAGCCGCGCATTGGACGCGGAAATATAAACGATGATTAAAATAAAGAAAGGCAAAATGCCCAGCAGCCACCGCATGGCGGTAGAAGGATGTTGGTTTATCAGCTTTTTCATCTACATTCTGCCTTGGAGTTTTACTTCCGTGTTTATTTTTCCGCTTGGGTTTTTTTATAGTTTGCCGTCGGCCGCCATCGCCATATAACTGGGATCGAAGCGCAATTTGATATTGGATTTGCTGCCGTAGACACCGCTGGGCGTTCCCACGCCGATAAAACCCGCGTCCGATGCACCCTCGCCCAGCAGGCCGTGGTCAAAGGAAAATTCGGCAACGTATTTCATCGTAGTTTTGAGTTTGTCGCTATTGACGAACTCAACGGCGTCCTTCGGCTTGTAAAACATTTTGGTGGATGCCAGTTGCGCTTCATAACCTGCCAGATCGGTTCCCGATGCTTCCCCCATATACGCTCGCACAGCCTCGCCTTTTTTACCTTCGATACTCATCTGCTCCATAATTTCGTACCACGCACCAGTCAACGCTTTGCCGAACTTCGGATTCTTCGCCAGTGTGTCGGTATTCACCACCATCAGATCGATAATTTCTCCCGGGATCCGCGATGAGTCGTAAACTTTGTTGGCATTGGGAAGGCCGTCGATTTCGCTCAGCAGCGGATTCCATGTCACCACCGCGGTAACATCGTCGGTATTGAAAGCAGCCACCATATCGGCGTCCGAGGTGTTAACGACCGAGACATCTTTTTCGGCCATTCCAACGGATTCCAGGCCGCGAGCAAGCAGATAATGGGAAACACTCAATTCGACCAGGTTAACGCGCTGTCCCTTGATATCCTTGAGCGATTTTTTTCCCTTTAGTACCACGCCATCGTTGCCATTGGAAAAATCCCCCACAATCAATGCTGTGGAATCAACGCCGCCGGCGGCGGGGATGGTCAGCGCATCCATATTCGTCATCGTGCAGCCGTCAAACTGGCCCGCCGTGTATTGATTTATCGATTCGATATAGTCATTGATCTGCACAACATCGATTTCAATACCGTATTTGTCGGCCCATTTTTTTACGATGCCTTTTTCGGCGCCGTAATCCCAAGGCATCCAGCCAACGTAAATGGACCAGCAGACACTGAATTTTTTTCGCTCGCCGTCTTCGGCAAAGGAGGAAAGACTGGAAAAAAGGAAGAGAAATAAAAGAGAAATTTTAATTAGAGTTTTACTGAGCATGGGTTAACCTCCCAGGGGTTACACGGAAAATGTAGAGGACTCAATGGCACGATTTCTCGTCTTGCCATCTTGCAACCTCCCGGGCTTTTGTCCCGCCGTGTAACCTGTAGTGAATTCGCAAAACGATTCACTGGCAGGTCGACCGCTCTCGGACCAGGCATCGCGTTTCTATTTGTTAGTTACTACTGTCACTACACAAACGCGACCGGAACCCTAGCTGTCCTGTTGAACTGTATTTTACACAAAAAAACCGAGTTGTCTCGATAACATTGTGTCATCGAATCCTCTTGCCCCGTGAATGCAAGCGCCAGGCCAACCGCTGTAGTCGCTAAATTACCTTGTGTGTCAGCCGTTTTTATTGATTTTTCCGCCCCAATTTTGGGCGCGCATACCAATTGCGCACCGTTTTGTTACCTTCAGCCTACACACCACTGGAAAAAAAAAGACAGCGGCCTAATAATAGGAACCTGCTGAATTACAAGGAGCACTGCATGCAAGTCAAAAAGCCCATGAGTGTCGTTGCGGAAAAAGACCAGGTTTGGCAAACCATCCGCAAGGAAACGTTTGAGCAGACAGAAAGTGAACCCGCTCTCGCCAGTTTCCTTCACGCGACCATCCTGAACCATGAAACGCTGGAAGCGGCGTTGAGTTTTCACCTGGCCAACAAGCTGGCCAACCCAGCTATTTCCGCGCTCCAGATCCGGGAAATCATTGAAAGCTCCATCGCCCGCGACAGTTGCATCAGCGAAGCTGCCAGGGCCGATATTCGCGCGGTATACGACCGGGATTCGGCTTGCGACTCCTATGCACTTCCCTTTCTTTACTTCAAAGGCTTTCACGCGCTGCAGGCTTATCGGGTAGCGCACTGCCTGTGGAACACCGGGCGCAAATCCCTTGCTTATTTCCTGCAGAGCCACATTTCCCTGATGTTTGGAGTGGATATTCATCCGGCGGCCAAAATCGGCAAGGGAATTATGCTGGACCACGCCACCGGAATCGTGATCGGTGAAACCACGGTAGTGGATGACGATGTGTCGATCATGCAGGGCGTTACCTTGGGCGGAACCGGTAAGGAATCCGGAGACCGACACCCCAAGATCCGCCGGGGCGTACTGATCAGCGCAGGGGCGAAAATTCTGGGGAATATCGAAATAGGCGAGGGCGTCAAGGTCGGCGCCGGCAGTGTGGTGCTCGATTCAGTGCCGCCGCACACCACGGTGGTGGGCGTGCCGGCAAAAGCGGTGGGGCACCCGCAGTCCCGGTCTCCCGCGCTGGATATGAATCACAGTATCAAGTGTGACTGCGACGAATAATCCCCCACGGTTAGAACAGGGTTAGAAAAAGTAGAGAACTTCCCCGATATCTGTTTTATCCAACAGACACATCAGCAGGCGGTCCACTCCCAGGGCAATGCCGGAACACTCCGGCAACCCGTGCTCCAGGGCCTCGAGAAAAAAAGTGTCAACGGCTACCTCTTTTTTTCCCGACGCCTGGCGCACCGCATTATCGCGGGCGAAACGGCGCTTCTGCTCTTGCGCGTCGGAAAGTTCCCAATAGCCGTTAGCCAATTCCAGTCCTTTCCAATAGACTTCGAAGCGTTTGGCCACCCGTTGCCCCTCCTCGTTTGTCCCCAGCTTTGCCAGTGCGCATTGAGAAGCCGGATAGTCGGTAACAATGGTTAGCGTGTCGGTGGCCAGGGCAGGTTCGACCAGGTGACTGAACAATAGATCCAGCCAAATCGTGATGTTGTCATCCCTCCAATTAACGTCCAGCTTTTGCCTGGCAATCCCGGCCAGGGTGTCCACCGCGGCACTATGGGGATCAACACCCACCTGCGCTTCAAATAACTCCCGATAAGGGATAACCACAGCCCCAATTCCGGGAGAAAGACACCGAAAAAGCTCTATCACCTCGGCGATTAACTCCCTGTCGTCAAAGCCGGTGCGGTACCATTCCAGCATGGTGAATTCAGTGCGATGTCGGCGGCCTTCCTCTTCCGCCCGGAACGCCTTGCCCAAATAGAATATCGAGCCGCTCCCCGCCGCGAGCAGGCGTTTCATGTAAAACTCGGGAGAGGTTTGAAGATAGAAGGGCTCACCGCCGGATGCGGTAACCAACGGCTCCAGGTTCGGGTCCGTCACCGTGTGCCGCCCCAGCACCGGGACATCCACTTCCACCACGTCGCGTGCATAAAAAAAAGAGCGCAACTCCCGCAGCAGTTGCGCCCTTCTCTTTTGTGTTTCTATTGTCGCGGAGGGCCGCCAGGACATGACAAACAGGCTATTTTGACGCCCGGCCCAGGTATTCGCCGGTTCGGGTATCCACCCGCACCACTTCACCAATCGACAGGAATAGCGGCACTTTTACCACCGCACCGGTGGACAGGGTTGCCGGCTTGGTGCCGCCCTGGGCAGTATCGCCTTTGAGGCCGGGATCGGTTTCCACGATTTCCAGTTCCACATGGTTGGGTGGTGTTACCGCCAGCGGCGCGCCGTTATACAGCGTGACGACTACGGTATCCTGTTCCTTCAGCCATTTAACATTTTCGCCCACGGCGTTGGCATCAGCCTGGTGCTGCTCAAAGGTCTCCGGCTCCATAAAGTGGAAAAACTCGCCATCGCTGTAGAGGTATTCCATTTCCCTGTCCACCACATCGGCGCCTTCCAGGGATTCGCCGGACTTGAAGGTCCGCTCCCACACGCGGCCGGTTTTGAGGTTTTTCAGTCTCACCCGGTTAAAGGCCTGGCCCTTGCCCGGTTTGACAAATTCGTTCTCGACGATGGAGCATGGGTCTCCATCCAGCATGACTTTTAAACCGCTTTTAAATTCGTTGGTAGAATAACTGGCCATTTTTTCCTCGGGACTATCTCTCTTTGGGTCTCTTTTCGGGTGTAGCTTTCGCTGCTTTTACTAATGCCGCCGCGATGGGGCTGCGAAATTCCTGCACAAGGCGTGACACTCCCGCCTTACTGTGCTTAGATTCCGCCGCTCATTCCCCATAGCTTAAAAGGCGCACATGATACATCGAACTATCCCAACATGGCAGAGCAAAACATGGCAAGAAGAGCTTGCGGATCTGATTACCCGTCCGGAAGAGCTGCTCGACCTGTTGAATCTGGACCCGGCGCTACTGCCGGAGGCAAAGCGGGCCAGCCAGCTTTTCCCCCTGCGGGTCACCCGCTCGTTTGCCTCCCGAATGCGATCGGGGGACCCCTTCGACCCCCTGCTGCGCCAGGTGTTACCCGTGGGCGAGGAACTGAAGCCGCATGCGGGTTTCTCCGCCGATCCACTGCAGGAAACGCGCTTTAATCCCGTCAGCGGTATCGTGCATAAATACGCGGGACGTGTGTTATTGATCACTTCTCCCCAGTGCGCCATCAACTGCCGCTACTGCTTTCGTCGCCATTTTGATTACAGCTCCAACAGCCCCTCGAAAAAGGAATGGCAGGAGGCGCTCAACTACATTCGCCACAACGATACTATCGAGGAGGTAATTCTCAGCGGTGGCGATCCGCTGGCCACCTCGGACAGGCAGTTGGAGTGGCTGCTTGCGCAGCTCAATAATATCCCCCATCTGACACGCCTGCGGATTCACAGCCGCCTGCCGGTAGTTTTACCCTCGCGCGTCACCGGGGAACTGGTCGGGTTTCTCCGATCCTCCCGTCTGCAATCCGTGATGGTGGTGCATGCAAACCATCCCAACGAAATCGACTGTGACGTCCGCGATGGTTTTGCCCGGATGAAAAACGCCGGAATTACCCTGTTAAACCAGTCGGTTCTGCTGAAAGGCGTCAATGACTCGGCACCAACACTAGCGTCACTGTCAAAGGCGTTGTTTGCCAATGGAGTGCTACCGTACTATGTGCACATGCTTGATCCAGTGGAGGGTGCGAGCGGCTTCATTGTCGATTCTTCCCGGTCAAGCGCCATTTACCGGGAGTTGCTAACGTTATTGCCCGGTTATCTTGTTCCAAAACTGGTAAAGGAAGAACCCGGTGCAGCCTCCAAAACCCCGATGGTCTAAGGTTCTTTTATACAATATCGTTCCAGGGCCTGTTAACACTAATTCGGTTGTCGCTGTTGTGCCTAAAAAGCCGCCTCCAGTGGTGCGGCACTCCGACGCGAGGAGTGTGGTTTGGTCATTCCAAATGAGTGACGAGCAAAGCTTACCGCTCCTGCTTACGCTCCTCATCGGAGTGCCGCATCACT
>CAYVIB010000043.1:0-33562 GCA_964451365.1 uncultured Cellvibrionaceae bacterium
TGTTCAGGCGGGCATTGGTAAGCATTTCGTGACTTTTCTGCATGAAGCTGCCTTTTATTGTGTCGGAATTTGGTTAGTCTAATACAACCGAAATGAGCAGGTGCAAGATTGGCACCAGGATTAACGGTTTCAACTCTGATGGAGGTGATAGACAACTCGTCAGCTGATTTGTCTCAACGAATTGTCAATGGGGACGGAGTAAGTGGGTCAGCGCGGTGCGCACAGGGCGCCAACGCCGACAAAAGGATATTGCACACTAGTGTGGTGTAACGAATAGTATGCACATATCAGTGCCCACCAGATTGGCTGCGGCAAGGCGCGGCATGCAGCGAATATCGAGAATATTTGCAAATGCCGCAACACAGCGGCGGCCAATCTGGAGGGCACCCTTCGGGCGAGCCTCCAAGCGGCCCTCCGCCGTGTTGCACTTGCTTGACATATGCCCAATATGCCTGCACAAATGCGCCTTGCGGAGCACCGCTTGGTGACTCGCTGATATGCGCATACTATTCGTTACACCACACTAGCGCAATTCGACAGAAGCTGGGGTTCGCTTTGCTCACCCCAGCCTACAGGCATGGCGAAAATACAGATGATGCCAAATAATTTTGATGCCAGTTAGCTGCCTGGTTCCAGCAGCGAACGCAGCATCCAGGCATTCTTCTCATGGACTTCCATGCGCTGGGTGAACAGGTCGGCACTGGGTTGGTCACCCGCTTCCTCGGCGGTTTTCATGCCCGCGCGGGCGGTTCGCACAACAGCCTCCTGGCCTTCCAGTAACTGCTGGATCATTTCTTTCGCCGTCGGCACGCCGGGTTCTTCGGAAATTGTCGCCAGTTCCATAAATCGCTTATAGGAACCGGGCGCGGGATAATCCAGGGCACGTATACGCTCGGCAATCGTATCCAGCGCACCCCATTCCTCGGTGTATTGCTCCATAAACATCTGGTGCAGGGTCTGGAACATCGGGCCGGTCACATTCCAATGGAAGTTGTGTGTTTTCAGGTAAAGAATATAGCTGTCGGCCAGCAAACGGGAAAGTCCCGTTGAAATTTTTTCGCGGTCTTCATCCGCTATTCCAATATTAATGGCCATATTTCGCTCCTCTTTATGGATGTTTGGTTATGAATGTTTGGGTTAATGTTAAACACATTGCGCCTTTGAGTGAAATTAAATAAGACATTCACACTGATTTATATTAACTATAAGGATGTTATAGCTTACTTAATAATGGCAATTGGTACGGATTTAAAGGCCGGCGTTTTACTGCGGGCATCGATTGTATTCGGGATGAGTGTGTTGGCTTCAGGATAATATGTCATTACGTTACCGCGCCGGATATTGAAAGGCCGCACCTTCACGTTTTCCATTTTGCCCGTTGCCGTTCGCAAGGTAATTAATTGATCTTCATCCAGGCCTTCCGTCGCCATATCATCGGGATTCATCATTACCACCCAACGTTCCGGTTGGTCGCGATAAGCGTCGCGCTCATCGTAAATAATGGAATTGAACTGCCCTTCGCTGCGCACGCTGGTCAATGTGTAGGGTGAAGCATTTCTTTTCGGCGAGGGATGATAGCGGAAAAATGCCTTGCCTGATGGCGTGGGGAATACTGGCTGATAAAACGCGCGCCCGTCGATATGAAACTCCGTTTTCGATTCATCTATGTTTTTCATATTGACAAAGCCGGGAATGACATCGCCAACGAAATCCCTTACCTTGCGGTGATCGCGAAAAATGGAAAAATCAAAACGGGATTTATCAATCAGCCGTTCACCTAGCGAGCAGATAATATCCATTTCCGATTTTAGCTGACTGAACCGCTTTATGCCGCCATCGCTCAGGCGCACAAAGTTAAACATGGACTCCTGCGTCGTCGGTTGTAACTCCTCGTCCCGCACTTTTATCGGCAGGACAATCACCTCGCCATCGACGGCGTTGACATGGCTCATATTCAGCGTGGAGTTGATAAAGCATTTAAACGGGATTTTATTTAATGCGTTTTTGGCGAACGTGGTATCGGGATTCGATGCCAGCAGGTTGCCTCCCAGTTGAATGGAAACATCCATTTCGCCTTTGGCGGCAGCTTCCATACAGGCCATGGTATCCAAACCTTTTTCACTCGGCAGCGAGGCGCCCAGCTTTTTTGTCAGTTGAGTTTCAATCGACGCCTTCAACTCCGGCGTAAAACCCATGGAGCCGGTACCCTGGATATTGCTGTGGCCGCGCAGGGGCAACAGTCCAGCGCCCGGTTTGCCGAGCATGCCGCGCATCAGTGCCAGTGCCACCAGGGTTTCGATATTGCCCACGCCATGGAGATGGTGAGTCATCCCCATGCTCCAAGAAAAAATGGTTTTACCGGACGCGGCATAGACCTTTGCGACCGCCTCGATTTCTTCCCGGCCGACTCCGGAATCACTGACTATTTCTTCCCAGGGCAATGCCGTTATCCGCTCCCGGAAATCGGCAAAACCCTCCGTATGTTGTTCGATAAAAGCGTCGTTTTGCCGCCCGTTTTCCAGCAGCCACTTGGCGATGCCGTGCACAAAGGCAATATCGCCGCCCAGATGCGGCTGTATGTAATGGCTCGCCACCGACTCGCCGCCTTTGAGCATCGAACGCCAGTCGCTGGGGGAGGCGAATTTCACCATGCCAGGTTCACGCGCGGGGTTGACGACGATAACATTGCCGCCCCGCCGGCGACACTTGAGCAGGGTTTTGACGTAGCGGGGATGATTGGAGGCGGGATTGGCGCCGAAGACAAAAACCGTGTCGGCGTGGTTCAGGTCGTCATAGCGAATGGTGGCTGTACCGCTGCCGATGGTGGATGTCAGGCCCACGCCCGAGGCCTGGTGACAGTAATACGAGCAGTTGTTGATATTGTTGGTGCCGTAGAGGCGGGCCAGCAGTTGCAGGCTGAACGCCGCTTCGTTGGAGGAGCGACCGGAGGCATAAAAGAAACTGCGTCGCGGATGGGTCGTTTTCAGCCGATTGGCGATAATCTCCAATGCCTGTTCATAGTCGATGGGGGTGAAATGCTTTTCGCCGGCTTGTTTATGCAGCGGCGTGCCGATGCGGCCCAGGTCTTCGAGTTGTTTACCGCTCAGCCGGGCCAACTCGGGGATGGACTTTTCAAAAAACAACTGGCTTGGAATGGCGGCGCGGATATCGCTGAGGTGAGCCTGGATATTTTTATTGCAGATTTCCAGGCCCCTGCCACCTTCGTTGTGCAGGCCACCCTTCTGGCCGCCCGTGCCAAAGGCGCAGGCCTTGCAGGCGTTTTTGGAGGTGACGCTCTGGTACAGTTTGAATGGCCCGATTTTTCGCGCATATCGCAGAACGCTGCGAATCGCCTTGGTACCGCCGCCGATGGTCATAAAATAGCTCCGTTGACAGGAAGATAACTTTAAACCGAACCGGAGATGGATGCCAGTGAGAATACCTGGGTCAATATGCTTTAAAATCCCCTTTTTTATTTCCGGTCGATAATATGCTGAGTTACCGCCACGCCTACCATGCAGGCAACTACGCCGACGTACTGAAACATCTGGTGCTTGTACAAATCCTCGATTACCTGATCAAAAAACCGGGACCGGTTCGCTATGTCGACACCCACGCAGGCGCGGGAATGTATAACCTTCGTGCAGCGGAAGCCGATAAGTTAATGGAGTACCAAAACGGTATCGGCTTGTTGTTGGACAGGCCGGATTTGCCCGCACCTCTACGGGCTTATGTGGATTCGGTAAAAGGCTTTAACGCGGCAGGGAAGTCGTCCCGTTATCCAGGTTCCCCCAGCCTGGCGCAACGGATTCTGAGAGAGCAGGACAAGCTGGATTTGTGTGAATTACATCCCCGCGATTTCCCGGCGCTGGAGACGGTGTTTAAAAATGACAGGCGGGTGCGTTGTCATTTCGAGGATGGATACAAAAAAAGCATCGCTCTGCTGCCGCCAAGGGAAAAACGCGGCCTGGTATTGGTGGACCCCTCCTACGAAATCAAGGACGACTATGTAAAGGTCGTCGAGCAGATCAAGGTGATGCACAAGCGGTTCGCCACCGGTGTGTACGCACTTTGGTATCCGGTGGTGGAAGCGGCCAGGATAAAAAAACTCGAGGCGGATATTGTTCGTACCGGCATAAAACGAATTCATTTATACGAAGTGTCCGTTACCGATAATCACGATGAACCGGGGATGACCGGAACGGGCATGCTCGTGGTGAATCCGCCGTGGCAGCTTGAGGAAAAAATTGGGGAGGCGCTCGCCTACCTTGCTCCGTTGGTCAGCAGAACGGGAAGCGCACACTATCGCGTTCATATTCTGGCGGGGGAATAAAAGCGGCGGTGGCGCCCGAAGAGTCGGGCCATCGCTTACCCGCCTACGTGTAGTCGCTGTATTTTTTTGCGCTGCCTTTTACTTTGTCGGGAGGATATTTTTCCTCGTTTTTGCGCGCTTTGTTGTTTACGGCCTGCAAAATATCGACATCGAGTTGGTCCGCCAAGCGAATCAAATAAAGTTGAACATCGGCGATTTCATCGATTACTTTTGATTTGGTTTCAGCGTCAAGGTCTTTCGATTGCTTTTCCGTCAACCACTGGAAATGCTCCAGCAGTTCCGCAACCTCCACGCTTAACGCCATCGCCAGGTTTTTTGGCGAATGAAATTGTTCCCAGTCCCGAGCGTGGGCGAATTCGCGCAGGTAATTTTTAATTTCGTCGAATGTTTTCATATCAATTCACATACACTGGCGCGCCGGGCCCCAACGGCCAGTCGAGGAAAACCCAGGCCAGCAGCAGGGCGGACCAGCCGATTAAAAAGGCGATGGAGTAGGGCAGCATCATGGCAATCAATGTGCCGATACCCACATCTTTTTTGTACTGTTGCGCGAATGCCACGACCACGCCAAAGTAGGGCATCAACGGCGTAATGATATTGGTGGAGCTGTCGCCGATACGGTAGGCCATTTGCGTGGCCTCGGGCGAAATACCCAGCAGCAGGAACATCGGAACGAATATCGGTGCGATCAACGCCCACTTTCCGGAGGCGGTGCCAATAAACAAGTTAATGAACGCGGTCAACATGATAAACGCCACCAACAGCACCGCGCGGTTGACTTCCAGCGCACCCAACAGCGAGGCGCCCTGAATGGCGATAATGCTGCCGAGATTGCTCCAGGAAAAATAACTGACAAACTGCGCCGCGAAAAACATCAGCACCAGGTAGGAGGCCATCGCCGACATATTGGTTTCCATGCCTTCGATAAAATCGCTGCTCTTGCCGTAACGCCCGCTTACCCGGCCGTAGATGATACCCGCCAGCCCGCCGTACAAGGCGATAACGGTAACGATGCCACGGATAAACGGCGACGACAGAATGCTGTTGTTTTCCGGGTCGCGCAGAAAGCCTTCGTTCGGGACCAGGCCGAGGAGCAGGATTGCGGCAAAGGCGAGCGTGAACAGGCCGACCGCTTTCAGTGCGCGTTTTTCCTTTGCCGAGGCAGGTTCGATTTCCTGGTCTTCCGCCTGAACATCGCCGAGCCGGGGAGCGACGATGCGCTCGTTAATCCAGGTACCGATCAGGGCGATTAAAAAAGTGGAGGCGATAATAAAGTAATAATTGCCGGCGGCATTGACCTCGTATTCGCTATCCACCAGTGCCGCCGCTTCGGTGGAAATTCCGGCCAGAAGGGCATCGACCACACCTATTAAAATATTGGCGCTGAAACCGCCGGATACACCGGCAAAAGCCGCGGCGATACCGGCAATGGGATTGCGGCCGGCGCTTTTGAAAATCATTCCCGCCAGGGGAATCAGTACCACATAGCCGGTATCCACGGCGATGCTCGAAAGTACGGCGGTAAAGACCACGAAAAAAGTCAGCATCCGTCGCGGCGCTTTAAGAACAAAAGATCGCAACGCCGTATCCAGCAGGCCTGAGTGGTCGGCGATGCCGATACCGAGGATGGCAATCAGTACCGCGCCCACCGGCGCGAAATTCATGAAGTTGCTCACGGTCTCGGCGAGCATGCGGTGTAGTCCCGATTCGCTGAGCAGGTTGATCGCGGCGATGTCTTGTTGCGTAATCGGGTGCTGTGCGCTGACGCCGAACAAAGCGCATAGGGCGGAAACGAGCAGGATAATTCCGCACAGGTAAACAAACATCATGGTGGGGTGGGGAAGTTTGTTACCGGTGCGCTCGACAAAATCCAGGAATGCTTTCATGGTCAGCTGGCCTTTGCGTTGTTATTTGTGTTCGCAAGGGGCTTAGATTACCTGACCTGAAGCGTTATTTCGACCGGAAGAGTGGTGCCCCGGTGGCACCGGGGCGGAAACCGGGAGGCTATTCCATCAAAACAGGGTAATAATCGTACTCACAGAAGAGGGAATCCGTATCGCACACTTCGAGAATCAGGTACAAGGTCTGCGGAACGGTATAAATCATGTCCACAATATCGACTTCGTAAAAATCATCGCTATCGAACGATTCGCAGGAGATATAAAAATCCGAAAAGTATTGGCAGAACTGCAATCCGTCCTGGTCGCAGGAGAGCCCCTCGCCGCAAATATCCGAATTGATCAGGCGGCTGTCGTCGATGGTCGGCGCATCGTTTATCCGATAGTTGACGATGTAGTCTTCCGCGCTGTCGACAAACCAGTAGATTTCAAAAAGGCCGTCGTCGACGTAGGGGTTGATTGCGGGTGAAGGGTTGGCGTAGTCGTAGGTATCATCGCCGTAGCTGTCGATAATGTGAAACTCCTCAAGGTAGGGCGTATAATTTTGCGGAGGTGGATCGTATACGTGGGCGTGGCCATCCCCACCGCCGCAGCCCGAGACAAGGGCGGCAGCACCGATCAAAACCGAAATATGGAACTTATTCATTACTCTTCTCCCAACGCACAATTTCGAAGCTCATTTTCAGTATGAGACCGGTCGACTGAATGTAAACTGAACAGGTTTGTTTTCATGTCTGTCTACCGGTAAGGTGCCGTTTCCCATGTAGGGGCTTAAGCAAATCAAGCAAAATGATGGCCGTCGCAATCGACATTATCAACCGGGTGGGTGATTGGTTCTTTACCTGCCGAGTCTGATCGGGCCAGCCTTTACCTCTCCCGTCGCCGGCATTCGTCTCCCTATGTCGGCGGCCGCCATTTCGCTTCTGTGGTGGAATGTTTTTGGTTTTGTTGTAACCTTCATGGTTGGTTACGGCACCGGCTTTTTCAAAGCGCATGCCGCCATTGGAACGGGCTGCCAAACGGCGGGTGGCGCCCGAAGTGTCGGACCATCGCTACCCGCCCCACGACGTTGGGAATTAATTATGGCAAAGCAATTAATGGCGGATGAGAGGGACCTGGGTGAATTTACCGTACGGCGTATATTGCCCAACAAGGAAAAGAAAATGGTCGGGCCCTTTATTTTTTTCGATCATATGGGGCCGGCGGATTTCCCCTCTGGCAGCGGCGTCAATGTTCGCCCCCATCCTCATATCGGCCTGGCAACCATTACTTATTTGTTTGAGGGCAGTATTCTGCATCGGGACAGTCTCGGTTCGGTGCAGGAAATTTTCCCGGGCGAGGTCAACTGGATGACGGCCGGTCGCGGCATTGTGCATTCGGAGAGGGAAACACTGGAAGTGCGTGGCGGCCATCACCGCACCAATGGGCTGCAGTGCTGGCTGGCACTGCCGAAGCACCTGGCGGAAATGGAACCCAACTTCTTCCACTACAAAAAGGAGGCATTACCGCATATTTACTACCAACAAACGATGATGCGGCTGATTGCCGGGGAAGCCTACGGGCGTGTGTCGCCGGTTAAAGTCTATTGGCCCATGTTCTACCTGGATATTGTCGCTGGGAAGGGCGCGACCTTTAAAAAGCCAGCCGGCCACGACGAAGCCGCGCTTTATATTTTGAGCGGCAGAATTGAAATCAATAATACCGCCTACGAGGCGGGAAGCTTTTTACTGTTGCAGGAAGAGGACGAGGAATTTCGTGTAACGGAAGCGGCCAGGGCGGTCATGGTGGGCGGTGAAAAATTCGAGGAAACACCCATCATCAACTGGAATTTTGTGAGTTTTGATCCGCAACGGATTCGCAACGCGGAAGAGCAGTGGAAGGCGGGAAAATTCCCGCAAATTCCGGGAGATGCGGATGAGTTTATTCCACTCAATGGTAAGGAATTTGTTCCGCTGTAGGTGCTTTCGCAAGAAACCGGCAGAGAGGCTTTCACCCGCTCTACCGGTTGCCGGTACAATTATTCGAACTTCAGAGACGCGATAGCCGCATCATAATCCGGCTCCTGTCCCGTTTCCGGCACCTGTTCGGTGTAAATCACTTTTCCGGTGGTATCGATTACGACCACGGAGCGTGACAGCAAGCCCTTGAGCGGCCCACTGGTGATGGTCACGCCATAATCGTCGCCAAAGCTGGAGCGGAAGCTCGAAGCCGTAACAACATTTGCAATTCCCTCGGCACCGCAAAAGCGAGAGAGGGCAAACGGCAAGTCGGCGGAGATACAGACAACGGTTGTATTGCCAAGGCCGGCGGCCCGCTCGTTAAATGTGCGGACGGACTGGGCGCATACGCCGGTGTCGATCGAGGGAAAAATATTGAGAATCAGATTCCGGTCGCTAAAGTCGGAAAGCGAGATTTCCGACAGATCAGTTTTCACCAGGGTAAAATCCGGCGCGGCATTGCCTCGCGCGGGCAGTTCACCTGCCGTTTCCATCGGGTTGCCTTTGAGTGTGACTGTTGCCATGGGACGCTCCTGTTCTCTGTTTGCCTGAAGGATTGTGTGAAACGGGTTGCCCGTAAGCTTACCACGAACGTTTCGGTGGGAGTGGGCGCGTTCTACTGAGACTGGAAGTTTCGCAATTTGCTTCACCAACGGTTTCCGGTGTTAAAGTAGGCCGTGAAACAGAAGGAGCAATTATGAAAAAACAACAGTTTCTGGTGGTGGGTCTGGGGGCTTTCGGGGAGACAGTCGCGGCGGAGCTGACCCGCCTGGGGCACGAAGTGGTGGGGATCGATACCAACGCTCACCTGGTGGACCGCCTGGCGGATGTAATCACCCATGCGGTGGTGGCGGACGGCGCGGACGAAAAAGCGTTGGAGGAACTGAACGCGGGTGAGTTCGATGCCGCCGTGGTTGCCATTGGCGAGGATATCGAAGCTAGTCTGCTGGCCACCCTGCATTTGCGCGGCATGGGCGTGAAGGATGTGTGGGTAAAGGCGCTGACGCGGGATCATCACCGGATTCTGGCGAAAATCGGCGCAACCCGCATTGTCCACCCGGAATATGAAATGGGCATGCGGGTGGCCCAGGCGCTGAATCACCCCATGGTCAACAATTACATTTCCCTGGGTGACGAAGAATACATTGTTGAAATCCTCGTACCGGAAAAAATCGAAGGCAAGAAAACCGAGGAAATACTGGAAGCGGCCGGGGCCAACGTGCAGGTGCTGCTGGTGCGGCGCAAGGAGAAAACCTTTGTGGCGCCCTCTCAAATGGTATTGGCTCAACATGATCACGTGGTTCTGGTGGGACAACTGGTGGAACTGAGGAAGACCGCTGCTTTCCTATGACTACCTGGAACCCCTACTTTATTCCCCAGTTGCCTCGCGCCGCGCGTAAACACCTGCGCGTCAATCCGCCACAGATCCTGATCCTGGGTTACCTCGGCCTGATCGCGCTGGGTTCGCTGTTGCTGAAAACGCCCTGGGCGACCCACCAGTCCATCACCTGGTTGCAGGCCGTATTCACGGCGACGTCCGCAGTCACGGTAACGGGGCTCGTGGTGGTGGATACCGGAACGCAATTCACGCTGTTTGGCCAACTGGTGATCCTGCTGCTGATCCAGTGTGGTGGTCTCGGGCTGATGACATTCGCCGTGCTTACCGCGCTCGCCCTGGGTGTCCGGTTGGGCCTTCGGCAACAGTTGGCGGCCCGGGAGGCGCTCAACCAAACCTCCCTCGGCACCATCGCCAGTACCGCCCGCGCCATTCTGGTTTTTGCCTTGATCATTGAGGCGGTGGGGTTTGTCCTGCTGGCGGTTTTCTGGGTACCGGAGATGGGCTGGGCGCGGGGTTTGTATGAGGCTTTCTTTTACAGCATTTCGGCATTCAACAACGCCGGATTCGCACTCGCCCCGGACAGCCTGAGTGCCTATGTCCGTCACGCGGGCGTTATCGTGACGGTATCGATAACATTTATTGTTGGCGGGCTGGGCTATGCCGTGGTGATGGAAATTGTTGAAAAACGCGGTTTCACCCGCTTGTCGGTATACAGCAAGCTGGTGCTGCTGACCACGCTGCTGCTGAACCTGTTTGCGGTTGCCGCGTTTTTGTTGCTGGAATATCGAAACAGCCTGGGTGGCCTGGAAGGTTTCGGAAACAAACTGCTGGCCGCCTGGTTCCAGGGGACCACCACGAGAACCGCCGGCTTCAACTCTGTGGATGTCGGCGCTTTTACGGCGGCCACCAGTGTGTTGTTTTTGTTGTTGATGTTTATCGGCGGCGCGCCTAACTCTACCGCCGGCGGAATCAAGCTCTCCACTTTTGTTGTGTTGTTGGCGGCGACGCGGTCGTTTCTGCGCGGCAGCCTTTCGGTCACCCTCGGTAAGCGCACCATCTCTCCCGACATCGTCACCAAAGCACTGGCTATCGCCACCATTGGCCTGATGATTATATTTCTCGCGGTATTGGTATTGTCAGTGCTGGAGCGGGCGCCGCTGCTGGATATTGCTTTCGAGGTGGTGTCCGCATTCGGCACCGTCGGGCTTTCGCGCAGCCTGACAGCTGAACTTTCAGCGCCTGGCCAGATAGTTATTATGCTGGTGATGTTTGTCGGGCGGGTGGGCCCGTTGACTCTGGGGTATGTGCTGACAAGACCGTACCGGCAGCACGTGCGTTACTCCAACGCGGATCTTCCTCTTGGATAACTCGGGCGCAATAAAAAAAGGGCGGGTGGGCGATTTCGCTTTCCCGCCTTCAATGGGGATGGGTACAGCCAGTAAAAAATAAAAAATGGCAGCGACAAGACCGGAGTCGTGAAGAGTCTTGCGCTGCCTCAATCGGTCGAGCAGTTGCCCGCTCGCCCGGCGTTAACATTCCCCGGAATATAATTCCGTAGTAGCAGTTGGCCTCACCGGCAAATGTTCGTATGATTCGGCCTCTAATCCATCCAGCACCGCTTTGCTTAGCACGCGCACACGCGCGCCGCCACTGGTTGAATTTTCGAGAGACAGAAGATGACCGGCGCTGAATTTGAATAAGTCCGCTTCGTCGACCCCAGTTACCTGGACATTAGTGGATGATGTGCCGCCGGCATCATTGTTTGATTCAGGGCTGCTTACGTTTGCCAGTTCCGCCCCGAAAGTACGATTTGTCGTGGAAGTGGCAATACTATAGTTTTCGCCTGCCCAGTCGCTGAAGGCGGTTTTCATAAAATTAACGTAGCTTTGCTGGTTGGCGCCGGTTGTCGGTGGATTATTTGGTGGTGGGGTTCTGGAACTTCCCGACCCGCCACCGCAGCCGGAAACAAGCGGCACTGTGAAAAGACTCGCCCTAAGTGCTTTCACTGTTTGTTCTCCTTACTTTTTTCCAGAATAATCCTTTGCCGTAGCGTTAACTGTTAGAAAAGTACGTTATTATGTAAAAAGTTGTAACGATTTTGACTGGCTCAACGTTGTGACCAGTTTCAATAAAAGGTTGTGGCGCGGAGGCGAAGCAAATTTCAAGGCAGGTGATAAATAAGTGAAGGCCCTCGGGTTAACCGCTCCGCAAAAATTATTGCGGCCATTGCAAGAGTAACGGATAAACCTGTTGTATTCGTTGTTAACACTCACCACCATCACGATCACGCCGGTGAGGGCTTATATGGACGAGGGCAAAACACTGGAGCAAATCCTTCAGCTCAATACTATCGCGGGCTTCGCGGAGCGTAGCGCGAATACCGACAACTTTGTTAACGTGGCCTGCGACAGCATCGGAAAAAGGAATAGTTCCAGTCAAAAACAGGTTGGCGCGAAATTCAACCCGTATTCGTGATGTATTCGATAATTAATGCCAGCGCTTTAATGACTTGCCCGGGGTGAGTCAATATAATTGTGCCCGGTTTTCTGCCATCCTCACATTCGACCTCATAAATCACGCTTTACCATTTTTTGGAGATTGCTAATGGGTAAGATTCGTCTTTTGCAGTTTGGATTTTTTGCTTTATTGTCGGTTAACGTACTGGCCCAGAGTTATCAGGTCGAGGTAGGTGCCGCCGTCAGCAAATCCGACAGCGATGCGCCCGAGCGCGATGTCGATTCCATTTCGGCCTTTGGCGAATACCATTTCAATCCCGTCCAGACACGCAATCACCCGCTGGCGGAAGCCGCGTACCTGGAAGAGTCGAGCAATGTTTTTGCCGTGGCCAATTTGCAGGAGGTGGGTCCCACCGATGTGCATGCCGCCACGGCGGGGATCGAATACTTTGTGCCGAATACCATATTTTACGCGCGGGCTGAACTGGTGGTGAGTCGGTACGACGGCGAAGGTGTTGACGACAGCGAGACCGACTGGTCGGCCACAGCGGGATTTTCGCCTGTTGGCAATCTGTTGCTGACGACCACGTATGTGGAGGAAACCGGGTACGACGCCAATATCTCCGCCAAATACGTTACCGGCCTCGGCGCGGGTAATTACCTTAATGTGGAGGCCACGATCTGGGATACCGACAGTGAAACCTTTAAGTCTCTCGGTGTGGATTATTATCTCGATCGCACGCTGAGTGTTGGCGTGTTGGTGGAGGATCAGGAGGACACCGGCGTGGGCGTCAGGGCGAGGAAATTTTTTACTCCCGAGCTTAGTGGCGGCGTTTCTTTTTTCAATTCCGATGCCAACGATACGTTGAGAGTGGACGCGGCTTACCGTTTCTAGAACCTGAATCGAGCAAAATTAATCCTTGTAGTGTTCGTAGGGGTAACCCTTGCGGTTACCCGATCAGCCGCTGGAACCGCCCCACGCATAACCGGAAAAGTGTGGGACAAGTTCTAAAAAATGCGGTCGAGCGCGTTCAGCCATCAAAAAATACTGTTCGAGTCATATACCACGACTTTTTCCCACAAGTGTTTCGCCTCTTCAACAAACTTCAGGTGGACCGGCTCCTCCTGGTATTTGTCTTGTTCTTCTTTGTTGTCGAACGTGGCGATAAGGCAGTAAGTGTAGGTTGAATCCACTACTTCCCGATAGCTCGATGCCATGGTGCCAACATGTTTTGACCTTACATGTTGCGATGCGTCCAAAAACGTTTTTAGATGCTTTTCAAACTCTTCCCTTGCCTGCGGGTTTTGTGGCTCCTTTAACCAGAAAAAAACGCAATGAACAAAGCCGCCGGGCTCAATAATGGTTTGCTTTGACACGACTCTCCGCCTGATGTGTAAAAGAAGTTCCTGTTATTTCCAGGTTTGCCTCGGGCAGTGAAAGCCCGATTTTTTTCAAAAGTGCTTTAAAGCGCGGTTCCCCGTGCAGCGAATTATACTTGGGGTCCACCGCAATCCAAATTACCTCAAAGCGATGTTCGTGGAACGCCTGTTCCAGCCAGGTGAGTGCTTCATCCTTCCGGCCGGCCATGACCGCATATCGGGCGAGTGAAACAGGAGGATCATATTGGCCGATGTTATTTATTTCGTGCTTGGTAAAGGCCAGCCAATGGTAAACGGCCTGTAAGCCGCCGGTGGCAAATTGCTTTTCCACCTGTTCAATTTCTTCCGCTGAGTATTTGTTCAGCTCAAGCATTCTTTTGAGGTGTTGGTAGGATTCCTGTTCCCGCCCCATGTATTCCAATATCGTTTGCGCGGAGCGATGGTAGGCAATGGAGTCCGGGTTGAGCGCGAGCAGCTTGTTGGTTTCGCCCCAGGCCTGCTCATAACGCCTTTCCATGGTGTAAATCCAGGCAACTACCGGAACGGAGTAGGCCAGCGGATCCAGATCCCGAACGATCTGGATCTGTTGATGAGCGCCTGGAAAATTTCCCACGGCCAGCAGCAGTTGCGCGTAGCCATTGTGCGCATCCACATGGTTTCTATTGAGTTCGAGGGTCTTCCGGTAGTACCTTTCCGCTTCCGTCAAATTCCAGTCGACGCTGAACAAAATGGATGCGAGCATGAAATGGGCCTCGACGGATGAAGGCTCGATTTCGATCGCCTTGTGAAGCAGGGCCTTAATATCATCACTTGCCTTGTAGAGCACCAAGGGTTCGCGAAACAGAATGTTTCGTTTGGTATAGGCGAGTAAAATATAGGCCTGGGCAAAGCTTTCGTCTTTTTTAATTGCCTCTTCCAGCAGTTTCATTGCCTCGCGCATTTTTTCCTGTTGCCAGCTATGCGACAGCGCCTCTGCCTGCAGGTAAAGCTCCTGCGCTTCCTCGGTTGGGGTGCGGGAGTGAAAGACAACGCCTTCTTTTTTGCCTTCGGGAATTTCCTCCACAATGGAATCCAACGTTTTCGCGGCGATTAAATAGGCTTCGTTGCGGTTGGGGTCCACGTTAAAACGATCCGCCCACACGTGATGGTCGGTGCGCGCGTTAATTAATTGAAGGGAAACTTCCATCTGCCCCGACGACTCAAGAATGGCACCTTCCAGCACCAGGTCGGCCTTTAACTTTTGCGCAATTTCCGGCAGCGACTTTTGCTGGCCTTTAAACCCCATCACCGAGGTGCGCGAGATCACTGAAAAATTGGTGTTTTTCGCCAGTTCGCTGATCAACACTTCAGTTAATGTGTCGGAATATTTTTCGAGCGCGGGATTGTCGGAGTAGGTTTCCAACGGCAGTACCGCAAACGTGGGTGCGCTGCCGTAGGTGGTATCTTCCGCATGGCTGACAGGTTGGGTAAAGCGGTAAGCGAGCACAACAATAACGGGAACAAGAACGATACCCGCCAGCCACTTCAGCCGGCCCGGTCGGGCCGACGGGGGAAAGAACAGCGCTTCAGTTTCGTAGTGTTTGGAGCCGTTAAAATCCAGCACCGGGGGGTGCGGCTCCTCGGCCGGAGGTGTCATTATCGGTTCCAGGCCGATATTTTGCCGCGCCTTGTCCACCTCCGCGACATCGATGGGATGAATAAACTGATAACCTTCGCCGGGGATGGTTTTAATAAAAGTGGGCGCCCGGGCGTTGTCTCCAAATGCTTTTCTCAACTGGCTGACCGCTACGGACAGCACATCGTCCACCACCACCCGACCGGACCATACCTGTTTGATCAGGTCGTTCTTTTTGACGGTTTTGCCGGCGTAAGCCAGCAAAAACAATAACAGTTGAACCTGCTTGTGTTCCAGGTGGGATTCACTACCGCGATGGCGCAATATATTGCTATGGGTATTGAGTTTCCAGTCGCCTATCTGAACCCATTCACTTGACATAGGAAAGCTATCGCCGCAATTTGGAAAACAGGTCTCTTCAGCGAAGTGTTGAAGCGGATGGCCGCGGACATGCGCGCTCCCACTTCCCGATTCGAAAGTGGGGCTAATCTTACACACTTCATGTTGATCTGTCGCCCCAATAACTCCTATGCCGGTGCCCCTTCCGAGAAAAAAGTCGAAGGCTGATAATAATTTGTTATATCCGGGCATCTTCTGGCGCCTGTTGTGTTGGTAATTCGGACTCCAATACAGGAAGCATGGCTGGACCGGATGAAAAATATCATAATTCCGGTGAATTTCGTCCTGAAAAACGACCTAAAGAATTCCAAAGAAGCCAAAAAGGAAAAGCAATATGTACAGCAAGAGGTTTACCGCCGGTTGGGGGGATATGGATTTCAATTCACACATGCGCAACACCGCCTATCTCGACCGGTCGGCTGATATCCGCATGATGTTTTTTGCCGATAACGGCTTTCCGATGAGTGAGTTTATGGCGCAACGTTTCGGCCCGGTGGTGATGAGGGATGAAATTGAATATTTTCGCGAAGTACCCCTGATGGGTGAGTTTACCGTCACCTTTGCGCTGGCGGGGCTGGCGGATGACGGCAGCCGCATGGCCCTGCGCAACGAGTTCTCCCAACCCGATGGCCGGCTTATCGCCCGCGTGACAAGTACCGGCGGCTGGCTGGATCTGGCGGCGCGGAAGTTGATCAGGCCGCCGGAGACGCTGATAGCGGTTTTGCGGATGCTGGATAAAACGAATGATTACCGGGAACTTGCTTCAAGCATCAGGGTTGTCAGTCATTGACGTCCTATTTACCCTGAAACAGGCGAGGCGTCAAAAAATCACGTATTTCACCAGATGAGGGAATATGTGAACTACACTCTCCGATGGAGAACCAGAAGAAACGGAAAAAAACGGGCGGGAGTTATGTCTTTAATCGAACAATTGTTTTCCCTTCGTGGCCGGGTTGCACTGATTACAGGTGGTTATCGCGGCTTGGGCGGCGCCATGGCGCGGGCTTTGGCGGAAGCCGGCGCGACAATTTTTGTTAACGGCCGTAGCGAGGATAAAGTCCTTTATTGCGCGGAAAGGCTTCGCGAGGAGGGGCTGGATGCCCACGCGGCAGTATTTGATGTCAACGACGAAACGGCCGTGCAGCAGGCGGTCGGGAACATTATCGAAAGCCACGGGAAAATCGATATTCTCGTCAATAATGCCGGTATTCATAAACGTAACCTGTTGAAGGACATGCCCCTGCAGGACTGGCGAGACGTGCTCGATACCAATTTAACGGCGGCATTCATTGTCGGCAGGGCGGTGGCCGCGAATATGCGGCGAAACGGCGGTGGCAAGATTATCAATGTCTGCTCTCTGATGTCCGAGCTGGCCCGGCCCAGTACCGGCAATTATGCTGCGGCGAAAGGCGGGCTGAAAATGCTCACCCGGGCCATGGCCGCCGAATGGGCAAAAAAAAGTATCCAGGTAAATGGTATTTGTCCCGGTTATTTTGAAACTGAATTAACCCAGGTACTCAAGGACAATCCGGAATTCGACCAGTGGATTAAAGGCCGCACACCCAGCGGCCGGTGGGGAAAACCCGATGATCTTCAGGGCCTGACGATTTTTCTCGCTTCGCCCGCATCGGACTATATCAATGGCCAGTTGTTTTTTATCGACGGTGGGTTGACCGCGGTTATTTGATTCCCGTCCCGGAGGTAGTAAATCACGCTGAAGCAGTGAATATTAAACAGTCCGCCGTCCAATCAAAGAGGTTTTACGATAGCGCGCAATCAAAGCCCCAACTCGCCCGCAGCTGCGGCGAGAGAAAAAATTCAGCTTTTACCCCTCCTAACCCAGAGCGTCATTCGAAAAAACGTCATCTTCGCTTAGCGAACTACTGCCCGGAATAAGTTACAAAAGAAGAAAAGAAAGCTTGGATTACTTCAACTTTCTCTTATCTCTTATACACGTCATGTTCGCTGGGCGGTATCCCGCTACGCAAACATGACGTGCGCAAAGAGAAAATTATTCCTGAATCCATTAATCGACTATTTTTTATTAATACTTTCTTCCACCTTTTCCACTCAATAAAAAACTTACGCGCCATTAATTTCCCTTTCCACTTTTAAATGTCATTCACATCACGTAAATTACCCGCCGTGGCACTACAACTAACTAATAATTTGCAGGCCAAACCCAGAACCAGAATAAAAGGACAAGATTCTCCATGGAGCAGGCGATACCGACCCAACCCCAGCACGCCACAACCGAACCACTCGATACCGGCGCACAATGCCTGTCACTGGTGGCCCAGATCAACCAGATCGCCATCGATGTCCGCCAGATCAAACACCAGTTTGGCAAACCCGGCGAAACCCTTACCGATACCGAATTACTGCGCGCCGCCAAATCCATTGGCTACAAAGCCAAGGCAACGCGCATCGAATTAAACGAGCTTGCAACCACGGCACTGCCGGCCATCGGCAAATTAATCACCGGCGGTTACTTCCTTATCGCCAAAACCGCTACCGCCCAAAGTGAAAGCGACCAGCAACTAAAAATTCTTATCCACGACCCCGCCCAGGCGCGACCGCAATCGTTAACCCTGGAGGCGCTGGAAAGCCTCTGGGCCGGCGAAGTCATCCTGCTCACCCGCCGCGGCACCTTTGACGCCGTGCGCGAATTCGATATCCGCTGGTTTATTCCCTCACTGGTGAAATACCGAAAACTGTTCGGCGATGTTTTAATTGCCTCTTTCTTTCTGCAACTGTTCGCCTTGGTCACGCCGCTGTTTTTCCAGGTGGTCATGGACAAGGTGCTCGTCCATCGCGGCCTCACGACATTGGACGTACTGGTATTCGGCTTCTTCGTCGTCGCCGTGTTCGATGCGATTCTCGGCGGTATTCGCACCTACGTGTTCAGCCACACCACCAATCGTGTCGATGTGGAATTGGGCGCGAAACTGTTCAACCATCTAATGGCCCTGCCGCTGGCGTATTTTGAAGCGCGACAGGTGGGCCAGAGCGTTGCCCGTGTGCGCGAGTTGGACACCATTCGCAATTTTATTACTGGCTCCGCATTAACATTGTGCGTGGACCTGTTTTTCACTATCGTCTTCTTCATCGTCATGTGGTGGTACAGCCCAACACTGACATTGGTGGTCCTCGGCACCATTCCTTTCTACATCATTCTCTCCGTTATCGTCACACCCATGCTGCGCGCCCGCCTCGATGAAAAATTCAAACACGGCGCCGAAAACCAGGCCTTTCTGGTGGAATCCGTCTCCGGTGTCGAAACCATCAAAGCCTCCGCCGTCGAGCCGCAAATGCAGCGCAAATGGGAAGACCAGTTGGCCAATTACGTCAACGCATCCTTCAAAGCGCAGCACATCGGCAATATCGCCAACCAGTCCGCCGGCTTTATCAGCAAAATCACCACCATGCTTATTTTATGGTTGGGCGCTTACGCGGTGATGGAAGGCAATCTTACCGTCGGCCAACTGGTGGCTTTTAATATGTTGGCCTCTCGCGTCAGCGGTCCTATTCTAAAAATCGTGCAACTCTGGCAGGACTTCCAGCAAGCCGGTATTTCCGTAAAACGCCTGGGCGATATCCTCAACGCGCCGCGCGAACCCGGCTTTAATCCCAATCGCAGTGTCATTCCCGCGCTTAAAGGCGAAGTGGTTTTCGAGCGCCTTCGCTTCCGCTATCGTCCCGATGGACCGCTGGTACTGGATAATTTATCGCTGCATATCAAACCCGGTGAAATCATCGGCATCGTCGGCCGCTCCGGCTCCGGCAAAAGCACCCTCACCAAGCTCATTCAACGTTTGTATGTACCCGAAGCCGGCCGAGTGCTGGTGGACGGCTCCGACCTCGCCGTCATGGACACCACGTGGTTGCGGCAAAACATCGGCGTGGTACTGCAGGAAAATTTCCTCTTCAACCGCAGCGTGCGCGAAAACATCGCCCTGGCCAACCCCGGCCTGCCCATGGAGCGCGTCGTTACCGCCGCCAAACTCGCCGGCGCCCACGAATTTATCCTGGAAATGCCCGAAGGCTACGATTCCCTCGTCGGCGAACACGGCAGCAACCTCTCCGGCGGCCAACGCCAGCGCATCGCCATTGCCAGGGCACTGATCACCAATCCAAAAATACTTATTTTCGATGAAGCCACCAGCGCCCTCGACTACGAAAGCGAGCGCACCATCCAGGAAAATATGGCCGCCATCTGCAAGGGCAGAACCGTATTTATCATCGCCCACCGCCTGAGTACCGTAAAGGGCTGCGACCGCATCGTAGTAATGGAAAAAGGCCGGATAATAGAAACCGGCAACCATGAAAAACTCATCGAACAAAACGGCCACTACGCCAAACTCCACAGCTACCAAAACCACACCCCAACCATGAAAGCCGTGGAGAAACAAAAATGACCTCGAGCCAAATGGCATCAACAAACCTAATTAACGCCGTGATCCCCGTAGATTGGGATGATAATCCCAACAAGATAACGTCAACCGAATGTTGGGATTGCCATCCCTGCGCGGGCCGCCCAACCTACAACCATTCACCGACCAACCGTAGGGGCGCCCCTTGCGGGTGCCCGTTCTCGAACAACGCAACGAAATCGACCATGAACTAACACCAAACAACCCATGAAAAACCTGTTCACCACATTCAAAACCGCCTGGGCGAACCGCAACAACAACACCCGACCCACGCGCACAAACGTCGATTTCCTCCCTGCCGCCCTGGAAATTCTCGAAAAACCCCCATCCCCCGCGGGCAAACTCCTGGGCGCATCCATCATCACCCTGTTCACCATCGCCGTCCTCTGGGCCTGCTTCGGCCAGGTCGATATCGTCGCCGTCGCCGAAGGCAAAATCATCCCCAGCGGCCGCGTCAAACTTATCCAGCCGCTGCGCACTGGCGTCATCAAAAATATCTACGTCACCGAAGGTCAACAAGTCAAAGCCGGCGAACCTTTGGTGGAACTGGACCAGACGCTAACCGCCGCCGATCAAACCCGCCTGCAGAATGAAATAGAATTCCTGCGACACGCACTGCTGCGGGAAAACGTGATTAAAAAACTGTTGCAGGGCGAGCAAACCGCTAACACCAACAAGGCTGAACCAAAAGCTCAAATAGCGGAACTTGTCACATCGCATATTGACGATAAATCCGCAGCAGATAATCAAATGGCCCTGATCAACCAGCATTGGCAGGAATACCTCATCCAAAAACAAACCGCCAACAGCCGCCTGCAAGGCAAACAGGCGGCACTCACCGCCACCCAAACCGCCGTCGCCAAATACCAAGCCACCATCCCGTTGATCACCAAACGCGTAAACGCGCTGGAGCAGCTACACGATCAGGGGCTGGGTGCCGAAACCCAACTGCTGGAACTCAAGGAGCAACAAGTCACCCAGCAACAAAACCTCGCATTGGAAAAAGCCAATATCACCCGCATCAACGCCGAAATCAGCGAAGCCCAACAACAACTAAGTGCCATCACTACGGCGGAGAAAAAGCGCAACCTGGAAACCATCGAAGACCTCCAGCGCCAGTTGAGTTCCGCAACGCAGGAATACGCCAAAGCCAAGGACCTTTATGCCAAACAAACCCTCTACTCCCCCGTTGGTGGCCACGTAAAGGAACTGACCATTCACACCATTGGCGGTGTAGTGGAAGAGGCCCAAACTCTGATGCAAATCGTCCCACAGGAAGCCTTCCTGGAAGTGGAGGCGGTCATTCAAAATAAGGATATCGGCTTTGTCGACGAAGGCCAGATAGCGGAAATAAAAGTCCATACCTTTCCCTTTACCCGCTACGGCGTGGTGGATGCGCAGGTGATTGACATTACCGCCGATGCTATCCAAACGGAACAACAGGGCCTGGTATACAAAATGCGCCTGCGCATGGATAAGACGCAACTGTGGGTGGATAAGAGATGGGTGGATCTGCTGCCGGGCATGGCGGTGAGTGCGGAAGTGAAAACGGGTAAGCGCAGATTGATTGAATTCTTTATGGCGCCGTTACTGAGGTATAAGGATGAAAGTGTCAGAGAGCGGTAGTTCTTCCATTTCAGTGCAGGTCCACGGACCGTTGTTGATAGTGCGAAAGCAGATCGTTTCTGTGATAAAGCCCGAATGCAGTTATCTTCGCGTAGCGGGAACCAGGAATCTAAGGTGGTGAAGGGTGAAAAATAAATGTGTCCCCCCTTTTCCCCAAAATGGCTCCTGTTTTAGCTTTATCGAAGACTACTGATTATGAAGAAGCTGAAGCTAAATAACATTCTTAAACTAGTAACGTTATTAGGTTTGCCAGCTGGCTATATCTATTATTTTTCTAATTTTAATCCTAGTGCGCAGGGGGTTTGGCTCGCCGCATTTATATCGGTCTTAATATGCGCAACAGTTATTTATGAGAAATATTTTGGAGATGATGAATTTATCAACGGAAAGGCTGGATCTAAAGATAAAAAAGCACATTCAATTTTCGTGTTGCTCGTATTTATGTTTGCCTATTTTGCAATGTTTGGAGTGTACGGCGTCGTCTATGGGATTCATTCGCTGATTGGTGATCCGATTTTAAAACAGCAATTGATTGTAACGCTGGGGAAGACCGGACGGAAAAGGAATTCGTGTGACTACACAATTGCGATCATAATAAGCTCGGCGAGGAGTGAGCGCGTCTGTATCGAAAAAGGAGATTTTATTTACTTGAAGGAAAAGAAACAGAGTCAAGGGCTGATTTCGGTGGATGTTGTTTATAAGGAGTCAGCGTTTGGCAGTCAATTCATTGAAATAGAAAAATAGGAAAATGCAGATGCTAGAACAATACGTTCGTACGGAATTGGATGATCGTTGGGAAGAGCTGGCTGTCGAGCAGCGACTGAAAATCAAAACCTCATTAGCTACTCTGACTCCTATATGGTGCGAATATGACATGCATTTCAACGAAAACGACTTGAAACAATGAAAGTACCACCCTGTATTACCTTGCTAGAAGCCAGGGATTTAGCTTACAAGCTAAACGGCTTCCCCGCGGATGGTGGAGTATCCAAAAATAGATGGTCTCCAATAGCTTTCGGCGGATTTAAAGTATATTTGCCGAACTTCCGCTGGCGTAGAAAGGCAATTCCTTTTCACGACTTACATCATATTTTAACTGGATATGAATTTTCTCCCGAGGGTGAGTTTCAAATGGCTGCTTGGGAATTCGCTGCCGGAAGATATCCAAGCATTTACGCAACCCTGTTTTGCATACCGCTAGTAGGCATGGGAGCTTTTTTAATTCCGAAAAAGCAGTTTACCGCCTTCGTTAGAGGCCGTAGAAGCAGGACGCTCTATCATGAATATGACTACGACGAAACACTACGCAGGCTGGTGGGTGAGATGCGGAGTGAAATTTTACCCGAGAGTGATTACAAGCCTAGTTTGATCGATATCTATGAATACACGAAATTGGTGTGCCTTTCCGTTTGTGCCGCTCTTCTTCCTCTTGCGCTAACTATTTCTATCATATCAGGAGTCCTGTAATGGCTACTCACGGTGGTGCCGCGGAAGGCGCATATAAAGTAAATTCTCTTGTTCTGGATGGCCAGTCCAGCCCGCTGACGGGGGAAATAGTGTGGGATAAGTGGCGCTCAATTTGGAACCTTTTCCATCTTCTTGCCGCCCTTATACTCGCCCCCGTCTACTTCACGTCAGGCGCTTTTACGGTTTTTATACTGCTTAGTGGATTAACCCTATGTACCGGGCACTCCGTTGGATTTCACCGCAGGTTGATTCATCGCAGCTTTAAGTGTTTCAAATGGCTGGAAAATATTCTGTTGTGGATGGGCACAGTAGTTGGCATTGGCGGTCCGCTATGGACCATCAAAACGCATGACACTCGTGACTGGTCCCAACGGCAACCTCTGTGCCATGACTATCTGGCTCATCGACAAGGGCTTTTAAAGGATGCTTGGTATAACTTGCATTGCAAGTTTATTCTGGATAAACCGCCGGTTTTTGATCCAGGCCCGGAAATAGCAAATGATAGATTCATTTTGTTTCTCGAAAAAACATGGATGCTGCAGCAGTTACCGATTACCATTATTTTGTATGGTATTGGCGGAATGCCCTGGCTTGTTTGGGGAGTATCGGTGCGTGTTGCTGCATGTACGACCATGCATTGGTATATTTCTTATTTTGCTCATACCCGAGGGCCACAGAGCTGGTTGGTGGATGGAGCCGGTGTCCAGGCTCACGATGTACCTCTTGCGGCTATCCCCACATTTGGTGAAAGCTGGCACAACAACCATCATGCATTTCCGGCTTCGGCAAAACATGGCCTTTACCCTGGCCAAATTGATATAGGTTGGTACTTCATACGGCTCCTGGAGAAGTTGGGTCTGGCCTGGGATATACGGATTCCGGGTAATTTGCCTCCTCGGGAAGGCATTACGGCTGTTCGCGACAATGCGGAATACATTTTCGGTAAGCAGAGGAAATCTTAAAAGGAATTTGAGACCTGATCTGGTCTTAGGGCGTTGGGAAGATAATGTTAAGAGTAAGTAAACATGGATAAGCAAAAAGAATGGCCTGTATACGGACGGACTTGCCACTGCAGTTTTAGAATATCGGCTTAAGAAAGTGCGTTTTAGTTTGACCCCATCACGCGCGGCAAGATCTTAATATGCTAAATCAAGATTTGATAATTGCTTAATAGATAACCTTTGCTTCACTGGTGTATGTTCTGAAATTGGTTGGTGTCACAAAAGTGATTAAGAGGAATTCATGAAGAAACTTATTTTTAGCTTAACGGTTGCGCTAATTGCTGCAGGATGTGAGCGAAATTACACGTCGCCTGCTTCTAGCACGGGTAACTTGCATCAAAACAACGTTGCTTATAATCCAGAAGACTGCAAAACCGATGCGGAAGGCATGGTGTATTTTGCTCTGGGGCGGGAAGTTTTTAGACGGCCTTATGAAGAAGCAATGAGCATTCGTGGGATGCCTGAGGAAGATAAAAAGTCTTTACCGCCCCGCCCTGATCCGAGCGAGCCGGAAGGTTGTCCTGATAATCCGATCTGGGGAAGTAATTTTAGCTTAAATTACAGGCATCAACCTAGACATCCAGAAAGCTATCCGCCAGGAACTTCATTCTCTGTCGAGCAGCTCAACATTATTGCTATCCCTGACCGAGATAAAGGAACTTCTGTCGAGTTTGGTCTTCAGCCATCACTAGAAAAGGATTTTTATCGCGTAAAGGAAGAGTATAAAACGTGTGAACCACTTAAAAATGGGCTTCTGGCTTGTTTTGTACCGGATGAAACGCCTAAAAATAGATGGACAGTAAAATTTAAAGCTGATGCAAATATTTATACCGCCCCTTTTGGGCGGCCATTCGTAGTTAGTTGTGTATCCTGGACCGCAGGATTTGTAGAGTGTAATGCATCTTATAACTATACCGAGAATATTAGAATATCTTATAGGTTTAGATTGGCTAGTTTGCCTGCCTTGGAAATCATCGAATACGACAAAGGTGTAAGAGATAAAATTGAGTCCATGCGTGTAAATGATTATTTGTGGGAAAGTAATTAGATTAATACTGAAAAGCTAGCAGGATAAGGAGAGCGGGAATGACCAAGTTTGTGACCTATTTTCGGGGTGAAGGTGGATATATACTAACCGCCGAGCAGCGGCTGGAGCTGGAGAATCTAAGGAACACCTTGTCTGCACAAGTCGATTCTGTTTCGACCAAAGCTGATATTGGCTTAGGTGTTCCAATCTATCAAATGCTTCTCGACTTGATCAGCTATGAAGTTCCGATTACCGACGGTTCGGAAGAGATAGTCGTTGATTATGAACGAGTCCCAATCGCAGGTGTCGACGCGGCTGTTTTCCGTTGGATTGAGGGCGCTGTGCGCGTCAATGGAGGTGATGGTTTCTTTGCCGACTTTATTCGCGAATATACAAAGATCCAATATCAATTACGCGGCGGTGATCTGGCACAGGCTGAAACCTTGAATCAAGAAGCTTCTAATCGCATAGCCCTTAATCTCGCTAACGATATTCTCAATAACAATGGAATACTCCCCGGCATAGGCGGCCTGGGCGCCCTGGATGCAGGCGCTGCCGCCAGTACAGTATTCGAAAACATTCCCAGTGGTGAGGGCGCAGACTATGCTCCTTGGGCCGGAACGTTATTATTTCCATTTCTCGGCTACGATAGCTATGTTACCGATATGTTGTTCTCCTCTGAGCAGGTGGTAGCGACTATCGATCGAGGCGCCACCGGTCTTGATGATCCTATCACTATTAAATACGTCGAAGGCACTTTTGATCTGATTGCGGCAATACAATCGGCAAGACTGGCTTCAATGCAGGCGGTATTGAATGCGGGATCTGATTTCTTGTTAAATACCAGAGAAGCACTTATTAATCTGATTTATCCGGATGTGCTGGATACAAACCAGCACGATCTGATGGCACAAGCTAATGATTTTTTTAATCAATATTATGGCTTGACCGGCACGGAAGGGTTTACGGTAGGTGCCGACCTGCTTTTCAATCGGTTTAATGAATTTTGGGAAGGAATTACTTTTTCTCCTGAGATAAATTACCTTGTGGGCAAATATGGAGACGACGCCAACTTGTCACCGGAGTCATTGGACACTCGAGTGATTGTTCATGCGGGAGATGGCAATGATACGGTGGCGGGTTCAAATGAGAGCGATCTGATTGATGGTGGTGAAGGAAACGACACAATGAACGGTTTACACGGCGATGATTATCTATATGGGGGTGTCGGAGACGATAAGCTATTCGGTGGAGACAATAATGATCGCTTAGTAGGGATGACTGGAAACGACGAGCTAACGGGAGGCGTAAGTAATGACCGTTTAGAGGGAGGAGAAGGGAACGACACCTACTACTTCAACTACGGCGATGGAAATGACACTGTTAACGATACCGGAGGCAGTAATACAATTTACCTCCAAAACTCCAGCGGCCAGACTGACTATGCAAATCTGAACGGCCTTGTACTACACGAAATCTCCCCCTTTTCCGATATTTATGCAGAGTTAAGCTCCGAAACCAATCAGCCTGTAAACAACACCCGCTATATTTTCAACGGTAGCGATTTGATGATCTCCATTGATGGGGGTGATGGCGGTAGAATCATAGTTGAAAATTTCAGCTTAGCGAATAACAACTTTGGATTGACGTTTGTTCAGGGTGAATCTGTACTTCCCGATCAAGAGGGATTAACCGGAACGCCTGAAGTCATCGGCGATGGCGTCTACTATTCAAACGGTACCCCTTATCTGATTAGCCGAACCGACCCGGGCGATTACTCCATCATCTACGATGCCTCCATTTACGCGGGTAACCTGCCCGACCATGAATTATATGACTTCGGCGACGGGATATATGACCTTGACATTAGCCATGGCTTCATCTTTTTCGGCTCCCAATACCGCGACGAACTGACCGGTACCACTCACCCAGCCGATGACGGCCTCGTTTACGCCGACAAGCTCTACGGCTTCGAGGGCGACGACATATTGCGTGGCGAATCCGAAAACGAAACTACCGGCGACAAGGATATTCTCTCCGGTGGCCATGGCAGCGACCGGCTTTATGGCGGCACGGGCGACGATATATTGTTTGGTATGCACGACGATCTGTCGACCGGTAGTGGCCGGGCAGCCAACTACTATTCCGAACTCATATTGGACCAGTCCAGTTTGGAAAATGCCGGGGATATCGATTATCTCGACGGCGGCGACGGACAGGATAATCTCGTGGCAGGGACGGGTAACGACATCCTGATCGGCGGTAATGGCGTTAATGGCATGTTCGGCTTTGTCGGTAATGATGTGATTACCGGTGGCAACGACCGGGACTGGATCTCCGGCGATGGCTATGGCCGGGTCCATTATCTCTCCACCGAAAATGTCGCTGTTCTGTCCCATAAGGAATACGATTTCTCGCTGTTCAGCGACTACAACGACACGATCAATGCAGGCAACGGCAAGAATTATGTAAACGGCGATGCCGGTGACGATGTGATTACGGCAGGCGATGGTGACGATGATCTGTATGGTGATCAACTGAATCTGCCTGAACAGCACAGCCATACCTACGGCTCACTGGTGATTTCCTACTACAGCGAATTGGCTCCTGCTTTCCATGGCAACGACACAATCGCCGCTGGCGACGGCGCGGATGATTTTTATGGCAATGGAGGTAATGACACTTTATTTGGCGAAGCCGGGAATGATTTTATCCACGGCGATGATTTTATTCTGGAAGAGCAATTTCATGGCGATGATTTTATCGATGGCGGCGAAGGCGCTGACACGATCATCGGTGGCGGCGGTAAAGACACTATTGATGGTGGAGCGGGTAACGACCAGATTTATGGCGACTATCAGGCAGTGGAATTTAACGGCACTGTCTATGAACAAATTATCGTTGGCGACGATGACACGATTCAAGGCGGCGATGGCGAAGATCTGATCTGGGGTAACGGCGGTAACGATACGTTGTATGGCGGGAATGATAATGATCAGCTTAGCGGTGAGGCGGGGAATGATTTTCTCTACGGTGAGGCCGGCACTGACTTGCTGATTGATGGAGAGGACGAGGACTGTAATAGTATTTTCCTTTTTCGTAATGCGAGCAATGATCCGCTCTATCTGAGTAAAAATATAGCGGCTTAAATAATTTAAAAAAACTGGCGCATTATGCCGCAATTGGCTATGCGCCATAGTTTTTAGAATGTTATCTTTGGCACTCAAAGTAGGGAAAGCTTTCTTAGTTCCGTTCTCGAAACAAAAATGATAAGAAAACTCAATTTTTAATCGGCTCGCTCTTTGTTTACGATATAACACAGAACCAAGAGGCTCTGGAGAAATACTTCGACTGCCATATAGCGGCGAATCTTTATAGGCAGGAATATTTCGAATATATTCGAAATAATAAAATACGAGTTAAAGAGTCTTGTGACAATGAATTTTTAATGAAAAAGGTAGATCAGTTTACAAGCTAACGCAATCAATAATTTACAGAATAATGGAAGTAAAGGTAATAGTGAAAAAATATAATGGTTGAAAGTACGCTATCGAACTTTATTAAATTGTGGTCGTGCAGGTGTGATAGATTTAAACGCAGTATGGCAGGTTAATTAAAGCAATTTCAATGATTGGTTAAGTTATAAGGAATATTTATGAGAATTGGGTTTCTTTTCTATATTGTCGTTTGTTTGATTTCTGTTGGATCGCTTTCAGCTAAAGCAACTGATCTTTCGGTTTTGTCAGTATGTACCCATTGGCCAAAGCTTAAATGCGCAGGCGGTGATTTGTATGTGCATGCAAATTATTGGCATTTGGATGAGGCAAATAAAGATGAAGTTAAAGGTGTAAGAGAAAAATTGGAAAAGAAGTTTAAAAAGCTGATTTCAAAATGGAATAGAAAAACTGGCATCAATTACGAAGTGTTTTGGAATGTTGGTCTTCCAAACGATGAGGAGACCAGTGGTGTATACAAAGTTTATTTGCAGTTCAGAGATCTTGTTCCCTTCGTAAACAAGGCTGGAATGATAGTATCTACAGTGCTAAATGGGGTTGATAATGGAGAGGTGCGTGCAACAGGCCCTATGCTAATTCGAAAGGATAATAAATACTGGGATTCAATAGAGCGATACATCGAATGTAATGTTATAGATGAATTTTATGCAGAAGCTTTTAGGGAATATTTAATCAAAAACAGTTTAAACAAATTCGAATATTGCGAACTCTATTTTACGGAGAATATAGAATGACGTCTAACTCTAAGCCAATCATTCCTTGGTTAAAGCCAGATATTAATACCTATCCGAAAGGAAACGCTTTTAAAATTTACCAAATTATGTTCGTGAAGATAAATCTATTTTTTTATGGATGATAGAAATTATGACTAACTGCTATTCGAAATGTATTGTTTTTTTTATGGGTGTTACATTGAGCGCTTTTTCTGAGGCAACAGATTTATCAGATATTTCGATTTGCACTGAATGGCCTAAGCTAAAGTGTGAAGGAGGAGACCTGTACGTTACGTTAGATTACTGGTCGTATGCCAACGGAAAAGAGAACTCAAATAAGATTGAACGGCATATAAAATCGACTTTCTTTGATGTAATAGACACTTGGAATAAAAAAAGCGGTTTGCATTACAATATTTATTGGGGTGTTGGCGGGCCAGGAGAGAATGACAAAAAAAATTCATATAGAATTTATTTTCAGTTTAGGGATCTTGATGCATTTGTAGGGAAGGAGGGTTTTGTTGGATCAACATCACTCTATGGTTTTAGCAATCGGGAATCGTTGTCGCAAGGGCCGTTGATAGTTAAGCGAGATGATGCCTACGAAAAATCACTAAAACGCTACATTGAATGCCATGTGGTTGAGGAATATTATTCCGATAACTTTAAACAATACTTAGCGGAAAATAAAGTCGGCATTATTGATTACTGTAAATACTACTTTGTTGGAGGAAGATAGAATGGCTTCGGAAGCAAAACCTCAAATATTATGGGTACGTTCTAACGCTAGTTCATATCCACGTAGAAATCTTACATTTTCTTTTATCGATGAAAACGCTGGTACGAACGTAAAGGATTTATTCCAATTCAACGATTATAACACCGCGCCCTATAATGAGGACGTTTGGAAAAGTTATAGAAATTTAGATGGCCGTTCAGAACAATTTATTAGGGAAATATTTGCTGAGCTTGGGGCGCTTACAAATATTTCGTATCAAGAGACTGCTTATAATGGAAACCAAAACATAATGCTTGGTAGGCTAGATCTTCCGGAGAAAAGCCCTGGGGAGTTTGTTGGAGGTATACGTGCGGAGGGTTCTAGTCCGAAAGAGTCATACGTTTTTCTCCAAGAGCGGGCGGAACAACAAGGCTGGAATTTCTATGAAGAGGATTTTTATAAAAATATAATACGTCATGAATTACTGCATGCTTTGGGATTTGGCCATAATGTCAAGAAGCGTAAAACACGTCGGGAAAAGTTCCTTGAGCAGATGGATTTATTGATCCCCTGGAAGCAACTGGAACGAAAGATTCAACGGTACTACCCCAAAAGCGGCCAAGGCCGCCAACCCTACCCGCTAAGCGTGATGTTGCGGGTCCATTGCATGCAGTTATTTTACAATCTCAGCGATCCAGCTATGGAAGATTCGTTATACGAGATCGAATCTATGCGGCGCTTCGCAGGATTGAGCCTGAGCGGTTCGATTCCAGATGAAACCACAATCCTTAAGTTTCGCCATCTACTTGAGCGTCACAAGTTGGGAGAAACCCTTTTTAAAGAGGTTAATCGATACCTCGACAAACAGGGGTTGGTATTGAAAGAAGGTAGCATTGTAGATGCAACCATTATTGAAGCGCCGACCTCGACCAAAAATCAAGACTCAGAACGTGATCCCGAAATGCATCAGACCAAGAAAGGCAATGAATGGCATTTTGGAATGAAAATGCATATAGGCGTGGATGATGCGCTGGGAGTTGTTCATAGCATGACGACGACGTCCGCAAACGTGCACGATATTACGCAGGTACCAGCACTGCTCAATGGAGAAGAGGAAGTGGTTTGGGGTGATGCGGGGTACAGCGGCGCGGACAAAAGAACAGAACTAAAGGATGCTGACGTTGATTGGCTGATCAGCCAACGTCCAGGTGTCCGCAGAACACTCAAAGGCGTTGCTGCTAAAGCGGAAAAAGCCAAAGCTCAAGTAAGAGCGAAGGTAGAGCATGTATTTTTAAAGATCAAACAGCAGTTTGGTTACACCAAAGTGCGTTATCGTGGCTTGGCAAAAAATACCAACCGTCTTTATGTCCTGCTTGGTTTTGCGAATCTACTTACTTGCAAGAAATACCTACTGGCCTAGGGTCAGTGCGTCCTAAATCTGGCTATTAGCCAAGTTTAGGAAAAACAATACGAAAAACAGGTCCAAAATTGCATTTTTTTACCGTCGAATTGAAATTGAGAATTATTCAAGATATTTTCGGGCAAAAAATCGGACTTAATCAGAGGTTCCCTAGGATTGGTGATACTTCTATTTTTTGTTGGGCTCGTGCAGCTATGCGGCGAACGAAAAATATTATATCGACGACTCCAGAGGTTCGCCAATATGTACGCCGGGAACATGTCATAATCTGGAAGAGATAGTGATTGATGTTCTTTATCCTCCGTCTAGTGGAGAGGCTGGATCATTTAGTTACTCAGGCTTTGTGAAAGAGTGGCTAGATGAAAACAGGAAAAACTACCCATCTCGTCCTGAAATTAAAGTGCAGGCCAAGATGAAGAATAAATTCTTATACTATTCTAGCGATATAGCTTCTAAAGCTATTATTAGAATTATCTTTTTTGAACAAGAAAATGGGGTAGTTGTTAATTTAAACACTTTGTCGTCGTACGTCACTTACTCCGATTCATTTTACTGCAAAATGCAATCTAGATCTTTTTACAAAGCATGCATTTCTGAAAAATTGGATGTTGCGTTAACAGAGGCTTTAGATGGCTATAAGTATAATATGAAAATATCTGAATGAAAATGGTGTGCCTGTAACACTGTTGTCTTATTTTATGATTGCTATTAATTAACAGAAATCCAGCAAGGAAAAAACTATGAAAAATTACATTGGAGTATTCTGTGTCGTGTTGTCATCGCTTTACGTGTCTTCATGTCAGTCGGACACCAATAAGTCATCGATTGCAACAGATGATATGGCTATCTCACCGATTTGCGAATTCGAGTTTTGTTCTGAATTAGAGCAGATAGATATCCTTGTTACTGTATTTGATTCTCATCCTGGCAGGAAGCATTCAGATAATATTTATATGAATGTAGTCAAAGAATGGAAAGGAAATGTTGCTGCCGAGTATCCTGATAAGCCTTCAATAACTGTGAACTATATGAATGGAGTGGGGTTTTATTATTTCCCTCCTGATTTCGGTAAACGCGTTGCGATTAGAGTTTATTTTACTGTTCGTAATGAGGTTGTGATTATAACGATTAATGCGGTATCTCCTAAAATGAGCTATGTAACTTCTTATGCCTGCAATTATGCGCTAGGTGAAAATTTAGAAAAATGTCTTTACGAAAAGGTAAAAAGTGGTTTTTCTATGGTGTTTCAAGGATATCTTCATAATCATAGCTTATTTAGGGTTTCCGAAGAGGATAAATAGGTGTCATTTTATACATGAGCGATAGCTTGCTCAGTGTTGATTCGAGTTCGATTGGAGGGAGAAAAAGATGAATTTAAATGACGATTTGACTGCGGCAAACTTATTGAATACAAGTGATTTTAGTTTACGCATTAATGGACGAGCAATAAGTGTATCTTTTCTTGCTCCTTCGGATAATTCTGCCATACAAAATTTTTATTCACCTGACGATCAAAATCGATATAGGTTGGATGGTAGTTTAGAAGATCCTGCAACTTATCAAGCTTCTGTTATTTATGCGCTAGATCATATTCATGATTTGGGTCTTATCAGAAGTTATAACATAACGATTAATCCGATTGTGGGTGATCAACAGAAATTAACAGCAAGTAGTACCGATTTGTTGATTGGAGCTTCCGACTTTAGAGATGACGATTCAAGAGGGCGTAATCAACCTATAGATCGAGATACCGATCAGGAGCTTGAGCCGGTTATACTGTATAACGAATCTATATTCTCCGGTAATGATCAGCGTCTAAGGGAGTACGTTGTTCTGCACGAGCTTGGTCACGCGTTGGGATTAAGGCACCCATTTACGGTTGATCAGAACGATAATGTTCAGTTGCTCCCCGGTTTTCCGAAAGAGGAATATGGAAGCTTGAAATACTCGATAATGAGTTATGACCAATTACCTCATCCAGATTTTAACGCTAGTGTTTTACCAACGTCATTCATGCTTCTTGATTATTTACTTTTCCGACAGGAAGGTCTATTGGGAAGCTACGAAACAAGTGATCGAGTTTACTGGTGGGATAAAGATACTGAAGTTTTACACACCATTTACGATACTGGCGGTACAGATACAATTTCTGCAGAAGGCCATGATGCCCAAGCCGTTATCGACCTGCGCCAGGGCCATTTCAGTTCCTACGGTCAGGGTGAACC
>CAYVIB010000044.1:0-31512 GCA_964451365.1 uncultured Cellvibrionaceae bacterium
TTCAAGTCCCATCAGCCACCCCAATCAACGCTTTGTACTCCCCTCCGCATTTATTCGTTGGCCCTTTGCCCGCTTTTGAAAGCAGGCACGTTTTCCGCCTGATTAAAATTGCTCCAAATTGCGCTTTCCAAAAAACGGCCGCCATGGACATGGTTGTTCTTTTTTTGACGCCTATTTTTTCCCCGATTGTGCTCCACCTATCACAAAATACCAAAATGTTGCGATGTTCACCTTGTGGATAGTTATGCACAATGAACACCGATGCTAGCGCTACCATCGGATACCCCAAAGGGGCGCCCGGTCGATACCGGACAGTTTTATCCGGTGTTCCTGGAGGCAAATCGGGAGCTTGCCATCCGCATTGCAACGGATGCCGTGGGCAGGCGTTTTGAATTTCCCTTGGGGCCTTAGGAGCTTTTCCTGTCCGCCGGCTAACGGCATGTCGTCCAACGCGAAGGAATTTTAATTCAGAAGTTCCCTGGCGGTTCGATGCCATTAAGGTTGGATTTAAAGTAAGGGTTTTGGCAAAAAAAATTGCCGTCCCTATTCAAGACGAAAATTTGAATTTTGCGAAAGTGTGAAATTCCTCCCGGAATTTTCTTTATCAACGGGCGGCGAAATGATTCTTTTGACAGCCTAACAACGGGCAAAGTAAAAAATTCGTGAATGTTTTTTAAAATCGTGGTGCTAGAATCCTTTCATTCATCTTTAGGAGTACTTCTTTAAAAGTTTCATTTAAAGGAATTCCGATCCGCTCCAAAAGCACGACCCATGGCAGATAAAGAAAAAACCTAAAAATAATATAAAAAGAAAAACAAATGTAACTGCCGGTAAAACGGTTGGGCGAAATAGCTAAGAAAGAAACTAGTTTTAAACTGAAACCGTTCCCAACTTGTTTTCGGGATGGAGCATTCCCGTGCGTGTGTTTTAACGTCACGATTCAATAAATATTAACTGGTGCACCAGGCATGTTTCCTGACACGGTGCCCAAAGAGGGGAATATTTATCATGACCAAGAAGTTCTCCAGTTGTTACGGCGCTATTGATCACCTGGCCATTGCGGTGAAGGATTTACCTTCGGCAATCACGCTATATGAAAATGTATTCGGGTTTAAACTGCGGGAACAACGGGAAATAAAAGGCAAGTTTTCCGGCATGAAATCAGCCGAGTTGGACGCGGGAGGGTTTTCAATAGTTTTGATACAGGGAACGGAGCCGGAATCCCAGGTGACACGATATATAAAAGAGTTTGGAAGTGGCGTCCAGCACGTGGCGATTCGGGTTGACAACCTGGAAACCGTGGCAAAAGCGCTGGCCGACTCGGGGGTTAAATTTGCCACCGATATAATTAAAGGCGACGGCCTGACCCAAATATTTACGAAAAGGGAAGAAAACACAGGGATGATGTTCGAATTTATTGAAAGAAGGGCCGTGGCAGGATTCGAAGAAAAAAACATTCAGACGCTGTTCAATCAACTGGAGGAGAGTGAGGCTTACTAGGTTTTACAGATATTACTTTCCGTCGATTGAGAGTACTTAGTATGAATTTCAGTGAATCCAATGCCCGCCGCGGCAATACTTTTCCGGCACTTTTTGCCAAAACCACGGAATCTTTTCCAACCGCGCATGCGCTTGCACTGCGGGGGAAATTCATGAGTTACGCCGAGCTCGACAGCGTCAGCGATAGTCTGGCCTGGCAGTTGGCCGCCATGGGTGTCCGGCGCGATACGCTGGTTGCTCTATGCCTGCCCCGAACATTTGAAATGATTATTGGAATGCTGGCGATAATGAAAGCCGGCGGTGCGTACGTTCCGATCGACCCAAATTATCCCCCACAGCGTATCGACTATATTCTCGAAGACTCCCGGGTTGAAATCGTTCTGAGCTCATCCACTGTTAAACCGACCGGTTCAGGAAAACAGCAAAAGTGGATTTGCCTGGACAAGCTTCAGCTTTCGCAAAGTTCAGCGGGGAACGGCAAATTTTCACTGTCGTCCGTTGGCAATGACCTGGCCTATGTCATCTACACTTCCGGGTCCACGGGAGCGCCGAAAGGTGTGATGATAGAGCAGGCGTCGGTAGTGAATCTGCTGCTCGGGTTGCTCGAGCGCGTGGGAATAGACAGCCACATGCGTTGGCTGGGCATTGCGCCAATTGTATTTGACGCGTCGGTCGGCGATTGGATGGCGTGTTTGGCTTCGGGAGGCTGCTACGTTATTCCGGACGAGGATCAAACAGATAACCCGCATCTTTTGGCTGAACTGGTGGATACCGTACAGGTGGTAGTGGCAACACCATCCAGATGGAAGCAGATTATTAATACCGGCTGGAAAGGCAATCCGGACCTGACCATTATGTGTGGCGGCGAGCCGTTAACGAAAACGCTACTCGAGGATCTTACCCCGCGCTGCAAAGCGCTGTGGAATTGTTATGGCCCCACCGAGGCGACTGTCTGGTCTCTTGTTCGGCGTGTTCACAGCACAGCGCCAGGTGAGGACCAATTATATATCGGCGGAACATTACCCAATTATCGACACCTGGTGCTCAACGATCAAAACCGGCCTTTGCCGGAAGGCGAGGTCGGGGAACTGTGTATCGCCGGCACGGGTCTGGCCCGGGCCTATTTGAACAAGTACGACCTGACAAAACAAAAGTTTATCCACCTGGATTTGAACGAACACACCACTTTGCGAATTTACAAAACGGGCGACCTGGTCAAGCAGGTGGGGCCGGACGAATATGTGTTTGTCGGCCGGGAGGACAATCAAATTAAAATTCGCGGCTATCGCGTTGAACTCGGCGAGATTGAATCGCGGTTGAGAAATTTGCGGGACGCCCGGGATGCCGTTGTGGTTTATACCTCTCTCGATTCGAGCGACGAGGAGGGTGTGCTGGTCGCTTACCTGGAAATGCCGGAGCTTGATATCGACGGGTCGTCAACAGAAGAGCATCTACTTGCGGCACTTGAAGAAAAGCATAAACGCGAAATTGCCCGGGAATTACCGGACTACATGGTGCCCGCAATATTTGTTTATCTTGAAGCGTTTCCGCTGACTCCCAACGGCAAGGTGGACAGGAAAACTCTTCCGCACCCCATGAATCTCATGCGGAAAAGAAGAATAGTCGAGCCCGGCACAGCCACACAAAAAAAGCTCGCGCAAATCTGGGCGCACCTGTTTCCAGGCAGGCAATTCGGTATTACTGACAGTTTTTTTTCCTTGGGGGGTAGTTCACTATTGGCGGTGAACCTGGTAAACGAAATCAGGGAGCGGTTCAACTTTTCGTTCTTTACCCTGCAGGACGTCAGGGAATTTCCAAGCATAGAAAAACAAGCCGAACTTGTTGAATTCAGTTCGCTTTGCCGAAGCCATTCTCAACCATCCGGCACGAATAATAGCGAGCGGGAGGTGATTACGCTATGACTCCGACATCGGTTATTGAAAACCTGGCCAGTCGCGGCATCAGCCTGGCAGTCAGCAACGGAAGCCTGCGGATTGATGCGCCCAAGGGTGCATTGTCTGAAGCCGACATAAATATAATCCAACAAAACAAACAGTCGATCATGCTGCTGCTTGAACGCGCTGAAACAGGTGGACTGATAAAAGAATACCCGCCGTCGAATCGAACTCCACTTTCCATGGTCCAGGAAAGCATGTTGCTGCTGGATTCCATTTCCGGACGCATTCCCTACAGCAATAATTGTTACGGGTTTTATATCGAAGGCGAGCTGAACACTGACATGTTGCGCAACGCCGCGCAAATTCTTTCCCGTCGACATGAAATTCTTTCCTCCATTTACGAAACCAATGGCGACCGCCGCGAACAGGTGCTTCTGGTGAATTCACCTGTCCGGTTTTCGGTTGAAGACCTGTGCTCATCAAACGTTGTTGACGAGGACTTAAATCACCTTCTCGCTCGTGAAGCGAACCATGTGTTCGATTTGGCGAAGGAACCCGCGGTACGTATTTGCCTGATCAGGCTGGCCGGGGCGGAGCACTACCTGTCAATAAATTTCCACCAGATCTGTTGCGACGGTGTTAGCGCTGTCATTTATGCCAGGCAGTTATCCGGGATTTATAGCGCCCTTATTGCGGCCAAGCCCCCCGAAGCCGGCAGCGAATACCAGTACCGCGATTATGTGGCCTGGCAGAACCGTTTTAAACAGACTGGTTTGTACCGGGAATCGCTCGGCTACTGGACCGATCACCTGCAAAACGTGCCGGAGCTGCATGCGCTGCCCACCGACTTTGTCCGCCCATCAACACAAACGTTCGCTGGCGCGACGCTCGTCCAGCCAATGGATCGGAATATGTCAAACAGGCTGGAAAAATTTGCCGCGCGCCATGACACAACGCCGTTTGTCGTTATGCAGGCAACACTGGCCTGCCTGGTTGCGAAGTACAGCGACGAGACCGACCTGGTGATCGGCACCGCCGCGGCGAACAGAACTTTGCCCGAAGTGGAAGAAATGATTGGCTGCTTCGTCAACACGCTGCCATTTCGCTATCACCTGGATATGGAATGGACAACCGAAGCGCTGCTCGCGCATGTGAAGGACGTCATCGGGCAAGGGTTAAAACACCAGCACGTTTCTTTCGACAACATCGTTAACGCGATCAACCCCAGGCGGAGTTTTTCCTTCAATCCACTGGTCCAGATCATGCTCGTCCAGCAGCAGGACAGGGAAGACGATTTGAATTTAGCAGGCGCGCGGGTGCGCCGGTTTTTACACCGCCCGCCCATATCGCGGTTCGACCTCACGCTGCATTTGTATCCGGCAGAGTCCGGATTGGAACTGCACTGGGAGTACAGCACCGAGTTGTTTCGTGAAGCCAGCATCCGGCGGCTGGCAGGTCACTTTCAATCATTGCTGGCCAACCTGATGGCGGATTCGCGGGCACCGCTGTCGAAATTATCATTTTATAAAAACGATGAATCACCGGCACCAGGTGAAAGTGAGAACACTGAAAGCGTGCCGCCAGCCTGCCGAATTCACCGTCTTTTTGAAAAGGCCTGTGACGGCGCGCCCGACGGTATCGCCCTGCGCCACGATTCAGGCAGTAAAACCTACGCACAACTGGAAGCAGAGGCCAACGCACTGGCCGCCTGGCTGAGGACACAGTGCGCAGACAAGATGGACCAGCCGCGGATTGGCGTTTGCATGGACAAGTCGCCGTTGCTGGTTACCTGTATGCTGGCGGTGTTCAAAGCCGGTGGCGTTTATGTTCCGCTGGACCCCGCCTACCCGGAAGAGCGTCTTGAATTCATGCTGTCCGACTCGAAAGTGGATGTTTTGCTTACAGGGCCTGGATTCAACAGCGCGCATCTGTCGGGCATTGCCGCCAGAGCGGAAGACGCGGGCAGGATTGTAGCGGAATTTGCCGGCGCGTCTCGCGTCGATCCGGTGAATGAGGATGCGAACAGCCCAGCCTACGTTATTTATACCTCCGGCTCCACCGGCAAACCAAAAGGTGTGTTGGTGCCGCATAAAAGTCTCTTTTATTCACTTCTGTCCAATAGCGGAGCAATGGAAATTGGCGCTGACGATTTGCTGCCCACCATCGGTTCGCAGGCATTTGGTGTTTCGTTACTGGAAATATTGCTGCCGCTTACCCGCGGCGGAGCCGTTCAATTGATTCCGCACCGTCACGTCAGGGACCTGGATATTCTGATAAATACAACCCGCGAGGTGACGGTTTTACACGCCGTACCCAGCCTGATGGACAAATGGCTGGAGCGGGTAGAGGAAAAAAACATCGATTACCCAAACCTGAGATTGTTGCTGGTCGGCGGCGAAGCGGTGCCCGATAAACTGCTGCAAAGAATAAAAAAGTGGCGACCGGACGTAAAACTACTGGCGCTTTACGGGATGACCGAATCGGCTGTCGTATGCAGTTGTTATCCGGCGGAAGCAGGGTACAGCGCGAATTACTGCATTGGCAAGCCATACCCCACCAGCTGTTTTTTTGTCTTGAATGAACATTTGCAACCGCAGCCGGACGGTGTACCCGGCCAGCTTTATATCGGCGGAAACTGCCTGGCCCTGGGCTATTTGAATCAGCCGGACCTGACCCGGCAGAAATTCATCGACAACCCGTTTATTAGCGGCGAAAAGATATATCAAACCGGCGATCGGGTCAGGCGACTTGGCGATGGAAATTACGAGTTTCTCGGACGCGTGGACAACCAAGTAAGCCTGCGGGGCGTGCGCATCGAGTGCGGTGAAATCGAGGCGCTGCTGGCGGAGCACGATGGGGTCTCCAGGGCGATCGCGCATGTCGTGGTGCTTGAACACGGCGAGCCGACCCTGGTGGCTTTTATTCAAGCGGCCGATGCAAACGCTGAATCAGGCTTGCTCCAGGAGCTTAGGGAAATCATTGAAAGGAACCTGCCGGACTATATGCGGCCGGCCATCTTTCAATTGGTGTCTTCGTTCCCTCTGAATCCAAACGGCAAAGTCGATAGAAAATCCCTGCCCAGGCCCACCGTTAAAACCACGGAGACGTTACCCGAAACAGAAACCGAAATAAAACTGCACCAGCTCTGGCTGGAGTCGTTTGAGGTGAACAGTGTGGGTATTGACACTAACTATTTTGAAATGGGTGGAAATTCGTTACTGGCAACAAAAATTATCAACAAAATCAAAAACCGGTTTTTGATCGATCTATCGGTTTCAGCCATGTTTGAATTTCCGAGCATACGCCAAATGGCGGAGGCGGTGGACAAAAAACTCCGGGAAAAGAGGGTTTCCTCACTTGTGTACGAAAGCGACGAAAACGAACTGCTCGAAAACGAACTCCTTATTTAACAAATTAACCGACAGTACCCGATTATGGCTGACATAAAAAAACTGACTCTACTGGGGTTGATAAAAGAACGGGCGCCAAGGCTGCTGCTGTTTTCAATGTTGCTGGGGCTGGCTGCGGGCATTTGCTACAGCTTTATCATCCCGTTTCTTTTGCACGGCATCGAGATCAAACAGAAAATGGCGACCGGCAATATGCCGGCGGCCGAACAGGTTTCCGCGCTGGGTCAATTCGTCAACAGCCACTACATACTAATTTATTTCCTGATATGTGCCGGCATCGTGGTTGCCCGGGCCGCATCGCTGATTATTGTCAATTTCGTGGTGAAGGATGTGACCGCGGACCTGCGCATCATGCTGTGCAGGAAAATCAACAAAATCAATGTGCGGGAAATAGAAGTGTTCGGCCTGTCGAGATTGCTGAACATTCTGATGGACGATATCAACAGTATCAGTTACGCGGCGGTATGCCTGCCGATGATGTGCATTGAAGTAGTCACTATTACCGGCTTGCTGGCTTACGTTGCTTTTTTGGATATGCGGATCTTCCTTTGTATTATCGCCGCGCTGGTGACCGGCACCATGATGTTTCATGTTCCCATGAGAATATCAGCCGGATACATGGATAAATCGCGTAGCGTGCGCGATCAGGTCCAGGCCGGCATCAGGGGAATATTGTTTGGTTCGTATGAATTAAAGTTGAATAATGACAAGGCTGAGCGCTATATCGAAGAGGAAATTGTTTTCCCGGAAAGACATTCCGCCAAACTGGATAAATTGGCCGATGGCATAATGCACAGTGCCGGAAATTTCGGCACTCTTCTTTCATTCCTGATTATTGGGCTGGTGGCGCTGGTTCTGCCGGAGTTTATTGCCTTTGGTTCCAATCAGGTATACGGGGTGGTAATGGCGCTTTTGTACCTGATCGGTCCGATTGCGATGCTGCTGACACTGACGCCCAATGTCCAGCGGGGCAATATCGCTCTCTCGAGAATAATGGAACTTACCGGCCTTGAGGAAGAGCGCGCATCCAGCACCCACCGCTTCAACCGTTGGCAATCATACCGTGTTCGCGATATTGAGTATGTCTATACCGGCGGCACCAGCGAACATGAAAATGGCTTTTCCCTTGGCGGAACGTCCCTTGATTTTTCGCCCGGCGAAGTGGTGTTTGTTGTTGGCGGAAACGGTTCGGGGAAATCGACCCTGGGCAAAATGCTTTCACTTCACTACCTGCCCACAGCCGGGTCCATATGTTTTGATGACGAGATTATCACCAGCGCTAACATTAAAGCCGCGCGGGAGAAAATCGCCATTGTTTACTCCCACTATTTTCTTTTTAACAAACTTTACCGGGACCTGTCGGGGGAAGACCTCGACCGGGTGAATCATTACCTTAAGGTACTGGAACTCGATAGAAAAACCCGGCTTGTCGAGGGTGCTTTCACCACAACCGACCTTTCCGACGGCCAGCGCCGAAGGCTGGCCCTGCTCGTGGCGCTGATGGAAGACAGGGATATTTATATTTTTGACGAGTGGGCAGCCGATCAGGACCCGAAATTCAAGGAAATTTTTTATACCGAAATTGTGCCGTCCATCAGGAACGCCGGCAAGCTGGTTATCGTTATCACGCACGACGATCGTTATTTCGATTGTGCCGACCGCATCGTTCATATGGAGGATGGACGGGTTCGCGGGGTTGAAAAGCAACACGCGAGGCCGCCACGGATCAGCAAAAGAAGCTTTATGCCGGGAAGTACCGACGGCCACGGTATTTCACCCGCCGTTTTGGCTGAATAACGAGAACAGGAACATTCCATGAACGGTGAAGTGACAATGTTTTCCTCGGTCGATGATATATTGTTGTTGGCGGATAATTATGGCATCCAGTTTTCAGTCGTCGGCGACAACCTGAAGATAAGACTTCCAAAAAGTGGCGTTTCGCATGATATTATCGATGCGATAAAACGCCACAAACCCGCTATTATCGCCGCTATCAAACAGGGCGTGGAAGAGGGAAAAAACAGGGACAGCATTCAACTGGTCCACATCGTCGACAAACGGGACAAACAAAAAGTGCCGTTGACGGATTTGCAGGAGAGCATGTGGTTGGCGGAGAAAATGTCCGATACCGCCGGACTGCTTAACTACTGTTCCGTGACCCATATCGACAAAACGCCGGACCTCCAGGCCCTGGAATATGCCTATGCGAAGGTTATCGAGCGCCACCTGCCATTGCGGACATCAATTACCGAGCAGTCCGCGGGTAAAAAGTACCAGTCTGAAATCAAGGATTATGGCACCGCTATCGAGTATGTCGACTTCAGCAGTAATGCCGGCGATTTTCCCGCTTACTTAAAAAAAGTAGCCAAAACCGATTTCGATTTCGAAAACGGCCTGAAGCTGGCGCTACACCTGGCAAAGCTGAACGACAACGAGTTCAAACTGATTGTCGTCATGCACCATATCGCCACGGACGGGTGGTCCGTCGGTTTGTTGATGGAAGAAATTCCGTTTTTCTACAACCAGTACCTGGGCCGGCAGGACAAGTCTCTGCCTGCCATCGAGGTGGATTATTTCGATTACGCCATTTGGGCACAAAAGCAACGGGAAAGCGGTGCACAGGAAAAGGGCCTGCAATACTGGGAGCGGCGCCTGAGCGATGCTCCCACCATACACTCGGTGCCGACGGATTTTGCAAGGCCGAATGCACTCTCTTTTGAGGTGGAGTACTACTACCAGAAGATGCCGCTGGAGGATCTTCGCAATATACAGGCGTTCGCCGGTCGGCAGGGCGTCACTCTCTACAGCGTGCTTTTATCGGCGTATCTGGTTTTTCTTCACAAGTATTCGGCTGAGCAACATTTCGTGGTTGGTACATCGGTCGCCAACCGGACGCAGGAAGCATTGTCGCCACTGGTAGGCCTGTTCACCAACACGCTGCCGATGGCATTTACTGTCAATCAGGAACATGCTTTCAGCCATCTGCTGGCCAACGTACAGAAAACCTACCTCGCCGACATTGAATACCAGGATATTCAACTGGACAGGATTATAAAACGCGTCAAGCACGATGAGATGACCTTAAGTTATAACCCGCTGGTACAAATTGCATTTTTTGTGCAGAACAATGATTTCCCGGAGTTCAACTTCCACGGACTCGATTGCAGCACAACCTTTGTCAAGACCGATGTCTCGCTATTCGATCTTACCTTGTCCGCCACCGAGTTTTCCGATTCGCTCGAGCTGGAATGGACATACTCCGTGGACCTGTTCAACAAGAGTACCGTGGCGAGAATGTGCAACCACTATATCGATCTGTTGAAACAGTTGATGTCCGCGCCTGACTTACCTGTTAAAGCAGCGAGAATGCTTAGAGACACCGAACTGAATACGATTGTCGGGGACTATGCCCGAAACCAGCGGCTTACCGATCTTGTCGACCGGGGAGTTCAAAAGATGCTGGGTGACGACTGCCAGAGGCTGGCATTTACCTTGTTTGAACGGCAGACCGAGGCAAACCCGGACAAAACCGCATTGACGCATGGCGACATCAAGGTCTCGTATCGCGAACTGAATCGGCAGGCCAATAGACTGGCGCACTACCTGATTTGTGAACAAAAAATCCAGGTGGGCGACCTGGTGGGAATTGGCCTGGAGAAATCCGTCGAACTGATTGTCAGCCTGCTCGCGATAATGAAAGCCGGTGCGGCCTATCTTCCGCTGGACCCGGCGTTTCCGCCGTCGCGACTCGCCCACATGCAGCAGGACTCGGGAGCGTCCGTGGTGATAACCAGGCGGGCATTGCAGGGAAATATCAGTGCGGGTGCCAGCCTGGTTTGCTGGGACGACAACCGGTTCAACGAGGCGCTTGAGCGCCAGCCGGATTTTAATCCCGATGTGCCGGTATCCGACACGGAACTGGTTTATGTTATTTACACTTCCGGTTCCACGGGACAACCAAAGGGTGTAATGATTGAGCACGCCAGCTTAACCAATTTTCTTTTATCAATGCGTCACGAGCCCGGTATTCGGTTTGATGATCGGATGCTTGCGGTCTCCTCGATATCTTTCGATATTCATACCCTGGAAATTTTCCTGCCGCTTGTTTGCGGCGCAACGGTTTATATAGCCGATACGCTCGACTATGCCGATCCATCGCGCCTCAAGGCAATAATGGCGAAAGAAACCATTTCAATAATGCAGGCCACGCCATCGACGTGGAAAATCCTGCTCGACAACGGGTGGAATCCGCAAGCGCCAGTAAAAGTTCTTTGCGGTGGAGAAGCGTTGGGCGAGGATCTCAAGAACAGGCTGCTGAGAAAAAACAATATCGAACTCTGGAATATGTACGGGCCGACCGAGGCGACGGTGTGGTGTTCCGTAAAAAAAATCAGAAGCGCGATTACCCTCGGCAAACCCGCCGCCGGAACATCGCTTTACGTGCTCGACGACAATCACGATATTGTCCCCATCGGTGTGCGTGGCCAGTTGTACATCGGTGGCAGGTGCCTCGCGCGCGGTTATATGGGCAAGCCGGCGCTGACAGAGGCGGCGTTTACCGCAAATATTCCCGAACCGATCCGCGAAAGCCGGATTTATCGCACCGGCGATTATGTCAAATGGAATGAGGAAGGGGAGCTGATCTACCTCGGACGCAGGGACAGCCAGTTGAAAATACGCGGTTTCAGGATCGAAGCGGGTGAGATCGTCAAGGCACTCGATTCCCTCCCTTATGTCAGGGAATCCGCTGTTGTGGTCAAACCCGGAAAAGAAGAGGGGAGCAAACATCTGGCGGCGTATCTTGTCGCGGCCGCGACAGACTCCGGGAAAAACATCGTTGATCTCGCCCGACGTGATATTCAGGGCGTTCTGCCGGAGTATATGATTCCCACGATAATGGAACAGTTGGATGCGCTGCCGCTGACACCGAATGGAAAGATCGACGGCGAGTATCTCAAAAGATTGGAAGTAGCAACGCATACCCGGTCCCGAGTTTTACCGACCACCGACAAACAGAAAATACTGGCGGAAATGTGGGCGGATGTTTTACCGGTTTCAATTGCGGACATTGGCATTTTCGACAATTTCTACGAGCTCGGCGGCGATTCGCTGTCGGCATTGGTATTTGTCGGACGAGCCAAGTCCCGAGGCCTCGGAATCAAGCCCACCGACCTGCTGAAATACCCGACGATTGACCAGCTCGAGAAGGTCTGCACCGATTTCCAGTTTCAATCCGAGGCGGCGCGTTTCACCGGTAGAGTACCTCTCACCATCGACCAGAAGAGTGCCCTGTACGATCCAATTACGCGGCAATGCTTTTTCATCAATATTGTTTTTGACTTACAAAAAGAATACGACGCGGACAGACTGCGGCAGGCCTTGAATATCGTCGCGGATGCGCACGAGACGCTCCGTGCGAATTTTCACATGGACGATAACGGACTGTGGCAACAGACCATTCAGGAGAAGGAACACCAGCCGAAGGTGACGCTGGCCAGAATGGAGAATGTCTGGAAGGACTGCACCGATGAGCAACTGCGTACCTTGCTCTCGGGAATTCACGCTGTAATTGACATTGCCTCGGGACCACTGATGGCGGTAGCGCTTGCCAGCGACCCGGCGGGGGAGCAAAAACTTTTTTTCTCCATCAGTCATCTTGTCTGCGATGGTTTTTCCCTTCCCGTTGTGGCCGAAGACATATTCAGGGTCTATGCCTCCCTGGGGCGCCGCGAGGAACGTATTACGCTTCCAACCTATATTTCGATAGCCCGTTGGGCTTGTGAATATGACAGGTTTGTCAATTCGGAAGATATCCAGTCCCAGTTACACTACTGGGAAAACCTTGACTGGAAAAGGCTCGGGAAACTACCTGTCGATTTTAAAACGGTACCGGCCGTGAATACCATATCAAGCTGCAAACATGTAACAGTGCAGTTGGAGAAAAAGTTTACCGACTTGCTGGTATCGCCAACACTTCGAACGCTCGGTGTGGACCAGATGGAAATTTTAATCCACGTCCTCACCAGAACCATAAGCCGCTGGTCCGGCAGCCAGGCGGTATTTCTGAATGTGTTCGACAGCGGCAGAAGCATGGTTCCCTCGCTCCATGAAAATGAAGATCTATCCCGCACCGTGGCATCGTTCGCCATTGGCCGGGGCATGTTTCTGCTTGCGGGCAAAGGTGGAACGGCACGCGATGACCTTCTGGATACCAAGAACCAGATCGACGCGATGCCATCGCGTGGCTATTCATACCGCGCGCTTCTGCACAGCGTTGAAAACACCAGTGTGCACGCGCGCATGAAGGATCTGCCACAACCCGAGATATGGCTCAATTATTATGGTGTCGTGGAAGCCATCAAGGCGGAAGTGGAAGACTTTCCGCCCGTTTCAGCCCTGGTGGGAAAAATAGATGTGGTCGCGATGAAGCCGGAGATGCCCCGCAACCGCACATTGTTTCTACCCTGGAATATTTCTGACGGCAAACTCAATATGGTCTGGGAATACAGCGACCGGTTGCACCTTGGTGATTCAATTGCCGGACTGGCGGAAAGCTTCAAAGCCGAACTTGTCGGTTTCCTTCAAACCCTGCATCGCGAACTGGAGGAATCCGGCGTTGCCGTCAAATCCATGCCCGTGAATTCGCCCGACGAGGTGGTACCGTGCTAGGAGAATCAGATTACAAATTGGCGGGCAGCCCGATTCATCTGCCTTCCGCGCACCAGACAAGAACTTCATCCGGCAGCGAATGTATCTACACTCCCATCCTTTACGCCAACGTCGTCGACAAAGGTGCTATCAGCCGGTGCCTTGAAGGCTACAACTTCTTTGCCGATCTCGGCATCGAGGCGACATCGAATACCATTGCCTGTTGCCTCACCGCCTATAACGAACCGCTCGACGCCTACCAACTGTCGCTGTCCGCACTTGCCGGGTGCGCCGAATATTTTCGCCTGAAGGGCGAGGAGCGCGTTTCCCGGGAGTTCGTTATTTGCATCATTGTGGATGGGTTGGACAAGATGTCCCGTGATTTTGCGCGGTATGCGCAAGCCATTGGAATATACGTTCCGGAACAAATCGATCCGCGCGCGGATTTCCATATGTTTGAATCACAGGTGGAACGCGGCATTTTGTTTGACAAAACCGGGCGGGGAAGGGACGCTTCCACGCATCTTGTTCCCCAGCGCATTATCCTGTTTATCAAAACCGAGAATCGCGGCAAGCTCGATTCTCATCGCTGCTTTTTCGACATGATCTGCAACTTTTATTCATCGGCTTATTTTGTCCAGATCGATGTTGGCACCGCACCCAAAAACGATGCGCTTTACCACATGTGGAAGGAATTGCAGCACAACCCCAACCTGGCAGCCACCGCCGCCAGATCGTTGCTTCCGCAACCGTCAAGCAGTGGGGATCTATTGGGGATCTGGCAGTTTTGCGATATTGCCATGGAGCGCATCGTCAACTGGCCAACGGAAATATTGATGGGCAACCTCAGTGTGTTGCCCGGCCAGTTGAGCCTCACCCGGATTTCCTCAATTACCGGACAACGCGCGGGAGGCCAGTCCCGGGACACCGGCGTGTTGGATAATTATTATCGCGGACTGTCGGATCTCAGCCCTTTTGAATCAAACATGTATCTGGCGGAAGATCGTATTCTGGGACTCGAAATGGTTTTCCAGGAAAATAACAAATGGGAATTAAGCTACGAAACCGACGCCGAGGCAACTGTCGACTCGTGCGAGACCTGGACCGAACTGTGCAAGCAGCGGCGCCGCTGGATATGCAGTTCGATGGCCTGTCGCTTTTCCATGCTGGCGAAATTGCCGGCGTTTTTCCGCAACACACAGCGGAATGGCAAAGAAAGAGTTCACAAATCCATTGCCGCACTCTACTTCCTGGTTTATTCGGTAATGGAATGGCTGGTACCTGCCTCACATATGATTCTGCAGACCGCACTTACCCAAATCGCATTGTCATTAACACATGACCCTGTCGTTTCAACAGTTTTGGTTTCGGCATTCACGCTCGCCTGCGCGGGTCTGGGGGTTCAGTTGTTGACGGCGATCAGGGGAACCTTCAATTCACTTACTGAAACACTTATAGAAGGGTCGGTTATTGCCCAGTCGGCCAACCTGGCGCTGACGGCGACATTACTGATTTTCCATGGTGTCTCGCGACAGTCCCACCCCTGGTTGCTGATATCGTTTTCCGCAATGATCGCGGGGTACGCCATACTTGGTTACTTCTACCGCGGTAACCTGTGTCGCCGGATTATACGGAACCTGTTTCAATACACCTTTGCCCGCATGCCGGTCAAAGCGTTTTTAATGACTTATTCTATTTTCAATGCCCACAACACAAGTTGGGGTACAAAAGGTTTGGATTCACTCAACCACTTGCGGAATAAAAAAATAAAACGGCGTTACCTCGGTTTCAGAGTCATGGCGATCGCGGCGTTTTGTACCTCCAATATCGCTTTTTATCTCATGTTTCACGCCCTCGGTATTTTGGAAAATTCCTACACCGTCATCGCCATGTTGGCCGTTATCCTGCTGCAAATCGCAATCGCTTTCCTTGCCCTGGCTCACCGCCATTTATGTAAACTACAAGACAATCCACTATGAAAAATACTCTATGAAAAATAAATATCTGGTTATTTCAAGTGATGATTTCGGTATGACCTCCAGCGTCAACGAGGGGATACGCCTGGCATATATGCGCGGCGTGCTCTCCAGCACCAACCTTATGGTTCCATGCCCCTGGTTCGAGCATGCGGCGCAGCTTGCGGAAGGAATGGACATCGACATTGGTGTTCACCTGACCCTGACTGGTGAATGGCGCAACTATCGCTGGCGTCCCTTGAGCGGAAAATCCAGTTTGACCGGTTCTTCCGGCTATTTTTACTCCAGTATCCGTGAACTTATGGAGAATGCCAAACGGATCGATATCGTTGCGGAGTGTCGTGCCCAGATCAACGAAGTTTTATCGAGGAAAATTCCGCTGGCCTATATCGATCTGCATATGTGCATTCCGTCCATCAGCGGCGTTCTGCCCAATGCGGATTACGAGCTGGAATTGATGTCCATGGTGACGGAACTGGCGGGCGAATTCCAGATTCCCTACGCCTACGAACTGGAAAACGGTCGACTGCGTTACTTTGACACCGGCCTGAGTATTTCCTCCAAGGAACGCAACGCAATTCACACTTACCTGAAAAACCTGGACGATGGTGTGCACCACTTGAGTTGCCATTGCGCGGTGGATTCCTATGAACAATCGAATCTCGCCAACGCGACCGACGAAAATTATCCCTGGGCATCGGCTTACCGCAGGAACGACATGAGACTGATTCTTTCGGACTGGTTTTTTGATCTTATCCGCCGATACAGGATAACGATTATCAAGAATCACTTTTCCACTCATCGGAACAGGCTGGCGCAAAGTGCCTGACATGGCGGACAGCGGATTTATGGACGAACATGCCAGCGATATTGTCCTGGTTGGTGGCGGCCTTTCCGCGGCCTGCGTGGTTTACGGCTTTTTGCAGCGGCTGCTGGCAGTGCCGGCTTTAAACGAGCCGTTAAAGATAACGGTTTTTGAAGAAACAGGGAATCTTTGGACGGGCGTACCTTACGGGGATTTTGCGCGCACCGATTTTTTTCTGATTGAAACCCTGGAGGAAACGCGCTGCCCCCTGTTTGAGTCCTGGATAAAAAATCACCCGAAGGAAATTGCATCATACGCCTTGAATTCCTCCCCGGTGGTAAAACAATGGTATTGTCAAAACAAAGTAAGAATAGAAAACGGTGACATCAAATCCCTGTATTTTCCGCGCAGGCTGTTCGGGCATTTCATGCGTAAACTGCTCGATGAACTGATTTCCCGGGCGGAAGGAACGGGTGTGCTTAGCCTGCGCTGGGTCAGGCAGGAAGTCATCGATATCGAACAGGAGGGGAGGAAGCAGTTTCGCCTCGTCACTGATCAACAGGATACTTTTTTCTCCGCGCGGGTGATAATCGCCATTGGGTCTATTCCGCAAAACCGGCCCTTCAATATTCCCGATGCCCTCGCTTTGGATTCCAATTACATTTCCGACCGTGAGGTTTGCGCCTGTTTCGATCTCGACAACCGCTTGCGGCAGTCCCTGAAAGGTTTTGATTCGCGCCGGGCAACGCTGGCAATTATCGGCTCGGCAGCCTCGGCCTTGGAAACTGTTTTTTTTATCCGCGAAAATAGAATCCTCAAGGAGAAAATAGGACAGATCCTGGTAATTTCCACCAGCGGACGGCTCATTGGTGGTATTCATGCGGAGGATTATTGCGAGCGGGATCTGCCGGAATATGTCCAGCTCAGAAAATCTTCCGATATTTATATCTCGGCCGCGCAAAAGCTTTACGCTGAGGGTCTGCTGAAAGTGGTCAAGGCAAAAGTGGCGGGCGTGGAAAAAAGAAATGGCATGTTTGAATTGCGGCTAAGCCGGGAAGAGTGCCAAATCCGCTGTACCGCGGATGTCATAATCAACTGTACCGGCAGTGGTTCGGTGGACAACACCACTTCGACACTGGTAAACAATCTGCGGCGGAAGTTGCCGGTCAACGACGAACGACGGGGATTTAGCGTCAATAACCAAAACGAGGTCGACCTCCATCCCGGCCTGTTTGTGGTGGGCCCGCTGTTAAATCGTTCTTTTGCCGGGAAACAGGTGGAAAGTATTTCCGCCGTATTTCGCGAGGGTGACCGTGTTGCCGAAGCACTTGCGGTTAATCTTCCGGCAGATTCGGCAAAATTCAATGTCGGCAGGGAATCCGCTGTTTTATGATGTTAAGACTGCTTAACATGTACGCCACACTCTTCGCGCGACCGCGTTTCCGAAGCTTCAACACATTCATTCTGCTCATGGGAATGAGAGGGTTGGGGATTTTCAATTGGCGGGACATGCATCTTTCCGGAGAAATAGGTTTCCTGGAAAAAGCCTTTTCCATTATCAGGACGGAAGGCGGCGGTATAGCGCTCGATATCGGAGCCAACCGAGGGGACTATTCCCGCCATATCCTCAATCGCGCCGACAACGTGAATGTCTATGCGTTTGAACCTCACCCGCGCACCTTCGGCAGGCTTCGCGACGCGATGTCCAGATACGGAGCCAGGATTCACCTTTTTCATACCGCCGTGGGAAACTGTACCGGCAGCGCAACAATTTACGATTGCGCGGACGAGGACGGCTCGCCGTACGCATCGCTCTACAAAGAGGCGATAGAGGAGATACGCGAGCGTCGTGCGGTGGAGCACACGGTAAAGGTGGACAAACTCGATAATTTAATTCCCGAAAGCGATATTTGCAAAATTGTTTTTATAAAAATTGACACCGAGGGCGCGGAGAAAGAGGTTCTTCTCGGTGCCAGGAGAGTATTGCAAAGCCCGTCGCTTAAATTTATTCAAATCGAATTCAACGAAATGAATGCAAGTAGTGCAACCTTTCTTTGGGAGATTTTCGATTCCATTCCCACGCATTTTTCACCCTACCGTCTGTTACCGGCGGGACGTATGTTAACCCTGACGCCTCATGTTATCTGGCAAAATGAAATTTTCGGATTTCAGAATATAGTCTTCATTCACGAAGACTATAAAAAACACTTCTCAACCTTATGCGATAAACATTTATGAGCGGCAATACCATAGACAGGCTGGTGCGCCTCTACAGCCTGCCTTCCATCGACGAACTGATCCAGCGGTTATACTGTGAGGGAATAACCATTCGTCGACCCAGGGCGTACGAGAAGACCCAGGTCCTAAACTGGATAAAAATCAACTTCAGCACCGGCTGGGCGGATGAATGCGACGTGTGTTTTTCCCATTTGCCGGTATCGGCGCATATTGCGACTTTCAAAGGCGACCTGATCGGATTTTCCTGTCACGAAGCCACCTGTAAAAACTTCTTCGGACCGATAGGGGTTCTGGATGGCTATCGTGGCATGGAGTTGGGCAGGGCCTTACTGTTATCCGGTCTCCATGCAATGAAGGAGTTGGGTTATGCCTACGCCGTTGTAGGGGGCCCCACCACGGCGGCGGATTTTTATCGCCGTGTGGTCGGAGCGGTGGATATCGAGGGCTCCACTCCCGGAATTTATGTGGATCGGCTTAACGGTGCCGACAGTTGAGGAACCTCTGATTAAGGAAATTTTACCTTGCGCTTGATCTGGTTGGACTATCTACGGGTAATAGCCGCGTTCGCGGTGGTATGCACGCACGTTTCTTCCATCTACTTCAGTGCTTACCACCAACTGGACAGCGCCGAATGGTGGTACGCCAACATTGTCAACGCGTCCTCGCGATTCGCGGTTCCCATTTTTATCATGATCAGCGGTTGCCTGCTGTTGGGGCGCGACTATTCCCTGGCGGAATTTTATGGCAAGCGGATCAAAAGAATTGTTCCTCCATTAATATTCTGGTCCATTCTGTTTGCCGTGCTTAATTATCACCTTTACGGGTTGCCCGGGTTTGTGCAGGCGGAGGAGGGGGCGCGGACGGATTGGCTGATCATCTTGGAAGACATGTTGCTGTTGATGTTAATTACAGGTTCTACCGCCGTGCACTTGTGGTATCTATCCATGCTTGCCTGCCTGCTGCTGTTCGTGCCGTTTATAAACAAATTTATTACCGGCAAACCGGCCGACCTGGGCGATATGCTTGCGCTTATTGGCCTGGGAATCCTGTTTACCGGCTTGAACCTTGCGGCGGGTATGGCAAATGATCTTGCCGGAATAACGGTTGACTGGTTTACCCGCTTTCCGTGGTACATGTTGTACCTGGTACTGGGTTACCTAATCTTTCGCTATAAAGACGCACTGGCAATTGCTCCAGTGGTGTTTGTGATTGCTTTTTGTGCGCTGGTGTTTATGGGAGCCATCGCCAATTTCCAGATCGTTTCGACATACTCCGTGATCAAGGATTGGCTTGTCCTGTCCAATGATGGCGTCGTGACATTCGCGGTTACGCTGTCGGTTTTTATCATCTTCGCCAAAAACAGCCACAGGTTTTCCGAAACGCGACTGATCTCCAGCCTGTCGGAAGCCAGTTTCGGAATCTACCTGGTTCACCCGGTATTTATTCTGTTGTTCCAGAAGCTGTTTACAGCGCATCTGCAAAATGCCTGGCTTTTTTTGACATTGATGATATTGCTGACGTTTTTTTGTTCCTATCTGGCGATTGTCCTGATGCGCCGGGTCCGCTGGCTGAAAGTTGTGTGTTAGTCACAGGATGGTTTCTTTGCCATCCTATCTTTTCTGATTCGCAAGTGAGTCACTAATGAATCAACGACCTTTTTTTGATCAGCATCTGTATGCCGGCGCATACACTGAATCCTGCCAGCAAACCACCAAAATTGGCCACCAGATCGCGATAGTCCGGTGTTCGGGTCGTAGTAAGCGCCTGGGACACCTCGACTACAAAAGAAAAGGGCAATGCAACCATCAATGCCCACCAGAGCGGTCGTAACCTGTCCAGGGCGCACAACCAGGCGGACGTTATCAGCAGGAAGTTTCCAAGTGCGTGTAGCGCCAGGTCCGAATAAGTCACCTTGACGTAAGCCTGGGGATTGGGCACCAGGGCAAAGAAAATATAGATCACGATTGCGAGCGGAAACTGGGAATACCGTATCCATTTGACGATGTTGCTGTTCAATAAAGGCATGTAAGTAGATTGATATGACGCATGGTGTGAAAAAGGTTCGACAGTATCTATCAGAGGAAGGTCATTGGCAATTGTGAGACAGGTTTTAACGTCAGGCCTCGTTGGCCGGCCAAGGAATAACAATTTTTTTACTCAATGAGGCGCCCGCGTGGTGCAAGGCAGCAATGCAAGAATTCCGGGAATCAGCCCGATAAGGCGGCATCCGCAACGGATACCGTTTGAGGTGGGGGATTTAGCGCGACCCTTATGAAGGGCAACGCTGTTTTACGCTCCAATCGCCTGTCGCGGGATGGCATCGGAAACCGATTCCCTTTCCACAAGCCAGGGCAGAAACAAACGTTCGACGTCCAAACCCTGCTGTTCATAAAGATTAGTCAGGATCCACCTCGACGCCATGCGTCCCATATTCTCGACAGGGTTGTGAACAGTGGTTAACTTGGGATACAGATAGCGGGCTACGGCAGTATCATCATAGCCGACTACCGAGAACTGGTCCGGGATGGCAATACCCAATTCGCGCAGCCCCTCGTAAGCACCCGATGCCATCTGGTCGTTGCAACAAAATACCGCGGTTAATTGCGGATGGGCTTTTAACAATTGTTTAATTCCCTTGCAGCCACTGGTTTCCCGGAAATCACCTTCGTAGATGCTCGCTTCCGGTAAAGCGATGTTTTTTTCCTGTAACGCCCGCTGAAATCCCGCCAGCCTTGCCTGGGTGTCAGCTTTCCAGCGTGGACCGGTAATACAGGCAAAATTTTGATGCCCCTTTTGCAGCAGAGCCTGCCCCGCCAGATATCCGCCCATTTCGTTATCAGATGAAATGCAGCGCTCGGACAGCTCGGGCACAAGGCGATTGATAAAGACAATGGGCGTCGTGCTTTCGCTCAGGCGCACCAGGTACTCGTCACTCAGTGCATCCACATGAAGAATCAACGCGTCGCATCGGCGGCTGATTAAAAATTCGATAGCCTCCTTTTCCATTTCCGCATCGCTGTGTCCCGCCGCTACAACCACATGCTTGCGCGCCTTTCGTAATTCACTCTCCATGCCCGACAGCATGGTGCCATAGAAGGGGCCATGGAATTCGGAAACCAGTACACCAATGCTGTTGGATCGATTCGAAGCGAGCGACTGTGCAATAGAGTTGGGCTGGTATCCCAGTGTTTGCATCGCATCCGTAACGCGCTTCCTGGTTTTCTCCGTCACCTTGTCGCTGCCATTGATCACTCGCGATACCGTTGCCAGTGATACGCCAGCCAATCTGGAAACTTCATATATTGTTGTCATAAGCGTTTTTGCCCTTTTTATAAACTGCTTTTGTTTAGCTCCCGTTGGACACGATCCAGCTTTTCATCCGTCAGTGTATAAAACATCATAATACCGGCCACTAAAAGAAACGCAATTGCCGGGTAGAGTGTGAAAGACAACAGAATACCGCGTTGCGTTGTTGCCGTCAGCTCATTTCCGGCCTCATAGCCGTAGGTTGAAAGCAGCCAGGCCGCCAACGCCCCGCCCAGGGCCACACCCAGTTTGAGGAAGAAAACCACGGACGAAAACACCATGCCGGTAATGCGGGTACCGGTTTTCCAATGTCCGTAGTCGACAACGTCGGCCATTTTCGACCACAGCAGGGGAGTTGCCATTTGTAGCGAGAAGCACCAGAGGAAGTGCATGACAAAGGCTGCCACCAATTGCTGCGGAGCGATAAAAATACTGGCAGCGCTGATCAGCGAGGCTGTTAGCTGGGCGGCGATGTACACCTGAATTTTATCAAAACGCCTGGCAACGGGAGAGGCGCTGGCGCACCCCAGGATATTGCCGATCATGCCCAGGGTAATAAACCAGGTAGCCAGGTCCTCTCTCTGCAGATATTGATTAACGTAGTAAATGGCGAGGGAGTTGCGCAATACCATTCCGGTCAGCAACACAAAAACAACAATGCTTAGAATACGCCATTGATCGTTTTTCCAAAGTGAAACCAGATCCTGCCCGATGCGAGTGCGCTGTTGTTCCGGCGGCGCAACCCGTTCCCTGGTGCCAAAAAAGCAGATAAAAAAGAAGATTACGCCCATGATGCTCATAAACAGCATGGTGCGTTGATAACCGACAGCCTTGTTACCGTCGCCGAGCCAGTCAATCATTGGCAGTGTGAGTGTGGTGACGATCAGGCCACCGAGCATGCCGAACACAAAGCGGTAAGACTGGACGGAAACCCGCTCTTTCGGGTCGGCGGTCAGCACGCCGCCCAGCGCGGAATAGGGAATATTAATGGCCGTATAAGCGGCCATCAGCAAGGCATAGGTGACAAAGGCGTAAATAATTTTGCCGTCTTCCGGCAGGGCCGGTGTGGTAAAAGCGATGACGCTGATTGCGCCAAAGGGAAGGGCCAGCCAGAGTAAATAAGGCCTGAACTTGCCCCACCGGGTTGAGGTGCGATCCGTAAGCGCGCCCATCATTGGATCTGTGACAGCATCAAAAATCCTGACCACCAGGAACAGCGTGGCAACCGTAGCCGCCGGAATACCGAAAATATCAGTATAAAAGAAGGTTAAAAACAGCATGACCGTTTGAAAAATAATATTGCTGGCAGTGTCTCCCAGGCCGTAGGCCACTTTCTCTCGTACTGATACCATCTTGTGATCCCGCTTTTTTTATTGGATTAAGTCGCTCACCTTTTGATTCTGCTTTGCTTTAGCCTTTAGGATACGCGGCGATTTTTCAGCATTTGAGCATATGCGTGCGCGCTGGCCTTTTTGATGCGCTGTTGGGTTTTATAGTCCACATAAACGATACCAAAACGCTTTTCATAACCTTCGGCCCATTCAAAATTATCCATCAGGGACCAGACAAAGTAGCCACGAATATCGACACCCTGTTTCACCGCCTGATGTACGGCATCAATGTGATTATGGAGATACTGGATTCGCCTTATATCATTTACCTCGCCGGACCGCACAACATCGTCATCCGCCATGCCGTTTTCGGTAATCAGCAGGGGCGGTAGGGAATAACGGCGGTGAAGCCGGACAAGCAGATCGGTTAAACCCGTCGGGTAAATCTCCCAGCCCATGGCGGTGTGGTCGGCATTTTCCGCCGGCACCTGGGCAAAACCTTTTTTATCACAGGCCGTGTAGATACCACGGGTGTAGTAATTTACGCCCAGGAAATCGATCGCATGTGAAATGATATCCATATCCCCGGGCAGGGCAGGTGGACCTTCGACCAGGTCCAGGTCGGGGTAGCGCCCCTCAATTAGCGGCTGAAGATACCAGTGATTGAGGTGCTGGTCAGCCAGGTGCGCTGCCCTCAGGTCGTGTTCCTCCTCGCCGGCGGGATAAGTCGGCGTAAAATTCAGGACGATACCCTTTTGGCTGCGGGGGCTGTTTAAAGCCAAGGCCTGCATCCCCAGCCCGTGAGCCAGCAGCAGGTGATGCGCCGCCGCTCTCGACTGTCCCTCTCCTGTTTTTCCGGGGGCGTGCAGGCCGGTCTCGTAACCCAGGTAGGCACTGCAAAAAGGTTCATTGAGCGTTGCGTAATAGTCCACGCGATCACCCAACGCGCGGCTGATATAGTCTACATAACGCTGGAAGGCGTAAGCGGTTTCGCGGCACAACCAACCACCGCGGTCTTCGAGATACTGTGGCAAGTCCCAGTGATAGAGTGTTACATGGGTCCGGATATCCTTTTCCTTGAGGTAGTCCAGAACGCGCCGGTAAAAATCCACTCCCTTGAAATTGAGCGTGCCACTTTCTGTCATTACCCGCGGCCAGGCCACGGACAGGCGATATGCGTCGACATTCAGTGATGCCAGCAAATCGACGTCCTGCTGCCACCGATGGTAATGGTCGCAGGCGGTCTTGCCGTCAGCACCGCCTTTTACCTTCCCCGGTAAGGAGCAAAACCGGTCCCAAATACTTTCCAGCCTGCCATCTTCCTGCGCTCCACCTTCAATCTGGAAGGCTGCGGTGGCAACACCGAAAGTAAAATTCTTGTCCAGCAAGGCCGAATCGGGTGGCAGTTTTATGGCCATATCGGGAGTCTCCAGGTCTGGTATGTATACGAGCATAGCTGTCCGCGGTACCACTGTTATTAAAGGGGAAAGTCTTTAAGGTGCTGAAAGCGCTTACATCGCGGATTTTGACGCCCCCCGGGATAAGAGTCAAGGAAAAGTGGAAGCGCTTCCAGCGGTGAACCATTTCTCGCCTGAAAAAGCCGGGAGGAGGGGAGGAGACTGAACGGAGCGCGAGCGTATTGGAAGGAAAAAATTTGGGTTTCACACAATCGACTTACTGTTTGGAGCCGGATGTTTGGCACCAAAATAAACTTCCGTCTTAAAACGATAGTGTATTGACTGACAGGTAGATCTTATTAAGGAATAGCTCCGGTAATTGACGCCATGAAGTGAACTTTATAATATCCGATTCAAAAATTGGCATTACAAGGAAGGGCGTGCAAACTTTACCCACCTCTTTGCGTATCACCAACTTAAACAAAAACCATCAGGCAAAAGTCACCCGGTAAAAGTCAAAAATCCATGAAAAAGATTAACGTACTTTTTATTCCGCATCCGATGCCCGCTCACCTGATACCGCTACTTTCTTTAGCCAAGAAGCTGGATGACAACAATTTCAGTACTGCTTTTCTGACGCCGAACAAGTTTCATTATCATATAAAAAACGTGAGCCTGAGGCCCTTGGAAATCAACAGGAAACCTGAAGAAAAATTATTTCCAGAACTTACCGCAATTTCTACATTCAAGCCGGACGTCATCGTTGATGATCTTAACTACTTTACAGCCTTCTCAAGCGCAATGATGAATATTCCCCGCGTTTCAATAGTCAGGAGAGGGATCATACCGCACGAGTCGCATGGGCCCGACTTTAGGCACAGCTCGGAAATAGTCCAATATTTAAAGGATTTGGATCAAACGGACTTTAGCAGGCTTCCAATGGAAAAACCAAAATCTGTAAGTGATCTATTTAAAGGGAAGGCTAATATCATCCCCTCAATTCCGTCAGTCGAACCACTACCGGAAGAGTTAAAAAGCAATGGGTCGTATATTTATTCCGGCCCCTTAACACTGGGGGATAACGATATGGTTGGGCCCGACTCACTGTCCGAAGACGTTATCGCTTCCGTGGAAAAGTTTCTCCGGGCAAACGAACAGAAAAAAATTGTATATGTGGATCTGGGTATCGATCAGCCAAAAACCGTTGTGGAGAAAATTACACCCTGTATTAACGCGCTGCTAAAGCGGCCGGATATAGCAGTCATCACCAACTTTATCAGTTTCGAATGTGAAAACAGGGACGCGCAATCGCGTCTTTATTCGGCGGGCTTTCTACCGTCCAATCTCATTTATTCGAAAGCGCATTTGGTCGTGCATAAGTGTGGAAGTGGCACATACGGTTTCCAGCTAAATTACCAGGTTCCGGCAATTATCATGGGAAGTAACTTCTATGATCGGGATGAAATTGCAAAGCGCCTGGAAGAGTTGGGAGCGGCTGATTATCTGCCGGCCAGTCTTGATAAGAATGAATGCTTTAGGTTATTTGATCAATACGCAACACAGTTGTTGGATAAAACAACAGATAAGTACTCCAAACAAAAAAATAGTCTGGCCAAGCTCGGACAGGAAATCCAGGAATTTCAGGGAAGCTTTGACTTCGGCGGTATCATCAAGACGATTGCCGGGAGCGCTAAATAAAAAGTCATCAAAAATGTCTTCAAAAAAATGCCTAAGGGCAGGGTGCGGCCAGTAGATTAAACAAGGGGAGGGGCGTCACCAGCCTTCCGGAATATACCAATACTAAAAATAAAAGAGGTTTGCGTGCGCCTGATCTGGTTGGATTACCTACGCATTATCGCGGCATTTGCTGTTGTATGCACACACGTTTCCGCCGCCTACTACAACGCATTTGATGAAATCACCAGGTCCGAGTGGTGGTTTGCGAATTTTATCAATGCATCGTCCCGATTTGCGGTTCCCATCTTCGTGATGATCAGTGGGTGTTTATTGCTGGGAAGAAGCTACAGTACCGGCGAGTTTTATCGAAAACGATTTATCAGAATCGGCCCGCCTCTTGTATTCTGGTCAATATTCTTTGCCGTGCTTAATTACCAGTTATTTGGTTCGCCAGGATTTATACCAATAAGCCCTGGACAGGAGGGCGGATGGGTGCATGGGGTCCTGGAAATGTCCGCACTTTTCCTGGTGAACGGATACACTGCTCCGCACTTGTGGTATCTGTCTATGCTGGTTTGTCTTTTATTGTTTGTTCCCTTTATAAATAAATTTACTCTTGGCGAGAAGCCGGGACTGAATGATTTCGTCGCCCTTGCCAGCCTCGGCGCTTTGTTCACCGGTCTAAAACTTCTTGCAAACGCAGTGCAATTTTTGGGTGGTCCCGCGATAAGCTGGTTTACTGTTTTCCCGTGGTACCTTTTTTATCTGATCCTGGGTTTTCTGATTTACCAGTATCACAACCGGTTAAACATCAGCATAGGAATTATAGCGGGTGTAGCTGGCTGTGCGCTCGCTGCCGGCATGGTGGCGAATTTTGTGGTTATTACGCAAAAAGGTTTTTTCATCGACTGGCTCTTTTTTGCCAACGAGGGCGTGCTTACCTTCGTAATAGGGCTATCGCTGTTTTATATTTTTGCCAGGCTGGCGGACAAACTCCCTGCAAATCGATTGGTTTTTGCCTTATCGGAAGCGAGCTTTGGCATATACCTGGTGCATCCGGTATTTATCGGTCTGCTTCAGAGATATATCCCCAATCACCTGGCCAATACCTGGCTATATCTACCGCTGATCATTTTACTTACCTTTAGCCTGTCTTTTATAACGATTACCGCCATGCGTAAAAGTGGCTGGTTGAGAAAAGTTTGCTAGGCCGGTCGATAACCTGCCTTGAACCCATCCCAGGAAGCTCTACGCACAACATTCCTGTTGCCAAAAGGTTTCTGGGTTATAGGCTATTTAATTATATGATATCCAATTTAACATAATATATATTATGCGCAGTTAAATATATGCCCGAGGCTCAGTCCTGAGCCACTATGGCAATGGTTGACTGCCCAACAAAGTATCATCATCAACGAAGGATTCGATGAATTCCTGGACCTGCATTAACTGAAGATTACCCTGGAATGATAAGGATGTTCTCTGGCAACGTCTGCACACAATCAAATAAAGCGCCTCGAGACCTTCAATTTCCGGAATATCCTTAACTTGGCAAATATTCTTTTCTTTGAAACGACAAAAGTTACACCGAATAAACTTAGGAACACCTTGCTTTGATAATCTGGTCATTAGCTCTTCCAAAATGGTTTAGGTTCATGGTCCGGATGGAATAAGCCTTCGCCGTCGAACTCATACATAAGCCACATCATATCCAGCCGGCAACGAGCGATTTCATAAAGCTTCTCATTGAAAAAAAAGTAAAGTTCATCCCAATGCCGGTCATGAAACTTGCCAATATGATCCTTTTGAAGATCCCGCCAATAACGCATGAACTCCTGAATCACATAGTGCATATACACACTCGAGCAATCACTAAAATGCCGCCTGGCTAAAACGTTAATATCATCCAGACGATAAAGATACGGCCTCAAAACAGCAGTAACCATGTCAATCTTTAGAAATAAAAGTCATTAATTTAAGCAAAAATTCATCAGCATCTTTAGCCAGTCTTTGCGCATAAGGTGCGCCACGATCCTCGTCACAAAGCAAATTCGCAAGGTCGGTAATACCATTTTTTAAGCTAATGTACTCATCATAAAACTGCATTTCAGCTTCAGTAGGTTCTGTCATATCGATGATCCTTAATCAAAACACAAAAACTGGCTGCCCCTGCGGGTCAGTCAGTTTTTTATTTGGTTAACGGTAAACCACTGCCAACAGCGGTGTATTTATAAAACTTATAATCATAGTTCACATACAAAAAAACAGCGATGCAAGCTTGTTTACCAATGAGCTTTTCCCATTCGACATGAGCGCCCTTCTCACATTGCTTCCTGGTTAAGCTGACCTGATAATTTTGCCGTGCATCGGCTGGCTCAATAACCAACGTTTTTTGACTAACTTGATTGCCAGACTTATCTTTATACGAGTCTTCAAGAACCTTTCTGACCTCACCAGTTAAAGTAATCATGTCAGGCCACCTTCTTGAAGTTCCGGACTTTTGGCATACAGTACCAGCTTGGCGGCTCCACAGACCGCACCTCAATAAGTGAGTTGGAGCGAACCTGAGGAGGCATTTTACTTACATCATAAGGCAATGATATATCAATGCCGATCTGCAACAGCCTCGGACGATGAATGTAATATTGGCGGTTTCTCTCAATAGGCGCACCATGAAGCCACTTGTGGGCTACGGCCTGGGTTGCATTAGCAGCTTGTCTGCTGTTAACAATCTTCTGATCAAGAAGCTGGTCGGCAATTGTCTCATAATCTAGTTTCATAACTTTTAATCTCATCATTGCATTCTCAATATCATTTAAATATTTAACAAAATCGCTTTCTCGCGTTATGCCGTAAAAGCACAGTTTCTTTCTGCGCAAAAATTTAGCTTTAAAAGAATGCTCTTCCCGTAAAAGTCCAACATCGTTACACCAATCTATTAATCGCTGATAGTAAACCACCTCCTCTTCTGTTGAATGCTTAAGTCGCTTGGACTTGTGTTTAATTAAGTCAAATGACTTCTGGTAAACTTTTTTATACTGAAGTGTTGAGCCTTTATACCAATCCACAGTAGCCCCATTGGCATATAAATAAGGTTCCTTGCCCTTCCCTATTGCCTGACTTGCCAAGCCGCGAAGAAATGTAAACTCTCGACCAGAACCCACCGAAAAGTTACGAGTGAAATCAATGTGATCGATCATGGCTCCATCACTAATCAACTGAGATTTAGTTCCATCCTCACTTTGCCGATAATCAAACTTGGTGACAGCTGTGAAAACAGGCAAGCCATGCTCCCTAAGAATTTGGTTATACACGGCCATGCAATCTGAAATAGATGTAAAGCCAAAAAGATTATCAGCTCTATGCCAGCGACTTGGATTACCCTGGACCGATACCCTATTGCCATTACACCGGACAAAGAGTGTTGATGAATATGACCCCTCCAACTGCTTAGACTTCGGTGCTTCACTGACGGGCTGCCCTGTCTGCAGATCAACACGAAGCACCATCTCTGAGCCAACCAAAGGCAACTGCTCGCGATGTTCCTGATGGACATTAAGCTTGTCGATAAACCACATAAAGGCTGATCATTTTTTGTTCAAATAGTGCGGATGTCCGCAGTAAGTTCGGGTGTAACAGGAACCCGAACTAAACCCTGTCAATATCCCTACAGAACCAGTTTTTATAATCCTGTAAGATCAGTTCCTACCTATGGTGAAAATATAAGGGGTTATGATTGATGCTGCAAGGTGAATATGAGGGCTCAAATGTGGCTTTAGGGGATAATATTAAGCGTCTAAGAAGGGATAAGCAGTGGACGCAAGGCGAATTGGCTGAAAAATCCGGCGTTAAAGTTGGTCATATATCCAAGCTGGAACGAAATGAATCAGACCCAAAGCTTGAAACAATTTATAAATTAATCAATGCGTTAGGATGCAGCCCAAATGCATTATTAAGCGACATTAGTAAAACTTCACTGGATGGAAGGCTAGAAATAGTGCTGGAACGAGTACAAGGACTCCCAGAAAAAGAAAAAGAGCACATACTCGATGTAATAGACAAATATTGCATCGCTGTCGGTCTGCAAGGCCTAATGGAAAACTCTCAAAACGGAGGGTTTTTAAGCCTGGGGTTAAGTACAAACACCGGAAGAACGGAAGAAATGAGCACGCAAGGCAAGTAACCATCTTCAAGACACTGTTTTTTTATACAGAAAAGCTGGTATTATATACAGCGTCCTGCCGCAATTACGTGGAAGGATATCATGTACTGGAGATCAGCCATGAGTAGCGGATATTACTGCATCAATCAAAACTCCCAACCAACAAGCGGTGATTACGAAGTCCATAGAACATCACCAGATGCTTGTGGGCACCTTCCAAGAGAAGAAAATCGGATTGCCTTAGGCTATCACGAAAATTGCCGTAGCGCGGTAGCAGAAGCTAAACGCCGCTTCCCAAGTGAAGCCAGTTCGATCAACGGTTGCTACTACTGCTCTAACCCCTGCCATACAAGCTAAAAGGACAATTAACTCCCAAAAATGGGAGAAAAGTGCAGTATCACTAGACACTGCACTTGCCCGACTGCTCCCCACGGCCCTTCGGGCTCGCTTACCAGGGGCTCCGCCCCTGACCCCGCTGGGTTGTCCTCCGGATCAGGTAACGTGTCTGCTGTTCGCCAGGCAGTATACCCAGGTGCTCAGCCTATCAACCCACGTTACACACTCAAGACCAAGGTAATCTAAAACTAATAACACCGAAAATGCTCCCAGGAAGCCCCTAGTACATCAATGTGTAACTCTTCGGGGTTGACAGGCCTCCGCGCCTGGGTTCGGCAAAAGTGGCAAACAACAGCCACTCAGGAGGCAACATGAGCGAAGCGTACAGAATTGAAATATCGGGCGACCTGATAAAAGCAATCCGCCAGGAAATCAAGCAAAAGAAAAATTGGGAAGAAGCCAGAACGGCCGGGAAAAGCTGGAATGAGAGAGGTGAACAGTTGGAAGGAATCAAAGAGCTTAGAGCAAACATCGGCTACGAGGTATGCCGAATTATAGAAGAATGCCCCTTCTAGGAGGGGCTTTGCCTGCCGCCCTGGAAGCCCTAAAACGAACTGAGAGCCTTGACACCCTTACCGGGATGTCAAGGCCGCATAATATGCATTATGGATAAATCGGGACCGGATAAAGGGGATTATCATCCAGCCCCGATCAAGCTCCGACCAGGCAATACAAATAGACTATTGCCTGGTCTGCGTTACCATAATGCGCAAATTATGCGCAGTTAAATATATGCCCGAGGCTCAGTCCTGAGCCACTATGGCAATG
>CAYVIB010000045.1:0-30713 GCA_964451365.1 uncultured Cellvibrionaceae bacterium
CGTTGGTGATGCGGATGGCGCCGGTGAATCCGGAGCCCCACTGGTTGGTAACGACATATTCACAACCCGCCATTGCTTTGGTGGAGAACAGTAATGCTGAGGCCAGCATACCGGTCACTGTCGCCGCTCGTTTTACCCGCGTCCAGGAAGTGCGGGGACGTGCGTTAAGTGACTTCTCCTTATGAGATTGACTTAACATAACTAGATCCTCTTCATAGGTTTGTAACGTCGAAACTTGTTGTTGTTCATTAAAATCGACGTTGGTTTTTTAAGGTGATATCTTCGCGTTTTAACACCTCCGGCAAAAGGTACTGCCGGAAACGGACAAAGAGCACGGATTCACTTGCCGGACAAACAAGTAGCGTAGTCTTGCCCGAAGCCCGACCGGGCTGACAGCGTTGCATAAACAAGCCTCTTACCGCTGTCGATTATCAAAACACTGTCAGGTCTGACGGGTTTTGATAAATTGCACCGCGCGCTTTTTGAGCACGAGATGGCAATTTTCCACGAGGTATGCTGGTGCTCCTCATATGATTACAAAAAGGCAATTAGCACTGGCTTTGGACTGGAACTGCCGGTATCGGCTACCGCTCCATGCGTCGTTCGATGACGGGAAACCCCGGAAACTATCCTGAGCAAGAGCTATTCGGGCAATTTCACAATCGCCCTGATTTGTTAAATCTCGCCGCTATAACCATTCAAGGATCGAATTCGATGACACCCGGTCATACAGTTGTCTTTTGTCTGATCCATCCAGTTTCATCGTAACCAGGGACAGGGTTCTGGCTCCCAGGTCGGGGGAGTACAGAAAAGCGATTTTTTCTTCGTCCGGCGAGAATACTGGCCGGTTATGTAAAAACTCACCGTCAGTCAGCTGTCGGTTTTTACCGGACAAATCGGTTAAAAAAACCTGCATGCTGCCTTCGTAAACTTTCTTGTGATTTTTTTCATCGTAGTAGTAGTTGTAGTCCTTCAGCGCGGAATACAAAATGGTTTGGCTGTTGTTGGACCAGTCCACCGGTGATTGGACATGCATATTGTCCGGCGACAGTTTCACGACCTTGTTGGACTCGAGGTCCAACACGTTGAGATAGCGCGAATTCCTGCCAAGCGCACTGGTGATAAAAGCGATTTTTCTCCCGTCCGGCGACCACTGCGCGGAAGCCACCTGTTCAAGCGTAACTTTTTCATCTTTTTCTTTTTTTTCTTCTTTCTTCCGCGAAAGGGGGAGAGATAACAGGGGCCGGTTTTTTCCGGTTTCGACATCGACGATGCCCAGGATGGAATTTGAATCTTTCACGCTCACATAAGCCAGGCTTTTGCCATCCGGTGACCAGGCGTAGTCGAGAATGTTGGGGGCGGAAAGCAGCGTTTTGTGTTTTTTGCCCTTCACGTCCGTCACGTTCAGCTTACGGCCGGATGAGGTTTTTTCCGCGTAAGCGATAAACCTGGCGTCGGGGCTGAAAGCCGGCGACTCCTTATTATTGGAGCCATCGGTAATGTTCCCGACTTCCTTGCTTTTCGTGTCGACGGTGAAAATATTGTAGGTTTCCCCGGTTTTATGGAGGTCTATTTTTACCTCCTTCTTGCGGTTGGACATAAACACGATTTGACCATCGGATGAGATGTCGGCGCGCATGTCCCGCCATTTGCTGTCGTCGGTGATTTTGGTTATCGCCCCTTTTTCATCAACCGAATAAATATTGGTGGAAGGGCCGATGGTGCGGCTCATAAAAAAGATTTCCGCCCGCGCCGGCAGGATCTGGCTGGCTAGAAGGGTTATTGCGATTATGCGACTGATTCTGGAAACGTTACTGCTTGGCATAGCTGTCTCAACCGTTTTTAAACAACTGGGTCTTTCACAACCGGTTTTAGTCGATGGCTCTTTGAAAAAAACATGGACTAAAACAAGTTAAAAAACCATGGTCACCGACACTGCCGGTGGCCATGGCAAAAAAATCAACCCGGCCAGACATACCGGGTTGATTGCAGCACTGCACATGCTGCGTTCTTACCCCTTACAGCGGAGGGTAAGCGTTCTGCAGCAGAACCTGGAAGGCTTCGGGGAACCAGCGTCCTGCATGCGGAGCGTTGCCCATGGCGCCTGTACCATACTGCGTTGCGTCATGGTTTTGCGCGTTCGGGTCGCACATGGGGTCGTGTTTTTTGGCCGGATCGTTGGGATCCTGCTCGAAGTTCGGATCGCTGATGCCGTCGGATTCACCCTGCGGCTTGATCCAGACGTAGGCATCCACACCCGGTTCCGGATTGGCTTGCGGACGGAAGCCCACGCCACCCGGTTGGTTACACCAGTTGCCACGGTGTTCGCGCTTGTCGATTCGTGACTCGTTCACATAGGTGTTCAGATCAGAACTGGCGGATGCCTGGGTTGGACGATCCGGCCCGCCCCAGCCGTTACGGCCAGTGTCGATCAGCATGCCGATCGAGGAGGGGAAGCCTTGGCTGATCATCGCCTGGCGCCAATCTTGTACGAAGGTGAGCTCTTCGAGGTAGTTGTTCCACTCGTAGAAATCAGCGGATCGCACTTGGCCGCCACCGACCTGCAGTTGCGGGTTGGTGAGGAAGGGCTCGCGCACTGGCGTGTAGTTGGCAGAGTTGCTGGCAAAACCGGCGATACTGTTGACGCCTTCGTTGGTGCCTTTGATGGCGTTGCCGATCAACTGGGTAGCCTGGCTGAAGTTGTCGCTCCATCCAAGCCAACCGGAGTGGGCAATGTCGATATAAGGGTACACGTTGTCGACAGTGTTCAATTGGTTCAGCGCGTACTGTATGCCATCGACGTAGCCGCCTGGGCCATTGGCTTCCTGGCAGTCCGGTTCATCCAGGTTGGTTACCAGGTTGGGCAGCGAATCCACCTCGATGATGGCCACGATGCGCAGGTCCGAATATGCCGGGTTGCTCACAATGTTGACGATCGGGTTGATGTACTCCTGCTGGTAACGCTGGAAGCCATTCTCGGATATACGCAGTTCTCCGCTGGAAGCCAGCGCCGCGCAATCGCGGTTCGGCAGGTCGTAGACCACAAACATGAACACGTCCGCGCCCTGTGCTACCGCTTCATCCAGATGATCCTGAAGACCCCAGCCTTCCGCCGGGTCGATGGCGCCGATACGATCCATCCAGACTGCGGTGTTGTAGTTGGCTATGGCCGAACCACCGGGCTCACCGGCCGCCTTGGCGGACCAGACCGGATCCACGTACCACTTGGCGTTTTCGAAGGGGTTATCCCAGCCGGCGCCGCCACCACTGGTGGACGTACTGGAGCTGGATGAAGACGAACTTGAGCTGCTGCTTGAAGAACTGCTGCTCGAGGAGCTGCTTGAAGACGAACTGCTCGAAGAACTGCTGGAAGAACTGCTGGAAGAACTGCTGGAAGATGAACTGCTCGAGCTCGATGTTCCTCCACAGGCCCCGAGGCTAGTCCAGGATGCATCGCTGCCGGGAATGGAGTTGGTGTACCAGTTTGCCTGGTAGAGGACACCGTTGTATACCATCCGATCGCCGGCTTCGGCGTGGTTATAAGCTCCGCCTTCCCAGTCCTTGGCGGTCCAGTTCGGATACTCGTTCACACCGTTGCAATTGCCACCGGAGCTGCTCGAGCTGGAGCTTGACGAAGACGAGCTGCTGGAAGAGCTCGAAGACGATGAACTGCTGGATGAACTTGAAGACGACGAACTGCTGGAACTTGAGCTGGAGCTGGAACTTGAGCTGGAAGTGCCATTGTCGTAAGTGCGCAGGCGATTCCGCACATGGGCACCGGACGGTGTCAGATCGCTGGTGCTCCAGTTACCAGTGGTGCTGGCGCTGGGGTACAGCGCTGCCGAAGCTTCGTCGCGCACGCTCAGGGACCAGTTCAACCAGCTGATATTGTTCTGGTCGAAGAAGTCCAGCCAGGCGTCGGTTTCGCTCAGGCAGACACCGCCATCACTGCCACCATCGGCCGCAGAAGAACCCCACTCAGTGGAGAACAGTGCCGCGCCCTGTGACATGGCTGTGCGGGCCTTGTTGCGCAACCACTCACCATGGGTACAGGAGTAAAAGTGAATCGCGTAGGCCACATTCGGGAAGTTCAAGGGATCGGCCGCGGCGACATCCACATCCTGGCTCCAGTTCGGCGTGCCGACGATTACCACACCATCGGAGTCGATGTTGCGGATGGCCGGGATCACCTGTTGGGCGTAAGGCTTGATGGAACCACTCCAGCTGACGCCGTTGGGTTCGTTGGCGATTTCATAGATCAGGTTAGGAATATGACCATAACGATTGGCCACTTCCTCAAAGAAGTCGATTGCCGCGTCGCGGTGAATGTTGGGATCACCGTCGGACAAGATGTGCCAGTCGACAATCACGTAGATATCCAGGGCCACCGCGGCATCGACGATTTCCCATACCTTATTGGCAACGCTGGGATCTTCGATATAACCGTCTTCCTCGGTATACATGGCCGCGCGGATAACATTGATATTCCAGTCATCCCGCAACCAGCGGATGCTGTCGATATTCATCCACGGCGCCGCGTCCGACCACTGCAGCCCCAGTGAACTCATGCCGCGCAACTGGATGGGGGCACCATTTTGGTTAACCAGTGTTCCACCCTGGATGCGCAGTTGTCCATTCTGGCTGACGAAGCCGCCGCCGGAGGTGCTGGAGCTGCTGCTGGAAGAGCTGCTTGAACTGGAACTGCTGCTGGAGGAACTTGAGCTCGACGAACTTGAGCTTGATGAACTTGAACTGGACGAACTGCTCGAAGAAGAGCTGCTGGAATTACCACCGTTACAGGCCGCGCCGGTAATCTGTGGTGTTTCCGCGTTACTGCCACCCTTGGTGCCCTGGAAGCCGAATTCCACGGACTGTCCGGGTTGGATATTTCCATTCCAGCTGTAATTGGTTGCCGAATACGGATTATTGCCGCTGAGGGTGGCGTTCCAGCTGCTGGTAATACGATCGCCGCCACTGTATTGCCAGTTGATGTTCCAGCCATTAATGGCGGAAGAGCCGTCGTTGGTGATCCGGATGGACGCGGTAAAGCCGCTGTTCCATTCGTTGCTGATGATGTAATCGCACGCGGCGAAACTCTGTGCCGAGAACAGTGCTGCTGAAGCCAGCACCCCCGTCATTGTTGCCGTGCGCTTTACTCGTGTCCAAATGGAACGGGAGCGCGGGGCGTCCGACGGTTTCTCCGTAAGGAGTGGATTTACCATAATATATTCCTCTTCATAGGTTTTGTCGAAACTTGCTCGATCGACTCCGATCGACTCAGCCGACGAGATTTTTAATGGTTTTTGTCTTCGTATGAATGTTCCGGGAACGGGGTCATGTTCCCGGACATCAAACGTCAGGCGCTTGCCTTCTACGAGCAAGTAACCTTAATCGAATCAGGTCCTTGTCGACCTTTAGAAGTCGGGTGACGAATAAAATCACCCACTTTACGTTTACCAAAACGCAATCGGGATCGAGATCAGCTTTGATAAATTGCGTTCCCCGTCTTGTGGGCGGGGTATCGCAATCTTTTTGGAGTGAGACAGACGCACTCGCAAACATGATAATCAGGCGATCCTTCGCCTTCTTTTTTTTCCGTTCAGTTCTTTTTTTGTTTTTTAATATTTGTCTAAATTTTTAAATTACTCCGGGTATAAACCGGTACTTCACCTGTTTACAGTAATCCAGGTAGGCCGGGTCCGCGCTCAGGTGCCGCTCTTCGGTGAGAGCGCGCATATAGTAAACCCAGGTCATCAATATCAAGCCCAGGGTCTGCATTACGGCAACCGCCATACCGGTGTGGGTCGCATTGTAAATAATCGCGGGGAACATAACACACCACCAGGCGAAATTTTTTGATGCATAAGCCGGGTGGCGAATAAACGAAAATGGTCCCTTGCGGATAATGCCGCGGTTTGTGAGGTTGGAAAAGCGCACGCCAAACCACAATGTGGCGGACATATACACTATATAACTCATTACCATCATGCCGGTGAACAGGGTTATCAGCCACTGGTTGCTGAACTGCAAAACCTCGCGCTCGCCGGGCGCGGCGTAATAAAGGCCCAGCACCATTTGGAACGGTGGATAACATATCAGGCAAACAACCCAGCCGAGCATGGTCGGTTCAGCCGAAACCGTCTGGTTGTCCACCCAGCGGGAAGATACCACGTACCCGCACCAGGCCAGCGCTACATCAATGGAAAAAATCAGCGCGATGGAAATATTGAAAAAGTCCTGATTAAAACGGACATGGCTGTAGTGACCGTTTTGAATCGCGGTGATCAGCCCGTCAAAAAGGTAACCCACATTGTTAACCAGGTGTGGATACTGATCGATAAAAAATACGGTCATCAACGGAGTGAAAAAAAGTTTTACCAGAATGCCGCGGGCTATTTTTTTGTCTTCTCCTTCAAAAGTCGGTCGTTGATGTTTGAAAATGGGTGTCAGCGAAAGAAAAAACAGCAGGATACGGCCAAGAAAGTAACCGAGGTCGCGGCGATCCGCCTGAGGGTCATGTTTAAGCGCGCGGGTCAACAGCACATAGGGCAGACCTGCCCAAAGATAGGCTTGCCAGACAAGCTCAAGAAAACGGAACCAGCCCCGATAATAAGGGGCATTTCGGGCGAAGCCGTACTCACCGGCGGTATGGAAAAAGGTAAGGGTGAGGTACAGCAGGCCGAGGTACAGCAGATAATTGCCCACGGCTTCGGCAAAAAATTTCAGGTGGCGGCCCGACGCGAGCAGGGGATGCAGGGTGAAGTAGCTTCCTCTGTTACGCAGCCATAAACGAATCGCTTCCGTTCCCACCATGGCACCGGTGCAGATAATCAAGGCTGAAAGAATCGTGTCGATTCTCTGGGTGGTGACCTGCCAACCAAAAATATTCAGGCCGGTATTCAGTATGCCCGAAGCTTTAAACCAGGCGGCACAGGCCACCACCGCCACAGCGCCGGCAATGCCGCTGATCCACGCATAATCGGTTATCCAGTGTCCTTCCGCATCTATAGTGGTAGAGAGAGATTTATTTTTATCTTTTTGCATCTTGCTTTTTTTATTTTCGCTCTTGCTTTCAGCTCCCGGGTGCTCTGCCGCCGTTGATGTCCCGCGGTCGAAAAACCATCGGAGCACGGAAGGTGATTTGGATAACATATCATTATAATCGGTCATTATTTTCCTGCTCTTACACGAGATTTTGCGTGTCTGTTCGATGTTAAGTAAAAATAAAGAGCGGTCAACCCGCAGGGATAAACTGTTGGGTTAAGGATATTAACAGCATCGCGGACCGGTATTATTCTTTTCACAGTGAATTTACCCATTGTGTTCAGTCGCAAACCGTACCGTTAACAACCGGTGGTTCCACTGATCCGTCGGAACTGCCCTGGAAACCAAAGGAAACGGATTGTCCCGGTTGAATACTGGCATTCCAGCCAAGGTTGGCGGCTGTATACGGATTGTTTCCGGACACGCTCGCACTCCAACTGTTGGTCAGCACGGTGCCATCGGTGAACTGCCAGTTTACCTGCCAGCCGGAAATTGCTGAACCGCCGTTATTGCTAATAGTGATCTGGCCAACAAAACCGGTGCTCCACTGGTTGACGACAACGAATTCACAGCTGCCCCCTTCAGGTGCCGGGGTTGGTGTGGGTGTTGGGCTTGGATACGGGCTTGGCGTCGGGCTCACGACAGGTGTGGGTGTTGGTGCCGGCGTCGGAGTAGGCTCCGGTGTTGACGTCGGCTCTGGTGTTGGCGTCGGTGTGGCGCCTACGACGCCGCCATCGCCCGATTGGGAGTTGCATGTGACTATGCCAATGCAGCTCTGATTATTTTCCCAGCCCCAGCCACTGTTCTGGTTCGCGCACAAGGGATAGATTGTGCCGTACCAGTTGCAAAGCGAGCCGCCGGGGGTGGGACTGGGTGATGGTGCCGGGGTTTGGCTTGGGGTCGGACTCGGGACCGGGGTCGGGTCGGGAGTGCCGCCTGAAAGGACTTCCGCCAGGGTATCGAACCAGTTGTTGGCTATTTTCTGGTCGCCGCCACTGTTGGGATGCACGCCATCATAGGTGTCGTTGACTGCGTCGAAACCGCTCCACTGGTCGACGACGATGATCGGCGATGTGGGTGTGGATAAGCCGCTGGCCCAGGCGGGAATTGCGTTGTTCAAGTTGATTACCCGGGTATCGCATTCAGCACAGGAGCCGGCGGGATCCATGGGAATAATCCGCGCAACAAGAACTTTTATGTTGGGGTTGTTTGCGCGCATCTGGGTTACCAGGGTCGTAAATGCCTGGAGAATTTGGGAAGTGCTTCGGTTACTCCAGACATCGTTGGTGCCAAGGTGCATCAGAACGATATCCGGATTGGTGGCCGCCAACCATGGCGACAACTGGTTTTGGTTTGCCATATTGGTGGCCAGAATGCCGCCGTGACCTTCATTGTCCCCGTCGTGCGGTTGGCCGCAGCCTTGCGGTCCCAGCGTGCCGACAAAATCCAGGTTAGTGTAGCCGGCATCCTGTAGCTGGTTCCACAGCATGGCACGCCAGCATCCGGGCGAGCCGGTAATGGAATCGCCCAAAGGCATGATACGGGTTTGTGCCCAGCCAAGCGAACTCAGGCTGATTAACAGCAGTGACAGCAACCACTTGATGCCGGCTTGGTGTAGACGCATAAAATCTCCGTTCCGGGGACAAAAACTCAAGTTATCTTGGCTTGCAATGATATAACAACGGCCCGCCAGCTATAACTGACGGACCGCTAACACCTGCAACATCAGTTGCAGACATCACCCGTGACGTCGGGGATATCAACCGAACCATCCGAACTGCCCTGGAAGCCAAAGGAGACTGACTGTCCGGGCTGGATGGTGCCATTCCAGCCGCTATCGGAGGCGGAATAGGGGTTGTTACCGGAAACGCTGGCGTTCCAGCTGTTAGTGATGGCGGAACCATCGGTAAACTCCCAGCTGACGTCCCAACCGTTGATGGTGGTGTTGCCGTTATTGGTAATGACGATCTGCCCGACAAAGCCGGAACTCCACTGGTCAGCCACGACAAACTCACAGTTGCCCGCTGGTTCGGGGGTTGGTGTGGGTGTTGGGCTCGGACTCGGTGTCGGAGTTGGGCTCGGCGTCGGCGTCGGACTCGGAGTCGGCGTAGGACTCGGTGTTGGAGTCGGACTCGGAACAGGGCTTGGCGTTGGGCTAGGTGTCGGCGTCACTGTCGGCGTGGGCGTGGGTTCCGGGCCGTCCGGACCAGTGCAGGTCGGGGTATTCAGGCTGCCATCGTGATTACCCTGGAAGCCGAAAGAGGTTGACTGGCCGGCGCCAAGGTTGCCATTCCAGCTGATGTTGCGGGCAACCACCGTGTTGCCGGCGGTATCCAGATCGACGTTCCAGCTGCCGGTGACCTGGGGCGCTTCACCGAAGTCAAGCTCGATCTCCCAGTTACTGACAGAGGTGGCGCCACTGTTGGTGACAGTAACATTCATCTGATAGCCGGAGCCCCAGTCGTTTACATAGGTCACTTCACAGTTTATACCGCCCGGTATCGGGGTAGGGGTTACAGTCGGCGTCGGCGTGGGTGTTGGGCTCGGGCTCGGAGTCGGCGTGGGTGTCGGATTAGGGCTTGGGGTCGGACTGGGAGTTGGAGTCACGGTTGGAGTCACGGTTGGAGTCGGAGTGGGCGTGGGAGTGATATCGCCATCCGGTTCGATTCCCCAGAGTTTGCCTTCGGCACCGTATACCGGAATACGCGGCGCCGGCATGCCATAGTTTTCCGCGGTGGTGGTATAACCGCTGTCCCATGAAGGATCGTTGCTGCTGTCCCACAAAGCGGTGTCGCTGGTGGTGGGCAGGGATACCCGGAACTGTACCTCGCGGCGGTGCGCGGACTGGCCGCCCGGGAAGATAATGTCGTTCTCGAAGCGCACTTCCACATAATAGATATTTCCGCCCCAAGGCTGCAGGTTGGACACGGATGACGCCTGCGAATAAGCCGCTGTCACGGACAGGTCGGTGACATCGTAACCGGCGGCAAATGCCTCGGACAGATCATAGAAATAACGGAAGGACAGGTCGTCGCGACCGCGGGCCGGGGTGGTGCTGCGGTTTTGCATGACCACTTTCATTTCCAGGTGGCGTGGCCCGGAGCTGTTGACTTTCGCACCAACGAAATATTCATACTCTTCGGGTGGCTCCGGCGGCGGGAATTGAGAATCCGGAATTGCCGCGCCGCCATAGTGCTGGAACAGGATGGCAGCGGCGCCGGTGAAACCGGAGTTATAGTCGGTTGCCACTTCGTTCATCACGTAGTCGCCACGGTCCTCGTCATAGTTGGTGTCCTGATCGGGACCACCGGCGACGGCGCCGTACAGGATGTGGCGTTGCTGTTCAGGCACTTCCAGGCTATCCGCCCAGGAGCCGTGGGAGCCACGGTGGTGGACGTTGATGGGGTAGTTCGGGCCGAAGCCAACCATGTAACTCAGGTTCAGCGGGTTGTCGCCCAGAATATAGTCGATCTGGCTCTTGCCGAAGTTGTGGTAGCGGGCGTACAGCGGATCGTTCTGGCCCAGGGTGTCCGCATAGTACAGAGCCAACAGCGCGGTATTGGCGGCGTAACGGTTGACACCCCATCCCGACGAGTCCACGACTATAATTCCGCCCGGTGTGCGGCGACCTTCCCCTACGCTCCAGTGGTCCAGGTGGCGCTGAATGTCCTCGTGATAGCGGGCATCGCCCACCAGCGACGCCATCAGCGCGTACACGCCATAAGCTTTGTCGTTCCAGCTTTGCGCCCACTTGTAGATCGGGGTTGTTGTCTGGTTTTCGGTACCCATCAGGTCGTAGTACTCGATGGCCTTGTCCAGATAAGTGTCGTCGCCGGTGGCGCGCCACAACCATATGGCACCCCAGGCCAGTTCATCCCAATAAACGCCGTAACCGGCGTTGTAGAATGCCTGCGAATCGGTGATACAGTTGGAGTAGTTGTTCTCCTCGCCATCCGTTCCCTTGGTGGCTTCGGCAAAACTAAACAGGTCTTGCGCGTGTGAAAGCAATTCCGAAGCATAAGCGGTATCGGTCTGCTGGAACGCCATGGAAGAGGCGGCCATCGCCGCGGCGGTTTCCGACGCGAGGTCGACACCGGGGCAGCTGAGATCAATTTTCATTGAAACGCGCGACCCCGGGATTTTGTGGTGCAGGACTTCCGCCGGGCCCCAGAATGTGTGGTCCTGAGAGCCGATACCCACCTGGCCGTATAACTCATTGGGCGAGGGGTGGGCGTTGATAAAGTAGTCGTTAACAAAACGCAGGTTGTTGAGCATGTGCTCCAACTGCCCGGAATTTGTGTAGGCGCTTCGATAGTCGACCACGCTCCAGGCCAGAAGAGTCGCCGAACTGGCCATTGGGAAACCGAATTTTACGTGATCGCCCGCGTCGAACCAGCCGCCGCGCAGGTCAAGACCCACATCGGCACCATCATCGGGAGTGGAATCTCCCCGCCAGGGAACACGGTTCCAGTCGGGAAGGGGGCCGGCCTGTTGGGCTTCGTAGAAATAAATGGATTTTTGCAGTGCCTCGCCGTAGGCAAAATCTTGCGCATGAACCTGGTTAAAGGTCATGGTAAGCGCCACAGCAACACCGAGGTGTCTTATTCTAATAGCCACTTAAGCTTCTCCTCTTATTCTGTATGTTTGTTAGCGCTTCACTATGCGCCAACAGATATGTTTTTGCGTTGCCCGGCGGGGCCGGGCACACCATGCAATCAGGCAGGAATAATTGGCGTAACGTATGCGTAATATCGGTGCACAGGTGTTGGTACGTAATCGTCCTGCAATTATCGTTTGGACTGAACGTGGTCAGTAGTGGTGTGACGCGGTAGAAGTCATAAGAAATATCCTCGCTAACATGATTTAAATTTACTTTATATTTTTATTAGCCATGCCCGAGCCGTACCCGTTTGTTTTTGTTTTCCTTCCTGGAGATTAGCCCGATCCGGCTTATTGGGGCGTTAATTATTAATGCCGCCCTTCGAAAAAGTAAAGGTTTTAATATTTTTGGCGCCATGCCTGTCTTTGTTAAAGTCAAATTAACTATTTCACGCTTTCCATAGTTTTAGATGACTTGTGGCATTGTGCGGCACCTTCCTGGCCAAATGTTTATCTCGGCGCGGAGCGGTTATTTTACTTTTGGCGCGGTTACATCAAAGTAAAAAATGTACATTGCAAAAGGGTAATCAGTTTCTTGTTGTGAAATATTTTTTTGAAACTTTCGTACGGTTTATCCCGTCGCTTCTGCCCGCACCCGCTACCTGACCCGGTACCATATGTCAATTCCATTTGTTTTTCAACGGTCGTGAATCACATTTTGAGAATCAAAAAACAGATATTTGGAGCATACCCGCCGAAAGAAAAAACAAATGTTAATTCGCGTGTAAGGTTACCGGAATATTTTTTTATTGCCATCTGTATATTCTTGAATACCCGGCTAGTAAGAAAAACTAATAAAAATAGGAAGAGGTCGTGGCTCACGGATACTCAAAAAAAGAAAACGTTCCCGAACCACCAGTGTTGGCTGCATTAGTTCCAGTTAATGCTTTGTTTCGATGTTACGGACGTTTGTACTACCATGCTGCGGTTTTTTGCGCTTTTTTCTGGTTTGGCGGCCAGTTCCTTATAACTGAGTTTATTACTGCCACCGGCGCGACCATATATCCCGAGCCAGTTGTTGACGCCGGTTTTCTTGGCTATGGAAAGACTTTTATCCGCGATATCCACTATTTGTTCCCAATCGAATGCATTGGGGAAATCCTGGTAAAACGGGAAGTAGGAAAACCCGATGGAGCAGGTTTTTTTGACATGGCGCCCATTCCCGACGTCAAAAGAATGGTTTTGCACTGCCTCCCGTAACTGTTCCGCAAGCATTCCCGCCTTGTCCCTGCTGCAGAAACGGATCACCACCATAAATTCCTCGCCGCCCCAACGGACAAGATAGTCCTGATCGCCTACGACGGAGCGCAATATGGTGGAAAACTGCATCAGGGTTATATCGCCCGCTTTGTGACCATAGGTATCGTTAATGTCTTTGAAGTGGTCAATGTCGATCAGCATGAAAAGGATGTCGGAATTTCTCGGAAAAGTGCTGGCTGAGGTGTTGGCTTCATATTTTGCGGAGCTTTCCTGTACGTCCGCCGGAATATTTTCGATGAAAAAGCGCCGGTTCCTTAGACCGGTCAATGGATCGGTGAGGCTTGCCTCCCCGAGTTTGTGGTTTTGCAATTGCAGTGATTCCAGTATCCTGGCTTTTGACACCGCGGATACTGCATGGGTCTGTAGCTTGCCGAAAGTTTTTCTGTCCTGCTCGTCAAAGGCCCCGACATTTTTCTCGTTAGCCACCACCAGGAGGGCGGGCATCTGATCATCAATATCAATGGCCATCAGCATCAAACTGTCGATGTTATCGGGTCGGTTGATAAAAAGCGGGAATTTTTTTGATCCGATAACAAAAGTATCGCCTTCACGGCTTGCCCGGCACTCGTCTATCAACATCCAAACGTCTTCCTGTTCCAGCTTGCGAATAAACAGGTTGGGATTACCGGTTTCGCCAATACTGGATACGATTTTGAAAACTTCATTCTGCTCGTCCCGCAACCAAAACGCCGCGTACCTGGATTGCCTGAACAGGTTCAGCGATTCTTTCAGCATCACATCCACCAAGCCTTCGAGGCTGGTCTGGCTGTTGATGGATTTCACAACGTTATCCAGCGTCTCCAGCGCATCGTGGGCATTCTTGAGCGTCCTGGTCCTCTCCTTGACAAGTTTTTCAAGATTGCGGGTAAAATCCAGCAGACGCAAATGGGTTTTAGTGCGGGAGAGCAATTCGTTTTTGGAGACAGGTTTAACCAAAAAGTCATTTCCGCCACTCAGGAAGCCTTCCACCAAATCGGATGCAAGGTGTTTCGCAGTAATGAAAATGATGGGCAATTCGTGCACTTCCCTGGTCTTGCGGATAATCCTTGCCGTCTCGTAGCCTGTCATTCTGGGCATCATGACGTCCAACAGTACCAGGTCGACGGACGAATCGGAATTGACGATATTTATGGCCTCTTCACCGCTGGCCGCCTCGGACGTGTGATATTCATGCAATGAAAGCTGCTTGATCAAGACCTGCCGGTTGATTTCATCGTCATCGACAACGAGTACATGAAACTTTTTCGAATCCACGTTGGGTGAATCCGTTACGACAACTTCATTATCATTGTCGCTGACAATATCGACAACCGCATTAAGGCGGCTTGAAGCTTCCTGCATTCGGGATGGTGTAACAGCCTGGTCGGAGCGCTTAAGGTTAAATTTGAATGTTGAACCCTTGCTCACTTCGGAAGTGACTGAAATCTCGCCATTGTGCAGGCGAATCAGGTTTCTTGCCACGGAAAGACCCAGACCGGTGCCTTCGTATTCCCGGGAAGCGCCGCCATGCGCCTGTGAAAAAGATTCGAAAATCATTTCCATATCCGATTCAGGAATACCGATGCCGGTATCCTCAATAAAGACATTCACATCTTTCTCGTCTATTTCGGTGTAGATGCGGATATGACCGGCGGGAGTAAATTTAAGTGCATTTCCTATCAGGTTATATAGAATCTGTTGCAGGCGATCTTCGTCTGCCCAGACCGGGGTGGGGTCGTTGGGGACGTCGGTGATGATTTCAATATTTTTTTTAGCCGCCAGCGGCGCGGTGAGGGCGGCAACCGATCGGCAGATAACGTTAAAATCGACGGTTCGCAGTTCCAGTTCCAATCCCGTGTTTTTAATTTTGGAAAAGTCCAGGATGTCGTTGATCAGGCTGGACAACCGCCTGCCGCTTCCGGCAATGGTTTGCAGCTGCGCACGCGCCTGTTCGGAAATCTGCCCGGAAGTATCGTCTATTAGCGCTTCCGTTAAACCGATAATGCCATTCAGGGGAGTTCTGAGTTCGTGGGAGGTGTTCGCCAGGAACTCGTCCTTCATTTTATCGATAGTTTTTAAGCGGCTGACCTGTTGTTTTTCGTATTCTATTTTGGTTTTTTGCTGACGTACAAAAAGATAAAACAGACCCAAAATTATGATGACGTAAAGGGTGTTTGCCCACCAGGTTTTCCAGGGCGGGGGCAGTATTTCCACGTCGATGGATGCGCCGTCCTCATTCCATATCTGGTCGTTGTTCGAGCCCAGTACCCGAAAAGTGTATCGGCCGGGATTAAGGTTGGTATAGGTGGCGGTATAGCGGTTGCCGGCCTCTATCCAGTCGCGGTCGAAGCCTTCCATTTTATATTTGTAGGCGTTGCGCTCCGGGTTCTGAAAATTGAGCGCTGCAAACTCGAAAGCAAACATCGACTGGTTATGGTCGAGAGTAATCTCTTCGGTTCGGCTGATATGTTTTTTCAGTATCGAATTTTCTCCGCCGATTTCAACTGACCGGTTGAAGATTTTAAAGTCGGTGATGTGGACCGGGGGGATGAAGGCGTTGTTGTTGATGTTTTCGGGGCGAAATACCGTCAGGCCCTGTGTGCTGCCAAGATACAGCTCGCCATTGTGATAAACAGAGGCGGCTTTATTCATGACATTGCCTGCCAGTCCACTTCCCCGGTAAAAATTGTTGAAGCTTTCGGTAGCCGGATTAAACCGGCTTAGTCCTCTTAACGTGCTGAACCAGAGGAAGCCTTGGGAATCCTCCTGTATGGCTGTCACTGTATTATTGGGTAACCCGTGCTCGGAGGTGTAATTGGTAAAGAATCCGGTATCGCGGTCGAGCTTGCTGATGCCGCCACTGGTTCCCACCCACAGATTTTGATTCGAGTCCTCGAAAATGCTGAGCACATAGTTGTGGATGATGGAATTGGGATCGCTGGGGTCGTTCAGGTAGCGTGTAAATATTTCCGTCTCGTGGTCGAATTTATTCAGGCCTTCCAGCGTGCCTATCCACAAGGTTCCGCTGCTGTCTTCGTACAAGGCCCGCATAAACCTGTGACTTAGACTGTTTGGGTTTGACGGGTTGGGGGCGTAGTGCTTGAATTGTTTCGTTGCGGGATCATAACGATCCAGCTTCCCTTCCTGGCTGCCGATCCACAGGTAACCTCGACTATCGGTCAGCAACGCCCAAATGTAGGTACTGGATACACTATTTTCATTGTCTGGGTCCGGCATGAAACGGGTGAAAGAATCGGTTTCGGGTTCGTAACGACTCAGGCCTCCGGACCAGGTGCCGAACCAGTAACGACCGTCGGGGCCTTTCTCAATAGCCAGCACCGCGTTCGCTCCCAGGCTGTTTTTATCGTCCGGGTTGTGCTTGTAGCGTTTAAAGGCACCCGACTTCCGGTCGAAAAGGTTCAATCCTCCTTCGGTGCCCACCCACATTTTGCCTTCCCCCGCTTCATGGATGGCGTTGACGGTGTTGTTGATGATTGAACGGGGGTTCGCCGGGTCGTAGCGATACACACTGAACGCGGAAGCTGAACGATTGAGGTAATCCACACCGGATGGGAACAGGCCAATCCACACGTTGCCGTTGGAGTCTTCAAAAATATCCCTGACCTGATCGCTCCCCAGGCTGTCGTTGTTGTATGCGTTATGACGATAGTGTGTGAAGCGGCCTGTTTCCGGGTTGTACACGTTAAGCCCGCCGTGGTCGGTGGAAATCCACATATGGTCGTTGCGATCAAAGTAAATCTTCCACAACCGGTTGCTGCTTAAACTGTTGTTGTCGGAATCGTCAGTGGAGAAATGCTCGAAAGTTTCTCCCATCTGGTCGAATTTATAAAGACCGTTGTCTGTTGCCAGCCAGAGGTTGAGTTTTTTGTCCTGCTTGATATCACGGATACTGTTGTCGAGGATATTCCGCTCGTTGTTGGAGTAGTGTTTAAAATTGGTGAATTGGCCCGTTCTCCTGTTCATCAGGTTCAAGCCACCATACTGGGTCCCCACCCAGAAGTTGTTCAGGTGATCTTCGTAAAGGGTCAGAACAAAATTGTCGCTCAGGGAGTGGCGGTCGTTTGGATCGTTCTGAAAGTGAATAAACGTTTCATTTTCCCGGTCAAACAAATCGAGGCCGTCGCGGGTACCAATCCACAGGTTGTTCTGTTTGTCCTCGTAAATGGTGTATACATCATTACTGATGATGCTGTTGGGGTTATTACTGTCTTTTTGATAGCGGATGAAATGATTTTTTTCCCGATCGAAGAGGTTCAGGCCGTTGGGCGTCGCAACCCAAAGGTTGCCCTGATGGTCTTCGACGATTTCCCAAACGAAACTGTGGCTGATACTGTGGGAATCTTTTGCATCATGGCGATAGACAGTAAATGTATGGCCGTTGTAGCGCGCGAGGCCATTTCCTCCGCCGAACCACATAAAACCCTCACTATCCTGGAAAATGACATTGGTCTCCGCAATCGCCAGGTTTTGTTCGGTAATAACATGTTCAAAGCGGTAATTAGCCCATACTGCGTGGCTGGAGGTGAGGCCGGCAAAGGCGATCACTAATAAATGACGCAGGGCAGCATAAACACGGGTATAAAGGGAAATGTTGGCGTGCATTATAGTTATATTATTTAGGCGTCGTTACTTCAGGCCGGAAATGTCTTAACGGCAGTGTAAGGATAAGACTATTGAGGCAATTATAAAACATAGGCTTTTACAAATTTCGTATCCGGTTTTTAAAGATTAATTGAAACCGGAGAATGCGTAAAGCCGGGCTGCTCTTCCCCCGGGCAAAAAAAAACCCCTGGGTCAGGGGTTTTTTAATGGTCAGGTCATCAATTCTTTTAGTAGTTTTGGTGTCTTTGTCGCTCTCTCTTCATAGGGTTTAGTTTTTTTCGACACATTGATGCCTGACCTGTCTCACAAGCAGGAGGGAGTTTGGTGGTTGCCGCTGTAACTCCCCTGAAATCCGAAGGTTGTTGATTGGCCGGGTGCCAAGGTCCCGTTGTAATTCATGTTACTGGCGTCGACCGTGCTGCCTTGCTTGTCGAAAACGGCATTCCAGCCGTGGGCATAGCTGTCGCCGGAACCCATCTGCAGCCTGACTTGCCACTGATTTATCGTGGAAGCCGAATTATTGGTAACCGTAATGTAAGCCACAAAGCCGCTTTGCCAGGAGTCTTCAGAGATACTACAGCTTACACCGCCGGGTGTCGGGCTCGGTGTTGGAGTCGGGCTCGGTGTTGGAGTCGGGCTCGGTGTTGGGGTCGGGCTCGGTGTTGGGGTCGGGCTCGGTGTTGGGGTCGGGCTCGGTGTTGGAGTCGGGTTCGGTGTTGGTGTCGGATCGACGATTACAGGATCGTCAAAATGGGGCAGCAGCCAGGCGCCGGACTGGGTCAGATCGGCGGTTGTCCAGCCACCGGCCATGGATGCGGTGGGTTTCAGAATAGATGAGGTTTCATCCTTGTTACCCAAGGACCAGTTGGCCCAGCTCAGTTGGTTGGCATTCATGAACTCCATCCACTGGGCGGCAATATTGAAGTTGGACGTACTCGTGCCAACATCGGACGTCCCCCATTCAGTGACAAAAATAGCTAAACCGGCGTTGAGGGCGGTCTGGACCTTGTTTTTCATTTGGTTGATGTCATGTGTGGCCGCGTAGAAGTGGAACGAGTACATAACGTTGGAGAAGCCCAGCGGGTCTTGGGCCGCCTGGTCCACATCCTGGCTCCAGGTGGGAGTACCCACAACAATGATATTGTCCGGATCATTCTGGCGAATGGCTGATATCACCGTGTTGGCGTAAGGCTTGACGTCGCGGCTCCAGTTAACCTGAGTGGGTTCGTTGGCAATTTCATAGATGACGTTGGGGTACGAACCATATTCGGCGGAGATCTGGGTAAAAAAGTCGGTAGCTTCCTCGGTGTAGTTCGAGGGAATGTTGTGAATATGCCAGTCGACAATCACGTAGATCCCCGCGCTTATGGCGTCTTCAATCGCCATGCGGGTTCTGGCCATCATCGCATCGGGGTCGGCCATATAGCCACCCCAGTAGTCGCTGGCATCGGTCGGGGAGTAATCCTCGATATACATCGCAAGCCGAATGACCTCCGCGCCGAAGAACTGGGCAACGCTGGGGATGGTTTGGTTATCCACCAGGGGAAACCACTGCAGGCCATGGGTGCTGATGCCCTGCAGCTGTACAGGATTGCCGTACTGATTGACCAGTTGCCCGTCGCTTACCTGTAACTGGCCGTTGGTACTGACGATATTCGCCTGAAAATCATTGGAGCCGGCGGAAGCTGGTTCGTTGCCTCCCAGACCGGTGGGTGTATAGGTATCGTGATTGGTCAGCAGGATTTTATCGAGGCCCACCTGGGGCCCGCCTTCCGCCTGGATCAGCCGGATAGTGTGACTGCCGGCGCTCAGGTTCATCGCCAGGCCGGAATTTGACCAGGCCCATTTATCTATTTGGGACTGGGGACGGGTGTCCGCTGCCCAGCGGGTCCACTGGCTGTTATCGCTTACGCTGCCAGTGCCGTCGACGCTGATCCAGTAAGGACGGATATTTGCCCAGGGGGCGGTTGTCCGCCCCCACAGGTAATAAGTGCCTGCGACAGGAACGGTCACATTAAAGACAATCCGGCCGTCGTCGCTGGAGCGCGAGGCGTAGTCAGCCCATTTCCATGAGGCGAGATAAATGGACTGGGACGTTATTGGACTGCTTTTGACGACTATCGGGTTGTATTCGGCGCCGGTTTCGGCTTCTACCCACAGGTACTGGTATCCGGCCACCTCACCGTTGTCTGCCCGGGCGGAGACGGCGAGTGTGGATAGTAAAGATAAAACGACTGAAAAAGCGATTTTTGTATGCATTGGCGGTCGCGACCTCTTGGTGTCTGACGATTCTTATCATTGTCTGTGTCAGCGTTAGTTGGCGTACACACGTGCTGAGGACGGATAGTACCATTATGGAATTTGTGCGCAATATAAGTGCGTAACGGTTCACGACTACTTTTTTATGCGGTATTTGAATAACAGTTTTAAATTTTTATTGCAAATAAGTTATTAAAACTGTAAATCCAAACGCCTGGCGCCTTTTTACCTGATGAGAAGGGGTTTGATGGCTGGGTGAAACTATTAACAAAATTGTCATTTTGAGCAGGAATGGCGTCGGGGACGTCAATCCGCTCATATTGCGCCCATTACCGATGTTAATCAGATAGCATAAATAATCACTGGCGTCATAAACATCTTTTATATTGGCCAAATTCTCTTTTTTATTAATTTTAATTTTAAGAAAATAATTTTTTAATAAAAAAAAGTTTAAAAAAATGAAAAAATATTGCCCGGAATCATCTGTTTTGGTGACATTTAGGGGTTATTTTCGGCGCGTCATTAAACCTGCAGGCGCGTTAAAGAAAGTGGAGAGATATCCTTTTGCAGCGTTTTTGAAAAGGTAATCGGCGCGGGACGGGTTGTGGGGAAATGCCCGTCTTTCGGGGCCTGCAGAGGATTTAGGCAATAAAAAAGGGGGGCATCGCCCCCCTAAAATCATGTTTGCGAAGACATCCCTATGAAGAGGAATGGTTTTCACGAGAACCAGTATAACTCATTAAAAACGAAGTGATCAGCCTTTTTTTCTGGATCACATTTTCCTGCGGCTATTGTCCCGATTGGGTTTGAACCGGGATGCGGGACCGCCAGACGATGGAGTTCGGTTGAACTTAAAGTAACTTCCAAGTCATTGGTAGCGCTAACATTTAACATGTTCGCATCATCTTCCTCTGCTAGAAGCTCAAATTGGCCATTAACCAGAATTTGGTAGTGTCCGCACCAAAATCATCCGCGCTATAGTCTGCAAATTTGGCAAGAATGCCCATTGGGCCGGCTTTTCCCGCGAAAGCGAACCCCATTTCAGAGCCCAGATCATTGGCCGGTAGTACAGAAGGATCGTCGGAACTCAGTTGGTGGTATACGAAAGTGGCTGTGACGGGCCCTAATTTGCCCCCAACGGATGTATACAGGTCTTTGATGCCGCCAGGGATATTGCCGCTGCCGCCTCCGAGAAAGACATCTGCCCAGCCCTGAAAAGCGTGCAGCGTTGCCAGCGGCGTAATAAATTGACCATTGGCGCCGTCCGACTCAAGTACCTCGTAACCGGCCTTGACTGTCGCGGGTCCGAGAGCAATGCTGCCTTTCAGCAAGGTATAGGTTACGCTGTAGTCAGCCGGGTTGCTACCGGCCTCGGACTGAGTGGCAACCTCGGCGGGTCAGCGAATCGAGCATGCCGAAGGGCTCGTCAAGCAAAAGCAGTTTGGGGGAGAGCGCGAACGCGCGGGCGATGCCGACCCGCTGCTTCATGCCGTTGGAAAGTCGGACGCTTTTTTGTCCATGGCATCGGCCAATCCAACACGGGAAAGGTAGTATTCAACAATTTCCTTTCGTTCCCGCCGGCTGCCGTGCGGATAAACCTTTTCCACACCGAGGGCCACATTTTCCCTCGCGGTCAACCATGGAAACAGGCTTGGTGCCTCGAATACCACGCCGCGATCGGGGCCCGCGGCGGTGATTTTCTTGCCGTCCAGTACAATGCCCCCGCCGCTGCTTGCTGTGTACATTGATATTGCCACCGAGCAGGCGCACCAACTCACGCGAAGCTTCACCGTCAGCTCACTCGCCCGGTCGTTAAAGCCTAGTTCAAGCACCGCCGCGGTTTTCCCTTGCCAAACGCCGAGCCATACGTGAGGTATCCGTCGGGTACGTCGTGCAGGAGGAGAGTACGTTTATCAATAATTGCGCGACCGAGCAGGCCATTGTTGTAGTCGATGGCTTCGGGTGTGGCCTGTTTATCAATACCATATTCGCGATGCGCAGAAAATTGTCTTTATTCCGGATGTAAATAACAGCGGCGCAGGCATCCAGGTAATCCGCAAAAAAACGCAGGATGTCCTTGCCCTGGGTGGGAAGGCTTTGATCGCCCTGCAGAATTTCAATAAGTTTTGTCTGGCCGGATTTAATCCATTTTTCCTCCTGAATGGACATTTTATTTCAAATAAAAAAGTATCCGACGATCGCCATCATCCAGGTACTGGCGATGTCCAGGCCCCGGTTCACTTTGGCAACCTGTGGGTCGATGCCCTTGGCGTCTAGGAGCTGATGGCCAGCAATGACGTAACGGCGATGGCCGCATAGACAGGCGTTCTCGGTCGCCAGGCCAGAAGGAATATCGCAAGCGGCACGGCATACATTACAGGTTTGTTTTTATCATTATATTGTTCATTTGTCCTGTTATTGAGCTCGCAATCGCGCTTTCCATGGATGCATTGACCAAATATATTATTTGCTGATTTTTTAAAATCGCACGGATTTTTAATTCAAACCCGATACTGAAGCATCGCTGGGATGCGTGGGACGTGTTGATTCCCGAGTTGTAAAGCACCCGTCGGGGGCGCAGGGTAAGCTGCATAATACTGGAAGCTTGATCATAATCAAGCACAAATAATTTGCCGCGCGGATAATATAATTTTTACATTCCGATTGATAAAATGATTATGCGCGAGGGAATTTTGAGATAGATGCTATCATTACCCGCAAATGAAAATTAAAAATAACAACTTTTTGTGTGAGTTTATTCCACCAGTTGCGATATCAATAAAATTCGGTTTTCAAATACCCAGATACCACCGGATCGGTAAGGTTGGGAATAAACTGCCAGGTTGTTCCACTCCGGATAATATTCGCTTTTTTGTACAATCGTGAACCCGTCCGGGTATGCCCAGATCCAGGCGCTTAATTGCTCGACTTCAAGAGCGAGTACCGGCTCATACAGTTGTCCCACATAAGTGAACTCGCCCCGGTACCGGCCGAGGATTGCCACCGGCATATCTTCCCGTTGCAGGCTGGCGGTTAACTGGCTGATTCCCCGCATGTCGTACACCACTCGCGAGGTGTGGATCGGCCCGAGTGTGAGTGCCAGCACTGCAACAATACTGGTGGCGGTAACCGCCAGCGCGCCTTTCCAGGCCTGGCTTGTTTTAAATCCCGCCAGAACAACGCCGGCAAGCACTGTCACTGCACCGGACAGGAACGGCACATCATCCGTCCAGTCAGGCCATGCCGGCGGCGACAGTCCCATCGAAATCGCGCTGACAAAGAGCCCGATCAAAACATAGAAAATCGCGATCATCCGCTGTGCGTAGTTGTCCACGCGGGCGGCGCCGGTGGTAATCGCGTGCGCGGCCAGCAGTGTGATCATGGCGATATCCGGCAAAAGGTAATGCGCGTGTTTGCTGCCGATAAGGGTGAAGAACAACAGGTTTGTCGCCACGGTAAAGGCAAGCAGGCGGCTGGCGGGATCATGCTCTCCGCGCAACAGGTTTGCCAGCCCGCGCCAAAAAGGCGGCCATATAATCCACGGCAGTGTGAGAATGAACAGCCACGGCAGGTAAAAGCCGATCGGCCGGTCGCGACCGGGGTCACCGGCAATATGGCCGCTGGTTTGGGTAACAAGAAGATCGTAAAGGTAATCCGCGTCCGCGATCCGCAGGGTGGGTATCAGCCACAGGCCGATGGTTACCAGGGTCATCAACAGCGCCAGCGTCGCGCCGGCATACCAGCGGCGGGATAACATTCTCCTGTCCACCGGCAACCACCAGGGCGCGAGCAGCATTGGCGGCAGGACGTACACCAGGGTGACCGGACCTTTGGCCAGAATGCCCAACCCCGTCATAACCCCCACGCCAATCCAACTGGCCGCGCCCGCGCGCATTGTCGCTCGCCACAAATAGATCAGGGTGGCCAGGACAAAAAAGACCATCAGCATGTCGAAGCGAAGCGCGGTACTGTAAAAAAGTATGCCCGGACTGCCGACAAAAATAAAAGGTGCTATCCAGGCGGTGGTTTTTTCAGCTGGCCACATGTAGCCAGCCAGGCGCACCAGCAGCCCAAGCGAACCCAGGGCGAACAACACGGGCACCAGCCGCGCCCACCAGTCGTTGACGCCAAACAGCCACCAGCCCAGGTTAATCAGCCAGAACAGTAGTGGCGGTTTGTCGGAATAGGGCTGGCCGTTAAGGTGCGGCACCAGGAAATTGCCGTTGTTCCACATCTCCCAGGCGACGGTGGCGTAGCGCGTTTCGTCCACCGGGAGCAGGGGGCGAAAAAAATACGTGACGAGCCACAACACCATCAGTGCCGCGAAAGGAATGATTAAATAGTTACGATAAGGCACGTTATCCCTGGTCCGTATGGCGATGCTTTTCGCTGTGTATCAGATTGAAGTTGTGAGACAGGTTCTGAATATATAAGCAATCCAGCGGCCTGCCCGGGCGTAAAGACGTGGCGTACTAGCTTGGCATTTAAATATGTCGGGTCAATAGTGTGATGCAGGATGCATCACCATTGGCTGAAAGATTTACCGGGAGATAATTAAACAGATCAGGACGATCTATTTAATTGCCAGGAAACGGGTAAAAACAGCACCTGCCCTGTAAAACCTACAATCAACCGGACGTGTTGGATGTTGATGTCAACGTCCGCAGTTTAGGGGCTGCGAAAGCTTCGGGGACGCTTCAGGTTTTTGGGTGTTTTACGCTTCGACACCCAAGTGTTTCAAAATCAGTTCGAATATTTCCGTCGGTTCCAATTCGCCGGAGGCCAGCAAGTTCTTTTGCCGCGTCACGAACAAAGGCCGGTCCTGTACATCTTCATTGATGCGCCCGTGAGAACCTTTCACCAGCGTCGCGTTCAGGGGAATAATGTCCATCAGATAACGAAAGCCGAGTTTTTTTTTCAGCAGTTTGCCTGCTACCTTTAACGGCAGTAACGGAATAGTGGGATCGGCAAAAGTTTCCACCGGGTCGTAACCCGGCTTGCGGTGAATATCGACGCAGCGCGCATAGTCCGGGGCTTTGGTGTCATCCAGCCAGAAGTAATAGGTAAACCAGGATTTTTTATCGGCCACCGCCACCAGTTCGCCGGCGCGCGGGTGGTCCAGGTGAAATTGTTTTTTGCCCTCGTCGTCAAGAACATATTCAATGCCCGGCATTTGTTGCAACAGTTTTTTTACCGCTGGAATATCGGCGGGATTTTGTACGTAAACGTGAGCCAGTTGGTGATCGGCGGCAGCGAAAGCGCGGCTGCCACCGGCGTCAAGCGTTTCCCGCCCCAGTTCATTTTTCACCTGGATATAGCCGTTTTCCCGCAGTGCGCGATTGATATGCACCGGCTGGTTGACATCGGTGATGCCATATTCCGACAGCAGAATCACGTTGGCGCCCTGGTTTTCATAGTAAGTAATCAGGTCGCGGCAAACGTCGTCAATTTCATTTAGCTCATTGCCTATTTTGTCGAAGTTGATGCCGCACCGCTGCAGGTTGTAATCCAGGTGTGGCAGGTAAACCAGTGTCAGTGTCGGGTTTTTCCATTGATCGACTTTTTTTGTGGCATCGGCAATCCAGCGTGTGGAAATTATATCGGCCTTTGGGCCCCAAAAAGAAAAAAGCGGAAATGGGCCGAGTTCATTCTGCAATTCATCGCGCAGTTCCATCGGCTGGGTGTGGATGTCCGGCAGCTTTCTACCGTCGGCGGGGTAGAGCGGGCGGGGTGTTACCGCGTAGTCGACGGAGGAGTACATGTTGTACCACCAGAACATATTGGCGCAGGTGAAATTCGGGTCGCGCCTGCGCGCCTCCTCCCATACTTTTTCCGCCCGCACCAGTTTGTTGGACTGGTGCCAGAATTTTACCTCGCACATGTCGCGGAAATACCAGCCGTTGCCGACGATGCCGTGCTCACTCGGCCACTTGCCGGTGAGATAGGTGGCTTGCGCCGAGCAGGTGACTGCCGGCAGGACGGGGTTGATGGAGGCCAGTTTGCCGCGCGCGGTCCACTCGCGCAGGAAAGGAGTATGCTCGCCGATTAATCTGGGGGAGAGGGCGACGACATTGATGACTACGGTTTTTTTCATTGTTGACCCTTTGGAATTTTTAACAGGTGTGTCTTACGCACGTCATGTTCGCTTAGCGGACATCCAGGTGAGACTCCTCTGCAGTGTTCGAGATCGCTGGATCTCCGTTGGGCGGCATTCCGCTGACGCGAAGATGACCCCGTCTGGCTTTTCGCGGGGAATCAATTTCCAACCATTCCGCGAGCCTGGTTCATCGGAGCCACTGTTGGTGGTCTTTTCCCCGAATAAACGATTTGTACTCCGTACAGCAGTTCGTAGGTTGAGGTGAGCCTGCGAACCAAACAAAATCTGGCTCGAAATGTTGGTCTTCATTTCATTTATCCCAACCTAAAATTTCGTTAAGGCGGTGAATACCGGTATTCATCGTTTTATATCCGCTGCTTTACCCAGTTCAGCTCGCGCACAATGGCATCCTTCACATCCATCCGCAGGTCTCGCGGTAAAACATTCCAGGTATAGGTTTCCACTTCCAGGTGTCGGCAAAAATTTTTCTCCCGCAGGCAGGCGAGCGTGTCGAGAATATCCTGCTGTGTTGATGCGAGTGAGTCGTACTCCGCCAGAAACACCGGCACGTGAAAATGCGTCCGCCACTCTTCCTCCCGAACGGGAGTGGGTGAAAGCGACTCCAGCGCATCGCTTAAATCCGGGTAAGCGGTTTTTTTGCCGGAGGCGTCGCGGGCAACCACCTGGTGCAGGTAAACCGATTCGGCAAAAGGTTCGAGCAACGCTTTCATTCGCCGGTTATGGTCCGCGTCTTGATTAAACCGGATTTTCAGCGCGGCACTGATCTGCACCTTGCCTATGCGAATGCCGGCGTCGGCGAGCGCATCCAGCGTTTGCCTCGGTTCTTCGTGCACCACGGCAAAATGACAGACGTCGTAGCACAGCCGGATGCGGTCGCGCAGGCATTGCTCCGCGTGCTGTGGTGGCAGTTGAAACTTGTCCCGCAGGTATTGGCTGCCGATGGGAATGAGCCAGTCGTGGTAGTAATCAATCACATCCTGCGTATTTTCCAGCAGGCCATCCGGCTCCGGTTCGATATCCAGGTGCAGATCCTTGCCGCTACACTGCGCGAGTTCGCTTAAATATCCAGCCAGTTCCGCCAGGTGGCGTGTCGCGGTTTGCTTCACCTCGTGCGCCTGGCTGTCGTCGTGCCAGTACTTGTAGGAAAGCGGCGAGGTGGAAATACCGCCTTCGCCACCTTCCGGCAGCAGGGCCGCCAGCAGGTCGAACAGGCGCCGGGTGTAGTCGAGCCGTCTGGCATCGCCCCAGTCGGGCACGTGAACCTGGTCTTTTACCACCTGGTCGTGGAACCCGCCGTAGGGAAAGCCGTTCAGGGTGAACACGTAGCAGTCCTGCTCCCGCAGCCAGTTTTGCAGTTCGGTGAGCGCGCTTTCAGTTTCGCTCAGTTCAACGCTTGCCTGGTTGGACAGGCGCAGGCCGATGCCGAAGGGCGCCGACGGCGAGACTTCCCGTTTGATGTCGGGAATATAACGCCGCAGGTTGGCGAACACCGCTGACCAGCTTTCGCCGGGGTGGATATTGGAGCAGTAGGTGAGTTCGTAGCCGTTAATTTGCATGGCGGACAGGTATTTTGTTGTTTGTCGATAACGCTTTGAGCTGTTGGATAGCCCGCGCCACGAGCGGTTTGTCCATTTCGTGGACCTCCAGGCCGCGGCCGATATCTTGCAACAGGGTAATGGTCAGTTTGCCGCCCAGGTGTTCGCGGAATTCCTCCAGGCCATTGAGCAGCGCCGGTTGTTCCAGCACCGGCACATAGGTGTTGAAACCGAGCGCGGCCAGCAAATCGATAACCTGCATAGCACCTTCCTGCTGCAGGTGGCCTTTCAGCGCGGAATAGAGGGTATCGAGCGCGATACCTATCGCGACTGCTTCGCCGTGTCGCAACTCGTAACGGGTAAGGTGTTCGAGCTTGTGCGCGGCCCAGTGGCCAAAGTCCAGCGGCCGGGCGGAGCCCATTTCGAAGGGATCACCACCGGCGATGTGTTGCATATGCAGTTCGGCGCAGCGGTGGATCAGGTCCACCATCGGCGCCATTTCCCGCGCCGCCAGTTTACCGGCGTTTGCCTCGAGCCAGCGGAAAAAATCCGGGTCCTTGATCAGCGCCACTTTAATGGCTTCGGCCATGCCCGCGCGCCAGTCGCGATCGTCCAGCGTGCGCAGGAATTCGGTATCGTTGATCACCGCGTGCGGCGGGGCAAAGGTGCCGAGGTAATTCTTCTTGCCGAAGGCATTGATGCCGTTTTTAACGCCCACGCCGGAGTCGTTCTGCGCCAGCACCGTTGTGGGAACGCGGATATGGCGGATGCCCCGGTGGGCAATGGCGGTGGCGTAGCCGGCCATATCCAGCATCGCTCCGCCGCCGATGGCGACGATATAGGAATGTCGGTCGATACCGTGGACGTGGGTGGCTTCCAGTATCGCGTCAACCCAGGTCTGTTGATTCTTCACCTGCTCGCCACCGGGGACGAGCAGCGGCGCGCAGGGCAGTATGAATTTATTGGTATGAATTCCGGCGTAGGCATGGATCTGCCCGGTCAGTTCGGGATGCGAGGCCGCAACGCCATCGTCGAGCACAAACAGCGCTTTGGGACAGTTTCCGCCCACTATGGAGGCGAACAATGGGTTGTTCGGGTGGAAAACCTTCTCGGTAAAGTGCACATGGTAGCGAAAAGGGACGGAAAAGTTCTGCTCTATCGGCTTTTTCATGGGTTACATCGATTGTTATAGGTATCTACTTCGCGGCCTTGGATTTCGAGGTCTTGGTTCGAGGTTTTGGGGCCCGGACAGAGCAGGCTAAGTGACTGCGAACGTTCTGGCAAGCCAAAGTGACACGGGAAGCAAAGCCAGCACGGCAATTCCATATTGCCAGCCCGCAAAAATACTGGCCAGGGTTGAATTGAGTACGATCAGCGAAAGAACGCCGGCCTTGACCGCCTTGCCCACCAGGCGCGGCTCCAGGGTTTTCCACGCGCGGGCCAGGGGAGGGAATATCAACCAGGCCAGCAGCAGGATGAATGGCACAGCGTACCAGCCACCTGGCGTTGTCGCCGCCTGAGTGCCGAGTACGATCAGCACCGTCAGGTACAGCGCGGCGCCGCCGGCCAGGGCTTTCCGGTTGCCGCCGTGCACCTCGCCCCGGCTGACAGTGGTGACTGCGGCGATATAAATCACCGGAATCAACCCCAGCGGCCACACATCGGCCAAGGCCGCCGGAATGGTGCTGGCGCCGAGCAACAGGTTTCCGCCCCGGCACAGGCCCATGTTGAGGGGGCCGAACCAGCTCTGGTGTTTGCCCCAGGCGTCGTAGGTGACGGCCAGCGCAGCCACTGCAATGGCGATCAGGCCGCTCGATATCGAAACGACGAACGCCGCACCAACTCCGATCGCCAGCAGGATTGAGGCGAGGGCGCCCGCGCTGAGTGTTGAGGCAAGCCCGCTGGGAATGGGGCGTTCAGGGCGCTCCCGGCGATCCAGGTCCGCATCGAAAAAGTCATTGAAAACAATGCCGCCACCATACAGGCCGATGGTGGACAGGCAGAGCCAGAGAAGCGAACCGAATAACGGGGAATCGGCGGCACCCGCTCCCAGTGCGATCAGACCGGCCGCGCCGCCGCAAATGGCAAACCCCGCGAGGATATCCGCTACCGCCGTGACGATATTGGCCGGCCGCATCAGGCGCAGATGGGCAAGGATTCGGGCCGAGGCGGGCGCGGCCGTTCCTTTTGCTGCGGATTTTGTTGCCGATTCGGTCACTACCTCAGTTCTCCACGATATCCGATGAAGAGTAGCCGACTTTCGGCGTTTGGCCGCGCAGCACGGAGTTGCCTTCGAACAGCTCGCGCTGGTCTACAGGCTTCGGTTCAAGCCAATCGCTTTCCTTCATTTTCCCGCTCTGTCCATAGGCGGTGAGGGCGTTCCGGTAGGTCACCTGGTGGATATGTTCCTCGGGAATACCCTGCTTTTGCATTAAAGCGGCGGTTTTGGGAACCGACAGCGGATCGCTTACGCCCCAGTCCGCGGAGCTGTCGACAATGATATGCTCCGGCCCATAGCGGCGAACGATTTCCACCATGCGCTCGCTGCCCATTTTGGTGTGCGGGTAGATGGTAAACGCGGCCCAGAATCCCCGGTCGAGCACTTCCTGCACGGTCTCTTCATTATTGTGGTCGATCACCACCAGGCCGGGGTCGATTTTATGCTCCTCGCACACATCCATGCTGCGGCTGGTGCCTTTTTTCTTGTCGCGATGGGGGGTGTGGATCATCACCGGCAACTGCACCGTTTTCGCCAGCTCCAGCTGCAGGCGGAAGTATTTATCCTCGGCCTCCGTCTGATCGTCGTAACCGATCTCGCCGATGGCCACCACGTTTTCCTTGCCCACGTACAGGGGCAACAGCTCCATCACCTCTTCCGCCAGCGGTTCATTGTTGGCCTCCTTGGAATTCAAACCCATCGCGCAGTAGTGGGCGATGCCGAACTGGCTGGCGCGAAAGCGCTCCCAGCCCACCAGGCTGCTGAAATAGTCCTGGAAGGCGCCCACCTGGGTGCGGGGCTGGCCGAGCCAGAAAGCCGGCTCGATAATGGCGACGATGCCTGCGTCGCGCATGGCCTGGTAGTCGTCCGTCGTGCGCGAGGTGACGTGGATGTGCGGATCAATAAAGAGGCTTTTTTTCTCGGTCATGGTGTTATCTCTGTTGGTAATCCCGGGGTTAGGTCAGAATGGCGCTTCTTTAAGCCCATTTTACTTAAAAAGATTATGGTAGGTCGGTCC
>CAYVIB010000046.1:0-26693 GCA_964451365.1 uncultured Cellvibrionaceae bacterium
TGATATCTTGCCAGATATCTACTTAAGAGTGGTCTACCTTTTGGGGGAGCTTACGATAAGGAGGAACCCTTGAATAAACGGTGCCAACGTTGACAGACTTCCTTATCGGTCCAGTTTCCGGCTTTGCCTGAGTTGACATGTAAGACCACATGGTAGTGATTGGACATTACCGCATACGCGGCAACATCAATGGCAAAGACACTGTTCAGTTCCAGTATGCGGCTTTCCACCCATTCGCGCCGGTGTTCATAAGCTTCGCCACATAAAAAGGCACGACGAACACAGCGGGATGTGCAGTGGTAATAGGGAGTGGCTTCGAGCGAAACCTGGGTTTTTCTCGGCCTGGGCATGGCTAAAAGTCCTTTTCTGTTATATCGATACTGGCTGAATATACAGTATTTAGATGGAGTGTTCAACCGTTACAATGGGTGTCTCGAAACCACGCTCTTTTCTCGAAACCACGCTCTTTCCGGTTTCGTATTGATTCATTCTGGCACTGGCGCCTGACTCATCAAAGCCAGCCTCAATACCCAGTTGCCTCTGCGATAAACCCTTGCGCTATCTTGCCTGCTTTGGTCGTCGTATGAACGTGTTGATTGGCTTAGCTCCAATATGTGCATTTGGGGCTAAGATTTTCTTAGTTTAGCCAAACCCTGGGCACTAAGGATTCCTTAGCTTATACCGCCAATACCCGCGCGACACAACCGATATGGCATATAGGAACAAAGGAGCAAGAAATGAAAATTACGGGATTGGAGGAAGTGCTGATGGATATCCACTGCCATTCCGACCATTTGATCCTGCAGCACAGGAAGCAAAAGGCCCCGGATATCGTTCAACGTCGAATCGAACAGATAAACGGGATGCTGGAGCTGGTCGGGCTATTAGCTCGTGCCGAATATCCGATCCCTGCCCTTCTGCATGGCTTTTTGAGGTACGAGTCCGAGAGGGTGAAGAGCCCAGCCTATCTTCGCAGACTCAAACAGGTAACGCAGGATGCCCGTAACTAAGCATCGTTGAAGAGGCCTTAGATTGGCTACACTGGGCGATATAGCTATCAAACGATATACGAAGAGCACAAAAACTCCCTTGGTCGTCTAAAACGTAACTAATTTAACAGACAAGTAATGTTCAACGACCTATGATTACCAGCTCTCAATAGCTAGAGCAAACACCTTTTGAACCTACATCTGAGATTCAACAACAAACGAAAAATTGTGGTTCCCCATAAGACGCAAACCATGCTTCTTTATTTAATAACGGATTAAATTATATGAAGATCAGACTGATCATCCACACCGACTCCTTATCTCAACCGGACGTAAATACCTTCAAAGCCGCTGCATTACAACTACAGAAGGACTATAAGGCGTTCTACCCCTCTGACAATGTAAAGTTAGGTTTTGTAAAATCAGGAAAGGAGATTGTGACGGCAATCAACCAATTTCAAGTGGCCAGTTATATTCCGTGGATATTGTTTCTCATGGCAATCAGGGAGGCATCCACATTGCCAGAAGATTGTCGACTCCTATTAAATCAGGGTACATTCATAGACGCGCCCACGTCAGCATCAGAAGTGGGTCTGACAGCCCGCAGGACGAATCGCAAGCGGAATATATTGAGGAAAGCATGCATGGCTTATATACCGATTGGATAGCTAAAGTAGGCGTATCTTATTACTACAATCAAAGCTATGAGGCCAGTTCAGACACAGCCTATTTAAAAGATATAAAATTCTCCAACTTTGCCCGCGATGCCTTCGTTGAATTTCATGGGTGCCGCACCGCTGAGGTTATTCCGGGGCTAAACACCTACTTCAAGGACAATTTCGCAAAGCAATTTTCCGAGCATCTTCCATCGGCGGCTGTTGTGGTGGGACATATCCTGAATTCGAACCCCAACAAAAACCCCAACGGAAAGAGTTCTGATTACCGTCACGGGCGAATACGTGCGTATAAGCACGGCAACTTAATTCACGACGCGGTCGAGCGACGTGAACTCAAGCTTCCAAACTCTTCAACTCCCCGGTGAGAAATGCACAAATGAAAGCAGTCATCTATATAGTGGGAACTTTATTAATAGTCATATCCGCCGCATTTGTGTGGCTGACAACGCCTTACATGAGCTACGAAACCAACCGCTCAACAAACGAAATTGTCACTATTACCGCTGAATACTTAAACATCACAGGTGACCCATTGTGCAGTAAGCTCTATGAAATCATTGACGGCGAAACCAGCGATAAAGCAATCTTCCCCAATATGCCGAAAGACATCCCTGATCCACACGATATGACCGTATTAAAAGATGGGGATCGCCTGAAAATCCGTGGGTACCGTTATCAATGGAAGGCAAGAAATCTGATTACCGGTAACATCGAAGCGCGACCCGCTGGAATGGTTGACGTTGTTGCCTGGGAAGGCCCGGACAATCTGCATTTTAATTCGGCGTTTTCGGATGCTCCGGCAGGTCAGTTCAGCAGACGAAACTACACCGACTGCCGGTGATACCTATAATTGTAGCCCCACCTGTTTCCCTTCAGAAAAAGCGATAACTCTCCTCCGATTGCCACATCCTCGACACTCTCCGGAAAAAACTATTGCAAGGGATGTTAAACAATGACTATAAAAACTACCAAGCCATGAAACCGTTACGATGAATGTCCTGTCCGATAATCTTCACTTCCGATATCTTTTCAAGAGGTACTTTAAAGTGACATTCAGGTACTGACTCACCTTTTCTTAGTAGAAGATCAACTTATCTGCTTTGCCCCGTCACATAATAATGCGCGCCTCAAAATATATTTTTTTGAAGACATTTACTTGGCGATTCATCCGACTTATAGTCCATAAAGCTCTAACCTGAAATAAGCAGTCTCTTACGTATGCGTGCCGAAAAATAATAACGACAATTAATATTAGTTAGAGGAAAACTCAATGATCCAGACTAATATCAAATCCTCAAAGTGGTATATCGGGCTCGTAATGTTAGTTGTTTCCAGCATTGCCAATGCCCAATCCGAGTTACAAAGTTATGTGGAACAATGTAAATACGAATTGAATTTCCAGAGCTGGCAAGTCCCTAACGAAATCAATTGCCTTGAAGGTTCCACCTTCGCTAAATTTGGGCGAATAGCTGCAGTCAATGACTTTGTAGTGGCCTACAGAATTAATGACAAAGTCGATATGGTTTCGGCCTGTCGATGGCGAGTACGGTCGTCCTTTCTAAGCCATGAACTTATCATCCACAATCGAGAAACCGGTGGAACCTGCTTCTTTGCTGCCAAAGATGTCGGAACAGAGGTTGCCAGTCGGCCCATACCAGCGACCATTCCATCACCGATTCATTTCCCGATAGCGAATAATTTTTGGCTTCAGCCAACAGATCTGAATAACAAAGAGCTTCCATCAGATGATTACTTAGGTGACGGAACGGGACCTACTGGATCGGATCAGTTGATTTGTGTTGATTGCCATTCTCAAGGGCCCTACATCGCATCAAGGGATATTGCTCCCTTTCTGGCGCAATACGGACTTATTAACGATGGCCACGATATTAATGTCTTGTTTGACACCGATTGGCATTACCATGTTGTCGGCAGCAACCCGCCAGGTGATGTAACCGGTGGTACTCATGCATTTAAGGCCTGGAATACCATCATGACAGATAACTTGTACTACCCGGATTTTGATGATCCTGGCACCTATGATTGCAGTACGGGTTGCCATCAGGTAGCGCACTTTTCCGACATAGGCAGCATTCTCCCTGACCCGGAATTTGAGACACAAAATATAAGAGTGTTACCTTCGATTTCTGAAGACCTATGGCAATTTGATAGATTCGGTGGCATGCCGCCATTTGGTGACGATAGCGATCATCGCTGGATGAATCTTGAAACCCCCTGGGATGGCATCGAATGGGAAACCTTTGCCTTGGCTAAAAACCCTGACAGAAAGCAGGCAACACCTTCAATATTATATAGCTGTGACTTCCCTGGAAGCATGGAAGCACACGCAGTCGGTGTACGCGTTGAAAACTCTTTCTCTACAGACACGCTGGAATGGATTCCAGAAAGGCTAAATACTTTCAACCTTAAAGAAGGTTTACTGTGTTTGGATAGCGAACAGGCTCCTGGAGAATCTTGTCTCAATTATGAGACCAGTTATTTGTGTACAAGAGAGCCCGATGAATTTGAAACCAACGTGGAAGAGTGGACCCCCTGGTTCAATGGGGATTCACCCACTGATGGTGTTGATAATGAACTCCGTGGATTGACCGAGGTTAGACTGATTTGCGAGAACCCAATCGCAATCAAGACCCGTTTCTTCCTGGGTACCATGCCAGTTGAAGTTATTGGTCCAAGCGATCGTTTGGCGCGTGTTAGCCCTTACGGGCTTGTCTGTAACAATGCAGATCAGGTAGACGGCCAATGTAATAACTATGTGGTTCGATATCAGGATTGTGTTGGCACGACTGAAGAAGAAACGGTAACCATGACAAATGCCTGGAGCAATACACGCTTAACCGCGGGTGGTAGTGGCAACAGTGTGGCTGCACGCGGGCAACCTTACAACAGTGGCTGGAACACCCAGCATTGGATTATCGAACCGGAATCCAACAGCGACTATGTTCGACTACGAAATTGGGGAACCAGAACTTACTTGAATGTTAGTGGACAGCAGGATAACGCTGTTGTCGAAACGTATGAAATAAGAGATTGGGATAGTCAACGATGGATCGTTGAACCTGCATCACCTTATTATGGATACCGTCTGAAAAATGTATGGAGTGGAAAATATCTCACCATGCGAGATACCAGCGGCTATTCGAATCTTTATTCACAAAACCTGAATACTGGCTGGACCAGCCAGGTTTGGCGATTTGCCATGGACTAATCAATGAGCTTAGAGCGGCAGCGAGACGTTTCGCTGCCGATTGTTTTATACATAGAGAACCAGTCTTCCTCCACCACTACTAACCGCCTTCCACCGTTCGCTGCAATTGACGACAAAGACGGCTGATACCATCCCGCTCAGTAGCGGACATCTTTAATCGGGTCTCCAGGCTGCGCCCGACAATCCGAAAGCAAGCAGAGCAAAAGGGGTCAAAAAAAGGGGGCAAGTATCATAATCACGGGAAAAACCTGAACACCCATAGTAAGAAAAACAAAAAGAACCAAAAAAGAACCTGGACATCCATAACAGAAAAGATAAAGCCAATAATCGCAATATTTCCCGATAATGCCTTTCTAGAATTTAATAATTGACAGCGAAAGACGGTGCAGTTGTCGAAAATGACCGAAAACCCAAATTCAGAGCAAAGGTGTCCCATAGGATCTGGAAAGTCTTTTGGAATGAGGGCTTACTTTTGTTAACCGAGAACCTGTTTGCAGAGTTTAAGCCCGTGATTTCGGCGGTAGCCAAATACGCTCAAGGCCTTCTTCATTGAATAGTAACTGCCTGCCAAGCCTTTGAACTGGGTTTCAAAGTTCTTGCTCATATACAGGAAGTGTTTAGGCTCAATCGCAAGCCTGTCAAAAATGGGAGGCGAGTTGGCTGGAATAGCGCCTCGTTTGTCATTACGCAAGAATCTGCCAGTCCAATCGACCAGGTAATCATCCAGTTTAAATGGAAGGCCTTCCGGCATGGGTTCTCTAGGATTACCAGCAAAAGGCATTAGTTCTGCCGGTTGAATATTTAGATTAATGTCGCTTGCTAAAATCAACCGTTGAATGGAAGTATGTTCCGAGGATTCATGAGTTTCTGCCATTTTGTCCTCCCCTCCCACGGCATTTGAAAGTCCTACCGTCAGTCTTCCTCCACCCCTACATTCTCTCCACCGTTCGCTGCACCAACTCTTCCGGCGGAACCCCAAGTGATCTAGCTAACGCCAGAATCGACGACAAAGACGGCTGTCTACGGCCTCTTTCAAGCAGGGAAATAAAAGTACGATCAAGGTCGGCATCGAGGGTCAGTATTTCCTGACTCCCCCCCTTTTCTTCTCTTATGGATTTAAGAACCAAACCGAACGCGATTTCTGGTTTCATGGCGTCACCTCGGTTCGGATTCTGCTACTTGCGCAGACTATGGTCGACGGACTATAGCCTTCAATTGATAACCGTAACGCATACAAGAGGGAGAGGAGAAAGATGAAACTTACGGCATTAGAGGAAGTGCTAGTGGAGAATGGCACTTCCTTAAGAGAAGATTCTTTTATATGACCATGCCAACGAATCCGGTCGATCCGGCGGGGGCTCTACGGACAACATCCATGTTGCCGAAGGTTTCTGGAGAACCCCCGCCGGACCGACCTACCATAATCTTTTTAAGAAAAATGGGCTTAAAGAAGCGCCATTCGTGCTAGTGGATATCTACCGCCATTCTGACCGTTTGATCTTACAGCACAGGAAGCAAGAGGCCCCGGATAGCGTCCAACGTCGAATCGGGCAGATAAACGGAATGCTGGAGCTGGTCGGACTGTTAACTCGGGCTGAGTATCCGATCCCTGCCCTACAGCACGGCTTTCTGAGGTACGAGTCCGAGAGGGTGAAGAACTCGCTCTATCTTCGCGGGCTAAAGCAAAGCGAGGGATAGCAGTCCTTTTATGCAGCTCTGTCACAGCTATCCTTATTTGCCACTTTCTCCCCGCCACCCTGCAGGTGTCCAAGCTACGCTGGCTGAATATTTAGCTATAAAATAGGTCACTCAGCCATCACAAAGGGTGTACGATAAGACCTAGTGTCCGGGGATCCAATATTTATAGTAAGGTAACAGCCTCGCTGGCCTCCATAATCCAAAATAAAGCTAATTTAAAAGGAGGGACGGATAATGAATAAAAAAGATTATTTCAGTTATCCCGCAATCATACTGATTTGTTTATTATTAAACGCCTGTGGCGGAGGCGGTGGAAATGCAACCAACGCTACTGTTGGCATCAACAGCAACAATCAACCGCAACCAAATATTCCGCCGGATGCCAGTGGCATCGAAACCCGCGTCATTACTCAGCCGGGAGAGGTAGTTCAGTTCAATCTAGATGGAGCGCTGGATGAAGATGGGCAGATTGTTCGGTATCGCTGGTATCAGCAATACGGGCCGGATGCAGCTGTGGAATTGACCGGAGAGCACTATACGCTGGTTGCGCCTGATCTCGAAGATTCCTCTTTTGTTGAGCTGATATATTCGTTGACTATTGAAGACAATGATTACGCCACTGATTCAACGCGTATATACATCTATATAGTTCCAGAGCCTGTCGTAAGTGCCGGCGAAGATGAAACTTTTAACGGTGGATCCACAGTCAATCTTGCGGGCGCAGTCCAAAATCTGGATCTGTGGGTGGAAACCAGCGGCATGTCAGAGTGGGTCGAGTATTACTGGGTTCAGACGGCGGGGCCGGAAGTGCCAATTACCAACGCTGACTCCGCCTCGATGACGTTTCCGGCACCGGCAACGGATACCCCGATCTTCCTTGAATTCGAACTGACGGCGACCAACTACTTTGGTGTCAGTTCGTCCGATACCGTTGAGGTGGAAATCGTTCACCCAGCCGCGCCGGATCTTAACCTGGAATTTCCCCCACCCGCGGGAGCGTTTACAGGAACAGATATTGATGTATTTGGGACGGCGATGAGCGGTTGCGAGGTCGTGATACAACCGGATGGAAACTGGTACTGCGGACCTCCAAAAGCGATACAGTCGGTAACCGTTGATGCCGGGCTGGGCACCGTTAATGCCGCCCTTAATAACTCCGTTTGGCGCGTGGAGAATTTGGAAATTCCCACTGACGTCCCGGAAGTTACCATTACCGTTACGGCAGAGGATGCGGTTGGTCGAGTTCGTATGGCGAAAGCCGTTTTAAAAAAGGATGATGCCTCTGTCGGTGCAGGGGATCCTTTGGATGAGCCTGTCGCGGTAGCCACAAGCAACTTCGGCCATTACGGCCGTATTGAGAGAGCTACAGGACCGGATTTTGATACCGTGTTCATACTGACAAAAAATACATCCGACGGTGCAGTCAAACTTATCCCAGTAGACGTTGATAGCGGAAATCGTGGAAACACCATGATCGATTTCTCCGACGACCGATTGGTCCCCATGTTAACAGAGCCTGGGCATATGCTCTACAGAAATCAAGAATTCTACATATCCAGTAAAAGTCCGGCAGTCACAGGGGTGATAACTTTTAATCAATATTTATTGCAACGATCGCTTATTTCCGGAGAAGGAGTGGGTAACGGACCTGCCTTCGAAAGCCCACATGGATTGGCATTCGGTCCTGATAACTCCCTTCTGGTTGCCGATACCGAGGCTAATACTGTGTTCTCTGTTAATATGAGCACGGGCGACAGAATTCCGTTAGCCGATCAGAATTCAGGGGGATCCGGTATCGAGTCGCCGCTGTATGTAAGCTGGGGCGAGGCTGATGCTGTCTCAGTGTCCGGACATATCCCGGTTGATCCCTATCTGTATTCGATCAATCTAGCGACAGACCCCATCAGTGGCACCAGCCTTTCTCAAAACAGCACAAATAACGGTCCAGATTTGGCGCCGGAATCACAGGGGATTCTTTCTGGGGGATACGGTACATTATTTGTGTTGAACGGCGGAGACGATAATATTCTAGCGGTGGATTCCAACGGTGATACTTCTTTAATAGCCGACGACGTAACCGGATCGGAGACATCCTTTTCCCCGCTCACCAACCGCAAGGCTTTCACAAGTACCGGTGCAAGAGGATACCACGTACTCTACGTTGTAGGTGGCGATGGAATCAGTGGAAGGTACACTCTGTATGCCATTGATCCGGCTAGTGGCGACAAGGTAGTGGTAAGTCGATGAAAACACAGGTTACTGCTTTGAAAATTAAGCGAAAAGTACGCACTATATTTCGAAGTCCGAGAGGGTGAGAAACTCGATCTATTTTTCAAGACTAAAGCAAAGCGTGTGGTAACGAAAGCAGAGCTGATACAGGAGAAAAAAGGGTGAAGTATCATAATCACCCTTTATTTAATCAAAGGCGCATAAGGCGTGGCCTATTGTCACTAAAATTGATAATGTTTATGGGGGCCAGCCAGCATTTATTCTTGTCCTGGGGTTGGGGAGTATCGGAGCGGTGGAATAGCTGCTCTTTTGTCATGCTTCAACTCGCGTAAAAAAAGTCAAAATAGCCTAGAATATTTAAACTCTTTCATTTGCTTTCTGTATAGGTGAAAATCATACCATGACCCAAGGACTTAAATTACTTACTTTCGGGTTCTTATTCACTTCGTTTTTTGCGATATCAGGTGAAAGCAATGAGCCTATATCCTACTCCACCGTAAGATCTTTCATTTCAGCTGCTAATACCAATAGCTTGTCCGCTCAGAAAAAATTTATTGAGAACAACTACAATCATCACTTCTTACAGGCTTACCCGCTCCAGCGTCATTTATCCACGCTGAACGCGATTTTCAGGGATTATGGTGAGATAAAATTATCTGCCATAAAGATGTTGGATCAAGCGGGTAAATACCTGCTTGTATCCTCAATAGTTCAATCTTCAAAAACAGAAGAATGGAAGGAAATCATACTGTATTTCCCGGAGAGTTCACCCAGCCAAATTACCGGGGTTCAAATCAAACCGGCGGATTATCGGACGATTCCTGTCCCATCGAACGTCAATGGAAAACGCAGTCTCGTTAAGGATGTTGCAGGCCACCTAAATCGTCTGTCAAAAAAGGATCTATTTTCGGGCACCGTATTGATTGCCAAGAATGGAAAAGTTATTTACACCAAATCATTTGGTTTGTCGAACCGAAGATACAAGATACGGAACCAGAGAGACACAAAATACAATCTTGGCTCGATGAACAAAATGTTCACATCCGTTGGAATCATGCAACTGGTCGAACAAGATAAAATTCGTTTGGATGAGACCATTGACAAGTATGTTGACAGCAGTTGGCTAAACCCTGAGGTAAGTTCACGCATCCAAATCAAGCATTTGCTAAGCCATACTGCTGGATTGGGGGACTATCTCAATAACACCTTTGAAAGGTCCTCGAAGGACGCCTTTAGGGAAATCGACGACTATAAGACCCTGGTACGTGATGAAGCCCTAAAATTTGAGCCGGGTACCAAATATTCTTACAGCAATACCGGAATGTTCCTGTTGGGAGTCATTATCGAGAAAGCAAGTGGACAAGGATATTTTGATTACATAAAGCAAAATGTTTACGAGCCAGCAGGCATGGCGCAATCCGGTAGTTTCGAGCTTGATAAACCTGTACCTAACATTGCAACAGGCTATTATTTTGAGTCGTCACCCGGCTCAACATGGCGAAACAATAACTATCACTTGCCTGTGAAGGGATGCCCGGCTGGTGGCGGATACTCTACCGCGGAGGATCTACTTAAATTCGCTTTGGCACTGATGAACAATCGCCTTATCAGCCCAAAAAGCAGAGAGCAAATGTTTAAGGTACATACGGAGTTAAGTGCCAGAAATTACGGTTTTGGTTTTGAAGTCAGAGGTCCGGAGATAAACCGGATCGTGGGCCACAATGGGACGTTTGCGGGAGTAAGCTCCAATATGGATATATTTCTCGACAAAGGGTACGTTGTGGTGGTCCTTTCCAATCAAAGTCGAGCCGCAACACCCATAGTACAGCGAGCACGAGCATTAATATCACAACTCTAAGGTAGTGTTCGCAGATCTGTGTCAGTTCCTTACACTGGCAACCGAGTAGATGACTCACGCCGAAGGACCAATCAGCACGGGGTGGAGCGTAATGTCTTACTCCTTGCCCTCTCCATCCACTGATTGATTGGGTATTTAGCGTTTCAAATCCTGCGGGCTTTCATCACACTTCCATCTCTCATATTGGATATAATATCGACAGCACAGGAGGTTCCTATTTATGTTAAACATTTCTCAATCCGTTGGTAACGGCGGTAAGAATATTCCGGCAGATGTTCTTATCGTACAAAAACTGCTAAACATGAACCTATGGCAGATGGTTCCGTATCTTCCTTTAAAGGAAGACCGCAAATGCGGCCCCATTACGGTTGGAATGATAAAGGAGTTCCAAAAACGTGTTATGGGTATGAATAATCCAGACGGCAGGGTGGACCCGGGAAAAGGAACAATCCAGAATCTGAATAAACACAAAGACAAATCCTCCGGCACCCCCGCTACCAAGACGGGATTCAATACTTCACTCTTTCAGGCACAGGCCATCCTGGGCGCGGCCGTCTCTAAAACGCTTGACCCACAGAACGAAAAAAAGACCACATTACTTACCGAGCAGGATTACGAAAACGCGGCCAGGATTATCGGTGTGGAAACTGCTGCGGTAAAAGCGGTGGCTTCTGTAGAAAGCCGGGGAAGCGGGTTCCTGAGTAATGGTAAGCCCAAAATTCTGTTTGAGGGACATTACTTCTCCCGATTCACAAAACACGTCTACGACACCAAGCACCCAACCATATCTTATAGGAAGTGGACGAAGACGCATTACAAAGGCGGTGCCGCTGAGTATGACCGCTACGATCTTGCTTACTCTCTGGACAAAGAAGCCGCCATGAAGTCCGCTTCATGGGGCAAATTCCAGATAATGGGAGCAAATTATTCATTGGCTGGGTATTCGTCTGTGGAAAAATTCGTAAGCGATATGTGCCTGACAGAAAGCTATCACTTGAATGCTTTTGTCCGATATCTTAAATCGACTAAACTGGATGCGCACCTGAAGACAAAAAGCTGGGCAAAATTCGCCGAGGGCTATAACGGCCCGGGGTACAAAGAAAACAAGTATGATGTATTGATGAAGCAAGCGTACGAAGCATTTTCCACAGGACCAGCCAAATGAAAACGACGTTTTTTATGATTTTCTTCCTGCTGGCGAGCTGCGGGCAGGCATCGGATTCACCGGCCGAAAGAAGCCAGAAAACACCAACACTATCTTTTGAAGTTTTTCGCCAGCAAGAAGAAATACCGGCACCCAGTTCCCCTTTTGGCTTCTGGGAAAAGTCCATTCAGTATCCGATTTTTGAGTCCAGCGACAAAAAGGAGCTTGCAACAAGCATTAATTTAACCCTCAGAACCCTGGTGGAAAAGTACCAGTGCAAGAACACGGGTGACCAGACATTTTCTGCAAATGTTATGCATCAAGGTGCATCCGTGCTCAGCGTTACCTATGAAGCCATGTGGATGTGCCCGCCGATGCCGCATCCCGATAGCACGGCAGGCGCCATAAATATCGATTTACGAAACGGCGAGGAGATTGTGTGGCGCAATCAACTTCAGGACCAGGCAGCCGAAGAAAACTTTCTTAAACTGCTTGCTAAAGAACGGCAGGAAGTGGTGGAAGCAGAAGAGTGTCGACTCCCTTCCGAATTTGATTACTTTTATGTAGCGGAAAATGAGCTGCGATTTGTTTTCCAGGCGGACACACACTCCGAAGTTTGTACGGTAACGGTCACAATAGACAGAGACACTGCGGGTCAATTTTTTACCCCAAGTTCTGCTCTTAAGCCCTGAACTAACGCGCGCGCGGGGTCAGGTTATATTGGCCTCGCCACCTAATGCAATTGAACATCCTTATAGATTCCAGCCTCCTCCACTACTACACTCTCTCCACCGTTCGCCGCACCCGTTCCTCGAGGGAATCCCGAGTGATTCGGCGAATGCCGGAATCGACGACAAAGACGGCTGTCCACAGCCTCTCTGAGGCCGGGAAAAGGCATCTAACGAAGCAATGAATCGAACAGAGGAGGAAGATAGTGAGAATCCGACACCTTGCTGCAGCACTCGCCGCAACCATCGCCATGACCGGACGCGGAGGCGCTGAGAGCGAGCGTAACGACTCATCTCTAACCGGCGCCGAGCGTGATGCTGAATTTGCGTCAGAGTGGACGGAGGGTATTATCGACCGGCCGCGGTCCAATACATCCGCCGCGACCCTTGTCGCCGTTCGTACCGGCACCCACGAGAGCTTCGACCGGATTGTGTTCGAGTTCGACGAGCGAGTTCCGGGCTATCACGTTGAATACATCGACCGGCCCGTGCGGAAGTGCGGGTCCGGCAAGGTTGCGCAGGTGGCTGGCAATGGTTGGCTGGAAGTCCGATTATCCCCGGCCAACGCGCACACCGAGGAGGGCCGGCCGACGGTCGCCGAGCGGGAGCGCATGCCGAACCTGCCCGAGTTCCTGGAGTTGGAGCTGACGTGCGATTTCGAGGCGGTCGTGACCTGGGTCCTGGGCGTCGGGTCGCCGAACCGCTATCAGGTCCGCGAGTTGAGCAGTCCACCACGCCTCGTAGTCGACGTACGACGCTGAGACCCACGACTTTTGCCGTTCCTTCCCGGCGGTAGCGGACCTGCCGTCGGGATCAACCTCCTCCATTTAGTCTATGTCTGGGCTACAATTTATCTGGGCAACAATCCCGATATCTGGTCCGCGATTCCGGAATCCTGGCGGTCGGACGCACCGTGAGCTGTTGAACTGACGGCAACCTGTCTGGACACCAGGCGGCGCGGGATCGGGCCGAGGTAAACATTGATTTTCGCACCAGAATAAAATGACAGCTCGAAAATCGGTTTAACCGAATTAATAATAAAAGCAACAGCAACGTACCAATAAAATTGCCGGAGACGACGATGTACAACAGAAACAGTCCTTCACTCATAAAGGCTTTCCCGACCTTGGGAATGGCTTTATTAATATTGTTGTTTTCCGGGCTGCCGGCGGCGCATGGACAAACGAGAACTGAAAAAATTTACAATGGCTGGGGCCATCATATCGAGACCCGGTCTTATACAAAGCTGGCCCCGAACGAAGAAAAGGTTGAGATCACACTCCATCTTGCGGACAGGCCCGATACCGTCATCGGCAGGTCGACGTATACCCTGGTCAACGGCAAGAAAGAAGGAAAATACCACTGGTACTCGACTCGCACCACGCTACTCGAAACCTATACCTATTCGAATGGGGTCGCTCATGGCCCGTACGCAAGATATTTTTCCGATGGCCAGGTGAAATATTCCGGAACGTACATAAACGGTAAACAGGAAGGTGAGGCGAAAGGGTTTCATCCGAATGGCAACCTTCGCTATAGAGCTTTTTATGTCAACAATAATTATGAGGGTGATTGGATTTCTTACCATGAAAACGGCAAGACCAAAACCAAAGGCGTCTACAAAAACGGAAAAAAGGAAGGGTTATGGAAATCGTATAATGACCAGGGCGTTCTTGAAAGCGACAGAAAATTCGTCAATGGCGATGAGGACCTGTCCTACGTCAGCCCCGAAAAATTGCCACCTCCCTGCCCCAATTTAAAAAAGATGCGAGGCTTCTGTATGTTCGTGAATCACGATCCGGACGATAAAATCGGTGGCGGATACAAGTGGAGCTATCAGCGCAAGGTATTGGAAGCCTCCTGTGCGGATATCAACAGCGATAGCAAAAACGTTCTGACCGAAAAGATTCAATCAATGTGGGCCGAATATGAACGAACCAAAGGGTATTACTGCAACAGCATCAGGTTTGACGTTCCACGGGGAAACATAATCAAGTACGCCGTGAACAATGGATTCGACCAGTTTCTGTATGACATGATCGAATGGAAAATCGACTTGAACAAAGTTGACGAAACGGACAAAAGAACTGTTCTTGACTACGTTGAGTATCAAATCGGGCGGAACAAGGGTAATGCACTCGAATCCAGGCACCGGGGTTATTATGATCTACTGCGAAAGGCCGGGGCGAAACACGCAAGAGAGCTGGAGTAACCATTGTTGGGATTTGCCTTTTTCATTCGTGTAGCTTTTTTTTGGCTTTCACTATGAGTAATGGGATATAAAGAAAACAACTATGACGTACTGATGGAGAGAGCATTCGAAGCATTTTCCACAGGGTCCGCCAGATGTCTTCCTGCTGGCGAGTTGTGGACATGCATCTCGCTCCGAGGACGACGGAAGCCAAAACACATCCAAACTCGCTTTTAACATCTTTAGCCAGCAAGAGGAAATACCGGCACTCATTCCCCTTTTTGTTTCCGGGAAAAGTCCATTCGGTATCCGTCGATAAATGGCATGCTTATTGATTCATGAATCTAAAACCTGTGGAAAACTTCAGCCTTCTTCCAAAACAGGAGGACCATATGGACACCCAGGAACCATCCCCCCAAGAACTACACCGAGGACGACTGATCGATCACATTCAACTGGTGGTGAGAGATCTTTCCGCTGCTCAGCGTTTTTACACAGCGATTCTAGAGAGTTTGAACATCCCAATCGGCGGTACCGGCGATGGGTATTTTTGGGCAGACGAACTGTTCGTCTCGACGCCGGACTGTAAAGCCGCGCAGGGAGTACTAACGGGACGCCATCACCTGGCATTCCAGGCGCAAAACCGTGGCATGGTGGACGCCTTCCACAGCGCCGCCCTGGCCAATGGCGGCAAGGACAACGGCGCGCCTGGAGAGCGGGAATATCACCCGGGGTATTACGCTGCTTTCGTTCTTGATCCGGACGGCAATAATATTGAGGCTGTTTATCACGGTGAAGCAAACCGCAGCGCCCCCTCGGTTCAAATTACTTTCTGAATCGACCGACGATTAATGCTTCATTCCACCTGCCGGCGTAAGCTGTATCTGGCTGGCAGGTTGCCGGGCAACCGTTACCAACCGGCAATTATCTTCCCTGTTGCCCAACTCTCCGCGCAAACTGATTCGACGCGCAAAACAACATGAAAATAGCTGGACGTCACCGTATCCGCGGGAACATCAAATGCCGAAGTCTGACGACTCTATTCACTACAATTCTTGGTGCCAGGACAACCTCGGCAAATACTATATTCAAGCTTCATGATCATCCACCGATCAATTTTGCATGGTATCGATTTATGTAATACGCAAACTGATACTTTACTCACCTTTTCTTCCTGTTCAGACTTTTTGCCTGCCGAACCATCAGAACAAATTCCGATCGGCAAGTATTCCACTCAAATTAAAAATACTCATTTATGGGTTCGTAGTGATTAGACGAGCAAGCCAAATTGTATGTATGACTGTAAGTAGGCCGCTGTTTAAGTAAAACAAAAAGTTCAATGAGCAAGTATTTAAGCTTTAAATGTGTATATATTTTTGGTTGGGAAAATACCACCGGCTGGATTGGTGATTTGGAAGAGCTTTAGTGCATGATGCCGACTTATTTATTTTCCAGGTGACTATATGGTTATTATTCCAAATGGGATTTAGCTTGTGTACGTGAAAGGTTTTTATTCTACGACACAGTAATTACTGCTTCCTCGCCTTCAGCCACCCCTCTTCAAAGGAAAAACCAGTACCTATCTCTAGCCGATAGAGAACAATTTAGAAAGCGGTTTTGTTTTATGACCGGAATTAATATGGAGAACAGCCACGACGGAAAATTATATTTCAGAAAAAATGAGAGGAGAGAGTTCATGTTTGCCACTAGACATTTTGGTACCACGAACAGACTAAAAATATTTATCTTTCTATTTGTACTGGGGATGCTCCCTGTACATCTGTTTGCATGGGAAGGTATGCCAACGCCGCCTTTGCATGTCGAGGGCCGGCACCTGAAAGATCCCAACGGCAATAACGTGGTGCTCCGTGGAGGCTGGATGCAGCCTACGGAAACCTGGTTCAACGGTGGAGGACGGTGGTACAGCAATCCCACCGACTGGACCAATCCGAACAATGTCGCCGGCATGTTGAACTACCTCAAGGAAGCGGCGACCCTGATGAGCGATACCAGCCCGAAGTATGGCCGCAACCACGGGTGGTATGCTTCCTTCGTACGCGTCAATACCGATTCGATAGGCGGCTGGACCCAGCCATCGGGGCTGGTTAACCAGGCGCAATTTGATGGCTGGATACAAAATTTCGTTGTGCCCTACGCCGAGCATCTCAGGTCGCGCGGACTTTACCTTGTACTTAGCGCCACAGGCCCGATCAACACACCCAATAACGGTTCGCGTAACGCGGGAGTGACAGAACAGGCCCGACTGCGCACCTTTTGGCGCACCGTTGCCAATGCGCCGGGCGTCAAAAACGCCGATAACATCATGTTCGAACTGATGAACGAGCCGGTCGAGATTGAATCTTCCCCGGGTAACGGCGACTGGGGCATGGGCCAGGCGAAGTATTACAGCGCTTTCAGGGACTGGATTCAGCCCGTCATCAATGAGATTGAAAGTACGGGCGCAAACAATGTTATTTGGGTACCGACACTTGAGTGGCAGGGTTCGCCGCAACAACATGCCCAGTACCCTTTTACCTGTTCGAACTGCGGCATAGCCGCCCATTATTATCCGGCCTATGGCGGTTGTTACGACAACGTTCAGTGCCATAACAACCTGTGGGACAGGCAGTACCAACCTGCCGCGGACCTGTGGCCGATGATTATTACGGAAAATTTCTGGTTTCCCGAAAATGACGGCCTCGTCGCCGGCAGCACGGCGAACTACGGCAACACGCTCAGGGCCAATATGGCGGTTAGTGGTAACGTCTCGTATATGATCGGTTTTTTAAGCGATCTTCTTTACGTTAACGATGCACGACCAGCCAATGCCGGCCTGGAAGCTAAAGAGGGTGCGCAAGCGGCATTTGCCTGGTTTTACGAAGATAACAATAACAGTTGCACACCCTCTTCCATTACTCCGTATGTGCAGGTGAACGCCGGCAGCTGGCAACAAACATCCGGTGTGACGGTAAATTCCGGGGATCAGGTAAGGTTTGGTCCTCAACCTGTAAGCGGCGGCTCATGGAGCTGGAACGGATGCGGAACCTCCGGTAGCGCACGTGAACAAACGGTTACTCCAACAGGCTCATGTACCGCTACAGCCACTTTTACCAACACATGCGGCGCGCAAGATACACAGAGTTTTAATGTGGCTGTCAGCGGCGGCGTGTCATTTAACGGCACCTATTCCTTCGTGGCCCAGCACAGCGGTAAAGCGATTGATGTCGCCGGCGGGGGTACATCCAACGGCACAAATATACAACAGTGGTATTACGATGCCGCCAATGACAATGAAGTTTTTCAGGTGACCCACCTGGGCAACGGCTGGCATCGGATCAGTCCGGTAATCGCCACGAGTCAATCGATTGATGTCTCGGGAGCTGAAACGGCCAATGGCGCCAATATCCTTAGCTGGACTTATAACGGAGGAAACAATCAGCAATTCCGGTTCGAGGCTTCCGGTAGCGATTATTTCAAAATTATTGCCCGCCACAGTGGGAAATGCCTCGATGTTTCCGATGCATCAACAGAAGATGGGGCCAACATACATCAATGGGACTGCACATCCGGTGCGACAAACCAGGCGTTTCAATTGCTCACAAATGATACCAACAGCTCCTCATCCAGTAGCTCGTCCTCCAGTAGTTCGTCTTCCAGCAGTTCAACGTCGAGCAGCTCGAGCGGTGGCAATTGCCCTGTAATATCAGGCAATCAAACAGGCAACTTCAATACCACTGGCGCCTACTGCTTCCGTACCCAGGATGCAATTTACGGTTGGGGCGTGTCGAATTTTGAAGGTCGCAGTGTTTCCGTGACCGTTAACGGTTCGGGCACGGCGGTCACCACCGTGGGTGCGCCGTTGCCGGCCAAAGACTCCAGCGACTACTATGTTTTCGAGATCAGCGCCGGGGATTATGCATGGGCTTCTGTTTATTGGTGGTAGAACTCCAATAGTATTGGTGACGAAAAGCCGGGGCAAGAGCTCCGGCTTTCTCGTTTTAGGAGCGTGATGAGGTAAACGGTTGGGCACCATACTCACACAAAATACATCCGACGGTGCTATTAACCTTACCCCGGGACTCCATGATTAATTAGCTGCATGCGTTACCAAGGATGACACTGATTCCGCTAAAATATTTGGACACCGACAAAAAAGTACGGTAAATGGCCAACCGTTTAACATCCTCCCCTGGATGCCCCAGCAAGTTGAGCTAGTCCGGCTTATGCCATTACCGACCGGAAGTAGTCTATTGTTTTCTTTAGCCCCTCCTCCAGACTCACTTGTGGCCTCCACTTCAATTCTTCAGTGGCGAGGCTTATGTCCGGCCGCCTTCTGGCGGGATCATCGCTGGGCAATTCACGAAACCCGATTGTGGAGCGCGAATGGGAAAGAGAGATAATTTTATCGGCCAGCTCTAACATGGTTATTTCATTAGGGTTTCCCAAATTGATGGGGCCTGTAAACTTATCGTTAGTGGACATTAGCTTGATCATGCCATCGATGAGATCGTCGACGTAGCAAAAAGAACGCGTTTGAGTTCCGTTGCCATAGATGGTAATTGGTTCATTTTTCAGGGCTTGCACGATAAAATTTGAAACTACTCTGCCATCGTTTTGACTCATTCTCGGGCCATAGGTGTTAAATATTCGTGCAACTTTAATACTTAATGCATATTGACGATGATAATCAAAAAAAAGGGTTTCCGCACAACGCTTGCCTTCATCGTAACAGGATCTTATTCCAATAGGGTTTACGTTACCCCAATACGATTCATGCTGTGGATGAACAGCAGGTTCACCGTAAACTTCACTTGTGGAAGCCTGGAAAATCTTTACGTTCAGACGCTTAGCAAGGCCAAGAAGATTAATTGAGCCATGCACACAGGTTTTAGTGGTTTGAACCGGATCGCTTTGATAATGGACAGGTGATGCAGGACAAGCCAGGTTATAAATTTCATCGACCTCCACCCATAGTGGAAAGGTAATGTCGTGCCTCAACAATTCAAAATATGGATGACATAGCAACTTTTCGATATTTCGTTTTGATCCGGTATAAAAATTATCGAGACAAATGACTTCATGTCCATCATTCAGTAGCCGCTCACACAGATGCGATCCCAGAAAGCCTGCCCCTCCAGCAACCAGAATTGATTTTTTATCCATTTTTATATTCCGATTATTGTTGTCTCTATGAAATTGATTCGGCGATCCATTTTTCCCACTGTTTAACAACGTCTTCAACAGGAAATTCTTCCGCCGGCCTTTTGTTGTAACCCCACCACATTGACGTCTCCCAAGTTTCCGAAAGAAAGACATTTGGCTTCGTCTGCCGGTTTAAATTGCCTTTCTCGGGTGCCATGAAGCCGTCGCCCAAACCATAGATTTCTTCAATGAGTTTGTCTCCATAGCCGTACCTTATAAACCTTTTCACAAAACCTTCCATCCCGTCGGTGAATTCGTGTTGCGCCACCGAATTCCAGTTGTACTTGATGTTTCCAGCTACCCTCAGTCGTAATCCGAGGTCCAGGTCCTCCCCGCCCGCTTTCGTAAACATTTCGTTGAATCCTCCGACGGTGAGGAATGCTCGCTTGAGGACAAGGCAGTTTGCTGTTACCAGATAAGCCGGTTCTATTTCGCTTTCTGCCATAACAGAGGCCGGAATCAGGGTGTTTTGATCTCGATAGTAACTTGTTATTGGGTCATCGCCGACAATTCGGACCATACCGGAGTAGGCTACACATTGAGCATTTGGAGAAAGGTATCCGGAAATCAATGTGGGCATGGCAACACAATCGCTGTCAGTGAACAATATCCACTCCCCCACGGCGTGTCTTGCTCCTGTGTTACGAGCAGCTGCGGGCCCGGGTGTTGTGCATTGATAGAGACTAACCGGAAACGGATAATCGTGCATTATCTCTATCGGAGCGGAAGAATTGTTATCGACAATAACAATTTCACCTGGGTAATCAATCGGCTTGGTATTGGCGACAATACTTTGCAAAAACCGATTGACGCCTTTTTGATTATCCTTTACAGGCACCACTATCGATATGGAATCGGATGTAATGGCCATTTCACCCATTTCATACTTTCTGATGCCGCTAATCTTTTGGTTGAGGAAGCGGTCAAAATCCTCAGCGCGTCCAAAGGCTGTTGGTGGATAAGGCAAGTCTTCTATATTCATGTTCAATCGTTTTATCTGCCCAAGGTGATTCACGGAAACGGAGTACTGAATTCATGTGGCGTGGAAATCCCCCTGAACTCACGTGCTCGTTTATCTTTTTATAAATAGTATTTATTGGCATTCAAGTCAGGATTCTTGTGTTATACCAATTGCTTTAAAACGGCGTTCTCAAAAATCCCAAAAACATCACCAATTTTTGGTAGGTATGTACCGCTGGCAACCCTTTGAAAAAATTTATAATTCTTTTTTATTACTTAATGATTACCCAAATTCTTTTATACTTAAAATATTTTTCAGGTATGCGCCTAGCGACCTCTTAGTCAAATTAACAATCTGGTCTTTAAGATATCCCAAGTCAAATCGCCGTACAAGTAGTCTCGTAACTCATGTCCTCGTTTGCATTTTTTTGGCATACAAAGATGCAATGGGTGCCTGCCAATTTTCATTTTTTTCAGGCCGATTAGCGCCAGGCCCTCGCGCAACGCAAATTTAAACGACACGGCCTGAAGCAGCAGGCCGGTTACAATGAAGCTGTTCCGCAGCTCGAGCAACCGCCGGGCAAGGGTCTGTTAGCGGGAGGTATAAAGTTCCCGCTGGCATTGGCAGAACCGGGTTTGATCGATGAATACGAATTCGTAATTCCGGTTGGTAGGTCATGGATCAACGTTGTTCGCGGGGCTATCGAAGCACGTGGACTTGCAGCTGGTGAGCCGGTAGGAGTTCGGCCCCGGGGTGGTGGCGATGCGGTATGAACCAAGAAGGTAGCCATCGGGACTGGCTGGAAGCGGAAGCCGAAAAAATCGGTACCCGGAACCGAAAAAAAGCATCCGTAACAGCAACGGCGAAACAGCAACCTTAACATTTTGCAATGGTGCCTCGAAGCCATTCCATAACACCTCTTACACATGTCAACCGTTACAATACCCCGGATCAGGCAATTGAAATCCGGGCACCGGTCCCTCATTATGTCTTTCGTCACTTGGTTGCTTACGGAGCAAATTATGGATTCGAAACAACACTGGGAAAATGTCTACACCACGAAATCAGCGGACGCTGTAAGCTGGTTCCAGCCGCATGCGTCGCGCTCGTTGGATATTATTCAACGCCTGCCTTTGGACAACTCCGCGCGAATTATCGATGTGGGCGGCGGCGCCTCCACACTGGTGGACGACCTGCTGAAGCGGGATTATGCGAATGTGTCGGTGCTGGATTTGTCCGGTGCCGCTTTGCGGGTTGCGCAGGCCCGGCTTGGGAAAACCGCCGGACGTGTTCAATGGATCGAAGCGGATGTAACGGATTTGTCCCTGCCGGTACACAGTATCGATATCTGGCATGACCGCGCTGTATTTCATTTTCTTACGAGCGGGGAACAACGCCGGCGTTATGTGGAAACGGTACTAAAAAGTGTAAAGCCGGGTGGTTATGTGATTGTTGCCACTTTCGCGGAAGACGGACCGGAAAAATGCAGCGGCCTGCCGGTTCACCGTTATTCCGCCGATGCCCTTCACAGCGAGTTCGGTTCTACGTTCGAGTTGCTCGGGCATGAAAAGGAACTTCATCAAACGCCCTTTGATACGTCACAAAGTTTTGTTTATTGCTATTGCCGCGTTAACAATCAGTAGAAGTATTTAAAGCCTGTTTCAACATTACCGGTTATGCTCACGGGTAACCGCGAGGGTCACCCCTACGAAAACACCGCATGGTACCTCTACGAAAATACCGAGAAGTTACCTCTACAAAATATCAAGGTTACCTTTCCCGGTTCGTTTTTTTTCGTTGCTAACGGGAAAGCCTGCGCGGCTCGGCCTTTTTGTGGCATTGTGCGGGACAGGTTCCGGTTGATCCTGAGATAAGCCATCAAAGATGGATGGCTTATCATGGCGCGAACCTAATCATTCCCTTACCCGCCACTCATACCTGCCACTCATACCTACCAAAGTAACCGCGTGCCGCTCATGCGCTTTGTTCATGCTGGAGAAGTTCGCCAAATCGCTGCAGATAGACCGGCCAGCCATCCTTGGATGCGACACCGTCTCGCGTGGACTCCCAGCCTTCGCCATGGCGGTCCAGGTTTCGATGCTCAAGTTCAACCCGGGTACGCGCAGGCGACTCTGAAATAAAACGGATTTCGACCTCGCTGCTTCTTTCAGGGTTCGTTTCAATCTGCCAACGCGGGTTGATGTCCCAACTGATCACGAGCCGGTGGGGTGGCTCGTAGGCCAGTACACGCGCCCAACGGCATTCGCTCCCGTCCACGCCGCGGTCATAGACGTGCCCGCCCACGCGTTGTTCGAACACCGTTTCGGCAATCTCAACGCCAAGCATGTTGTGCTCGCGCGGCTTGATGCGATCGAATTGTTCCGTAAAAACCCGGAATGCCTGCTCGACTGGCACGGCGACAACAATCTGCGTCTGTATGGATGTTTCTTGTGTCTGCGTGGTCATGAGTCCTCCTCTGTTGATTGTTCGACGACCTCCTTATAGGTCGCCAGGGTTTTACTCCAGAACTGATCCAGTTGCGCGCGAAGGGCAGCCAAACCATCCGGATTAACGTAGTAGATGCGGCGATTTCCCGAGCGCCGGTCAAGTACCAGACCGGCATCCTTCAGTACCCGCAGGTGCTGCGAAACCGCCGGCCGGGTGACCGGAAGCCCGGCGGCAAGTTCGCCGACCGCCCACGGGCGGTCGGCGAGGCGCTCCAAGATCACGCGCCTCGTAGGGTCTCCCAAAGCGGTCCAGATTCGATTGGTAAGCATAGACTAACGGTAAGCCATTGCTTACCTTTCTGTCAACCCTCCGCCGGTGTGGTTTTGACTCTCCAGCACCGGGCAGCCCCGTTCACTGCGGAAGAAAAGGTAGAAAAGGCAAACCAGCCATGCAAGATATTGCGGACGCTGAATGGGAACAGCGCCATCGAACGGAATCTCACCAGGGCAAAAAAATATTTTGGATGCTGTCGAATCACAGTCACCTCGCTCGACTACTTGGTACTATTAACCGGCACATAAACATGTCGCGATAAGAGTGTGATTACAAATTAAGTCGGCTTTGTCAGGTAATATCGATGCACAAAGCCTTGGACAGAAAACCGGACAACCACCCTATGGAGGATCGATATGATTAACCCAGTAAAAAACACAATTTGCCTTTGGTACGATAACGATGCCGAGGAAGCAGCAAGATTCTACGCCGAGACCTTTCCCGACTCGACCGTCAACGCAGTGTATCGCGCCCCGGGAGATTTTCCCTCGGGAAAGCAGGGGGACGTGCTGACGGTCTGGTTCACTGTCCTGGGGGTTCAATGCCTGGGGCTTAACGGCGGCCCCGCATTCAAGCACAGCGAAGCGTTCTCGTTTCAGGTTGCAACCACGGACCAGGCCGAAACGGATCGTTACTGGAACGCGATTGTGGGCAATGGCGGACAAGAAAGCGCGTGCGGTTGGTGCAAGGATAAATGGGGCCTGTCCTGGCAAATTACGCCGATTGCGCTCACGCAGGCAATCTCGAACCCTGATCCCGCTGCCGCCAAGCGTGCGTTTGATGCAATGATGGAGATGTCAAAGATCGATATCGCGGCAATTGAAGCGGCGTTGCGCGGTTGATGCCGATGTCGCATGCGAGTCGTTGCGGTCGGTAATTAACGCGGGAATGTCGAAAAAATCATGCAAGTCGACGCCGCTTTGCGGCGTGGCTTGGCATCGGGTGCCGTGCAGCCCCAAGCGACGCTCTCGGTGAACAGATACAAAGCGCCGGCAAATCGTTCTTGATCTGAACCTATTTCATAATTGTCGGCGGTTTTCTCCTGGCCACCGTGCTGCGACAGGTTCGCTACACGGATCTCATCGAACCATACCCGCGGCTGAAGGCCTATTATGTGAAAACCCTGACGCGCCCCGCGTGGCAGCGGACGCTAAACCTTTGTGCCAAGCGGCAGAACGTGGCTGTTGCAGACATTAATTGAGGTTTTGCCACTCCGTGGATAAACCTTTGATCATGCAGGAGGAGTTGTCCGGCTTGAAAAGGCTTAAACGAGCTTCCAGTTACCACGCCCCGACTGTTTTACCTGATACATCGCTTCGTCGGCACGCTTGAATACATCGTCAAATATTTCTCCAGCCCGAGCCTCGGTGACACCGACACTCATGGTTACCTTACGGGCTTCCGGTTCCCCTTCTATCGATACGCCTTGCAGAGAGCGCATCAGTCTTGCAATCAGGTTGTTCAGGTTGTCGCGGCTGATTTTCGAAATAATGATAAATTCCTCTCCTCCCCATCGGCCAAAAATATCGTCACTGCGCAGTTCACCGGAGAGGGCCATCGATACTTTTCGCAGGACTTCATCTCCGACGGCATGCCCCAGCGCGTCATTGATTTGCTTGAAGTGATCCAGGTCCAAAATCATCACGTAGACTCCCGAAGAGCCTGGCAGGGGAAACATTCTATCGATAGCGGTTTCAAGGCCGAGGCGATTGAAGCATTTGGTTAATGGATCAATGACCATGGTTGTCCTGAGCGTTTCGTTTTCCTCTCTATATCGATAGGAGAAGTATCTCAGCAGCCCCTGAATGATGAGTATCAGAAGGTTGATACCAATCAATCCCGCAATGACCGGAAACAATTGCTTCCGCGGGAAATAGGATTTCGTTGCGGTAATCCGGTTCAGTTTGAACCGGTGAGAGCCTTTTGCGGGCAAAGGCGGCAAATCGATGCCCATTTCAAAAACATGTTCAAATTTCGGTTGACGCATGTTCTGGGGAGGATTGAACCGGTCTATCCACCACTTTGCCACCTGCATTTTTGCAAGATCAATGAAAGTACCGCTTTCTGTGGGCACAAAATCCACATGTATATAAGGCACCTGATCATAATCGCGATAACTCCCTGGCAATTTTTCTGAATTCCGCAAAAAGAAATTTAAGGAATTGCTCGGCCCGGAATATTCCATCGAAACAGAAATTCCATCGTAACCGGACAGATCTATCGATTGAGCATCACTGAACTCATAGTAATCCTGCCAGTCATAAGTTTCTGATTCGGGACTCTTATACTTGATAACTATTCCGCAGTAAGGATATTGCAAACCGTATCCGATTTTGCATTCATAAATGCTATTACCGCGATCAATCCATGTCACCACACTTGTACCTTCAGGTTCAACTGAATCAGAAAAGAGATGCACCGCAACACCCGGGTACGGGTATAGCTGAAGTATTTTTTTCGGATCGGTTACCACCAGAAAAACACACAACAATGCGGCAGTGAGTATAGAAAGGTGCAATGCCCTGGTGAGGAACGAATACTTTTTGCCTAACTCCATAAATACCAGCTCTTTCCCCGCAACATGAGCACCATGTTAATTAATTGCATGCGAAGTAATCCTTGCCGTCGCTATGCAGCCTAAGCCTTTACCAACCCTTTCGGCAGTGTCACCTCACCTCTCTAGGTGGCGGTGCCGCCAAGGCACGGATTTGCAACAAAAAAATTGACTTATAGTCAGTATAGACGCCATTCGGCCAAGGGGAGAATAATAGAGGAGGAGCATGCCACCAGAGGTGGCGTTCGGCGAAGCAAGTTGTCCGTAGAGCCCCCAAGAATGGGTTCACGGCGTGTTTCTGGAGAGTCCCCGCCGGATCGACCGGATTCGTTGGCACTGTCATGTAAACAAATTTTCGCTTAAGGAAGTGCCATTCGGGTTAGTGCTGAATGGCACCTCCTTAAGCGAAGAAATCTTTTAATACCGATGCCACCGAAACCAGTTCACCTACC
>CAYVIB010000047.1:0-24303 GCA_964451365.1 uncultured Cellvibrionaceae bacterium
ACCAAAGCTGTATCGGACGAACCACCTGTGAAGACCAGTGGGGTAACGGCGGCGTGGTGAGCAACTGTGGCAGCTCATCCAGCTCTTCAAGCTCAAGCTCTTCAAGCTCAAGTTCCTCAAGCTCAAGCTCCTCAAGCTCAAGCTCTTCCAGTTCGTCCAGCAGTTCCTCCAGCGGTTCGACCTCCTCAAGCAGTTCGAGCAGCAGCTCAAGCTCTTCCACTACCGGCAGCACCAGCGGTGGCGGCGCAGGCTGGGACAACCCGTTCGAGAATGCCAAGTGGTACGTTGATCCGGTCTGGTCCGCCAAGGCGGCCGGCGAGCCCGGTGGCTCAGCGATTGCCAACTACAACACCGCTGTGTGGATGGACCGTATCGGCGCCATTGATCCGGCGGAAGGCTGGGGCCTGCAAGACCACCTGGATGAAGCAGTAGCACAGGGTGCGGACGTTTTCATGTTCGTGGTCTACGACCTGCCGAACCGGGACTGCGCGGCGCTGGCATCCAACGGTGAACTGCGCATTTCGGAAAACGGCTTCCAGCGTTACCAGCAGGAATACATCAATCCGATTGTCAGCATCCTGAGCAACCCGGCCTACTCCGATCTGCGCATCGTAGCCATTATCGAAGTGGACTCCCTGCCCAACCTGGTGACCAACCTGGACGAGCCGGACTGTCAGGAAGCCAATGGCCCCGGCGGCTATGTTGACGGTATCCAGTACGCGCTGAACCAGTTGAACACTGTCGACAACGTGTATCCGTACGTTGATATCGCCCACTCCGGCTGGCTCGGATGGAGCGACAACTTCAGCCAGGCCACTCAGCTGATCAGCAACGCCATTAAAGGCACCAACGAAGGCGTCAACAGTATCGCCGGTTTTGCCAGCAACTCCGCCAACTACACGCCGGTGCGCGAACCCTACCTGCCCAACCCGCAACTGCAGGTCGGTGGCGGCCAAGTGCGATCCGCTGATTTCTACGAGTGGAACAACTACCTCGAAGAACTCACCTTCGTCCAGGATTGGCGCCAGGCGATGATCAGCCAAGGCTTCCCCTCTTCGATCGGCATGCTGATCGATACCGGCCGTAACGGCTGGGGCGGATCGAATCGTCCGACCCAGGCATCCAGCAGCACCGATCTGAACACTTACGTAAATGAGTCGCGCATTGACCGACGCGAACATCGCGGCAACTGGTGTAATCAACCGGGTGGCGTGGGCTTCCGTCCGCAGGCCAACCCGGAGCCGGGTGTCGACGCTTATGTCTGGATCAAGCCGCAGGGCGAATCGGACGGTATCAGCGATCCGAACTTCGAGCCGGACCCCAACGACCCAGCCAAGCAGCACGACCCGATGTGTGACCCGAACGCGCAAAACCATGACGCCAATCAATACGGTACCGGCGCGCTACCCAACGCACCGCACGCGGGCCGCTGGTTCCCCGGCGCGTTTGAGGTTCTGCTGCAAAACGCGTATCCGCCGTTGTAAGAGAAACTCCGCCTACTTCGGTGACCCGGCAACCAGTGTTGCCGGGTTATTCTTTCAGCCGCGCTACCTCAAGGTAGGCGCGGCTTTTTAATGCTCCAAATTACCGGCCCCCTGCCCGGTACTCCGCAACTTCTCCTTCGCTTCCACCTCTTAACATTACTTTACCCATCTGTTGTCGTACCGCCGATGCCGCCTGTGCTAGAGTTAGCGGCACATAATCCGCCCGATTGAATCGTAAAAAATGCCCCTGACAAAAACACTGAAGACCTTTGCTCCATTATTACTGCTGGCCTTTTTCGTTCTCGTCATCGTTCTGTTTATCCTCTTTCGCCCTCAACCCAACCGCGACTTTACGCCCCCAAGCCCTCAAATAACCGTGGAAGTTCTGGAGCTGGCGCCCCGCCCGGTGCAGGTCAATATTCTCTCCTACGGCCTGGTTCGCCCGCGAATACAAAGCCAGTTGGTCTCCCAAGTGGGCGGCAAAATTGATTTTGTGTCCGAATCATTTCGCGACGGCGGTTTTTTCGATAAAGGAGACACCCTGGTTTCAGTGGAGAAAACGGATTATGAAATTGCGGTAAGAGCGGCCGAAGCCAACCTGCTGGATGCCGAGCGCCAGTACCAGGAGGAACTCGCCCTGGCGGAACAGGCGGAGCAGGACTGGAAACGTCTGGGTAACAAAAACAAGCCACTGCCACTGGTGTTGCGCAAACCGCAATTGGCCGCCGCCGAAGCGCGCGTCAAAGCTGCCAGGGCAAACCTGGACGGAGCCGAACTGGACCTTAAGCGCACGGACATCATCGCGCCCTATAGCGGACGCGCGCTGAATAAAAACGTGGACATCGGCCAGGTGATTTCCGCCAACACCGTTCTCGGCGAAATCTACGCCACCGATGCGCTTGAAATTCGCCTCCCGGTCAAAAACAACGAACTGCCATTGATGGAGTTGCCGGAATCCTACCGCCACCAGGCCGACACCGCCGGCAGTTATCCCGAGGCGATTATCCATTCGAACCTGGCGAAGGAAGAAGCCTGGCAAGCCAATATTGTTCGCACCTCCGGCGCCATGGATAACAACAGCCGTCAACTTTATGTTGTTGCGCGTATCAATGACCCCTACGGTGAAAAAGCGGAAGGCAAAATACCCCTCAAGGTCAACCAGTATGTGACGGCGCGAATTCGCGGCAAGGTTCTGGATAACGCGATCGCCATACCGGTGAAAACCATTTACCAGGGCAGTTATGTTTACCTCCACGAAGACGGCGTCGTCAACCGCCGGCCGGTTGAACTGCTCTGGCAGAATACCGAGGAAGCGGTAATCAAATCCGGCCTTGCGGCGGGAGACAGGCTGGTACTGACACCGCTCGGCCAAATCTCTTCCGGTACGCGTGTACGCCTGAAGGATCAACCCGACAACGAACAGGGTTTACCTGGCTGGGCCAGCAATATTCCACCCGAACGTTTGGAACAACTTAAAGCCAAAGCGAAACAGGAAGGCCGGCCGTTGCGCGACGTGCTGGTGGAAGCCGGTAAAACACGAGGCGCAATGCAATGATAGCCTGGTTCGCGCGCAATCATGTCGCCGCCAACCTGTTGATGATCAGCATTATCCTGGCTGGTCTGTTTTCCCTCTTTAACCGCATTCCGCTGGAGGTGTTTCCCTCCTTCGAATCGCGCGTGGTGCGCGTGGATATCAGTTTGCGCGGGGCGACGCCGGAAGACGCGGAACTGGCCATCGCCACACGGGTGGAAGAAGCCGTGCAGGACCTGGAAGGCATCGAGGAAATTGTCAGTACTTCACGCGAAGGCGGCTCATCAATTTCAATAGAAGTGGCTTCAGGTTACGACCCGCGCGAATTGCTGAACGATGTCAAAAACCGCGTCGACGCCATCAACACCATTCCCGGTGATGCCGAGCGCCCGGTCATTTCCCTGTCCACCTGGAAGCGCGATGTAATCACCGTGACCGTGGCCGGCGATGTTTCCGAACAGGAAATTCGCGAACTGGCGGAACGGGTGCGCAACGAGCTACTGCAATTGGAAAATGTCACCCAGGTGGAGATGAGCGGCGTGCGTAATTATGAAATCGCCGTGGAAGTCAGCCAGGATAAGTTGCGCGAATATAATTTGACACTCAATGATGTGGCCGATGCCATTTCCCTCGGATCACTGGATCTGTCGGCGGGCAATATCCGCGCCCAGGGCGGTGATATATTGATTCGCTCGAAAGGCCAGGCTTACCGGCAGGACGAATTCGAACGTATCGTGCTGAAAACCAATGAAGACGGCACGCTGTTGTTATTAAGCGATATTGCCACCGTCAGTGACGGCTTCGAGGAAACCGCCATCCGCACCCGCTTTAACGGCAAGCTGGCGGCGGCAGTTCGCGTGTTTCGCGTGGGCGATCAAAGTGCAATTCAAGTGGCCGACGATGTCAAAAATTACATTAAAGAAAGGCAGGCAACGCTGCCGCGGGGCATTGAACTGAGTTATTGGGACGATGATTCCGAGGTGGTAAAAAGCCGCATCAAAACGCTCGTCACCAACGCCATCCAGGGCGGCATTCTGGTTTTGCTGTTGCTAAGCCTGTTTCTCCGCCCCGCTATCGCGTTCTGGGTGTTTATCGGCATTCCCGTCAGCTTTCTCGGCGCATTTTTCGTGATGCCGTTTCTCGATGTAACGTTAAACCTGATCAGCCTGTTCGCGTTTATCGTTGTACTGGGTATTGTCGTCGATGACGCAATCGTCACCGGGGAAAATGTTTACACGCACCTACAGACATCGGAATCGGGGCTGCACGCGGCAATTACAGGCACGGAAGAAGTCGCCATGCCGGTAACATTCGGGGTGCTAACCACCGTCGCGGCGTTTATTCCCTTGCTTTTTCTCGGCGGATTTCGCGGGCCTGTTTTCGCGCAAATCCCGCTGATTGTTATTCCGGTACTGTTGTTTTCGTTGATTGAGTCCAAGTTCGTTTTGCCCGCGCATCTGCGCTACTTAAAAATCAAAAAAACAGACAGGGAAAACCGTTTCCAAAAATTTCAGCGGGAATTCGCCACCGGTTTTGAGCGATCGGTTTTAAAATATTATCAACCGGCGCTGGCCCATTCGCTGAAGCATAAGCTAAGCGTATTGGTAATCTTTACCGGAGTATTGGCCACCATCATTGTCGCCGCGCTGGTCGGCCACACGCGTTACACATTTTTCCCGCGCATACCCAGCGAAACCGTGCGCGTCAACCTGACCATGCCCACCGGCACGCCGTTTGAAGTGACCGACACCCATATGCGCCGCATTACCCAACTGGCGCAGGATTTGAAGAAAAAATACACCGATGAAAACGGCCGGAGTGTTATTTTAAATATTCTTTCCTCCACCGGCGGCGCGGGCGGTGCAACCCACCAGGGCGAAGTACGCTTTGAAATTGCCCCCCCGAATGAACGCACGATTGATATTTCCAGCCCGGAGCTGTCGCGTGAGTGGCGCGATATGATCGGCACCATTCCCGGCGCGGAAGCGTTGACCTTTCGCGCGGAAATTGGCCGTGGGCGCGATCCGATCGATATTCAACTGCGGTCCAACGACTTTCGCCAACTGGAGGGCGTGGCCGATCGCATCAAGGAAAGGTTAACCACCTACCCCACCGTATTCGATATCAACGACAGCCTCGCCGACGGCAAGGAAGAGCTGCGCATCGATTTAAAACCGGAAGCGTATCTGCTGGGTGTGACACGCTCGGATATCATTCGCCAGGTGCGACAGGCATTTTTCGGCATGGAGGCACAACGTATCCAGCGCGGCCGCGACGATATCCGGGTGATGGTGCGCTTCCCGGAAGAGGAACGGGAATCGGTGGTGCATCTTTACAACATGCTGGTAACGACGCCTAACGGCCAGCAGGTTCCGCTTGTGCATTTGGCCGAATTTACGCCGTCACAAAGTCCCACCTCGATCAATCGCATCGACGGGTATCGTACAGTGAATGTACGCGCGGATATTGACAAGGAAGCAACGAACATGACCGTGCTGCAAAACGACCTGGAACAATACGTTCGCAACCTGGTCGCGCAGTACCCCGGCATGACGTACAAAATGGGAGGAGAACGGGAAGAAGAACAGGAAACCTTTTCTTCCCTCGGCATCGGCGGGCTGGCGGTACTGTTCGCCATCTATGCTTTGCTGGCGATTCCGTTCCGGTCCTTTACCCAACCCATTGTTGTTATGTCGATTATTCCCTTCGGCGCCATCGGTGCGATGCTTGGGCACTGGATTATGGGCATGAACCTGACGATTATGAGTTTCCTCGGCCTGCTCGCGCTTTGCGGTGTAGTGGTGAACGACTCGCTGGTACTGGTGGATTACATCAACAAGACGCGGGAAAAAGGCATATCCCTGCACGAGGCGATTGTCACCGCCGGCGCGGCGCGCTTTCGGCCGGTTATGCTGACATCTCTCACAACTTTTATCGGGCTGATACCGCTGCTGTTTGAAACCGCCACCCAGGCGCAGTTTTTAAAACCGATGGCGGTTTCACTGGGCTTCGGTATTTTGTTCGCCACGTTTATCACGCTCATCCTGGTGCCGATCAATTACCTGTTGATGGAAAAAGCAAAAAATTTTTTCCGTAACCGCCTTGTTCCAACGCTCCGCCCCACTTAAAAAATCGGGCTAAAAACCACCAGCGGACGAAACCGTTCCACTGGCCGGTGTGGTTACAACATTATTACTGCCGCTTTCCCAAACAACATCACCGACATCGCGTTTGATGCACTTCCATTCAATGGTTGTGTTCACCGGTAAATCATTAATTGTTGCCAACCAGGTAGGATAATTGTCGGGCTCCAGTTTAACCGCATTGTCGGTGTTCCAGTTTCCCAATTCGGGAACATCGCCCACCACATACACGTTCTGCCCCCACACGGTGTCGCCGTTGGCGCAACTGAAATTCACACTCGCGGTGGGCGATTGGCGCATTAACACCACCGCGCCGTAGGCGGGAATATGAACATCGGAAATGGTAAAAGCCTGATGGCGTCCACGACTGGCCACCGGCGTGCCACCAAGGTTGTATACCGGCCAACTGGTATTGAGCAGTTCAATATAAGTTCCGGAAACGCCGACGTTGTAGTTAAACCAGGTGGAGCCTTTAAAATTCAATACAACAAGATACTTTCCATTCGCGCGGGTGAATGCGGCCACGCCGTTGTCATTATGGATGTGGGTAACAACGCTGTCGCCAGCGGCAAGCGTCTGCATATCGTCCGCCCGAATATCGTTTAATGCCTGGTACCACATAAGCACTTTTTGCCGGCCCGCATTATTCTCGTAGTCATTCAATGGCAGGCGGTCGCCCCACCAATCAATATGAAACTGCGTGGTCTCGCCCGCTTCCTGCCCCATAAACACCATCGGCGTGCCGCGAGCCAGTATCGTGCCCGCCAGGGACACCTGGTTCATTTCCCAACCCTTGCCGTCGCGGCCGCGTTTGGCAATGCGGTCGTCGGTGTTACCCACTTCATCGTGGGATTCCGTATACACCGTCGCATCCTGCCAACCGTCACCAAAGTGGCCGAACACCGGCCACAAATCATCGAGGTGTCCGCCGGTCAACACCGATTTAAAATTGTCGTGGAAGGTATCGGTCCACTGGCTGTCCATGGGGCCGTGGTTGGTGCCCTCCACGGCGCTGCCGACGTTATCCGCGGTCAGGCCCCACCAGTCCGGCAATTCCTCGCCGGTAAACCAGATTTTACTGTTGTGGGTTTTTACCTTGCCGTAAAGCTCACGCAGAAAATCCCAACCACCACCATCGCCGGGCTGGGTGATAAACCAGCTTCCCGTGTTGTGAATCGTGTTGGTGTGATCGAAGCGAAAGCCGTCGATGCGAAATTCTTCCGCAAGATAAAGTACGTTCTGAATCAGAAAATGTTTGGCGACATCGTTATTGAAATTGTAGAGCGGCCCCCATACGGTATCGCCATCCATGTAGGCGGTATTGTCGATCGCCCACAAAATATTGTCGCCGCTGGCGACGTGATTAAATTCCAGATCCAGAATAACCGCGATGCCGTTTTGATGCGCCGTGTCCACCAGCGCCTTGAGCGCATCCGGGCCGCCGTAGGATGATTCCACCGCATAAAAAAACGAAGGATTGTAACCCCAGCTCAACGCACCGGCGAATTCATTAACCGGTAGCAGTTGAACCGCTGTGACTCCCAGATCGTTGATGTAGTCGTTGGTGCCGTCGTTATTCAGTTCCTCGGTTACTTCCAGCAGTGGCGTTTGATTGTTTCTGTCGGTAAAACGCAGCGGATGAAGCTGGTAAATATTCAACTCATCCTGGTCCGGGCGGGTCCAGTTGTCAGTCTGCCAATTGTAATGCGTGCCGAGATAAATGCGCGACTGCCCTTCCGCCAGGCCCGAATGGGTAACCCAGCGGGCCGCCGGGTCCTGGAAACTTTGCGGTTGGCCGTTTCTGTCCAGTAAAAAACGATAGGTATCGCCGTGGATTGGAGGACGGCTGAAACTTTCATCGGTGCCTTTGAACCACCAGAATTTTCCGTCCGGTGTCCGCGTCAAATTGATAGCGCCAACTTGCCCGTTGGTGAATTCGCCGTACAGTTTTACATTGGTGTCGCCGGGAGCGGCGTGAAAAATAACGTACCAGGTGTCGCCGTCCTTATAAACGCCGGGAGCGCGTTGCCAGATGGCATCAGGATCGCCATCCAGCCAGGCATCGGCAAATATTGCACGGGGGAAGAGGCCGGATAGGAAAATAGCCAACAAAAACAAATATTGGAATGAAAATCTTCCGCCACGCATGGTCCATCCCTCCACTCTTTTTTGCGGATGATGATAACAAATGCGAAAAGCGTGGAAGATGAATACGTATGCAGGTTTTTCCTGAATTGTCACTCACCATAAAAAAATCAGAACCAGCTTCATATCTTCGATGAAGAATGCCCTGTCGCCTAAAGCAGCATCAGGCTGTTTTCGATCCTGATATTGATTTAACAAGACGCTCTCATGGTAAGGAATTTGCTGAACAGATTTTTTTTAACCTTGATAACTGTTACCTTATCTCTACCTAAAATACGGGGCGGAAATGGTTGATTTTTGGAACGCAAAGTTTGCCCATAGGAACTGGACCGGCAGCAGGTGGAGGTTGTGGCTCGGAGAAGGGTTAAGAGGAAAATGGTCAAAGGGAGAAAGACCAAAGGAAACCTGTCATGGATGTCACTGATCCCACCACTCGGGCCGGACCGACTTTCATATCGAATCAAATGAACCTGCACGACTTTCTGACAATTACGCCGATAGCAACATTCAGCACGGACGCCAATGGACTCATCATCGATTTCAATTCACACACTGCGCGGCTTTTAGGGCGGGAACCCCAACTGAACGATTCCCCGGACCGTTACTTGAACTCCTTTCAACTCTTCATGCCGGATGGATCGCCGATCCGTCGCGATTGCTGTTGGATGGCTCGAAGCCTACGGGAGCGCAGGGAGTACGGTGCCGAAAAAATTATAATCGAACGGCCGGATGGCGACCTTGTATACGTTCAGGCCAAAGCGACTCCTTACTTTGACGATATGGGGCGCCTTGCCGGGGCGGTGAATTTCCTGGTGGACATAACCGACCGCGTTCGGGCCGAGTGCCTGACCGGGGAGCAGGGCCGAAATTTGGATGACCGCCAGACCTGGCTTGTTTACCAGCGCGAAGCGCTGGAAGCCGCGCTGAACGACGCGCCACTTGAAACATCACTCGGCATGCTGGTCAGAGCGGCGACCGACCGTCTGGGCGAAGGCGTGCAAGCGGCCTTTTATCTCGTCAATCCGGAAGGCTCGGCCCTGAAGCACGTTGTCGGCATGCCCGCCGCCTACGCCGATGCTGTAAATGGCTTCGAGATTGGCCAGCACTCCCTGGCCTGTGGTCTGGCAACGCACATGGGGCAGCCGGTCCTGACCGGTGATGTCACCAAGGACCCTCGCTGGGCGCAATGGCGATGGTTGGCCGAAAAATTTGACTATCGCGGCTGCTGGAGCTTTCCGGTAAGCACTTCCGCGGGAAAATTTGTCGCCACATTCGCCGTCTACTGGCGGCAACCGCGCGAAGCGACCCCGCCGGACCTGGAGTTCACCGCGCTGCTGACGGAAACAGCCGCTGTCATCATTGCTCAGAAGACCGAGGCGCAGGCGCGCCGGCAGACCGAAGAAGTAATTCGCGACAGCGAATCGCGATTCCGCGCCTTCATAACCGCCACATCGAATACCGTTTACCGCATGAATCCTGACTGGACGGAAATGCGGTATCTTCAGGGAAAGGAATTTCTCCTGGATACACTCGAGTCCAGCCGCACCTGGCTGGAAAAGTACATTCACCCCGACGACCAGCGGCAGGTAACGGAAGCAATCCGGCAGGCTATTCAATCCGGAAATGCGTTTGAACTCGAACATCGCGTGATTCGCGCGGATGACACTCTCGGCTGGACGTCTTCACGCGCGATTCCGATCCTTAACGATCGCGACGAAATAGTGGAATGGTTCGGCGCGGCAAGCGATATCACCGAGCGAAAGCAGGCGGAGCAAGCCCTGCGTCTGAGCGAGCAACGCTATCGGACCTTGTTCGATTCAATCGATGAAGGTTTTTGTGTTTTTGACATGCTGTATGACGAGACGGGACGCCCGGTGGATTATCGGTTCATTGAAGTCAATCCGGCTTTCGAAAAGCATACCGGATTGGCCGATGCTCAAGGCAAGACAATTTTGGAACTCGCTCCTGACCATGAGAGCGACTGGTTTGAGATTTATGACAAGGTTGCGTCAACCGGTAAACCGATGCGCTTCGAAAATCACGGTGAAGGGATGTCCGGCCGGTTCGAGGTCTACGCCTTTCGTTTCGATGAATCCATAAGAGGACGGGTGGCGGCTGTTTTTTCCAATATCACCGAACGCACGGAGGCCGCGGCAACTATGGACCGCGCCCGTAAGTATGCCGAAGCCACATTGCGAACAAGCCCTGTGCCGCTACTGGTGCTGGAGCACAACCTGTGCGTTGCCACCGCGAATGAGGCCTTCTATGCGCGCTTTCAGGTGGAACCGGCGCAGACCGAAGGCAGGCTTGTGTATGACCTGGGTAACGGCCAGTGGAACATTCCCTCCTTACGCAATTTGCTGGAGGAGGTCCTGCCCCATCAGTCTACGTTCAACAATTTCGAAGTGACGCACGAGTTTGAGAATATCGGCGAGCGGACGATGCTGCTCAACGCCCGGCGAATGGAAGTGGAACAGGGCGGGCCGGAGCGTATCGTGCTGGTAATCGAAGATATTACACAGGGCAAACAAGTCAAGCGCGCCCTGGAGAAAAGCCACGAGACATTTTACAACCTTGTGAAAAATGCGCCGCTGGGCGTATATGTGGTGGATAGCGACTTTCGCCTTGCACATGTAAGCGCCGGCGCGCAGCCCGCGTTTCGAAATGTGCGCCCGCTGATCGGCCACGATCTTGCCTCGGCTTTGCGCACTATTTGGCCGGAACCTATCGCCACCGACGTAATCGAGCAGTTTCGTCGCACGCTGGCAACAGGCGAATCGTACATGCCACCGAATCTGACCCAGCAACGGCAAGATACGGGGGAGATGGAATCGTACGAGTGGGAGTTGCATCGCATCGTCATGCCCGATGACTCCTTCGGCGTGGTCTGTTACTACTATGAATCCACCAAAATACGCAGGGCTGAGCAGGCCCTGCGCGAGGCGGACCGGCGCAAGGATGAGTTCCTAGCCACACTGGCGCACGAGCTGCGCAACCCCCTGGCCCCCATCCGCAACAGCCTGCGCATCCTGCGGCTGGCGGGCGGGGGCAACCCGGCCACCGAACGCATTCACGAAATGGTTGAACGGCAGATCACCCACATGGTGCGGCTTGTTGATGACCTGATGGAAGTGTCGCGCATTACGCGCGATAAAATCGAGCTGCGCAAGGAGCGGGTCGACCTGGCGACAGTCATAGACAGCGCCATTGAAATTTGCCAGCCACTTATCGAAACGGCTCGACACCAGCTTACGGTCGAGCTCCCACCGGCGCCAGTGCTCCTGGAGGCCGACCCGGTCCGGCTGACACAGGTGCTTGCCAACCTGCTGAGCAACGCCGCCAAATACACCAGGGAAGGTGGCCGGATTTGGCTGACTGTCGAATCAGACCGGTCGGAGGTGGTGGTGACTGTGCGGGACAATGGCATAGGTATTCCGCTCGATATGCTGCCTAAGGTGTTCGACCTCTTCACACAGGTGGACAACACCTACGACCGCGCCCACGGCGGACTCGGAATCGGCCTGACCCTGGTCAAGCGCCTGGTGCAAATGCACGGTGGGACTGTCGAGGCCAGGAGCGGCGGCCCGGGCAAGGGCAGCGAATTTGTTGTTCGACTGCCGGAAGCAGCCGGGTTATCCACTTCGAACAACCCGGAGTCGTCCGTCAGTACCCGAACCGCCATCGCTGCTCATCGTATTCTCGTGGTGGATGATAATCGCGACGCCGCCGACAGCCTCGGCATGCTTCTGAAGTTCGAGGGAGCGGATACCTGCATTACTTATGATGGCCCGGCAGCGCTCGAAGCCATCCAAACATACCGGCCATCCGTCGTGCTGCTGGATATCGGTCTCCCCGGAATGGACGGCTTTGAGGTGGCAGAGCGGGCACGACAACTACCCGAAGGGCGCGCGATCAAAATAATCGCCCTTACCGGCTGGGGCCAGGAGGAAGATCGCCGGCGATCCAGGGAAGCCGGTATTGACGATCACCTGGTCAAACCGGTGGACTACGATACACTGGTGAACCTGCTTGCGGCCCTTTCTCCGGCCCGGGAATACGAATCGGTTTGACGACAAATGAATTTACGCACACCTGTTTTACAAAAAAAGGTTGATAATTGCACCGGGTTTGAATATCCCTTCAATTCTTTAGCTGCTTCAGGTGTGGACATTGAAATTGTTGTTATTTAATTTTTTACGACTCCTGATACGCCATTGCGTCCCACGGTTTCAGCAGTCCGCATCCATGTTAATACTCAACGCTACCCGACCGATCAGTAAAATACTGAGAGATGGTTATGAATAAGTCGTGGTCGAAGGCTTATATCATCGCCATTGCGATGACGGGGCTCGCCCTTCTTATCGGATTGGCCGCGGACCACTTTCTTGAGGCACACCAGGTGCCCTATATCGCTTTCCTGGCTGTCATCATGTTCATGAGTTGGTATGGCGGCGTTGGCCCGGGGTTGCTGGCCATCGGGCTGGGCGCGGTGGCCGCGATCTATTTTATTCTGGAACCTCGTGACAGGTTCCAGGTGGCCGATTCAAGCGACTGGGTCGGCCTCATCTTCTACCTTGGGATCGGAATATTCGCCCTGACCGGCCACTGGATTTTTACCGCCAGGCAACGCACTGAAATGCGCGGCGACTGGTTCCGCACCTTGGTAACCGCAACCGACCAGATTATCTGGACGACCAATGAAAACGGCCAGGTTGTTGAAGATTCTCCTTCCTGGCGTGACTTTACCGGCCAGACTTTCGACCAATGGAAAGGGCGAGGCTGGCTGGATGCCATTCACCCTGATGACCAGGAACGCACGGCAAGGACCTGGTTGGACGCCGTGGCCAACAAATCCATTTACCAGGCGGAATACCGGGTTCGAACCAGGGACGGAGGCTACCGCTGGATGGCGGTGCGCGCCGTGCCATTCCCTGAGTCTGGCGGCCGCATCCAGCGCTGGGTTGGCACCAACACCGATATTCATGACCGCAAGCAGGCCGAGGAAGCGTTATCGGAAAACGAAGAGTGGTTGCGCGCGCTCATAGCATCCTCACCCCTGGCTATTGTGGTGGTTTCCCCCGATACCCGTGTGAGGCTTTGGAACAATACAGCCGAAAAGCTCTTCGGCTGGACGGAAGCCGATGTGCTCGGCCAGCCCGCGCCATCCATTCCTGAAAATCTGCTTTCCGAAAACGGCGCCTTCTTTAGGGCTGTGACACAAGGGGAAACCCGTTCAATCCAGACGGCGTGGCAACGGCGCGACAATTCGCTGGTGGATTTAAATATTACCACCGCTCCCCTGCGGGATAAGAAGGGAGAAATTACACATAATCTTTTGTTTTGTGAGGACATCAGTGTTCGCAAACATGCGGAACAATTGCAAACAGAACAAACAAATTTGTTGGAATTGATTGCCACGGGACATCCCCTGGATGAATGCTTCACCGTATTAACCGGCGCTGTCTCGCGATTGCAACCCGAAACACGCGCTATTGTTCTGATGGCTGACGACACGCAAAATCGCTTCGTCAAAGCGCTGACCAAAGATATCCCCCTATCCTTTGGTCAGGCAATTGTCGATCAACCGGAAACAACTGTGTTATACGATAGTAAACCGGTAACCTTTACAGATATCGCGCGGGACGAAAAATGGTCTCAATCGTGGCGGGATTTATGTGTATCCCACAACATTCGCGCCTACCATTCCGAGCCGGTGCTGGGCCCCAATAATAAACCCCTCGCCTCATTTATGATGTGTTTTAACGAAGCGCGGGAACCCAGCGAGTGGGAACACCGTATTGCCCGGTTTGGCGCGCACATTGCCAGCATCGTGATCGAACGCGAACGCTCTATCCGTGACATACGACAGCGTGAGCAACATCTAAGTGCCATTGTCCGGACCACGCCTGAGTGCGTCACAATCGTTACCGCCGATGGCAAATTGCTCGAAATGAATTCCGCCGGCCTGGCAATGGTGGAAGCCGAGTCCGAAGCCACCGTGACCGGCGGGTGTGTCTACGATTTGATTGCGCCCGAATACCGCGACGCCTTTCGTGAATTCAATGAAAAAATCTGCCGGGGCGAAAGCGGTGAATTGCAGTTTGACATCATCGGCCTGCGCGGCACCCGCCGCCATATGGAAACCCACGCCGTTCCCCTGCATCATTCCGACGGCGCCGTCGCTCAACTGGCATTGACCCGCGACATCACGGACCGCAAACGGGCGGAAGAGGCACTGCGGGAGAACGAAGAACAGTTTCGGGCGGCATTCCACCAGACCGCCATTGGAATGGCGCAGGTGGATTTTAATGGCCGGCACCTGCTGGTTAACGACCGTTACTGCCAGATTACCGGTTATAGCCGGGAAGAACTGCTCGAGCGAACCATTCTGGATATTACCCATCCCGCTGATATCGAGCTCAATGGACATAAGTTCCAACAGCTTTTTGCCGGCCAAACACCGGCTTACGAAATTGAAAAGCGCTATGTTCGCAAAGACGGCCAAATTGCATGGGTACATGTGACCGCATCATTTGTACGTGACGCACACGGCAAACCCAAATACATCATAGGGGCGGTACAGGATATTTCCGAGCGCAAGAATCACGAACAAACGCTTCTGGAAAGCGAGGAAAGGTTTCGCATCCTCGCGGATACCGCACCGCTCTTTATCGCCATGGCCGACGAAACCGGCAACGCGGTTTACTTTAACAAGCCCTGGCTGGAATGGACGGGCCAACCCATGGAAAAAATGCGCGGGCTCGGCTGGCTGCGCACGCTTCACCCTGACGATGCGCCAAAATTCAAGCAGGCTTTCAAGAGCGCATTTGACCGCAGGGAACCAATCAATGAGCAATACCGTTTTCGCAGGGCGGATGGAGAATACCGCTGGATGCTCGCGGTCGGCGCTCCCCGTATAACCCCGGACGGCCGGTTTACCGGCTACTTTGGAACCTACACCGATTTCCACGAATTAAAACAGGCCGAAGAAAACCTTAAAAAAAGCGAAGCCCGTAAAGCGGCGATTTTTGAATCCTCCCTGGACGCCATTTTGACCATAGACCAGGAGGGCAACATTATCGAATGGAACGCCGGGGCCGAGCGCATTTTTGGTTACAGCAAGGATCAGGTAATCGGCAAGGACATGGCCCGGCTCATTATCCCCGAACGCTTTCGCGATGCGCACAACAAAGGCTTGTCCCGCTACCTGGCCACCAACAAAGGCCGCATTATGGGCAAACTTGTTGAAATGCCCGCGTTGAAAGCGGATGGAAAGGAATTTCTTTCAGAGTTGAATATCACCCGGATCTCAATTGAAGGGCCACCTCAGTTTACGGGAGTATTACGGGATATAACCGAACGCAAAAAAGCCGAGGACGCAACGTTCAAACATTCGGAACAGGTAAGGCGCCTCGCCGGTATTGCCAGGCAACTCAACACCGCCCCGGACGTCACCTCCATAGTGGGCGTTGTGACAGAGGAGGCCCGCGACCTGATCGGGGCGCACCAGGCAGTCACCAGCTTCACCAAAAATAAAAATTGGGCGCAGGCAATTACAACCGTCTCCCTGTCGGACAAATACGCCAAATGGCGTGGTTACAATATCAAACCAACCGGCGCGGGCATTTACTCACTGGTCTGCCAGACAAACAAACCCTTGCGAATGACACAGGCCGAGTTGGAATCCCACGGCGCCTGGAAAGGTTTCGGAAACCAGGCTGGCAATCACCCTCCCATGCGGGGATGGCTCGTCGCGCCGTTGGTGGGGCGGGACGGTCGGAATATCGGACTCATCCAATTATCCGACAAGTACGAGGGCGAATTTACCGAGGACGATGAATGGATTCTTGTGCAGATGGCGCAGATGGCTTCCGTTGCTATTGAAAACACCCGGCTGGTGGAAAACCTGCGGGAAACGGGCCGCCAAAAAGACGAATTCCTGGCGATACTGGCGCATGAACTGCGCAATCCCCTCGCGCCGCTTTACAACATGCTGGAAGCGATCAAACGATCGGACAACAGTAGCGAATTAATTCAGCAGGCGCATATGATGATGCACCGCCAACTGGCTCACATGGTTCGCCTTATCGACGACCTGCTCGATGTCAGCCGCGTGAGCCGGGGTAAATTTGAGCTGCGGCGGGAACGTGTCGAACTGGCATCGGTGCTTAACCAGGCCGTTGAAAGTGCCCGCGTTATGATTGACAGCGCCGGCCACCAACTCAACGTCACCCTTCCGTCGAAGCCGGTCTTTTTGTACGCCGACCCGGTGCGACTGACCCAGATTTTTGGCAACCTGCTTAATAACGCCTGCAAATATACCGACCCGGGCGGCAGGATCTGGTTATCCGCTGACTGCCGGGACGACGAAGTGATCGTAAAAGTCAGGGACACCGGTATCGGTATCCCCGCCGAAAAGCTGGAGAGCGTGTTTGATATGTTTACCCAGGTCGATCAATCGCTGGACCGGTTGCAGGGCGGGCTGGGCATTGGCCTGACGCTGGTCAGGCAACTGGTCGAAATGCACAATGGGGAAGTAACGGCTCATAGCGCGGGCCCCGGCAAGGGGGCCGAGTTTGTCGTACGGCTGCCGGTTCGCCAGGACAAACCGGAACCTGGACCCCAGGGATCAACATCGACCGAAGAACGAAAAGTGGCAAACCGGCGAATTCTGGTTGTCGACGATAACCGGGACAGTGCCCAGTCCCTCGCCCTGTTGCTGGAAATGACCGGCAACGAAACACATTTGGCCCACGACGGACTGCAAGCCGTTGAATCCGCAAACGGGCTTCACCCCGACGTGATACTGCTCGATATCGGCCTGCCCAAACTGAACGGCTACGAAGTCTGCCGCCAAATTCGCCAGCAGCCGTGGAGCAAAAATGTTTTGGTGATCGCCATAAGCGGCTGGGGGCAGGAACAAGACAAGCTCGAATCAGAAAAAGCCGGATTTGATCATCATCTGGTTAAGCCGGTTGATTTTACTGCTCTCACAAATTTGCTTGCCTCGTAATAGTGTGATTGGTAACTGATATCAGGAGGACGTTCTAACGCTAAATTCCTGTCCAATATAAGAAACAGTTTTTGAAAATACCATTTGAACCTCCTGAAATACTTCTTCATGCGCCTCACCATAGTTATCCATCGAATCGTCCCCAAAAGAGTATTTCAACTGTGTGTCCAACAATTTAAGTCTTGCGTATCGATCACAGCTTGAACTTCTACAACAGATACTGGTTCAGGACCAGATGCATTTAGCGCATCTGCTACCCCAGTTTCAGTTGTGGTAACAGAATTAACTTGTCAGGTGACCGTGAAGCAGATCACAGTACTGGCCACTCCTACTCCTCGACCTTGAGGCGGCAATTAACTAGGGCCAGCCCTTCGGATTGCGCCTAAAAAGCCGCCACTCGTCGTCGCCTACATGGATGTAGTGGTGCGGCATTCCAATGAGGAGCGTAAGCAGGAGCGGTAAGCTTTGCTCGTCGCTCATTTGGAATGACCAAACCATACTCCTCGCGTCGGAATGCCGCATCACTGGATTTTTAGGCACAACAGCGACAACCCGAATTAGTGTTAACAGGCCTTAGGCAGGATTTAATTCCCGACTGTACTTTTTGCGGTAAGCCTGCGGCGTTAAACCGGTAACGCGCTTAAACACCTCACGGAATGTTTTAACATCGTTATAGCCGGTGTCGTACATCACCGCGCTGATATTCTGGATATTGTTTTCCAGCGCTTTCTTCGCCGCTTCAATACGCACCCGCTGCAGATACTCCAGCGGCGTGTTTTTGGTTGCCTGCTTGAACCGGCGAATAAAATTGCGCTTGCTCATATTGCAGCGCCTGGCAATTTCATCGACGGAGATATCACCGGTGTAATTTTCTTCAATAAGCGCCTGGGCTTTAAGGATATCGTTATCCTGGTGCTGGCGCTGCCCCTGGAAAACAGAAAAATGCGCCTGGTTTGTCAGGTCCAGGTGAACGGAAAAGTTTTTACTCGCCGCGATACCAATTTCCCGGCCACAAAATTTTTCCACCAGGTAGAGAATCAGGTTCAACGACGAAAAAGCGCCGCCGCCGGTATAGATGCCGTCCTGGTCGGTTAAAACCGTATCGGGCTGCACATTAATTCCCGGGTAGCGAAACCGCAGGTCATCCACCGCCTTCCAGTGGGAGGTACAGGGTTTGCCTTCCAGCAGCCCCGCCTCCGCCAGAAAATAACTGCCGACGCACAGGCTGGCGATTTCAGTTCCCTTGCGATGCATTTCCTTGAGCCAGGCCAACGTGGAACGGTTTTTCCCGAGCACCGTGGTGGGCTCTCCCCTGAACGCCGGTATCAGAATCAGGTCGGTGTGAAAGACTTCCTGCAGGGTCCTGTGACAATTGAATTGCGCGGGATCCGCCAGCAAAACGTTTTTCAGTTTTTCGCTGACAAGTTCCACCTGGAACCGGGGCCGCCGCCCGGACTCTTCCAGAATCTGGTTGGTGCGCGTGAGAATATCCAGGGGAGCGCTGGCGGACGACAGGACGACATCCTCATGGGTAAGTATGGAAACATGGATCATGGCATTACGTGCCTCCTTGCCGCCTATTCTAGCCCATTATTTTGGCGTAAAACGCCCCTGAGAATGGCATTTATGCACTTTGAGCACTTCCGTTGCATGCTGAATAATACCCACAGGCACAACCGAAAATGGAGCATATTTTATGAACCGGCAAACAACCCCCTTGCAAACACCGCCTTTGCAAACATCCCCTTTACAAACAATCCCCCTGCCACCGGTGGTTTCCCATGACCAATGGTGGGCGACCCTGCAAAAATTCCACGAAAAGGAAAAAGCCTTTACCCGCCAACGCGACGCCCTGAACGCCGAGCGCCGCCGGCTGCCGATGGAAAAAGTTGAGAAGCCTTATTTGTTCGACGGCCCCAACGGAAAAATCAGCCTGCTGGACATGTTCGAAGGCCGTCGGCAATTGATTATCTATCACTTTATGTTCGGGCCGGATGCCACCGAAGGCTGCACCGGGTGTTCGATGATGGTCGACAACATGGGACACCCGGCCCACTTACACGCGCGCGATATCTCCATTGCCCTGGTCTCGCGCGCGCCGCTGGAAAAACTCGACGCCTATAAAGCCAGAATGAACTGGACGCTGCCGTGGTACTCGTCCCAATCCAGCGATTTCAACCACGACTTCGGCGTCACTACCGAAACCGGTGAAATGTTCGGTCTCAGCGTTTTTATTCGCGACGACGAAAATATTTACCGCACCTACTTCACCACGCGTCGCGGTGTGGAATACCTGGGCAGCAACGTCAGTTATCTCGACCTGACACCGCTCGGCCGGCAGGAAGAATGGGAGGACTCTCCCGAAGGATATCCACAGACGCCGCCTTACCAATGGTGGCGGCGGCATGACAGCTACTAAACGCGAACGAGGATTTTTTTATGTGTCCAGCATGCATGGCCACAGTGGCGATTGCCACTGTCAGTGGATTATCAGCCGGTGGGGTTGTTGCCCTAATTGCCAATAAAATTCGCCGGGCTGCGGATGGGAAAAATAAAGAAGTAAATCGATAAAGGCCAGGAGAATTTACAGGGGCGTCGTCGCCCCTGTGTGACTTGTGTTCACCAGCTAATGATAGTTATGCCTTTGCTCGTAAGGCACTTCGACCTGCTCTTCAAACTTTGCCTGAATACTGTTTCGATAATTTGCGATCATGTGATCCTTGATGCTGAGATCATCAAGGTTTGCCCACACCTCGGAGAGGTCCTTTTCCGTCACGATGTGGTTGTCCAGGTAAACAAAGTGCGGCCCGCCCAGCAAAATAACCTCCTGCCCGAAATGACGATACTCCCCATGGATACTGCTAAGGATCGACCGCGGAGGCACTAGCGGCACCAGGTCGTCACGGTCGACGACGCGCGTCAGGTTTAAAAAGCCGTAAGTTTCGGCACCTTCAAGGTTTGTGAACTTGGGTTGGCCAAAGTTAATCGACGGTCCAATTTTGAAACCTTCGTGATAAAGATAAATCATCAACAGTGACGATACCGCGGCACCGAGGGAGTGCCCGGTTACAATGATTTCCTGCTTCCGGTCGAGGTGCGGCAGCGCATTGTTGAACACCGCGCTGGCATCCTCGTCAAAACCTTCGTGCACATAAATATGTATTTTGTCGTTTCGGCTTTTTTGGTATTCCGAATCCTCCCGCACATTGGCGAGATTGGCGGTACCCCTTACGGATAAAAGCTGGCGGTTACCGGGCAACTGCTCGATAAAAAACTGTATGTCCCTTTCCGGCAGGGTTTCCACATAAAGCACGCTCTCAAGTTCCTTTAATATTTCTTCCTTACTGCTGTAGGCAAGCTGGGCGCGCCTGGCGTACCAGTCAACCTGTTGAAAATCGATACTAACAGGTGTGAACTCGTCGGTCGTATATCGTCCGCAAGCCGAGAACAGGAGAAGAGTCATAAGAGCCAGGGAAGCGCGCATGAGATTTTCCGTAATTATTATGGTTTTAAAAATTATAGACGATAAGGAAAACCCACCCCGTCAGGAAGAGAAAATAACCTCTTAAAAAACGAGAAAATCAGTCAACACAGAAGAGATCAGAACGAGGAATTTTTTTCATTATCAAGCCGTTTTCCAGTCGGCTTCGCGCCGCCGCCGCGTAGCGGGAGCAAGCTGTCTGATCGGTCAGCGCATCCTTTTCACCCCGCTCTCTCACTTCCAGTTGCTGCCAAAATTCAGTGGCGGCAGGATGCGTCGCGATGACAATATCGCAAGGCAGTTTTTCAAGTACTTCAAAGCTGTGTTCGAAATCTTTCACAACTGACGGATAAGATTCATTATCGCCAAACATAAATCCCTCAGCGGCCATTGTCGGCACCACATCGTTTTGCTGCTGCGCAACAATCGGTATGGAAACAAGAAAAATCAAAAAAAGAATTTTATTGTTCATTTGTTTTATTCACTTTTAATTTACAGGCGCCCCACGGGCAAGCCGCGCATTATGCCAATTATTTTCCATATAAAAATCAAGTTGTTACCTCGCCACGATCTTGCCACGAACTCGCTAAAATGTGCGCCGCCCAAAACATTTCATTTATATGATTACGCATACATATTGTTGTTTTTTTGACAATATCCTTATGGTTTGTTTGACAATCTGAATTCAGGGCGTTATAAAACCCCCTCGATGTCGCCGAACGCCGTTTTCAACAATAACAGCAAGCAGTATGGCGCTTCGATTAACAATCGTGTTTGCAATTAAACATCACCGTCAAAACCGCCCTCCTCCTCTATCAGGCATTATTGGTTGAGAGGCTGGACACGAAGATGATAAGGAAATCAACAAGAAGAAAACTCGCGGAAGAACGACACCTCGTTGTTCTTCGAAAATCATTACTTCGAAAAAGGGGAATTCTATGAATTTCACACGTCTTAAGCACGCTGCCGTCGGTGGCAAAAACCTCGCCACGGCACTTATCTGCTCCGCAGCCCTTTGCACGTCCGCGGCCAACGCACAAACCCTGACCTCCAACCAAACCGGTACCCACGGAGGTCACTACTATTCTTTCTGGAAAGACTCCGGGAACGCATCCTTCACGCTTCACTCGGGTGGCCGTTACGCTTCCCAGTGGGACAACAGCACCAACAATTGGGTTGGCGGCAAGGGCTGGAACCCGGGTGGCCGCAAGGTTGTTAACTACGAAGGCTATTACGGCGTCGACAACTCGCAAAACTCCTACCTGGCGCTTTACGGCTGGACCACCAATCCGCTGGTGGAATATTACGTTATTGAAAGTTACGGCTCCTACAATCCGTCCAGCTGTAGCGGCGGCCAGAATATGGGCAGCTTCCAGAGCGACGGCGCCACTTACAATGTTCGCCGTTGCCAGCGGGTCAACAAGCCTTCCATCCAAGGTAACGCAACTTTCTACCAGTACTTCAGCGTAAGGCAACCAAAGAAAGGCTTCGGCAACATCAGCGGCACCATCACCACCGGCAATCACTTTGATTACTGGGCCAGCCAGGGTATGAACCTCGGTAACCACAATTACATGGTTATGGCAACCGAAGGTTACCAAAGCTACGGCAGCTCCGATATCAGCGTTTCCGAAGGCAGTGGCGGCGGTAACAACGGTGGTAACGATGGCGGCGGCTCTACCGTCGACGATTCACCATCCAGCACCGACATTATCGTACGCGCTCGAGGTACCGCGGGTGGAGAGCACATCAACCTGCTTATTGGCGGCAACGTTGTTGCCGACTGGAACCTCACCACCAGCGCGGCCGAGTACACCTACACTGGTAGCGCCGGTGGCGATATCCAGGTTGAATTCGACAATGATGGCGGCGATCGCGATGTGATTCTTGATTATGTGTACGTGAATGGTGAGACCCGCCAGGCCGAGGACATGGATTACAACACCGCCACTTATGCCAACGGCGAGTGCGGAGGTGGTTCCAACTCTGAAACCATGCACTGTGCTGGTGTGATCGGCTTCGGCGGCACCGGGGATTGCTTCAGCGGCAACTGCGGCGGTGGTAACACGGGTGGCGACACCGGCGGCGACACAGGTGGAAGCACCGGTGGCGGTGACGATATCACGGTTCGCGCGCGGGGCACCGCGGGTAGTGAACACATCAATCTTGTTGTGGGCGGCAATGTGGTGGCCGATTGGACCCTGAGCACCAGTGCCCAGAGCTACACCTATAGCGGCGGCGCCAGTGGCGATATCCAGGTGCAGTTTGATAACGACTCATCCGGCCTTGATGTCATTCTTGATTACATTGAGGTCAACGGCGAAACCCGCCAGGCCGAGGATATGGAATACAACACCGCCACTTACGGCAACGGTTCCTGCGGTGGTGGCTCCTACTCCGAAACCATGCACTGTAGCGGCGCTATTGGATTCGGAAACACCTACGATTGTTTCAGCGGTAGTTGTAACTAAAACCGAATCCCGAACACGATTGCTTTTTCCCGGGCGGATTTATTCCGCCCTTTTTTGTTTATCGTTCCCTCCGATCGACAAGATCATCAACTTCCCTCTGAACGCCTGGATTCCTGTCACGACGGCTTTACCGTTATGCAGTAACGGTATTAATGTGGTGTAACAAAAGTTCGTCGGCAATTGCAGGCTGGGATGAGGCTCGCGAAACCCAACATGAATTCGCGAAAAGATGTTGGGATTGACTTCGCTCAACCTGCGCAGCCCATTCCAACCGCTTGGAAAAGACACAAGAATTTCTTTCATATGAAAAAGCGGCGTAAAAACCGCGGGCACAGCTGAATACAATTCTTTACACATGCGGCCCGTAAGCTGGCGTAGCATTTTTGCTGCAACAGATATTTTTACAGGTCTACCTTTGTATCGAATGGTACTTCCTTAAGCTTTTTTTGCTTAAAAAAATCATGGTAGGTCGGTCCGGCGGGGGTTCTCCAGAAACCTTCGGCAACATGGATGTTGTCCGTAGAGCCCCCAGGACGGGTTTACGGCGCGTTTCTGGAGAACCCCCGCCGGATCGACCGACTTCGTTGGCACGGCATATAAAAGAATTTTCGCTTAAGGAAGTACCATTCACCTTTGTATCTGTCTGCATTCTGCCTTTATATTTTGTTTGGAGACAGGCAAATGATAATTAAAAGATTCAGCTGGCTGTTGTCCCTGACGTTCCTCACTGGCTGCGGCGGTTCGGACGACTTTGTCGAGCCGGTAAATTCAGAGAACCTGGCGACCGAGGAAATCACGCCCGCTATCAGCGTTCAGGTAACATCCGGTAGAACCGAAGCCAGAAAAACATTAATCCTTGTCGAGTTATCCAAGCAAGGGCGACCGGACCGTTATCAGCCGGTGCGCCTGTCCAACGGGGACCGGTTAACAGCAACAATAAACGGGGAAACCATTCCCCTTGAACCCACCACCGAGGAATTCCCGGAAGATTATGGCGTTGGAAAATATACCGCCGAAACCACTACTATCGAACCG
>CAYVIB010000048.1:0-22921 GCA_964451365.1 uncultured Cellvibrionaceae bacterium
GCAGTTCGAGCTCTTCCAGTAGCTCCAGTTCTTCCAGCAGTTCGAGCTCTTCCAGCAGTTCGAGCTCTTCCAGCAGCTCGGGCGGAGGAAGTTGCGCGGGTGTAAATGAATACCCTAACTGGACCGCGCGCGATTGGTCTGGTGGCCCCTACAACCACGCCGAAGCGGGTGACCAGATGGTTTACCAAAACACTTTGTACCAGGCTAATTGGTACACCAGTACGGTCCCGGGTAGCGATGCATCCTGGACAAACCTGGGTTCCTGCAGTGGTACAGGCTCGAGCTCTTCCAGCAGTTCAAGTTCTTCGAGCAGCTCCAGCTCTTCAAGCAGTTCGAGTTCGTCCAGCAGCTCCAGCTCTTCCAGCAGCTCCAGTTCTTCAAGTTCAAGCAGTTCCTCTGGTAACCCCAACTTCCCGTCGTTCTTCGTCGGTAATATCACCACGAGCGGCCAGGTACGTTCTGATTTCATTCAATATTGGGATCAGATTACTCCTGAAAACGAAGGTAAGTGGGGTTCCGTGGAAGGCTCTCGTGATAACTACAACTGGGGCCCGCTGGACGCTATCTACAATTACGCCCGTGCCAACGGCATTCCGGTAAAAGGCCACACCCTCGTATGGGGCAGCCAACGTCCGAACTGGATCGATGGCCTGAGTGCTTCCGAGCAGCGCGCGGAAATTGAAGAGTGGATTCGCGACTACTGTGACCGCTATCCCGATACTGCCATGATCGATGTGGTGAATGAGGCGCTGCCTTCCCATGCACCGGCTAACTACGCGCAAAATGCGTTTGGCAGCGACTGGATTACCGAGTCGTTCCGCCTGGCGAGACAGTACTGCCCGAACACCATCCTGATTTACAACGACTATAACTTCATGACCTGGGATACCGACGCCATCATGGATATGATCCGCCCGGCGATTAATTCCGGTTATGTCGATGCGGTGGGTGTCCAGGCGCACAGCCTGTATGATCCGCGCGTGTGGACCGCCCAGGAAATTGAAGACAAGCTCGACCTGATCTCCACCCTGGGTGTGCCCATCTACGTATCGGAATATGATATTGAAGCCACCAACGACCAGACTCAGCTCGAGTACATGCAAATGCACTTCCCTGTGTTCTACAACCACCCCAACGTTGTCGGTATTACCTTTTGGGGTTATGTGGTCGGGTCGACCTGGCGTAACGGAACCGGCTTGATTCAAAGTAATGGTACACCGCGCCCGGCGATGACCTGGTTGATGGACTACCTGGGTCGATAAAACGTTGTAAAACCAGCACGGAAGCGATCTCTTTTTTGTTTTGGCAAAAGCCCCGCGTTAGCGGGGCTTTTTCATTTTAACATCCGGGAAAATTAAGCCCGGCGGGTGTGTAGACAGGAAGATAGCTGCTTTAAATCCGGGAATTGTCGACTTATATTTCCTTGCGGTATGCCTGATACGCAAAAAGCGCGTTCATGGGCGCGCATTAATTTATCAACTGGTTATGCTGGTCGTTATCTAAAAGCACTAAAACCGATCCAACCGTTACAGTGCATCCATTCCTGAACCGGGGCAACGAAAGCTGGCCACCCAATGGGGCCATTTTCGAGCCAAATGGCGTAAGGGAGGTTTCTTGCAGGTTGGGCGACCTTCGCCGCGGTTCGGGAGCAGTCGGTAGTGGCTAATCAAACCGGCGGTTTGCTCTCAATGTGGTCAGCCGGCGCGGGTTAGGGTCAGGTAGGAAGCCGGTAGTAATGGTTAGCTGGAGTCCAAGTAGCGATGTGCGAAAGGAAAATGTTATTGCTGATTACGTTGTCATTGACGACGCAACACCTCTGGCGGAGTTAATCCGTTAACTAATAACGGTTTATTATTTGTGGTAGCGGAGCGTTATTCGCTAAGATTTTTGCACGGTCGCGAGCACTTAAACGTGAGCAAAATTCTGTAACTGCTTAACGCTAACAGCTGTTTTTTTTGCCACACTTTTCTACTAATTTCTGCGCAAATGCGAAAAAAGACAAATTTATTACGCGGTTGTAGTTATATATGCATGACATATCAATTTGTGACGAATATTGCATTAAGGCGGTTATGACGCCTGAAATTGTTTTCTTTTCCGGAGACACCGATTAATATCGACAAGATTAACTGCTGTACCTGGACCGAGAAGCGTGAGTGAGGCGACACACATCAGCTTGTTGGTTCTTTACTACCTCGTAATACAGCCGACTCAATGTGCCCTCACCGGGTTATAGAATAAAAACAACTGGTTAGGTCGGAGCGTTAATGGCTCTAGCGGCTTGCCTGAATAACTAATGGTTCTGGAATGAAATATTTGCAGAATGCGATTCTCTTCGTCTTCGCACTGGCACTCTCCGGAGTACTGTGTGAGGGTATGTTTTACTTTCTAAACCGTGGCCCCGCACCGCCGCAAGTTGAGGTTGTCGACGGCGAACCCAACGCTGAGCGGTTGGACTTTTTTCACTACCATCCGGTTTATGGTTATTCGGGACAGCCCAATGTAAGCAAAAAATTTTATGGCCGGCTTGTCACACATAATTCCAAGGGAATGCGCGGACCGGAAGTCGATTACAATGCGCCGGAGAACGTAAGTCGGGTAGCATTTATCGGCGACTCGCAAACTTGGGGGTGGGCCGTCAGTGACTATGAAACCATTCCCTTCTTCGCCGAGCAGATACTCAATAACAAATCAGAAGGCGCAACCTATCAGGCACTTAACTTCGGTGCCACAGGCTACGGTGTCGACCAGTCATACCTGCGCTTTATCAGCGAAGGGCTTCGCTATAAGCCGGATTTTGTTGTCCTTACCTATTTTGCCGACAACGATATTTGGGAAACCGGGTCGGCGGAAGCCTGGGGAGTGGAGAAACCCTTTTTTTTCGAAAAGGATGATGGGAGTCTTTGCGTATCGAATATTCCGCCAAGGCGTGCCTCGGGCTGGCCGTCGGATAACCTGCAAAACAAGTTTGATTTTGATCGCCTGCGATTCCGGTTGGTCGGCACAGAGTTTGATTTAGCCAATACCCAAACCGTTCAATTCTTCAAGAATCGCAGTATCAACACATCGCTGTTTGGCAGTTGGGGTACCGACGATAGCGAGCCTTTGAAAGCAATTGAAAAACATATTGGTTGCGTACAAAGCCAGCCGGCACCGGAACTGAAGGATTGGGAAGACAAGATCCAATTGACGGTAAACCTCATAAACCGGATCAGAACAACGGTAGAGGAAAATGGTGGGAAATTTGTTGTGGTTACAAAGCCTCTCGAAAAGGATTATCGCGAAGAGGAGTTGGAACTAAACTACCAGACGATACTGGCTCGGCTGAGCCAACTGGATATAACCGTCATCGATATGTATCCCATTTTCAAACAAGGGGGAGCTCCCGCCGAGGCATTGTACCTTGGTGCGGGGCACCTGAGTCCTTTTGGCAATTGGCTGGTGGCGGAGAGCGTAGCGAAATATGTTCATCCGCGGTCCGGAGTTAACTATCAGGCTGCTGGCAGCCCGGATATGGCGCGGGAGCGCTAAACAAAACAATGTGGAGTCACTGAAATTATGTCGGAAAACACTGCTTATATGAAAATTGAAAGAGGTTCCGCGAGGAGCTTCGGAATGGTATTTGCCGCGGTTTTTTTAATCATCGCCGTGTTTTTATATATTTCCAGTAAAACCGTTCACTACTGGGCATTGATTGGCGCGGTGACTTTTGCCACGGTCGCCGTGACCAGGCCAAGGTTGCTGGAGCCCCTGAATATCGTATGGTTCAAGCTGGGTATGTTGCTGGGCGCCATTATCGCTCCCTTGGTAATGATGTTGATATATTTTTTTGTGGTTACGCCTACCGGATTTTTGATGAGGATGCTTGGTAAGGATCCGCTGCTTTTGAAGAAAAATGCGAATCTGGAAACGTACTGGATCAAGCGTGAAAACAATGAAAATCAACCCAGTAGTATGAAAAGACAATTCTGAGGTTAGTATGGAATTTTTAAATGAGTTTTGGCAGTTCCTCCGCGTGCGGAAAAAATATTGGTTGTTACCAATTTTGTTGGTATTGGTGCTTTTTGGTGGCCTGATCGTTCTTACACAAGGTTCCGCCGTCGCCCCTTTTATCTATACGCTTTTTTAACGGCTGCATGTTATGACAACTATTCTAGGCGTTTCGGCTTTTTATCACGATAGTGCTGCCGCACTGATCCACAACGGAGAGATTATTGCGGCGGCCCAAGAGGAAAGATTCACCCGCAAAAAGCATGATCCCGGTTTTCCGCTCAGGGCGATTGAGTATTGTCTTCAAGAGGCCGGCACCAGGTTGAGTAAAGTGGATCACATCGCTTTCTACGAAAAGCCGTTTCTGAAGTTCGAACGCCTTTTGGAAACCTATGTCGCCCTGGCGCCCAGAGGAATCAATTCATTTCGAGCGGCGATGCCGGTATGGTTGCGCGAAAAGCTGTTCCAGAAAGACATGCTTGTTCGCGAATTCAAAAAAATCGATAGTGACTTCAAGAATGACAGCGACGTAAAGCTCCTGTTTGCCGAACACCATTTTAGTCATGCCGCCAGCGCGTTCTATCCGTCTCCGTTCGAAGAGGCCGTGGTCCTGACACTGGATGGGGTTGGCGAATGGGCCACCACGACAGTTGCCGTCGGTCGCGGAAATCAATTGACAATAGAGAAGGAAATACACTTTCCGCACTCCCTCGGCTTGCTTTATTCCGCCTTTACCTACTATACCGGTTTCAGGGTAAACTCCGGCGAGTACAAACTGATGGGTCTCGCACCCTATGGTGAGCCCCGGTTCAAGGATCTTATCCTGAAGCATATTATCGATCTTAAGGACGACGGCACCTTTCACCTGGATCAGTCCTACTTCAACTACTGTACCGGCCTCACCATGACAAACAGGAAATTCGAAAAGCTGTTTGGTGAACCTGTCCGTCAGCCGGATACCGATAAATTAACGCAGTTTCACATGGATATCGCGGCATCCATCCAGGCGGTGGTTGAGGAATCCATACTGCGCATCACCAGAAGCCTCGCTACGGAATACCAGATCCCGAACCTGTGCATGGCCGGCGGCGTGGCGCTGAACTGCGTTGCCAATGGTAAAATCCTGCGCGACGGCGCTTTTAAAAATGTGTGGGTGCAACCGGCGGCGGGCGATGCCGGCGGAGCCTTGGGCGCCGCGCAAGCGGCGTGGTATCAGGAGTTCGGCAACCCGCGCACGGTTAATGGCGGCGACAGTACCCATGGCTCCTATCTGGGGCCGTCCTTCTCGGAAGAAGAAATTCAGCGCAGGCTGACCGAGGCAGGCGCTGTATTTAAAACCTACTCCGAGAAAGAGACCATACTGAAAACAGCGCAGGCTTTAACGGAAAGCAAGGCGGTTGGCTGGTTCAACGGCCGAATGGAGTTTGGTCCCCGGGCTCTGGGGGCGCGTTCCATATTGGGCGATCCGCGCTCTCCGCAAATGCAGAAGGACCTGAACTTAAAGGTTAAATTCCGGGAATCGTTTCGGCCGTTCGCACCTTCGGTGTTGCGCGAACATGTTTCGGAATGGTTTGAGATTGCGGAAGACAGTCCATACATGCTGATGGTGGCGGATGTTCAGCCTTCCAAGCGCAAGCAGATGACCGAAGAGGAACAGAAACTGTTCGGAATAGATAAGCTGAATGTACCACGCTCAGAGGTGCCCGCGATTACTCATGTGGATTACTCAGCCAGAATCCAGACGGTGCACAAGGAAACCAATCCCCGGTACTATGCTTTGATAGAAAAGTTTTACGAACTGACCGGTTGTCCCATCGTGGTGAATACCAGCTTTAATGTCAGGGGCGAACCCATCGTTTGTACGCCGGAAGATGCCTTTCGTTGTTTTATGGGAACAAATATCGAGGTTCTGGTATGCGGCAATAATATTCTGTACAAGGAGGACCAGGACCCCGCTCTCCAGGAAGACTATAAAAATAAATATGAGCTGGACTAGGTTGGACCAAACTGCTGATTAAGCCATTGTTCAAACTGATGTTGCGGCAACGCGTGCCGTCCTGCTTTCCGCAATGTCACCATCAAAGCCGGAATTGAACGGATTTGAAACTGCATTGCCATGCACGGCTGGTTTTGGTATCGAACTCACGAATCCGTCCATGTGCTGAACGCCTACGCTCCTTGGAAACATCGGCGCAAACTGTGGTGTGATCCGCGGCTTATCTTTTTAATCCTTGCGGTTGCCTCAGGGAGAGCAGCCACAAGGGCCATCCCACGCATAATCAGACAATTCTGAAATAGACTTCGGCAAATTAAATTTTCCTTTCGTCTCTGCTCTGTCTTTAGCGTTTATGCATCGTCGTAAAAGCTATTCTTTAAAAATATTTCCGCCCAATATCTTCCTATTATCCCGAAATTAAAAATTGCAAAGAAAGACGACAATAACTAGTCCTTATATCCCTCGATAACAATAAACGATTGGTGAGTATTGACTCCTTTTGATTAACTGAACCCGCAGGAGCTTCCTGCCCGACATTCCAATTTCGGGAAGCCGGAATCTTGTCACCATGAAGAGAGGAATACTCATTATGAAAAATTTATTTTCCAAGTACTTACTTTTAGTCACGTTTTTACTTGCATCGTCAGCGTCAGTTTTCGCGGCACAAACCGCTACCGGCCCCGTGACCTTGTGGTCCGTTTCCCAGATGCCCGGATTTTCACTCATTTCCGTCGGTGGTGGCGGGGACGGGGGTGGTTCTTCCGTTTTGTGCGCGGTTGACGCGACAAGCACTTTTGGCGCCGCCTTGATGAGTTCGGCAGCCAGTGCCGCCGCGCAGGGTGCTGATGTGACGTTGACATGCAGTGATTTGGGTCAGGCTCAGCAACTCCAATTGGCCGCTGGTGGCGACTGATTGCGAGACGTGTCGGCCAATTAAAAAAGGAGTATCGGAACATCCGATACTCCTTTAAATACCGCTCTTTATGCTAAGGAGTTTTTATGAAAACGAATTTGGTGTTTACTTTCGCAACTCTGCTGACTGGCTTTGCACTTGGCTTATGGGGAGCAACCCCCTTAAAAGGAAGTTTCAACGCCAAATATTGTGACATCGCATGTCGTAGTTGTGCATTGTTGGAAGAGCCGGCCACTTACATTAAACGGTTAAAGACAAGGTTGGTAACAAAACCTGTAATGAAAGCACCTATTGCTTCATCACCGGTAAGTACAAGATTGGTAGCCATAAAGCCATCGGCGCTATCCGGAGTTAAAGCGACAGCCGGCGAAACGGTTAAAACTCCTGAAGCCAGTTCAGCGTCCGCGGTGATGGCCGCCAGCGATTCATTGGCCCCTGACAAGGAACAGGCCCGGCTTTACGAGACCGTGAAAAAGCGAATACCTGCTTACGCCACTTCCGATCAACCTATTATGGAAGCTGTGTCTCAAGATCCGGAGTTCCAGCGCCTACCCCTTGAGCAACGGAAAAGCCTGATCCTGGAAATAGTTAACGGTTTTAACCGCGGCGAATTTACGATCGAACAGGTGATTGCGCATAGGGGTCGAAATTGATGGAAAGAAGAAGTGTGTATGATGGCGCTCATTTCAATTCAATTCGAACGGAAATTGTTATGGCGCCATTTTGGAAAAGGAAAAAGGTGGCCTGCCTCGACTGGTAACTTTTTTACCAGGAACCGAGGCGCTGATTCCAAAAACCGAATATGAGATTGAACTCAAGTCAGGCATTAACTCTCTATACAGGAGCGGAGAAAAATAATTCTAATGTAGCTGACTAAGAAACCGAGGCCGCGGTCAGTCTCCATCCGGGTATAGAGAAAATCCATTATTAATTTGCGGCGGCGTTTTTTATATAACGATCGACGCCAGAGGTAACTGGAATGATTGATCGTCGATTACAGATTTTTTACACTGTAGCGAAAACCGGCAACATTACCAAGGCCGCTCATATTCTGCATATGACGCAGCCGGCCGTTACATCGCAAATCCAAAAATTTGAAGAATACTACAATGTGCAACTGCTTAATCGCCACCATAACGGCGTATCGCTTACGCCGGTAGGCGAGTCCATATTCCATCATGTCAAAGCCATTTGGAATCTCTACGAATTGATGGACCAAAAGCTTCTTGCCTGCAATAAAAACGCGGTAAGTTCATATCTGCGAATCGGGGTTACCACGGGTGCCGTGGACTTACTGTTTCGAGTGGTTGATAAATTTTGCGACCTTTATCGCGATGTGGATGTGCGGGTATATGTGGATGACAATGAGAGCATCGAACACCAGCTTGAGAACCACAGTATCGACCTGGCGTTAGTCGAAGAAAGAAAGGTGCAAAAAAATATTAAGGTCGAAGCCACATGGCGGGATCCAATGGTGGTTATCATGCCGGTTGACCATCCACTTGCGGCGTCCGGTAAAGTCACGGTTGAAGACCTGGGACATTACCCGATAGTTTGTCGCGACGACGGCACGCTTCTGTACGAGCAGGTTTTTCAATGTAAGCCCGGGGCGCTGGAGGTTTATAAGAATTTCGGCAGCATTGATGCGGTCGTCGACGCGGTAAAACTAAAAATAGGCCTGGCCGTAATTTCGAAAACCTCCCTGCTGAGGTTGTCGAGAACGGAACGCCTGGTTGCGCTCGATCTGGACCCGCCGCATCTCCAGGTTTTGCTGTTAATTCGTTGTGCGCGTTATCAGTGCGATGAGCCCGCCCGCAGAATGCTGGGGTATGTCCGTTTGTTTGGCGTATAAAGGGCATAATCGGATGCGGCTCAGGAACCTGCAAGATGCTGATTAAGCCATTGCTCAAACTGATGTCGCGGCAAAGCGCCGGCAAGACGTGTTACCTCGCGCCCGTGGCGCATCACCATCAGGGTTGGAATCGAGCGAATTTGAAACTGCGTGGCCGCGCGTGGATTGGCTTCGGTGTCGAGCTTTACAAAGCTCGCCCGGGTACCGAATACCCGCGCCACCTGGGCAAACACCGGCGCAAACTGCTGGCACGGACCGCACCACGGCGCCCAGAAATCCACTACCACCGGCAGGTCGGTCCGCCCGGTATAGCGGGCGAAGTTATCGTCCGTTGCCGCAATTGGCCACCCGTCCAGAAGCTGCGCCTTGCATTTTCCGCACACCGGCGCGTCGCCGAGCTTATGTTGTGGCACACGGTTAATGGCCGTGCAGGACGGGCATACCAGGTGAAGTGAGGTTTGGGTGCTCATAGGAAGACTATCTATTGGTCCGACTGTTTGAGATATGTGCGCGCCCGCGAGAATTTTCAAGCGGTTACTATTCGTTACACCACACTAGTTTCGTCCAGTAGTGGAAGTAAAATAGACTCCTGTCCGGCGCTCCCCTATTATCTGCCGATGTCCGACAACCTGTTCCACCCCGCCGTCACCGCCTGGCTGAATGCCAGCTTCGGTGGCGCCACGCCCACCCAGGCGCAGGCCTGGCCCGCCATTCAATCCGGCCGGGACGTATTAATCGCGGCGCCCACCGGCTCCGGTAAAACCCTGGCGGCGTTTATGAGTGCTATCGATACGCTGGTACAGGTCGGCGTCCAGGCGCCATTGCTGGATGAAACCACCGTGCTGTATGTGTCGCCGCTTAAAGCCCTGTCGAATGATATCCAGAGCAACCTGGAGCTGCCACTAGGCGGCATTCGCAAGCAGCTCAGTGCGATGGGCCTGCCCGAGGTCGGCATTCGCACCCATGTGCGCACCGGTGACACGTCCCAGGTCGAGCGCAATATGACTCGCCGCCAGGCACCGCATATCGTTATCACCACGCCGGAATCCCTCTACGTGCTGTTGGGCTCGGAGTCGGGCCGCGACATGTTGCGCACCGTGCGCACGGTCATCGTCGATGAAATTCACGCACTCGTGGGCAACAAGCGCGGGGTGCACCTGGCGCTGTCGCTGGAACGCTTGCAGGCGTTGGCGACACAGCCACTGCAAAGGATTGGCTTGTCCGCCACGCAAAAGCCAATCGAAACCGTAGCGAAATTTTTAATCGGCGCCAAACGCAAACTGAAAGACTGCGTAATCGTCGACAGCGGCCATGTGCGCGAACGGGACCTGCAAATTGTGGTGCCGCCGGTGCCGCTGGAAGCTGTCATGTCCAACGAAGCCTGGCAAACCGTCTACGATCAACTGGCGGCGTTAATTGCCCGGCACAAAACCACGCTGATTTTCGTCAACACCCGCCGCCATGCGGAGCGGGTCACCCGCCATTTGTCGGAGCGAGTCGGCGAAGAAAACGTCGCCGCGCATCACGGCAGCCTGTCCCGGGAACGGCGCTTCAGCGCCGAACAGCGGCTCAAGGCCGGCCAGCTCAAGGCCATGGTGGCCACCGCGTCGCTGGAGTTGGGTATCGATATCGGCGATGTCGATTTGGTTTGCCAACTCGGCGCCTGCCGTTCCATTGCCACTTTTTTGCAGCGGGCCGGCCGCGCCAATCACTCGGTCAGCGGCAAGCCGAAGGCGCGCCTGTTTCCTCTCTCAAGGGACGAACTGGTGGAAAGCGTGGCGCTGCTCGATGCGGTGCGTCGCGATGAGCTCGATCATTTGATCATGCCGGAACAGCCGCTGGATGTGTTGGCCCAGCAGATCGTCGCCGAAGTGGCGGCTCGGGAATGGAATGAAGATGCCTTGTTCCTGCTGGTGCGCAGCGCTTATCCCTATCGGCGTTTGCCGCGCGCGCAGTTCGACAAAACGCTACAACTGTTGGCCGAAGGTTACGGCACCGGCCGCGGTAGCCAGCGCCAATATATCCACCGCGATGCGGTCAACAAACAATTGCGCGGCCGCCGGGGAGCGCGCCTCACTGCCATCATGTCCGGCGGCACCATCCCCGACAATGCCGATTACCAGGTGGTTATGGAGCCGGAGGGCATTGCGGTCGGCACGGTGAATGAAGATTTTGCCGTTGAAAGCATGGCTGGGGATATTTTTCAGCTCGGCAACACCTCCTACAAAATCCTGCGGGTGGAAGCCGGGCGGGTGCGGGTCGAGGACGCGCGCGGCCAGCCGCCGACCATTCCCTTCTGGTTGGGGGAGGCGCCGGGGCGCAGCGACGAGTTATCCGAAGCGGTGGCGCGCCTGCGGCAAACCATTGAACGCTTCGACGATACGGAAAAAAGCCGGCGCTGGCTGGTGGACGAAGTGGGCATCGCCGCCGCCGCAGTCGACCAGTTGCTGGATTTCCTGACTGCCGCCAAAGCCGCTCTCGGTGCGCTGCCCACCCGGGACACAGTCATCTTCGAGCGTTTTTTCGATGAAACCGGCGGCATGCAACTGGTCATTCATGCCCCGTTTGGCAGCCGCATAAACCGCGCCTGGGGCCTGGCATTGCGCAAGCGCTTTTGCCGCAAATTCAATTTCGAATTGCAGGCGGCGGCCACCGAGGACGCCATCGTTATTTCCCTCAGCACCAGTCACAGTTTTCCCCTGATCGACGTGGCCCACTACCTCAATTCCCGCACCGTGCGGGATGTACTGATCCAGGCACTGCTGGACGCGCCGATGTTCGCCGCCCGCTGGCGTTGGGCAGCCGGTATCGCCTTGGCCATTCCGCGCTTTCGCGGCGGTAAAAAAACGCCGCCACAACTGCAGCGCATTTATGCGGAGGATTTGATTGCCGATGTGTTCCCGGACCAGATCGCCTGCGCCGAAAACCTCAGCGGCCCGCGCGATATTCCCGATCATCCCCTGGTGCAACAGGCGCTCACTGACTGCCTTGAGGAAGCCATGGATATCGATGGCCTCAAACAACTGCTGAAACGGATCGAAAGCGGCGAATTGCGCATTATTGCCCGCGACACCACCGAACCCTCGCCGCTGGCTCTGCAAGTCCTGGCCGCCCGGCCCTATGCCTACCTCGACGACGCTCCGCTGGAAGAGCGCCGCACCCAGGCGGTGATGAGCCGTCGTTGGCTCGATCCGCAAAGCGCCAGTGACATCGGCCAGCTGGACGCCGAAGCGATTGCCCTGGTGTGCGAACAGGCTTTTCCCGTTGCGGTCAATGCTGACGAACTGCACGACGCGTTGATGTCCGCGCATTTCCTCACCCGGGATGAAATAACCAGGCAGCCGGCCTGGAGCGGTTTTCTCCAACAACTAAGTGCCGCCAAACGGGCCGCGCAATTAACTATCAATAAAACAACAAGCCTGTGGGTCAGCGCCGAACGGCTGCCGCGCTTATCTGCTCTGTTTCCAAATTCAACCTTGGCCCCAAAAATAGAAGCGCCGGAACCTTATCGCAGCGAATTACCGAATACCGAAACCGCATTACTGGAAATCATTCGCGGGCGCCTGGAAATTCTCGGCCCGGTTACCGCCGCCGAACTGGCGGCGCCGCTCGGTATTGATGTAGGTAACGTGGACAGGGCACTGCTCGCGCTGGAACAGGAAGGCTACGCCATTCGCGGCCAGTTTCGCCCGGTCGTTGCCAATGAGTCCGACATAGAGTGGTGCGAACGCGGCCTGCTGGCGCGCATCCATCGCTACACCCTCAACCGCTTGCGCGCGGAAATCGAACCCGTCTCCACCCAGGACTTCATGCGCTTTCTGCTGCGCTGGCAAAACGTCGATGCCGAAAACCGCAAGGAAGGCCCCGACGCCCTCGCCACCGTGCTCGCCAACCTGGAAGGTTTCGAAGCCCCGGCCATCGCCTGGGAAAGCGAAATCCTTCCCGGCCGTTTAAACAACTACAACCCGAGCTGGCTCGACGATTTATGCCTCGCAGGCCGGGTGGGCTGGGCGCGGTTGGCCCGGCCCAGGCCGGCGGAAGCGAAGGAAGGTAAAAGCCGCCGTGCCGGCCCGGTGCGCACCACGCCCATCGCCCTGGTTGCGCGTCGCAAAATGTCGCTGTGGAGCGCCGCCGCCAACGGCCCAAACTTTTCCAGCACCGGGAACGGTAATCTGAGTTCCCGCGCACAGCGGGTTTACGACTGCCTGCGGCAACAGGGCGCCCTGTTTTTCGACGAAATGACCGACGGCACCCGCCTGTTGCCCACCGAACTGGAGAATGCCCTGGGCGAACTGGTGGCGCTGGGCGTGGTGACCGCCGACAGCTTTACCGGCCTGCGGGCGCTGCTATTGGAACAGGCCAAACGCAAATCTTTCAGCGGCGCCAAACGCCGCTATCGCACGGCCCTGTTCGGCATTCAGGACGCCGGCCGCTGGTCGCTACTGCGCACCGCGGCAGTCGAATACGACGAAATGCTCGAGCAAATCGCGCTCACGCTGTTGCGCCGTTACGGCGTTATTTTCTGGCGCCTGCTTGCCCGCGAGGCCGACTGGCTGCCCCCCTGGCGTGACCTGCTGCGGGTACTGCGCCGCCTGGAAGCGCGCGGCGATATTCGCGGCGGCCGTTTCGTCGCCGGCATCACCGGCGAGCAATTCGCACTGCCGGATGCCATCGCCTCCCTGCGCGGCATTCGCAAGCAGGCCCGCAATGACGAACTCATCAGCATCAGCGCCGCCGATCCTCTTAACCTGGCCGGCACTTTGCTGCCCGGCGACAAAATTCCCGCCCTCGCCGGCAACCGCATTTTATTGTGCGACGGCGTTCCGGTGGCGGCGCTGGTGTCCGATGAGATTCGCTGGTTGCAATCCGCCACCACGGCACAGCAGCAGGAATGGAAAACCGCGCTGATCCGGCGGACAGCCGGCGCGCCTCAATTGGGGCCGCTGCGGGCGAAGGGGTATAGGGTGCGGAAGTGATAATGAAGTTGAATCAATAATCATGGGAGTTTTAAGAGATTTCAATGCACATCATCAATGGCGACAGCGCGGCAGGTTCGTTCAGGCAGGCTTTCCATATTCCGAAAGAGGAGATTTTAGTCTTTAGGGATGTGCTGTCCTGTGGTGGTTTGGCTGGATTTAAGGATACGGATAGCTGGTCAAAATACAGAAGAGACTATTGGACGCAAGTGTGTGCCGAACAAGGATTTGGTGCGATAGACGATATGCATAAAGCCCCGCGAGATCTATACAATAATTTAGCGGACCTGAAAAGTGCCGATGTAACGCTATGGATGGGCTGCGCTCTAAGCGACCAATTGCTGTTGGTTTTTGTGGTGAAATTGTTTGATCACCTCGGCTTGGATTTTGGAACGTTATCGATACGCCAATATCGGACGTTTGATAAGAGAAATTTAACAGTGGTTGGTGTGGGAATACTGAGTCCTGGGCAGATTAAAAAATTAAAACCTGAAGCCTTCACATTGGATGAAAATCAAATCTCTTTCTGCCTTGAGGTATGGGAGGCAGTAACGGCAGCTGCACCAGAGGGGCTCATGCGGATATTGGACAGAAGGGAAACATGTCTGCCTTTACTCCACAAAGCGCTAACCAACTTCCTGTACCGCTATCCTGATATCGCAAACGGATTGAGCCGCTTTGATGAAATTATCCTTAATGCCGCGAAAAAACATGCCCCCAATACGGCTCGCGTCATAGGCTATGCGCTGGGGTATGATCTGTTTCTTAACGAAGATAATATTCACGAGCTGGATGCCGTGGGCGATATCTACCTGTTTTATCGCCTGAAAAATATGGCGAAAAATCATCTCAATAAACCGTTGCTTTCACTCAATATGATGGATGCGTCGCTTAGAAATACCACCGTGGAAGTAACAGACTTTGGTCTTGAGGTGTTAGACGGAAAACACAATGTCGTGCGGGTAAATGGTATTGACGACTGGGTAGCGGGAGTGCGTCTTGATGCTTCAACAGGAAAAGCATGGTTTAGAAACGGCGGTGAGCTCGTGTTGAAGCGGATTTAGTCAGGGACATGTAGCTTGTATTGAGCTAAAGGCAGGCTATCCATTTGCAGGTTTTCGAATAAGGTCGGTTCGCTGATCGCCCCCAGTGATGAAGTGAATCCAGTATTCCAAACCGGGGTGCTGGAAGAATCCCGAAAAATAATTAAAAAATGCATAGTCTCAGGCCCATTTCCAAATGAACGCGCCTTTCACACCGCACGCCGCCCGAACAAAACCGATCCTTTATAACCGCATGCAGGGAATTGGCCGCAACGGTTGGCTTGTACCTACCAGGTCTGGCACATGGCGCCTGGTATATGAGACGGCTTGGCAAAAAATAAACGAATTCGACTTGCCGTAATATAAACCTTCGACAATAATTTGATAGTTGCCAATGCCCGGTTGGCTTATTGTGTATTTAAGCTTATGAACCATGGAAAATTGTTATTTGCTCTTGCGGTTGGCGCATGCTCGTTCAGCACCTCCCCGGCATTGGCACAGTTCACTCAACCCGTTCAGCTGCAGGCTGGCGAAACCCGGAATGCCAGTCTCGACAAGAGTTCACCGGTTTTAAAAAATACCTCGCGCTACGATTGCTATGCAATTAGTACCACCGCCAGTGAAGAGATCACGGTGACGCTTGAGTCCTCCGCCTTCGACCCGGCTATCGAAATAGCTCGCGGTGCGTTATGCCATGCTTACTCCCTGCAATACGAAAACGATAATGTTGATGACTCAACGACAACCGCGCGGGTATCTTTTAACGCTGCCGGTGGCCGCTATTTGGTAATAGTCAAAAGTAAATCGCCAGACGCCGTCGGCGCATATCGATTGCAGGTCGGTGGCGATGTGGTTCAACAAGCAGCGGTAAAAGCGCCTTCCGCCGAAAAACAACGGCGCCAGCAGATTATGGAAGTGGAAATCGCCAAACGCGAAGCGGAATTGGCCGCGGCGGAAGCGAAGCGCAAGGCGGAGCAGGCGGCATACGAAGCGCGGCAGGCAGAGTTGCTTGCCTATTCAAGCACCGACGACAGTGACTACGAAGACGATTATTACGAAGAAGAGTACGAAGCACCGCAACGCAACCCCTTCATGGTTTTTGCCGAAACGCTAAGCAGCGAACTGGCCAAGCAACAGCAGGCCGAAGACGAATTTCAACAGGGGCTGGAACAGGCTATTCGCCGGGGTGAGGCCGAACGCCAGCGGCGCGTGGCCGCGGAACAGGCCGCCGAGGCGCGACGGGTTGCCGCGTTGCAAAAATCCCAGGCCGCCGAACGGGCGCGCATCGAAGCGGAGGCCGCGCAAAGACGGGCTGAGGAAAAAGCGCGGATGCTAAACAGGTCCACCACATCGAACGCCATGCGCAACCCCAACACCGGCCTGACGGCCAAACCTGTTGCAAGCAGCAACACCAGCGCACCCACATCAACCGGCAGGGCTTCCACCAAAAGCGACCCACACCTGTGCATTAGCCGCCCCCAGCAGGTGCGCAATCCCAATTGCAAGGATGGTACGGCCTTTAGAGTTACGAATTCTTGCGAAGGCCCCGTGGATTTAAGAGTTTGTATTCGGACCGTTAAAGGCCAATGGGATTGCGGTGTGCAATACGGCATTAAAGCGGGCGCGACGGCGGGCTGGCCATCGTGCTTTGGTACCAGCGACGTTTTTGTTTCCGCCCGCCACAGTGATTCCGATATTCCACTGGCCAGTCCTCCCTGATTCAAAGTCAAGGAACATAAAATCCGATAAGCGGACACTATTCCGATATTAAAAACCGCGCAAGGATCAACATTGCGTTTTCAGCTTCAATCAACCAAACACAGCAGACTACCTGAATGAAACATTTAATAACTTCAGTTTTCTTCCGCGTCACATTAATTTTGGGTTCTTGTGCCCTCGTCTCTTGTGCCCCGGTGTCATACGTTTCAACCCCGGCCGGTCCGGTGAATGAGCACATGGTCTTTCCGGTAACATTAAATACGCCGTCCAAGCTATCCTATCCGTCCTATTCACCAACGCTTGGGTGGTTTTATTGTGGAAAATTAACAACCGAACCTGGCACCAGTTGGATCGTTACTGAAAAAGAGGCTATTTTGGCCATGCCTACTTCATTGAGAATCAGTGTGGGCACGGGACGCAGTTGCATGAACGCGCAGTGGCTTGTTACAAGAGACCTTCCGAGCGGACTGGGTATTAACACGAAAGTTGAATTCACTGCTGGCGGAGGGAATTACCTTATCCTTCTCCGGGATTTCTCTGGCTATTCGAAAAGCATCGATTACGAGATAAATCGAGTCGATACACCGACAGCGGAATTCGTTAAGCTTGCACCGGGCTTTAAGGATTTTGCCGCGCCGACAGGTACGGCTTCGACAGATACCAACGTCCCGGAAGGTACCCGTTACAAACCGGGCGATACCTTCCGGGACTGCCCACATTGCCCCGAGATGGTCGCACTACCGGCGGGAAGTTTCTTTATGGGCTCCGACTCGCTTGAGGAAGGTCACCAGACGTCCGAGGGACCACGCCACCGCGTGACCATTTCCCGCGCATTTGCAATGGGCGCAAAGGAAGTAACGTTCGACGAATACGATGCCTGCGTGCGCGACCAGGGTTGCCTTAATGTGTCGGACCGGGGCTGGGGGCGCGGCAGGCGCCCGGTGCTGAACCTCAAGTTGGCCGAGGTTAATATGTACGTCGCCTGGCTCTCGTCAACCACTGGCCAGCACTATTTCATTCCTTCCGAAGCGGAATGGGAATACGCCGCCCGGGCTGGAACCGATACCGCCTGGAATACCGGTAATGCGCTTATCACGCAGGATGCGAACTTTTTTAATCAATTCCAGAAGACAGTGCCGGTTGGGTCCTACGCCCCGAACGGTTTCGGCTTGTATGACACGCACGGCAATGTTCTGGAATGGGTGCAGGATTGCATGGACGTCGGTTACGTGGGCGTACCGACCGATGGCTCGGCCGCGCTCGGCCCACCTTGCCAGACAAGGGTGAGCAGGGGCGGCGCCTACTCCACGGATCACGCAAGAACCCGCTCGGCGGCTCGCTTTCCCATGCAGGAAGTTACGCGTTACACCGACACGGGTTTTCGGGTGGCAAGGTCATTGCCGCGGTAATAAGGTTGAAGGTGGGGGCGTTTTAGTTCCCAGTCTTCTCGCAAGTCCTACTTTTAATAAATTCGCGTGCAGCCCACCGCCGGTTTGGTGCGGTGGGTTTTAATCCGAATATTAATTCCCAAATCCTTGGTTGGATGGTTTGTCCCGGTATTTCCTTTAGCACGTGAGCTTATTCATATGTTAATTTTTGTTTTCATAAATAATGCTAAGTTGGAGCGGACAATTTAGCAATTTTTTCCAGCCGCTCGAATAACAGTAATTCTCTTGCTTTGTTGCCACGCGTTGTTTCTTGTATAAGGTAGTCAAAATCGCGATGAAGCAGTAACGCGGCTATCTCCTGACAGAGATAAACTTTTTTACATCTGATCCTGAGTTTTGGATTTCTTCTAGCAGCTCCTTGCGTCCATCAATCAAATTTAATATATCCTCAAGATCATGACTGGAGAGTGGATCGTTGCGACCGCGTCCCGTCCACGCTTCAAGTTTAGCGGCCACAAAGTAAGGAGGGCTTAGAATTTTTACCATTAAGCCTGATGGCAACTGAAACAAATCGGCGTTGTCGAGTGCTTGGCTATACCAACGGTTACTAAACCTCAGAATTTCCTTTTTGTCTGGCATGAAGTCTACCTTTTGGACCTAGTCGCATTCTGCAAATTACGTTGTCCTCCATCGAATCGCTGAAACCTCTGTGGCGTAATGTCTGCTGGAGTTTTGGCATTCGGCGTAAGCTGCAACTTTGACAACCAAGTCTATATCTTCGGTAAATCGGATTTCCTCGCGGGTAAAGTTGTCCGTTACCAGCAGCCCGGTGGTTGAACCACCGACGAAAACAATGCGCTTTCGGAGGTCTTCACCCAAGGCGCGGGGGACAACCTCGAGCATGTCCATTAGTCGCTGAAAAGCATTCACAGATTTAGGTCCTTTCTTTCAAAAATTTGATTGCCAGTTTGGCCTCCCGAGGGTTTCCAAGGCGTACCGCATCAACCAGTGCAAGATACTCGTAGAGTAGAGGATCTTTCTGCGCGGCTGCCGGTACGCTATGAAACAACGGAGTAACAGACTGGCCCATTTCTTTTCCTTCCGCGTCCGGCCAGACATGGCCAATTTCACCAGCGCTCAAAAGCGCTTCCTTGAGTGGTGATGCCGAGAATGCTGTGGGAATGCCACGAGCCAGTTGCGAGGGTTTAGCGGGAAACACGTACTTTAGCCCGTACTCGACAAAATCCAGTAGCGCCTTTTTGTTGACCTTGGGGATGCCGGTGTTTCTGTCGATAAGGCTCATCCCGACGGAAATGCTACGATTGAGTGACGAGATCGTCCTTTGTCCTGGGACAGAGGACATTTTTGAATGCCTCAAATCCTTCTTGGTAAGCGTAAGTTTATGAATGCTTTGGCTGTTACTAGAACTTGTCTCAAAATTGCAGCATTGCACATCGCGAGTTTGTCGTCGGGGGGGGAAGGTTTCAAAACCCTCAATTCAGGGAAGAATTGAGGCCACTCTATGGCATCCTGCCATCGCGGCATTAGCGCTTCCATGCGCGTCGGAGCTACAGGGACGTATTTATGCGGTTTTGAAGCCTTCCCCTCGATGGTAAACGACGGTCGAAGTGGGATTTTGCAAGCTGCTATCACAAAAACTTCGGCACAGACAATTTTGAGATAGGTTCTAGTTAAGTTGGTCTTTCGCCTGTCGGCGAAAAAAAAGGCGCCACTGAGGCGCCTGTCGAATCTAACGGATTATCTTGGCGGCCCAATCCCGGCCAGCGGTCTGCCCCCCGCCGGGAAAAGCGGGCACGGCGACAACACCGTTACTGTCAGCGGTGACCGTCTCGGGTTCCAGCCACTTGCCGCTTACGGTGTCGAACCACTGAAAGTGGTAACTCTCATCTGCCGAGAAGCCACGCAACACAGGCAGTACTGCCTGGTTCTCGAAGTACATCAGCGCAAAATTCCTGTCGGCGGTACGCATCATGTAAGACCAGCCATCCAAGCCATCCCCGGGTGCGTTGGGCGCCTTGCGCGGCTTGAGGTTATCCGAGGCCAGCAACAAATCCTGGAAGCGACCGCCCTCCGACATCACAAAGTTTTCCAGGTGCTGCATGTAATTGCCGGACTCATACGCCAAAGCCTTCCAAAAATGCGGCCGCGCACCTTCCGGCTCCCCGATGGAGGTAATGTCATAGGCGGCGGTGCCATGCACATGACCGGAAAGGCCGCCCGACAGTACCGAACCGTACATTTGCGCGCGGGCGAAATAATTGTCCCGCGCCGAATCGGGTGGTGGTTGCTCGCCGCCCGGCTTGTTGATTTCGTGATGCCAGCCGGTGTAATACGGCTCGAAGTTAATGGCCGGCAGCGGCGGCTCCAGTTTGAAAATGGTTTCCAGCGCATCGCCCACGCGGTGATCCCGTGGCTTGTTGCCCACGCTGTGCATGTCCAGCCAGGGCACTTCCTCCCCGTGGCCAAACGTGGTGTAGGTGGAGCGGTCGATCAAGGTGGTATGCAATTGCCCGAAAGGAGGTGGCCCGTACTTTTGCAAATGGTAGGTCAGTGCCGCGTTGAACTGTTCGGCGGTGAGGCTGAACTCCTTGGGAATCCAGTCCAGGTGAATGCCGCTGAAGACAAAATTCCAGGCACCGTAGCGCGCAATCAAATACTGAACATAACGGGCAAAACTGTCATTGAAATCGTAGTACGCATGCCAGGAAGGCCCCACATCCCGCCGCACGGTTTCCAATAACGGCACAAAGCCCTGCTCCGACAGGTACGCCATTTTCCGGTCCAGGCTCTGAAAATAACGCGGATCGATACGATTGAAATCCGACACACCGGGATGCTCGTCGGACATGGCAAAAGGCAGGTGGCCGTATTCGTCCCGCATATTTTTCGCGGTAAACGTGCCCCAGTAACTCAAGCCGCCGGAAGCGTCCGTCCCCAACCCGTCGGAAACATCGTAACCGAACTTCTCCCACGCGTTTCGAATAAAAATACCGTTCTTGTCCGCGTGCGTGCTGGGGTGCAGATCCGCGTCCCAATTGGGAAAAGCGGCGATCATACTGACCGAGTTAAACCCCTGGTTTTTGCGGTAATTAACCGCATCCTCGAAACCGATGCCCGGCCCCGGCCGGTAATCATCCGAAGTGGCCGCATTGCGAAACGGCAGCCGCCAGGTGCTGCCCGCCAGCCAGGTATCCCCCACCATAAAAAAGGGCGTGCCGTCGGCGTATTGCAACGCGTGGCCATTGGGGGTGGCGTGAACAAAGCCCCGCCGGTTGGGATTATCCCGTTTCTCCTTTTCGGTCCACGCCACCGCGGTAAATCCCCCGGTGCGATCGTTTAAACCCGCATCCCCCGGCTGGTTGGACCCGCTTCGCCAGGCCCACTCTCCCGGGGCTGTGGCCACCAGGCGAACCACGTAGCGGTTGTCTCCGTCCCAGAAACCGTAGACTCGCTTGTTAAAGTCCGGCCCCTTAAGCTCCACCCACACGTCCACATCGGTGTAGTAATTGTCGTATTGCTGCTCGGCGTGCAGCACGATTTCCCGCATTTCCCAGGGGTGAACCTGAGTCTGGGGATTTTCGGCATTTACCAGTGCCTTGCATCCTCCGAGCAGGATACAGAGAACTGCCAGTGTGGCTTGAAGGCGTTTGTGCAATTTATAGGTGATCATCTTTTCCTCAAAAACTATGGTTCTAACGATGCTGCTACGAGCGATAGGTGGGCAGCGGGCAGTTTAACTTGCAACTTTACGAGCCAGGGAGATCGCTGGCAATCAGTTCAGGTATTTAACTTTCGGGTACGGTTTTGTGCCTGGAGACGTATTGCAGAACGAAATTTACCCGCTGTCTTAAAAACATTTATCGAAATCTTCCTAAGCAGGAAAATTAATTGAAGATGATGGTTAAGATTTGATTGCCGACGTTGCGATATAGAGACGGCAAGAGTTTAAACCCCATCGCCAAATCCTGATTCCTTCCGTCTGTTGTAGTCGTTCATTACTTTTTGCATTCGATCTTCGTCGTATTCCCGCAAACCGCTTATTATCAGGTTTTTCGAGCCCTTACCAAAAATTTCATTCTGAGCCGCGATATTGAAATATAGAACCGCGTCCCCTCTTCTTTCGGTTACCTCAAGCGAAGAGTCGGTTAGAGCCATACTGGGCTGTTCGCTGGTGAAATTGCGCAACTCGAATTCCATACGGTCGTAGATGACCAGCGGGCGATCGGGGTTAAACATCACATTTTTGCTGGCGAGCAGCGGCTGTAGGTATCCAGGAAAGTTTTTTCCTGAAAAGGCAACGTAAGTCCGGATAAAGGCTTCTATGACAGGGGCGTCATGCATTACTTTCCCGGCGCGGGTAACCTTTAAATAGACTTTGCCTGCTTCATCCGCGATGTCAAAGGCATCTGTTGTTGCTGGAGGAAAAACAAGATTTACGCCTGCACCCACCATCCCGCAGAAGTTAAACTCCATCTTTTGGTACAAGCCGTAGCGAGCGAGTACCAGTGCAAATATTAAATCGCCGGGTACACAAAAACGCTTGGCATCAATGTCATGGATAGGGTTATAGTCACCCGCCACCTCTTTGGCGAAACGGCTTGCCTGGCTAGTGGAGATACTAATTAGGTTTCTATCGCTATTATGGAATTCTTGCAAAAACATCATTCACACTTGATTTGTTGCAGGTCGGGCAATTATAGCAACATTCCATGTCTGCCGACTTATTGATTCACAGTGTGAGTTGCCGCAGGATAAAGGGATGGTCTGAGTGAATGTAACCAGTGAAGGTAAAGGGAGTTCATTCCATAACAAAATCTGGATAAGCGGTGGTAGCTGGAAATGTTCTGAGGTTTTATACGAATTAAGATGGTGCCCACGCCTACAGGGAAGTAGTGGTGCGGCACTCCGATGGTAGGGCGACGCAGGATGCCAAAGCCGAGAGGCGGACTACATCGCCGGGAGCGATTTCAGTGCCAAATCGGCGTAGAGGCGCTTGAGCTTGGCGTTCTCGGCTTCTAACTCC
>CAYVIB010000049.1:0-21723 GCA_964451365.1 uncultured Cellvibrionaceae bacterium
CCCATTACCCCGACGGTGATGCCAATCGCGATTTTCACCATAAATATGCGTGTTGTCGCCTCGGCCTTTCCCTCCAAACCAACCGTGACCGCCATTGCGGTTTTTCCCGTACCGTCTCCCTTGGTAATCTGCCAGCGATCTCCGGCGGCTTTTTTCCATTCGAAATCGACGTTAACGCTGCCTTTCATCTTGAGCTTTACGCTGATATCCGCACTGGCGTTGACTTCAGTGGTTCCAATCCCTTCCTTTATCTTGTTTCTTACCGCACGTATCAATTCACCGTGAGGACCGGCATTCCACATTATCCAGTCTATGAAGTCGGCTTCGATATCCAAGCTCAATGAAGACGTTAATAAACCATGCATTCATGCCAACTTTTTACCGTGCCAAATTTAGATTAAAAGCTAAGGAACCTCTGATTAAGTCTGATTTTTTGTTCGAAAATATTTTGAATAATTATCAATTTCAATTAGGCGAAAAAAAACGCGATTTCGGACCTGTTCTTCGTGTTATTTTCCTAAACCTGTCTAATAGCCAGATTTAGGGCGCACTGATCCTATGCCAGCAGGTATTTCTTGCACGTAATCAGGTTGCAAAACCAATCAGGACATAAAGACGGTTGGTATTTTTTGCCAAGCCACGATACTTAGTGTAACCGAACTGCTGTTTGATCTTTAAAAATACGTACTCTACCTTAGCTCTTACTTGAGCTTTGGCTTTTTCGCCTTCGCAGCAACGCCTTTGAGTGTTCTGCGCACGCTTGGACGTTGGCTGATTAGCCAATCAACATCCGTTAGATCTATTCTTTTATCCGCGCCGCTGTATCCCATCACCCCAAACCATTTCCTCTTCTCCATGAAGTAGTGCTGGTACCTGCGTGATATCGTGCATGTTCGCGGATGTCGTCGTCATGCTATGAACAACGCCTAGCGTATCATCCACACCTATATGCATTTTCATTCCAAAGTGCCATTCATTGCCTTTCTTGGTCTGATGCATTTCGGGGGCACGTTCTGAGTCTTTATTTTTGGTCGAGGCCGGTGCTTCAATAATGGTTGCATCGACAATGCTACCTTATTTCATAAACCTGGATATTGACGTTATCGAGAAGAAGTAGTTCAGCTGGTATCTTCTTCCCCGTCCACATCTTAAATGAACTGATTTGTTGGCCGAAATTTTCCAGTAGAAGAACCTTTTATCGCATAATTCCTTGTTGATTATTTTTCTAAGCGTCCGGCATATGCTGTTTCAATTATTCCAAAAGAATCAAAACAGAGCCAAAATAAAGTCTTGGCAGAACACTAAGCATGAGAGATTACCGTGCCACAATCCATTTGCCATTTTCCCGTCGAAAAATGAAGTCATAACTTTGCGATCCTGTGAACGACTTAAAATTGAAACCGACCGCAGTTGTTTCTCCACCACGAATTAAACGAACCAGCCTTCTATTATCTTCGACTCTAATACTCACATAATCTGGGATTAGCTCAGCAAGCTCCAGGTTGTCATCCTGAACCGCATCTTCAAGGGACGCTTTTAGGCGCCTTTCCGTCGTCCCTGATTCCAGATAGAAGGCCAAATCTGTTTCCCTGTTACGCTCACAAGCCATGGACACAATTGAGTCCACATTACCGGCGGAAAGTGCATCTTGTATCTTTTTATATTCAACGAACAAGTGATCCAGCGCAGAAAAATATTGTTCATCTGGCATATTGTCGTAGTCGGCAACTCTTCACTTTGAAAGAAGGCCCACAAGGGGAGCGACGATGGTATATCTATATCTCGTTCATAGATTTTGGCCCCTTCATAATCAAGTATGTCTGTTTCTTTGATCTCCTCCAATAGAATATCACCACCACCATCCGGATTGAACTTTTTTGATGAACTATATCTACCCGCAGGCGTACTGCTCTGCATTGCCTTTCCAGCTTTAACACCATCACCCCTAAAGACTATGGAAAAAATTTGTTCTGAATCGTCGTTATCATTTTCTTTAGCCAAAATCGTCGCCGATATATAAGAATGTGGGTTAAATTCATCTCCTTCGTTTTCGGGTAAAACTTCAATTCCAAACGTATTTACTCCCGGTTTCATCCAAAGATTTAAGGGAATACTTGTAGTTATCTGTCCAAACGAATCGAATTCAATAAAGACTGTCTTTCCATTTACCATTACAAAATGGCTGACTCCGAAACTTTCAAGCTTCAATTCAAAAACAGGTTTATTAAATAAGTTCATATCATCGCGTCACTATCCACTTACCATTCTCCCTGCGGAACACGAAATCATAGCTTTGGGAGCCGGAAAACGATTTAAAGTCAAACCCAATAGCAGCAGTATCTCCGCTACGGACTAAACGAACTAACTTTCGATTATCTTCTACTCGAATGCCTACATAATCAGGCAGCAGTTCGGCTAACTCCAAATTATTATCTTTAATCGCATCTTCCAGGGAAAATCTTATCTTTCTTTCGGTGGTTCCCGGCTCTAAATAAAAGGCCCTATCCGCCTCCAGGTTTCGTTCCGTAATCATTGAAATGACCGAATCAATATTGCCATTCGAAAGAGCATTTTGTATTTTCATATATTCTGCAAACAGCTCATCTCTCGCCAAATAGTATTGATCATCGGGCATACTGTCGTAGTCCGGTAGCTCCTCACTGTTAAAAAAAGCCCATTCCGGGTTAGGGCAAAAAACAGTGATGGCTCGCTCGAAGATTAACCCTCCTTGATAATCCGGCACATCTCTAACCGTAATATCCTCAACGCTTAAATCGCCTACTTCGGCAGCCATAAAGCCCTTGCGAGAATCAAAGTCACCTGAAGGCGTACTAGTTTCCACGCCTTTACCCTCGCCTACCATTTCCCCTTTTATGCTGATCGAAGCCAGCTTAAACGCATTTTTACTACCATTATCCTCCCTAACCCAAAGTTCAGCATTTACGTGCGAGTTCGGATTTATCCGCGCACCCTCCTCTTCTGGGAGTACATATATACCCAAAACATTTTTTCCTGAGTGAATCCACTGATTAACTGGTAATGTCGTTTCAATTTGAGCAAAGTCCTCATATTCCTTTAGCATTGATACGCCATTCATCTCTAGAAAAAAGGACGTGCCAAAAGACTGCAGTCTTAGCTCAAAAATAGGTTGCCCATATAAAATATTCATATCGCCACACTACCTTTACTCATTCAATATTTTCTGTTGTTGGTTAAAGCCAATTGTTCGGCCGCTATTTTTTTAAATATTCAAGCTATCTATATTGACCTTTTTCTCAACGTCATTTGTTTCACTACTTGCTGGTTTTGGCCAGGAGCAAGCCTTTAGAAGCGTATATTTATTTTCAATTTTTTGTTTGGTCTTCGAGTCTCTAGAAGCGTTCTTTTCTCCAGTTTTGCTTGTTCTGGTCCATTGTTTTTGCTTTTCCCTTGATTCAGATTCAACGACCATCGCTTCAGCATAATAAGTATAATAAATCGCCACTCCAGTAAACCGGACATCCCCGCCAATGGCCGGCTTATCCTCCTTGGTGGTCGCAAACAGGCTGAACCCCACACCAATACCTTCACCACTGCTGTTGGCTCCCATTACCCCGACGGTGATGCCAATCGCGATTTTCACCATAAATATGCGTGTTGTCGCCTCGGCCTTTCCCTCCAAACCAACCGTGACCGCCATTGCGGTTTTTCCCGTACCGTCTCCCTTGGTAATCTGCCAGCGATCTCCGGCGGCTTTTTTCCATTCGAAATCGACGTTAACGCTGCCTTTCATCTTGAGCTTTACGCTGATATCCGCACTGGCGTTGACTTCAGTGGTTCCAATCCCTTCCTTTATCTTGTTTCTTACCGCACGTATCAATTCACCGTGAGGGCCGGCATTCCACATTATCCAGTCTATGACGTCGGCTTCAATATCCAGGCCCAATAAAGGGCTCATACTTAATTTAACATTGCCGTCCAGGTCGACAATATTTTTTCCTTTCACTTCCTCAAGCGACATTCCGCCACCCAGGGTAACCTTGGGCCAGGAGACCTTGAACTTCAATGCATCCCCACCAATAGCGAGACCGCCCGCGTCCGCGGCTGCTTCCGCGGTTTTGCTGGCGATATCATCCAGCTTTTCCACCAGGTCGGTAACAAATCCCTTTAAGGCCGGAAAATAGTCGCTGATCTGGTTCTGGTCCTTGGTTTCAAAGTTCCAGGTGTTTTTGTGGATGTTGCCCGTAAGGCCGGCATCCAAAAACCATCCGCCTTTGACGGCCAGGCTGCTTTCATCCTTGCTGTCTTTGCCATCTTTATCCCGGTAGCCAAAGCCGACTTTTCCACTCCATTTATAAGTGGGGAAGGCATGGACAATTGCGGAGTGGCTTTCGCAGCCGGCGCATCCGCTGGATGTGAAGCGGTAAGTCTGGTACTGCATGCGACCGAGGTCGGGCACCATGTACTTTTTGACGAAGCCCATGAAACTGGTGACCTGCTCGTTGACCTGTCGCGGCAGGACTTTGATTTCAGTACTGCCTTTGTTAACTTTCTCGGTACCCGAATCGCCGGTGACTGAGACTGAGGGGCAATTGTCGAGGCCGTTCACGCAGCTCCCGTTAAGAGTAATGGTGATTTTATCCGGCGAGTCGTGCCTGGATACCACCTGAATACCTTTGCTGTTATTCAGGTCGGCTTCACCATTTATTACATCCAGGTTGTATCCACGGCTACCGTGGCAGCACTTCAGTTCAAATTGACTCAGGCTACAGATTGGATCCTCTTCGGCGCTGGTACTGCTCGTGACGGCCGCCGCGGAAGCTGCCGCCGCAGCAGCCCTTCCTGTATTTTGTGTTGACGATCCAGCATGTGGGCCCAGTGTCGGGCGCCGATTTCCCGGAAGGCGGTCGTGAACTTCCAGCAGTTCCTCGCCCGCTTTTTTTCCGGATGCATCGTTGCGTATGGTTTCAACTATGATCAGTTTGCCTTGCGCGATGGCTTCGGCGAGCGCTTTCAGACTATCCTGCGGCTGTCCGTTTGAATTTCCGGCTGACAGGTTATTTTCGTTGGCCAGCTTCCGGAGTTGGTCAGGCTGAATACCTATCTGTGATAAATAACTTGCGGCATCCTTGGCGCTGTCGAAACGTTTTGCCGGGCTATTCACCATTAATTGCGCGGATGCGGGCAAAACCTGCACATGAAGATTATCCTTGCTTTTAAAAGTCGAACCGCCCCCGTTAAGGCGGCTTACCGCATAATCCGTGACATCAAAAATTTTAACCCTGCCACTAATTAATAGCTGGCAAAAGGCATCTTCAACACTTAAATGGGGTGACAGTTGACCGGCGAAAATCGAAACCAGATGTCGCCAGTGGCTTTCCCTCGTCTGGAGTCCACGGAGGAATTGTTTGGTGTAAACCGGGTCGTCGAACTGACGGCTTTGCAAGCCGAGAGGAATTCGGCCGTCTGAAGGCATATGAACTTTATAGTAGCGTCCAAAATTGTCTTTTACTGCTCCATATAACATTGTTGGCTCCTGTTCCTTTCTTTTAAGCGGCGGGTGGCGCCCGAAGTGTCGGACCATCGCTTACCCGCCCTACGTTGCTTTTTACCATGCAAAGCCGGAAATTAAGATGGCAAAAATTCTATCGGGAACGTCACCGTGACTGGCTCAACCTGCTTTGCCTCAAACTTGAAAAGCTTGATCCGGCTGACCAACCGACGCTCCAACGCCGGATCGTTCAGTTCACTGGAAACAATCCGCACATTTGTCACTTTTCCTTCCGGTGATATTGTCAGTTCCAGCACAATCTTGCCCTTAAGGCCGGGCTTTTTACGCCGCTCGCGATTATAAATGGAATACAGCGTTCCCTTGTGCTGGTCGAAGACGATGGTAACCTCCTCTTCCGAACGCACGTTTCCGCCGCGTTCTCCGGTTCCGTCTCCGCCCTTGGCTTCGATTTTTATATCGTCTTTAAAGAGCGATTGTTTTACCAGGGCTACCTCGCGCTTCGACAATCGAGTGCTACTGACGCCGGCGGACAGATATTCCTCGGAGTTGACGCCACCGCTGCCTTCAGCGATTCCCGTCGTTAATACATCGGTGCCGTGGCCGGCGGCCTCCTGGCTGCCCGCATCGGATTCGCTGATCTCTCCGCGAACCATCTCATCCACGTCGGAGGTATCGATCAAATCCGCCAGTTCGCCACCCAACGCCAGCAAACCACTTTGCTGGGCTTTTTCCCTCGCCTCTATTTCCGACTCGGTCAGTGGTTCTTCCACGGTTTCAACTTCGCGGGCGACCTTCGGGCGCGGGGTGGGAATCGGTACGGGTGTGGGCAGTGGAGTTGGCTCCGGCTGTTCCACTTCCGGTGGGGGTTGTTGTTCGGATATATATTCGGCAATGCGGGGCGGGACTTCCACCACGCGCTGTCGTTCTTCTTCCGGCACGTCAATATTGGAGATAACGATCGCCAGCAAAAACATTACCGTCACGACAACCGCCGTGATCAGGTGGAACTTGCGTTCACTCCTGCTATCGGGTGTCCAGTCCAGCGTGATTGATTGGTACGTCGTGTTTATCATCCAATTAAATTCAATTGTTCCAGGTGTATTTATTGTTAATCGCCAGGCGCACTTATTATTGGTTTATGGCTTCCTTCGCCACCTGGTTTGCGGCAAACGCAATTTTTGTATAGTTGGCCTGCTGGCAGGTTTTCAGAATTTTTCGCACAAGGTCGTAAGGAATATTTTCATCACCCATAATGGTAACGGACTTTCCTTCCGCCGGATTTGGACGGTTTATCAGGCTCTTGCCGGCCTGGAATTCGAGCTCTTTCTTTAACTCGTCGATCTGGTCACCGTTATCCGCCAATACATCGGCAATTTCCGCGACTTTTCTGCCGCCCACCAAAACATCCTCCCGTGTCACCGCGATTACCAGGGTTTCCTCGGGGGCTTTGTTGGTGATGGATGTGGGCAGCGTTAAGTCTTTGTTACTGGGCAACTGTTGGGTGCTGGATGAATTCACCAGCAGGAAAAACACCAGGATCGTGAAGATGTCCATCAACGATACCAGGTTCAGCGCGGGCTGCTTGCGCAGTTTGTGGTGCCGTTCCATTCGACGGGCGCGGCGCGACACTTCCATCATGGCTGGGCCTCCTGCGCCGCCCCGGCGGGAGCGGCTTCCTCCGGCGCATCACCGATGGAAACATTGGGGAAAAGCTCAACGGTTTCCACCGCTGCCATGCGAACGACATCCGCGCTGCGCACTTTGTCCATCACTTCAATCATGGTTTTATAGGTAACGGCTTTGTCGAGCAACAACGCGATGCCCTGCTCCCGCGGAAAGCGCGATTTGATTTCTATCAGCACGTCTGTAAACGCCTTCCAGTTGGTGTCTTCGCCCTTGCGTTCGATACGCTTTATCAGTCCGAGGGTACCGTCCTGTATGGAAAGGCTGTCGGGGCGAACGACTACCTGCAATTGCAGTTTGATTTCCTCATTCTGTTCGTTTTCCCGCGCGTTAAGTGCGGGAAGGTTCAGCTCCAGGACGGTCATGCGCGAGAATACCGCCGTAATCAGAAGAAACGGCACCAAGATAACCATCAGATTCATGAATGCGGTGATATTAAGCTCTACAGTTTCCTGCATTCTTTTTCTGCGGACTAACTTCATTACAAATTACTGCTCGTCCGTCATCAGGTTCAGGCATTTCACCGCCGCCATTTCCAGGTTGTCCACCAGGCGGGTGGTTTTGGTGGCGAGATAGGAATGAATAAGGATTAACGGGATGGCCGCCGCCAGACCAAACGCCGTGGTGTTCATGGCAACGGAAATACTGGCGGAAAGCAGGTCGGCCTTTTCCGCCGGGTCGGCCGAAGCCACGGCGGTAAATGCCTGGATCAGGCCGATAATGGTGCCCAGGAGCCCAAGCAGCGTGGCAATGTTTGCCAGGGTGGCCAGGTAGTGCGTGCGCTGTTCCAGTTCAGGCATCACTTCCATAATGCCCTCTTCCATTGCGGACTCGATCATTTCCCTTTTGGCGTTGGCCTTGCGCCGGGCAAAACCGTAGGAGAGGATGCGGGCCAGCGGCGTGTTGTTGGATTGCAGCTCCTTGTCCGCGCGTTCGTAATCGTCCGCTTTCAACATTGGGGTCAGTGCCTTCCAGGTTTTATTGGTTCTGCCCTGGGTGGACACGATAAAAATAAATCGTTCCAGCGCAATCGCCAGGCCAAGCGCCATTACCAATAAAATCGGGTACATAAAAGGTCCGCCCGATTGAAAGAACTTCACTAGATCCATAGTTTTCAACCTCTAGATGGTATTGCTTTATTATCGAATAATTCGGTTATTCTGTTTCACTTTCCCGCGAGGGGCGAAAATAATTTCGTTCCGTATCTGTCTGCGATGCCACGGTGCCGGCGGGCTTTTCCATTCGAAACGTCGTCAGGTCCTCATCATCCGAGGAATGTCCGTTGTATTCCGCATCGATTTCGTCGAGAAGTTTTTTGCGGCGCGCTCGATACTCGGCGGAAGTGATGGTACGATTGTAAAAATCGTACGAAAGGTTCCGTATCATTTGAGAAAAACTTGTACGCTGCATTGCTGAACCTGCTTTTTTTCGGCACTGGATATACCGAGATCGACCTAAAAAGTTTCTCCATTTTACCGTATACCTTCCAATCACATCACTGTTACAAATAGAACAATCGTTTTAGTTTCGCATACGATTATCTGTTGATAATCTCCCGCAAAACACGCAGGCCGGTCATATTGTCCGCCTTGCCCGAATGCGCGGCCGCCAGGCTGACGGTACACTCCTCCATGGGGGTTTCGAAAGAACCACCCACCGCGGCAATCACGCCACCAGCATCAGTCACCCACTCACGCGCATTACCAACGTGGTTTACCAGACCCCATTTATTCTGCCGGCCCACCGAAGCCTTGATCAACACGCCACCTTTTTGAATGCCCCGCGAATTGAGTTTGCAATTGCGGTTTGAATCCAGGTTGCCACTTTCAGCGCGCGCAGCATAAATCCATTCCGCTTTAGTGGGCAACCGGTAAGTGCGCTTGGCCTTTTCACTCAGCCATGCCAGGTAGCCTCTGGCTACATCAAGCGGTATACCGGTTGCGGGCAGTTCCCTATCGGCGCCGCTAATTTGATTGCACTTTTTAGTATCGCTGCAATAACTGTTTATTTCCTCGATGGAAACCTCATATTTTCCTATCGCAAAAGCGTCCATGCTGCCTTTGGCAGGAATCACCACCATCGCCGGTCCGCGCCCCTCGCCCGGCAACCGGTCGCGACAGATAGCGCGCTTGCCGCTCGCGCCCAATCCCGCCAGCGCCAGATCGCACGGGTCCTTGGGAATGATTTTAATCGCTTCGATTGCCGCATTGGAAGGAAAGATTCGCATGGCGAATTTTTTGGACTCGGTCGCGCGCTCGGGGAAGGATCGTCCGATTTTGGTAATACAACCTGCCAGTGCGGAAACAATATCCGGTTCAGCCCGCTTGTACTCCGCCGCACCGACCTCACGCAATTTTGTGATGGCAATATCGAAATCGCGCATATTGAGCCCGGTTCGGCAGGCAAGCTGTTGGTTCACATTTTCCATTGCCTGGTTAAATACGCTTCTGCGTTCCGCTTCCTGCCGGGCCTCGACGGCCTGTTCTTTCTTTTCCACTGCCGCCGCTTGCTGTTGACGCAACGCCTCCTGCTTTCTCAGTTCCGCTTGCGCAATGGCCTCCAGCAATTGCTCTTCCAGTGTTACAAGCTCTTCCGTGCTGTCCGTGTACCTCGAAGCATTGGCAATAAGTCGACGGGCGAATTCATGTTCCTCTTCCTCGAGAGCGGTTTTTATTTTGTCGATATATGCCGCGTAAACTGTGCTTTCACGTTCCAGCAACCAGGCATCATCCGCTCCCAGTATATCCCTCAACGCCTGAATTTCTCGCCAGAGACGGTCCTCCCAGTTGGTGTCGAACTCAAGTGCGGCAAGCAGGTTGGCCAGGTTGTTTTTATGCTGCTCGAGTCGCAGTTGCATTTCGATTTCGCTTCTTACATCCGCCTCGGAGAAATCATTTGCCGGTGTCTTCAAAAACAACTGATATCCCACACCGCCGGCAAGCACCAATAATACAGCTATCGTGACAATCATTTTTACCGGCGAAGCAACGCGTTCCGTTAACCGGCCCCAGAATTCCTCCACCGTCGGCACACGGTTCTCGCGTTTAAAGGACAGCGCACTTTCAATTACCCGCCACTGCTTTTTACTGAACACCGACAGCCGATCCGGTTTCAGTCCCCGGCGCGCCGCCTCGTTTGCGTGTACACGGTCAAAAGGATGCCGGCCGCTAAACAGCTCATAGGCGATACAGCCCAGGGCATAAATATCGTCGCGCACATCCGGCGTTTCGCCCTCAAGCATTTCCAGGCTGGCATAGGCTGGGGTCAATGCGCCCAGGTTACCGGCATCAAACACCGTTTTGTCATCCGTACTTTCTTCCAGCGATTCAGCCGAGGCGACCGCCCTGGCAATACCGAAATCAAAAACCTTGGCTACGCCCTTGCTGGTCACAAAAATATTGCCGGGTTTGAAATCGGAGTGGATTATTTTTTCCCCATGCGCGTGAACCAATGCCGCGCAAATACCTTCGAGAATCTTCCATGCGTCCTCTTCGGGCAATCCCGTGGATCGATACTGGCTGATCAGTTTGTCCAGCGGTTTTCCTTCCAGGTATTCCATGGTCATGAAGACCGTATCGCCATCGCGGTCGAAATCGTGCACATTCACAATATTCGGGTGGGCAATTCGCTGCGACTTGCGGGACTCCCTTTGCAGGGCGATGAAAGCTTCCGGATGGCTTTTGAATTCTTCGCTGAGAACTTTAATCGCCACGTAGGGGTCGCGGTCCTGCGCCTCTATTTTCAGCATATCCTTGGCTTTATATACCACTCCCATGCCGCCGGCGCCGAGCACCTCCTCGAGTAAAAACCGATTCTTCAGCAGTTCCTTGTCGTCATGGTTTTTTCGTTCCGGTGACGGAGCCCTGGAAGCCCGCCCCTCAAGAGAAGCTGGTCGCGCAATGCGTGTTTTATCTCCGCCATCATCGGGAATCCGGGCATGTTTGTTCGGCGGGGCGATCCGGGTTTTATCCTGGGTCGCTGTGTTTTTTCCGCGCGTTGCAAAAACTGTTTTATCTCCCGAGGCTGGCGGTGCCACGCGCGTGTTTTCCGGCGTGTCGGTGTCCGTTCTCCCGCGCGGCTTTAACCGGGTTTTGTCGGATGCCGGCGGTTCGGTCGCGCCGGCGGAATTTTGGTCGGATACCCAGCGGGTATCATTTTCGCTCCGGTGCTTTTGGGTTACGCCTTCTCGCAGGTGCTTTTGCTGCCGCGGATCAACTTTCGGCGGCGGAGAATACGTTTTGCCAGACGATTTTGGCGCGACGCGGGTTTTGTCGACGCGGGTTTTGTCGACGCGGGTTTTGTCGGAGACACCTGGCGAAGCGGACTCAGCCTCCGTATTTGACCAGACGCTGTCGTTTTCGCTTTTATGGTTTTTCGATTGATCATCGCCGGACTTGCCAACTTTTTTCAATCGGGTTTTGTCGTTATCCTGGGAACCATCCATAAATCACTTCGTTACACATCTTGTGTTATTTTTTAGTTGCGGTTGTTGCATCACAGGGCTGTTGTATCATGTGCAGCCTGTTGCACCTTGTCGGGAATACCCCTTACCACGAGCACCGACACGTTGTCGCTGGCGTTGTTCGCCAACGATTTATCGATCAGGCTGGAAACACACTTTTCCAGGTTTCGCTCCTGGAGAAAATGTTCCATATCCCCACGGCTGACGGAGTTGTATAAACCGTCGCTGCACAACAGGAATGTATCGCCGATTTGCGTGCTGAAAACATTGATATCGACAAACAATTCTTCCTCGCCACCCACTGCGCGGGTGATAACATTGCTCTGGGGATGATTCACCGCGTCTTCCGCGCTGATCAAGCCCATTTGCAGCATCTCCTCCACCTGGCTGTGATCGCGCGACAACTGTTCCAGATGGCCGTTGCGATACCGGTAAACGCGGGAATCGCCTACCCACATACAGACACCGACGCGGCCACGAATAATAAGGCTGGCGAAGGTGCTGCCCATCGTGGCGCTTTCCAGCATAATTTCAGCGTATTCAATAATCTCCTGGTTCACCTTGATAAGGGCATCTTCCACCGCATCGATAAAATCGCTCAGATGGCTAATTACCGGCAGCGCATCCAGGGCTTCGATTATTTTTCCTGACGCGATGTCGCCCGCTTCCTGTCCGCCCATGCCATCGGCAACCACCCAGAGTCCTGATTCGGGTTTAGCCATCAACGCGTCTTCGTTCACTGTCCTGACCGTGCCGACATCAGTTTGCATCGCGCACTGCCAGTCTATGGGTCTGAATGCTGTATCGCTCATCGGGAATGTATAATCTCGGGTATTTTCATTAATCCCGCCCCACTATTAGAAATCATCCGTCATGCCATCGTTTGCCGGCATTTGTATAGGCGGTTCAGCTTTTAACTCATAGGGTTGTCGCCAATTCCAATCGCTCCAGCGGCCGTCCAGCATCGCCGCAATACCGCCGATAGGTGGCAATCCCTTGGTCACGAACATACAGGGTTCCACCAACTCAGAGCCTTTGGTACTCCAAACACTGTAACTCGCCAACATTTCCCGCAGGCAACTGTTTAGGAAAAACGGCATCGCACTCAGTGGCGATTGCTCTTCAAATTCCATAGTCACCACCGTGCCGCTGATACCTTCCGCGCGCCCCTGTGTTTCGTAGGCCGCAGCCATCAAAGCGCCGTCTTCATTGATCACTCCCACGAGATCGTCGATAGACAGTTCGCCGTTTAATGCCTGGAGCGCGGCCTCCTCAATCGCGTCGTACCAGTCCGACTGCAGCGAAATAAATTCCGTCGGCACTGCGCCCGCCTCCAGGGGCATGGCAATGGAAAATGGAAAATATCGCCCGACGCGGTCAACACTCGGTAAAAATAAACCGGCCCAGGCGTTTTCATCCACCACGCCCTCGGAAAATACAAACCGCCAGATCGGGCTGGTTAAATAAATATCGAGCCACTGTTCGCCCAACTGCTCCTGGGAACCACCGATCAAACCCTGCAACCAGGTATCAAGCACATTAATAAAGCGCGTTGGCAGGTCGCGGTAAATAAAATCGCCGTGAGCGGGCAATTTGCCAAACAGTCCGGCTTTAAAACTATGGCCGTTCACTAGATCGACTCGGGGCAACGGAACGATGACAGCAGGTCGTTCCTGAATGGGTTGTTGACACTCTTCGCACGTCCCTCATACACAATACTGCGCGCATCGGCGCCGCCGCCCGCACGGAAGGTGATTTGGTAAACGTTCGACTGGCTGGTGCGTTTGATATCCGACGCGTCTATCAAATGGAACCACGCCCAAGGCCCGACGAAGGTTTTATCAAAAACCTGGTCCTGGAGACTTTCGAAAATCACCCGCACGCGCTTATTCTCACCCTGCCCCGGCCAGGTGACGGATTTCCAGAAACGCGGGCCGTGATTGTAAACCAGCCGTTCATCGCCCAGCTCCAAGGTAAAACGGGCATCTTTTTCACTCATGTTCATCGGGCGCAATTCAAGGCTGATGGTCGGCGTTTCCGCACCACCCTGGAAATACACATCCTTTATCGATAGCGCTCGACGAATCTGTTGAACAGTGTCCGGGGAAAACCCGATACTGTAGTTGTCCACCACCTTGTTTTTCCAGCCGCTTCGCGTATCCACGAACGGTTGAACAAATTCAAGGTAAAAATTTTCCACTGTGCCGCCGGGTTTGAAAAACTCACTGAAATCAAACAGCGCAAGCTCATCCGACGATGAGCGATTGAGCGGATAACGTCCGGCCAGCCCCCGTGAGTAAGGCGAATAAACCTGATTGCGCCACTCGCTGGCGACATACTGGTGTGCCGAACCCAAAATCACTTTCCAGGTTTCATTGGACAGGGAAATCAGCCAGCGACCTACCGGCTCAGGCATGTTTTGCGCATAGGCCGTGAGGGAAGTAATAGGGTTACCCGCGCCGCTCTGGAAACGCGCCTTGGCGATTTCGAATGATTTCTTTCCGGGATCGGGAGCCAGGGAAATTTCCGCCACGTATTCCTGCACCTGGCGAATACGCTGTAAAGTGGTATCGATCGGCGCCGGGCTTCTGGCGCTTTCGCGCAATAGCACGTGCAGTTCGCGGAAGCGACGGTCCACTTTGGTGGTTTCCACTTTGTCGGCAATAAAGCTGGTGGCTTTGCCGACATTGCCTTCGCTGTGATCATCCGCCAGGTTTTGCGCAATTGGCGGCGTCAACTGAGTGTTCGTCAGGCCCACCTGCAAAATGGAACGCAACGGTGAGTAGACCGGATCGCTGAAACTCAGCAGCACTTCATTGGCCTGACGCAGATCCTGGAATTCGGCGATTTCCAGGGCGGTATATAAATCATTCCAGACGCGCGCGTAATCCGACAGGTAGTGATCCTTTACCTGCTCGCTGATTTCACCCAGGTCCTCGCCGACAAAATCAACTTTTGCCGAATTGTCATCGGACAACACCCAGCGCTCGTTGACCACATCGGCAATCACCGGCGCCTCGGGTGAAAAATCGGTATTTTTGTAACCGTCAATTGTATAAAGGGCCGGAATATTCAGCGCTTTCGTGGTTGCCGGATCCATTTTATAAGCCACTCGCACGGACTCACCAAAATGATTCAACATGTCCACCTGCTGTGTATAGGTGGCATCGGATTTAATCCGGCTGTAAATGCGCTGCGAAACAGGCACACGCAACAGCAGGGTTCGTGTTTGCGATACCAGGTGCTGATTCAATTCCACCGGCTCCAGCTCCAGGTTCAAAAGGGCCTGCAAATGGGCTTTCAACTCCTGGCGTCGGGTGGCCTCACCGTGGAGCTGGGTTTCCCAGTTGCTTTCGAACCAGTCGGACACCCGTTGTTTATCCATCCTGTCGAGTTTGTTGAACATCATGTAAATGCGGAACGTGTTGTACAGGTCCCCGCCCTGGTGGCCGCGATTCAGCGTCAGTTCAAGATGATCGACCAGTTTCGGCAGCAACAATCGTTTTAAGTGTTCGTCGTAGGCTTTGTTAGCCTGGTCATCCACGCGGCCGTCATACAGGCCGATGCCCGACAACCAGGGATGCTCTTCCTGATCGTAAACGATGCTGGCCTTGGCCAGGGCATTCAGCGGCGGCAATACCGCGCGGATATCGCGGTTCCAACTGCTGACTTTTTCATTCTCCTGCTTAAACTCGGTAACGTAGGATTCCACTTCCGACATATACATCTTGTGGCGGGTGATACTGCCGCTCCACACCAGCATCACGATGATGGTGATGCCCGTGAGCGCCACCATCGTGCCGCGTTGCGCCCAGCGCATGAACATTTCGTATTTTACGTTGGAACCCACCAATTCCGATTCGGGAAAGACCACATCGCGGAACAAACGCGACAGGAAAAAACTCTTTCCCTGCTGATGCGGCAACTGGGACGCCTCGCGGGAAAAACCGAAGTTGGCCGACACCGATGTCATCAACCGGTCGATGGGCGTGCCATCCTGGGTACCACTGGAAAAATACACGCCACGCAGATACGGCTGAAAACGAAAACGGTTTTGTACAAAGGTTTGGCGAACAAAGGATTCAACAATACCCTTAAGGTTTTCCATCTGCTGGGGGAAACCATAGATGGCCGCGCGACGGCGGCTATCACGTTCCTGGTGCATGCGCCACAACACGCGGTCGTACAGGCGCGATACCAGTACATTCAACTCGTCGCTTAAAAAGTCGAAATCCGGGCTTTGCGATTCCTGCGGCGCGTTTGGCAGGGAAACACCCCAAACCTGTTCGCGGTCCTCCCTGCCCTGGTCTTCAAAAAATTCCGTAAAGCCCGATACCAGGTCCGCCTTGGTAAACATTAAATAAACCGGAAAACGGATCTGCAATTTATCCATCAGTTCGTCGAGGCGCGAACGAATGGTCTTTGCGTGCAGAATTCTTTCTTCCTCGGTTTGAATCAGCAAATCGTGCAAGCTGATCGCCACAATAGCGCCGTTGATCGGCCGGCGACGGCGGTTGCGCTTGAGCAGGTTAAGGAAACCCTCCCAGGCGGAACTGTCGATAACGCGGTGGCTGTCCTGGGTGGTGTAACGGCCGGCGGTATCGATCAACACCGCGTCGTTGGTAAACCACCAGTCGCAATTGCGCGTACCGCCCACGCCCTGCAATGCGCCCTTGCCGAACTGTTCCGCCAGCGGAAAATCCAGCCCCGAATTTACCAGTGCGGTGGTTTTACCGGAACCGGGCGGCCCGACAATAATGTACCAGGGCAATTCATACAGCGCCTTGCTGCGTCCCTTGCCTTTGAATTTCAGTTTTTTCAGTGTCGAAAGCGCCTGGGAAAACCGCTCGTTTATTTGCTGGATTTCTTCCGCCGCCTGGTCGGAACCGGTATCGCGACGCACATCGCTTTGATTCTTCTGGATGTCTTCAACCAGCTCATTGTTACTTTTGTTGTTGCGCAACTGAATTCGCAGATTGTTCAGGCCCCAGAGAATGATCACCGCCATAATCACGAGCAAGCGCGCTATCGCACTTCCCAAAGGCGCCGCGTTATTTTCGCCAAACTTAATGTAAGGGCCGCCAAACCAGATCAGCAGGCTGACAAGAATCAAACCTATAACGGAAATTACGACAGGATTGGTAAAAAAACTTATAATTTTTTTCATAAAAAACTTCTGGTAAAAATCCTTATTATCAATTCAGTTCGCGGCAATCAGGTTGTCGGCGCGTTTTCATCCGCGGAAATTTCCCGCAACTGTTCGGCAACCGGCGTGGCGCTGTCATACAACCAGTATCGGAAGCCGGAATAGCCAAAAAATAGAATTGCCGCTGCAACGCTGGCAATCACCCACATTGGCACATATTCAGCCAGGGTTTTTCTGACATTGCCCAGGCCCTGCCAATGGGGAGACAGCGACCTTTCATATTCGCCCCGATAACGACGGATGATGGTGAACAATTCATCCTTGATTTGCTCCAGCGCGTCGCGCCCACGCTGCTGCAGGCGATAGCGGCCCTCAAACCCCATGCCGAGCAGAATATAAATCAGTTCAAGCATTTCCAGGTTTTCCGCCGGTGACTGGCGCATGCGGTCCAGGATCAAAAAGAATTTTTCACCGCCGGAGGTCTCGTTGTGGAAAACCGTCAGCAAAGTGCGTTGTGCCCATGCGCTCTCACTTCCCCATGGGGTGTTCAACACCGCTTCGTCCAGGGCGGAACATAAAACATAACGCGCGGCCAGCACCACTTCCTGCCGGGTGCCCGTTTCCCGCAGGCGGGACTCGAACGCGCGGATTTCGTTGGTCAAACGCTGGTGTAGCCCCGCCACATCCGGATGGCTCATGGACTGGCGGGTCTTTTCAAATACCGCGATCAGTGTGGAGGCTGTATTAACCAGGGAGTTAAGGCCGCTGGCGGTTCGAAAGTAGGCCGCTTCGGAATCGACGCGCGGCGGTGGCGCTGCGTTGGCGGTATAACGTGGTTGAGGAGGCGCCTGGCGCGGCTCGGCGGGTTGCGCACCGCGACGGCCCGGCATCGGTTTTAGTACGGTGCGATCGCCACCGGGAACCGGTTGTTTGAATACCGTCCTGTCAGATTCATCGGAAGACATTTTTTACTCCAGCTATTACTGTAAAAACAGTACCGCGTTTTCGTTGATATGCTGCTACTGGCGAATCGCCCAAAACTCCATTTCCAGTCCCGGAAAATCACCACCCACGTGCAGCGCAAAGCCACCGGAAGTTTGCAGCTCTTTCCAGAAGCTGCTGTGTTTTTCCAACTCAAAATAGGTGTATCCCGAACGATAGGGAATCTGCCGTGGCGCCACCGGCAACGCTTTCAACTGGATGCCCGGCATTGCCGCGTTAACCAGTTGCCGGATGCGTTCCACCGGGCCGATTTTGATCTGCGCCGGAAATCGGGTGCGGATAGCCTCCTCCACCACATCGGCGCGCACCGCCAGCACATACATGGCTGTGGAAAGCAGACTGCGGTCGGTAATTTCCGCCACGCGGATGCCGTACTTTTTCTCCACCAGCGGCAGGCCGATGGCAGTCTGCTCATAAACCATCGACAGGCCGGAGCGCAATTCACTCAACACCGGTGTGAACGTCTGTTGCAAATCATCGTGGAGGTAAGTGGGAAAAACCGGCGGTCTTTTGTTTTTCGCGACGAAGGTGGACAGTTCTCCCGCCATCTGTACAAGTTCGGAATAGAGCTCCAGTGGATGCAGGCCGCGTATTTGCGACAGATGCGTGGTCAACGGTTCAAGCCGGTTGATTACCTGCAATAGCATGTAGTCGGCAATTTCGGCCGTACCACCTCTTCGGGCATCCGCCAGACGGCCGGCAATGGACTCTCCCCGGTGATGCAACAGGCCGGTGAGCTCGGACAAAAAGCCGGACAATTTCGGCGTTGCGCGGCTATCGAGCACCGTGGGAATATACTGGTCGTCAAGCAGCACGTCCTTGTCCTCGCGCGATTCGGCAATTTTTAACGCGCCGATGCAGGCATAGCCGCTTTTGTCATCTGATTCGAGCAGGAGTTTCAATCGCAGCTTGCCGACCTTAACGGCAAGAATATCCCCGCCTTCCACCGTCACATCGCGCACATCCTGCTCGGCGGAAAAATACCGGGCCAGGCCCTGAATACCGTCTTCCGAAAGCACATCCACGGCACCCGCACGGCGCAGTGGCACGGCGAGATAAACGATGGTGTTATGGGTATTTTCCGCCACTTCCAGAACGGGAGGCGCGTCGTCCACATCCGGCACACTGAAGGGTGTCCCGTCCGGAAAAACCCCCTTGGCGGAGGTAACGGAAATCTTTCCGAGTTTCAGCAATTCCTGATCGATTTCGAATTCCTGGATACCCCAGCCGTAAGCACCATAAGCTGAACATTTACCGCTGACGTAACGCTCGAAGTAGCGTTCCTGCTGCTGGAAATGCTGGGGGTTGAGGAACATTCCCTCGGACCAGATCACCTTGCTATCTAATGACATATTTTTCTCTCAATGTTTGCGTCCGGCAAACCGTTTCTTATTTGTTTACAAGTCAAACCGAAATCAGGACAAGCTCAGTCAACCAACACCAGGTTGTTTCCATTTATGCGCACTTCCACGGCATTGCGAAAAACATTGTTCGCCGTTACCGGAAATACGATCTTGTATTTTGCGTCCCCGTATTCGAAAAATTCAGCGAACAGGCCTATGTAACGTGTCTCCTTGCTTAAAACAAGCTTTTCGGTTCTTTCCGTGCCCGGAACGAAACGCTTCAACTCCTGCTTGGCAATAAAATCCGCTCCCAGGACGTCCTCGTCTCGTTCGTAGATCTCGATAAAGTCGGACTTTTCAAAAAGCTGCGGCGATTTCAATTCATATAAACGAACATATAAAGGCGAGGGTTTATTTTTTTCATCCGGGTTGATATCCGAGGCGGCATCAACGGTGAGTTTAAGATTGGTGTCCAGCCCGAGCACCCCTCCCACTTTACTGTTGGCTGTGGTACATCCCACGAGTACAAAACAAGCGGATATCAAAAAAAGAAAAAGACTTTTCTTTGTCACTGCGTCAGTCATGCTTCCTTCACCTTTATTTTTCATTTTTAACATTGCGTTTTTTCGCCGCGCTCAACTTGCGCAACTGGTCTTCGTAGGCCTGGACAAATTCGTCGCCAAAAAGATACTGGAAAGACTGCTCGAGATTATCGACGAAATTGCGGTAATAGTCTGTGTAACTGCTCCAGTAACGGGCCTTTTGCATCCCCGGCAATATGGCGCCCTTGGCCTGCCGGTCAAACTGTTTTTCCAGGTGTTCAGGATCGAAGCGCTCCATCATACTTTTAAACGCGGCGCGTATGCCGGCGATAATGGCCACCTGGTGTTCGGCTATACCGTTAAACCCCTCACGAAAGGCTTCGCGTGGTTTTTTATAGGCGCTACTTTTGCGCACGAACATATTTTCCAGCGCTTCGCTCGTATCCGCGGAAAACTTCAACGGGTTGTTTTCCACCGGTTGTATGGTGGTGATGTTCATGCGGAATTCATTTTTGATACTGGCTCGCGAACGCAGCACCTGCATCATGCCCTCGACGATTTCCGGCACCAGTTCACCCACCACTTCGGCAATTTCCTCGATCTGCTCGTCGGTCAGCGTACCGCCATCAAGTCCCATTTTCTCGATCAACCGCGCGCCGGCGGCATTGGATGGCCCCGGAGAGGATTTCGCCGGTTGCCGGGATGTGGCTGGCGGTTTTGGTGCCGCCGGTTGTGGCGTTACCGGAGGCCTGGGCGCGGGAGAGGGTTTTGGCGGCACCTCTCTTTTAACCGCCGGCGACGGCTCTTCCCCAAAGGAGGTTTCGCCATTTTCCAGCCAGTCATCCAGACTGGAACCGGTATTCTGTTGCGGTATCACCGGCGGATCGGTAAGTGGAATGGATTTGTGTGAGGGCTGGACCTTCAGGGGATCGGAGACAGGCGCCGCCGGAGCGGAACTGCCGCCAAAGAGGTCATCTTCCCAGTCTTCAGGAATAACGTTTTGCTGCGCGCTCTCGGGCCACTGAATCGACTGGTTTAATGCGTCGGCCCCATCGTGATGGCTGTACTGGAATGCATTGTCGCCAGACCGAAAGGCATTGTCGCCAGACCGAAAGGCGCTGTCGCCGGACTGGAACGCATTGTCCCCCGCAAACGGGTGCCCGTAACCACTGCTGCTGTCCGCGCCGGAAGCTTTGTCCAACGCCGCCAGCGGGTCGGTTTCCTCCGGAACGAGACTCAATGGCAATGGCTCGGGGCCGGAGCCAAAAATATCGTCCGCACCCGGGGAGGAAGCGACAGGCGGCACCGCGCTCCGGCCGGTATCGAACGGGGATGCCGGAGCCCCAAATGGCGCCTCGGCGCCGGCATGAACCGGCTGCATTTTCAGGGTAAAACGGTAATCCCCCAGTTCAAATACATCCCCGTCGCGCAGAGAGACCCGGCCACCTTTGCCGATTGGCTCGGGAGAGTCGTTAACGAACGTACCGTTGGTACTGAGATCCGTAAGGTAATACTGTCCCGCATCGAAACTGATCTCACAGTGACGCGACGAGAGGAACCTGTCCGGATCGGATAAGACCCAACTGTTACCGGCCCCGCGGCCGATCGTTCCTCCCAACTCGGTGAAGGTTTTGCTTTCCTCGGATAAGGGTACGCCCTGGGGCGATTTGACGATTGTGATTTGCAGTGTCATCCGAACTTCTTCCCAAACCAATCCGAATTAAAAAAATTTTTCTTTATTATCAATTAATTACCGCAGTAGAGTCCCTTTGGTAGACTCGGGCGGAGCCTTGGTTCCCGCTCGGGGAACTCCCGCTGATCAGATGCCTTTTATCAATTTTATCCACCGAAAACGCGCTAACACGTCAAACATACGTGATCTTGGTGTATATTTCATCCGCAAGCTGTTAAAAAGAATATTTTAGCCCGAATAACTTATAAAAATGTCATTAAATTCACTCCTTTGGTTAAAACACGCGGGGAAGGGAGTCTCTGACCAAGTCCCTGCGGTCTCTGGCTTACAGGAATTTTTGCTGGCAAGGCGCGCGATTGAG
>CAYVIB010000050.1:0-19074 GCA_964451365.1 uncultured Cellvibrionaceae bacterium
ACCTCCACGGTGCGCCTGGCCGGCTCCTCGGGAGCCAACCCGTTTGCCTGTATCGCCTCGGGCATTGCAACACTCTGGGGCCCCGCCCACGGCGGTGCGAACGAAGCGGTGCTGTCCATGCTGAACGAAATCGGCGATGAGAAAAATATCGATAAGTTCGTTGCGCGCGCCAAGGACAAGGACGACCCATTCCGCCTCATGGGCTTCGGCCACCGGGTTTACAAAAATTTCGACCCCCGTGCCAAAGTGATGAAAGAAACCTGCGACGAAGTTCTGGACGCGCTCGGCCTGGAAGATGACCCACTGTTACGAATTGCCAAGCGACTGGAAAAAATTGCCCTTGAGGATGAGTACTTTATCCAGAAAAAACTTTATCCCAATGTCGATTTCTACTCCGGCATCATCATGAAGGCCATCGGCATTCCCACTGATATGTTTACCGTGATTTTTGCCACCGGACGCACTGTGGGCTGGATTACCCACTGGCATGAAATGCTGTCGGACGGTTTCAAAATTGGCCGACCACGCCAACTTTATACCGGTGCGGCGCCACGAGAGTATACAGACCGGCGAACCCGATCACCTGCCAACCCGGATCAGTTCTGAGGGTAGGAGTAACCCGGGCAGCCGCAAGGACTGCCCCTGCCGTAAACGGCTGTCATGATTTCGCATTCTAAAAAAGAATGCTTATTCTCAATTAAAATGCAGAAAAAACCGGGCTTCGAAAGGCCCGGTTTTTTTGTTTATGGACTATTGCGAATTGCAGGTTGATTCTGAAATACAGCTTTGTTGGTTTTCCCATCCCCAGCCGCTGCTAGTGGTTATACACATAGGGTAGTTTGTCCCATACCAGTTACACACCGAACTGGAGCCTCCGGAGCTGGATGAACTGCTTGAACTGGACGAACTGGATGAACTGCTCGAACTGCTGGAGCTCGATGAGCTGCTTGATGATGAAGAACCGCCGTTGATTGTCTGGCCCGCGTTAGTGCATTCAGACGCGCTAATGCAGCTTTGGCCGTTTTCATAGCCCCAGCCCGAGAGCGTGTTTTCACACACAGGAACTGGAGAGCCATACCAATTGCATTGTTGGCCACCGGATGCGGAACCGGAGCTTGATGAACTGCTACTTGACGAACTGCTGGAACTGGAGCTTGAAGAAGAACTGCCGGAACTGCTGCCGCCACCCACACTGGTACCCCAGCCAGAAATAAGATTCTTAACATAGCGCCCCGAGGCAGTCAGGTTGGAATCATTCCATCCCCCGGTGGTACTTGCGCCGGGATTCAGCACGGAAGCGCCTTCACTTTTGTCGTTGATAGACCAGTTCGCGTGGCTGATGCTGTGCTCACGGAAGAAGTCCATCCACGCATTTGTTTCGCTTTCAGCCACTGCACCGTCGCCATTGGCGTTAACCGTGCCCCATTCAGTTGCGAACAGAGCAACGCCATTGCTCATGGCGGTACGGGCTTTATTGCGCAGGCTTTCGCCGTGGGTGCCCGCATAAAAGTGCAGCGTGTAAGCGATATTGGCATAGCCGGTAATCGGGTCATTTGAAGCGACGTCGACATCCTGAGACCAGGTGGGTGTACCCACAATAATCAAATTGTCCGGGTCGATCGCGCGTATTTCAGCAATCACCGCTTCAGCGTAGGGTTTGATGGTACCGCCCCAGCTAACGGCCAGGGGTTCATTGTAAATCTCGTAAATAACGTTGTTGTAGCTACCGTAGGTGTTGGCCATTTCCTTAAAAAAGTTTATGGCCGCGGCTTGATTGTCTTCCGCATGGTGAGAGTGCCAGTCGATAATGACATAAATGTCGTTGGCAATCGCCGCATCGACAACAGCCTTGACCCGGGCTTTGTTATCGCTGGGGTTCGACAGGTATCCACCATTGTCCTCAACCCCCATCGCGGCCCTGACAAGGGTGCTGTTCCAGTCCTGTGTGAGCCAGGAAACCACACCGGCGTTATAGAACTTCTCACCGCCCCAGCCGTTATTGCTCCAGAACAGGCTGTTTCCGGCAAAACTCTTGGCTTCGCCACCACTTAATATCTGGGATCCGCTAACGGAAAGTGGGGGGACATCGGCGTGAGCCAGGACAGACAATATCAGAGAAAAAGCAATTATTAATCTTGTTACCAGCTTCATAGTAAACTCCACGGCTTCTCAGCGTCTTTCAAACATGAAAAAACCAATTAAAAAGTATTATTTTTAAAGTTATTTGTAATTGTAAAAATGACTAATACGTATCGGCGCAGGAACTTATTCACACCAACTGCGCAATAATAAACCAATTTGGCGTCAAAATAAACATTCTGTCAAATAAAAGAAATTCTTTAAAAACAAAAACTTAATAAAAAAGCACTAAAACGTCTGAACTATAATCAGGAACAAAATCCCTTCGAGAAGTGTTCTGGTGCTTTGGGAGGAAAGAGTGGCTGAACGATTGTGAGGATATAAATAAAAGCAAAGCCGCTTTCATGCGGCTCTGACATCTGAATCTAGGCTGCATCGTGGGACTTTGTTTTTGCTAACAGCATCCTGCTCCACAAAAACAAGTCACACTTAATCAGGGAACGATATTTACAATGAACCTTTTGTACCGGGTCAACGGCGGGCTTCCTTTATCCGTCACACTTAAAATGAAATGTGTCTTTGTGGGAGCATCGACTATTGGTGCTTTTACATCTATTTGATTGGAATTTTCCGGATTAAATTCAAATGGTTCCAATTACAATATTTTCGTTGGGCATATCCAGAACATCAACTGCACGGGAAAATAGATACTTGTCTCCCCAACTATCCCTTGCTAACTATCCCTCGTCAACTACGCAAATTTTTTAGAGCATGTAAAGGGATGTTACGAACCAGGTTTCTGTCGGAACTTTGGAAGTTGACTTTATGCCATCGTTTGAAAGCGACTGAAAATGAAAAGGAAAAATTGGAGAGGCCCGAGGCAATCCTCGCTACCGGAAGAACTGCTGGAATGGGTGGAAGCGTTACTGGATGAAATTGAGTTGAGCTTTGCTCGGGACTGACGGTATTCCGGCGCGCCAGGAAGGCAGCGCGCCGTTTTTGTACGTCCATTTAAAGTGCTTAAATCACTCCACGGTTAGAGCGAACCAGCTACCACCAGTACACCGACGCCCACGGGTAAGCGCCCTCAGTGATATTGAAATGGTAGTAGTCGCTGGAGCCTTTCGGCGGTAACGCCGCACCCACCGTCGTCACCGCCGTGCCTGAACCATTAACGGTCACCGAAATACTCCGACCGTCAAAATTCGACGCGCCCCAGCCGTTTATCATGTCTTGAGTGCGGAAACAGTACGCACCGGTGGTATTGAAGTTACCCGATTGGCCGCCTGAGATGACATCCGAACATTCGCCGGTGCCGCCCGAGCTGGAACTCGAAGAACTGCTGGACGAACTTGAAGAACTACTGGAGGAACTCGAAGAGGAGCTGCTCGACGACGAACTGCCGTTGGCGACAGGACCGAAACTGATGTAGCCGTTGCAATGCAGCCATTCGCTGAACGAACCACCGCCACACGTACCGTCCCAGGCGCCTGTGTTCTCGCTCTCGTCTTCGGCCTGACGGGTCACGCCGTTAACGACTACATAGTCGACCCGCACATCCCTGTCCGCGCCGTCATCGTTTGTGAATGCCACGGTAACATCGCCGCCCAGGTTAGTGTTGGCGGTGTAATCCATCATCGCGGTGCTCAGCGTCCAGCTTTGAACATCGCTGCCGCCGATCCGCAGGGTGATTAATTCACTGCCGGTTGTGCCAAGGGCACGTACCGTGATCATGTTTGAACCGCCGCTGCTGGATGAGGTGGAAGAGGAACTGCTCGAGCTGGATGAAGAGCTCGAACTCGACCCGGAGTTTCCATCCGCTTCAATTTGCAACAGATAGGCAACGAGATCGTCCCGCTCGGCTGCCGACAGGCTGGCGGCATTCCCGTGTGACGGATTATCGATGACATCGTAGAGCGTGGCCGCCGATCCGTCATGCAGGTAGGGCGCGGTGGCCCACAGGCCCAAGAGTGTCGGGGTATCCAGGCCGGTCAGCGTGCCCCCGATGCGTTGGCCGGAGTGCAGTTGAAGGGTTCCCACGTCATGCAGTACGCCCGCGGCACTGTCGGTGAAGGACTCGCCGGTGTGGCAGGTTGAGCAGTTCAACGTCTCATAGAGAGCCCGCCCTGTTTCGGCGCCGGTACTGAGTGTGCCGTCGTTGTCACGGTACGGGCTGCGCCCGGCGTCATCCAGCGACGACACATACGCGGCCAGGGCATCGAGATCCACGCTACGGCCGGCCTTCGGTGCGCCTAGCGGATCGCTGGTAGCGTTGAAGTCGGCATCGCTCATCAGGCCCGTGCCGCCAAAGGCATTGCGAATGTCATTCTCGAAGTCCTGGATTTCGTCGAAGTTAGCGCTCCAATGGACGGGCCCGTGACCCATCCCGGCGCGGCCCAACAGCGTCACGGTGTTGCGGAAACCCTCGCCGCGATCGGTGAAGTCCCACACGCGTCCGTCCTGCCCGCCATCCAGGTGACAGCTGGCACAACTGATGTAGCTCTCATCGCTGATGCGGGTGTCGGCGCTGTAGAACAGCGTTTTACCCTGCAACACTTGCTGCGAAAGCAGTTCGTTGTCGACCAGATCCACCTCCCCGATCACGCTGTAGGTGTTGTCGGTGCCGTCCAGAATCGTGCCGACGTCGGCGATCGACAGACTGCGGTTCATGAAATTCTGGACATAGAGCCGCCCGTCGTCACCGAGGGCGAGCCCCTGCGGGGCCGCGCCAACATCGATGGTGGAGATCACATCACCCGAATAGGCGTCTATCACATCAACAAAATTATTTCCCATCATGGAGACAAAGATGAGGTCGCCGAACTCGCTCATTGCGGCGGCGAAGGGCATATTGGCATCGTTCAGGTCCACGCGGTCAGCCGGAACTTCGCTGTTGGTATCGAGATTCAGGCGCGAGACAACCGGGCGGACGGTATTGTCATGCGTTAGGGCCTGACCGTCACGGAAGGTGCCGCGGTCCATATTGTCCTGCTTGGACGGAACCCATGCATCGACTCCGTCGGGACTGATCACGATCGAACTGATGTAGTTCGGAATGCCTCGCCCGCCGTCGGCGTTGTCGGCGATGGTTGAGTTGGCAAGGCTAATCGTTCGCGTGAGCGTCAAGCTGGAAGCGTCAATATCGAATACTTCGCCGCGGTCAGCCGGCGACACGAAGCGCGTTACGAGGATGCGCCCCGAGTCGGCGGAAACAGCCACGCCGCGCACCTTGGGCGTGATGCCACCGGCATCCGGCCCGAGATCGAGTGTGCCGGTGATGCCGCGCGTGTTCGGATTAACGCGAACCAACTGCCCCGTTGCTTCCAGCGTCACATAAACCGCCGAACCGTCGGGGGCAAACGCGATGCCGTAGGGGGACGTTCCGTAGGGCAGGTTGATGGTCGTCACCGGGTTTCCAGTCGAGCCGTTCAGCACGCTAATGCTGTCCGAACCCTGACTGACCACCCAAACGCTGCCGTCCGGCGCTTGCGCCAGTGTACGGGGAGTTTTACCAACATTGCGCTCAAACGCTTTGGTATTCGTCGACATAGCTACCGCGCTGACGGTGTCCGAGTCCGGATTGACGGCCCATACGCGCCCGCCCGCCTCATCGACAAGAACGCTGTTGCTGTGTGTCGGTGAACTGGCGGTCAGTGCCCGATGGATGATCTGCGTGGCGGAACAGGTCACGGCATCGCCGTTGGCGGCGCCGGGAATGGTCAAACTGTCCACGTTAGGGCCAGGGCTACCGGCGGTCGCCACCAGTTCAATGGTGTTATTGCCCGCATTCAGGCTCACACCCGTTCTGGTGTCCGTGGACCATGTTGTCCATGAGCTGGTCGCGCCGAAATTCAGCGTGCCTTGACCGGCGCCGTTAACCACTACATTCAGCGGACGGGCGCTTCCCCCACCGTTGGCATAGCGGAATTCAAGGTTGTAGGTTCCGGCGGAGGCCACATTGACGTTCCAAGTCACTTTGACGCCCGATCCGGTACCGATGGGATAGTCGGCAAAGCCGGCGCCGGAATAGCCGGCATTATTACTGGCCACAACCACACCCCCGCCAAGTATGCCGTTTTCAGCTTCATAGGCGCCGCCGCCACTGATCGGCTCGGCGGTCAATACCACTGAGTAGCGCCCGGGGCTGTTGTAAGTATGAGTCGCCGAAGTGCCGGACGCCGAACCACTGTCGTCAAAATTCCAGGAGTAGGTGTAGTCAACGATATTCGGGTTGTCCGCGCTGAAGGATACCGGCTGTCCGACCGGTGCGGCCGCCAGCGGACTGATCACACACGCATTCCCATTACTGATACCCGAGCCGGTGGAGAATGTGGTGCGGACATCGCTGGTAAGCGCGTTGCCCACCAGGTCCGTCACACCGCCCGCGGGCAGAATGACTTCATAAGTGGTGTCGTCCTGCAACGGTTGGCTGGGCCAGAACGTGACCACTGTGCCGGCATAGCCCCACGTACCGACGATTTGCGATCCGCCAACGGGGCGCACAATCAGGGATGAATTGTCCAGGGATGCAAACTCAATCTGCGAGTCAAAGGAGATGCCAATTCGACTGGCGGTCGGTTGATTGGTTGAGCGGTCCTTCGGCTCAATATGCAGTACTTCAGGTGCCCGGGTATCGGGCTGTGTCTTATAAGGCGCGAGCCAGGTACCGAAGGAGTCCTGCTCATCGCTGATGGAGATCAGGTTGCCGATACCCAGGGTAAACTGATCATCCGTCTCCCCAATATCGCGGCCCGGGATGTACGCCTCTTCAATAATATTGTTGGGATTATCAATATTGTAAACGATGGCCCCGCCGCGGCTGTTGCGCGAGAAGCGGACCAGGCCCAGTAACAACTTGCCCTCGTCGAAGCTCATATACTCGGCGCCGGGGTGGTTGCTGTCGCCCATAAAGGTGATGTTCGACGGGTTGCTGAGCACATCGTATTGGCGAAGCGGGTTTATCATGAAGCTGCTCTTGCCGAAGAACCAGGTGATATAAGAAGCAACCGACGGTCTCTCGCAATCGAGCAGAGAGGGATTTGCCGGATCGCTGATGTCCAGCGTCGCAATGCCGGACAAATCCTTCGGCGTACCGGTGATCAGAACATTGCCCATCGCGAAGGTCGGGCCGGCGCTGACACCGCAGAATGCAGATGTCGGGACGCGCCTCACCACGCTCGGGTTGGAGGGGTTGCTGGCATCCACGATATGCAGACCGGTATTGGTCCCGCCCACGTAGATGTAGTTACCCTGCCAGGCAATGCCCCACACGGCATTGGTGTTGTCGCCGTAATTTATATTCTCAAGTATGACGGCTTTTTCAAGGAACGGGCTGGACGGGTTGGTAATATTCCAGATATCGATACCCCGGCCGGAGATCGTGGCGGCGTAAAAGTTGCCGTCCGGGTATTTGGCAAAGCCCGCCTGGTGACCTTCAGCCTCGCCGGAACGATGAGGGCTGAGCATTTCGGAAATCTTGAAAGGGTTATACGGATCGCCAATGTCATAGAATTCCTGAATCCCATTACCCCCGATGAACAGGTAACCGTTCACGACGTAGGCCTGGTGGTTGGCGCGATTAGTCATCACGGGGCCGATCCGCCTGTACAGTTCACCGGATGCGTAAGACTGGTTAGGGATCGTCCCCGCGGCGGCGAAACTCGCGCTTGTGTAGCACATTGTGACAACGGCCACCAGCAAGCTTATAAAATAATTTTTTTTGACCATAGGTGTTGTCTCCAAAAGGTGTCGTCTCCAAACATGAAATTCTTGTTACCGCGCCCCAGGAATCGGTTCAGGCGGCCTTGAATCGAAATTTATTATTTAAATGGGCATGTCCGCCGTAGGCTTTTTGCCAAAGCCATCGTCGGTTCTGTCGCTGGAGAGATTAAAGAGTGTTTATATCAGGGAAAACCAGATAGTTTTAAAACGCCTGAAATCTGAATAGGTTTGCCCAAATACCAAATGGTTAAATCGACAATAAAACATAAGGCTTTAATAATTAACACGGGAAACGCGAATAGTTTTACCTAAACACGAAATATTTTTAGCGCAGAATTAGTCGGGGATTTTATTAACTCAGGATCGCTCTTTGCTGGCTTGGCCAGCTTGAAGCTTCTTAAACTTTCCGGGAGAGTAACCATATTCATCCTTGAACACTTTATTGAAGTGCGTCACATTTCTATAGCCGACGGAAAGAGCAATTTCATTGATATTCAGGTCCTGGTTTCCACAAACCAAACGAGCTGCCTCAGTGAGTCTGAGCTTGTTAAGATAGGTCCTGAAGGTGAAGCCAAGTTCTTCCTTCAGGATCTCATTCACTTTTTTACTGTTTAGCCCCAAATCCTTCATCAGTAGTTCGAGATTTAAGTCCGGGTTGGCGTATTCTTTTGCCATATACTCCAACACTGCTTTCTTTTCCCTGTCTACGTGAGACTTGAGTGAGAGTCGCTGGTATGCCATGAGCGGTCTGTCGTTCAACATTTTCCGCTGAATATCGGCGACAAGGCACTGAGCGTGCTGCTTGAAAAACCAAAAAACAAAAGCCCCCCAGATCAAGCAAAAAAAAGCCCCAAATAATACCAGGTAGCCCCATCTATAACTGTGAAGCTTGAGCTCCGAAATATGTACACTCACTTCCTCGCCGATTGGCCCCGAGCGTGACGAATCGAAAGAAAAAGCGACAACTTTTTCAAGCAGGTAACTGCGATCGTGTAAACTAATGCCACGACCCACCAACCACCATGCCGGAACCTCCATACGCCTGAGATCAACTTCAATCGTGGAGCTGGACTCGAAACATTCAAACCAATGAGAGGAAATTCGGTAAGACTCGATTTCCTCCGGCCTGGTCACTTTGGGATCGAAAGTGCGCAAATTGAACGTCAACACATTGCGTTGAGAGCAGCTTACGTTAAAGGTAACTTTATTAAACGATGAAAGATTCACCAGCCGCCTGCCACCTGGTCCCTCGAATACCAACAACAACCTGACATAGGGATATTCCAGGTCCTCATCAAGTGAGTACGCAAAATCGATAATAGGTGCCTGGTTTAGAACCGAAATCGACGATCCACCGGCAGACGCATTATCCCGAATTAACTCAACCTTCCAGGGAAAGAGGCTCTCCGCCGACGGGACTAAACTATCCTGCTTATAAAAACCGGCAGCACAAATCAAGGCTAGTAAAAGTGTCGCCAAAACCAAACAGAGCGAAACAAATATCACTTTTCTATAAAACGCAAACATCGACAACGTCTAATCCAGTTATTATGGCCACTCTCGAGTTGTTAAGACTCAATTTTTTTCAGATACACTAAGTGGTTACACGAAAGAAAACAACTTGGGAGCCTCTGATTAAGTCCCTGCGGTCTCTGGCTTACAGGAGTTTTTGCTGGCAAGGCGCGCGATTGAGGCGGGCCGGGCGGCGCTCCGCTGGTTGCCCGGTGAATGAGCGCAAAGCTTACCGCATCCTGCTCTCGCCCCTCACCTACATCCCTGTAGGTAACGCCGCCAGCGACTTTCTCTGAAACCAAGAGGCCTGTAAGCCCCGAAGGGCGCTGCCTGGCGCGTGCACTTTCGGCGTCGCCTACATGGATGTAGGTGAGGGCCGTGAGCAGGAGCGGAAGGCTTGGCAATCTTGCCAAGGGCAAGTGGCCGGCACCCCGGGCCATTACCTGCGATTGCCGCCTTGAAATTGCGTCGCGCCAGGTTGCGCAGAGACCACAGGGACTTAATCAGAGGCTCCCTTGATGACGCCCTTGAGGAAAACTTCTACTCTCTCGCCTTCCGCATTTCCTTTAGAAACCGCTCGTTCACACTTTTCCACTGCGGCAGGCTTACCATACTGTTTGCATTGAGTTTTCGGCCGCGCTCCTTGGCCAACCAGATATTTTCACCACTGAAACTGTACACCGGCAGAAGGTCGGGTCTTTGCGACGCGGGCAAAATGGTTTTGTTGATATTGTCGAGCACCAGTGGTTCCGCGTCCGGCGTGGGGTAATACGTCAACACCATATGCGCCTGGTTATAGGTCAGGGATTTTACATAGGTGATTCGGAGCTTTGCCGGGTCGATTTGCATTTCCAACAAACTGAAATATTTACCAATGGAAAAGTCCTCGCAGTCTCCCCCGTTGGTTGCCAGGGTTTCAACCGGTGTTGCCCAGTAATCCTCCTGACCCCAGTGCTCCAGGTCGGTCACCCACTCCACCTGATTAAAAAAGTCATTGGTACGAGCCATTTTTTGGGAATCGCTGAGGTTGCCGGCACGGCCAGATTGCATCAATTCGCCCCACCCGGCCACCCGACGGCTGGCCGGCTCTCCATATTGTGCTTCCACCGCCCGCAACAAGGCTTCGGCAACCTGGATATTGCCGGAAACGGCAAATGCCCCCCCAAAGGCGATGCTGGCCAGCAACCCAGCCCAAATCCAGGGCTTGGCGACTACTTTATTTTTCCGAATTCCAACCATTTTTTTAGTATAGCCACTCCTTCAATAAGGTTCGCAGTTCCTCAATATAGCGTGTATAATCGCCAGCCCTTTGACCTCCCAGCCTTCATCTCATTTCCACACAGGTTCACAATGTCATCCGATTCCACTGCAGATATCAGCTTTGCTGATCTCGACTTACCCGGCTTTTTGCTCAGCGCGCTCAAGGAGGTCGGTTACGAAAAACCCTCCCCCATTCAACAATCGACCATCCCGGTTATCCTGGGCGGCAGCGATGTGGTCGGCATGGCGCAGACCGGCACCGGTAAAACGGCCGCGTTCGCTCTGCCGATTCTCAGTAAAATCGACCTGAGACAAACAAATCCCCAGGCGCTGGTGCTCTGCCCCACCCGCGAACTGGCCATTCAGGTGGCCGAAGCCTTCCAGACCTACGCGTCGCATATGAAAGGTTTTCACGTACTGCCGGTGTACGGCGGACAGGATTACCGCGGCCAGTTGCGCGGCCTGAAGCGCGGTGCGCACGTCATTGTCGGCACGCCCGGTCGCCTGCTCGACCACCTGGAACGCAAAAGCCTGGACCTGAGCCAGATTAAAAACATCGTTCTGGATGAAGCCGACGAAATGCTGCGCATGGGCTTTATCGATGATGTCGAGTTGATTCTGCAAAAAACGCCGGAGCAACGGCAGGCGGCCTTGTTTTCCGCCACCATGCCCGCGCCGATTCGCAAAGTTGCGCAAAAGTACCTTCGCAATCCGGTGGAAGTGCGTATCGAAACCAAGGTCACCACCAACGAAAATATTGAACAACACTACTGGCTGGTCAGCGGCACCAACAAACTCGACGCGTTGACTCGTATCCTGGAAGTGGAAGACTTTGACGGCATGCTGATTTTTGTGCGGACGAAAACCGCCACCGTCGAGCTTGCGGATAAACTGAACGCGCGCGGCTTTTTGGCTTCCGCCCTGAATGGCGACATGAACCAGCAGCTGCGACAGCGCACGGTCGAACAATTGAAAAACGGCAAACTGGATATCGTGGTGGCGACGGATGTTGCCGCGCGCGGCCTGGATGTGGAGCGAATCAGCCACGTGCTCAACTACGACATTCCCTACGACGATGAAACCTATGTTCACCGCATTGGCCGCACCGGCCGCGCGGGACGGGCGGGCAAAGCGATTCTGTTCGTCGCGCCGCGCGAACGCCGCCTGCTGCAGTCGATCGAAAAAACCACCCGCCAGCCAATCACGCCGATGCAACTGCCGACGCGTGACGACCTGATCGGGCGTCGTTCAAAATCTTTCAAAGAGCAAGTTACGGGCGCGCTCGGCCATCCGGATTCGAATTTTTTCAGAAAAATCGTGGAAGAAATTTGCACGGAAAATGAAGTGTCCGAAACGGAAGTTGCCACCGCGCTGGTTTATCTATTGCAAAAAGACCGTCCGCTGGCGCCACCAATCAGCGATATTCCCCACGAGCCAAAAAAATCAAAAAGCGAATCAGCAAAGGAAACCAAAAAACGAAAAAAAGACAAACGTGCCGACACTGATTTTGAATATGGCATGGAGCGTTATCGTTTGGAAGTTGGCCACCGCGATCAGGTGAAGCCCGGCGAAATTGTCGGCGCCATAGCCAATGAAGCGGATATAGAAGGCAAGTTTATCGGCCAGATAAATATTTTCGACGATTACACCACGGTGGACCTGCCGGAAGGCATGCCGAAAGAGGTTTTCCAGATTCTGAAAAAAACGCGTGTGCGCGGAAAGCTATTGAACCTTTCCAAGCTCGGCAGCGGAACGAATTCTGAAAAAGAGCATGAAAAGGAATACGAAAAAAAGCCGGCCCGAAAGGTAACCAAGCGAAAGAAGAAAAACAGCCCCTAAGCCGAAGCCACAACATGGAATTCCTTTTCCATGTTGTGCACATCCCTAAATTACTGCGCGATACAATAATCCTGCATCACATCCCAAATTGCATCCGCTGTCGCATTCGAGCCCGCGGTTGAGGGGTGGATTCCGTCCGACAACACATATTGACTGTAGTTGCCTGCAAACACCGGGCGAAGGTCGATAAACAAACTGGTCGGAACAGGACTGCTTTCAACTTCCTGCCTTATCAACGGACGCAACACATCGAGCCGGCTTTGAAGTTGCGAGTTGCCAACCGGATCGGGATAGAAGGTGTAGATCAGGTACTCCACGCCATCCATCGCCATTTGATCGAACAGATTGTCCGCCGCGTTGACGGCATTCTGGATATCCGTGCACGAAGCATTGGGAGGATTCGAGCAGGAACCCTGCAGCATATCGTTGCCGCCGCCGTCCATGATCACCACTTTTACCTGGCCGGCTTGTCGGGCATTGGCATACTGCTGCGGAATGTTCGGCGAAAAACCGCCGGACAACCGGGTTCCGCTTACGGCATTCTCCCGGTAATTTTCGCCTGCTCCCAAAGCGCCGGAGGAACGCGCGCGATTTTCAAGGGCATTGGTTATTTCACCCGATAACGCGTAGAACGAATCCCCGACAATAACCACTTCGCTTCCACTGATGTCGCCGGGCATACAACCGCTGCCCGAAGAAGATGAGGAACTGCTCGACGAACTGGTGCTGCTGGTACTGCTGGAGCTTGAACTGCTGGACGAGCTTCCGGAAATATTGCCAAAGTCGATATAGCCATTGCAGTGCAGCCATTCGCTGTTGCCGTTACCGCCACCGCAGGCACCGTTCTGGTAAACGCCGGTATTCGTGGCTTGGTTTTCCGCCTGGCGGGTCTGGCCATTCACCTGAATATAATCGACCTGGACATCGCGATCGCCGTTGTTGTCATTGTCGAACTGCACGGCAACACTACCGGTGGCGTTAGTGCTGTAGGTATAGTTTTGCATGGCGGTGGTGAGGGTCCAATCCGCGATAACGTTATTGTTAACCAGCAGGTTGATATGTTCGCTGCCGGTGGTTCCCCGCGCGCGAATTACAATGGTGTTGCTCCCGCTACCGCCGGTGCTCGATGTACTGCTGGAGGAACTGCTTGAAGAACTACTTGAAGAACTACTTGAAGAACTCGACGACGAGCTGCTGGAACTTCCGCCCTGGGAGTTGCATGTGTTAATGCCAATACAGCTCTGGTTGTTTTCCCAACCCCAACCATCTGTCTGGTTGTTACACATTGGGTATAACGTGCCATACCAGTTGCAGGTCTGGCCGCCGCCCGAACTGCTTGACGAGCTGCTTGATGAGCTTCCACCCACCAGCGTCTGCCCATGATTGGTACATTCGGTCGGACCAACGCAGCTTTGGTTGTTTTCCCAACCCCAGCCGGTACTTTGGTTACAGCAAGCGGGAATACTTGTACCGTACCAATTACAGGTTCCGCAACTTTGGGCGTACGCCTGGCCGGCAAAAAACGACAGGGTGAAAATACTTATCGCAAATATGATTTTTTTCATGGGTCTTTCCTCTCGAAAAAATTTTTTTAGGGAAACGACAATCTTTATTTCTATTTAAAACCCTTTTTATATTTAGCTCTTTCCACAGCTTTGGCGCCAAATTTTGGCGCCGTATTTTTCTGAAACCGTATTCAAGCTTGTCCGGCTACAGAATTATCTTGTATACAATATAATGATATGACTTTAAAGTCCCGATCCATGGATTTGAGACCCTTTCCGCCAAGGGCGCGGCTGCCAAAAAACGAAAAACAATCGCGGTTAAGGAAGGAAAAATTTGAAAGGAGATAACAGTAATGTCGCGCGGATAGGAATTCCCGTTAATGAACCCCATAATCGATGCGGCCCCATGCACCAATTTACATTCCGTGACAATTTGAAATACAGCGGAAAAAAAGCCCTTCAAACTTGAAGGGCGCCTCGAGGACCTGAGGGTTTAAAACGGTTGGCCGGTTAAACAACTCGTTCGGTTTTTTACGCCTTGCACAAGCTGGCGCAAATGCTCCGGCCCATGTTTATTACCGGACTCGCATCGTATTCAGTCATAACGAAGCCTTTATGAGTCGCGCCATCCAATCCGACGTTTTTAACGCCGGATCAATAGCGCATTTCTCCGGGTTATTCATCAATCCTGAAATAATCAAAATCCGCATAGCCACCGGTGGACTGCGTGGCATAGTTAAACAGGCCGAAACGATAGCCCATAAAATGCGGTATGGTATAAGACATCTGCAAGGTATTGCCGATCGCCCTCCAGGTCGTACCGTCCAGGCTGTACTGGAATGTGGCATCATCCACCTGGTTGCGAAAATCCATCTTCACCCGCAGATAAATTCGATTCTGGCTGAACGATACCCGCTCAATCTCCGACGAACCATTGTGCATGACCACGGAAGTGACGCCGCCAGATTTAGTAACACCGACAAAACCAAAATCCCGTTGCAGTGCGCCGAGACCGGCATAGTCGCCGTTTTTCATACCGCCCACTTCCAGCGCGGCCACCGCGGAGCTGGTGGGGCCGAATGTCCTTTGGGTCAGCGTGTTTCGGGTTGCGGGAAAGTTGCCATCCAGGCGCGTGCTGGTCAGCCTCAGGAAACCCGGGCGGGAACTCAGGGACCAACCGCTGGCGTCGGGGTTGTGGTTCCATTGCCATTCCAGATCCAGTGAAGTTTGGCTGAACTCATCCGAGGTCACGATTCCGTGCATGCCTCTGTCTTCAACATTGAACCCGAGATTTCCGGGCACCGCGCCATTCACACCGAGCACCGGCCAATTGTTTTGCCAACTGACAGGCACCAGGTAAGGAATACGACCCACCGCGCCGCTATCGCGGAACAGGAAAGCATACCATCGGCCATCCGGCGTATCGATAAAACCACCTTGCGCCACGCCCTGGTTTTGCAACGCCACGCGTCCTTCATAGGTTCCGGTCAAACTTGTCGAGCGGTAAACCAGTTGCGTGCGCATGCTGCCAGACGGCCAGCAAATCAGCGACACATAGTACCGGCCATTGATTTTCTGGATATGCGCGCCTTCGGCGGAGACAATAAAACTGGACCCGGCAATGGCCGACGAATTCGGAATCAACACCCGGTCGAGACCACCCGGCAAAAATCCCGTGGCATCGGCGGTCAACTCGCGTATGCGGATATCGTTGATACCGTAAACCAGGTACGCCCGTCCGTTTTCAAAAAATAATGAAGCATCGTGATAGGCGCCGTCGAGAACAGTGGTGTTCCAGTTTCCACCTTCGATATTGGTGGTTCTGAAAATATAGGTTTTGCCCGTGGAGTACGAAAAGGTACTTACGTAAAAAGTCCCGTTCACATGACGCAGGCTGCTGGCCCAACTTCCATCGCCATAGGCATCCTGCCCGCCCTGCAGGTTTAGCGCCGCGTTGTTGTTGTCGAGGGACCGGTGAGCGTAATTGACCAGTTCCCAGTTGACCAGATCGGTGGATTTCATAATGGGCACACCGGGATTCATGTGCATGGTCGTGCTGCTCATGTAGTAGGTGTCGCCAATGCGTATCACAGACGGGTCCGGCACGTCGGCCCAGATCACCGGATTGCTCGCCTGGACAATCGGATACGTTGTTTCATCCACTTCACCTCCAATGGAAAAATCGTCTGCATAGTAGCTGACGGAGTCGTCGGCGGATTCGATAATGAAATGCTGGAACGGCGTTCCACTTTGCGTGTAAAAACCCTGCAGCAACGTCCAGTGATCAGCGGACGCGGTTGCGGTAACAATATTGGTGTATTCGTTATAGGTGCTTGTATCGCTGTCGTCCTGGCGTTTTGCCGTCAGGATAATATCCGCGTCGGCGGAGCCCGGGGCCAGCTTCACCCACACGGCCACATCGTACTCGTTACCTTCGGTAAGCGAACCGACATTAAACGTCAAGCCGTTCCAGGCGGACGTGCGGCCGGTAATCAAGGCGCTGGCGGAACCACTGCGACTGTCCTGCGTTGTGCGCGTCATCGTGCCAGCGGTAACGCCCCAACGGGTTGTGCCCTCTTCCACGCCACCATTTTCGGCAAAATTATTTTCCGGCACGGTATAGCCACCGGACGACGAGGAACTGCTGCTCGACGAACTCGAGCTGGAGGAGGTGCTACTGGAAGAAGAGCTGGTAGAAGAACTGCTGGAACTCGAACTGCTGCTTGAACTCGATGAGGAAGAGCTGCCGCCCCACGGATTACCGAAACCGATGGAGCCGTTACAGTGAAGCATTTCCGAATAGGTGCCAGCGCCACAGGACCCGTCCCAGGCACCGGTATTGTCCTGCTGGTCCTCGGCCTGGTAGGTCACCCCATTGACGGTGACGTAGTCCACCTGCACATCGCGATCGCCAGAGTCGTTGGTAAAGGCCACGCGCAGCTCGCCGGTGGCGTTGGTGGTTGCGGTGTAGTTCTGCATGCCCGTGGAGACTGTCCATGTCTGGATGGTCTGGCCGCCAATTTCCAGGCTAACGCTTTCATCGCCCACCACGCCGCTCATGCGCACGGTGATGCTGTTGCTGCCGCCACCGGAACTGGAAGATGAACTGCTGGAAGACGAACTGCTGGACGAGGAACTGCTGGAATTGGTTCCGCAGTCGCCGACCGGGCCACCATCGCCGTACTGGTCGTTACAGGTATCGATACCGATACAACTTTGATTATTTTCCCAACCCCAGCCGCTGGTCTGGTTCTGGCACATGGGCCGGATTTCGCCATACCAATTGCACTGGCACGAGCTCTGGGCTTGCGCCTGGAAGGCGAAAGAAAAAGTGGATAGAAAGAAAATACCAAGAATGAACCGTGTGAATCTGCTGCATGGGATGTTTTTCATAACATAATTCCCCCGCCTCGACATGATTAAAGTTGATCGTTTTTATCCACAGTCACAGCGACGATACGACCAAGCCGCAAGAGTGAATGTTCGCGTGCCAGAGCTTCGCATCCGGCGTAACAGGTTTGTCTCTCCATTAATATCGCAAACATTGCGCATGCAGGTGTTCTTCAGGCGCACCGGATACCGCTGCTCGCAATATTGGGAGGCGACAGCTCCCCAAAAAAAAGCAGCACCTGTTTACGGCAGAGTGCTGCATAAGAAGGTCGTGTTTGCAAGTTAAGGGCACCTCTACTAATTGATAGTAGCCCTAAGAGGATCTTGGAAATCCTTTTCCATGAATCAGTCCGTAAACTATCGCCCGATGTAATTCATCAACCAGGTCATGGCCGGGCGCGGTGTTCCGTTATCGTGGATCAAACCGCTGCCATCCACCCAGGTTCTGCCAACCACATAACCCCACAGGGTTATGCCCGCCACGGACGGATGGTTGTAAAACACCGGGAACTGCTGCTGCATGATCTGCAATTGCTCCTGGTCGTTGGTTCTCGCCACATCGTATTCCGAGATGTAAATCGGCAGGCCAAGGTTGGCGATGCGGTTGAGGTTGTTTTGCAACTCGGACAACGATTGCGTTTCCAGACCGTGCGCCTGCAGACCGAGCGCGTCCACCACACCCGCGTTGATCGCCGGCGTTGCCATCTGGATAAACTCGTTGGTGTTCCAGCGCAAGACGTTGTAGTCGTTCAGGATCAGAATCGAGTTCGGGCAATACTGCTGCGCGATTTCGAAAACGCGAATAATCCAGTCGTTGCCGTAGGCATTTTGCGCATAACCGGCAGGCGCGTGACCGGGCGTTGCCTCGTTCACCACGTCGATCATCTCGGTGTCCGGGTAACGGGCGCAGAAGTCGCGTATCCATTCTTCTATTTCCGCTCTCTGCTCCGCTGCGCTGAGATTGTTGATCCAGCTTGGGGACTGGTTGCCCCACACAAAAGTGTGCTGTTTGAATGCAAGGCCGTTGGCTCGCGCGTAGTTGTAAGCCCGGTCCACACCGGACCAATTATAAGAGTCACGCGTACCTTCCACCGAGGACCACTTGCCTTCGTTTTCCGGCGTGATCTGATCCCAGTATTGCGCGAAGTCGGAACGCACATTACCGGAAGTGGTGATATTACCCACGAAAAAGTCGACATCATCGGGCGGCGGTGGTGGGTCTTCGGTCAACCGGCCGCTGGCTGAATACACGGCGAAACCACTCAGGGTTCCATTGTCCACCAGAGTCGTTAACTGAATGTTCAGTTGACCATCGCTGACCTGAATATTCTCAACTTCATAAGTGTAGGCGCCGTCGTGGCCCGCCAGCGTAAACAGGTCGACCTCGCTCAGCACGGACTGGCCTTCGATGGTGACATCAAAGGAACGCTGACCGGCCGATGTGTGGAAAATCTCGGCAAACTGCAGCTCCACGGAGTAAACCGCACTGGAAACCGGAATCTGGTAGGAATAGCTTCCGTAACGTTCGCTCTGAAACACGGTATCTTCCGTTACACCACCTATCGGATCAGCGGTTGCGTTGGTGTTGCCTCCCGAATACCAGGTATCTGCCCAATAGTCGTTGCCGTTGTAGGTCGTGCTCGGGCCACCTGCATTTATCGCCACAACCAACGATTCCGTGCCGCCTTCTTCAACGGTCACCGCAAAGTTTTGCGTGCTTTGGGCACCGCAACTGTTGGTATAGGTTGCCGTCGCCGTACAGGAGGAA
>CAYVIB010000051.1:0-18627 GCA_964451365.1 uncultured Cellvibrionaceae bacterium
AGATTCACACAGTTCATTTCGAGTACTTTCTTTCTATTAACGCTCTGTTTGTCTTTCCAGGCGCAGGCCCAAAGCTCGTGCCAATGTAATTGGTACGGCGAAGTCCGGCCTATGTGCCAGAACCAGACCAGCGGTTGGGGATGGGAAAACAACCAGAGTTGTATCGGTATTGATACCTGTAACGACCAGTATGGCGACGGTGGTCCTGTCGGCGACTGCGGAACCGGTTCCAGCAGTTCCTCGTCCAGCAGTTCGTCTTCCAGCAGTTCATCTTCCAGTTCCGGTGGCGGTAGTAACAGCATTACCGTGCGCATGAGCGGCGTGGTGGGCGATGAAAGCGTCAGCCTGCAAATTGGTGGTCAGACCATCCAGACCTGGACACTGTCCACTGGCATGGCGAACTATACGGCCAGCACCAATGCCACGGGCGAACTTCGCGTTGCCTTCACCAACGACTCCGGCGATCGCGACGTACAGGTGGATTATGTCACGGTCAACGGCGTTACCTATCAGGCCGAGGATCAGCAGGACAACACCGGTGTCTACGATGGTTCCTGCGGCGGCGGCGAATTCAGCGAAATGCTGCACTGTAACGGCTCCATTGGCTTTGGTAATCCGTTCGATGGAAGCTCTTCCTCCTCCAGCTCGAGTAGCAGTTCAAGCTCAAGTTCAAGCAGTTCCTCTTCCAGCTCCAGCGGCGGCAGCAACAGCGTTACCATTCGTATGAGTGGCGTGGTGGGTGACGAGAGCGTCAGCCTGCAAATTGGCGGTCAAACCATCCAGACCTGGACGGTGGGCGTGGGCATGATGAATTACACCGCCAATACCAATGCCACCGGCGAGCTGCGCGTTGCCTTTACCAATGACGCCGGCGACCGCGACGTGCAGGTGGATTACGTTATCGTCAATGGCGTGACTTACCAGGCGGAAGACCAGCAGGATAATACCGGTGCCTACGATGGTTCGTGCGGCGGCGGCTCATACTCTGAGATGCTGCACTGTAACGGCTCCATCGGCTTTGGCAATCCCTTCGGCGGCAGCTCATCCTCGTCAAGTTCGAGCTCTTCTTCTTCCGGTAACCCCGGCTGTAGCCTGCCTTCACGATTCAGTTGGACTTCATCGCCCGCGCTTGTCGGCCCCAGTCAATCCAGCTGGGCTTCCGTGAAAGACCCCACCATCGTGGAGTACAACGGTCGGTACCATATCTACGCCACGGTATTCGACACCAGCCTGGACTCGTGGGGATCCATTTATTTTAACTTCAGCGACTGGTCACAGGCTGATTCCGCGCCGCAAACCTATATGCGCAACACCACCATGGGTAACGCCGTTGCGCCGCAAGTGTTTTATTTCCGCCCACACGGGCGCTGGTATCAAATTACGCAATGGGGCGGCGCGTATTCAACCACCACGGATATCAGCGACCCGTATAGCTGGTCCGCGAAGCGGCCGTTACTGTCCGGCGAACCCAGTGGTGCGTTGGACTTTTGGGTGATCTGTGACGATGCCAACTGCTACTTGTACTTTTCCCGTGACGATGGGGCGTTGTACATGTCAACAACGAGCATCAATAACTTCCCGAACTTCTCGGGTTACGAGGTTGTGATGCGGGATAACCGGGGTGCCAATTACCTGTTTGAGGCGGCCAACGTTTACAAGGTGGATGGTGCCGATCAATATTTGTTGCTGGTTGAAGCCTATATCTCCGGCCCCCGCTTTTTCCGCTCCTGGACATCCAGCAACCCGAATGGCCCCTGGACGCCGCTGGCGGATACCGAGTCGAATCCGTTTGCCGGCAACAACAATGTCACCTGGCCGCAAGGAAAGTGGGCTGATGGCATCAGTCATGGTGAACTGGTTCGCTCCGGCTACGATGAAAAGATGACAATTGACCCGTGTAACCTGCAGTTCGTCTACCAGGGGCAGGCAGGTTCAGCCTCCAGTTACAACGCAATTCCTTATCGCCTGGGTCTCTTGACGCATAATAATTGATTTAACACGCTCCAATAACAAGTGGAATTAAAAGGATGTAATTCCACTTCACCTTGACACATGTATCCATAAGTTCCAATCGGAACGGTGCTTCCGCTGGGTGTTACTAACAAGCTGCCGTAGAGCTGTCATGTATCAACCCGCCGGAGACCTTACCGAAATCTTATGCAGTGCGAGCCTTGTCCCTTGTCCGAAAAGACAAGGGTTTTTTTCGGGTTAAATACTGATTTAAAACAACTATTGCCTGCCGCCCAGCCCGTATTATCAACACTGGAAGAACCTCTATCCAAGTGGAGATAATCGCAATGGTTAATCGCCGGGACATCCTCTGGTTCGAAGAACTCAAAATTGAAGACGTGCCGTTGGTGGGCGGCAAGAACGCCAGCCTCGGCGAAATTACCCAATCGCTGGCAAAAGAGGGAATACCCGTTCCTCCCGGTTTTGCCATAACCGCCCAGGTGTACCGGGACTTTATCGGTAACAATAACCTGGCCGGACAAATTGCTGAAAATCTGGCGGCGCTGAACAACGGCAAGCAGACGCTGGCCCAAACCGGCTCCAGGGTTCGCACACTGATTGAGGGCGGCGAATTTAGTGACGACCAAATAGCCGCCATTCGCGATGCCTATATAAAACTTTGTGATCGACTGGACCGGCCGGAGTGCGATGTGGCGGTGCGTAGTTCCGCCACCGCCGAGGATTTGCCCGAAGCCAGCTTTGCCGGTCAGCAGGAAAGTTTTCTCAACGTTCGCGGCCTCGACGCGTTGCTCAAGGCCACGCGCGGTTGCCTTGCTTCGCTTTTTACGGATCGAGCGATTGCCTACCGCGAAGAGCGCGGTTTTCCACACGAACAAGTGGCGTTGTCGGTGGGCGTGCAACAAATGGCGCGCTCCGACCTGGGCAGTGCCGGCGTAATATTTACGCTCGATACCGAAAGCGGATTTCCCGATGTAGTGCTGATTACCGGTTCCTGGGGGTTGGGTGAGTGCGTGGTCAAGGGCAGTGTTAACCCGGACCGTTTCATGGTGTATAAGCCGCTTGCCAACAAGGATAATTTCAAGCCCATTATAGAACGCACCGTGGGCAGCAAGCTGGAAAAAATGGTTTATGGCGGCGGCAGGGATAGCGAGGGCGGCGTTGTTAACGCGAAGGAAGCTACCGTCACGGTACCAACCAGCGAAAAGGAACGGAAAGCGCTGGTGTTGAGCGATGATGAAGTCATGACACTTGCCCGTTGGGCAATCGCCATCGAAAAACATTACAAGCGACCGATGGATATCGAGTGGGCGAAAGATGGCGTCACCGGTGGTTTGTTTATTGTTCAGGCACGACCGGAAACCATCGAATCCCAAAAAGACCGCGCGATACTGTTAAGTTATGAACTGAAAGAAAAATCCACTGTGTTGATCGAAGGCTCCAGTGTCGGCAGCGCTATCACCAGCGGCAAGGTTTGTCGCCTGAGCAGCCCGGAGGAAAACGAACAGTTTCCCGATGGCGCCATTCTTGTTACCGAGCGCACCGACCCTGACTGGGTACCGGTAATGCGAAAAGCCGCCGGCATTATCACCAATACCGGTGGCGCAACCAGCCACGCTGCGATCGTGAGCCGCGAACTGAAAATCCCGGCGGTGGTGGGTACCGGCCACGGAACGGAAATATTAAAGGACGGAATGGAACTTACTGTCGATTGCACAGAAGGTTCGGTGGCGAAAATCTACCAGGGGTTGTTGGCGTACGCGACGGAGGAAATTCAGGTCGACCGCATTCGCAAAACCAACACCGGCATTATGATCAACGTGGCGATGCCGACGGCGCCGTGCACTGGTGGCAATTGCCGAAAGCGGGCATTGGTTTAGCGCGAATTGAATTTATTATTTCCAGCCGGATTCGCATTCACCCGATGGCCTTGTTGCATCCGGAAAAGGTGCGCGATGAAAAAGTGATGGCGAAAATCCGCGGCCTCACCGAAGGTTATGAGGATATGTCGGAGGATTTTGTCGATAAACTGGCGATGGGTATCAGCAAAATCGCCGCGTCCTGTTATCCGCATCCGGCGGTTGTCCGGCTGTCGGATTTAAAATCCAACGAGTATCGCGGGTTACTCGGCGGTGAATTTTTCGAAATCGACGAGGAGAACCCGATGTTGGGCCTGCGCGGTGCTTCACGTTACTACCATAAGAACTATCGCGATGCATTCAAGTTGGAATGTCGGGCGATAAAACGCGCTCGCGAGGAGATGGGCTTCGACAATATTATTGCCATGGTGCCATTCTGTCGCACACCAACCGAGGCCGATAAAGTATTGGCTATTATGGCCGGGGAAGGTTTAAAAAGAGGCGTGGAGGGCTTGCAAGTCTACGTGATGTGTGAAATTCCATCGAATGTGATTCTTGCGGAGCAGTTCTCCAGACGTTTCGACGGGTTTTCCATCGGTACCAACGATTTGACGCAGTTGGTACTGGGTATTGATCGGGATTCCGCGGAGCTGCGCTATATGTTCGATGCGCGCGATGAAGCGGTAAAAAGCATGATTGCCCAAGTAATCAAAGTGGCGCATGAAAATGGCCGTAAAGTGGGAATCTGCGGACAGGCACCATCGGACCATCCGGAATTTGCCGTGTTCCTGGTGGAATGCGGTATCGATACGATTTCGCTCAACCCGGACTCGGTGATCAAGGCGAGTGAGCATATTGCCGAGGCGGAAAGTAGAAAGGGTTATTAATGTGAATGGCCCTAAGAAAGGGATGGACATTGCCCGGAGCGGTGTCTTCGCAAGCGGAAAAATTTACTTCTTAAAGCAGTTCAATACGACGGGGCTGGAGTAGTGAATTTGCCATTTACGACCAGAACGCACCAGTGTTTAAACCCGCAAACTCTATCGCGCATGCGCGCGTGTATGTTATTTTTTTTCTCTGCTATTTTAACATCCATTCCCGCTACAGCCCAAAATGGCAGTACTGATTCTGAACACGCCCAAGATGCTGTCTGGGTCATCGACATTGAAGGTGCAATTGGTCCCGCGACGACGGACCACTTCACTCGCGGTTTGGAAAAAGCCATCGATCACGAAGCCCGCTTTATTGTTCTGCGCATGGATACTCCCGGCGGGCTGGACAGATCCATGCGCGATATTATTCAAGCTATTTTGTCTTCACCGATTCCGGTTGTGACTTATGTCACTCCCAGCGGAGCGCGTGCCGCCAGCGCGGGGACGTATATTTTGTATGCCAGCCATATTGCGGCGATGGCGCCGGCAACCAATGTGGGTGCGGCCACGCCGGTCGCAATAGGTTCACCTGCCGGTAGTCCGTCCAAGGACGGTGAAGAGCCGGCCGGGGATTCCCAGGATTCAATGAAAAACAAAATGATTAATGACGCGGTGGCTTATATCGTCAGCCTGGCGGAGTTGCGGGATCGTAACAAGGAATGGGCGGCGGCCTCCGTCAGGGGAGCAGAGAGTATTTCTGCACGAGAGGCACTGGAAAAAAATGTTATCAATTTTGTTGCCGATGATATGGAAGGTTTATTGGCGCAACTGGACGGCGTTACGATCAAACTGGGGCAGGGTGAACCGACGCTTAAAACGAAAGGCGCGGAAGTGGTTTATTACGAAGCGGGATGGCGCAATAAATTTCTCGCTACCATTACCGATCCCAGTATTGCCTACATTCTGTTACTAATCGGTATCTATGGCCTGGTGCTGGAATTTTACAGCCCTGGTACGATTGGTCCCGGCGTTATCGGTGCAATTTGCCTGCTTATCGCCATGTACGGCTTGCAGATGTTGCCCATTAATTACGTGGGCGTTGCCTTGATTTTACTCGGACTCGCCTTAATGGTGGCGGAAGCCCTGGTTCCCAGTTTTGGCATTTTGGGCTTCGGTGGCGTGGTTTCGTTTGTTATCGGCTCAATCATTCTGGTGGATACGGAATTTCCCGCCTATCAAATTGCGTTGCCGGTGATTCTGGCGTTCGCGACGATCAGCGTTGTTTTTCTGGTCGTGGTTGTGAATATGTTGTTGCGAATCCGGCGCAAGGCGGCGGTTTCAGGAATGGCCGCGCTGTTGGGAAGACGAACCACCGTGGAGGAAATTTACAACGGCAATCCCAAAGTGCGACTGGAAGGCGAGCTTTGGTATGTCAAATGCGATGAGCCCTTGCAGTTGAACGACCGCGTGGAAGTAATCAAAGCAGACGATGTTGTACTGGAGGTAAAAAAGATCATTCCATAGGGCGGGTGGCGCCCAAAGTGTCGGACTATCGCTTATCCGTCAAACATTAGGAGGCAGCCATGGCAGCAGGCTTCGAATATTTCATCATTATTTTAGTTATACTGGGCGCGGCCATTATTATTTCGATGTTCCGCGTGTTAAGAGAATACGAACGCGCCGTCATCTTTTTCCTCGGCCGTTTCCAAGGGGTGAAAGGACCCGGTCTGATTATCATAATTCCGGTGGTCCAGAAAATGGTGCGCGTGGATTTGCGAACCGTGGTAATGGATGTGCCAAGCCAGGATGTGATTTCGCTCGACAATGTTTCGGTAAAGGTTAACGCGGTCATTTACTTTCGCGTATTCGATCCGCAAAAGGCAATAATTCAGGTGGAAAATTTTCTGGAAGCCACCAGCCAGTTGTCGCAGACGACATTGCGCTCCGTGCTCGGGCAACATGAACTGGACGACATGCTGAGCAAGCGGGATTTGCTCAACGCCGACATCCAGGCCATCCTCGACAAACAAACGGATGCCTGGGGAGTCAAGGTGGCAAATGTCGAGATCAAGCATGTCGATATCAACGAAAGCATGATTCGCGCGATTGCCAGGCAGGCGGAGGCGGAGAGGGAACGACGGGCGAAGGTGATTCATGCGCGCGGGGAACTGGAGGCCGCCGATGAACTACTCGATGCTGCGAACAAACTGGCGCGGGCGCCGGAAGCGATTCAACTGCGTTACCTGCAAACCCTGACGCAAATCGCCGGCGACAAAAATTCCACAATTGTTTTTCCCTTGCCCATGAATGTTCTGGAAGCGTTGCATAAAAAATCATAGCGGGAGGATAGTATGCGTGCCATGGTATTGCGGCAACAGGGCCGGCCGCTGGAATTGGAAGTGTGGCCCCTTCCCCAGGTAAAACCGGGGCACGTTCTGATTAAAGCTTCCGCCTGCGGTGTTTGCCGAACGGATTTGCATGTGGTTGACGGTGATTTAAAAGAGCCGGTATTGCCGCTGACTCCAGGCTACCAGCCCAACCGCCGGAAGCATTGGATACGACGATTCTGTTTGCACCGGCGGGCGAACTCGTTCCGCTGGCTCTAAAAGCCGTCAAAAAAGGCGGGCGGGTTGTTTGCGCGGGAATCCATATGAGCGATATACCATCGTTCCCTTACGAACTGCTGTGGGGGGAAAGGTGCATCTGTTCGGTGGCAAGCCTGACCCGCCGGGACGGAGAGGAGTTTATTCCCATCGCCGCGAGCATCCCGGTGGAAACCGAGGTGCATCGGTATTCCCTGGAGCTGGCAAACCAGGCCCTGGACGACCTGCGCAATGGGCGCTTTATCTGTGCGGCGGTGATCAAATTCTAAAACGTGTTATTTGAAGTAGTTGATAGGCATCAATGTTGTTTGCTTCCGGCGGCTAATAATAGGTACGGGCCGGCAATAACGATTGTCAGCTTAAATCATATAAACGGGGCTGATGGTTATGCTCAAATATATGCACTTGTCCGAGTACATGTCCGAACAAAGCAATGAGGCAAAGATGCATAAGGAAGAATTACAGGGCGAACTGGTTAATTCGCTGTTAAATGCCAAGTGCTTTCCGCACACCGTTTCAAATCCGCGACTGATGCAAACCCATATTTCCTGGATAATATTGACGGGCCCTTTTGCATACAAGATAAAAAAAGCGGTCGATCTTGGTTTTCTCGATTTTTCCACCCTGGAGAAGCGCAGGTTTTTTTGCGAGGAGGAACTGCGACTGAACCGCCGTTTTTCACCGGACCTTTATCTGGAAGTGGTGCCGGTAACCGGCACCGTAAAAACTCCCCGGATTGGGGGAGAGGGCGAGGTTCTGGATTACGCGGTTAAAATGCGGGAATTTCCGCAAACGGCTCTGTTAAGTTACCTGGCCGCGCGCAATGCGCTTGATACCGCGCATATTGACCAGATTGCCACCAGCCTGGCGGATTTTCATCGCCGTGCGGAAAGTGTTAATACTCACCGCAAATCGCTTCAGTTTGAAACCTTTGACCCTATCGCCAGACCCGTCAGGGAAAACTTTAACCAGTTAAGGCAATTCTCATCGGTCTCCAGGAAAAGCCGGCAAAAATTGCAGTTGCTGGAACAGTGGTCGGAAGAACACCTGGAAAAATTGAAACCCGCTTTTGCTGAAAGGCAGGCCGATGGCTTTATCCGTGAGTGCCATGGCGACCTGCATTTGGGCAACATCACCATTATCGATGGTGTCATTCAATTTTTTGACTGCATTGAATTCAGTCCGGCCTTCCGCTGGATCGATACCTTTTCCGAACTCGCTTTCCTGCTGATGGACCTGGAGGATTACAGCTACCACCGTTTGGCCGGTCGCTTGTTAAATCGCTACCTGGAAACCACGGGTGACTATAACGGCTTGCCGCTATTGTCTTTTTATAAAGTTTATCGCGCGATGGTTCGGGTAAAAGTAAATGCAATCAGGCTCGGCCAAAACAACCTTGCCACCGGTGAGCGTGAATCGGCACAGACGGCATTTCATCGCTACCTTTGCCGGGCGGAGGAAAATACAGAAAAGAAAGCACCGTTTCTTGCCATTATGCATGGCGTCTCCGGCACCGGCAAGTCCACCGTCAGCGGCAGGCTGGCGGAAGAGTACGGTGCGATCCGGTTGCGATCGGATGTTGAGCGAAAGCGACTGCATGGCCTGGCGGACAGCGATAAATCCGGCTCAAAAATGAATGCCGGGATATATAGCGCCGACGCAACGGATAAAACCTATGTCACGTTGGCGGAGATCAGTGAGCACGGATTAAAAGCGGGGTATCCGGTTATCGTGGATGCCACTTTTTTATCCCGTATGAAACGCCACGATTTTATGGCTATCGCGAACAGGCATCAAATTCCATTCATCATTATCGATTGCCGGGCAAGCGAATCAACCTTGATCGCCCGGTTGAAGAAGCGGAAAAAATTAACAGGTGAAGCTTCCGAAGCCGATATCGCGGTGATGCGGGATCAGTTGGAAAACCAAAATCGCCTTTCGGTGGCGGAAAAACATTGGACGGTTACCGTTGACACGGAGAGAAATTTTGATCCCGGACAGATGCAGAATATCTTTAGCCACTAAGACGAAAGTCTCTTATCCCGCGCGTATTTACGTCGGGTTGAAGAAACCAGGTGTTCTTCGGCACCCTGGTGCGGGTGGTGAATAATTTCGACAAATTAAAAGCCCTTTTGAAAATCTTTGAAAACCTGGTTACCCCTTCGCTGGAAGTTGTGCACGCCTGCGAAGAGGCGCTGGATATTATTCGTCGCAACGGGGAACCGGAAAAATCTTTTCCTGACGTGCCGTCGAAATCCGGCACGGGCTATGGTGCCATCGAAGCGCCGGGTGGAATGGGTTGCCACCGCTACCATCAACGAAACTGGACCTGTGCGGGATGCAAAAATTGTCGTCCCAACCTCTGTCAATCGGACCACAATGGAAAACGATCTGTTACACTTTATTCCGTCCCGTCTCGACTTGTCGGAAGACGAGTTGCGACATCAGTGCGAACAGGCAATTCGCGGTTATGATCCGCATATTTCCTGTTCCGCTCATTTTCTGAAAATGACTATCGATAAAACGTGAAGAATAAAGCAACGATATTTATAGGCATCGGAAATAGCTTCCACCAGGACGATGGTGCGGGCCTCTATATCCTGCGGCAGGTCAGGGAGCTTCTGTCGACTGTTCCGGAGTATCATTTTGCCGAATCGAACGGTGAGGGTACGGGGTTAATGGACCTGTGGCAGGGGTATGACAATGTAGTCATTTTCGATGCGGTGATGCAACAGGGGCACCCCGGACGGACATGGTACTTTCTTGCGGAGGATCGTACTTTTCCTTCTGACTTTTTTAAATATTCCAGCCATGCCTTTAGCGTTGCCAAGGCGGTGGAACTGGCTCGAACACTTGAGAATCTGCCACAAAAAGTCACGGTGTATGGGGTTGAAGGTAAAAATTTCTTTTTTGGCGAAGAGATTTCGCGCGAAGTGCGAATCGGGTGCGGCAAAATTATCAAGCAGATCGCTTCATCGTATCTGGATAATGTTGGCGCGCTGGCCTGAAGCCGCAAGGCCGACAGGATTTTGCGGGGACTTGATCAGAGGCTCCCTGGTCCTCGGAGCAAGCCAGCATCCGCCAAGCGTGGACGGAGACCAAACGTCACCGAACCCCAATTTACTCCAAGCCGCGCCGATCGTACATTTCAACCGGTTCAGGAGCGTTTTGGTGAAACATCCGGCTAAGTATCCTGCAGATACAATCCATAGGCATAATAAATAAGCAGATCCTTCCAACTGACAATTCCCGCTATAGCAAAATTGCTATCCACCACAGGCAGGCATGACACTTTTTTTTCGGTCAGTAAAATGGCTGCGTATTCCACACTGGTATCCGGGTTGACGGTAATCATTTTGGTGGTCATGATTTCCGAAGCCTTCAGTAGCTGCTGCTGGCGGTCGTAATTGCTTTCGCGGTTTGTACCGAGAAATGGGCTGGTCCTTTTCAATACGTCGCGGTCGGATATTACGCCGATAAGCTTTGATTTGTCCTCGACGAGAACATGCCGATAGCTGGCGTTATCAAAAATCTTCTTTAAGTCCGCCAGCGTGTGTGAAGGGGAAACGGTATGAACATTTTCTGTCATAATGTTGGCAATGTGCATATACTAATCTCCAAAACTTCACATTCTGCAACGGGTGTAAAGGGGCAATTCCTTCGGGATTTTAAATTTCCAATTCTTTAATCTTGATTTGATCCGCTTCGCGTATCAGGGTCTTCCGGCTGATAAGCTGCTTACATAACCATTTCAATCCGTTTATGTTTACTGTCGTGTTCGGATAAAATTTTCCGGTGACATTGATCTTTATATTACCTTCTTTAATTGAGAGGTACTGGGTTAATCTTTCTTCCAGTTCGGCGATATAATCAACCAGCTTAAGCAGTACCTGCTGAATTTGTATTGTTTTATCTATCTCAAGCTTGCCTATCGTCACTTTTGGTTGTGAAGAGATGACAAACTCCAATAGTTGCTTCAGTTCTTCCTCTTCTTTTTTACGCCGGCAAAGTTCCGCGTCGAGTCGCAAAAATTCATCGTATTTTTCCTGCGAGCCCGCACTGACAAACGTGGGGACATAGGCTTCAGTGCCGAGCATTTTGGCGGTGATGCCGGTGTCGCTGTGGCAGTAGCCGCCGATCACGCAGCCGCGCCCCCGTTCCTGTCCAACCAAAATTTCCCGCGTGGCGTGGACATGGCTGTGCAGAATGTATTCGGCAACAACCACTTTTCCCTCACATTCCACCGCGACCTGGCTCAGGAACTTGGTATTCAGGTCTCCTTTGCAGGTCAGTCGCGCGTTGTAATCTTCGTCTTCATTTTTTTCGCTGCCCAGCACGCCGCCCTGAATAGTGATGTCCCCGCCGGCCGACAAGGTTGCGCGCTCCACCTGGCCCTGGACATAAATATCTCCGTTGACACTGACGATAAAGCCGTTCTCAACGTTGCCCTTGATAAACACGGAACCGTCGTAATCCACATTACCGCTGTTGATGTCCACCGCGGGCAGGCTCAGGACCGGGTCCACCCTGACGCCGCCGGTAAAGAACACCGGGTGACCTTTGATGCTGGCAACCAGAATGTTTTCATCGCCCTGGCTCGGTTCGACGCCTTCGAAGGGTTTTGCGAAAGGAATGTCCTTGCCGGACACCGGTTTTATTTCCCGGCCCAGTACGTCAATGCCGGCCGTGCCCTTGGAAAAGGGCCTTTTCTTCAGCAACGGTGTACCTGGCTCGACGACGACAAACTCAAATAGCTCGCGTTGGTCAATCCGTTTCGATGAGTCGATGTCGCGGTCTTTCATCATTTGGCCGCGCAGTAACTGGATGAGTTCGGCATTTTTCCCATGAGCCGGCTCCAGGGCCGCGGCCAGGGTTACCTGAGTTCCCTCGGTGTTGCGGAGCAGCTCACCTAAAGCCTGCCTGACGATTCGGTCCGGGGAGAGCTTGCAGCGCCGGATTTCGTTAAGAATGATGTCCTTGGTCAATGGTGCCCCGCCCCAGGCGCGGGTGGTTTTGGCGGTGGCGATCAGTGCTCCTTTGGCGACATTTATTTCTATAGTGGCATCCTTGCGGTAAGCCAGGATGTATCGCCCCTCGGCTTTTTGGTTAATGGCTTTAATGAACCCATTCAAGCTGTTGTTCGGAAAGAAAAAATCCTGGTAGCCCAGTTGCTCGACGTGCTGGCGCAGTGCAAAGCCCGTAACGGTGGAATGACGCCGGGGAAGGGGCATTTCGCCAGGGACCGGCTCCGCGCTGTCCGTCGGAGGTTCTACGGGTTTCTTGACTATGCCGTAAAGGATGTTGCTGGATTCATCGAACTTCAGATCATAAGGAAGTTCAGCTTCTACCAGACCGTCGATGCTATTCAAATCTACCTCGGGGAAAACAAATTCCATATTTAGTTATAGCACAGGTGGTGGCGCTTATATCTACATAATCCCCTCAAAACCGGCTTCCGTCCTCGTCTAATCGGCATCTTCAGGACGGGCTCGGACAATATCCATCCAATTCACATGGCTATTGAAACGGAGTTTTCGTGCTATAGCGGGACGAGTTGGCAATTGATAGGGACGGAAACGAAGGTCAGAAAGTACTCCCAGTCACCAAAGCGCTCCTAAACCGGCTGAAACCTGCGGTCGGCTCGGACTGGAGTGGATTCACGCTGCCTAAAGTGCCGGGGCTTTGGGCAGCTCTGCCCGCGGGACGAATTACATGGATGTGATTTCGTCTATCTGGCTTGTTCCGGGGCCTCGTGAACGCGCATGCTCCTTGCGCCATAGAACCACCGCCGCCTAGAACCTGCTTGCACCTGTTGTTGTCAGTAGCAGTAGAGGTTCTTGTCCTGTTTTAAATCAGTTTTGATGTTGGCCGTTTACGAAGTTCTTACAGGGGGTTCTGCTGGCAGTCACACCTTGTGCGGGTGTGGCAAGCAATATGCAGAATACATCATAGCAACAGAACCGGCTTTCGAAGATTGATCGAAGGCTCAAAAAAAGGAGGTAAGACCATGGCCTCTCCGACGACGGAAAAACGACCTGAAAAAAAAACCGACACCGGTAACGCACTGGAGCTGGACCCGGAGGTTTTTTCCTACAAAGATCCAAAACGTATCGCGGAAACCATAAAACGGGCGGCGGAGAGAAGTCAGCGACGTCGCGCCGAGCCTTTCCGTTCCGCCATGTCAGTACTCACTTTTTACATTAACAAGGAGGGTGGCAAGCTGCCTGCAAGCCAGTTGGAACGGCTTGAGGTGGCAAAGGATGAGCTGCGGGAATTATTTGGGCGGCCGCGAAAGCGACAAAATACGCCGAGAAAGGAAAAAGAGACTGAAATGGCTTGACGCGGCGTTTGCATCATCAATGTAAAACTTTCAAGCCTGTGCTTTATTCCTGGTATGGTGAATACTTTTTTATGCGCTGGGAATGACGACCACGAGAGTGGTGGAATGGAAAGTGTCAGGTAGACAAACGGTAACGGTGGAGGTGGATTTATGGCCGCGATGCAAAAAACCTGGATTGTCGTAGCGGATGGCGCGCGCGCTTCGATCCTGAATTATGAAGGTCCGAACAAACCACTCGCCCAGGTTCAGGGTGGAGCACTTGCGCATATTAACGAGCCCTCCAGGGACCTGGCCAGCGACAAGGAAGGAAGCATTTTTACCAGTCCCGGCGGCTCCCGCTCCACCCGCGATTTTCCAACCGATCCGCATGAGTTCGAGAAGGTAAAATTCGCCGGTGAAATTGTTGATTTTCTGGAAAAGCATTCCACTTGGTTTGAGCGCCTGGTGCTGGTGTCACCGCCAAAAATGCTTGGTGAGCTGCGCCGGCAGTTGCCGGACACGATCAAGGATAAAATCTATCGCGAGGTGGATAAGGAGTTGGCCAATATTCCTGTTGATCAACTACCAAAACATCTGAAGGACGTAATCAACATTCGAGATTAGCGGTAGGAGGGATTTGTCCACCTGTGCCAGTCCACCAGGTAGACCTTGGCCAGCTGAACGGCTTCCTCGATGCCCAAAGTTCTTCCCGATCAGGTACAGGGTCAAATCATGCCAGCTTGTGCTTCCGCCCGCCGTCACAAGCCGCGGGTCAGCGCCGGAGATAACCAGGGCGCGGTCCGGATGCATCCGAAAGGCGGGACCGCCGGCTGAGTACGTCGCAATATCCCCAGTGGATGGGTGGCATCCTGCCCGTCAAGCAGACCGCCTTCGACCAACAGCAGGGCGCCGGAGCAGGCGGTTGCCAGAATGGTGCCGTTGGTATAAACCTGTTTAGCCAGTTATTTTCAGGTCATAGCGGCTCGAAAAGAGCGTCGGGCGCGACAAAAAGTTCGGGCACACGAACAACATCCAGGGCGGGGCAACTGTCGAGGGTATGATTGGGCCTGGACCGTAACGTCATTGGCAATGGGAAACGGACCGGTGATGGTCGATACAATAAAGGGTCGCATTTTCTGTTGTCCCGGAGTTCCATTGACCGGAAGACTTCAATCCCGCCCCGCGCTGCACAACATGTCGTAAATACCGAACATGGCGGACGCTGTCGCTTCCGGCAGTGCCAGGATCGCGACATTCAGGGCGGATTTTGTTGCTTGGTATTTTGTCCTGTTTTTGGGCGCTTCCACTTTACCAGGGAGATTCTCGTGCTGATATTCTGGCGTCCGGCATATTAGGAGAAACGTCAAATGAAAGAGGCGGCCATCAAAATTCGGCGGGCCACTCCCGCCCAGGGCGAACATATCGCCCGACTGGCATTGCTGGCGGGGGACGGCATCCCCGCCTATTTCTGGAACCAGATAAAACAGGAAAATGAAACGGTGATTGATACCGGCGCGCGAAAAGTAATGGCTGGCGACAATAACTTTTCCTATAAAAATGCACATGTCGCATTTTATGGGGAGAATGTGGCCGGGTTGATGCTGGGGTATCCCCTGCACAATATCCCCACTAATGAGGAAATAAACCAGGCACCGGAGTTTATCCGTCCGCTGTTGATGATGGATCGGAAAGTTCCAGGTACCTTTTATATCAATATGCTGGCAACTTACCCGGAATACCGGAGCAGGGGTATTGGCCGCGCACTGATGGAGCACGCGGAAGAGGTGGCAAAATCAATGGATATTGATGAGCTGAGTCTGCAGGTATTCAATGAAAATGCGCGCGCGCTGGAGTTTTACTATCGTCTTGATTATCGGAAAATCGCGGAACTGCCCGTGGTGCCGCACGACTGCTACCCGTACAAAGATAAAGTTTACCTTTTAAAGAAAGAAATCCATGGGCAACCGCGGATGAATAATGCAGGATAATTTCAACATGTGAATTGCGGCTTCTGGTTTAGCGTCGTGCCCACCGCCAATAATGGAAACGCGCATGTCCGGTCGCTATTTTCTGCCAAAATAACGGCGATTCAGGTAGGCTACTGCCTGCAACTGTCAATTGGTTGGTTTTTCTTGTTATCGAGCGAGCGCGATGTATTTTGCGTTAAAAATATTTCGCTATCCTGCTTGCTCACCGGCCGCGAAAGTAGGAAGCCCTGGTAGAACTGGCATCCCGCCACTTGCAGGTAATCCAGTATGTCCGGATCATCCACCCCTTCGGCAATAGTAATTTTATTCAGCGATTCAGCCATGGCAAGCACGGCCAGCACAATTGCCTCGTCCTCCTTGTCACACAAAACGTCCTGCACAAAGGATTGATCGATTTTGATGATGTCGATCGGAAAGTTTTTTAAATGACTGAGCGATGAAAAACCGGTACCAAAATCGTCCAGGGCAATTCGGGCTCCCAAATCCTTGATGTTTTGTATCAGTTCCAGGCAGCGGGTCTGGTCGTCCAGGAGCAATGTTTCGGTAATTTCGAAAATGATACTGCCGGGATGAATCGCGCCGCGCTTTATGCATCGGGAAATGGTGGACAGCAACTCCTTGTCCCGAAACTGGCGTGGCGAGAGATTGATGGAAAGGTGGACCTTGTTGTCGATCAATCCGTTGTCGAGCCATTCGTTGAAAGTGGAAAACGCGTGTTCTATCAGCCAGCGGCCGACGTCTTTAATCAGTCCGGTTTCTTCCAACAGTGGAATAAACTGCCTGGTGGGAACCTGGGGCCTGTCTACCGGTATCCATCGAAGCAGTGCCTCGAAACCGGTCACGCAACCGCTCTCGATACTCGCCTGCGGTTGGAAGTAAACCTGAAACTCCTTTTTCTCCAGCGCCCGGTGCAACCGGTTGCCCAGGTTCAAACGTTCGCGCGATTCCGCTCCCAACTCGGCGGAATAAAACTGGTAATTATTCTTTCCTTCCGCCTTGGCCTGGTAGAGCGCGATATCCGCCTGCTTGAGCAGTTGCACCGCATTGTTATCGTTCCTGTCTGAAATGGTGATACCCACGCTGGTGGTCAGGAAAATTTCCTGCGAATTCAGCTGGAACGGTTTTGCTATACTGCGAATAATTTTCTCCGCCACAAGCGAAACGGAATAGGCGTCCCTGACGTTTTCCAGAATGACCGTGAACTCGTCTCCGCCAAGGCGCGAGACTGTATCGTTTTTTCGCACACAATTTCCCAGTCGTCGGGCAACCTCCTTCAGAATCGAATCGCCACAGTCGTGTCCCAGGCTGTCGTTGACGTGTTTAAACCCGTCCAGGTCCAGGTACAGCACGGCGACTTTGCTGGTGGTGCGGGGCAGGCAGGTCAATAAATGGGTCAGTCGCTCATGCAGCAGCGAACGGTTTGCCAATTGGGTCAGGGGATCATATTGCGCCACCCGGCGCAGGCGTTCCTCGGTGGTACGATGCAGTGTGACATCGTTGGCGGTGGCGATAAAACCTCCCACGTAACCGTTTTCCCCGATAAGCGGGGAGGCGTTAAGGTCGATCCACACAACGTTGCCAAGGGGGTTGAGAAAACGACAGGTTTGCTCGTAACAGATGCCGCGTCGAATACTGTCGGACAGCTCTGCCAGTACCCGTTGGGAATCGTCCTCGTGAATGGCATTGACCCAACCCAATCCATTGCTGGTTACCTCCCGGTCCAGGCCGGCCATCTCGCACCACGCGGCATTGACGTAGGTACATTCCCAGCGCTCGTTGGTTTGCAGAATGCCGATTGGAATTAAATCCGCCACCGCGTGAAAACGTCTTTCTTCGTCTTCCCGTATATGTTGTTCTTCTATCAGTCGCGTCTGGTCGTTCAATATAAACAGGTTGCAGGTTTCGCCGTTGTGTCGGTATTGGAAGAAGGTCATATCCACGTGCAGAATTCTTCCCGCCACCGTGCGGCATTGCATCTTGGAAGGGAAATCCCGTTTTTCCACCATGTGCGTCCTGCCGCGGGAGTCGGTGCGGTTTTGTGGTTCGCCGGAGAAGGGGTCAATCAGGTAATCCGACAGGTGGCGGCCAATAATGTTGCGATGCTCCGTCACGCCAAGCATAAGCCTGGCCGTGCGGTTTAACGTGGTAATGTGACCGCTTTCGCTGGTGGCAATAATGGCACTGAAACTGTATTCCTGGAGGTCCAGAAAGAGCTGTTCAAAACCGGTGTCCTCGGTGATGGCCGCGCGCAAACCACTGTCTTTACGTCTCGTCATCCAAATTACTCATTTTTTTATTATCAGTCGCAACCAGTTGGGGTCGATGAAAGCGCAACTCGGCGGCAATTCCGTTTTTTTCCTTTGGGTAAAGCGGTTAGAACGGCTGTTTAATTAATTTCGGCAATTGATATTGCCCCATCAATAGAAAGAAGAACACTACAATAAATACATTAATTATTCGCAAAAACCTGCCGCTTTCAAGAGGGGTTGGCGTTAAAAACATTAAGCAGGTGTAAAAGCGCGCCAATAATTTTGTGCTCAGGGAGGTTTTTACAAGGCAACCGGTTGCACTGTTTCTTGAATGAAATCAAATGGTAAGGCGCCCCATTAATCCTTTTTTAGAACAAATGCGGTTGCGCTGGTTTATTTTATTTGAATCCGACAGAAGGACGGCATGGCACTCGCCCCTGTGACTGTATCTGTCCCCGTTGCGGTGGCAGTTCGGAAGATACAAGCGTTAGTCCCGTTGACTCATGTCAATCCGCGTTCGCCTTTTTACGTGATAATCTGCGGCGCGCCTTACGAGAGGTTTGCCTGTAAGTATAAAAAGCCTATTGTGGTTGCCGGCTCCGAGCCGCCGGATGTCAGGCAGTCGGCATTGACGAAGGTATTATTAATTAACGCCTTGTCAGGAGATTTCGCTGCGGGGTCGCATGAATTCAAGCCAACCACAAAATACCCGCGGGAACTCGTCTTCCTGCCGGTTTGGCTATAGGACAAGATTCTTTCAACGAATCTT
>CAYVIB010000052.1:0-18509 GCA_964451365.1 uncultured Cellvibrionaceae bacterium
AATACAAATAGACTATTGCCTGGTCTGCGTTACCATAATGCGCAAATTATGCGCAATAAAGTATGCCAAAGCTCAGGCCCGACCCGTGCAGATATTAGCGCTTCCAGCCTTTTCATAATCAGCTTTTTATGATCATAAACAGTAATATGGAGACCCATTACGCCCAACACAGTGAAGGTGGCGGATGATTCATACTTCAGCGACATTTTAGTTACATTGGCGCTGCTAACCTCTCTGTGTTTCATCAATTAAACATGGCCGATTCTTGGGGGATGAACAATATGAGCAGGCAATTGCGTAAAATGAGCAGGTATTTGAGACAGGTATCGCGGTTTACTCTGTCGGCGCTTCTGATTGGCTTTCCACTTTTGGTCCACGCTGCAGAGGCGCCCGGTGGAATGACTGTCCTTGTAAGAGATCAGATTACTGACCGGCCACTCTCAAACGTGCAGATCACGATCACGGAACGGGAAACCAATTCCACGCAATCAATTGAAACCAACGCACAAGGTCGCATCATCGTTGAACAACTCGACCCCGGCCTCTACTCGGTGAACGTAGCTAAAAGCGGGTTCGCTTCATTGTATGAGCCAAGCGTGCGCGTGATAACGCGTAAAACTATACAGATTGAATTCGAACTACTTAGAGAGCCGGCGATTGAGGAAATGGTCGTTCAAGGATGGCAAGCCGATGTATTTGCATCCGCTTCCAGCACCTATCTCGATAGAGAAGCGTTGCGAAGTGCCGTTGGCGGTGGCGCAGATCCCCTCCTCTCGCTGGACGGGTTACCTGGCCTGGCATCCACCGGTGAATTCGCGAACTTTAGCGTACGCGGCCGTGGCCCAAGAGATAATTTGTTATTCGTTGATGACTTTCCCTTTGACAAAGCGGTGCACTTTGATGCGACACTCGGTGAACAAGAAGATGTCGGCGGTGGCGGCCGTTTCTCGATTTTCGCACCGAACGTTATCAGTGGTGCGGAATTTTCACCGGGTGGGTGGAGTGCGGCTTATGGCGGCCGGGCGGCATCGCTACTCAAACTGGAAGTTGCCGATGGCAACCCAAGCCCTTCAGCAAGTCTGCGCCTCGACCTTGCGGGCTATGAAGTGGGTTACGACGGCCCTACCGGTATCACTGAAGACTCAACTTTGCTCGTTTCTGCCCGGCGACTGGATTTCGGCGCTTTGTTTGAAACTATCGAAGAACTCGACATTGGAGAGCCTGTCTTAAAAGACATCATCGTAAAGTCGGTCATGCCAATCAACCAGAACAACACGGTCGAAATTCTACTGATAGATACAAGTGAGGACTATACTCGCGACGTAACTCACGTTTTTGCGTCGCCCAATTTCGAAGATGCCGCACTTCAGGATTCTGAACAAGATAGTGATTTGTATGGTCTGACATTGCGATCATTGGTCGGTGAAGAATCTGTCTGGACCAACAAGGTTTACTACCGCACAAGCGACAAGATCAGCTCAGAGGGCGAATCATTTCCCGATCTCGTACCCGCGGGATCGCCCGCGTCCAGTTTTCCGGTACGGGAAGACATTATTACCATCGGTGAAGATGAGACAGAGATCGGCTGGCGAAGCGACTTCGAAACGGTGAATCAATGGGGCGTGTTCAGTACCGGCATTCGCGTAACGCAACTTGAACTGGACTATGACACCGTCCTGGATGGCGATTGGATCCGATTTGTCTACGACGACGATGATTTTAGACCAGACCCTGACCAGCGTTATATTGTGCTGACTCCCGCCGACACGAACTCTTCACTAAGTCAGAAAGAAACGAGCTACGCAGGTTACGTAGAACAAGTTTTTGAGCGCGGCGATTGGGATATTCGCACAGGCGTGCGGTTCGAACGGGACGGGTTTGCGGACGAAAGCTTCGCGTCGCCCAGGTTCGCTGTCGATTGGCGACCGGGCAAAACGGTTCGATATTTTGCGACTGCCGGGCTCTTTCATCAGTCGCCACGGTTTTTAGATCTTGCCGCTAACACGGCGAACGACCTCAAGACCGAAGAAATCACACACGGTAGTTTAGGTTTTGAATATTTCCCGAACAGCCGTTGGTCGGTGTTGACTGAAGCCTATTATCAAAACCTCGACAACCTGGTGGTAGACCTTGATCGCGTTAGCGGAACGTTTGCAAACATTGGTGATGGCACATCGTACGGCGTCGATATCGTGGTCACCGGTACGCTTCGCGAAGGTATTTACGCTAATGCAACCTACTCTTATAACGATGCCGAAGTCGACCGGAAAGACGGTCGCGGTGACGTAGCCGCCGAATTCAGCCGCGAGCACGTCGCTACCCTCGGCTTGACCTGGGAAATCAGCGACCGCTGGAAGGTCGCCGGGCGCTACAAATATCTTTCCGGCAGGCCAGACGAAGAATTTATTATTCACTCAGACGTGTTGGGAGACGGACAACCGCTACGGTTCTCAAAGGAGATCACTGAGCGGAATGTTGGCCGCAAAAGCAGTTACAGCCTGTTGAACATGCGTGTCGACTATCGGCGCGCATTTGGCCCCATAGATGTAACCGCCTTTCTCGATGTCATCAACGTAACGGCAGCGTCGTCGAGCGACGACACCGAGTTTGACTACCGCCGAGGCGTTGAAGTGGAAGACGATAACGAAGCCGAGCCGCTGATCGGCCTGAGACTGGACTATGCCTGGTAAATCGTGCCTGGTAAGGGGGAGCAGCAGATGGTACACGCGCCTGATGCCGTACCGATTAGAGCATTGATTGTCGAAGACAACCGCGACATTTGTGAGAACATTGCCGCATATCTCGAAAAGCATAGCTATATTCTGGATTTTGCCTATGACGGTATAAGCGCGATGCACCTGGCGTTGACGAATCCGTTCGACGTTATTGTTCTGGACCTGATGCTTCCGAGGATGGATGGCCTGAGTTTCTGTCAAAAGCTGCGAACTGATGCCGAAGTAGAAACGCCCGTGCTTATGCTAACGGCAAGAGACACGCTTGACGATAAACTTAAGGGGTTCAAGGCGGGAGCCGATGACTATTTGGTCAAGCCATTCGCATTACAAGAGCTACATGCGCGACTGCAGGCGTTGTACAAACGTAGTCACGGAAAAGCCGATAATCTGTTAACGGTTGGCGATCTGACTATGAATAGGTGCACGCTGCAAGTGCATCGCGCGGGCCGGCGTGTCGATCTCACCCCTGCTTGCATGAAACTACTTCAGCGGCTCATGGAAGAGTCGCCGTCTGTTGTGTTTCGCGATGATCTCGAAACTTTGTTGTGGGCTGACGAGCGCCCCGATGGCGACGCGCTTCGCTCGCACTTGTACAAACTGCGGCAGGCTATCGACAGGCCGTTCGACAGCCCGCTAATTCATACGGTGCACCGCATCGGGTACCGAATTGCGGAGGCTAGTATTGCAGAGGATAGTCAGTAATGTACCGGCGCAGTTTGCGCAAGCGTGTCGCAATTGCATTTGCGATGTGCGTTGCTGTACTCAGTGTGGCCTGGGGATTCGCCTTCTTCGCTGCGATCAGGTTGACCGAAGATCGTGTGCTGCAGCATCAGCTGCAACGTGCCGCCGAGAGCTATCCCTCTCTGACGATAAGCCTTCGCGGATACGGCGAGGTTGGTAGCTTGCCGGAATCACTCAGGGAATGGGCGCGGACAAACCCCGATGAGGGATTGTACGAATTCAAGGCCGAAGAGTTGCATGTCGCGGTGCTATCTACCGACAATGAAAAGCTGGCTGCCGACAATGAAGAGCCGTCAGCCGACAATGAACCGCCGCGCGCATTTGTGGTTTTCGACGTTGCCGGGATCGAGTCTGCGTCGTCCGAGGATTGGTGGTGGCTTCTTATTATTACCGGTGTTGTGGGCACTCTCGGAGTTCTCGGTTTCGGGCTGGGAGTTGTTGTGATGCGTAGAGCTGTCGCCCCTGTCGCGCAACTCGCCAAGGTGGTCGCGGACATCGACGTAGAACATCTATCGGCTGAAGATCATAAACGCATACAATCTGGCCGGTTCGGCGATGATGAGGTTGGCGTGCTCGCAGGAACCATTGAAAAGACTCTTGAGCGTATCAGCGCATTTGTTGCGAGGGAGCGATACTTCACCGATTCAGCCAGTCATGAATTGCGGACGCCGATTACGGTGATAACAGGCGCACTTGAGCTGCTGGAACAAAGCGATCTGTCAGTAGCCGATGAGAAGGCGGTAGATCGAGTGAGGCGCGCGACGCTTGACATGAAAACCACGATTGAAATGTTCTTGTGCCTCGCCCGCGAAACCGACGACGGTTTGTATGACAAGCAATTTTTGGTGATGCCTCTGGTGAGCCAGGCGATAGAGCAGCAGCGCCACTTGCTGAGCGGCAAGTTCGTCGATGTTGAAATCGACCATCTCGCAAAACCCACAGTCTGTGGGCATCCACAGGCTTTTTCTATCGCGGTCAATAATCTGGTCCGAAATGCGTTTGAGCACACTTTCGCCGGGCAGGGACCGATCACGATTCTCATCAAAGAGCACGAGCTATTGGTCACCAATCAAGTGAGCAGCGACGCTGACGGGCGGCACACGCCAATCGGGGTGTCATCGTTTCACGGATATGGCCTGGGCCTGGGTATTGTTCAACGGTTGTGTGAGCGTAACGGCTGGTCGTTTTCATTCCACGCTGATGAGGCGCGTGTAGCCGCCCGCCTTTCATGGTGAGGACTGACGGCAACCAAGGTCGCCATCGGTATTTGCTTTAACCACGCGTCAAGAAACACCACCATAACGAGCAGAAAACTTCCGGTGGCAAAAGTGGACAACCGCCCTCGCCCGCCCGACTTCACGTTAACGCATTAAATTGCCCAGTTTTAAAATAGCCTGCACCGATCGGTAATTACATTAATGGGAACAGCGACAGTTTTCTTTTTCTTCAGAACTCATTAATCAGCCGCTTGTACCCTTCGACCAGCGCATGGTTGGCGGAAACAACCGATTCGGAAAAGGACGAATATTCCGGAGGCACTTTGGAAATGGATTCCAGATCGAAGCCGGGACCGATATTGGTCATCGGTGGCACATGGAATTTATCCGGTATGTCGAGACCATCGATCACGCAATTGTGTCGTATCACGCAGCCGTTGCCAATGCGTGTCCGGAATGCCACGGTATTAAAGCCGATAAAGACATCGTCGCCCACTTCGCAGGGGCCGTGTACGATGGAGCGGTGAGCGATGGATGTGCGTTCGCCGACTATCACCGCCGCCCCCGCTTTCGAGTGGATCACCACGCCATCCTGGATATTCGAATCACGTTTAATCACGATAGGCTGCATGTTTCCGGATTCGTCTACCTCGTCGGCACGGATAACGGCATAGGGCCCGATAAAAACATTGTCTTCCACAATCACATGGCCGCAGAGAATGGCCGTGGGATCGATAAACGCCTCGGGCGAGACCTGGGGATAATGGCCGGAAGGGTTTTTTCTAAGCATATTGGGAAGCCTCCGCTAAACAATATTTTTTGACAGCGTCCTGATAAGTAAGTGTCACGGGCGAATGGTACTTCCTTAAGCCAGTTTTGCGCTGTCATGTGAACGAATTTTCGCTTAAGGAAGTGCCATTTCGTGTCGCGGGTTCGGCGGAAACAGCACGTAAACCTTCAGTAATCCACTATCGCTACCCCAACACCTCCGCCAAAAATGTTCCGGTATGCGACCGTTTTCTTTTTGTCACTGTCGCGGGGGGCCCCTGGGCAATAACTTTACCGCCCTGGTTGCCGCCTTCCGGACCCATGTCGATAATCCAGTCCGCCTCGGCGATAACATCCAGGTTGTGCTCGATCACCAGCACCGAATTACCCGCGTCCACCAACCGGTGCAGCACGCGCAGCAGTTTTTCAACATCCGCCATATGCAGGCCCACGGTCGGCTCGTCGAGTACATAAAGGTTGTGTTGCGCGGTACGGCCACGCGCATCTTCCGGTGTCATGCGGGCCTTGGAAAGTTCCGCCACCAATTTGATGCGCTGCGCTTCGCCGCCACTTAATGTCGGGCTCTGCTGGCCCAGGGTAAGATAGCCCAGACCCACATCCTGCAACAAACACAAGGCGTGATGCACATTACTGATCGGCTCGAAAAACGCGGCGGCTTCGTCAATGTTCATTGCCAGCACATCGCCGATATGTTTGCCCTTGTAACGCACGCTCAAGGTTTCATCATTAAAGCGCCAGCCGTGGCAAACATCGCAGGGTACGCGCACATCGGGCAAAAAATTCATTTCGATTTTCTGCATGCCCTGCCCGCCGCAGGCTTCGCAACGGCCGTCGCCGGCGTTGAATGAAAAGCGCGCGGGCGTATAACCACGCAGTCTCGCATCCACGGTGCCGGCAAACAGTTTTCGGATCGTGTCCCATATACCTATGTAGGTTGCGGGACATGAACGCGGCGTTTTGCCGATGGGCGTTTGATCGACTTCCAGGACGCGGTCGATGCTTTCCCAGCCGCTGATATTGTCGACACCCGACCAATTGGTTTTCTTTTTTCGTCTTTTGCCGGCTACCGCTTTTAGATTCGGGTACAACACACCGCGTACCAAAGTACTTTTACCGCTGCCGCTGACGCCGCTAATGGCCACCAATTTCCGCAACGGCACCGTGACATCCAGGTCCATTAAATTGTTTTGCGTTGCACCTTCAATAGTTAATTTTTCCCGTGGCCATAACGCGCGCATTTCCGGGTTGCGTAAATCCGGTAATGGGTGGCGCAGCGGTTTCGACAGCATCTGCCCGGTGAGCGAATTTTTATTGCGGATGACCTTGGCCAGGCTGCCAAACGCCACCACTTCCCCGCCATTGATACCGGCGCGCGGGCCCATATCAATCACGTGGTCGGCTTCGCGGATGGTATCTTCATCGTGCTCCACTACTACAACCGTGTTGCCCTGTTGCTGCAGTTCCCGCAGTGTTTCAATCAATTTGCGATTGTCGCGGGTGTGCAGCCCAATAGTGGGCTCATCCAGTACATAACACACACCCTGCAGGCTTGAACCCAGTTGTGCGGCCAACCGAATACGTTGCGCCTCACCACCACTTAGTGTGGGCGCGGCGCGATCAAGCGATAAATAATTGAGGCCGACTTTCTGCAGAAAATGAAGGCGGCTGTGCATTTCCGAAAACAAATCCCTTGCTATAGCCTGCTCGCCCGCTTTGAGTTTTAATTTGCCGAACCACTGCTCGGCGGCATCCACCGGCAACGCGGCCAGCTCCGCAATGGAGCGGTCGCGAAAACGCACCGCCAGCGCGGTCGGATTCAGGCGCTGGCCATCGCATTTCGGGCAAATATGTTCAACTCCCTCTTCGCCCTCTTCCGGCAACCACATACCTTCCTCGCCGGTTTGCTCGGCGTTGAAACCGGAAATTACCACGCCGGTGCCATAACAGCCGCCGCACCAACCGTGCTTGGAATTGTAGGAAAACAGGCGCGGGTCCAGTTCCTCAAAACCACGGCCGCAACTCGGGCAGGCGCGTTCGGTGGAAAACAGGCGCTCGGTGCTTTTGCCTTTGCTTTTTCCCTTGCCTTTCTCCGTCGGTGCGACAATCACAACACCATTACCCAAGTTCAATGCCTCTTCCAAACCCTGACGCAACTGTTGTTCGTTTTTGGGCGAAACGGCCAGGGTCATCAACGGCAATTCAATGTCGTGTTCCTTGTACCGATCCAGCTTGGGCCACGGGTCCGCGGGCTGGTATTGCCCGTCAACCCGCAATTGGGAATAACCGCGTTGCACCGCCCACTGGGCCAGCTCGCGATAAATGCCCTTGCGCGCGACAACCATCGGCGCCAGCAGCGTCACTTCGCGACCGCGAAATTCTTTTTGTATACGTGCCAGGATAGCGACCGGCGTTTGCGGTTCAATAGGCACATCGCAACCGGGGCAGTACTGCGTGCCCAGCTTTACGTAAAGCAACCGCAGGTAGTGATAAATCTCAGTCAGTGTCGCCACGGTACTTTTGCGGCCGCCGCGACTGGTACGCTGTTCGATGGCCACCGCCGGTGGAATACCATAAATGGCATCCACATCCGGCCGCGAGGCCGGTTGCACAAATTGCCGCGCATAGGCGTTGAGGGATTCGAGATAGCGGCGCTGGCCTTCACCAAAAATCAGGTCGAAGGCCAGAGTGCTTTTACCACTGCCGCTTACGCCGGAAATCACCGTAAGCTTGTCGCGGGGAATGGAGACATCGATATTTTTCAGGTTGTGCTCGCGGGCGTGATGCACGCTGATAACGCGCTCGGGTTTCGCGTTGCGTTTTTTGCCGGCGGCGGAGACTGTTGAAAGCGCGGCACCCTTACTCAAGGACCTTTCGTATTCACGCAAAGCCTGCGCCGTGTAACCTTTATTCTGCTTCATTACCTGCGCTGGCGAACCCTCGGCAATTAATTGCCCGCCGGCATCGCCGCCTTCGGGGCCGATATCGATCAGCCAGTCCGCCGCGCGAATTACATCCAGGTTATGCTCGATCACCAGCAGGGAATGGCCGGCGGCGATCAGCTGGCGAAATGCCCCCATCAATGTGTCGATATCGGCAAAGTGCAGGCCGGTGGTGGGTTCGTCGAACAAAAACAAAATGTGTTCTTTTCCCTTCGCTTTTGTCGCCGCCAAATGCCCGGCCAGTTTCAGGCGTTGCGCTTCGCCGCCACTCAGGGTGGGCACCGCCTGGCCCAGTTGGACATAATCCAGGCCCACATCCGCCAGGGGTTGCAGGCTGCGTTGCACCTCGGCTTCGTCGTGGAAAAACGCCAGCGCCTCGGCCACGGTCATTTGCAACACATCGGCGATGGAGATAGCGCGAGGCGCGCCACCGTTAATTGATTCACGCAATATTTTTACTTCGAGAATTTCGTTGCGAAAACGGCGGCCGTCACAGTCCGGGCAACGCAGATAGACGTCACTCAGGAATTGCATTTCCACATGCTCAAAACCGTTGCCCTGGCAGGTTGGGCAGCGGCCGTTGCCGGAGTTAAAACTGAACGTACCGGGCGTATAGTTGCGCTCCTTTGCCAGCGGCGCGGCGACGAACAATTTGCGAATGGTATCGAAGGCGCCCACATAAGTGGCCGGTGTGGAGCGTGTGGTTTTTCCGATAGCACTCTGGTCCACCATTACCACCTGGTCGATATGCTTCAGGCCATCAATTTTTTTGTGCGCGCCCGGCGCTTCGGTCTGTTCGCCGAAATGTTTGAGCAACGCGGGATAAAGCACCTGGCGCATCAACGTGGATTTGCCGGAACCGCTCACGCCGGTCAAGCACACCAGGCGTTTGAGCGGAATTTCCACATCGATATTCTGTAAATTGTTTTCGTTTGCGCCGCGAATAACGATGGACGGCGTGCTGATAAATTGCGGAGATACCTCGGCCACGGCGCGCGCGGTTTTGCTCTCGCTCTTAACGGCGGATACCTGTCTACTGCCGGACAAATAACTCGCGGTCAAATTATTTTTATTTTTCAACAGCGCCTTGGGCGTGCCGAAAAATTGGATATTCCCGCCGTTGCGGCCGGGACCGGGGCCAATATCCAGAACGCGATCCGCGGCCATAATTATCTGCGGGTCGTGCTCCACCACCAATAACGAATTGCCGGCATCGCGCAGGCGCTGCAACACTTTTACCAACCGCTGGATATCGCGCGGGTGCAAACCGGTGCTGGGCTCATCAAGTACAAATAAAGTATTAACCAGAGATGTGCCCAATGCCGTGGTCAGGTTAATACGCTGCACTTCACCGCCGCTCAAGGTGCGGGACTGGCGGTCCAGCGTCAGGTAATCCAGCCCCACTTCGCACAGGTAACCCAGGCGCGCCCGGATTTCCGTCAGCAGTAATTGCGTGGCTTCGTCGAAGGCGCTTTTCCTGCTTCCTCGGTTGGAACCACCACCGATGGCTTCAAAAAACGCCGCACAGCGCGACAGCGGCAGACACATGACATCGTGAATATTCAGGCCCGGCAGTTGATCGAATTTTTTCGCCGCCAGCGTGGCGCCCACCGGCCGAAACCGCTGGCGCCCGGCAAGTGCCTGAGCGGCCGCCTCCGCTGTGCCCACCCGCCACCAGAGGGATTCCGGTTTCAGTCGCGCGCCGCCGCAATCCAGGCAGGGCGTGTACGCGCGATATTTGGACAGCAGCACGCGGATATGCATTTTGTAGGCTTTGCTTTCCAGCCAGTCGAAAAATTCGCGAATACCGTACCACACGCCCTGGTCCCAATCGCCCTCGCCTTCCAGCACCCACTCGCGCTGGTCGGCTGTCAGCTCCGCCCAGGGAACGGTAACGGGAATGCCGCGTTTTTTTGCGTACTTCAGCAAATCCCGTTGCACTTCCTCATAGCTCGGCGTCTGGATGGGTTTGATGGCACCCTCTTTCAGGCTCTTTTTTTCGTCAGGTATTACCAGGCCCCAGTCCACGCCGATAATGCGGCCGAAGCCCCGGCAACTTTCGCAGGCGCCAATAGGAGAATTAAAGGAGAAATTGCTGGCGTTGGGCTCCGGATAGCTGATATCGCAGCCCGGGCAATGGTGATGGCTGGAAAAACGTAGCGGCGTGCCTGCCTGCATGTCATCGTCCAGCGGATAAACCAGCACATGACCCTTGCCATAGTGCAGTGCCGCTTCCAGCGCCTCGGTCAGGCGGCCACGATTGCCTTCGTTCAGGCGCAGCCGGTCCTGCACCACTTCCACCCGCCTGCCCTCGCGGTTGTGCACGCGGGTATAGCCCTGCTGGTTAAGTAGCTGCAGTACTTCTTGGTCGCTTAGCTTTTCCGGCACGGTAATGGGCAGGCACACCATCAGCCGCTGCCCGTCGCGCCAGTCCCGGTAAAGCGTCTCCACAATCGTCCGCGGCGAATCCATCACCACTTCCCGCCCGCAGCCCTGGCAAAACAGCCGGGCCAGCCGGGCAAAGAGCAGTTTTAAATAATCGTTAAGCTCCGTCATGGTGCCCACGGTGGAGCGCGACGTCCGCACCGTGTTGCTTTGCTCGATGGCAATGGCCGGCGGAATGCCATCGATGCTGTCCACCGCCGGCTTGTCCATCCGATCCAGGAATTGGCGGGCATAGGCGGAAAAGGTTTCCACATAGCGCCGCTGGCCCTCGGCATAGATAGTGTCAAAGGCCAGGGTGGACTTGCCCGAGCCGCTTACGCCGGTGACGACAACCAGTTCCCCCAGGGGGATGTCGAGGTCGAGGTTTTTTAGGTTGTTTTGGCGGGCGTTGCGGATTTTTATGGCTTCGAAGGTCATATCGGGTACGGCATCCGGTTGGAAAAAGGCTGGCTAAATATACAGGAGTTGGATTCCTGAGCCAAGGGTGGGATTGTTCTGAACAGCCTATAGATCGGGCATGGCGATATTTGTTCACTGTTTATTTATTACAGGTAAAGCCAGCTTGGTAATAAGCCTGCAACGCTGGAGGAATTCAACAGGTTAATATTTGATCCGGTTGCTCGAATTCACGATTCAAGACTTGCCGGTTGCCCGCGGTTAAGTTCTGCTTCCCTGTCCCCCTGCTTCCACTTTACTTCGTGCCTTCCTTTGCCGCTTATCGTCGCAAGGGCAATTCAACTTAACCCTCCTCTTAAGGGGAAGGCCGGGACGGCGCTGAATGCGGCGCATCGCAACCGGATAAAAACACTAACAAATAACAGGTTATGCAGGTAATTGAAAATTGATATTATACGGATAGGTGGCCCGGCCTCAACTTGCCCGGTGATTATAAATGATGAGGCTCTTTTCCTGCCCAAGGCCTGGTGTGATAAGGACACCCGGTTTCAGTTCTATTTATTCGCGACTTTTCAGGCACTTTTACATGCACCGGTCAATTTCACGAGGCTTCAATGTAATGAAACAAAGTGCATTGTGGTATGTAGATAAAACAATTAAGAAAACAGGGAAATTTCCCACGAATGACGCTGGCGGCATTTCCGCCCGCCGCGGCTGAGGGAAAGGAGGCAGCATGTTTTTGTTGTCAGTGTTGGTGTCCGCCATCACCTTGTTTGTTGTTTCATGGGCAGGCGGTCGAGTTAATCGTTCAGCCGCGGCGGCGATCGAACCGTACATCTTATGCAGTAAGCAGCCCCAGCGCTTCATATTGCGTGTAATTTTGGGCGTCGTTCTGCTATATGACCGGGTTAGATTCACTTCTGCCGCAGGCAACGTCAGGAACCATACCGAAACGAATTTTTTTAAAATACTATCTCCGAATTTTATTCCCAGGATGTGGGTATACTGGATGTCCCTCAATCCTTCCCGTGAATTGCAAGCAAATAATACCAAAGTCGACCCGGACTTTACGCAAAGCATAAAGCGCGCGGCCGCACTCATAGTTGCCGCACGAAATATTGCCACTACCGGAGGAGTGAAAAATAGCGGGGATTATTGCTTCTTTGGTGCTTTACACAGCGATGGCGACGTGAAGCCAACAATCAACTCGTCGTATTGCACTGTTGGCTATGATGGGGAATTTTTCGAGCTGGAGCTTGCTCAGGTTAAAAGCAGCCTGGAAATCGAATATGCATTGAATTCAATTGTAACGCTTTCCCTTGAGACAAGGTCCGGACAATACTATAGCCTGGCGACGTGCGGGGATATCGGAGGGTTTTGTAAAATCTTCCGATCCCTGGCGCGCGATAAAGGCAATGCAAAAACGCTCAGCAGGCTGGAGGGCGCGGCTTTTCACGTTTCGCTCGAACCCGATGTAGTCGTCGACTCACTTGAGGACAGCGCCTGGGCACTCCGCGCATGGCCGAAGCCGTCCCGTAATTACACAAACCAACTCCAGGTCGTTGTCTTTCGAAACGCAGAGACGGCACTCATGTTTTCGCACATGAATACCCACGGCGTTCCCGCTGCACGTCTCGCCGGAGAAATATTTCGTCAGTCGGAAACCGAGCTCTCCCGGCAAAAATCGGCAACGGGTAAAGAACCAGTACGACTTTTACCGCGCATGCTGCGATGGAATCTCGATGACGCTGTAAAAAACGCCGCTGCCGCCGCAGCGGAATCAACCAGGAGCTGTGTGCCTTCAGGCAAAGAGCGGGCACAACTTATTTGGTCTTACCCCCTGGGAATGCAGAGTGGCGCTCAATTTGATGTTAATATCCATGCCTTGCTCTGCGTTGCGTTGCAAATGGCGGCGTATCGAGTGGATAGGCATATCTGGCCCCTTTGGGTAACGGCAGTGGATGAAGCTGAAGAACCAGTGAAAGCCGAACCCATGGTGACGCGCGAAGTAATTGAATTATTGGCTGCGTTAAAAACGAGTTCGGTTTACGATGTACAACGACTTAATCAAAAACTTAGAAGCGCTCTTCATGCGCATTCCCAGAGTATCAACCCCGATAGTTCGCGGCATTTTAATCAATCCATCAAAGGCGTCCGGGGTCTGCCAACGGTTTTGAAATATTTCTTTCTTTTGAATCCTAGATATAAACATACCGTTTACGTCGCGGACCTGGGACGTACTTTTGGGGTCACTGCCTTTGGAGGAGCGGGACTTCGGCAACCGGCGGGCGGTGCGGTTATCAAAATTTCCCGCTCCGACCCTCGCGGGGCCTGGATTGATGTCCTTCTTGAAAACGGCCCACTGGCAAACAAGGCCGGCAGTTTTATTTCGGCTCTGAAAGAAAGCATTCACGTCCTCACAGGCATTCTCACTTTTTCGAGTACAATTGAACCGTCCGTCGAACTGCCGGTTGCGCGCAGAATGAAGATAAATGGAGAGGAAAGACAGAAATTGCAATCCACTTGTACCGTGACCGCCAGTCAAGCGGAGCGTGCGAAAGAACTGCTGTCGTTCCTGAAAACGGTTATCTGGCTCGACGAAAGCGAAAAGCTGCAACTGGATGAGGAGACTCCTTTGGCCGGGTTGGTTGACTCGCTCACCATGGCAAAAATCGCACAGTTCGTTACCAGCCGCTGGGGATTACTCTTTAGTTATCGCGACTTTCCTCCCGAGCAGGTTTACACTGTCACAGGGCTCGTGAACCATATCAACAAGTTGCAGAGCATGGGGCATCAGGCATCTTCCCAAACAGCGGATCGTAGTGATATGGAAAATCACTACGAAGTGACACTTGATCTTAAGAAGATCAAGGCAAAGGGTTTCCTCGAGCGACTTGCCGCGATTGCGAAGACGTTCCCAAGCGCGCCTTTCGCTACCTATGTCTCACCTGATGGAAATCATCGTCAAGTCAGCTATGGAGAACTTTACGCCCGTTCCGGTCAACGCGCACTATCGCTTCGAGAATACGGTGTGGCCAGAAATGATGTTGTGGCCATCATTACATTGGACGATTATGAAGTTGCAATCACATTTCTTGCGTCCATGCGGATAGGCGCGCTGCCAACTGTTCTTGCACCACCCTCTCCCAAAGTCACTCCCGAACATTATGCGGAGACTTTGCGGGGTCTCATTGAGCGCAGCCGTCCGATTTGTGTCGTTACCACCCCGGATCTCGGTCAGGAGCAAGCGCTGCGAGCGTGTTTTACGTCAGAGCAGTTCTTAATCCCTGATCTCGCAGGAGATGAAAAAAATACCTGCGATATCACCTTTATACCGGGTCCTGACGATATCGCATTTCTTCAGCATTCCAGTGGAACAACCGGCCTCCAGAAAGGCGTGGCAGTCACTTACGGCATGCTTGAGCAACAAATGCAGATGTTGCTCACAACACTTCAATACAACAACAACGATAGAATTATTTCCTGGCTTCCGCTATATCACGATATGGGGCTCATCGCCTGCATGCTGTTCCCGATGTATTCGGGCGGCAGGCTTGTCCAGATTCCCACGTTCGACTGGCTGGCAAATCCCCTCACTTTGTTTGAACAGATCACCCTCAATCGCGCAACGCTGTGCTGGCTTCCAAATTTTGCGTTTTTACATCTTGCGCGATCTGCAAGTACCACCCCGGGCCATTGGGATCTGACAAGCATGCGGGCATTTATCAATTGCTCCGAGCCCGTCCAGCGACATGCATTTTTAAAGTTCCGGGAGAGTGCAAAACCCTACGGCCTGCGTGACGGATGTCTTGTCGCAAGCTATGCGATGGCGGAGAACGTATTTGCGGTTACCCAGACTGAGCTGGATAAAGATGCGTCCGGCTGTTGGCTGGACATCCTGTCCCTTACGAAAGGAATAATCGTTAGCACGCCACCAAATACAGCAGGTGCCAGGGAGATGGTTTCCAGCGGGCGTATCATTCCGGGCAACCAGCTTCGCATTGTAGACTCCAACGGTTGCGTGATCGAAGGAAACTCAATAGGAGAAATCGAACTATCGGGTCCCTGTACGGCCTCCACCTATTATCGTAATCCTGAAGCGAGTTCTACTGTTTTTAGAAATGGTTGGTATTCTACCGGCGATCTTGGTTTTATCCACCAAGGAGAAGTGTACGTTACGGGCAGGAAAAAGGACCTGTTGATCATACGCGGTGAAAATGTTCATCCTCAGGATCTTGAAAATGCGGCTACCGAATCAGGCGCTATTCATCCCGGGCGCGCAGCTGCCATCGGTATCGCGAATGAAGAAACCGGAACAGAGGAAGTCGTATTGCTCGTTGAGAGAGGACGGAAATCTCGACTTTCCGACAGTGAAATCGTAAGCCGCGTTCGCTCCGAGACGGGAAACGCCGTGGGCTTATTGGTTGCCCGCATTCTTGTATTACCGCATGGGTGGCTGGTTAAATCCACCTCGGGTAAAATTTCCCGCAGCAAGAGCCTGATCAAGGCACGTGCTGAAGGGTTTTTCGTTGGTGAACACAGCGCTTTGTAGTGGGCCTTGAAAAACCGCCCTGCTATACCTGCACTCTCCTTAACCGGGTAAAGTATATAGCAACTGCCCCATAAAACAGATACACGAGAATACCCCGGCAAATGCCGGCAATCCGTATACTGTTATAAAATTTTTTAGCTTTGGTGGCCCTCCGGAATCCGGAATAATCACTTTAACTTTATCCCCTTCAAAATATCTTTGAGGTCTTGACGCCAGCTTTGACCTGAATCTTTTGCTATCTCCCCGTGAATTAAAATATTCTATGATAGGCGTATGAAAGCCTTCCCCACCTGATATGCTCCTGATCACCACGCCATCGACGACAGTGCCGGCCTTTAAACTCTGATAAGCACTGAAGAACAATGCGATAGATAAAAAAAGTGATATTAAAGTCAGACAGAGCGCAATCATAAAATGAGTTTTCGGACTGGGGCTCCATCCGCCGCTCCATCTAAATACAAACATTCAGGCCCTCACTCTGATCGTCAAGTTTAATCCCTGTCAATGCTTCACAATTCTCCGATTTTACTTCGTCGACGATTGCTCGAACGTTCACGTCACGAATTATCCGGCCCAATCTCCTGGGCGAGGCCGATAAGAATTCCTTCGGGGCCACGAATGTAGCACAGCCGGTACGTGTTTTCGTACTGGACGACCTTGTCGACGAGTTCGGCGCCGAGCGGGTACAGCCGGGCAAGCGTGTGGTCGAGATCCTCGACGGTGAACATGACTCGCAGATAGCCCAAAGCGTTGACCGGGGCGCGGCGATGGTCGGCCGCAATGGGTGGTTCCGCGAACCGCGAAAGCTCGAGCCTGCTGTGACCATCGGGTGTGATCATCATGGCAATCTCGCAGCGCATACCCTGCAAGCCCGTGACACCTTCGGCCCATTCGCCCTCGACCGTGGCTCGCCCCTCCAGGGCGAGGCCCAACTCCGTGAAGAAGGCGATGACGGTATCCATATCCTCGACCACAATGCCGACATTGTCCATACGTTTAACTGTCATAATGTCTCCTTGGCGTCTAACGCTATGGCAAACTTGTTGGATTACTTAAGAAAAACACCAATTATCTTGCCTTGGTTTTGTCCATTACATCCATCGTAACGAAGTACAATTTTTTTCCCACTTATTTGAGCCGCCAGCAGGATAGAAACTATTGTGTCGTATTTTGTGTGTCCTGGAGAGATATAATACCTTGAACCAGAGCAAGTGCTGGGAACCAAGTCTACGTAGGTATTCCCAGCAAAATCGACTATATGAATGTTTTGAGGAATCTCCTCTGGAGTATGATCGACAGATAGACACTGCATCGAGAAAAGAAATAAAAATACCGAAAATTTCATGGAAATCCCTCATTTAAATCTTAACGTAACAATAATCTCAAATATTAACTTTATATTTTCCCTTGGTGTATAGTATTGAAACGCTGGCCCGGCTGCGCGGTACGATATAATGCTTGCTACGCCTGGGAAACACCAGCATTTGGCTTTGATCTTATATAAACAGAAGCACCAAATAAAAGCAGGCTCACCCAAAAAACCGATGTGTAGCACATACACAATGAAAGTTGTTGATCCAGCCTCTCCAATAATTCCTCGACGAGAGGACCGAAAATATCAAGCAGATCAATCGTTATATTACTTACAATTTTTGCCTGATATTCTCAATGATTTGCGTGCTCACCCAATAGAAATTCGATAGTCCGCCCTCTTCGTCATATCTACCAAAAAACAAATATTTACCATCCGGAGTAATACTTGGGCATGTTTCATTAAAATCGGAATTTACTGTATTTCCAAGATTAATCGGTTTCGTCCATGTTCCATCCTTCTCCTTAAAATAGATATAGATATCGCTGTCTTTCCTTCGCTCATCCTCTTTGTTTCGATAATTTACCACTAAAAAATCCTGGGATGGAGAAATAAAACCGTGAACACCAAATTCAATTTCGACTTCCTTCACCTCGGGAAACTTGCCATTTTTACCGGGTGCAGTATACATTTTTAGTTTTGATACGTTGGTGTAGAAAATGTCTCCGTTTTTCGCTTGGTTCGAATAGAAAACCTCATCATTATTTATAGGTGAATCAAGCTTTGTTGCATCACTCCAGGAGTTCTCCAAACGGTTTACATACCAAATTTTAGTGTCCGTATTGTCCGAGTTGTGGGCTGTAAAATAAACCCTGTTACCGCTAAAACTGACAAACGGATGCATTTCAGCATCCTTTTTACCTTTAGTAAAATTTGCTTTTTTAATATATGTCCATTTGTTGTCTTGGAGCTTTGAGAAGTAAATATCTGGTTCCTTGTCTTTTTTATTGGCTGAAAAATATACTTCATCCAGGTCAGGAGAAAATGAAATGCCATGCTCATATCTCCCATTTATGGACACAATACCAGGAGCGAAAACTTCAGGGATTAAGCCCGGCGGCTGTTGCCCGAGATAGGGGCCTTCCAGGACTGGAAATTCATCTTGACTATAACTTTTGCCGCCTATCGTTAGGCTGGAAAGCAGTAGAGCAATGGAAATATAAAAACGTTTCACGACTTATTCCTTAATTTGATGTCAACAAGCTGCTTAACTTCCACATTGCGATTTAAATTCTATTTAAAAGAATGAAGCTGCAGAAAAAGTCCTAGCCCGAATGGCACTTCCTTAAGAGAAGATTCTTTTATATGACCATGCCAACGAAT
>CAYVIB010000053.1:0-17784 GCA_964451365.1 uncultured Cellvibrionaceae bacterium
CCTGGACCTGGCAGGGCAGCGTCTACTGCGATACCAGTATTAATTGCCCGAATGGCGCGGTTTACCGGGTCGAGCAGCGAGTTGCCGGCGGTGGAAAAAGCTAGAAAAAAAAGAAAAGAAAAAGAAAAGGGGTCAAATAAAAGGGGTCAAGTATCATAATAGCGCTTTATTGTGGTTGTAGGGACATCCAACCACGCTTACAAACAGCAGCGGAACCCAAACCCGGACACGCCGCTCCAGCTTCGAATACATCGCCTCCGGCGCCAAACGCGGCCTGTTGTGGAAGGAAATCGTCGAGCCCGGCTCGCCGCTGGCCATTACCACCACCTACACCTATGATGATTTCGGCAACCGGATTCAGGCGGTAAAAACTGTTACGCACCTTTTTATCATCGTACACCTTCCTCTTCCTTTCTCTGTTTTTTTACTCTCCATTTAATCGATTCCGCCGCCGGTCACTGTGGCGGGTGAGTGACCAAATATGATCTTACCCAAAACTCTTAAGAGGGCTTTAGTGGTGGAAGACCAATGGCTCACCATACCGTGGCACGTTTGCCCTCATATTCAATAACTGGGGCAGGTGAGTGCCGCAGTCGGTTAGGCAGAGCGGCAATATGTAAAGAATTCAGGATCAGAGTGGATTTTGGGTTGTCAATAAATTTTACAAAGGTATTGTAAGGTTTGTGATGGACTTACTATAAGTTGTTGATTTTAATGACAATTTATATTTGGTACGCAAACTGCATATTGCCGTTACGCATTTAAGGATCCGGTAATTGGTGGTGTTGTTCGACCGCTTTTTACAATAAAGATAAAAAATGGGGTAAGTACACGATAAGCAGGTTTATCCGCGGTTGATGTATGGCTTCGTCTAATTATTACCCCAATTCTGGTAACGAGCTACTCGCCGGGCCCGAGATGCCGGCGATCGACGGAAGAGGCTGATACATGAACACGAGCGTGTCTATCTACGAAGAAAAGCACCAACACTACGACCACAACGCTGTAAAAAAACGCATCCAGTTTAACCGGGCCAGGGACGAAGGCTGGGCCGGCCGGTTTATTTATTGGGTGGCGGTATCGAAAATTCCCGGTCTGAAGAAATACTTTTCCAGGTTGTGCTGGTACCTTCTCGGCGCGCACTATCAGTTTTATTCGAAAACGCTCAGGCGAGTGCTCAAGGATCAATACGGCGTGGAAGTCGGCATGTATACCCATGGCGGCGCCTGTATTCCCGGGAGATTCCCTCCCGGAACCAGGATTGGCCGGTATTGTTCCATTGCGGTCAGTGCCTGCGTGCACAATGCCAACCACCCCACCAATACCAAGTCGTCGCATGCGTTTTTCTACAACCCCAAGCTGGGTTATGTGGAAAAGGAAAGTATTAAGCGCGTCAACCTTCGAATCGGTAACGATGTATGGATTGGGGAAAACGCGGTCATACTTTCCTCTTGTACCGAGATCGGCGACGGCGCGGTGATTGGCGCCGGCGCGGTGTTGAGTCGTGACATTCCCCCTTATGCGGTCGCCCTGGGTAATCCGGCGCGCGTCGTCAGACATCGTTTCGAAAAAGAGCGGGTGGATAAACTCCTTGAGGAACAGTGGTGGAACAAGGAAATGGATGAAATCGTGGAGGTATTCGACGAGTTCACCTATGCCCTGGAAGGCGACGAAATAAGATAAAAATTTTAAAGCGAAGCGGCGTATAACACATGTGCGGCATTTGTGGCGTATACAGCACCGGTGGAAGCGGGCCATTGGATGAGGCCCGGGTGCACTCGATGCTGGGAATGATCCAGCACCGGGGACCGGATGCCAACGGACTGTACCTGGAAGATACCATTATCCTGGGGCATACCCGTCTGGCCATTATCGACCTGGACGGCGGCGGGCAGCCGATGGTCAGTGCTGACGGGCGCTATTGGATCGTCTTCAACGGCGAGGTGTTTAATTACCTGGAATTGAAGGAGCAACTTAAAACCCGCGGCTACCAGTTTAAAAATCACAGTGACACGGAAGTGGTCGTCAATGCCTATGCCGAGTGGGGCGATGCCTGTTTCGAAAAATTCAATGGCCAGTGGGCGCTGGCGATCTGGGACAGTGTTGAAAAAAACCTGACCTTGAGTCGCGACCCGGTGGGAATCTGCCCGCTATACTACCACCAGTCCGGCGAACGCTTTTACTTCGCGTCGGAAATAAAATCACTTTTTGCCGTGGAAGAAATTCCCCGGCAGTTCAGTAACACTGGTTTAAGCCAGTTGTTCACCCTGTGGGGGCCGATGGCTCCGCAAACTGCCTTCAAGGATATTTTTGAAGTTCCTCCTGGCCACATTTGTAAGCTGAGCGAAGGTCGCGGGGAAACTCGTCCGTACTGGCAGCTCGGGTTTGATGGCGCCTGGAACTGTCAGCCCAAATCCTTCCAGCAGGCGACGGAAGAGCTGAAGGAAAAACTGGAAACCGCCACCCGCCTGCGATTTACCCGCTCGGACGTGCCGGTGGGGGCATACCTTTCCGGTGGCCTGGATTCCACCGTAACCACCCACCTGGTCAAACAATTTACCGATGCGCCGATAGAAACTTATTCGCTGCGCTTTGCCGACGCGGAATTCGATGAAGGCGAGTTCCAGCAAACGGTGGCCTCGGAACTGAACACGATTCACCACCAGGTAAATGTCAGCGATTCCGACATCGCCCAACATTTTCACCAGATGCTGTTTCATGCGGAGCGGCCGGTGCTGCGTACCGCCCCGGTGCCAATGTTCCTGCTGTCTCGCCTGGTCAACTCCAGTGGCGGCAAAGTGGTGGTGACCGGCGAAGGGGCCGACGAAATGCTGGCGGGTTATGACCTGTTCCGCGAGGCAAAAGTCAGGCGCTTCATCGGTCGGGTGCCGGATTCGGACAAACGCAAAAAACTGGTGGCGAGGCTTTATCCCTGGATGCACCGCAATCCCGGCCAGGTCCCCGCGTTTGCCCGTTCTTTCTTTTCCCGCGATATCGATTGTGCGGACCCGGGCCTGTCCCACCGACCCCGCTGGAACACCAGCCGTTCCATCTTTCAGTTTATGACATCGCCCGAAGCCGACACGGAAGTGGCGGTGTTCGAGCGCTTGCCGGAGGACTGGGAAAAATGGCACCCGCTGGAACTGGCGCAGTGGATTGAAATCACCACCTTGCTCAGCGGCTATTTAATTTCGGCCCAGGGCGACCGAATGCTGATGGGAAACAGTGTGGAAGGTCGTTTTCCGTTTCTGGATATTGAACTGATCAAGTTTGCCGCGACACTGAACCCCTTGTATAAACTCTGGGGCTTAAACGAAAAACATATTTTAAAACGTGCCTTTGCCGACAAAATTCCGGCCAAGGTTATTTCCCGTCCAAAGCAGCCTTACCGGGCGCCTGACGCCAGTGTTTTTTACGATGAAACAGGCAGACAATGGTTAAACGACATCACCCGCGATGGTGTGCTTGACGAGATAGACGTTATCGACGCGGACAAAGTCAACAAACTGATTTTAAAAGGTGAACGCAGCGCCGGTAAAAAAATGGGCAATACCGATAACATGAGTATTGTCGCAATGCTGTCGCTCGCCTCGCTGCATCAGCAGTTTATTGTCGGTGATTCCATTCGCCCCGTACCGGTTTCGATTAGTGTTCGCGTTGATCGGCGAGAACAACATTATCAGGGGCGGGCATAATGTTAATTCAGGATCTGCTAAAGCAGCAGGCCCAACAGCGGCCGGACGAAAAAGCGCTCTGGTTTGCCAACCAGTGGTTCACGTACCGGCAACTTTATGATCGCGCGCGAGCGGTGTCGGCGTTTTTAGCGGCTAACCAATTTCAGCCCGGTCAACGGGTGGCGCTGGTGATGGACAACAGCGACAGCTATGCGGTTTTCTATTTTGGCGTGCTGATGGCCGGTGGTGTGGTTGCTGGTCTTAACCCGGCTTTTTCCGCCGAAGACTTGAAGGTGCTGGTGGAGGATTGCCAGGCCAAAACACTGGTCGTCGATAAAAAATACCTGAACCTGTTGGTTAAGGCGGGAATCAACCGTGCCAGCCTGGACGTTGTAATAAAGGAAACGGATGCGCCAGTATTGGGAGGCAAAACGGAAGCGCGGTGGGAAGAGGTGTTTGCCTTTGACGCCGACCGTGCCGAAGCTCGCCGCATTGATCAGGACCTGGCGGAAATTGTTTATACCTCCGGCAGCACCGGCAAACCCAAAGGCGTGATGCTCTCGCACCTGAACATTGTCACCAATATGCGCTCCATTGCCACGTATATGGAACTGACCAGCAGTGATCGCGCGATGGTGATCCTGCCTTTTTACTATATCTTCGGGAAATCCGTTCTGCTGTCGCATTTTCTGGTTGGCGCGAGTGTGGTGATTGATAACCGTTTTATTTTTCCGAACAAGGTTATAGAAACCATGGCGGAAACGGAGGTGACCAATTTCTCCGGCGTGCCGTCTACTTATTCTATTCTGCTCAGCCGCTCGAATATTCGGGATGTGCGGTTGCCCGCTCTGCGAATGGTGACCCAGGCGGGCGGCTCGATGGCCGTGGCGCTGCAGAAGGAAGTGGCGCGGGTGTTTGCGCCGGCAAAACTGTGGGTGATGTACGGTGCGACAGAAGCGGCGCCGCGACTAAGTTACCTGCACCCGGACTACTTCGGGGAAAAATCGGGGTCCATCGGCCAGCCGGTCGACAATGTCGAATTACGGATAATGGATGATGCGGGAAAATTCCTGCCGCCTGGAGAGAAGGGGGAAATTGTTGCGCGCGGATCAAATATTATGCTGGGATACTGGAACGATCCGGAAGCAACTCGTCAGGTTGTACAAAATGGTTACTACCATACTGGCGACCTGGGCTACCAGGATGCCGATGGCTTTACCTTCGTTGTCGGCCGCAAGAACGATATTGTCAAGGTTAAAGGTTTTCGCGTCAGCACCAAGGAGGTGGAAGAAAAAATGTTTGAGCTAAGCGAAGTCGATGACGTGGCGGTTGTGGGCGTGGAGGATGCCATTTTAGGCGAGGCCCTCAAAGCGTTTGTCGTGCTTAAGAAAAACATTGGCGAGGGTGCGGCCAGCGAGATGGATAAAAAAGAATTGCTCAAGCATCTAAGATCCGTGTTGCCGGACTATAAAGTTCCGAGTGAAGTAGAGTTTAGAGAGTCACTGCCAAAAAACAGCTATGGCAAAATTTTAAAAAATGAACTGAAAGGATAGGTCATGAATAAAACAAAAAATGAAATAGCCGCAGCACTGGTTCTCGACTGGGCGGCGGAGGCCACAAGAATCGCTGACTTTATGAAGGCGCGAGTTGTTAACGAATTCAAGAGACGTGGAGTTGTCGTCGCACTCAGCGGCGGTATCGATTCCAGTACCTGCCTGGGTCTGGCGGTTCGCGCATTTGGCCCGAAAAACGTGTTGGGGCTGTTGATGCCGGAGCGTCATTCATCGGATTCAACATTGGGCTTAAGCCAGAAAGTCGCCGACGCTTTCGGTGTTGAAACCATCCACCACGACCTTACCGATGTGCTGGAAAAATTTGGTTGCTACCAACAACAGGAAGAAGCGATAAAACGTGTTATTCCGGAATTCGGTGAAGGCTGGCGCTTCAAAATTATTATTCCCAACGTTATCGAAGAGGGCAGTTTCCGGATTTACTCCATCGTGGCCGAAGGGCCGAACGGTGAAGAGGTGAAAAAACGCCTGCCGACCAGGGAGTACCTGCAGATTGTCGCGGCCACCAATTTCAAGCAGCGCACCCGGCGTGTTTACGATTACTTTCATGCCGACCGACTGAACTACGCGGTTGTCGGCACGCCCAACCGCCTCGAATACGATCAGGGCTTTTTCGTGAAGCTCGGCGATGGCATATCCGACATCAAACCTATTGCTCACCTGTACAAAACCCAGGTTTATGCGCTGGCGGCGGAATTGGGCGTGCCGGAGGATATCCTGTGTCGTCCGCCAACAACGGACACTTATTCCCTGTCCCAGGGGCAGGACGAGTTTTATTTCTCGCTGCCCTACGACAAGATGGATATCTGCCTCTATGGTTTGAATAACAATCTTCCGAAGGAAAATGTGGCCGCCGAAGCGAGCATTACCTTGGAGCAACTGGAGCGGGTGTATCGCGACATTGAGCAGAAACGGCGCACCACCCGATACCTGCACATTAACAATGTGGTGATCGATCCCGGGCTGGAGGTGAAATGACGGTCGTAAGAATTTTTCCTTTAATACTGTGCTTTTTTCTTACCGGTGTTCTGGCAGGGTGTGGCAGCGATATGGCGGATAACAAAGTGGCGTCTATTGATAGCCTGGACAATGTGAATTGGGAAAAAATCAACAGCGCCACTATTTTCTTCGGCCACAAGTCTGTCGGCTCCAACCTGGTCGATGGACTGGCGATGGTTAAGGAAAAATATCCGCAGTTCTCGTTGCCTATCCACGACCTTGGTCAGCAATTTAATGGCAGCCCCGGGCTTTACCAAAAAATGATCGGGGAAAACAGGGATGTAGAAAGCAAAATGAATGATTTTTTTGCCAACGAAGGAAAATTCTCGACGGATGGTTCCGTTGTAGGCATGAAGTTTTGTTATATCGACATCACCCGGGATACGAATGTCGATGCAATGTTTGAGGACTACCGCGGCCGCATCGCTGCATATCAACGGGAAAATCCAGACAAGCGCATTATCCATTTCACCGCGCCACTGACTTCGGACGCAACGGGTATCAAGTCGCGGATAAAGCAATTGTTGGGCAAGCGAGTGCGGGGGCATGGAGACAACCTGCAAAAGCAGCGTTACAACGAGCTGTTGTTGAAGGAGTACGGCGAGCACGCTGTTTTTGATATCGCCAAATTTGAATCAACTTTGGCTGGCGGTGCAAGGGTATCGGGACGGATAGACGGTGAGACCTACTACGCCATGTCGCCGGGCTACACCATCGATGGCGGTCACCTGAACGACTACGGCAAGGAATATATTGCTACCGAATTTGTACAATTTTTGAATCAATACCTTTAAAACCAAGAAAATACTATTCGCTGAGGTTAAAGAACGATGAGAAACGAAGTAAGAGAATTTTTTGTGGAGAATTTCCTGTTCGGGGACGAAACAAACATGATTGCGGACGATGTTTCGTTTATGGAATCGGGAACCATCGATTCAACCGGTATTCTGGAAATTATCGAATTCCTGGAGGAAAAATATAATATAAAAATTGAAGACAGCGAGTTGACGCCGGAAAACCTGGACTCGTTAAACGCCATCGTCGGCTTTGTTAAGCGCAAACTGCAGTAAACTGATCCCGCACTTTCCTTTTCGGTGATGACATGTTCCGGGTTGGTTTGCTCGGTCTGTTTCCAGGACGAAAAGACCAATCCGGTGAAATGTGAGAAACCGGTTGTCATTTCCCAGTAACATTTGCGGCAAAACTGGACTAATATAGTTGGGATGCGTCTGCGTGACGTCCGGGTGCTGTCCGGACCTGATCAGAGGCTCCCTAAAATGCGGCTAAAAATAACGAACTAAACGCCAATATCCGCTTTGGCTAAGGATGGAAACCATGACTGCTGCAATGAATTCCGCGACGCTTGACCTCGGCATCGCCAACCTTACTTCCAGTGACAAAAACTATCTTGCCGAATACGACGCTGCGCCGGACGCGGAAAAATATCGTCTGGTGCAAAAATGGATGAAAACCGAGCCGCTGCCTTTCTTCAAGCAGCTGCGGAAAGAGCGTCCGATTCTGGTAACGCCGGAATGCGTGCTGGTATCCAAATTCGCCGATGTTCGCGACATGCTGACCATGCCCCGCATTTTCACTGTGGATCTTTACAAACCCAAAATGGGTGTAACGGATACTGATCCCGGCTACCTGATGGCGCACGATGACGATGCCCTGCACTATCGCGAAAAGTCCCTGATGCAGGCGATGTTGAACCGGGATGACCTGCCCAGGGTGAAGCAACTTATAGCCGATGCTGCCAGCAATATCCTGAAAAATGCACCGGGTAATAAAATCGAAATCGTTAACGAATATTGCCGTATGGTTCCGGCGATTCTCGTGCAGGATTATTTTGGTTTGGACGGGGTGGACAGGAAGGACCTGATTCGCTGGTCTTTCTGGAACCAATACGACGCTTTCCATAATCAACCGTTCGATCTAAACGAAAACTTCCAGAAAATTGTGGACGAACATGCCGCCGTAACGGAGGAACTGGTTGCCTATATGGCCAAGTTGACCGCGAGAAAACTCGCCATGGTTAAACTTGAACAAACCAGGAACTTTTTGCTTATCGGTTGGCGCATTGTCAAGGGTATCTATAACCACGTTCGCGGTATCAAGCCGCCGGCGAAAGACGATATCACCAGCCGGATGATCAGGTGCAGTTTCGCGCCCGAGGTGGACTTTCCGCTCACACGGTTGGCGACCAACGCCGGAGGACTGTTGATCGGGTCAATTGAAACAACCTCCCAGGCAGTGTCGCAAGTGATCGAGTTTATATTGGAACGGCCGGAATTGCTGTCCCAGGCCAAGCAGGCAATGAAGGACGACGAAGCATTCAAGGGTATTGTCTGGGAGGCATTGCGTTTTGTACCGATATCGCCCTATATGTTCAGGCAGACCTCGCAGGATTACACCCTGGCCACCGGAACCGATTACGAAACTCATATACCCGCCGGCAACAGTGTGCTCGCGCTGACGCAGTCGGCAATGTTCGACGAATACTGCTATACGGATCCGGACACCTTCAATCCGCAACGTAACTGGTATCACCATTTCAATTACGGCTATGCCTCCCACGAGTGCCTGGGAAAATATGTCGGCATGGAAATGATTCCAGAAATGGTTCGGCAGGTGTTGTTAATGCCGGGGTTAACCGCCACCGCGCCAATCGATTACAAGAACGGGCCGTTTCCCGAGCATTACGAACTTACCTGGGCCTAACCAGCCTGTTTGGTCAGACCAATATACACCGGCGCGTGACGGATGCAGGCCGGTGTACTTTTGAATAGCGCTGTAAAAGTCAATAATCCGTTACCGAAGGCGAATTGATTTTAACATGACGGCTTTCCGGCGCTTTCTCACTTCCTGTCCGGAATAAAACCCGGGAGTTTGTTGGGAAAGCCTTATCCTTCATCCCGTACGGCAGTGCGCGCTTTCCGAATCAGGCGAAAAAATTATTTTTTCCCTGCAGTATTTTATCGGGGTGTCATTGTTTACGCCCACAATATTTCGGATAAACGACGGATCGAGTTTGAGAACACCGAGTGATGGCTGCTTCAGGTTGGTGAGCGATGAGTATCCCGCGCCGAAATGGTCAATTGCCAGTGCACGCCGACCGTACGCAGGGATTTTAAAATCGAACAGGTGATTTTTGGATTTTCCATCTGCGCGTTTTCAGAGTTTAAACCAGGGTGCTGGGAGGCGGTTTGAGGGAAATTAATTGAGGTTGTTTTTAATGCCGAAAGGGATAGGCGCGTGCCTGCCTTTTCCGCCACCTATTTGCTGAAGAAACTATCCATCAGTCGCAGCAAGGCCGCGCGCTGTTCGTTATTCAGGCGCGGCCACAGCCGTCTTACTATCGTCAGCTCTTCGTCAATGACACTTTTTTCATAGGCGGGGGGTTCTTCCGCTATCACATTTATTGGCGCACTTTCCTCCTCATAATCCAGAAAAAACCAGCTAACCGGCACGCCGAGGGCGGAGGCTATACGGTAGAGTTGGGTGGCGCTGAGCTTGTTGTGCCCGTTTTCGTAGCGGGAAATTTGTTGTTGGGTGGATTCGGTGACATCCGCAAGGGCCTGGGCGCTAAGGCCTTCTCTTTGGCGCAATCTTTTCAGCCGTTGACCGATGTGCCGGTCGAGATCTTCTACGAGGGGTTTGGCCATACCGCGGAACCTTTAACAGGTAAATAAATTGCATATACACGCTTGACAAGTATATTAAGCGATCGCTACTATTTCCGAACTGTCATAAATGATGTAAATATTTTTAATGTACGCGTTTAAAAATATTTTCTTTGACAGTAATCAGATCCGTCGGCGGAGTGATCTGGATAAACATTTACTCGACAACAAGTCACTCACAACAACCGCAAATCGCAAAGGAGCTACGATGCCTGATTTTGATACCCCACCCATTACCGAAACCTCGCCACTACCGGAAGACCTGCTGCATTTTTACGATGCCTACTCAGAATTTCACGATTACTGCGCCTTCCTTTGCGATGCCTGGGCGGGCATGGCAAATGACCGGGAGCAGTTGGATGAAGATACGCTGCGCGGTTTGCGGCACTTTTCCATGGAAATGAAACACCGCTCCGGCACCCTGATGGCGGCATTGAAACGGATTTGCGGAAAATCGCGGGGTGAAAAGCCCAACTAACCGGATATTTCACCAAATGCTGACTTATTGGTGCGGGGCCGAGGCTTTGTGAGGCAGAAAACCGCTCCCGTGTTTTCCGCACTTCCGTCATCCATGACGGGCGCGTGCTCGCGACCCTTGGTGGTTCCAGGGCGCGGGAGCATGCGCGTTCACAAGGCCTCGGAACAAGCCAGATAGACGAATCACATCCGTGCGATTCGCCCCGAGGGCAGCAAGCTGCCCTAAATTGCTCTCGGCAATTTAGTCGGCAAGCGTGAACGGTGACAAAGCGTTCCCGAACGCCAATCCACTCCAGTTCGTGCCGACCGTACATTTTGCCATCTGGTTCGGAAATCGTATTGCACCCGGCAGCCAAACCATTATCATGCGCTGTTTAGTTCGATGACATTCGATAACGTGTGAATTGAGAGTTATAGATAGAAAGAATGGATAATTCGCTAAAGACCTGGTTTGCCTTGTTGTCCGTGTGCTACATAACGGGGATGTTCCTTACCGGTTGCGGTCATATTTCCCCGCAGGCTCGCCAGCCCGTGGTGAACATTAAAGTTGCCGACCCTGACCGTATCCGTTTTAGCGGCAAGGGTGCGGGAGCAGGCATGATGATGGCGGGGGCCATGGGGCCAATGGGCATTGCGATTGGAGTGGCAATCGACGAAGGCATTGGCAAGGATATTGATGAAACTGCCCGCCGGGGCAATGTTGATATCAGAAAGTTATTGGTCGACGCAGTAAACACTCAACTCGGCAAGTCCGGTTTCCCTGTCGCGGGAAGGGAAGTTGCTGTCATTGATGTTGTTGTGGAACGTTACGGTTTTATCACGGCACCGGGTGAAGGCGACCTGGTGCAAGCGCAGTTGCATATCCGCTTTCAGTTGAACGATGACAACGGCAAGATGAAAACTATTCGCCTGCCGGAAGATTTCCGGAACAATGATATCGTGTTCGCCACTTACCCTCTGGACGATATCAAAACCGACGCGGAAAAAATTCGTCGCGCCCTGGCGGAAGCGAGTGAATTTTTGGTGGCAGTGGGGTTAGCCCCGAATACCATTTACTGAAGCCGGCTTTTCTGAAAAACCCTTAATCCGCCGGGTTTGCTTTTGCTGAATGCCGTTCAAACCACAAATATAACGGCACGATAACAACCACCGGCGCCAGGTAATAAACCGAGCGATAGGCGAGAAAGGCGGCGATAATTTTATATCGTTCCACTTGTCCCGCCAAAAGTGCGATAAATACCGCTTCCAATACGCCCAGGCCCGCGGGCACATGAGATATGGCGCCTGCGATGGCGCTGGTGAGCAATACGGCAAATACCGTTGCAAATTCCAGATCGGCGGAAAAAAACTGATACACCACCGCCGCCATCAGCGTCCAGTGCGCACATGAGGCAGTTAGCTGCAGCAGGGCTATTTTCGTCGACGGCAATGTCAATGTTCGGGATCGGAATGTTAACTCCCTTTTGGGGGAAAATGCACACAGGGAAAGGTAGGCAATAACCACCAACAAAAGAATTCCACCCAATACCTGTAACATGATTTTACTGATTACCCAGTTTTCCGGAGGTGCGACACTGCCGGAAGCAAACAGCGCACCCGCCAGCAGCAAATAACCCAACCAGTTTGTGGCCACGCTGATGCCCAACAATTTTGTAATGCTTGAACTGCTAACGCCCAGGCGCGAGTACAACCGATAGCGAAAAGCGATACTGCCAATCAGCGAGCCCAGGTTCAGATTACACGAATAACTGATGACAGCGGCGAGGCTGGTTTTAAAAGGGGGAATTTTTAACCCCAGTAAATGGCGACCGAAAAGATCATAAGTGCTGTAGGCCAGGTAACTGAAAAAAGCCAGGACAAAAGCCGTTAGCAGCGTACGGGTGGGCGTGTCTTTCAGTGTTTCGAATACCCGCGACCACTCAACTGCGGAACCACGGTCGTAGATAAGCCAGATGACGGCGGAAAAAAAAGCGATGGTTAAAAACCGCCGGATCAATGGCCAGGATACGTGCAGGTTTCTCCAATGTTTCATCGAAACGGTTGACTCCTTCATAAGCATATCCGGGGATCAGGCATCCTCCAGTTTCCTTTTTCGTTGTTTATGGTCTGTTTGGCTATGAGTGTCTTCGTGATGGTTGTCTTGGTGATGGTTGTCTTGGTGATGGTTGCGGGGCGGAGCTTTTCCCGCCCGCATAATGGGCTGAGCGTTGCGCGACTCCGGAAACCGGTTTTCCAATTCCTTATCCTGCCGCGTTTCCGCCATATTTTCCCGCAGTGCGCCAACTTTGGTTTCATAATGTCCGCGGAAGTTGTGAATATGGGGAGTATGCGCCGGAAACCATCCCACCAGCGAGGGAAGGTGCCGGAGAACGTGGTATGTCACCACATCCAGGAACTGGTTCCAAAAGGATCTGTTTTTTACCCACGAACGACCGATTAATTCACTTCTGTCGATGAGTTTCCTTATATGGCTGTGGATATCCCGGTTCAGGTTTTTATCCAGTACCACGACATTGGCTTCCAGATTAAGAAAGAAGCTCAATGGGTCGAGATTACTCGACCCCACGGTGCACCAGGTATCATCAACCACGGCGATTTTGGCATGCAGGTGACGTTCGAGATACTCGTAAATTTTTATATCCGCTTTTGTCAGTCGGCTGTACAGGCTTCTGGCCGCGCGCAACGCCAGCGGAATATCGGGCTCACCTTGTAAAATCAGCTCAACCTCCACACCGCGACGGGCGGCTTTACGCAACGCACGCATCACACGGTATCCCGGGAAAAAATACGCATTGGCAATGGCCACGCGGTGCCTGGCTGCGTGAATGGCGTAAATATACGCTTTTTCTATTTCACTTCTGTTGCGCTTGTTATCGCGCGAGACAAAGGCAATTTCAACAGTGCCGGTCACTTCCGGAAATTTAAGGGAGCGGGCCAGTTCACCCAGGTTTTCATCACTTGCTTCGCTCACATAACTTTTGCACAACTGCCGGATCTCTCCAACAACAGGGCCGGTGATTTCCACGGCGAAATCCTCTTTTGCGCCCGGACCAGATTTTGTTACATGGTTGTATGACAGGTTTATACCGCCCACCAGCGCGTACTGATTATCGATCACCACCAGCTTGCGGTGCAGGCGCCGGAACATGCTGGGCTTGGTGCGAATCAGGCTGGGCTTGGGGTCGTAAAGCTGGAATATCACTCCCGCATCCGTAAGCTTGTTTATATAGTCGCTGGTTAATTCAAAGCAGCCGTAGCTGTCTACCGTAACCGCAATCCATACGCCGCGCCTGGCGGCCTGGATCAGTGCTTTTTGGATCGGTTTGCCAACTTCATCATCCCTGAGGATGAAAGTTTCGATAAATATTTCTTTTTTCGCATTGCGGATACGCCGGATCAGCAGTGGAAAAAATTGATCGCCATTTTCCAGCAGGCGAACGCTGTTACCCTTGATAAAGCCTTTATGTTTATCGCTTACTTTAAACATATAAGTTCCTGTTGGTACGGAATAAAACAACCAGCTGTGCTTTTACCGCTATCCTGGTCAACCGCAAATGAAATATTTACAAAAAATTATTGGCTTGACTGATCCGCTTGTTGAAACGTGGTTTTTTATTGCACTTTATATGCCGGAATAAGCCTCGGTTTTGCCGCCAGTGCAGGCGTTCGAGTCTTGCCACGACAAGGATCGTGATGGGCGGCGCCGTCTCCGGCGGTGATATTTACGGCCAAATTCCCGAACTGGTGATTGGTGGCAATGACGATATTGGGGAGAGGAGGGGATATTCCGGGTACCAGCATTGATCAACACGCTGTCATGCTATTGCGCTGGTATGGCCTGGGCGAATCCGGCTTCGCCGATGTCTTTCCCAATCTTGCCAACTTCGCGTCCGGTGACCCGGGATTTACGGCTGACGGGATTCACTACCACTAAAGAGCGGGCGGCAGGAACCCGAACAGGGCGCCGGCTGCTTTAAATGCCCGCAGTCTCAGGGTTTTACCGCATCGCAAAGGTTGTGCAGCTTGCACAGGTCGTTGATCCTGATTTCGCGTTTATTCACTTCCATAAGACCCTGCTTCTGGAAGCTGCTGAAAATGCGGCTGACGGTTTCGATGGTCAGGCCCAGGTAGCTGCCAATATCTGCCCGCGTCATCGGTAGCTGGAATTCGGTTGACGACAGCTTAAGCCGGTGAAACCGCTCCGAGAGACTGAGCAGGAAGGTTCCCACCCGCTGTTCCGCCGTTTTAATACTCAACAGGCTGATCAGGTGTTGCTCCTGGACGATAACGTTGCCCATTAGCCGAAAGAAATGGTGTTGCAGGTTGGGCAGGGCGCTGCTGAGAGATTCCAGTCGGGAAAACGGTATTTCACAAATGGAAGATGTTTCAAGCGCTATGGCGGAATTTGTATAGCGACCCTGGCCGATGCCGTCCATGCCGACAATCTCGCCAGGCAAATAAAAGCCGGTGACCTGCTCAACACCATCGGAGGTGATGCTCACGGTTTTCACATAGCCGGCGCGTACGGCAAATATGGAATCGAAGACGTCATTGGCGCGATATAAATAACTGTTCTTTTGAATGGGCTTTTCGCGCTGGACAATGCTGTCGAGTTGATCGATCTCCTCCACCTTCAGACTGAGGGGCAGGCAGATGGATTTCAAGCGGCAGTTGCCGCAGGAGAGGTGGAGGTTTTTCTTCAAATCAGTCGCTACGGTGTTTGACATTTGTTCGAACCCGCTCACAGATGTTACCGGGAATTATTATGGCACGATGCTCTGTTCAGGAGAATAATACATTAATAAAATTAACGATCGAAATAATAGCTGCCGATAGTTTGAAGAATAACGCAATTTTTTCAAGCGGGTTGTAGTGCGTGATTTTTTTTACGGATTTATTTTAAGTGCCGTTTCCGTTTTTCAATCCGGTCGTTAATTCGCCGCAGACAGCGTCGCAAATCATTCGCAAATAGAGAACGCCAGAATCGGTCAGGATGAGCCCGTCATCACCTGTTGCCCAGAAGGGGTAGTCGGTGTGGTCCGCGAAGCGGGTATCCAGCCGATCGAAAATTTCTTTTAGATCAACATGATGCAAGTACATTGCCGGTGAAAAACGGATTTTGTGGAAGCAGCTCAACTCGTCCACCACGCGCTTGCAGGCCAGCCCGCGGTTATCCAGCGCCAGTCCCCGCCAGAGTGGAGACCGATGTTCGCGTATAGCGGCGGCGTAAAGTGAAATGTTCTCCAGGTTGCGGTAATAAAATGCGCCCAGTTGGCTTTGCGCGCCAGGTCCGAGGTTCAGGCTGTCGCTGACGTTACTCGCGTTATAACCGTTAACGGTGCGCCATAGTTTACCGGCAGCCTGGGCCTTGGCCAAGGCGTGGCTTTTGGAGACAAAGCAGTCGTTGCCAATTACCTGGTAGCCTTTTTTCCTGAGTGTGGTGTAGACCATTAAAAACTGTTCCATTTCATGTCCTGTACCGGCTTTATGTTCCGTGGATGACGGTAGGAGGTTTGCCGCGGGCGGCACATCGCGCAGCCGTTGGGCCAAAATTTTCTCCGGCCTGATAATCAACAGGTAATTCATTAACTGCTGCCAGGCTATTTTGCTGTTGTCATCACCATAGTAGAGTTTGATCGCGGGGCGGGGAAAACCGTAGTCCCGAATTTTTTCCTCCAGATCCAGTGGCAAGGGGGTATCGAAAGTATCCATCTCCGGGGAAAGAAGAATCGAAACCCGATTAAAACCGAGACCGGTCAATAGTGCGAGCCGGTGTTCAGTCAAATGAAATGGCGTGCTTTCAAAAGTAAGGAGTTTGGAATGACTGTGAGACAAGTTGAAATTTTTGCCGAAGATGTACATCAACGCCGTGAACTCGGTATTGCTGCACAGCCCGGTGGCGTCCTGAATGGTAAGAAGGTTAACCGGTCGCTTACGAACCCTGGGCGCCAGCAGAGTAATTTCCAGGCGAATATTCTCAATAAAATCCGGCGCGGAAGTCAGTTCCCCGTTGCCAACCTGCACCCCGATCTCCAATGGGCTGATTTGAAACAATTTACCCGTGGATAACGCGCCTAAATTGATGTTCGGCAGGTCGTCGTAAGCGGAAAACGGTGGGTGGCAACGGCAGCAACTACCGAGCTGGGGTAGAAGGTCAGTTACAGTCGTGCCGGTTTCTGTTTGTTGCATCAGCGTTTGATCATTTAGTCGGGTGGTTGGAGCAAATCCGAATGCGTGGAATCCCGGAATGTGCCGGCAATTCTAAAGGCTATCCGGCGGCGGGCCTTTTGATGTAAGTCAACAGAGCCATATAGAGAAACAGCGGAAACTTGGCCGGGATCAACTATGAAAAAAATGAAACGACAGGAGTTACTTGACGACCACAACGTGGATGCGATTTACAGACGCTTGCAGGAAAGCAGAACCACCCGGAATGTTTCCGATGCCGTACTGGGAGGCATCGACGGCTGCGTAACGACATTCGCCGTGGTATCGGGCGCGGTGGGAGCGGGTTTTTCACCCGCGGTGGCGCTTGTCCTTGGGCTTGCCAACCTGCTGGCCGACGGTTTCAGCATGGGCGTAAGCAACTACGAATCCATCAAAGCCCAGCGCGAACATACCGATGTGATCAGGGAAATGGAGGAGGATCATATCGACCGCATTCCGGAAGGCGAACGGGAAGAGATCCGGCAAATATTCAAGTTGAAGGGCTTCGACGGCGCCATTCTGGAAAGCATTGTCGATACGATTACGCAAAACCGGAAATTGTGGGTCGATACCATGCTGATGGAAGAGCACGGACTGCAGCAGGCGATACCCTCGGCCTGGAAGTCAGCGATCACCACTTTTATATCATTTCTTGTTGTTGGCGCTTTTCCCCTGGTCCCGTTTCTGGTGCCCGGCTTGTCAAGTGATGTTCAATTCACATTGAGCGCGGTACTGGCGGGGCTGCTCTTTTTCCTGATCGGGATAGCCAAGAGCATGGTCTTCAACAAGCCCATCCTGCGGGCGGGCTTTGCCACCTTGTTGACCGGTGGCGCCGCCGCCAGTCTGGCGTTTATTACCGGGTTCGTACTGCGAGAGGTTTTTGGTATTTCATAGACGCGTCACCGCCGGGTCACACTTCCATTCCGCCAGTGTGTGATTCACATGATGGAATAATTGTGTCCTACGCACTGTACAGTCGTATCATATGATGTTTTAATTCCGGGGCTCACTCCTGCCGATTTAGTCGTTTCGTTCGCTGCGAGTGTGTACAAAAAAAATTAACCTCTAAATCATGTTTGTCAAAGCGGGGAATCATTATGAATAACATCCCATGCAGCAGATTCACACAGTTCATTTCGAGTACTTTCTTTCTATTAACGCTCTGTTTGTCTT
>CAYVIB010000054.1:0-4777 GCA_964451365.1 uncultured Cellvibrionaceae bacterium
CCAATTGGTTAAAAGCCAACTGCTCTACCAGCTGAGCTAACGACCCATAAACTTGTTACTTCAGTATGACTTACCGCCTGTCGTACTGCCGGAAATGCGACAATCCTTTGATTCCGCACCGGTCCGGAAGAGGCGCATATGGTAATGATTTGGTTACAAAACTCAAGTAGTTTTTTGCCGTCCATGGCGGATAAATACGAATTTTTTACTGATAACGCGTCGGATCCGCGATTCCCGCTTCCATAAAACCTTTTCGGCGCAGCTTGCAGCTGTCACAGCGCCCACAAGCCCGCCCTTTGGGGTCCGCCTGATAACAACTGACGGTGGTGGAATAATCCACTCCCAAATCAGTGCCCAATTTGATGATTTCAGCCTTGCTCAACTTGATCAGCGGTGTCCGGATCGACAAAGGGCTGCCCTCGACACCAACCTTGGTGGCCAAACGGGCCATTTTTTCAAAGGCTTCAATATACTCCGGTCGGCAGTCCGGGTAACCGGAATAATCGACAGCATTGACACCGATGAAAATAGTTTCCGCCATCAGTACCTCTGCCCAACCGAGCGCAATGGACAGGAAGATGGTATTGCGCGCGGGAACATAAGTGACCGGAATTCCGCCCGGTTCGTCCTCGGGAACGGAAATGGTGTCGTCAGTCAGCGCTGATCCGCCGATGGAACGCAGATCAAGCGAAACAACCTTATGCTGCCGTGCGCCCATCGCGTCCGATACCCGCTTTGCCGCCTCCAGTTCAATCCGGTGGCGCTGGCCGTAGTCAAAACTGAGGGTATAGCACTCGTACCCCTGGCTTTGAGCAATAGCGAGTACCGTGGTGGAATCCAGCCCCCCGGAAACGAGTACCACCGCACGTTTTGTTGATGCATCAGACACCCGGAACGTCTCCCCATAGCTGTTTATGCAACTGCAACTGAAAGCGTACGTTGAGTCGGTCCGCCAGAATCCAACCGGCAAGATCCGCGGCACTCACCTGACCAAACGACGGCGAAAACAATACTTCCCCAACCCGGTTGCCCAGGTTCAACTCGTCCAATTTGAACTTCGCCCACTGATAGTCATCGCGATCACAGATGACGAACTTGACCTGGTCCTTCTGCTTTAACAGCTCGATATTTTGATACCGATTTTTATCTGATTCTCCCGAGCCCGGTGTTTTCAGATCCATCACTATGCTAACCCGGTCATCGACCTCTTCGATATCCATGGCGCCGCTGGTTTCAAGAGATACATTGTAGCCCCGTCCACACACCTCGGATAACAGCGGAAGACAGTCCGGTTGCGCCAGTGGTTCTCCGCCGGTAACACATACGTATCGGGCGCCGTATCGGTCGATCTCCTGGAGAATCTCTGAAAAGGTCTTCCTCTCACCACCGTGGAAAGCGTATTCGGAATCACAATACCCGCAACGCAAGGGGCACCCTGTCAAGCGGACGAATACCGTCGGCAGCCCCACAGTGCGGGCTTCGCCCTGCAGGGAATAGAATATTTCTGTAATGCGAAGACTGCGTTCGGTCATGAAGAGGTACGATTCAGGAGGAGCGGATCAGTTGCTTATTCTACCTGTAAAGCCACTCTGGCGCTTATTCCGGGCGCCAGAGCGATTCAGGAAGGATTAGGACTGGAAATGGATATCGAGGTATTCCTGGGCGAGCTTTGCCGCGCTGCTACCGGATTGCGCCACTTCTTCCAGCAACTGCTTCGCCTGTGTCTTATCGCCGAGCATGTCATAGACCTTGCCCAACTTGAATTTGGCGTCCGGCGCTTTGGAGTGACTGGGAAAATCCTGCAACAGCTGAGCAAACCACTGGCGGGCCTTTTCCAGGTCATTTTCCTTCAGGTAGATTTCCCCCAACCAATATTGGGCGTTGGCGGCATATCTTCCTCGCGGGTACTGCGACAGGTGCTGGGACAATGCCTCGGTCGCCTTGGTGAAATTTCGCTTCTCCTCCGTGAAAATATATTCCATGGCTGTACGGTAACTTTGCAGCTCATCCTCCGGGGCCGGCGTACCGTCATTGGGTGCAGCCGAATCTGTCGGAGCGCCCACAGCCGGCGCTGAGCCGACGGCAGCTCCACCGTTGCGGCTGAGCTCACTTATCCTGCGATCCAAATCGAGATAATCGTCCAGACGCTGCTGCTTCAGCTTCTTGAGTTCGTGAGCCTGTTCTTCAACCTGCCCGCGCAACTGCAGAATCTCCTGCTGCAGGACCTGTAGCTGATAATGAAGGTCCGCCACCTGATTCAGGGATGTCGAGGAGGATGCCTGACTTGAGGGTGACGAAGGTTGAACCGCATTTGAGCGGCTGGTAATGATCGGCCGGTCGACAACTTCAGCCTGGGAAAACACATTTGATGAAGCCGCCATCAAAACGATGGCGGCCAGACCTGCTTTGTATTGCATTGTTAAATCTTTACTTGGCGATTAACGTGGATGGTGAGCGGGTATTGTAAACACCGCTCGTTATCCCGTCACTATCAACCGCCAGTTATTTCAGCTCTACCCGGCGGTTTTGGGACCACGCTTGCTCGCTGCTGCCCATGGAAGCGGGGCGCTCTTCGCCATAGCTGACGGTTTCAATCAGGTAACTGTCTACGCCTTGAAGTACCAAAAAGTCGCGTACCGCGTTTGCTCGACGCTCGCCCAAGGCCATGTTGTATTCACGGGTTCCACGCTCGTCCGCATGTCCTTCCAGGCGAACGGAACGGGGAGAGGCTTTGAGCGCTTCAGCGTGGATTTGCAGTGCCTGACGGGCTTCCGGCTTCAGGATGGACTGGTCGAAGTCGAAGTAGAAAGTGGTAGCGACGCCGGTCAAATCCGGACCCTCATCGACATCCTCGTCCACCGCGGGCTCGGTTACCGGTTCTTCATAAGTGGTTTCTTCCGTTTCCGGCTCTTCGGTGGTTTGCGATGCGCAACCGGCCAGAAAAGCCAGCAATACAAATACTGAAAGAAAAGTTTTCAAAGCGTTAGTCATTTTTATCACTCCCAAGTTGCAAAAAAAATGTGTGGCAACCGGCCCAATCATTTATATGACCAGAAAGAATTTCTAATCACCAAATGAAGACCAGGCAGGTTCCCGCACGTTACCTTGTTTCGAGGGTAGTCGAAACTTCACCCCAGCATCTATCGAAACCGCAGCTAACACGCCCTTATTGTTGTGCTGAGTTGCGTACAACAGCATGGCGCCATTAGGCGCTATACTAGGTGATTCGTCAAGCCATGTCTCGGTTAAAATGCGCATGTCTCCGGACGCAATATCCTGCCATGCGATGTGAAACACACCATTTTCCCGGTGAACCATTATTAAGCTTTTTCCATCGGGAGAAACACGCGGCCTGGCGTTGTAATCGCCTTCAAAGGTTAAGCGTTCTACACGGCCAGATGCAAGTCCCACTTGGTAGATTTGCGGATTACCACCGCGATTTGACGTGAAAATTATCCCTTTGCCGTCGGCGGTCCAATTCGCCTCGGTGTCGATGACGGCTTCACTTGTGTGAGTCACGCGCGTGAGTTTTCTCGTGGCAATTTCGAGAATATAGATTTCCGGGTTGCCGTCCTTGGAAAGCGTCAACGCCAGCTTGCTGTCATCCGGCGACCACGCGGGAGCGCCATTCAGGCCTTTGAAATTCGTTAGCTGCTCCCGCTGGCCGGTCGTGATGTTTTGCCGGTAAATTGCGGGCCGGGAACTTTCGAAGGAGACGTAAGCCACATGTGACAGATCGTTGGACCAGGCGGGCGATAGAATCGGCTCACTGGAAGAAAAGAGTATTTGCGCCCGGGCGCCATCGGCATCGGCCTTAACCAGCCGGTATCGTCCCGGTCCCGGACGCAACAGGTCCTCGATATAGATAATCTTGGTGGAGAAGGCACCCCGGATACCCGTGATAGCTTCGTATACGTCGTCACTGACTCTGTGCGCCAGGTCGCGCAGGCCATTGTGGCTGGCGTTTATTGATTTACCGAGAATCCGGCGCTGCCCCAGAACATCATACAGCTCATATTCAAGCACATACCTATCCGGCCCCTGCTGCAGATTACCGATCACCAGATAAGAAGCGCCGAGAATGCGCCAGTCGCGATAGACGACCTGCGCCTGGTTGGTCGGCAATGAAAACATGTCCGAGCGCGGTATCGGCCTGAACAGGCCGCTTCGCTGCAGATCCGCCGCGACAATATCGGGAATATTTTCCGGCGCGGTGGCACTGGCACCACCAAAGGGTACAATGGCTATGGGCGTGGGGTTATCGACACCCTTGGTAATTTCGATGGTGAGTTCGGCGTGCGCAACTGACAGTATCAGCGTAAAAAAAGCACCAATAAACAATTTCACTTTCACTGTCTCAAATCCTGTGGGTTAAAGATCAATCGCAATTCTCGATAATAGCGTTCGAAAACTTCCGGCGGCATTTCCTGGATTTCAGGGAAGCGTTCGACTTTTTTAACCGCTTGAACCGCGGAGCGGTCAAACGCCGCATTGCCGCTGCTTTTTATTACATCCACGTTAACCACCTGCCCGGTGGGAACCAGCCGGATAAACAGCTCGCATTGCATTCCCGTTCTGGCCGAGGGTGGCCGGCTCCAGTTTCGCTCTATCCGCTGGCTAATCAACGCGACATAGCTTTGCGCTTCCGTCGCGTAGGTATCCTCCAGCAACTGCCCCTGCTCTTCAAGTAACGCCTGCTCGAATTCCCGCTGCAACCGTTGTTGCCGTTGTTCCTCTTTTTTGACTTGTTCAAGCCTTTCCGCTTCGGCAGCTTTTA
>CAYVIB010000054.1:4877-16541 GCA_964451365.1 uncultured Cellvibrionaceae bacterium
TTCCTGTTGCCGTTTCCTCTCGGCTTCCGCTTTTTTTTGTGCTTCGGCCTGCTGGCGTTTAACTTCAGCCTGACGTTTTTGCTCAGCCGCCCTTCGCTGTCTTTCCTGTTCTTGCCGCTGTGCGGTTAAATCGATTTTTTTCGGCTGGGTTTGCGTCGCAATCTTTTTGGTTTTCGGTTTTAGTTCCACCAGCTTCGCTTCAACATAGCGCGGCATGATAACAGTTTTAGGTTTGGAATGGCCTTCCCAATTGAAAAACATTAGTGACACAATTCCCGCATGCAACGCCAGGCTCACGAAAACGGGAAACGCAACATCGCGCAACCAATTCATAATTCACGCGGTGGTTCGGTAACAAGTCCCACCGAGGGAGCGCCGGCTCCCTGCAGGTCGGACATCAGACTGACGACAACGCCATACTCCACTTTGGTATCACCCCACACCAGTACCGGCGTGTTCGGCTTTTGTCGCAGTATCTTGCTGACAATATCGATGATTTCCGGCAACGGCCGCTGGCTTTCGGGCTGCTCACCCAGATTTAGATAGTAGGTACCGTCGGTTTTAACCGATACGATAATCGGTTCATCATCCTTATTTTCCAGCGGAACTGAAGGCGCCTGCGGTAGATCCACCTTGACTCCCTGCATCAACAGCGGCGCCGTCACCATAAATATGATGAGCAGCACCAGCATTATGTCGATATAAGGTACAACGTTTATCTCCGCCAATCGCTTGAATTTCTTTTTACCTGCCATCGGGTCGCGCTACCTATTCCTGTTTGCTGTGAACTTGTCGATGCAGGATTGCGGAAAATTCCTCCGCAAACGTTTCATACTTACCTACAAGGCTTTCCGCCCGGGCGGAAAAGCGATTGTAGGCCAACACCGCCGGTATTGCCGCAAAAAGGCCCATGGCGGTCGCCACCAGCGCCTCTGAAATACCCGGCGCTACCGTTGCCAGGGTGGCTTGCTGGACGTTGGCCAGCCCACGAAAGGAATTCATAATTCCCCATACCGTACCGAACAGGCCAATATAAGGGCTGACGGAAGCGACGCTGGCCAGGAAAGGCAAATGCGTTTCCAGCTTGTCCTCCTCCCTCGCCAGGGCCACGCGCATGGCACGCTGCGTCCCTTCCATAATTGCATCCGGGTCCTTGCTGACCTGCTGGCGCAGTCGGCTGAACTCCTTGAAGCCCGCGCGAAAAATATTTTCCACTCCATTAGTAGAGCTTTTGCCGTTACCCTGACGATAAAGCTGGGTCAGGTCGATGCCGGACCAGAATTGTTTTTCAAACGAATCAAAAGCGGATTTTGCCCGCTGCTGGAAAATACCTCGTTGAATAATCATGACCCAGGAGATAATCGAAGCCGTAAACAACAAAGCCATCACCACTTGTACCAAAAAGCTGGCATTGGCAATCAAATGCCATATCGACAATGGTTCCTGATTCATTAAACAGTGCTCCCCATATAATGATTGAACGAGCGGCGTACCCCCTCGGGCAGGGCGCTCGGTTTTAATTGTTCTTGGTCCACGCAGGCAACTTTGATTTCGGCTTCACACAGGCAGTCGCTATTGCGGAAAACTCTTTGTTGGAAAACCAGATAGGTTCGTGCAAATTTTTCCACTTCCGCGGTGACTTTTAACTCATCGTCCAGTCTGGCGGGAGACAGGTATTTTACATTGGCCGAGGCAACCACCAATAATAAGCCATCGCTTATTGTTGCGGGCTTGGTGAAGCCTAAAACGCGAAACAGTTCCGTTCTCGCCCGCTCCATGTATTTTAGGTAATTGCAATAAAAGACGATGCCACCCGCATCTGTGTCCTCGATATAGACACGTATTGGCAGAAAAAATTCTTTTTTCAAAATCAGGCTCCGGATTCCAGTGTATTCCGTGCAGACTTATAGATATTAATGAATCAATTAAATTCCAGGAAGACTGTCCTGTTTCAGTGAATTGGGCATTACAATTCCGAAATGGTTGTAAGCCAGTTGTGTTGCCACCCGCCCCCGGGGAGTCCGCGCGATATACCCCTGCTGAATCAGATAAGGCTCCAGAACATCCTCAATAGTGTCCCGCTCTTCGCTTATTGCCGCCGCTAAACTGTCCACACCAACCGGTCCGCCGCCGAATTTTTCGATCATCGCCAGTATCAGGCGGCGATCCATGTGATCGAAGCCGTGGCTGTCGACGTTCAGCATGTTGAGTGCGCGGTCTGCAATATCGGCAGTCACGACGCCGTCAGCCTTCACTTCCGCGTAATCCCGCACGCGGCGCAGCAGCCGGTTGGCGATACGCGGTGTGCCCCGGGCACGGGTGGCTACTTCACGCGCGCCGTTCGCATCTATTTTAACGCTCATAAGCCCCGCCGCACGCTGGACGATATGTGTGAGATCGTCAACGTTATAAAACTCCAGTCGCTGGACAATGCCGAAGCGGTCGCGCAACGGCGAAGTCAACAGACCGGCGCGGGTAGTGGCTCCCACCAGGGTAAACTGTGGCAACTCCAGCTTGATTGAGCGCGCCGCCGGGCCATCACCGATCATGATATCCAGTTGGAAATCTTCCATGGCCGGGTAGAGCACCTCTTCTATTACCGGGCTAAGGCGATGGATCTCGTCGATAAAAAGCACATCACCCGGTTCCAGATTGGTCATCAACGCCGCAAGATCACCGGCTTTTTCCAGCACGGGGCCGGATGTGGTCTTGAGGTCCACCCCCATTTCGGCGGCGATGATATTGGCCAGGGTAGTTTTACCGAGGCCGGGAGGACCGAAAACCAGGGTGTGATCGAGCGCTTCATTACGCCCCTTGGCGGCGCTGATGAATATCTCCATCTGCTCGCGCACAACCGGCTGGCCAATGTATTCGGCGAGCCGCCTCGGGCGCACGGTACGGTCGATCTGTTCTTCACGCCCCTGGGTCGCGGCACCGATGATTCTGTCTTCTTCTATCATCTGGTTCAATTTAACCTGATTTCAACGTTCAGGCCGGCAACATATTTCTCAGCGCCAGCCGGATTAAATCCTCACTTCGGGTGATTTCATCATTAAATGCCGCCGATACCGCCTTGGCCGCCTCGGTGGGTTTGTAGCCAAGCGCTATCAGCGCGCTTTCGGCTTCGGCCATCATGCCGTTAACACCGGGCGCCTCTGGTTCGACTGTGACAATATCTCCCTCGGAGGCACCGGCATCGGGTATTCCCCATGCCTTGAGCTTGTCGCGCATCTCAATCACCAGGCGTTCGGCCGTCTTTTTACCCACACCGGGTACTTTGACCAGCGCGGCCACGTTATCAGACCGCACACAGCGGACAAAATCGGCGGATTCCATCGACATGATACCAATGGCCATCTTCGGCCCTACCCCGTTGACCTTGATCAACAGGCGAAACAGGTCGCGGTCCTCCCGCGAAATAAAGCCGTACAACTGCTGCGAGGTTTCACTGACGGCAAAGTGCGTATGCAGGGTCACCCTTACGCCCAGCTCCGGCAGACGGTAAAAAGTTGTCATTGGTGCCTGCAAATCATACCCGACACCATTGATATCGACGATAAGATGAGGGGCCTGTTTTTCAATTAATTCACCAGAAAGTCTGCTTATCATGATTCTGTTCGTTCGCTAGAGGTTATATCAACCGCCCCCGCCGATACCGCCTCGAGCCGGCCATGCGAATGAGGCTCGCCTGCGTGTTGGCGTGGCAAATTGCCACAGACAGCGCATCAGCGGCGTCTTCCTGGGGTGTCGAAGTCAGTTTCAAGAGGGTTTTGACCATGTGCTGAATTTGCAGTTTATCCGCCGAGCCGGTGCCGACAACGGATTGCTTGACCTTGCGCGCCTCGTATTCGGCAATCGGCAGATCCCGCGTCACCGCCGCCACAATGGCCGCGCCGCGCGCCTGACCGAGTTTAAGCGCTGAACCCGCGCTTTTGGCCATAAACACCTGCTCAATGGCAAATTCCGAGGGCATATGGGAATCGATAACACTGGTGATGCCATCGTGGATGAGCTTGAGCCGCTCCGCCAGGGCCAGGTAATCCGGAATCCGTATCACTCCGCTGGCCACGTATTCCAGCCGGCCACTGACTGCGTTTACCAGGCCGTAGCCGGTTTTTCGGGAGCCGGGGTCAACACCAAGAATTAACGGCATATATGGTTATTTATTCAGTACTTTGTTGTGCAAGTCTTTCAGGAGCGACGATAGGAGTCAAGAGCGGACATGCATCCGCCCTCGAATTAGTGACGCTGGGGCCATTTGTACAAGGTGTAGAAGGCGTTCAGGTTTCGGTCCGACGCCTCGGAAAACAGCGATTTTCCATTCAGTTGGATATGATAGACCCTGGCGGTCTGATCCGGGTGAACAGGTTTGGGTTCGAGGTTTTCCAGTGTGATATAGATGGATTTTCCGTCGTCGGAGACGCTGACCCGTTTCACTTTCTCCAGCCGTTCGTCCAGCTCCGGAGAACCGTAATCCGGCGCATCGCGATAGGTCCATGACATCACCTGCAAATCCGACGGATCGCGGGTTTTAACCGGCAAGGTCAGCGCCACCTCGAAACCGTCCGGCGTCGCCACCACATTGCTGATTTCCGCCGGGATCGTTTTTCCATCCCAGACGATACGCTGCAGGCTGGCCACGTTACCACCCTTGGCCTGCCAGCCACGCCCCGTTTGCCCAACCAGCAAACTGCCATCCGCCATAAACACCGGCCGCATTACTCCGGATTCGAGGCCGGAGGCGAAAGGAATAACCACGCCCTGCTCCACACCATCGACCGGTTGGATAGCTACACGAAAGAGGTTCGATTGGGTTTGGTCACCGATAAAAATCTGACCGGAAAACGGACCAAACCGACCTTTCGTCAAATCCCAGGCGAGATGGCCGGGAGAATTCGCCACCCGGTTGTGGGGGAAAAGCACCGCTGGCCGGATCCGCCGATCTTTGACATGTCGCCAATTTATTGCGTCCGACTTCGGGGTCATGCCCGGCAAGTCCACCAGGCTGGCCGGGTGCCCATAAAAGCCATCTTTTTTTATGGAAAAGAGTTTAGAGGTGCCCATATATTCGCCCTGATTATCGGCATACCAGATTCGTCCATCCGGCCCCACGCCCAGTCCGGCCGGGCTGCGCAAACCGTTGACCCAAGGAGTATAGGTTCCGTCCTCCGAGACGATAAACCCCCAGCCACTGAATCCGCCATGGGTGCCCATATACGCTCCACCCGCCTTAAAGGCGTTGTCGTCGTGAGCAAGGTTCAAGGCGATAAAATATTTGCCATCGGCGGTTTTTACCGGACCATGCATATAGGTGTGGTAGTTACCGTGATAACTGAATGCGTCGAAAAGGGTCTTAAATTCATCGGCTTTTCCGTCTCCGTTGGTGTCGGCGATACGGGTCAGTTCCGCCTTCTGTCCCACAGTCAACACCAGCCCCTTATCATCCTCGATAACGACACCCAAACTATCGAACAAGCCTTCGGCGAACAATTGCCATTTGCCGTCAATGATTCGCCAAATGCCGGCGGTCCGGGTTGAAACCACCACCGTGCCGTCAGCTGCAACGTCCACTCCCAGGGCTTCAAAAAGCTGATCGCGGCCGAAATTATCCTTTGGCGGCATTAAACTTTTAACCCGATACCCCTCCGGCAGGGATGCGTTCCCAGGCTTGAATTCCACCGTCTGTACATCGTGCCTGAATCCGGGTTCAGCGGCACTCCAGGGATTGGATGAAAGTGCAATATCCCCCTCCAGTCGCGCTTCAATTTTACCGGCGGGAATTGTCCAAATACCGTCTTTTACTTCACCTTTGCTTACGCTTACGTTTTTGATCACGTTCGCGTTTAACGCAAATGATTGGCGGGTTTTAGAATCCCCGGTCACCAATATGCGGGTTTTCCCGCTATTGCTGATTTCTGTTTTGAGTGAAACACTATTTTTCCCCACGCGATACCTGAATGCCGGCACAGCGGAATTGTTTTTGCTATCGATGGAATACCCCAAAAACCGGGCATCCACGGCGGCAAGTTTGTCCGGGAAATCTTCTTCTGCATACAGCGATCGCTGGATACGCTCGACATCTCTAAATTTTGCCTCTTTGAATGAAAAGTCAATGATCTCGCCGTCCGCACTTAGCGGCGCCAGAAGAAACTCATTTTTTCCAAAATCGACATTCTGGCTGTTGTAACCAAGCTTCAACCCGCCGCCACCGCGATTCTGCAATTCGCCCGACATATCGAGAAAACCGCCCTGCCAGATTTTGACAATTGAGAGGATTCTGGGATCGAAGCTGTAATTTATTCCCCCCGAAAATCCGACATGAACCGAACGACCGGACATGCCTTCCATGGGACCGCGTTGAATTCGGGTTCCGCCTCCCACAAGAAACTGGAATCGGTCCACCAAGGGATCATATTGTTGAGGTCCCTGACTCGGAACCAGCTTCACCACAGGTCCCTGTGCCTGGCGATCGTTGAGCGTTGCAAGATAATAACCAATGGCTTCGACCTGTTGGTCGGTAATAATCTGCTGTGTATATGCAGGCATTACCGGCAAGTACGCCTCTCCAGCTTTTCCCCCCGTCTCCATCACGGCCAGTTGGAACTGTGGCTCCCTTATGCTTCTGTGCAGGTAGCTGTTATCCGCTTTGATAGTAAACTTATGGTTTTCCCCGCTTTCGATAATTTCCCGATCCCGCGGCTCTCGGGTGAACAGTCCGAACAGGTTGGGGCCACTTTTTACCGCAGTGTCTCCTCTTTTTGTCGCATGACATTCCGCGCAACCGAATGAAGTAAAATATTCCCTGCCCAATGCAACGAAGTCGGTCAACTCCTTTTCATTGGTTCGCTGCCCGCTTGATTCCGGTACATCAATATCGCTGAAGTCCGCCCGGCGTGCATCAAAGTTGCGGATAGCAATCGACCCCTTTTCGGCTCGTATAACCACCGCGCCGGTTTCCTGCTCCCAGGTAAATAACGATCCTCGGGTATAACCGCTGGCAATGGTATTGTGCTGAACAAGCTCCCCATTAACTTTCACTTCGAGAAACAAAGCGTTATTTACTTTTTGACTGGCATCATCAAAGCGTGGACCACGAAATTTGATTTCCAGCGTCTGCCAGGTTCCTGGCTGCCTTGTTGCATTCGCCGAGGGAGCCACGCCATCAAAACCCTTTGGCTCGCGCGAGGCGTCCCATCGCTGGCCCAGGCCGCCCATATCAAAATGATTAAGTTCATGCTGGCCATAATTATCCGCGATATTAATTTTATAGCGGCCGTGTAAATACAGACCGGCACTGGAACCCTCGGCGAGCATGAAATCGACTTTGATAATACTGTCCTGAAAACGCTCTTTTGTGACCAGCAACGGTGCCGCGCTCCCGGTATTACCATTAATCAGAATACTGCCTGTACCACTTGTGGATAAATTGCTCTTATCCGCCACCAAAGTGACTTCGGCAACCTCTCGCCAACCACTCAGGCCTTCAAACTGATCGACAAAGGATATTTTGGAATCAGCAAAAGAAGGCAATACAGCCAAATAAAGCATAATAAAGGCGAAGCAACACTTTGCCACGCCGGGCTTGTTTATTGTTTTCATTAATTGAAACTCGAGATAACTTACGGATTGAGTTTACAGTTCTCTTATCCAGATATTGCGAAAATTCACCAGGTTGCCGTGGTCCTGCAAACTCAGTGGCGCGCATCGATGAGAGGAATATTCAGGCACGCCTATCCATTGGGTTGGGCCAATCAGTTCAACGTGGTTTTGCACCAGTACACCGTTGTGTAACACAGTCAAATATGCAGGCTTAACCAGACCGCCTTTTTTATCAAATCTGGGAGCGGAGAAGATGATATCGTACACGTTCCATTCTTGCGGGCTTCGCATGGCATTGGCCAGCGGGATATGCTGCTTGTAAACAGACGCCGCCTGCCCGTTGGAATAGGTTTTACTTTGATAGGAATCGAGCACCTGCACTTCATAGCGCTCCTGTAAAAAGATACCGCTATTGCCACGCGCCTGCCCCTCCAGGCCCTCGGTTTCTTCCGGCGCTTTCCACTCCACATGCAACTGAACATCGCAAAAGGACTGTCGTGTCCGGATATCGCCCGTACCCGGCGCTACGGTAAACCGCTCCCCTTTGACTTTCCATTTCGCTTTTCCGCCTTTGGCGGATTCCCACTTCGAGAGGTTACCCCCGTCAAATAATACAATGGCATCCGATGGCGGCTTACCTTCCGGTACATTAACTACAGGAGGTACCGGCTCCCACACTTCGGTTTTCTCGGCTTGTTGCCACGGCTCGAGTTCCACGCTTTCCGCTGCATTGACTGTTTGAATGGCCGCGCATAAAAGCACGCAAAGGCAGGCAGGCAGGTTTTTCATCAATCTTCTCTCTTTCTTATTTATGTTTACAGCCAATCCAACGGGTTTTCTTTTTTGGACGGCACGATACCAGGCTTTTCAATAAATAATTGATACCAGATGGCAAACTGCATCAGGCCCCATATTTCACGGGAGCAATTTTTACCCGCAGCGTGTGCGGCCAGAACCTGCGCTACGCCGTTAACATCAAACCACTCGTTAATCGCTTTGTTACTCAACAACTTGTTACCCAACTGTTGCACAAAATTCCCCGACAACCACTCCTTGACAGGCACGTAGAAGCCACGCTTCGGCTTTTGCAGATGTTCCTGTGGTAGATATTTCTCCGCCCACTTGCGGATTATCCATTTTCCCCTTCCCTTCTGGTATTTAAGCTTATCGGGCAGGGAAAAGCCAAATTCAACAATGCGGTGATCGGCAAAAGGTACCCGACCTTCCAACCCGAACGCCATCATCATCCGGTCCGTTTTCACAAACAGGTTGTCCACCAAGGCAGTTCTCAGGTCCACATATTGCCTTTTTTTCATCAGGCTCCAACTGGACGGAGCTTCTGACCACACATCGGCGAATGGCTTACTGGGGTCGACTCTTTTGAGCGTATCGGTAAATATTTTGTCTCGTGACTGCTTATGCCATTGCCCCTGGGATCGTATGCCCCGCCCGAGTAATTTATAGTTGAGCCATCGCTCTATCGTCGGTGCATAACGCCGATATCCGGCAAACACCTCGTCTCCCGCCTCGCCGGAAAAAACAATCTTCAACTCCTTCGATGCTTCATCCGACAGCAACAATGTAGGCAGTGAGGCATAGTCTCTCATTAAGTCATCCGCCGCCCAGATGGTATGGACGATACGTTCAAACAGATCGTCGCGGGTGACTCTCAGCGAGTGGTGGTTGGTATTAAAACTTCTTGCCAGTTCACCCGCCGCATCCAGTTCGTCCTTCATATTCACACCGGCATAACCGATGGAAAAAGTCTTCAGCTCTTTGTCCTGTAGCTTTGACAACTCCGCCAGCAGAACCGAAGAATCAATGCCTCCGGAAAGAAAAAGTCCGAAGGGGACATCCGATCGCATATGTTGGCGCATCACCTCATCGAACAGGGGTTCAAATTCCTCGAACGCCTGATCCAGTGTCAAATCCCGAGGCTGGACATCCGTCACTTTCCAATATTGGTAAAAAGAAACTTCGCGATTTCTGATTACCAGATACTCACCTGGCAACACCCTCTTAATATTTCCAAAAATCGTATCGCGCCCGGTATGAAACTGATTCTGTAAAAACTGAACAAGTGCGTCCGGACTAATATCAGGGGCGCTATCCAATAGCGGCAGCAAACTTTTTACTTCCGACGAAAAGAAAAAGCCCTGAGACGTTTCCGCGTAATAGAGCGGCTTGATCCCCAGCCGATCGCGGCAGAGTACCAGTGCACCTTCTTTTTCATCGTAAAGCGCGAAAGCGAACATGCCGTACAGGTTCTTAAAACCTTCCACACCGGCTGACTGATACACCTGAATAATCGCCTCGGAATCCGACTTTGACAGCGTCGGGCCAACGGAGGCTTGCAGAGACTGATTAATTTCGAGGTAATTATATACTTCTCCGTTCGCTACAAGGTGAAGACTGTCGTCACTGCTTCGCAAAGGCTGTTTGCCACCCTGCAAATCGATAATGGAAAGCCGGGCGTGCCCCAGAGCTGCATTATTACGTATGAAAACGCCCTGCTCATCCGGCCCCCGGTGGTTTAGCATCGCAATGGCCCTTTCCAAACGGGCCCTATCCGGTTCTTTGTCCCAATAAATTGCCCCGACTATTCCACACATATCACATCCGGTCACTCAAGGTTTCATATATAAAAAGATTAAAGACTTGCATCACGTCATTTATACAATTTACGTGCTGAAAAAACTGAATTAAATAAAGAAAGATACTGAGAGGCTATCTTGTCAGTTGAAAAATTGTCGGCCGCAAATTGAACCAGCTTATTTTTATCAACTTGTTTATCGAGCCACTTGTTCATTGCGAACACAAACGAGTCCCTATCTCCCAAACCCACTATTTCGCCACAATCCGCGTCGATAAGTATTTCCTTCGGCCCGCCGGAGTCCGTACTGACCACCGGGGTTCCAAGTAAAAGCGATTCGACGACTACATTCCCGAATCCTTCATAGTCAGAAGTAAACGCGAACAACTTGGCTTGGGAAATATATGGATACGGATTTGGCTGGTGCCCCACCAGATAAATTTCGCTTCGATATGGTGATTTAGACACCCGCTGCTGTATTTTATCCATATCGCCACCCGCACCCACTATCACTAACGCGCATTCGCGCATCGCGCGCAAACGATCGAAGCACTCTATCAAAAAGAGATGGTTCTTTTGCGGTACGATACTTCCGACCGTAACAACCACCGGTATTCTACCGTAACAATCCGGCAGGGTTATTTCATCTTTCCCGGAAGATAGCTCACTGCTGCCCACTACAGGATTATAAACAACAGACATGTTAGCCAGCGATTTGCCGATGTATTTCTCGAAGTCGGTTGCAACAGCGCGGGAAACGCTGATTACAGCATCAATTTTAGGATAAACAGCCGCCAAATGCTTTTTTCGCTTGCGTATCTTTTTCTCAGGCAATGACTGATACTGCTTGCTGTAAAGGTTGTGTACGCAGGCTACGAGAAAAGGTTTATCCCGGGATAAGATACAGGCCCGTCTGGAAATGCGTGTCTGTCTTTCCGTCGGTGTAACAATAACGTCGGGAGAAAATCCTTTTATCAATCTGTATAAAAAAAAGACGCCCGTCACGCCATGGGATGACCGGATATGCCTGAGCCTTACACCTTCAGGCAACTCCCCGGGGAAATCACTGCGACAATCATCCGCCCACACCTCCACGTCTATTCCCCATGAAGTAAAGCTTCTCGCCAAACGGATGATATTTCTCCCGATTCCTCCCTCCAACCGAGTACATAACAGTGCGACACGTTTAATCTGGTTAGACCGGGGGGTGGGAACAGACGGCGATTCGGAGGGTACGGAATGGTTCATTGACGCCATAAGCAACCGCTTAAGATTTGGGGGTTTTCGCATCGCAATCGCGAAAGTGAATGCTAAACCATTAACCCGATCAGTTCACCCTCATATTCCCATTTGCGGCCGGCGAATTGGTTCAGCGCTCCGGGTGCGAACGTGAAAGCAGGTCAGTGCCAAGCCCTGCAACAGGGATGATAGATATAAAAAAACCCGCACTGGAATCCAGCACGGGGTCTTTT
>CAYVIB010000055.1:0-16179 GCA_964451365.1 uncultured Cellvibrionaceae bacterium
GGGAGGAGGTTAAAGGGCTGATTCTCGGCACATCAATCGGTTTATTTGACCCTAAGTTCCCCACGGCAAGGTGCTTTTCGCGGCACATGAGCGCAACCCCACCCTAGCCCTCCCCTTGAAAAGGGGAGGGTTTTTAAGCTCCTCCCACTTTTCAAGGGGGAGGCTGGGAGGGGGTTATTAGCCTCAAATCTAATGCCCAACCCCCCGCCAGCAGGGCTACTATTTATATGATCACAACTACCCATTTCCATAATTGGTATTACCAAATATAATTGTTTATTTTTTTGGTCAAGCCAGAGGGTTGCCAGAACTTGCGCGCAATTGCCTGGTTTTTGCCCCTATTGAGGACTCAAATGAAGCAATTAATCACACTCGGCGAATTTATTATCAAGAAGCAGCACGAATACCCGGAGGCGAAGGGGGAGTTGAGTCAGGTGTTCGGCGCCATCAGCCTGGCTTCCAAGCTGGTTCACCGGGAAATAAACAAAGCCGGGCTGGCGGATATTGCCGGCAGCAACGGCGCCCAGAATGTTCAGGGCGAACAACAGCAAAAGCTGGATGTTTACGCCAACGAGAAGTTCAAGGCGGCGCTGGCGGCCCGGGGGCTGATTTGCGGCATGGCCTCCGAGGAGGAGGAGAACTTCGTGGAATTTACCCATGATCTGTCGCGCGGCAGCGAGTATATTGTGCTGATCGATCCGGTGGACGGCTCGTCGAACATTGACGTTAACGTGGCCGTTGGCACCATCTTCTCGATTTATCGCCGCAAATCGCCACGCGATCAACCCCTGGAGCTGGATGACTTCCTGCAGCCGGGCACCCGACAGGTGGCGGCGGGCTATATCATCTATGGGTCGTCCACCATGCTGGTGTACACCACCGGCAAGGGGGTCAATGGCTTTACTTTCGATCCTTCCCTGGGAGTTTATTACCTGTCTCACCCCGATATGCAGATCCCGGAAAACGGCCGCATATATTCAGTAAACGAGGGCAATTACATTCACTTCCCCAAGGGTGTGAAGCGCTATATCAAGTACTGCCAGGAGATCGACACTGAAACCCAGCGGCCTTTTACCTCGCGCTATATCGGCTCGCTGGTGGCGGACTTCCACCGCAACATGCTCAAGGGTGGGATTTTTATCTACCCCTCCTATGCCGGGCATCCTCGCGGCAAGTTGCGCCTGCTGTACGAGTGCAACCCCATCTCTTTTCTGGCGGAACAGGCCGGCGGCCGGGCCAGCAATGGTAGCAAGCGCATACTTACTACCGAGCCTGCGGAACTCCATCAACGCACGCCCTTCTTTGTGGGTTCGACCAAAATGGTGAAACACATTGAATCCCTGCTGGCGCAGTATGCGGAGGAGGAAATAGCGGAGCCTGCAGGCGTTTGATTCCGTGCCTGCTGCCCAACGTCAAACGCTTCCGTAGCATCGCCGGTCGATTGAAGAAGTCTATTGAAGAAGGAAACAAAATCATTTACGGCGGGATTCGGGATGCCGGCTTACACCGGCAGACCCCGGATTTCCCTGTCCGGGGTAAAAGAGACTGACTAAATGCCCTTAATCAAAACGCTCCCAGGCCGGCACCAACGATGGAACCAAAACCGATGGACCCACTGCAGTGGAGCATTTCCGAGAAGGACCCCGCGCCGCAGGATTGATCCCACGCGCCGGTGTTGTCCTCCTGGTCTTCAGCCTGATAGACCGTGCCGTTAACACTCACATAGTCCACGCGCACATCGCGATCACCGGAATCGTTGGTGAATGCAACGCGAAGTTCACCGGTTGCATTGGTGCTAACGGTGTATTCCTGAAAGCTGGTACTCAGGGTCCACGTCTGGATGACTGAACCACCAATTTCCAAATTAACACTCTCGTCGCCAACAGCCCCACTCATACGTACCGTAATGCTATTGCCGCCACCGGATGAAGATGAACTGGTACTGCTGCTGGACGAGCTGCTGGAGCTGGATGAGGATGAGCTGGTGGAATAGCTGTCCAGGCCTTTCTGCTTTGACACCCACGGCGCCCGGCACAAACGGCAGTTCTGCCCGATAAACATACCCCTGCCGGAAGCGGATACATCGTTCTTCAGCATCCAATCCAGCCAGCCCACGGCAACAATACCAAACTCGCCACCGTTATCCTGGGAGTAGGCATCACCGTGCCCTTGGGGATAATTGGCGTGAAATACCGGCACGGTGGTAATCTCATCAAACGCCCTTAAGCCATTCTCATATGCCACATCGCTTTGATCACCGTTGAAAATGGCTACCGGTGCGTGCATCCGCTGGTAATAGCTCAGACGGTCGTCGTTATAAATACCGCTGTTTAGTGCCACGGTGGTGGTCACCCGCGGATCCACGGAAGCGTAATGCGCCATCACCCCACCGCAGGACCAGCCCATGGTGGCGATTTTCTGCACATTCAGTTTTTGGTAATACTGGCTACAGGCGCGGTTGTTTTCCGCTACCGCCCAATCAATAGCTGAAATTAACGCCCCGCCATGATCGTTGTCACTACCGGAACCATTGGGCGCGCCATTGGCAATCACCAGATAACCGTGGGAGGTAATTTCGGAAAGGAATTCGGCCTGCCCCAAACCATCGGCGGCGCAACCCCCGTTACCCCAGGCAACAATGGGAATACTTTCCAAATTTGCCAGATTCGGGCGATAGACAGTGTGATTCTGCAGTGTCGAGTGATGCTCGATGGTCACGCCATATCCTCCTGAAGGAGGGGCACCGCTGTTCTGGCGGTTGATTATGGATGGCGGCGGTGTCGTATCAGAGGAATCGCACTCTTCGCCCGGCGGTGGTTCGACAAACTCACCACCATCAGCGGAATAAACGGCAATACCGCTTAGCGTGGCGTTATCCACCAGCGTGGAAAGGGAGATTGTTAATGCACCATCGGACACCGGAACATCGTCAACGGTATACGAGTAGGCGGTGTCGGCACCGACAAGGCTGAACACATCCAGGTTGGTAATTGAGTTGAGACCTTCAACCGAAACATTAAAGGAACGGGCACCGGCTGATTGGTGATACATCTCCACGAAATGCAACTCGACCGTATAAGTCGCGTTGGTGACCGGAATATTGTAGTCGTAGTTTCCATAGCGCTCGGATTGATAAAGCGTATCTTCATTCACTCCCGCGATGGGGTCTGTAATGGATTGTGTCTGCCCACCATTTGCAAACCGGTCGGCCGCAAATTCCACACCGTCCAACATTGCACTCACATTACCGCCGGCATTAACCGCGTACACAAACGCCAAATCACCACCACTGGACGAGCTTGAAGAACTGGAACTCGAAGAGCTGGAAGACGAACTTGAAGAACTTGAGCTTGAAGAGGACGATGAACTGGAGCTCGACGATGAGGAGCTCGAGCTTGAGGAACTGGAAGATGACGAACTGGACGAAGAAGAGCTCGAACTCGAGCCGCCGTTAGCCGAACAGGAAATGATTGTGCCGCTCGAGTCGTTTCCATTCCCAATAAAACCGATACTAACGGAACCACCTGGCTCAATAATACCGTTCCAATCGAGGTTGGTTGCAGTGTAGGGGTTATTGCCTGTTACATTGGCGCCCCAAGGGCCGGAGATCCCGGCATTGCCGTTTTGCTGCCAAACCACTTCCCATCCATTGATTGAAGTGTTGCCGTCGTTGGTAATACTGACGTTACCCACAAAACCACTTCCCCAGTCATTGGCAACACCATAACTGCACTGCACCGCTGACACATTAAGCGAGAAAAGCATCAGCGAAATAACGATACCGAGGCCAATCTGGCTTCGAACTTTTTTCTGTAATACACGACAAGTAATCATTTAACTCTCCTTACAGTCGCAGGTTTTATTGGAGTGTGTTCAGACGAAAGAAAATGTATTCAGATTGCAATTAACCGCACCGAACACACTTGCTTCGCAACAAACTATTTATTTGATTTCTGAAATTCAGGACGCGACTTTAAAAATTTAATGACAATCCATGTTTTTTATTTATATATGAGACATCCAAAAGGGGGCCGTCCAAAACGGCAGCCGAATAATATTATCATCATATCATATTGCTTGTGATAAAAACGGCGTGCCGGAGTTCACACTTCCGCAAGGCGGCAAAACAAGCTGACACATGAATAGTTGTACACATGTGCACATTAAAATTTATTGGTAACCGGCAAAGAAACCTCCAGACAAAACAGCGCGCCTCCATACAACATCGCCACGCTCGCTCCTTATGCCGTAGGACGAGGCCCCGGTCACCCGGCCCAATTTTTACAATACATCGACCATTACACGGCATACAATTGCCGAAAATCGTCGCCCAGGAATTGTCAAAAAAAACCGATGAGCTGGATCAGCACTTTCACAGGCAACCCCTCGGGCGAGCTGCACTTTAAAGTCTTTGGCCCGGCACCGCGGCTGCGCCCGCTTGTCCGTTATTACTGGGTACTCAAATGTAATGAACTTGTGCCCACCGTCGATGAATATATGGCGCCGGACGGGTTCGAGGAAATCATCTTCTCCTACGGCGGCGCCTGGCAGCGCCGGGTTTGCGGCCGGGACCACATCGCCGGTGGCAACAACGCAAGCGAAGTGCTCGGCAAAAGCTATATTGTCGGTGGCAAGGACAACGGCCTGCTCTGCACCCGCCTGACCACGCTCAACATGATCGGTATTAAGTTCTGGCCACAATCCCTCGCCACGCTGCTCGGCATTCCATTTCATTCACTGCTGAACAAAACGCTGACGCTCGATGAAATTCAATCCGCGTTATTGAACCAGCTGGAAGACCGCCTGTTCGATTGCCAGAACCCGGGGGCGATAGAGCAAACCCTCGACAACACGTTGCTACAGTGGCTCCCGACAGCCAATGTCGACCCGATGGTCAACCTGGCGGTATCCATGATTTTCAATGCCGGTGGCAATATCAGCATCGAGGAAATTACCCGTCGCTGCGGCTGCCACTATCGCACGCTGGAAAAACGCTTTCGCGAAAAGCTCGGGCACTCGCCCAAAAGCCTCGGCAAAACCGTGCGCTTTAAAAATATTTTTCATTCACTTTGCAGCAACGCCGACGGCGGACGCAAATCCGACCTGCACCATTACGGTTATTACGACCAGAGTCACTTCAGCAAGGAATTTAAATTTTTTACCGGGCTGAGTCCGAACAAGTTTTTTAATCTCAATACAGTTTCAACCCAGGTATTCGATATCAGTCAGGTAATCGATCCGGGTGTTTGATGCCTATGGCGGGTGGCGCCCGAAGTGTCGGATCATCGCATACCTGCCCTACAAAACGGAGAAAATTCATGGCCATCAAGTTTTCGATTAACGGCAAGCAGGTAGAGGTCGACGATAATAAATCGGACATGCCTTTATTGTGGTATTTACGTGAGGACGCGGGACTGAAAGGCACCAAATTCGGTTGCGGCATCGGCCAATGCGGCGCCTGTACTGTGCACCTTAACGGCAGTGCCACACGCTCCTGTTCAATTCCGCTCTCAGCGGTTAACGGCGCCCAGGTCACAACCATAGAAGGGCTTGCCGCCAATGCGGACAAACTGCATCCCGTGCAGGTCGCATGGAAGGAAATCGACGTACCACAGTGCGGTTACTGCCAGGCGGGCCAGATTATGGCGGCCGCGGCTTTGTTGCAAAAAAATCCCAACCCCAGCGATGAGGATATCGACAACGGCATAACCAACATCTGTCGCTGCGCCAGTTATACCCGTATTCGCGAAGCCGTAAAAAGCGCCGCGAAAAATATCGCTTAATTAAAATTCGGGAACCCAACCATGTTGAATCGACGCCAGTTTATCGTTTCCAGCCTTGCCGCCGGCGCGTGGCTGATGAATATTCAAGTGCCCCTGGCACGCGCGGCGGAGAAAAAAGCCGCCGATGCAAAGTCCAGCCAGTGGAGTATTTACCTCGCGATTCTTCCCGACAATACAATCAAAATGGAATCGCCCGTGATGGAAATGGGGCAGTTTATGCGCACCACCGGCCCCATGCTTTTGGCGGAGGAACTGGACCTGGATTGGGACTCCATCGAATTTACCCACGACACCCTGATGCACATTACGCGCGACGATAAAGGCGCGGTGAATTACAGTCACGCCAGTCAGTTTACCGGTGGCAGTTTTGCCGCGCGCATGGTGTGGGACTACCTGCGCACCAGTGGCGCAACAGTCAGACAAATGCTGGTGGAAGAGGCGGCCGAACGCTGGAATATCGCGCCGGAAAAACTGCGCACGGAAAAGAATTATGTAATTGACCCTGCAGGGTCGCGACGCTTCAGTTATGGCGAGCTTGCGGAAAAGGCCTCCCGCCGGCAGGTCGATACCGGCAAACTGAAACTGAAAGATGCCAAAAACTACACCATTATCGGCAGGGACCGCCGCAATATCGATCTCGACGCCATTGTTACCGGCAAACCGGTTTTTGGTATCGACGCGGATTATCCCAATGCGGTACAAGTGATTATCCACCGCGCCCCGGCGCTGGGAGCGGAAATTGCCAGCTACGATAAAAAGGCCGCGCTTAAAGTACCAGGGGTAATCGACGTGGTGGAAATGCAGCGGGAGGATGACGAGCACCATTTTTCCGGCCACACACAAATGCTCGCCGCGGGCGTTGCGGTGGTGGCGGAAAATTTATGGGCGGCCATGCAGGGCAAGGCCAAGCTCAATACCCAATGGAAACACACCAGCAAATTTGTTGATCAAAATTCCGCACAACAAATCGCGCAGTTCCATAAAATGGTTGGCGACGATAGTGCGCCAGCAAATACCACGCAAGATTTGGGTTCGGTAAAAGACGCTTTGTCTGAGGCGGATTTTGTTGTGGACGCCAGTTATGAAAAACCCCTCTTCGCCCACGCGTTGATGGAGCCCTTCAATTGCATTGCCGATATCCGTAAGGACAGCGCAACCGTAATCACCGGCCACCAAAGCCCGGTGCGCATTGCCGAGGACGTGGAAAAATACACCGGCGTCAGCGCGCTTAATACCGAAGTAATCTGCAAACGCATGGGCGGCGGTTTTGGCCGGCGATGGGTAAAAGATTATCCGCGTGAAGCAATAATTCTTTCGCACAAGCTAAAGCGCCCGGTCAAAATCACCTGGATGCGCGAAGATGAAATGGAGCGCGATTTTCCCGATCCCGCCTCGGTGACGCGCATTCGCGCCGGCGTAAAAGACGGAAAAATCATCGCCTGGCATCACCGCCAGGCGCAAACGAAAGGCGGCGCCCAGGATACCTGTTTTCCCCACGGCCTGGTAGAAAACTATCGAGTGGACCTGTGCGAATTCGAATCCCACATTCCCGGCGGTGCCTGGCGCGGTCCGCAGCATCCGATTTGGGCATTCGCGGTGGAATGCACCATTGACGAAATCGCGCACAAACTCGGCAGGGACCCGCTGCAATACCGCCTGGACATGCTCTACCCGGAGCGGGATTTAAGCTACGCCAACTTCGGCGCCGACAAAAAAAATACCGGCCGCATGGCGCGCTGTTATGAAGCCGCCGCCAAGGCGGCACAATGGAACAAACCGCGCCCGAATGGTACTGGCCTGGGCATAGCCGGACACTTCTGTCACGGTTCCTATGCGGCTTTTGTCGTGGAAGTGAGCGTATCGGAAAAAAACGAACTGAAAATTAACGAGGCCTGGGGCGCAATCGACTGCGGCCGCGCAATTAACCCCAACCATATTCGCGCGCAAATGGAAGGCGGTTTTATCGACGGCCTCGGCGCCGCACTGTTCAATAAACTGGACTACGAAAACGGCCAGGTGATCAACAACCAGTTCAACCAATTCCGCCTGATCAAAATGAAAGAAGCACCGCTAAAAGTGCATTCAATTATTCTGGACAACGACCATTCCCCCACCGGCGTGGGCGAACCGCCAACAGCTCCGGCGCCGGCGGCACTAGCCAACGCCATCTTCGCCGCCTGCGGCAAACGCATTCGCAAAATGCCCATCGCGGAAGAATTCGTTATCTAATTTTTAAGGGCAGGTAAGCGATGGTCCGACACTTCGGGCGCCGACCCCACACGAGCGAAGCTTCAACCCCACCCCGACCCTCCCCTTGAAAAGGGGAGGGAGTTTTTTTTGCTCCTCCCCCTTTTCAAGGGGGAGCCCGGGAGGGGGTCCTATCGAATATCAACATACTCCCGCGGATCAACAGGCTCCTGCCCTCTCAATAGTTCAAAATGCAGATGCACGCCAGTAGCGAGACCGGAATCACCCATCGCGCCAATTTGCTGACCGCCAGTTACACGCTCTCCAACGCTGGCTTTCACCGTGTCCAGATGCATATAACGGGACACCAAACCGTTGGCATGCCGCACCACAATGTAGTTGCCCCAATTCGGCATTTCCGTCGCAACATACTCCTCGGCTTCGATAACTTCCCCATCGGCAACGGCATAAACCGGCTGATTGCGCGCGCCCATAATATCGATACCTTTATGGAAATGACGCTTGCCTTCCTTGTCCAGGGGATTATTGCGAAAGCCGAATTCGGAAGACACACGCCCGCCAACAACCGGTGAAGCGAAACCTCCAACAGCCGGATTATTCGCATGCGTGCCGGCCGCCAACGGCAGCAGTACCACGGCCAACGCCGCGAACAAAGCAATATATCTAAACGGTTGGGTTTTTCTTGTAACCTGGGCACTAAAGCAGAATTTAAGGCGTGCCTGCAACGCCTTTTTTCCCGTGAATCCAGCCACACAGGAAGGCGCCGTCCGTGCATGTTGCAGGCCAATAACATCCAACAGACTGCGCCCGTAATCGGCGGGCTCGAAACGGTTCCGCTCAAGCACCCGTTTGTCGCACAGCTGCTCGCGCGCCACCGACAGGAAATAGAGACATACCCAGACTATCGGGTAAAAGAAAAAGACCGAACGCAACAACAACATAACCTGGATCGCCAGATCATCCCTTCTGGCGATATGCCCCAACTCATGGGCGAGAATAATATCCAGATCCCTGGAATGCGCGTTGTCGACGACCTGGCGGGGCAACACCACAAAAGGTTGCCAGGTGCCAATCGTGAAAATAAAGTTTACCTTGTCGCTAACAACGAGTCGCACTTGGCGCTTTATATTCAACTCATCCAGCCAGTAATTAAAACTGGTTTGCATGCCGCCGGGCACACCGGTTTCGGCAGTCCGGGCGATTTGCAGCAGGCGAAACCGCTGCCGCAACACACGAAAATAATTAAAGCCCGCACCCGCCAGCCATATCAGCAGCAGGACCGGCGCAAGCGCTTCAACAAGTGATAGTGAATTTTCCGCCGGAAGCAGGGGCGGACCATTATGTGCCGCTTCGGTGGCTACAAAATTCAAATCATGCCCCTGCGTGCTCGAAAACATATCGATCAATGCGCGCAGACTTAAAGGGGAAGCAATATCCACGGGAACAACCAGTCGGCACAGCACCAACCAACACAGGCAGGTGACCAGAAAGGGATTGCGTTCGCGAAAATAATAAATCGCGGGCAGGCAAAGCAGAAAGACTATCGTAGTATACGTCAGTTGCAGCCCCAGGTTGCGGAGCAGATCATAACTAAATGCCGTTAACTCACTCATTGTTTGCCCTCCCGGGATTCCCTGTCCAATTGCTTAAGTAGCTGTTTCAGTTCCTTAATCTCTTTTGCGCTGATGTCCTCCTTGCCGGAAAACATCGCCACCACCGTGTCATCATCCGTCTCCAGCACCCGCCGGGCAAAAAAGTGCACCAGCCGCGCCAGCCCTCGCGGGCGCGATACCAACGGCCGGTAAACATTGACGCCGTGATAATTCTCGCGTGCCAGCAACTCTTTTTTTGCCATGCGATCCATTACCGTTTTAGTGGTGGTGTAGGCCCACCGGGTATCGCTTTGCAGGCGATCGTGCAATTCGCGAACGCTGAGCGGGCCCTGTTTCCACAGTATCCGTATCACGTCGTATTCAGCTTTTGAAAGTTCGGGTAAGTCGGACATAAAAAATTACTGTATTGGATTAAGAAGGGATTGAAACTGCTTGTCCAGAAGCTCCAGGTTTTCCTGGGGACTTTTCAGGGCTTGCACCGGCGTTCCCGCCTGGTGGGCGAGGGCGGCGATTCGACCCTGCTTGTGGAAATCGGTTTCGGGCAGTTTGTCGGCTATCGGATCGCGATAGGCCTCCCGAGGGCTGATAATTGTCCAACCCTCGGAACGTATCCTCTTCACCAGGTCGGCGATAAACAAAGCCGCGGTATCGTTTTCGTGCAACAGAAGAACATGCCTGGGCGAACGGCCCAACGTTTTCTTGGCCAGTTCGTCGTAAAACGCGATGCTGTTCCAGATAGTGTTTACATAGAACTCGCGCATGGCTTGAACGTCCAGCGGTTTGCCTTCTTCCATCGCCGTTACCATCAGGTGATTCAGATACCAGTCGGCGTTGTCCACCGTCACATAACCGATTTGGTAGCCGGCCTGGCGAATGGCTTTTTGCAGGGCTTTAACGCTGGCGAGATCCTTACCGTAATGGAGGTAGGGGAAGCGATGCAACGGTAAAACGTTGTCGTACTTACGCAACAACTTGTCGGCCGTGTTGAAATCCTGCAGGTACTGCTCGTGAGTGAGCACATTGGCGGACTCATGGATGTGGGAATGATGCGCCAGATGAAAACCGCTTTCAGCGTATTGCCGCAGGCGCTTGTCACCGGCCCCGTCGATATGTTTTGTGGTGCAGAAAAACAGCACATCTTCCACGCCGGACGCCTTCAGCCCGGCAATCAGTTTTTGTGTACGTTCCACGCCGGTCATAAACGTGCTATCCGGCATGGGCGCATCGTCAAACGTTAGCGCAATTTCGCCAGCGAATATTTCAGGGCAGAGGCACGGAAACATTAAAAGAAACGGAAGCAGGGATTTTTTCATAATGCGGTATTCAATTTTATTTAGCGGGAAGAATTTGGGGCAGAGCCTGCGTCAACAGCAAAGGAAAGGCGGTCCGGTGCGTACCACCGGTAACAATATTCACCGACAGTTTCAGTCCCTCATAATCCCGCGACCGCAGTTGCTTTTCGTAGGCAAGCAGGTCTTCGACCATCGTGTGCACATTGCCATCTTCATGCTCGCCCACATACATAAGCACATTTGCCGGCATGGCGTTATGGCTTTTTGCGTAGGTTTTTTCCAGGTCGAACATCACCTTGTTGTCGTACCACAACGAGGGGCTGCCGATAATATAATGATCGAATAAGGTTGGCTTTATCAGCAATGTGTACGCGCCCAACAGCCCGCCGAAGGAGTGCCCGACGAACACCTGCTCTTCGGTATCGATACGGTAATTTTTCTCAAGAAGTGGAAAAACGTCTTTTTCGATCAAGGTAATATAATCTTTCGCCTTGCCGGAAACCTGTTTGGCCTCGACAGAATGGAAGGAAGTTTCGTCCGGCGCAAAAGTGGGCGTGTAATCGCGCGTGCGGCTGATACCCATGTTATCCCCTTTGGAGTAGGAGACAGCGACCAATATCACTTCCCGCATATCATTACCCATTAACAGCTTGGTCATGCCGGCGGCGAGAGGAAAACTGAAATCACTGTCGTTTACCAAAACCAGGGGAAAGTGCTTTTCCTTGTGCGCGTAGCTCCGGGGCAAGTGTACATAGAGCTCATACTCCTTCTGGTTAATGCTTGATTTAACCTGGTGAATTCGGGTGTTCCCTATCCTGTAGCTCCCGGGTTCGGTTTCCGCTATCGCCGTCGGCGGGGTAAAGACGAGCAGAAGAAGAATGAATCGAAAGATTGGTGCCATGGTGGGTCCTTAAGTTCTGTTACAAGTTACCTTATAGTTTTATTACTACAATGTAGTATCGCAAGTGTCGCTGAATTTCGCCGGCCTGTCAACGGTGGGTTGGGCGCCCGGGAAAACCAATTGCCAGGCAACACTGTCAGAGAGATAAGTGCCACTTTTCCTCTAACCATCGCAAGCAGGTGCCGCCATGTCCGCAACCAAGACATACCCGAAAAGCTACATCGAGAACTGCAGGGAGAAAATCGAGGGGGATCTACAGGCCTATCGGCTCCAGGTCGGCAATTCACTGGATGAAGACTTCTCGGTTCGCTTCTTTAATAACCAGGTGTTGGTGATGAACGCCATGTTCGTGGACAGGGACGCGGATGTCGAAGGAGAGGATGGCAACCCGTTGAAGGAAGTCCGCGCCATTAGCAACTCACTGCTCTTCAACGGCGGTAAGTTCCAGCCGGAACGGCAGCCGGGCTGGCCGGATGCCGCCGGACCGTCGGTTAAGCTGACTGCGGAGCTGTCGGTACTTGGCCTTACACAGGGAGAAGAGATAAAGCTCGATGAATCGGATTTTATGCGGCTGTCGGAGGCGTTCTTTGCGGAAGTAGAAAAGCGGTACCTGGAGTAACGACCGTGGGGCGGGCAAGCAACGCGCCCCAATTGGTTCCAGCTGCTTCCTTCGGACCGGCATCAGTCCTCACGCGAAATTTCAAAGTAACGGAAAGTCAAAACTTTTGTCCGCGATCAAGACCCTCCAACGGCACGGGACCCGCTGATATTTTGACGTCGGAATCATCATTGCGTTTTGCATTTCAGCAGTTCTGGCTTATTCTAACGCTGGCTGATTTTTAGCCGCTTTGCTATCCGGAAAAAATCCATACTTTCAGTTGGCCGATTTTAGGGCGGTTCGCTGACCCCCCCGGTCTAGCTCTGGGTTCGCGGCTTTCTGTTGCTACCGGCGTTTTTGGTAAAAAGCGGAAAAATTCCGTAAATTAAGCACGGAATTTTCTAGATAATAATATTGTTAAAACACAAGGAGGCACATGAAAATCTATCACTATTTGGGAGTTGGAATAAGGCTATTTTCAATTTGGCTATTTCTATTTTCTATAACTCAGCTAGGTTATTTTATAGAAAATATAGTATACGGGACGGTTCAAGGGATGGATGCTTCTGCTTTTATCTCGGGTCTTATTTATATTCCTTGGCTGGCAGGGGCGATCCTCTTATGGGTATTTCCATTAACATTAGCAAAAAAAATTGTACCACCCGATTTGGAAATTAAACCAGAATCTATAACTCCAAATGCAATTTTGTCGGCGCTTATATCTGCTATTGCATTGTTTCTGCTTCATCGTTCAATAATGGATGGTGTCTACTGGGCTACATTCTGGAACATAGTCCAAAACTCAAACGAAATGGGTCTTCCTATAACACTGAATGCCGAAAACAAAGCGAGTGTAATAGCAACATCAATCGAGCTTTTCGTAGCAGCATTATTATTTTTTAACTGCAGAAAGATAGCAAAATTTGCAAGCAAGTTTTAACAAAGCGGTCATGTCGGCGCTAACACATCTTCGCCGGTTCACTGAGCGTTAATCTAAGCAACATCAAACTGCTTTTGGAGAAAGTTATGAAACAAAATGAACCGGTTTATTTGTCACCGGAAACGCTGTATCGAATTCGTCTCCACTCCTTACTAAAGTTCATCCTGGCGAAGTTGACACCATGGATGTAAATGGCATCACTCATATAGTGGCCAATGGTAAGGGAATTAGTTTGTATAACAAGCGCGGGTTAGACCTTGCTCCACTTACTGACTGGGTTTGGGAAATATCGCCCAGTACACCCATCCCTCACGGTTTAAAGCTGATCAAAGACGACCGACCCGAGGGCACTATAGTCTATGCCCGTCAAGAAATATAAGTGTCCATGAGTTTATTGCGGAGTTGGATAAGGTTGTAATTCATTGCAAGAAAGGATTTACATGGACATCCACAACGATAGGATTTACATGGACATCCACAGTAGGGAAAAACGAAAAAATTTGATATAGAGCGTTGGTTTTACACTTAAAGTGCTACAGGATTTTTCGGAACCAATGCAAAAAAACAATAGATCAAAGCAGGAGAGATGACAATGCCCACAGGCCCTGAACTAATAACCGCGATAGGAGCAAGTAATCAACTCATCAATGTGCCGGATTGTCCCGCGGTATCTGTTAAGATGAGCGAAGCAGTTTACGGAGTCGTTCAGGACGATTCGGGACCAAACATATCCATCAGGCCCGGAAGCAAACAGAAACAGCAGATTAACACATCCATTAAATTCGACGGTACTAACTCTGACACAGAAATTACCTGGACACCCATAGCAAGGGAAATGGGTGAAAGCCAAACACCACATACTTAGTCAGTTTTGCTAACAGTTACAATGGGTGTCTTAGTATCTCTTGTTGTCTGGAGGGGATTTCGCCAAAAAAGTTCTGTATTCCCGGAGGCGGATATTGTTGCGATGGGTGCCGGCGTTCGGATTTCCGCGTTTGGACTTTTTGGGTATGGTAATGATCCTGTTTTCTTTCGCGCCACATACTCGTGGTCGCCTCTAACCGTCATCGCCAGCCTGTGTTTTTCCGCTACACTAACTAAAGATCGCCTCTGAGTTTTTTGCGTCAGGGAATACCACTGGCGCTAAAAACGGTAAAAGTCTTACCTTGCTCAAGAAGGAACATATGAACACTCACTCCGACCGAATACAAAAGAACACCCTGCAGGCTGCTGCGAAAGCGGTGCAGCAAAGGGAGCGAAACGGAAAAGCCGGGTTAAAACTCGCCGATAATCGACCGAAAGCGGTTGCACAACGGAAGCTGCAACAGATGATGAATAATGAGCCACAAGTGGTTCAGGACCAAGCCATATCGGATGAACCGCCCATGCAATTAATGCGAAAAAGCGGAAGAAATAGACGTTCCAAAAGTACCATGGCACAAGTCCGGGAGAGGCTCATCGCGGGGGCGGATACCACCTCGTTGTTGGTGGGCGGAGCGGTCGGTACTGGCGTTGGCGCCCTGGCGCTTGCCAATTCGTGGAACCCTGTCGGTTGGGGACTAGGCCTGGGGCTGGCCGCGGGTGCGTTATCCTCCTACTGGCGAGGCCCGGCAAATATCGACAAAAGAGAACGAGTATTTTACGGTAGTGATCTTGATGACTCGGACGAATGGACACCGGAGGGTGTAGCCCGGGACCATATGGGAAGAGCGCAAACCGGGAACGTAAAGTACCCTCTTGAAGAAGAATCCCGTGACTGGACCGGTGATTCGACAATCGTTAACACCAGTTCGGGACCCTTTACGTATCATAAGGGGCGAGGCAAAAAGGGAGCGCAGCAACCCTACGTAAGAACCAACATGAAAAACTTTAATAACGCGCGCGTTGACGATGACTATGATAGCGTCTACCGGGCGTTAGAAAGCAGTGACCCGGAGATTGAAGAAGAAAGAGCCTACAACATTCTGCAAATGGCTCGCGGTGAGGATGTTGATGTTTCACACGAAACCAGCAAGGTTAAGCGGGCAATGACGTTCTTGCTTGGCATGACGCAGATCGCCGAGGAACACAGTACTCGCACCCCTGGGTCTGCCGGTGTCGCACGCTCGATTCTGCGCTCGATTGCCGATGGCATTATGACTTTTCGTCAAGGCTTCAACCGCACTGATGGATTGTATCTGGCAAGCCACAAAGAAGGTGGTACGCAGAAAATGCGGGATGTCGTCTCTGGCACCAGATTGTTGGACGACGATGTTGCGGGAAATATGTCAGAAGAAGATTAGAGCATATATCGAAATTGCAGTATTGCACATAGCGAGTGTTGTAGGGGGAAGGCTTCTCTGGATGCTGGTACCCGGAGATGCTGGTACCCGGATGCTGGTACCCGGACACCCAAAGTAATCCCCAGACGGATCTACATGGACATCCATAGTCAGAGATCAAAAACGATCTACATGGACATCCACAACGATCTACATGGACATCCACAGTAGGGAAAAACAAAAAAATTTGAGATGGAGTTTCTCAAGAAATTATCAACTGATTAGGAAAGGCAGCAACGTCGCCAAAAAAAGCACAAAAATCCAAATTCTGGACAAAGTTGTCCTATGGCTAGCTTGAAATGATATTGAGAGAAGGCTTGTTAGCCAAAAACGTGTTTGCAGTGTTTAAGCCCAGGGCTTCGACAGTAGCCAAAAATGTTGAAAGCTTTCTTCATTGAGTAGTAGCTGCCAACCAGCCCCTTGAATTGACTTTCAAAATGCCTGCTCATATACAGGAAGTGTTTTGGCTCAATGCCGAGCCTGTCGAGAATAGGAGGCAGGTTGGCTGGAATAGTGCCTCGTT
>CAYVIB010000056.1:0-14764 GCA_964451365.1 uncultured Cellvibrionaceae bacterium
GGAACTCGTCTTCCTGCCGGTTTGGCTATAGGACAAGATTCTTTCAACGAATCTTTCGGGGCTGCTCATTACACAGTAGCGCCAGCGCATGACATGCCTATCGAGACCTTTAGACATCTCCTTAAGTCTTTTGCAGCAGAAATAGAGAGGATGGCGAAATGATTGAGATATCGAATGCGGCAGCACCTCTTTTGGTTCAAGCATTGAGGGACGCGGTTAGATACAATGCGGAACTATTAAAGAGTGAAACCCTGCGAAACAGGTCTGAGTATGAAGAGCACTTGGTTGAAGTAAGCCAGTTTTACGCAGAAGTCAAAGCGCAGTATAAAAAACTCGAATCGAAAATTGGTATTCCGCTTGATGAAATCCTATAGGATCACACCGGGGCTTGCGCTGGAAACGGCTTCGCCTCCACTACAAAGCTGCGCATGTTGCCGCGTCAGCGCCTTGATCAAAAGGAGCAATAGCAATGCCACAACACCGAATATACCGAATGAAATTTTCGAGCGTTTACCCGATGTATGTCCAGAAGGCCGAACGCAAGAACCGCACGAAAGAAGAGGTTGACCAGATCATCTGTTGGTTGACGGGCTACAGCCAGGCGGAACTTCAACGCCAGATCGAACTTGAAAATGATTTTGAGACTTTCTTCGCCAACGCGCCAATGTTTAACCCAAACGCTTCGCTTATCAAAGGGGTTGTGTGTGGCGTGCGCGTGGAAGAAATTGAAGACCTGCTTATGCGGAAGGTTCGCTATCTGGACAAGCTGGTCGATGAGCTCGCAAAAGGAAAGGCGCTGGACAAGATTCTGCGGCAGTAATCCCTGTTTGTCACGAACACAGGGGGCGTTGGCGGTCGATTGGAGTGCTGGTCACTCCATTGTCAAAAATGTCCGTTGAAGCTTGGAGGTAGTTGCTGGACGCAACTGGAGAACGCTAACAAACGAAATATTGGAACCCTGTTGCCGCACTTTTCACAGAAATTTTTTTGTTGGGAACTCTGGAGAGTAAGGTGAAAGAATATACTGTTTCAACCCGGAATAAACTCCTGTGAAATGAATTATTGAATTAATTCAAGCAAAGTTTCACTTGTCACCGGGCGCGCAACTGTAGCAGCACTATATGCACTGCGCGACACGCCGTGATTCAGAGAAAGCCTGGAGAATTGCACCGTCACCGAGATTGAATGCTTTGGGCATTTGCTGAAAATGGAGTACACGTTATGAACGTTGAATCGATAATTATTGATAACGAAGAGCGCCTGAGAGTGGCGCAGCTCAATAGTGATGTTGCTGAGTTGTCAAATCTACTTGATGATAATTTAGTTTTTTCGGCTCTTGACGGGTCGATAGTGGGAAAGCGTGCTGATCTTGAGTTACATAAATCAGCAGAATTCAGAATTATCAAAATGGAGGTAGTGGAGCGGCAAATACACGGCTATGAAAATGTTGTTGTCGTTAATGTATTGATGGATGCATCGGCTGAATTCAATAATGTCGTTCAAAACGACAGAATACGTTATATCAGGGTTTGGTATAAGTTCTTTGATGGCTGGCGGATTATTTCCGGTAGCATGCGGGCCGAGTAGGCGGGCGCGCGCACACATTCAACTACGTCACTGCAACCTTGAGAGAAATTGTTAGCCGTAATGAAAAGGGGCCAGTCAGGCAGGCCCCTTTATTCGTCCCTAACGACCGAGATAGTTCATTAACCATGTCATCGCCGGGCGCGGCGTGCCGTTGCTTTGAATCAGGCCGGTTCCGTTGCGCCAGGTAGCCCCGACCACATAACCCCAAAAGGTAATGCCTACAACGTTGGGATGGTTGTAGAACACAGGAAAGTGCATTTGCATGTACTGTAGCTGGGTCTGGTCGTTGGTGGCTTCTATATCGTATTCCGATACGTATATGGGCAGGCCCAGGGTGGAGATCTGGTCGAGCTTGTCCTCGATTTGCTGAGCTGTCCATATCTGGGGCGAATACAGGCTGTGCGCCTGGACACCCACGGCATCGACGTAACCGGAATTAACCGCCGGGCGGATCATGTCCATGATGGCGTCGGTATCCCAGGTCATGAAGTTATAGTCGTTGTAAATCAGGATGGTGTTCGGGCAGTACTGTCTCGCCAGGCGGAAGGATTCGGTGATCCAGTTGCTGCCAAACGCGTTTTGCGCGTAATTCGCCGGCGCGTGTGAAGGCAGGGCTTCATTCACCACATCCATCATCGCGGTATCGGGATAACGCGCGCAGTAGTCGCGAATCCATTCCTCGATTTCAGCGCGCTGTTCGGACGCGCTCAGGCCGTCGATCCAGTTCGGGCGCTGGGCACCCCAGACCATGGTATGGGCTTTCACCGGGATACCGTTGGAGCGAGCGAAATTGTATATGGCGTCCAGCGGGCCCCAATTGTAGTTGTCGCGGGAGCCTTCCACGGAACCCCACTTGCCTTCGTTTTCAGGCGTGATCTGATCCCAATACTGGGTAAAGTCAGACCTTACACTGCCGGAAGTGGTAATGTTGCCCACGAAGAAGTCGTGGCCTCCGGGTGAAGGTTCTTCCGTCAGTTCCCCATCCGCCGAAAAGACGGCGAAGCCGCTCAGGGTGCCGTTATCAACCAGTGTTTCCAGCTCTATACTCAAGTTGCCGTCGGCCACCTGGATGTTGTTAACCTCATAGGTGTAAGCGCCGTCGTGACCGGCAAGTGTGTATAGATCCAGGTTGGACAGCACCGGCTGGCCTTCCACCGTTACGTTGAATGAACGTTGTCCCGCTGAGGTGTGGAAGATCTCGGCAAATTGCAGATCCAGCGAATAGGTCCCGTTCGTTACCGGAACCTGATAGGAATACGTGCCGTAACGTTCACTTTGGAAAACCACGGCTTCCGATGTACCGGTAATGGGGTCGGTGGTTGAACTGGTAGTGCCCCCGGAATAATAGGCGTCCGCCCAGTAGCTGTTGCCGTTGTAAGTGGTGCTTGTACCGCCGGCATTAATGGCCACGACCAATTCCTCGGTACCGCCCGAACTGCTGCTGGATGAGCTTGAACTCGAACCTGAAGAGCTGCTTGAGCTGGTGCTTGAGGAACTGCTCGAACTGCTTGAGGAAGTGCTTGAAGAGCTGCTGGAACTGCTGCTCGATGAGCTGCTTGAAGAACTACTTGAGCTGCTGCTCGAACTGGAGCTGGATGAGGACCCGTTATTATCGGTAAATATCAGTCGGGCGAACGAATACAGGCTTCGGTTCCACACATACATGTCATGCCCGCCACCGGGATAAACTTTCCAAAGATGATCCACATTGTTGGCATCCAGGTGGTTGTGAAGGTTATTGCTTCCGGAGAAAAGACTGTCGGCGTCGCCGCAGGAAACAAAGATCAGGCTGAGGTCACGCATTTGCTGGAAGTTGGTTGGCGACTGATTCAGGTTGGGCGCGGCGGAAAACCCTGCCACCCAACCAAAAACGTCGGTATTGCCCAGGCCGAAATTCAGGCCTTGTCCTCCCCCCATGGATAAGCCCGCGATAGCGCGGTTTTCCCTACCGGGCGCGACGGGATAATTCTGCTCGATGAACGGAATCAGGTCGTTAAGCAAGACACCTTCAAACGCGGCGAATGATTGGAATGAATCGTTGTTGATACCGCGCAAGGCGTTGCCGTCGGGCATCACGATAATCATCGGCGTCACCAGGTTCTGGTTATGCAGGTTATCCATGATATTGTTAAAGCCCGCGCCGGCGTGATTTTGCCACTCCCATTCGTCACCGCCGATACCATGCAATAAATACAGCACGGGATACTGCTGGTTCGGATTGTAGTTCGGAGGTAAATAAACCGTGGTGTCGCGGTTTACGCCAACGTCCGCCGCATAGTAGGTGTGATGGTTTACCTCGCCGCGAGCGCCGCCGTTAAACTGGTCGAACCCATTCGGCGGCTCCGGAATTTCGGGCAGGGGGTCGGGGTCCACCGTGCCGTCGTAGGGGCCGATATGTATCCAGTCAAGGTCCACATAATCGGTATTGCCCACGGTTACCCGGATTTTTTGTATACCCGGTAGCAGATGAACCGATCCGGCATTGACTGTTTGGAATTGTCCCCAGTCGGACACGTTCGGGACGGTGAACGAATTTATCAGGGTGTCATCGCATTGAGAAATTTGTAATGTTCTTCCCGTGCCTACCGCTCCGGCGCGAATTGTTACATCGTAGTCGCCCTCTGCCTGAACGTTCACGGTGTATTCAAGATATTCCCCCGCGATCATCCAGCCGACGGCATAGCCACCTGACACGGATTTGATATCCACGGCGGTATTGGCCCGATATGCGCCACCTTCATTATTGGTTGTGGAGTCGGAATAGCCTTCGGGATCGAAATCTTCAGCTTCCACGCGTCCGGGAACCAGGCGTGGGGATTCTTCATAAGCATCCGCTTCCACTCCCGGACATGAAACAACCGGTCCACCCGATGAGTTCGAACTGGAGCTTGAACTTGAACTTGAGCTTGAACTTGAACTTGAGCTTGAGCTTGAACTTGAACTTGAGCTTGAACTTGAACTTGAACTTGAACTTGAACTTGAACTTGAACTTGAGCTTGAACTTGAACTTGAACTTGAACTTGAACTGCTGGAGCTAATACCTCCGCCCACAACATCTAACCCGGAAATTTCCGCTGTCGATCCCCCCGTCGCGCAGAAACCAAAACTCACGCTGCTTCCGGGCGCAATTAATGAATTGTAGGAAGCTGGTGTTATGGTGTTACCGTTCCTGACGCCATTCCACAGATTGTTAATGGAACTTGAGTTTAACGCCAGGTCCACCGACCAGTTTGTGATGTTTGCGGTGCCATTGTTGTGAATGGTGACGGTAGCGCAATAGCCGCTTCCCCAGTTGTTATCGATTACCAGGGTAGCCTCGCCGGCACCGGAGGTAATCGCGCTTGCCGTACTTGAAAATAAATAAAACGAAAACATGATCAACACATTGCGAAAGCTGTGTTTCATTTGTACCTCCCAACTGAATAATTGTTTTTTTTTCTTTAATTTTTTATGTCTTGAAAAAAAAGCCCCTTAAACATCAAGGGGCATCAGTCGCGCCTGTTATCGGGCGAACATGTTTGCAGTGCTATTGGTTAAACACAGAGTTCACCGTGATCCCGCATTCCCCGGTCAGGCCCGGGGGTAAGTGCTTCCTGTTACTCCATCGCCGGCAGGCGAGCCACCAAGGATGTTCGAAAATCAACCATGGCTGTTCACCGATACCGTATGGCATTGGAGGTGTGCAGTCCGCGCATGCAGGCTTTACCTAAATCCGACCCTTTGCGACACGTTTATAAACGGCGCAAAAAGCCGGCTGTTCAAACACCGGGAAGGGTACCTGTTCGTTTGACGGGGATTGTGCAAACTATCCGGTACACCTTCGGCGGCAGTTGAACTGGCGGGAGGTTAGGAGAAAATAAAAAAGTGGTATATCACGGATGCTAAAAATTGGTGGAAACTGCCAAAAGTACAACTTTTTGTGTAAATAGTCTTATTGCATATAAGGTGTTCCTGACGCTGGATAAGACAGCTTTTTTCGCCTGGGTTGGCGTATGTTGTTTTACGCGTCTTTTTTGCCCCTGCTTTGCCTGAAACTCACGGGCGTACAGCCGTATTCCTTTTTAAAAAGCCTGTTGAAATAGGACGCATTGTTGTATCCAACCGAGTACGCAATTTCCGAAACACTTGCATCTGTATTATCAAGTAACAGGCGTGCCGCTTCCGTCAGGCGCAGCTTGTTTAGATAGGCCGTGAAAGTTTGTCCTGTTTCAGACTTTAGTATGTTGTTTACTTTGGTTCGATTGATACCCAATGTATGAATCAGGGAGTCGAGGTTCAGGTCGGGGTTTTTGTATTCGGAAGAAAGGTATACAAGTATATTAATTTTTTCCTTGAGCTTATGGGATTGTAACGGATCGTCGGCGGTTGCTTTAACGGGTGGATTATTTTTGGTTTGTTCAGTTGCATTGCCAGGATAAAAATAAATAAATAAACCGACATACAGGGCGAGGCAAATAACAAACACGCCGCTGAAAACATAGATGTAAATCCAATTGCGGCCCTGAAATGTAATCGATTTCAAATTCAATTTTTGTGAGGTGGACGGTGATATTTGTTTAACGCTACCAAACTGCAGCCCCCGGATTTTTTTCGGTGTGTAACGCTTATCCGGCAACTCTGTACCAGGGTTCGTCCGCAACCATAGCGGGGTTTGGAAATTTTCAATATTCAGCCGGACAACTTGCCAATCCTGAAAACAGGCAAAGTAAGTTGTTGGAATTTTATAAGTGTTGCCATCCTCACCGTTTGCGGGAGTGTCGCTCCCGGCGCTCAGGGAAAGTGAGAGGATGCTTTCCGGTTGGCATTTGATATGGAGGTGCAAATGGGAAAAACGCGACAAATCCACCGCATCCTCTTTTTTTTCCGCGCGAAACGATAGACCAAAGTGTTCGATAGGATTTTGGGCGTCGCTTTGAAAGCGGTATTCAAAATCAAGTTCTTCCGCTGTCTTGACGATTTTCGATGTCGAAGGTTCGCTTGCCTGAGTGGAAATGCCGGTTTCGGGCAGCCAGTCAATATCGCTTGTATGCAAGGGCAGTAGTTCGATCCTGAGCCAACTGGCGTTATAGCAAATTACCCCGAGCGCGGTTAACGCGGCGACCAGGCAAAGGAAGATCAAGGTGGCTTTTTTATAGAAGTTGAGCATTTCAGCACCACTGTTCGGGAAGTCCCGCCCCTGCAGCTTTCGTTATTATTGTCCGGCCTTATTTGCATCGTATGATATTATCATAATATTTATGCGCGAAGCGCAATACCCCTCATTCTGGTCGAGGTCGGAATGGATTCTTCATTCGGATAGAGTGTGATATGGATCACCAGACGCACATGTCAAGGCTGCGCTTGCGGGTTTGAAGTAATTGTTTCCCTATGCCGGTTCCGTCACCTGAATTCATTGTGGATAGCGGGGAAAGCGAGGATGCATCAGAGCGGGTGCTACGGTTTCCTTAAGCGCGAATGTGGTGACGCCCGCTGATTTTTTTATCTGGTGTCCCGGAATTTTCAACATCCGGGTACAGGATGCCTTGTGATGACGGTTATCTTCAGGATCAGCCCCGATAGTTCGCATTTTTACAATTAATCTCCATCGTCTCCCGTCATACTCGCCGCTCCTGAATATCCGGGCATTGGTGAAGGTTATATGACAGGCACCCTCAATCGACGCGATTTTATCAAGGTCCTCACCGCCGGCGGCGCGACGCTATTTGGCATTCCGCTGCCGTTGCGCGGTGTTTCCGCCACAACTGTTCCCCGGTCGGTTTCCGCCGATTGGTGTGTTTACGTCAGTATTCTCGACGACAATACCGTCAGTATGATCTCCCCCGTAATGGAAATGGGGCAGTTCATGCGCACGACTGGACCAATGATTTTAGCGGAGGAAATGGACCTGGATTGGTCGTTGATTAGCGTCAGCCGCGATATTCCCACTCTGCTGAAACGCAGCGAGGACGGCGGTATTACATACGACCACGCGCCCATTGGCGTGGGGGGCAGCCAGGCGGTGCGCAAGAACTGGGACTATATGCGCAAGGCCGGCGCGACTGTCCGGCGCATGCTGGTGGAGGAGGCCGCATCCCGTTGGCAGGTTGAGCCGGACGGCCTGGCGACGGAAAAAAACTTTGTGTATGACCGCGCGTACTCCCGTCGTTTCAGCTACGGCGAACTGGCCGCGGCCGCGTCACAACGTCGGGTAAATCCCGATAAGGTAAAGCTAAAAAATAAAGCCGAATACCGCATCGTTGGTAGAGACAAGGGAACGGTGGACATTCACGCTCTCATTACGGGCAAACCCGTTTTTGGCATCGACGAGGAATACCCGGACGCGTTGCAGGCGGTGATTGAGCGCGCACCCGCCATTGGCGCGGAGATTCTGACCTACGATAAAAAGGCCGCGCTCGCGGTGCCCGGTGTGCGGGCGGTGATTGAAATCGAACGCAACGAGGATGAAAGCTGGCCCGAGGGCAGGGCTCAAATTGTTGCCGCCGGCATTGCCGTCCTGGCCGGGAACCTGTGGAGTGCGATGCAGGGGCGCAAGGCCCTGAACGCTAAATGGCGGAATAAAAGCGTGTATGCCACTCTCGATTCCGAAAGCGAAATCCAACAGTTTTACGAGCAAGTGAAAGGCGACGTCGAGGCCGAACTTACGCGCAATGACGGTGACGTGGAAAAAGCATTTGCCGACGCGGATATCGTGCTCGACCACATTTACGAAAAGCCTCTGCTGGCGCACGCATGCATGGAGCCGTTAAATTGCGTTGTCGATATTCGCGAAAAGGATGCAACCATTGTTGTAGGCCATCAGTGGCCGCATGCGGCGGCGGCCGAAGTTGAACGCATTACCGGTATTGATGCGGCGAAGGTTGAAGTGAGAAGCAAGCGCATGGGCGGGGGCTTCGGCAGACGCGGCGCAACCGACTTTTTGCGCGAGGCGATTATGCTCGGCCACAAAGCGAAGCGGCCGCTCAAGGTAACCTGGACGCGCGAAGACGATACCCGGCGGGATTTTTTTGGCGCGGCGGCGGTAATGCGTATTCGCGCAAGCTTAAAAAACGGCAAACCGACAGGCTGGTACCACCGGCAGGCGCACACGCGGGTAAAAGCCGAAGCCAAGTGTTTTCCGGCCGAAGTCATAAAAAATTTTCGCGTCGAAAACATCAAATCGAATTCGCACATCCCCGTGGGCACCTGGCGTGGGCCACGGCAATTGCAGTGGGCGTTTGCGGCGGAATCCATGCTGGACGAACTGGCATACGCGGCGAAGCGGGACCCGCTGGAATTCCGGCTGGAGTTGATGAAGCCGCACAAGGCTCACCCTTTTGATTATTGGGCGGCGGAGGTGCTCGATTCCGGACGCATGGCAAAATGCTACGAAGTTGCGGCGTCGATGGCGGAATGGTCCAGGGCCAGGCCCGCCGATACCGGCCTCGGGATTGCCGGGCATTTTACATTTGGCTCCTACGTCGCGTTTGTGATTGAAGTGACGGTAACCGGTAAAAATGAATTGCGGTTAAACAACGCCTGGGGCGCGATCGACTGCGGTTTTGCGGTAAATCCCAATCATGTGCGAGCACAAATGGAAGGTGGGTTTATTGATGGTTTGAACGCCGCGTTGTTCAACAAAGCCACGATAAAAGAGGGTGAAGTGCAGACGCGCAATTTCGATACCTTGCGATGGATGCGTTTGCAACATGCGCCGCGCGGGATTGAGGTGGCAATTATCGAAAATGATCGCGAACCCACCGGCGCGGGTGAACCGCCCACGGCACCCGCCCCCGCGGCTTTAACCAACGCCATCTTTGCGGCCTGTGGCAGGCGCATTCGCAAACTGCCCATTGCCGACAATTTTGTACTCTGAAGGGGGACTTGAAATGACAGTTAAATTCACCTTGAACACTATCTCTGTCACGGTTCCCCGCGATAAGGAGGATATGCCGCTGTTGTGGTTTATTCGCGAAGAGCGGAATTTAAAGGGCACCAAATACGGTTGCGGTATCGGCCAATGCGGCGCATGTACCGTGCATGTTAACGGTACGGCGGCGCGTTCATGTTCACTGCCGGTTTCCAGCCTGAATGGCATGGCGGTTACCACGATTGAGGGCCTGGCAAAAACCGGCGGGGAATTGCACCCGGTCCAGGAAGCCTGGATGGAAATTGATGTTCCGCAGTGCGGGTATTGCCAGCCCGGCCAGATTATGGCTGCCGCCGCTTTGATAAGCGAAATTTCCGAGCCGGACGATGAACAGATCGACAGCAGGATAAATAATATTTGCCGTTGTGGTTCGTACGTGAGAATTCGTAAGGCAGTCAAGCAGGCAGCCGTTTTGCAACGCGCCAGGCGTAACCGGGGTGTTACTAATCGAGGTTAATAACACCCTGGCTTTTTTAGGGTGATCGAAGCAATGAAAAACCTTTGTTCGTACTCTTTATTAAATAAAACTGATTACTGGCAAACCACTCCGCCATGGCCAGACTGGCTGTTACAGGTATTCGATCCAATACAGCTCTGCGAGTTTTCCCATCCCCAGCCGTTATCGGAATTGGCGCACAGGGGATAGATGGTGCCGTACCAGTTGCAACGACAATCTTCGCCTTGTCCTCCGCTGCTGCTGGAAGAACTGGAAGATGAACTGCTCGAGCTTGATGAACTGCTGCTTGATGAGGAATTGCTACTGCCGGACGAAGAACTACTACTACTACTGCTGCTATTGCCACATTCGGTTTCTTCAACATGCGCGCCCCAACTGATATCACAGGTATTACGCCCGATGCAGCTCCCGCCGTTTTCCCATCCCCAGCCATTATTCGTGCTTGTGCAAAGCGGTAGCGGGCTGCCATACCAATTACATACTTCGCACATGGTGTCCGGGTCGTCCTCAAACACCGTGATATCGGCGTAGCCGGTGCTTTGGTATCCCTCCGTTGAGAGGATCATGTGTCGAAACTCTCCCAGTTCCATTCCAAGATCGGCCCAGGCATCGAAGTGATTGCCTGTGGTAATGGTTCCGCCTGTTCTTCGCTCCTGTCGAACGCTCCAATACGTCTGGTAATAAAGGTCCGGTCGGGAGATGGTTCGCTTGTAGATGTCGTAAGTACCGCCGTCAGTGGTCACCGTGCCCTGGTAATCGGCAACAGGTCTCCAGGTGCCCCAGCTGTCCACGATAAAGTATTCCCGCAGCGGGTCCATCGTCCAGCCATATACTCCGATCCAACTGTTACCACCGGGCTCAAACGTATTTACACGGTAATGCACCTCGCGCCTTCCGCCAGTTTCCCAGCCCTTACCGGCGTAAAAACTGTTAACTTCACTCCACTGAACGCTGTAGTTTCCCTCGGGGCCCAATGTCAGGGTGGCAGGTCCGCCGCCTCCATCATTCCAGAGTTCATAAAAGTAGCCATCGTGGGAACCGTTTTCATTTTCCGTGATTGTTTGTGCCTGTGTGAGAGCACCGGCACAAGTGAAAAAAACGGCGGTAATAAATTTAATTGCACGGTGGAACGCGTGAACAGGTCGTTTCCATTTAAACCGTTTATGTCTTCGCATGATTAATAGCATTTTTTGAATCTCCATATTTAACCTCTCAACCGGTAAAGCTAAAAAGGGTGGAGGAGATGTGGAAGGTTTATCCCGCGTTTCGCGCGGGCAATTATTTCGGGGAGGCGGTTGATAATTTTCTTGTAAGGTTGAATTACGCCTTGCCCGCGCGACAATTTATAGAGACATTTTTTCTTACTGTCAAATTAACCATATCAAATTTTTGAATCACGTTGGACGATTTTGCAGTTGGAATAATTTTTATTTTTTTTCAAAAAGATCCATGCCGGATTGTTCAAATTAAACCTCATCACAATATTATGTGATAAAGCGGTATCAAATTTTGTTTTGCCGGCCGATTAAATAACTTTGATGCCAGTGATCCAGAGTGAGTGGCTGCATTAGGCGACAAGGAAATAATTCAGAAAAAGTTTTAATAAAAAATACGTAAATCACTTTTTTGCGTTGAATGGATGTTGCAAGTTCAAATCGACGGAATTTAGAGAAGAAAAAAACCGGTCAGGTGCCGGAATGATTCCTGGATTGCTAACCCAGGCGCAAACTCCTTTGCGTGAAACACCGTAAATAAGATGTGGTGTAGCCGGGGCTGAATTCCTTTGTGAGCTAAAACGATTGTTTGACTCGCGTTTTGGCGCCCGGGACTTCCGTTAGTTGGGGCGTAATCACATAAACATAGACTTTAGTCTAATTTCAAAAAGACAGGTTAGTAATATACTAGTATGCCAGATATGGCAATAACAAACGTCATATCCGCAAGTTCAGTACGACAATAAATAAAGCTGGATAAGAATTTCGGGGTCCTTTCGCCCGATAAATAATGTTTGCGCGGTACATGCCTGTTCCTAATGCGATTCGTAAAACGACGGTTTACCAGTAAGGGAGACGTTACGCCTTAAATTTGCTTGCCCGTAAGAATTCTTTATGGGTGGTTTCGGCGCGCCTTGAATTTCCTTTTCCCAAATCGGCGTTTCCATATCACAGTAGTATCAGGCTCAACTCCAAGGGCAGCCGGCTGACATAAATGCGGCCGCGGCTCTTTCAACAAGAGGAGAGAATGATGAACTTTTATAAATCCCTTGCACGTCGGGGTTCTTCCCTGAAATCGCTGGCAGCGCTGGCGACGGCTGCCCTGGTGGCCGCCTGCCTGTCGGTGCCGGCCCATGCCCAAAGCTCGGGCGACATCACTGTTCGCGCGCGTGGCGCCGCGGGCACGGAGCATATTAACCTCATGGTTGGCGGCACTACAGTCGCCAGTTGGACTCTCACCACCTCCCTCCAGAATTATGTTTACAGTGGCGGCGCGACCGGTGATGTCCAGGTGCAGTTCGACAACGACGCCAGCGGCCGGGATGTTGTACTCGATTACGTGATTGTGAACGGCGAAACCCGTCAGGCGGAGGATATGGAATACAACACCGCCACCTATGGCAATGGCCAGTGCGGCGGCGGTTCCTTTTCCGAAACCATGCACTGTAACGGTGTGATCGGTTTTGGCGACACCAGCGACTGCCTCAGTGGCAATTGCAATGGGTCGGGCAGCTCTTCGAGCTCATCGTCAAGTTCATCCAGTACCAGTGGTGGCCAATGCGTGGATATGTGCCAGTGGTACAGCGATTCGCCGCGCCCGCTGTGCCAGAACCAGGATAGCGGTTGGGGTTGGGAGAACAACCAAAGCTGTATTGGTATCAACACCTGTAACAGCCAGTCCGGCGACGGTGGTGTGGTTCAGGTATGCTCCGGTTCCAGCAGCAGCTCGAGCTCTTCGTCAAGTAGTTCGTCTTCCAGCTCGAGTTCCTCGTCCTCCAGTTCCAGCTCGTCGTCTTCGAGTTCTTCATCTTCAAGCTCGTCGAGTTCGGGTGGGGCAACCGCCATCACGGTGCGCGCTCGCGGCACCGATGGTAGCGAGCACATTAACCTGCGTGTGGGTGGCAGCGTGGTAGCTGATTGGACCCTGACCACCAGCCATCAAAACTATATCTACAACGGTAACGCCATGGGCGATATTGAGGTGCAGTTCGATAACGACGCCAGCGGCCGCGACGTTGTGCTCGATTACGTTGTTGTGAACGGTGAAACCCGCCAGGCGGAAAATATGGAAAATAATACCGCGACATACGGCAATGGCCAGTGCGGCGGTGGTTCCTTTTCCGAAACCATGCACTGTAACGGTGTGATTGGCTTCGGCAGTACCGGAGGCACCAGTTCTTCTTCGAGCTCAAGTTCCTCTTCGTCAAGTACCTCGTCAAGTACCTCGTCAAGCAGCAGCACCTCCAGTTCGGGCGGCAACACCGGCGAGTTCAGCGGTGCTGATTGCCCGATTCCGCCTCTGCCGGCCCCCGGCAGCGTGGGCAATAACGGTTCTGCCTTGCCCGACCCGTTTGAGTCCATCGACGGTTATCGAATCACGCGCAAGGACGAATGGCGTTGCCAGCGCGCGGAAATCAAAGCCATGGTGGAAGCCTACGAAATGGGCGAGAAACCCACTCCGCCGGATAGCGTGACCGGCGCCATGGGTGGCGGCGGCATTACCGTGACGGTTCAGGATAACGGCCGTTCCATCAGCTTTACCGCCGACATCTCCACGCCTTCCGGAAGCGGTCCGTTCCCGGCGGTGATCGGTATCGGTGGCAATAACCTGAACACCTCGATCATGAATGAACTCGGCATTGCGTCCATTACCTTCAACAACAACGAAATGGGTGCGCAAAGCGGTGGCGGCTCGCGCGGCCAGGGCAAGTTCTTCGATTTGTACGGCACGCAGTACAGTGACAGCTCGATCATGGCCTGGGCCTGGGGTGTCAGCCGCCTGATCGACGCGCTGGAGAAAACGCCTTCGGCGAATATCGATGCCAGCCGCCTGGCGGTGACCGGTTGTTCGCGCAACGGCAAGGGCGCGCTATACGCGGGTGCCTTCGACGAGCGTATCGCGCTGACCATTCCGCAGGAATCCGGTGCCGGCGGCACGGCCAGCTGGCGGGTATCGCAGACGTTGAGCAATCAGGGCCAGAACATCCAGACCGCCAGCCATGCCCACGGCGAACAGCCCTGGTTTGACAGCGTCTTCGGCAACTTCACCAACAACGTGAACAACCTGCCTTTCGACCACCATATGGTGATGGGCATGGTTGCGCCGCGTGGCCTGCTGAACATCGATAACCCCATCGACTGGCTCGGCCCGGAAAGCACGCAAACCGCGGGTGTAGCGGCGAAGGAAATCTGGAAGGCGTTGGGTGTGGATGCCAACATGGGGGTTTCGCAGACCTCATCGTCACACACGCACTGCCAGTTCCCGTCGTCGCAAAATACAGAACTGCGCGCCTTCCTGAACAAGTTCCTGAAAGGCAACGACACCGGCGGTACCAACGTAGTTAAAGGCCCGAGTGTCAACCGTAGCCAGTGGATTCAGTGGAGCACTCCGAACCTGCAATAATCCTTCGTAACATGCCCGGCGGCCTCGCTGCCGGGCTTTTTTCTCTTCTTTCCACTGAATCACCCGGGCATGGTTGATTCACGTGTTTCCTCCCGGCCACGTCCAAAAAATTATTTGATTTTGAGTGAAAGTTCGGGCCATTGATTCCCTTTATTCTTTATCGTAGCTTCCGCGGTTATACTGCGCACAGTTCCTCC
>CAYVIB010000057.1:0-13893 GCA_964451365.1 uncultured Cellvibrionaceae bacterium
TCGGGCTTACAAAAGTTCTACTTTTGGGTTGTCTACTTGACGGGGGAGCTTACGATTTCAACGGTTACCTATTCGCTTTTTATGATTCCGCCAAGTGTTCTGGTAGTTGTTCTTTGCTGAATACAGCGTTACAGAATGCTCGGATTTTGGCTATTGCTGACAGGAGCTTGTCGGACACCCCAGAGCTTGTCGGACACCCATTGTAACGGTTTTCTCGCTTATTATGGGTGTCCAGCTTTCTCTTTTCCCCTTTGAGGTTTCCAAAAGGATTTTCTCTAATGGGTGTCCAGCTTTTAGCTGTTGTAACGGTTTCCCTTGTTATGGATGTCCAGGTTTTACTATTTTTTATCGAGAAATATTGCGATTATTGGCTTTATCTTTTCTGTTATGGATGTCCAGATTCTTCATCCAGATTCTTCAGGCGTTACTTTTTTTATTATGGGTGTCCAGCTTTATGCTCAAATTATTTCTATGGATGTCCAGTTTGTTCGTTGTGGATGTCCAGTTTGTTCAGTTTGTTCGTTGCCTACTGCTTGAATTAAGAGCGAATATGATACTTGACCCCTTCAATTTAGAGAGAGTGCGTCAATCGGGGGCAGGTTTAATTTGACCCTTTTACCTCCACCAACAGGAAGACAAATTTAGCTATAAAATAAAGTTTGGTGATGGCCGCTTATATTCCGAAACGTGCTTATAGTGACGAGTTTGATAATCAGAAATATATTCAAAATATGGAGTTAGGTCGTTTTCAAGACCCCATTGGGTCGCCAGTTGATCGCGCTGATCATCTACTTTAACTTGCGGAAGGCTGGCGGGTCTTAGCCTTTCTGAAAAAAATAGCAGTTTTTCGCGTTCTTCCGTGCAAAGGACGTTAAAGCCAGCCAAAAATTCAATGGTATAGCCAACTATAAGCTGGCTTTTGGAGTCCAGGGCCTCCGCCCATTTAATGTCAGGCGCAAAACCTTCATGCCACACGGCAATGGACACAGTGACAATGTCATCCACGGGAGTGTCCACTAAACCGCTTTTCGCGATATTACGCAGAGCTTTATAAACTTCGCTGTTATCTAGCATAGTCCAAGCTGCTTGGCGCGTTGTTGAACATGATTGATGTTGCTTTTAATGGTGCTGGCATTGCCAACATAGTATTCAGAAGCCTCGTATGCGCGATTCGCAAATTCATCCATTGACAGCTTTCTTAGTTTAATCAATGTGAGAATATCTTCAATATCCTGGCTGCCAAAACGTCCAAGCTTGGAAACGGCCAAGTCCGCTGGGGTGACGACATAAAGCCATAGTGGAGATGGCCGCATTCTTGTTGCGATTTGTATTGCATCATCCTGATAGTCCTCATGAAGAGGTCCAAGAGTAGGGGTGAATCGTTGATCATATAATAGTCGTAGCGTCGTTCCTTTAGTGCTATAGGCGATAGGGGAAACATTGAATTTTATTTCAGTAGGGTCAATATGGCGCGCCGCTGAAAACTCGACATCAATATCGCCGCTACCACGAGAGTTGGTTAAGATATGCATGGCGCAACCACCAAAAAGATAGGCTTTTATGCTTCCGGGGTGCAACTTTTGTTTGGAAAGGTCTTCTTCGGCTCTGTTGAAGAACTTTAATACAGCTTTTGCCAGAGGAGTATTCAGATAGAGATTGCTATTCATTTCCCGTTTCACCAGAGGTTTTTGCTAATGTTAAAGCTCATTGACAGAGCCTGTTATTGAGGTGTTAATTCTACTTTTGGTGTAACCAGTATTGCTTACTTGCTTGAATTAGAGCGAATATGATACTTGACCCCTTCGCTTTTTCTTGACCCCTTCGCTTTTTTTGTTTTCTATCGCGTCATGGTTTGTGCAAGACAATGAATTACCTCTTTTCCATCTTTATATGCTTGCACTACTTCACTATATGTTGTGGTTGAATTCATCCTTCCTTCATGAGCAAAATCATTTCGCCAAGTAATCAAATTAGCATATGAACTCTTCATATCCCTTCTATGCGCCGCTAAATAAGATTTGGCTGCTCTATCCAGATTCTTTTTAAATCTTTTTTGGTAGTTTTCCCCAAATTTTGCGATATACTCCTCTAGTATAACTTTTATTTTTATTTTCCCGTTGATACGATAAAAGTATGCTTCGGTAAAGTTGCCAAGCACTTTATGTTTCTTTTTTGCAAAATCAATGAGAATTTCTTTGAGGGCCTGTTCATAAACAGTTACCGCAGCGACTGAAACAAATCCAATGTACTTGGCCGTTAGAAGAGGGTCTGAGATGGTTGGCATTACTGTATCAAGATGAGAAATTACATCGTCAGCGTGCTGAAAGTGATCCGTATAGCTCATTTAGCCACCAAACATGACTTCTTTAACGCGAGAAATCCTGCTTATAACTGTCTTTGTGTCTGTTGTATTGATACTCGTTTCTTCTAAAAATTCGTAGTCATTTGTAAGCTGCTGATACTTTCTCGAAAGGTTTATCTTGGAAATCTTAGAATGGTTTTCGATTAACACAGACATAACAGAATCTAGTGCAGAAATATTTAAGGGGCCTCTTAAATGAAAAGGCTTCTCGCCAATTTCAGATACCACATATTCTGTTATTTGAGGGAAAATGTCCAAAAATTTCCTTACCTTTCTAGATCGGCCATTTTGATTTTTTTTCATGGCTAAGTTAAGGAATTCCTTCATCGGTTTCTCATACCTATCACCCGATCCAACTAGAGAAAACACTCTTAGGAGAAGCTCTACATCTTTTTGATGTTTATCTAAATTTGGTCGTCCCAAAATCAATCGCCAATTAGGATCTTTGTTTGCATGTTTTAGTAATTTGCTAAACTCTCCCCTGAATACGCAATTACGTATTTCTTGAGGCTTTAAAGGAGTGCCTCCAGTGTTTAGCCTTTCAAATATATGGTAGGCGCTCGTGCTTTCGCCGATTGGATTAAGTTGCCTGATGTTGATTGCTCTTAATACCGCTTGCTTTAGCTTTCTTTGATCAGACTCATCAAGATCTTCAAATCTTTGCCGATTGTAAGGATTTTCTTCACCTAGACCAGAAAGTCTAAACACCTGTCGCTTTCCATGGGTGCTTTCTTTTCCAAAATAACCTTCCATGAAGAATACAATACTTAAGATCCTTTGTTGGCCATCTATAACTAGATTTTTATTTTCGTCATCTATATAAAAGAACACGGGTGGAACTGGTAGACCCATTAAAAAAGAGTCTATCAATAGTGATGACTGTTTAATTCCCCAAACAAATTCCCTCTGATAGTCAGGAATTTCAATATCGCCGTCCTTCCACATTTGAGCAATTCCAGATAGTGTATAATCCGAGGGGTAGCTTGCGATATCGTAGTGAATCGAGACTTCATCCTCTTCATTTTCACCCTCAGTTTCTACATCATCGTCAGAAAGAATTGTGTTCATTTTTTGTTATCCTTAGCTTTTGCTGGTGTGGCATAATCTGATGTAATATGTCTAGGAAAGCGAAACGTCTTTAAATTGGTATATGTTATATCGATTTGTATTCGTTGTGAATTATTACTTTCATGTCATCAAAATCTAGACTGTTAATAAAAATTCTTGTTTGGATATTCAGTTTGTCTCGATAATCCAACTCATCGTCAAATGAAATAACTAAATAAGCAAATTTCATGGCTTTTCTGTGGTACCCAGAAAGTTGGCTATGTGCCTTAGTGGTAACTTCTTTTAACTTGTTTTTTAGGCCCGCTGGCAAAGTTGGTTGAACCTCCCTTGCTTCAATATTTCGTCTGGCTTTTAGTAGCGAATCTGACACGTTTATTGTTTTAACTTCGCACAAATAACGGTTGTCATTTTTCTCTCCTTCTAAGTCTGGAGTCTCAATTCCATTTTTCATTGATCTAGAAATGAAGCGAATTTTTCTACACCCAAGAGATTGCAAGTAAACATAGCCTTTTGCTTCATTGAGTTTTTCAAAAAGCTTGCTCCAGCCTCGATCACCGTTATGACGCAGGCAAAGTTTTCCAGCTTCAGTGTTTAACTGACGCCAAGACTCCCTATCTAAAATTTGTAGCTCTTCTTCTAGTTTAGTGAAAGCTTTAACTCTTAAAGGTACAGTCTCAAAATCATCCCAGAACCTATAAAAATAGGATTTTTCAATGTGTATATAGGGCATTGATAGTTCTCTAATTCTTTCAAGTTTCATTTCGAACCACAAATTTTCCTGAGTGAAGTTGCTATAAGAAAGAAATTTATAGCTTCGTTAGAAGAAGGGCTACCCCTCCCGATACTCCCCAACCCCAGGACAAGAACAAACCAAATGCCGATCCCCATAAACATTATCAATCCGATTAACCGCCGGCCAAACCTTATGCACCTTCAAATACCCTAACGGCCGAGCCGCCTCATCCCGCGTATACGGCCGCGCCCAACCCTCATCCAACACATCATCCAAGGTATGCGGCGCATTCACCAGCGGATTATTATCCCGAGGCAATTCCCCACTTTCCACCCGAGCCGCTTCCTGCCGAATGGTAATCATCGCCTCACAAAACCGATCCAGCTCCGCTTTCGATTCCGACTCGGTCGGCTCGATCATCAACGTCCCCGGTACCGGAAATGACATCGTCGGCGCATGAAAACCAAAGTCCATCAACCGCTTGGCGATATCCTCTTCGGTAATCCCACTGGCATGCTTCAGGGGCCGTAAATCCAGCAAACATTCATGGGCCACAAACCCGTTTTTGCCTTTATACAAAATAGGATAGTGGCTCTTTAGCCGTGCCGCGATGTAGTTGGCGTTCAGAATCGCAAATTCACTGGCTTTGCGCATCCCTTCGGCGCCCATCATGCGGATATACATCCAACTGATCGGCAGAATACTGGCGGAACCCCACGGCGCGGCGGAAACGGTACCGCTTTCCAGCTTGGTATCCGGCACCGGCTGTACCGGGTGGCCCGGTAAAAACGGCGCGAGGTGTTCTTTAACCCCGATGGGCCCCATACCGGGCCCGCCGCCGCCGTGCGGAATACAAAAGGTTTTGTGCAGGTTCAAATGCGAAACATCGCCACCGAATTTGCCCGGCGCCGCCAAACCGACAAGCGCATTCATATTGGCGCCGTCGATATACACCTGCGCGCCGACGGAGTGCACCGCTTCGCAAATCGCGTCGATATTTTCCTCGAACACACCGTGCGTTGAAGGGTAGGTGACCATCAGCGCGGCAATCATATCGCCGTACTGCTGAATTTTTTCATTCAGGTCGTCCATATCCACGTTGCCGGCGCCGTCGCATTCGACCACCACCACTTTCATGCTGACCATTTGCGCGGAGGCGGGGTTGGTGCCGTGGGCGGAGGCGGGAATCAAGCAGATTTTGCGCTGGGTTTCGCCCTTGCTTTCAAAATATTTTTTGATGGTGATCAGGCCCGCGTATTCGCCTTGCGAGCCGGCGTTGGGTTGCAGGCTGATGGCGTCGTAGCCGGTGCAGGCTTTGAGCATGGTTTGCAGTTGCTCGAACATTTCCGCGTAACCCGCCGCCTGTTCGATGGGGGCGAAGGGGTGCAGTTTGCCGAATTCCGGCCAGGTGACGGGGATCATTTCCGCCGTGGCGTTCAGTTTCATGGTGCACGAGCCGAGCGGAATCATCGCGTGGTTAAGGGCGATATCTTTCGATTCCAGGCGCTTGAGGTAGCGCAGCATTTCGGTTTCGGAATGGTATTGCTCGAAGATTTCGTGTTTGAGCGCCGGGGCGTTGCGCGCGCAGCTGGCCGGGATCACTTCTTCCATTTGCGCCTTGGTTTCCATGGTGGCGAAATCCTGCGGATGGCGGCCGGCGGAGAACAGGTCGAGCAGTTGCTCAACGTCTTCGCGGGTGGTGGTTTCGTTCAGGCTTACGCCGAGGGCGGATTTGTCCACCGGGCGCAGGTTGATGCCCATGGTGTCGGCGCGCTCGAGCAGGGCTTTTTGGTTATCGCCCACTTCCACGCACAGGGTATCGAAGTAATGGTTGTAGCGCAGTTTGTAGTCCATCGACGCGAGGCCCAGCGCGAGGATTTTGCTGAGCTGGTGGATGCGTTTGGCGATGCGCTCGATACCTTCCGAGCCGTGGTACATGGCGTAGAACGCGCTCATCACCGCCAGCAGCACTTGCGAGGTACAGATATTGGAGTTGGCTTTCTCCCTTCGTATATGTTGCTCGCGCGTTTGCATGGCCATGCGCAGGGCCTGTTTGCCGCGGCTGTCTACCGATACGCCGATAATACGGCCCGGTGTGGAGCGCTTGTGTTTTTCGCGGAAGGCGAAGAAGGCCGCGTGCGGGCCGCCGAAACCCATGGGTACGCCGAAGCGTTGGTTGGTGCCCACTACAACATCGGCGCCCATGTCGCCGGGGGCTTTGAGCAGGGCGAGGCTCATAATGTCCGCCGCAACGATAGTGAGCGCGTCCTGCTCCTGGGCGATTTTGCAGATGGGGGTGAGGTCGCGCACTTCGCCGGTGGAGCCGGGGTATTGCACACACACGCCGAATACGTGGTGTTGTTCCAGTTCGGTAAACGCATCGCCGACGACCACGTCGAAACCAAAATGGCCGGCGCGGGTTTGCAGCACGGCGATGGTTTGCGGGTGGCAGTCTCGATCGATAAAGAAGGTGTTGGAGGTATTCTTGCGCGCCACGCGTTTGGCCATGGCCATGGCTTCGGCGGCGGCGGTGGCTTCGTCGAGCATGGAGGCATTGGCCATGTCCATGCCGGTGAGTTCGATCACCATTTGCTGGAAGTTGAGCAGGCCTTCGAGCCGGCCCTGGGCGATTTCCGGTTGATAAGGCGTGTAGGCGGTGTACCAGCCGGGATTTTCCAGCACGTTGCGCAGGATGACGGGCGGCACGTGGGTGTCGTGGTAGCCCATGCCGATGTACGATTTATAGATCCGGTTTTTTTGCGCTATGGTTTTAAGTTCAGCCAGTGCCTGGTGTTCGGTGCACGGTGCCGCCAGGGCTTTGGTTTCTTCGCCGCGAATGATTTTGGGCACGGTCCGGTCGATAAGCTGGCCGATGCTGTCCACGCCCAGGGTTTTGAGCATGTCGGCGGTCTGGCGCTCATCGGGGCCGATGTGGCGGTGGATGAATTCCTGTGTGTAGGTGAGTTGTTCCAGGGTACAGGGGTCTGCCATATGCTAAATTCCGGGCTGTAAGCCGTTGCGCGGTTGTAGAAATCAGGTGAGAAAAAATTGGCGGCGGCGACTATTTTGGTAGGTCCGGCCATGTGTTTTGGGGTCGGCAAGTTTATCAATTTGCAGAGGTGGTGGGCAATTGTTCAGCGAAATTGGAACAAGTTCCGAATTTCGCTGAACAATTTGGTGGCGGATTGAGGGATTTTGTGCCACTAAGATAGTGGGGGCAGCAACACGAGGTATTTTGAAATCGCATGAATACTTCCCTGTAGCTCCGATGTGCAGGGAAGTACCGGGCGGCGATCCGTTAATGCCGCGATGGCAGGATGCCATTGAGCGGCCTCGCGTCATCCATGACTTGAGGGTTTCAGAATGCCTTCCGATGCCGCCTTCGAGGGCTGCGGGTGTGTGCTTCTTTTCATACATTAAAAACGATATAACTTAAAAACGATAAGAGATTAATACTATATGTCGATCATAACGATCCTTTTCCTTGCCTGGGTGGCGTTCTACGTTTTTCGCGGATACAAGAAGGGCCTGTGGCCGATGGTGTTGGGCCTGGTGGGTTTTGTTGGCGCTTATGTGGTGTCGATTTTGTGGGCGACGGATTTTGCGGCGTTTTTGCAGTCGATGGGCTTGAGTAGTGTGGCGGCGATGATTACCGCTGTTGTGGTGTTGTTTTTCGGTACGTCGTTTTTGTTGTCCACATTGCCGCAGTTTGTTTTTGCCGCGAAGTTTCGCCAGGAGCGGTTCAGGCTTCCGATTTTCGGCGCGGCGCTTGGTGGACTGGTGGGGATTGTTAGCGGTTTGATTTTGATCTGGGGTTATTCACTGGTTAAAAGTACGGTGATCGATAAGCCGGGTGGTTCGTCGGCCTTGTCCGAAATGAAAGAGTCCGAAACGGGGCAGTCTTCTTCCGGTACGCCGGAGCCTGTGTTGGAGCAGGAGAAGGCGGTGTTGGCTGAGCTGGCGTCGAAGTTTGTCGGCAAGGTGGCGTCCGCCGGTATTGATGCCGTTGGCACTGAAAGTATGCAGGCCAAGGCGATGGGCGCGATGTTGCAGCAGCCGGAGGCGTTTGTCGGAAGTTTGAAGTCGCTGTCGCGCTCGCCGGAGTTGCGGGAGTTTGTTAACGACAGGAATGTGCAGTACATGATGGCGATTAACGATGTCAGCAGTGTGATGCAGACGGAATCGTTTAAAAGGTTGCGCAATCAGCCGGGCATGGACAGTTTGATTGGGCTGGTGGACCCGGCGGGTGGTGATGTCAGCCCGGAGGAGATGGACAGGGCGGTTGCGGAGAAGATGACGTTTGTCTGGCGCCGCATGCAGTATATGAAGAATGACCCGCGGGTGCAGGAGGTTCTGCGCGACCCGGAGGTGCATAACCTGATTCAGCAGCAAAATCCGGCGGCGTTGTTGGTTAATCCTAAAATTCATCGCTTGATTGGTTTGATTATGGAGGACCAGCCCGAGATGGAGAGTGTGGATTTTACGCGTTTTGTAGGCACCGCGATTGCGCCGCAGGGAGAGGCATCGGATGAGGCGCCACCGGAAGACGTTGAGGGGGGCGAGCGAATGCAGGTTGCACCACCGGCACCCCGCCAGCCGGATGTGATTTACAAGTGGTATGATGATTCCGGCCAGGTGCGGTACACGGACAAGAAAAATACGCCGGTGGGTAAGCTCGATTCCGCCGAGTTGATGACCCGATAGGCTCACGCTTTGCATATTGATGATGCGGCAGGCCGGGCCTCGCCTACCGTAGGGGCGGACCCAAGTGTCCGCCCTTGTTTTGCGGGTTAACCCCCCGAGGTATTTTATTGGGGCTAACCCCCTTGCGGTGATTTTTTGTAGAGGTAACCCTTGCGGTGTTTCTTGTAGGGGTAACCCTTGCGGTTACTCTGGGCGGACACGTGGGTCCGCCCCTACAGGTGTTTTGGCGGTATCAGCAAATACAAATAACCAGCAACCATGGGAGACTTATGACAGAAACCAAAAAGCGAGTCGGCTGGCAACAGGTAGCGGTCGAAAAAGTATATGAAAATCCCTGGATCGAAGTTTCCCATCACGATGTCATCACTCCCGCCGGCACCAAGGGCATTTACGGTGTCGTGCATTTCAAGGGCCGCGCGGTCGGCGTTATTCCCATCGACAGCGAAGGCAATACCTGGCTGGTCAGGCAAAGCCGCTACACGCTGAATACGTATACCTGGGAAATTCCCGAGGGCGGCGCGCCGGAAGGGGAGGACACACTCACCGCCGCAAAGCGCGAACTGGAAGAGGAGGCGGGGCTGAAGGCGCGAAAGTGGCGTGAACTTATCACCATTCACCAGTCAAACTCCGTTTCCGATGAGATTGGCATTGTTTACGTGGCGGAGGATTTGTATCCCGGCCAGCAAAGCCTGGAGGAAACGGAAGATATCGAACTGAAAAAACTGCCGCTGACCGAAGCCATTCAGATGGTGAAGGACGGTGTTATCACCGATTCCATGTCGGTGGCGGGATTATTGCGCCTGGCGCTCGATATGTAACGGCCAATTCATGACCGACCTCCATGAGCGGAAAATTCTGACGGCCTGGCAAAGCAATGCGCAGCCTTGGAGCCAGGCAGTGCGGGAAAACCGGATTGAAAGTCGCGTAACGGTAACGAACAAAGCCATTGTCGATACCGTGTTGGACGAATGCCGGGCGGCAAGTTTAACAACCGTGCTGGACCTGGGATGTGGCGAGGGCTGGCTCGTCCGCGAGCTGAATAATAATGATTTATCCGCCACCGGCATGGATGCTGTCGATGGTTTAATCGATCGGGCGCGCGAATTGGACTCCGATGGGAAAGATCGGTATAAAGTTTTGTCATATAACGAACTTGCCGACGGAGAACTTGCCGAGACATTTGATGTTGTGGTGGCCAATTTTTCCCTGCTGGGAGAAGAATCAGTTGGCCGGCTATTTGCCGCCTTCGAAAATATTTTGAATTCGAGTGGACGACTAATTGTGCAAACTGTCCATCCTGTTTTTGCCTGTGGGGAGGAGCCCTACGAAAACGGCTGGCGGGAGGAATCGTGGAAAAATTTTGGCGGAGAGTTTACCGAACCGGCGCCCTGGTTTTTTCGCACATTGGAAAGCTGGAAAAGCCTGTTTGTTGATAATGCTTTCGAACTTATAAAAATAAAAGAACCATTAAACCTCAAAACAAAAACTCCCGCATCAATCATTTTTGTTGCGAAAAAACAGCGAAGAAACACATGAGTCAAACACAAGATATAACCCGGCCCGAGGAACATGTAGCACCTGTTCATAGCGGGGAGCTGTTCGGTCATCCCAAAGGTTTGTACGTCTGCTTTGCCACCGAAATGTGGGAGCGGTTTTCTTTTTACGGGATGAAATACCTCCTGTTGTTGTATCTGACCAAATATCATTTGTTCAGCGACAGCAGCGGTCTGAATGTGCTTGGCGCCTATGCCGGCCTGGTGTACGCGCTGCCGGTTATTGGCGGACTGATTGCGGACCGCTACCTCGGTACCCGCAAGGCGGTGGTGATAGGTGGAATATTGCTGTCCATCGGGCACCTGCTGATGGCCGTGGAAGGCGAGCAGGCAATATATTATGCCGCCGGCACGGTTTTGGATAGTGACCTGCGGCTTACCGATGGCACGGTGTTGTCGGCCGGAACGGTTTTAACCGAAGCCATTACCAAACAGGATACCGCGGCGTTAAAGGTTTTTTATCTCGCGCTGTCGTTTATTGTTGCCGGTGTGGGTTTCCTGAAGCCGAATATTTCGGTGATCGTTGGCAAACTTTATCCCGAAAACGACCCGCGTCAGGATTCCGGTTTCACTATTTTTTACATGGGTATTAACGTCGGCTCGTTTTTCGCCACGCTGATCTGCGGCTACCTGGGTGAAACCTACGGTTGGAAATATGGTTTCGGTTTGGCCGGTGTTGGAATGGTGTTGGGATTGTTTACTTTTCTCTATGGCCAACGATATTTGCGAGGGTATGCGGAACCGCCCGATCCGGAAAAATTGAGGGAAAAAATGTTCGGTCCGCTGAGCCGTGAACGCATTATTTATCTCAGTACAATTCCGGCCATCGCGGTAATCTGGTTTCTGGTGCAGAGCGAACCCGTGGTGCATATTACCCAGAATATATTTCTGGTGACCGGCATTGTCGGCATTCTGGCGTTTTCCATGCTGTACCATCAGGACCGGGGCAAGAATATTGTTATCGGCTTTGCCGCATTTACGGTGTTGATGGGAATTCTTGCCATTCTGCTGCAAAACAATGTGTTTGAAGTCTCCCCCGTGGTCAGCGAGATCAGCCTGTATTTCGCGCTGGCTTGCCTTTTGGGCTATGTGTTGTGGGGTTACAAATATCATTTCTCGCACGAGTTTTCGCGTACATTGGTGTTGATGATACTCATCGTATCCACCATTGTATTTTGGGCGCTGTTCGAGCAGTCGGCCGCGTCGATGACGTTTTTCGCGGATCGCTCCCTCGACCGGGAAGTGGGCGGCTTTACGTTTAAAGCAAGTCAGTTTGGTGCGTTAAACGCGGGCTTTATTATGCTGCTCGCCATTCCATTTGCCATTCTCTGGCCGTGGCTGGACCGGCGCAACCTCAACCCCGGCACACCGGTTAAATTCGCGTTGGGTATTATCCAGGCGGGCCTCGGTTTTGCCGCGCTGGTAATCGGCGCGCAGTTCCCGGATGAGTCCGGCAAGGTCGCCGCGATCTGGCTGGTGCTGGCCTATCTGCTTCACACCACGGGTGAATTGTGTCTCTCCCCGATAGGGCTGTCGGCGGTGACCAAACTCTCTATTTCGAAAGTCGTCAGCATCAGTATGGGCACATGGTTTGTCGCCACCGCATTGTCGGAGACGGTGGCAACGCGCCTGTCAAAACTGGCGGCCATCGATACGAAAGCGGGCGGCAGTGATCCGTTCGAAGTGCTGGCCACCTACACTTCCCTTTTCGAAACGCTGATGTGGACGGGAATTATCTTTGGTATTTTTATGCTGCTTATTTCCCCGCTGCTTAAAAAAGGTATGTTTGGTATTCATTAAACTCTCAATGGGCAATACGATGAAAATACTTTTAGCGAAAAAAGCACTGCTTGCTGCTGTTGCGGCCAATTTGTTTCTCCTCGCCGGTTGCCAGGAATCCGCTGACGCGCCGGCCGAAGTGGAAAAAACCGCGGTGACGGAGCCGCAAAAGTCGGCCGAGCAGTTTATTGCCGAAGTCAACAAACGCTACGAAGAAGAGACCCGCGAGTACAATGCCGCGCAGTGGGTTTATAACACGTATATCAATGAAGATTCCGGTCTGCTGGCCACCAAGGCAAGTGAACGCTTGATGGCAATGGAAAAGGAAATTCTTTCGCAGGCGCGAAAATACAAGGATGCGGAGATGGACCCCGCAACCGCGAAGGCGTACAGCAATCTCACCAAGGGTAAAACATTGTTGCCGCCGGATACACCGGAACAGCGTGCCGAACTGGCCGCCCTGGCGACAAAAATGGAGGGCGCCTACGGCTCCGGTAAATATTGCAAGGAGGAAAACGGCGAGGAGGTTTGTCGCAACCTTATCGAGTTGTCGAAGGTTCTCGCGGAAAGTCGCGACTACGACGAATTGCTGGATGCCTGGGTGGGCTGGCGAACGGTATCGCCGGCCTATCGCAACGACTATGCGAAGTTTATCCAGATCGCCAACGCCGGTGCGCAGGCGTACGGTTTTGATAATCTCGGCGCATCGTGGAAATCCGGCTACGATATGCCGTCGAAGGAGTTCGAACTGGAGGTAGAACGTTTGTGGAGCCAGGTGGAGCCGCTGTACCAGCAGTTGCACTGCAAGGTGCGCGCGGACCTGGCGGAAAAATATGGTGAGGACAAGGTGCCGCTGGACCAGCCGATACCGGCGCATCTGCTCGGCAACATGTGGAGCCAGCAGTGGGGCGAAATTTTTGATGTGGTGCAGCCTTATCCCGGCGTGGGGGATCTGGACGTGACCGCCGCATTGGTGGCGCAGGACAAGGACGCAATCGAAATTACAAAGATTGCCGAACAGTTTTTTGTGTCCCTGGGGATGCAGGATCTGCCGGCGAGCTTTTGGGAAAAGTCGATGCTGACCAAACCGCGCGATCGTGAAGTGGTATGTCACGCGAGCGCCTGGACAATGGACGGCAAAACCGATGTGCGAATCAAGCAGTGTATTGAACCAACCGAGGAAGAGTTTCAAACCGTGCACCATGAGCTGGGCCATATTTATTATGACCTCGCCTACAACAAACAACCGATGTTGTTCCAGAATGGCGCCCACGACGGTTTTCACGAGGCGATCGGCGATACCATTTCGCTTTCGATAACGCCCGGTTATCTCCAGGAGGTTGGCCTGATCGACGAAACCGTGGATAACGAGCAGGCGGTGATTAACCAGCAGATGAAACTCGCCCTGGATAAAATCGCGTTCCTGCCGTTTGGCAAACTCATCGACCAGTGGCGCTGGAAAGTGTTCTCCGGCGAAATTAAACCGGAGGATTACAACAAGGCGTGGTGGGATCTTCGCACACAATACCAGGGAATAAGACCGCCGGTGGCGCGCAGCGAAAACGATTTCGATCCCGGTGCGAAATACCATATTCCGGCAAACGTTCCCTATACGCGTTATTTTCTCGCGCACATACTGCAGTTCCAGTTTCACAAGGCGCTGTGCGACGCGGCCGGCTTCGAGGGGCCGTTGT
>CAYVIB010000058.1:0-12942 GCA_964451365.1 uncultured Cellvibrionaceae bacterium
CTGACGTCCTTAATCGCTTATATCTGCATGGACCGCTTTTTTGTAAGCGATCCGCTTTTGCCCTTTTCCCGGAGCACCTTTCCCTGGCAGGTGGACTTAATTGACGACACTTTCAGGGGCGGTTCTTCCGTTATCTCCGTCAATGATGCCGTTTTGGGTCTGGACTTTAATTACACCATCAGGAAAGACGTAACCTATCCCGCCGTTAATTTGGTGCTTCTGTTTTCGAATCCCGAAAATTCCAGTTATTGGGTTGATATGTCAACGTATTCCAAAGCGTCTTTCAAAGTGAAATGCTCGCACCACAACCTGCTTTCTTTTGATCTCGTCAGTTTTGACCCGAATATTACCGATCCCAATGATTTCTTCTCCTACAGGCCCGCGACATCGCTTTTTTCCTGTGACGATGAATGGAACGAGGTCCAGGTTGACCTGCGGCATATGTGGGTTCCACTGTGGTGGCTTGAACAGCATAACGCTGATTTATCGAGTCAGGATTACTGGCTCGATAAAGTAGGTGCTTTTACGTTTGGTGCCTCGCGGCAGGGGCCGGTAAATACTCCCGCGAATGTAAAAGTGATCGACCTCACTCTCAATGGACAAGACTGGCGGTATGTGTATTATTTTTTCGCCCTGTTCGCGATAATCTGGAGCGGCTATCTCTATTGGCTCCTGAAAACCTACACCGCGGCGCTCATTGCCAACGCCAAGGATAAACTGTTGAAAGACAGGCCTCTGATTGCGTATCAACAGTTGTCGGTTGAACCGCACAGAGACAAGGAAAAAAATCAGGTTCTTCGTTTTATGGCCACCCGGTATCCAAATCCTGAACTCAGTCTGGAGATGGCCGTGGCCACATTGGGTATCAGCCGGACAAGATTGAACGAAATTCTTAAGGCGGAACTCGGCTTTACATTTTCTTCCTACCTGAACAGGCTCAGACTTTCGGAGGCGGCACGTCTGTTGTCCGAGCGCGGCGAAGCCAACGTTGCCGAGATAGCTTATTCCGTGGGCTATAACAATGTTTCCTATTTCAACAAACTCTTTAAAAATGAATATGGATGTACGCCCAAGGCGTTTAAGGAAATTTACCAAAAAGAAGATAAAAATTAACAATCGGGAAAACAAATCGCTTTTTGCGTTTTCATGAGTAAAAAACGTAGACGGCACCCGTCTGCAAGCGTTCCATTGGGGAAGTCCGGCAAATATGGAAGAGCAGGCTTTGTTGAGCGGCTGCTGGCCTGAGCGGAACGTTTGCTTTTGCACGCGTCACGTTCGCAAACGGTTTGATTTAATTCATATATGAAACCACGGAAACCATTTACCTTCAGCGGTTGCTTGAGGAGAGAATATAAAAATAATACTATATGACCTTTTCGCTGGAAGGCCATCTTTGCCGGTCGAATCAATAACAGTTAAACCAAAAGGGGTAAAGGTGAAAACAATACTCTCGCTTTTAACACTGTCCGCGCTACTGCTTTTGTCCGGCTGTGCCGGCCACACTCCACAAATGTTAACTAGCCCCGACGGCACGCTTAGGGTAAAGGTGTTCGAGACAGAATCGAATGCATTGGCATATTCCGTTGCGCGTGACGGAAAGCCGGTAATATTGAATTCTCCCCTCGGCCTTGAACTGCAATCCGCGGATTTCACACAGGATGTACGAGTCAAATCCGCATCCGCCATTACCGATATAAGCGATTCCTATCGCATGCGCACCGGCAAAAAGAGTTTGATTGAGTATGTCGCCAGGGAGCAGACTTTTTCAGTCGTCAACGACCAACAGCAGAAACTGTTGCTGACTTTTCGCGTTTCCGACGACGGTGTGGCTTTCCGCTATTCGGTGATTGATCCCTCGCTGGCGGAGAAGCAGTTTGTCGATGAAACCACCGGCTTCCGCTTCGCGCCCGACAGCCGCGCCTGGCTGCAACCAATGGCGGTGGCGCGGACCGGATGGAGTAACACCAACCCATCCTATGAAGAGGTTTATGAAACGGATATTCCCGTCGGAACCGAATCCACACTGGGAGCCGGCTGGGTTTTTCCCGCCTTGTTTAAAACCGGCGAGACCTGGGTGTTAATTTCCGAAACCGATGTCAAAGCCAACTGGCACGGGTCGCGTCTGCACCACCAGTCAGTCGATGGCGTTTACACGGTGGATGGGCCCGATCCGCGAGAAATTTTTCCCGGTGGTGCGCTATTGGCCAACACAAAAGATGAATTGGTTTCCCCCTGGCGGATTATTGCGATCGGCGACCTGGCAACTGTAATGGAATCCACGCTTGGAACCGATCTGGCCGCGCCGACAATTGACATGCCGGAACGTTTTGTCAAACCCGGTCATTCGTCGTGGAGTTGGGCAATACTCAAGGACGATTTCACCACCTTCGAGGTGCAGAAAAAATTTATCGACTACGCTGCCGACATGCAGTGGGACTACACGCTGGTGGATGCCGACTGGGACAGGAAAATCGGCTACGACAAAATGAAGCAATTGGTGGAATATGCGGAACAAAAGGGTATCGGCATTCTGGCATGGTTCAACTCGTCCGGCAGTTGGAATGAAACGCCTTACACACCCAAAAGCCAGCTGTTGACACACGGGCAGCGCACCTCGGTTTTTTCTCGTCTGCACGAAATGGGTGTAAAGGGGATAAAAGTGGACTTTTTTGGCGGCGACGGTCAGTCCATGATGGCCTACTATATCGATATACTTGAGGATGCGGCGCGGCACGATTTGCTGGTTAATTTTCACGGCGCGACACTGCCGCGCGGCTGGCACCGCACTTACCCGAACCTGATGACCATGGAGTCGATCAGGGGTTTTGAATTCGCGACCTTCACGCAGGAAAACCAGGACAATGTCGCCAGGCAGGCGGTGATGGCGCTTTTCACGCGCAATGTATTCGAACCCATGGACTTTACCCCGATGGCTTTCGGCGATATTCCCAATATCGAACGCAAAACGGAAAACTCCTTTGAGTTGGCCCAGTCGGTCCTGATGGTATCCGGCATACAGCATTTTGCCGCCATTCCGGAAGGGATGGCGACGGCGCCTGGTTATGTGCGGGACTTTTTGCGCGAGCTGCCGCGCGAGTGGGATGACGTCAAGTTTATTACCGGTTATCCCGGTAAAAATATCGTGCTTGCGCGACGCGCGGGAGATGCTTGGTACGTGGCGGGAATCAACGCGGAAAGCGAAGCCCGAACCCTTCACATTGAGCTGAATTTTATCGGTGACCGAAAGGGAGTACTGATTGCCAGTGGGGAAGGGGAAAGGCAGTTCAGCCGGCGTGAGGTGGCTGGCGATTCTTTGAAAACAATTCAACTAAGGCCCGGTGCCGGCTTTGTCGCGATTTTTGAATAGCGTTAGCGACTGTTCATGCTTTTTTTGCTTTGGTCCAGACGTCAACAAATCCCTTGGCGATTGTAGGGTTGGGATGAGTATTCGCGCATCCCAATATGTTATCGCAAAAACTGGGATTCTACTTCGACCTTATTTGTCGGTCGACTCAATAAACAAATATCAGGAAGGGGTAAAGGTGAAAAAAATAATCTCATTGCTAACGTTTTCGGCGCTATCGTGGTTATTGGTTTTGTCCGGGTGCGCCACGCACACGCGGCAAATGCTGACCAGCCCCGACGGTACGCTCAGTGTCAGGGTTTTCGAAACGCAATCGAACACATTGGCCTATTCCGTTGCGCGTGGAGGCGAACCAGTCATATTGAACTCTCCACTGGGACTCGAATTGGCATCCGCTGATTTCACTCAAAATGTCCATATTAAATCGGCCTCCGCCATCACGGAAGTGACCGATTCCTACCGCATCTGGACAGGCAAGAAACGCCGGGTCGAATATACCGCACACGAACAGACCTTTTCCGTGGCCAATGATCGGCAACAGAAGCTTTTAGTCACTTTTCGCGTTTCAAACGATGGTGTTGCCTTCCGCTATACGGTGAACGATCCCGCTTTAGGGGAAAAGCAGTTTGTCGAAGAGGCAACCGGTTTTCGGTTTTCACCCGACACCCGCGCCTGGTTGCAACCGATTGCGGAGGCGCAGGTGGGATGGATGCGCGCCAGCCCTTCCTACGAGGAATATTACGAAATGGAAATTCCGGTGGGGACAGAATCCACCCTGGGTTTCGGTTGGGTGTTTCCGGCCTTGTTTAAAACCGGGAATACCTGGATACTGATTTCCGAAACCGGCCTGAACGAAAACTGGCACGGGTCGCGGCTGCACCACAAATCCGACAACGGCCTCTATAAAGTCGCAACGCCAGACCCGCGGGAAGTTGTTCCCGGTGGAGCGTATTTGGCGAGCGCAAAAGAGGAACTGGTTTCCCCCTGGCGGATTATCGCAATCGGCGATCTGGCGACGGTTATGGAATCCACTCTCGGTACGGACGTGGTTGAGCCCGCCAGTGTGGCGTCAACCGATTATATCCGGCCCGGTCTTGCCTCCTGGAGTTGGCCGATTCTGAAAGACGAATTTACAACCTTCGATGTGCAGAAGACATTTGTGGATTATGCGGCCGATATGCAGTGGGAATACACCCTGGTGGATGCCGAGTGGGACAAGAGAATCGGGTACGAGAAACTTGCGGAACTGGCCGATTATGCCGCGCAAAAAAATGTCGGTATCCTGGTTTGGTACAATTCCGCCGGTGGCTGGAACGACACCCCGCAAACTCCGCGGGACAAGCTGTTGACCCACGAGCAGCGGGTGGCCGAATTTTCCCGGCTGCGGGATATCGGCGTGAAAGGCATCAAGGTCGATTTCTTTGGCGGTGATGGCCAATCGATGATTGCTTACTACCTGGGTATTCTCAAGGACGCGGCGGAATATGAGCTGCTGGTGAATTTCCACGGCGCCACGTTGCCTCGCGGTTGGCAGCGAACCTATCCCAACCTGGTGACGGTGGAGGCTATTCGTGGTTTCGAGTATGCCACCTTTGCACAGGAATTCGAAAACCATTTGCCGCGGCATGCGGTGATGTCCCTGTTTGCCCGCAATGTCTTCGATCCCATGGATTTTACTCCCATGGTATTTGGCGATATTCCCAACGTTGAGCGAGTTACCGAAAACTCCTTCCAACTGGCTTTGCCGGTATTGATGACTTCCGGCATCCAGCATTTTGCCGCCATTCCCGAGGGCATGGCGACAGTGCCTCATTACGTGAGGGATTTTCTGCGCGAGCTGCCGCGCGAGTGGGACGATGTCAAATTTATAACGGGTTATCCCGGTAAGAATGTCGTGCTTGCGCGACGCGCGGGAGATGCCTGGTATGTGGCGGGAATAAACGCGGACAGCGAAGACCTCACCCTGACACTGGACTTGAGTTTTATTGGTGACAGAACAGGCGTGCTGATTGCCAGCGGGGAAGGAGAGCGACAGTTCAGCCAGGCGGAAATCGACAGTGTTTCACCGCTAAGCGTAACCATGCGAACCAATGCTGGATTTGTGGCGGTCTTCAAGTAGCAAGTAGCACTTTTCGGAATCGGTGGGGTTGTTGGTATTTATAGAACCTATCTCGAAATTGCAGCATTGCACATCGCGAGTTTGTCGTCGGGGGAAGGTTTCAAAACCCTCAATTCAGGGAAGAATTGAGGCCACTCTATGGCATCCAGCCATCGCGGCATTAGCGCTTCCATGCGCGTCGGCGCTACAGGGACGTATTTATGCGATTTTGAAGTCTTCCCCCCGATGGCAAACGACGGTCGACGTGGGATTCTGCAAGCTGCTATCACAAAAACTTCGACACAGACAATTTTGAGATAGGTTCTAGTTAAATCTACTATTTAACAAATTGCGGGAAAAGTTAAAATTTCCGCAATTTGTTATTAAATTTTTCAGATTTTCTTGTGCGACACCGATGCCATCGGTTTGAATTGCTTTCGTAATAAACTTCACTAAACAACGATCACGATAGAAATAACAGGCAAAGCCCGTTGTATTAGCGACCAAAAAATGTTTTTTCTCTTCATCATGTTTTGCGAGATGTTCCATCTCACCAGTTGAAATTCCGCTGAATTCATTGGCGCAATTATCGGCGCGATTAAAGCCGTTTCCGATTCTTGGCGGTATTCAAATTCAAAAGACAAGAGCCCGGGTATGTTCATTTGAACGTGCCGTGAGCATTAAAACTTTATAAGCCCGAGAGGTGTGGTATGAACAACCCTTTGCTTCCGTATTTGTTTTTGCTTCTGTGCGGTGTATGTGTCGGTGCATTTGGGCAAACCGTTAACATTGACGCTGGCACCGAATACCAGATTATTCGCGGCTTTGGCGGCCACAATGGTGTTGGCTGGATCGATGACCTGACTCCCGCCCAGGTGGACACGGCATTTGGCAATGCCGACGGCCAGATCGGCCTTTCCATCATGCGCATGCGCATAGACCCCAACTCCTCCCGCTGGAATATCCAGGTGCCATCCGCCATTCGGGCACAATCACACGGCGCTATCCTGCTGGCCACGCCCTGGACGCCGCCGGCCTACATGAAGTCCAACAACAGCCTGAGCGATGGCGGGCGTTTGTTGTCGCAATATTACTCTGCGTATACCGACCATCTGCTGGATTTCGCGGATTATATGGCCTCCAATGGCGCGCCGATCCATGCCATCTCAATACAAAACGAGCCGGATTGGCATCCCTCTTATGAATCCTGCGAGTGGACAGCGAGCGACTTCGTCAATTATCTGAGTACCCAGGGATCACGATTTGGTTCGCTGCGGGTGGTTGCACCGGAATCCCTGAATTTTAACCACGCGCTGTCCGATCCGTTCCTGAATAACAGCACTACCGAACCCCATGTGGATATTATTGGCGGCCATTTGTATGGCCGGGGGCCGCGGGATTATCCGCTCGCGCGCGCCAAGGGCAAAGAGTTGTGGATGACGGAACACTACACGGAGAGCCAGAACTCCGCGAATGCGTGGCCGCTCGCATTGGATGTGGGTACGGAACTGCATCAAAGCATGGTCGCCAACTTCAATGCGTACATCTGGTGGTATATCCGTCGCGGCTACGGGTTGATTACCGAAGACGGCAACGTCAGTAAACGCGGCTATTTGATGGCGCAGTACGCCAAGTTTGTTCGTCCGGGGTTTGTGCGAATCGGCGCGACGGAAAATCCGCTGTCAGGTGTGTACGTCACTGCCTATAAAGGCCCCGACAACCAAATCGTGGTGGTGGCGGTTAATACCAGCACGTCGGACAGAAACATTAATCTGAACCTGCGGAACGTCAGTGTCGGTTCGTTCGTCAAGTACAGCACTTCCGAAACACTGAATGTGGGTTACGGCGGTACTACTTCTGTTTCCGGCACGGCTTCCGGTGGTTCAGCTTCCGTCTGGGTGGACCCGCAAAGCGTGGCCACCTTTGTCAGCCATGGTAACGGCAGCTCCGGCAGTTCATCCAGTTCGAGCACATCTTCCAGTAGCTCGTCGTCAAGCAGCGGTGGATCAGCGCTGACGGTTGAACTGGAAAGTTTGTCCTCGCAAGGTAATTTTTTGCCGTTTTCTGTACAGGGCGATTCAGGCGCGTCGGGTGGGCAATACATTGTCTGGCCGAACAACGGTAGTAACCAGATTATAAATTCCGCCTCGGACGGTACCAGCGGTCAGGTTGCCATCAACTTTAGCCTGTCACAGACAGCCAATGTCGAATTTCGGGTGCGCGCCAATCTGCCCAATGGCAGTGACGATTCCTTTTACTACAAATTGAATTCGGGCGCCTGGCAGACGCAAAACAATAGCCAGATCTCCGGCTGGAGCAGCTTGACACCGGCGACTTTTAACAATCTTTCCGCAGGCACGCATACGCTGAGGATCGAACGACGCGAGGACGGTGCCGGGCTCGACAGCGTTACCCTTATCGCATCGACTGGCTCCATTACTGCCGGTGGAGGCAGCGGCAGTAGTTCATCCAGTTCTTCAAGTTCCAGTTCCAGCAGCAGCTCCTCAAGTTCAAGTTCGTCCTCCAGTTCAAGTGGCGGTACCGGCGCAGTGACAGCAACCGTCGACATCAACAACGACTGGGGAGCGGGTTACTGCGCAACGTTGATTGTAAGTAACAGCGGCAGTAGCGCGGTAAGCTGGAATGTGGATATAGCCGTGAAGGGCACAGTCGACAGTCTTTGGAATGGCAACTGGAGCCAAAGCGGTTCAACTTTAACTGTATCCGGAGTCAGCTGGAACGGCATTTTGCAACCGGGGCAGAGCAACTCATCCGTGGGTTTCTGCGCGTCCAGATAAGGATTTGTCCCTGGACCGTGGGGCCGTAACTGCCGGGCGTCCGGCGCCCTCGTCACAGTGCAATGATACATGCCAGCGTGGATAACCCAGGAAGATATGACGATATTGTCAGTCTCAGTGCCGGGGAAGCCGCCAGCCAGGGACCTCTATTTGCGGGCCAACAACGCTCGAACAATGCCGTCCCTGGTGGTTGCGATGCGGGCCCCGTTGTCTGGTATGCCGGGAATGGCGGCAATGCCAGTTGTCTTTTTCACGGATAAAAACGGACGTTTTATCAAAGTTTCCGAGCCCCGCTTTCGTTCCAGGCACGTCCAGCCCAAGCTCCGGTATTTCCCTTACAACCGGAATTTTCCTTGCGAAATGTATACAAGTCCGACATTGGGGGATGTACACCACCTGTGGTTATGAGAAAAAACGATAAAAATCTCAAAGACATCCTGAGCGGGTTTATTTAGAATGTGAGTTTATTTATCATATGATTTTATTTTTAAATATAAATAGCACGCTCGCAGAAAAAGAACGGTGACTGGTGCGGTTATTCGCTCCTCCGCTTTGCTTACATCGGAATCAAGCTACCCGCTTAACCAAGCTGTTGAGCCAAAAGCTTCGGAAAATGTGGTTGTAAAACAAGCCGCTGGTGACAGGATGTTATTCGCTCCGCGGGTAATGAACCTGGTAACAGGCCAGTGGTGGTTAAGCGTAAGCGTCTTAATATCCGCGGATCATAAACTGTTACTTTACCTGCAACAGATTTCGCCCTCACACTCCCAGGTGCGTTGGCTCCCGGATGGGGGACTGCGGAGTGCGACTCAGCCCGTCCGGTAGCGGATTCAAAAAAAGATGTACAATTTTTATAAAAAAGTCGTCGTTGTTTTTCTGATTTTGATGGTTGTAACTGCGCTGACAACATGCGTGTGCCTGGAGTATGCGTTTGTTCGTGATCAGCTTCTACCCGCGCAAAACAGTGCGATACCCTGGGAATTGACAACTGCCTCCGATGCGGAGACGGGAGGGGCTTCAACAATAGCGGTCAACGATTCAACTTTTACCGTGGACTTCAACTTTAATGTGAAAAATGAAGTTCAATATCCATATGTATCCTATACCCTGGCGTTTGATGATTTGGATAATCCAAAACAGTTCGCGGATTTAAGTACATACTCCACCCTGTTTTTCAGGGTAAAGTGCAACCCGGAAAATATTCTTTCCTTCGTGGTGTATATTTACGACCCGAAGATTACTCGCCCCGCTGAACTTTCCACTTACCGGATCGCCGTGGCTTATTTCTCCTGCGCCGCTGAATGGACGGAGGTGGAAATTGACATGAAACACCTACAGGTTCCGGAGTGGTGGCTGGATTCGGTGGGGCTTGATCTGTCCGACATCGGTTACCAATTGGAAAATGCAATGGCTTTTTCTTTTGGTATATCCAGGCAGACCCCCGTGAACAAACCATCGAACGTTAAGATAGTCGATTTGACTCTTTGTGGGTGGAGCTGGCGTTATGTTTTTGTTTTATCTTTTTTCGTGATCATTGTTTGGGTCGGTTTTATATATTGGTTGTACAGACAGCACACAAGAAGGTTGATCGACGCGATTCAGCAGAAGGTGCGCAAAGACCTGCCGTTGATTGCCTATCGCCAGTTGTCGATTGAGTCCCACAAAGATAAGGATAAACAACTGATCCTGCAGCTTATAGCGGAAGAGTATACAGACCCCAATCTCGGTCTGGACACAGTGGTGACCAAGCTGGGAATTAGTCGAACCAAGATAAACGAGATATTGAAAACAGAGGTCGGCTTTACTTTTAGTGCCTACCTGAACAAATTGAGGCTTTCGGAAGCAGCCCGTCTGCTGTCTGAAAACGATGAAATCAATGTGGCGGAAATTGCGTATTCCGTCGGCTATAACAACGCCTCCTATTTCAATAAGTTATTCAAAAATGAGTATGGGTGTACGCCTAAATCCTTTAAGAAGATATACGAAAAAAACAACAATGAGTGATTTTTGTCCTTCATTCCAGGAAAGCCCATGATCCTGAATGAGAGGGTGTCGACTGCATTTAAACTTAAAAAGAGAAATTGATCACAATTTGCTATTCGACAGTCCGATTCCAAAATGTAACAAATTAAAAAAAGAATAAAATTTTCTGCAATTTTTAATAAAAACTTTCGGAACTGACTTTTTTTTATGTTCAATTTATTTATCTTTTAGGACCTGTACTCGCTTTTGAATCGGCGTGTGTGATGGGGAAATTATTTAATAACTAAAAGCTATACATTTTTGTTTTCGATTAATCATGTTTGCGGGAGAACCCGTCTCAGAAAAGCCATTTACAGGCTTGACACCTTCAGATTAAAACGGGATGAGCTCCGCGCTTGGACGTCTTGCCAATCGAATTTAACGGCAAGACCCGAAGCACCTGAACCTGTGCCAGATCACAGGAGGGTAGCCGTTGTGCGTTTACGTTTATTAGCTGGCCGACGTCCTAATTAAAGCCAGATTAAAGTCAAAATGACTACGTAGTTTTACGACTGAGTTTTGCGACTGAGTTTTGCGGCTGATGTTTTGGAATTCGGCACTCATTTAACCCCGGTACAAGAATCGGATAAGGAGAGGATAATGAGAAAAAAACTATTTACGTTATGGTTATCGCTTTTTTTTGCGGCGATTTCATTTGCCGCTGTCGCTGCGCCGGATCCGAACTTCCATATCTATCTTATGGTGGGACAGTCCAATATGGAGGGGGCGGCACCCATCGAAGCTCAGGATCGTGTCACCGATCCGCGCGTGATGGTGTTGCAGGATGCCAACTGTGCCCAGGAGGCGACGCCGTACGGTGAGTGGCGTATCGCCGCGCCTCCTTTGATACGTTGTGCCGGGTTGGGACCGGGCGATACATTCGGTAAAACCATGGCGGACAATTCCGATTCGGCTGTGACCGTAGGATTGGTGGGCGCGGCTTTCGGCGGACAGAAGATCGAATACTTTCTAAAGGACTGCGCCTCTTATAACGCCTGCACGCCTTCGTTCGGCGCAACGCCCAACGGGTTTAACGGCGGGTATGCCTGGCTGATAGATCTGGCCCGCCGCGCCCAGGAGCGTGGTGTTATCAAGGGGATTATTTTTCATCAGGGGGAAAGCAATACCGGAGATCCGGCATGGCCGGGCCGGGTGAACCAGCTGGTTACGGATATTCGCAATGATCTGGGTGTCGGGGATGTGCCGTTTATCGCCGGTGAGCTTCCTTACCCGGCCTGTTGCGCCAGCCACAACACTTTGATCAGGCAGCTTCCATCGATAATTTCCAACGCCTATGTTGTTACCGCCGAAGGCCTCAACATACATGATCAGTATCACTGGGATTCCGCCGGTGTGCGTGAGATGGGGCGCCGTTATGCAAACCAGATGCTCGAAGTTGTCGATACCTCGGCAAGTGGAAGCAGCTCAAGCAGCAGTAGCAGCAGTGGAGGAGGGGCGAATACCATTTCCGTGCGCATGCGCGGTGTGGTGGGCGATGAAAGTGTGAGCCTGCAAGTGGGCGGAACCACTATACAGACATGGACGGCCAACACCTACATGAGTGACTACAGTGCCAGCACCGACGCCGGCGGCGAAATACGGGTTGCTTTTACCAACGATGCGGGCGATCGCGATGTGCAGGTTGATTACATCATCGTTAACGGCGTGGTTCGTGAAGCTGAAGACCAGGATGACAACACCGGCGCATGGGACCAAACCTGCGGTGGCGGCACTTTGTCCGAGTGGCTGCACTGCAACGGTTCGATCGGTTTCGGCAGCGTTAGTGGTGGCAGTTCCTCAAGTTCCAGTTCGAGCAGTTCTTCAAGCTCGTCATCAAGTAGTTCATCGTCCAGTTCAAGTTCCAGTTCCAGTAGCTCGGGTGCGACCGGCGGCAACTGTAGCGGTGTGAATGTGTATCCCAACTGGACCGCCAAGGACTGGGAAGGGGGAGCCTACAATCACGCCAATGCGGGTGATCGCATGGTGTATAACGGCGTCCTTTACCAGGCGAACTGGTACACCAATACGGTTCCCGGCAGCGATGCGTCGTGGACAAATCTGGGCGCCTGTGGCGGAACCTCAAGCTCGAGCAGTTCGTCCAGTAGCTCTTCGAGCAGCAGTTCATCCTCCAGCTCAAGCAGCGGTGGCAGCAACAGCGTTACCATTCGCATGAGCGGCGTGGTGGGTGACGAGAGCGTCAGCCTGCAAATTGGCGGTCAAACCATCCAGACCTGGACGGTGGGCGTGGGCATGATGAATTACACCGCCAATACCAATGCCACCGGCGAGCTGCGCGTTGCCTTTACCAATGACGCCGGCGACCGCGACGTGCAGGTGGATTACGTTATCGTCAATGGCGTGACTTACCAGGCGGAAGACCAGCAGGATAATACCGGTGCCTACGATGGTTCGTGCGGCGGCGGCTCATACTCTGAGATGCTGCACTGTAACGGCTCCATCGGCTTTGGCAATCCCTTCGGCGGTTCCTCTTCAAGCTCCAGCAGTTCTTCAAGCTCAAGCAGCACTTCGAGTTCGGGCAACCCCAACTTCCCGCCGTTCTTCGTGGGCAACATCACGACCTCCGGCAATGTGCGCTCCGACTTCGTTCAGTACTGGGATCAGATCACGCCGGAAAACGAAGGCAAGTGGTCTTCGGTGGA
>CAYVIB010000059.1:0-12754 GCA_964451365.1 uncultured Cellvibrionaceae bacterium
GTATTGATCGCGTTGGCATTACTGACAACTTCTTCCAACTGGGCGGGCATTCGCTGCTCGTTATGCAGGTAATTTCACGCTTGCAGCAACAGGATCTGGCTTTAACCGCCCGCCAGTTTTTTAGTACCCCCCGACTGACCGATTTGGCGAACGCGTTGGAACGTTCCGTTACAACATCTCCCGCCGCATTTAAAGCGCCCGCCAATCTTATTCCCGCGAATTGTGAACATATTGTTCCGGAAATGCTGCCGCTGGTAAACCTGACCGGGGATGAAATTGCGCGAGTCGTTGCGAGTGTCCCCGGTGGTGCGCGCAATGTACAGGACATCTACCCACTGGCGCCGCTTCAGGAAGGAATTTTGTTCCACCATATGATGAGCACGGACGGCGATCCCTACGTGTTGCCCACGTTATTCCGAATCGACGGGAAGAAAGGGGTCAATGATTTTATTGCCGCTTCGGAGTTTATCGTCAATCGTCACGACGTGTTGCGCACGGCGGTACTGTGGGAAGAACTGTCGACACCGGTGCAGGTGGTTTATCGCCAGGCGAGCGTGCCGGTGACCTGGTTGGAATTGAACGATGTAGAAGATATTGAAGCCGGGATGCGTGCCCGCTGCATGCCACAACGGCAAAAGATGGCGCTTGGACAAGCTCCCCTGCTGCGGTTACAAATTGCGGGTGATCCCCAGTCGGAACAGTACTATGTACTGCTGCAATATCATCACATTATTTCCGACCATGTGGGCCTGGAAATAATCCAGAAGGAATGGGCAATTTACCAGGCGGGTCGGGCGGAGCAATTGCCGGTGCCGATTCCATATCGCGAATTTGTTGCACAAGCGAAACACCAGACATCGCGGCATAATGCGAAGCACTTTTTTAGCCGAATACTTGGCGATGTTGACGAGCCCACCGCGCCGTTTAACGTGCTGGATATTACCGGTGATGGCAGCCGGATTGAGGAGGCGCGAGCTGAAATTCCCATCGACCTCTCGACCCGTATTCGCGATATTGCGAAAGCCAAAATGATAAGTCCCGCGGTGCTTTTCCACGCCGCATGGGCATTGGTAGTGGCGCGCAGCAGTGGTCGCGACGACATCGTGTTCGGCACTGTCATGTCGGGGCGACTGCAGGGTACTCCCGGTGCGGAAAACATGTTGGGAGTTTTTGTTAACACCTTGCCGTTGCGAGTGAAGCTGAAAGCTGTCGAAACGGGCGAACTGATTCGCCAGGTCCAGGAAGCGTTGCGTCATTTGGTGAACTACGAACAGGCACCGTTGGCCCTGGCACAACGTTGCAGCGGGCTGTCCGGAAACACGCCGCTGTTCACCGCCATGTTGAACTACCGGCATTCCACACTGATAGAAGACACCGATCCCGAAAATACAGACAGTGCAGGCGAGGGCGCGGAACTGGAACTTCTGTTGGGCCAGGAGCGCACCAATTATCCCGTTAACCTGTCGGTTGATGATTTTGGCCGCGCGTTTTCGCTTGAAGCGCAAGTGGATCAATCGATTGGTGCCGGGCGTATTCTCGATTATATGCAAACGGCGGTCGCTGATCTCACCGAAGCGCTCGAATCGAACCCGCATCGAACGGTGAGTACACTTGCGGTTCTACCGGAAGCCGAGCGCCAACAGTTGTTGACCGACTGGAATAATACCGGTGTGGATTGTCGGACGGACACTTGTATTCACGAACTGTTTGAGGTTCAGGCGGAAAATAATCCCGGCGCCGTCGCCGTTGTATTTGAGGGCCAACAGCTCACTTATGGGGAGTTGAACCGGAAGGCAAACCAGCTTGCGCATTATTTGGTTAATGAAAAGCAGGTGAAGCCGGATACTCTCGTGGGGATTTGTCTCGAGCGCTCTCCGGACATGGTTGTTGCCATTCTCGCGATTTTAAAAGCGGGGGGCGCCTATGTTCCCCTGGACCCGGAATACCCGCAGGCGCGCCTGGCGTACATGCTGGAGGATGCCAACCTCAACACCGTATTAACGCAAACCCATTTGTGCGAAAAAGCGCATCTGAAGGATGGGCAGGCGGTTTGCCTGGACGACGAAAAACTAAGGGGAGAGTTGGAAGCTTATCCGCCAGCTAATCCCAAATATCAGAATTTAACACCCAACCACCTGGCTTACGTTATCTACACCTCCGGCTCCACCGGCAATCCAAAAGGGGTGATGATTGAGCACGCCAACCTGGTTAGCACATTAAGTGGCCTGAGCGACTCGTTTGAAGTCACCCCGAAAGACGCCTTTGGCTTTTTAGCGTCCGTTGCATTCGATATCGCCCTGTTCGAATTATTCCTGACCTTAATCAAAGGCGGCCGATCCATTATTATTGGCCGCGAGGCCTTGTTTGATTTTGATGAGCTGGCGCGGCAGTTACAGGACTGTACCTTACTGCATGCCGTGCCCAGCCTGATGGCGGAAATCCGTTCCTATAAACACAGCCAATCGTCCAGCTTCGGGAAAATAAGAAAAATCTTTGTCGGCGGGGATTACGTTCCTCCGAGCCTGCTTCGCAAGTTGGTCGACACCTTTACCGGTGCCGATATTGTGGAACTGTACGGCCCGACCGAATCCACCATCCTGAGCAGCCACGCCGTGATTAACGAAGAGCTGTTGAATTATCCCAATGCCGTGATTGGAAAAGGGTTGCCCAACCGCTCTCTCTATGTACTTACTTCGGATGGCGCTCTGACGCCCGTGGGTGTGGCGGGCGAGCTTTGCATCGGTGGCAGTGGGCTTGCGCGCGGGTATTTAAACCGTCCTGAACTAACCGAAGAAAAATTTATCGTTAATCCATTCCACGACCAAAACAACCCGTCGGGTAGCGAGCGCCTGTACAAAACCGGCGATCTGGTGCGTTGGTTGCCGGACGGGAATCTGGAGTTTCTGGGGCGCACGGATAACCAGGTAAAAATCCGTGGCTTCAGAATTGAACTGGGTGAAATAGAAAGCCGACTCAACGCGCATGACGATGTTGTTGACGCACTCGTGCTGGCCCGGGATTCAGCAGGCAAATCCACCAGCAATACCAAACACCTGATCGCCTATGTGCTTACCGAAGCCATCGATCTGCGGGGCGAAGATAAAACGGCACAACACGCACTAACGGAAAGCCTGCGCCACCATGTCAGCCTGACGTTGCCGGAGTATATGGTGCCGTCCGCGTTCGTGTTACTGGCGCAGTGGCCTTTAACACCGAACGGCAAAGTGGATCGCAAGGCATTGCCGGAACCGGATGTCTCCGGCCAGCAGGAAATCTATGTCGCGCCGCGCACGGAAACCGAAAAGTTGCTGTGTGAAATCTGGCGGGAGGTGCTGGGTGTCGAGCGTGTCGGTGTTACCGACAACTTCTTCCAACTCGGCGGGCACTCCCTGCTGGTTATACAGGTGATTTCAAAACTGCAACGGCAGGGCGTATCGTTAACAGCACGTCAATTATACAGTGCTCCCAACTTGCATGATTTAGCGGAATCGCTGGATGGCGCGGCCACCACAACAGCCGCTGCATTCAAAGCACCGGCCAATCTGATTCCCGACGGCTGCGATCATATCGCTCCTGAAATGCTGCCGCTGGTAAACCTGAAGGAAAAAGAGATAGCGCGAATTGCGGCACGTATCCCCGGCGGCGCGGGCAATGTGCAGGATATTTACCCACTTGCTCCGCTACAGGAAGGAATTTTATTTCATCACCGGATGAGTACTGAAGGCGATCCTTACGTACTGCCATCGTTGTACAAAATGGATGGTGCCCAGGCGGTGGATAATTTTATTACCGCCTTGCAGTTTATTATCGATCGTCACGACGTTTTGCGCACGGCGGTATTTTGGCAAGAAGCTTCCGTTCCCGTACAAGTGGTGTGCCGTCAAGCCGTGTTGCCTGTCACCTTGTTGGAATTGGATGACGTGGAAGATATCGAGGCTGAAATGCGGGCGCGCTGCGAGCCACAGCGACAAAAAATGGCGCTTGGACGTGCACCGTTAATACAGTTACAGATAGCGCGTGACCGTCATTCGGAAAAGCACATAGTGCTGCTGCAGTATCACCACATTATTTCCGACCATGTGGGCCTGGAAATTATTGAGAAAGAGGTGGAGTCCTACCTTACGGGACAGGCAGCACACTTGCCGGTTCCAATACCCTATCGTGAATTTGTCGCGCATGTGCAACACCAGGCGTTGCATCACAATGCGGAAGCATTTTTCACACGCGTGTTGGGTGACGTTGAAGAACCCACATTGCCATTTAATTTAATGGATATTGCGGGTGACGGAAGCCGCATTGTAGAAGTCAGCGCTGACGTGCCCGAAAAAACATCCGCAATGATTCGCCGCCTTGGTAAAGAGTTGGCAATGAGCCCCGCGGCCCTTTTCCACGCCGCCTGGGCCATGGTCGTTGCCGGTTGTAGCGGTCGCGACGATGTGGTGTTCGGCACCATTCTTTCCGGTCGGCTTCAGGGCACGGTGGGCGCGGAAAGCATGCTGGGAGTATTTATCAATACTTTACCCTTGCGGGTAAATCTGAATAACGTTTCGATCATGGAGCTGATTCGCCAGGTGCAAAATTCGCTGGTGGAGCTGCTGCCTTACGAGCAGACTCCGCTGGCGGCGGCGCAAAATTGCAGTGGGGTAACGGCAGACCAGCCGCTGTTCAGTGCCGTGTTGAATTATCGCCACCTGACCCGGCCCGAAACACCCGAGACGGAGCCTGATGCTTCCAGCCACGAAGGGGGCTTCGAATTTCTCTATGGCCAGGAGCGAACAAATTATCCCTTCGTTTTATCCGTGGATGACATGGGTGAAGGTTTCGCACTGGATGTGCAAGTGGATAGCGCCGTAAACGCCGAACGGATTTTGGCCTACATGCAGACAGCGGTGGCAAGACTGATCGATGCGCTGGCGTTTTCACCGGAGGAGACGGTAAACGGACTAACCATATTGCCGGATGCGGAGCGTCACCAACTGTTAGTGGATTGGAACAATACCGCAACGGATTATCCCGAAGGTGTTTGCATTCACCAATTATTTGAAGCGCAGGCGGAAACCGCTCCCGACGCTGTGGCGGTTATCTTTGAAGATCGGCAACTCACCTACGGCGAACTGAATCAAAAGGCAAACCAACTGGCGCATTACCTGATTAATGAAAAGCAGGCTGGGCCGGATACGCTGGTGGGTATTTGCATTGAGCGCTCACTCGAAATGGTGATTGGTATCCTGGCGGTGCTGAAAGCGGGAGGGGCCTACGTTCCGCTGGACCCGGAATATCCCCAGGCGCGCCTGCAATATATGCTGGACGACGCGGACCTCTCCACGGTATTAACGCAGAACCGTTTACGTGGCATGGTTCCGGTGAGCGAGGCCCAGGCCTTGTATCTGGACGATGACATTCTGCAGCACCAATTGCAGCAGCAGTCGACACACAATCCGGCAGAATTGATTTTAACCCCAAGCCATTTGGCGTATGTCATTTATACCTCCGGTTCAACCGGAAATCCGAAAGGCGTCATGGTGGAACACAGCGCGCTGGTCAACCGTATTGACTGGATGGATCGTCAATACGGTTCGACGCCCGACGATCGCATCCTGCAAAAAACGCCCTTCAGCTTCGATGTATCGGTCTGGGAATTTATCTGGCCGTTGAGCGTTGGCGCGGCGTTGGTATTGGCCATACCGGGTGGGCATAAAGATCCCGCCTACCTGGCGGCGTTGATTCGCGAGCAAGGCATCACCAAGCTGCATTTCGTTCCGTCCATGTTGAGCGGTATGTTGTCATTGGGCGATCTGTCCCGGTGCGACACATTGCGTCAGGTATTTTGCAGCGGTGAAGCGTTGGCGCCGCATCATGTCGAGCAATTCCGGGCCATGTGTCCGTGGGCGGAGTTGCACAATTTGTACGGCCCCACCGAAGCGGCTATCGATGTCAGTTGCTGGGATTGTTCGCAAAGCCTTGCCGGCCTGAACAGTGTTCCCATCGGACGGCCGATCGATAACATCCAGTTGCTTGTGCTCGACCGGCACCTGAACCCGGCTCCCGTGGGCGTGGCTGGTGAATTACATATCGGCGGTGTCGGACTCGCACGCGGATATTTACATCGCGCCGATTTGACCGGTGAGAAATTTATTGCCAATCCATTTTATGACAAAACCAACCGCGCAAGCAGCGCGCGCTTGTACAAAACCGGCGATCTGGTGCGTTGGCAGCCGGACGGCAATCTGGAGTTCCTGGGGCGAATAGATCACCAGGTCAAAGTCCGCGGTTTCCGCATAGAGCTCGGTGAAATCGAATCGTTAATGGCGAAACATCCGGGAGTGCAGGATGCCGTGGTCACGGTAAAAGAATATGCCGGGCAGGACCGCCGGCTTATTGCCTATCTCGTTCCTTCGTTGCAACAAGCCTCGCCGGTTCGACAGCTACTGCGAATGGAAAAAACCGACCCCGGCATCACTTCCCGGTGTTTCGATCTTCCGAACGGACAAACCGTCTTTCACCAGAATAACGGCGAAACGGAGTTTGTTTATGAGGAGATTTTTTCCAACAGGATTTACATGAAACACGGCATCACCCTGTGCGACGGCGACTGTATTTTTGATGTCGGCGCAAACATCGGGTTGTTCAGCCTGTTTGCCGCACAACAGTGCCGGAACGCCGTTATTTATGCGTTTGAACCGCTTCCTCCCGTGTTCGATTCTCTGCGCAGGAATGCGAAGATTTACAATCTAAACGCAAAGGTTTACGAATGTGGTTTGTCTGACAAACCCGCACGTGAAACTTTCACCTTTTACCCGAACAACACGATTATTTCGAGCAGTGTTACCACATCCGAGGAAGCGCGTCAGACAGTGAAGTCGCATTTGTTCAATAAGCAGGATTCAGTCGATACGGCGGTAAACAGCGACACCATGGACGAAAGCGTTATTGAGGCGCTGTTGGAAGCAAGGCTGGAAACAGAACAGTATGAGTGTCAGCTGAGAACCATTTCCGACATTATCGAAGAAAATAGTATCCAGCGGATCGACCTGCTGAAAATCGACGTGGAAAATGGCGAATACCCGGTTCTAAAGGGCATAAAGGAAAATGATTGGCCAAAGATACGACAGATAGTTATGGAAGTGCACGATGTTGACGGACGCCTGGCAACGATAGTGAATCTGCTGACCGGGCACGGCTTTGAGGTTAATTGCGAGCAGGATAAGGTTCTGCAAAGCACCACACTCTATAACTTATATGCAACGCGGCCTGAGTGCAAAAGGGTGGTCAATACACCCGGCGGAACGACCGACAAAGCCGATGCGCAAACCGTATGGACAAGTCGGGTTTCACTCATAGACGGTGTGCGACGCTTTTTGGAAGATCGACTGCCGGAATATATGGTTCCCGCCAGTTTCGTGCTGCTGAACGATATGCCGCTTACGGCCAACGGCAAGCTCGACCGCAAGGCGCTACCCAAGCTGGCTGTCGCGGGGGAAAACACAAGCTATGTCGCCCCACGCACTGAAACCGAAAAGGTGCTCTGTGATATATGCCAGCAACTGCTTGGCGTGGAGCGCGTGGGAGTTACCGACAGTTTTTTCCGTTTGGGTGGACATTCCCTGCTTGCCACCCGTCTGGTTGCGCAAATTAACAAGCAGTTCAATATAGAAGCGTCATTAAAAGAGATTTTTACTTTTAGAACAGTCGCTGGAATAGCTGAATACGTTGAAGACCAGTTACAGCTGGACGCGGGCTTGGGCTTGGGGCATCAGAGTGATGAAAATATTAGTATTGAGGCAGAAGTATGGGAAATATAAATATTAAAAATCAGCTTTTGGCGCTAATCAAACAGGGGATTTCGTTTGATGTGTCGCAGGACAGACTTTTGATAAAAGGGGATATGAATATCCTTACGGAAGAATCACGGGAATTTATAAAGCGTAATAAACAGGGAATTATTGAGCTGATTCTTCAAAGAAAGGATTCCGCCAAGCCAGATATCGTGGTTCGCAACTCTGAACAAACCGTTTTGTTATCCTTTTCCCAACAGCGCTTATGGATGTTGGACCAAATTGAAAGCGGAAGTGCACATTACAACATTCCCGGCGCGTTGAAATTGACCGGTGACCTGAATATTCAAGCGCTGAACCAGGCATTTACCAGCATACTGGAGCGCCACGAAAGCCTGCGTACTCGTTTTGTCGCGGGCGAAGATGGGCATCCGGTACAGGTTATTCAGGAACCGCTTCCTTTCGAGGTGCCAATAAATGATCTGTCCGTCCTGGAAGAGGGCGAGCGCCAGTTGCAGATGGCTGAACTGGTGACGGAAGAATCCCGTCGGGGATTTGATTTAAGCCGGGATCTGATGCTTCGGGCTCGATTGGTCAGATTAGCCGAAGATCAACACATTGTTTTAGTAACCATGCATCATATAGCGTCCGATGGTTGGTCGATGTCGATTCTGATCAATGAATTCAGTTCGCTTTACAGTGCGTATGTCCAGGGACGGGGAAACCCGCTGGTAGCGTTGCCGATCCAATACGCGGACTATGCACAATGGCAGCGCCGCTGGTTACGAGGCGCAGTCCTGGATCGGCAGTTAAGTTACTGGGAAAAACAACTGGTCGACTTGCCTGTTGTCCATAGCTTACCGCTCGATCGCGCTCGACCCGCTGTGCAAGGTTTCGCGGGAGATACGTACTTTTCACATATTGATGCGGCAACCAATCAAGCGTTAAACGCGCTATGCCAGGCGCAGGATGCCAGCCTGTTTATGGGTGTACAGAGTGCCTTTTCCGTTCTGTTATCGCGCTATAGCAATGAGAGAGATATTGTTGTGGGTACCCCGATCGCCAATCGCGAACAAGCGGAAGTTGCGGGTCTGATAGGATTCTTTGTAAACACACTGGTACTGCGAAGTAATTTATCGGGAGAGCCAAGTTTTAAAGAACTGCTACTGCAAAACAAGAGCATGTTGCTGGACGCTTATGCCCACCAGCAGGTGCCCTTTGAAAAAATAGTCGAGCGCCTGGCGCCGGAGCGAAGCCAGAGCCACAGCCCTTTATTCCAGGTGATGTTGGTTCTGCAAAATAACGAAGCGGGAATTCTGGAGTTACCGGGGCTGACATTAAGCCCCGTGGAACAGCGTGGAGTCGGTGTTGCGCGATACGATTTGACACTGACTGTGACGGAAAGTGCGCAAGCTTTGGAGCTGGCGTGGGAATACAATACTGATCTGTTCGATCAGGAAACCGTTGCCCGCATGGCAATGCACTTTGAAACACTGCTTAAAGCCTTGCTTGCCCGACCAGAGCAATGCGTATTCACGGCGGATATGGTGGACGCAAACGAGCGCGATCAGTTGCTGGTTGAATGGAACAATACCAGAGCGCAATATCCTGAAGCTAAATGCATTCACGAGCTTTTTGAGACACAAGTGAACCTTGGCCCTGATGCTGTTGCTGTCGTCTTTCAGGATCAACAATTTACATACCGGGAATTAAATGAAAAAGCGAATCGGCTGGCCCATTACCTCGTTAACGAAAGACAGGTAAAACCGGATACGCTGGTAGGCGTCTGTGTGGAACGCTCGCTGGATATGGTGGTTGGAATCCTGGCAATTCTCAAGGCGGGAGGCGCTTATGTACCACTCGACCCGGAGTATCCGAAAGCACGTCTGGCGTATATGCTGAAAGATGCAAAGCTGACCACGGTACTAACGCAATGTCACCTGCTTGAAGCCATCCCGTTAAATGATACACAGGCATTGTGCCTGGATGATGAGGTCCTGCAGCAGCAACTTCACCTGCAATCCGGAGAAAATCCCGATAGCCGGGCACTGGGGCTGTCGTCAGGCCATCTGGCTTATGTTATCTACACTTCGGGCTCCACAGGCAACCCAAAAGGCGTGAGTATCATTCACCGCGGCGTGGTAAATTATCTCAGCTATATTACCCGTGTTTACTTTACCCAGGTTGAAGGCGCGGTTGTCAGCTCACCGCTCGCGTTTGATGCTACTGTTACCAGCATGCTGGGGCCGTTGGTTTCCGGTAAATGGATGCGGATTATTTCGCAGGGCGGTCAAGAGCTCGAGTGTTTGGCGGACCTTCTGGAGACCTTGGATGTTGCGACCCTTTTTAAGATTACGCCCGCGCATCTGGAAGGGCTTGCGTATTCGCTGGGGAATAAAACGTTGCGAGATCCGGCCCACTGGATAATTGTCGGTGGAGATCAACTGAATGTTAAGTTGGCTCGCCAATGGAAGCGGCGCTTGCCAAAAGCGACTTTGGTTAATGAATATGGGCCAACCGAAACGGTGGTTGGCTGTTCAACATACATCGTTTCAAGCGAGGAACAGTTAAACTCCGACGCGCATGCTGTGGCCATCGGTAAGCCAATAGACAACATTCAGCTGTTTGTACTCGATTCAGCAGGAAAAGTATCTCCTGTCGGTGTGGTTGGGGAACTCCATATTGGCGGGGCGGGGCTGGCGCGCGGTTATCTGAACCGGCCTGAGTTAACCTCTGAAAAATTCATCCTCAATCCGTTTCGTGACAAAGCTGGCCTGACCAGCGAACGTTTATATAAAACCGGCGATCTGGTGCGTTGGTTGCCCGACGGTAATTTGGAATTCCTTGGTCGTATCGATCACCAGGTTAAAATCCGCGGGTTCCGGATAGAACTGGGAGAGATTGAACACGCACTTAACACTCATGCCGACATTAAGGAAACGGTTGTACTTGCCAGGGACGTCGTGGGCGGCGATAAATGCCTTGTCGCTTATGTGGTGACAGACAATGATACGTGGGACGATAGTGAAACATCAGTTACGGCAAAAAAAGAGCTTATCGAAACTCTGCGGGAATATATAAGCCGATGCCTGCCGAGTTATATGGTTCCTTCTGTTTTCGTGCCAATCGCACAGTTGCCATTAACGCCGAACGGCAAAGTTGATCGCAGGGCAATGCCGGAGCCCGATCTCTTCAATTTACAACAGACTTATGTTCCTCCAATCACGGAGACAGAAAAGGAATTGTGTGAAGTTTGGCAGGAGATTCTGGGCATTGAACGTATTGGTGTTAACGATAATTTTTTTCAGCTGGGTGGACATTCACTACTTATTATTCAGGTTGTTGCGCGCCTGCAACAGCGTGGAATAGCGCTAACGGCACAACAATTTTTTGCCGCTCCCCGTCTGGCCGATCTGGCGAAACAAGTCGATAATGCGGTAACACCGGCCACGGAGTTCAAGGCTCCGGCCAATATGATTCCCGACGGGTGTGAGCGAGTTGTTCCCGAGATGCTGCCGTTGGTAAACCTTACCGAGGAAGATATTGCCCGGGTCGTTGAATGTATTCCCGGCGGTGCGGCCAATGTGCAGGATATCTATGCGCTGGCACCATTGCAGGAAGGCATCCTGTTCCACCACATGATGAGCACCGAAAGCGACCCATATGTATTGCCTGTGCTATTCAAAATTGGTGGCGCAAAGACGGTTACCGATTTTATTGCAGCGTTGCGATTTATTATCAATCGTCACGATGTTTTACGCACAGCGATATTCTGGCGCGAACTGTCTACGCCAGTGCAAGTTGTGTGTCGTCAAGTGGATCTTTCCATATCCTGGCTCAGGCTTGAAGATGTTGAGGATATAGAAGCGGAAATGCGCGCGCGCTGCGCACCTGGACGACAGAAAATGGAACTGGGACAGGCTCCTCTGCTTCAACTGCGGATTGCCGTTGACCCGGCATCAGAGACGCATTTCGTACTGCTGCAGTACCATCACATTATTGCTGACCACGTGGCATTGGAAATCATCCAGGAGGAACTCAACGCATATCACACCGGCCAAACCGAAGGCCTGCCGCTTTCGAAACCTTATCGCGATTTTGTTGCGTATGCGCGGCATCACGCTGCAAGGAATGACGCGGAAACTTTTTTCACTCAAATGCTCAAGGATATTGATGAGCCGACGGCGCCCTTCAATCTGTTAAATATTTCCGGGGACGGTAGCGGAATCGTTGAAGCCAGAGCGCCGGTGCCCGATGCCGTTTCTCTGGGTATCCGCAGCGTGGCCCGGACGTTGTCCGTGAGCCCCGCTGTCTTGTTCCACACGACTTGGGCCATGGTTATCGCAGGTTGCAGCGGACGCGATGATATTGTGTTTGGCACGGTGCTGTCGGGTCGTCTTCAGGGAGCCGTGGGCGCGGAAAAAATGCTGGGTATGTTTATCAATACATTACCGTTGAGGGTAAGCTTGGAAGATGTCCCGGTGATGGACCTGATCCGTCAGGTTCAACAATCGCTGCAGGATTTACTTCCATACGAACAGGCTTCTTTGGCGTTGGCTCAGAAGTGCAGCGGCCTGCAGGGGGGGACACCGCTTTTTAGCGCGATGTTGAACTATCGCCACTCGGCCCCTGTTGGAACGCATTCCCCATCTGAACAAGGGCGTTCTGCTGGCGAAGGCGACTTCGAAATTGTTTCCTGGCAGGAACGGACGAATTATCCATTCACTTTGTCGGTGGATGACCTGGGGCAGGGTTTTGGATTAGAGGTGCAAGTGGATAACTCAGTAAGCGCGGACCGCGTTCTGGGCTATATGCAAACCGCATTAGCTGAATTGGTCAATGCGCTTGAGTCTTCTCCACAGCAGTCGGTAAATTCTCTGTCCATTTTACCGAATATCGAACGTCATCAACTGTTGGCGGAGTTGAACGATACCAAAGCGGAATATCCGAAGGACAAATGCATCCACCAGTTATTTGAA
>CAYVIB010000060.1:0-11355 GCA_964451365.1 uncultured Cellvibrionaceae bacterium
AATTAAAACCCGGAAAAAATAAGACCAAGAGAGACACTCACTATAACTTATGACTTCAAATTATCTCGACAAAAACCTCCCGGTACATGAACGTGTGGAAAGCCTGCTGGGGCTGATGACGCTGGAAGAAAAAATCGGCCAGATGATGCAGTTACCGGCGGTGAACGAAGGTTACGAAAACTATATCAGCGACTATAAAGTAGGTTCTTACCTGCATGCGCTGAGGGAAAAAATTCCCGCCCTCGAAGTGCACAACAAGCTGCATTCGCGGTTGAAGATTCCGCTGCTGTTCGGCATCGACGCCATTCACGGCCATTGTTTCGATGACAACACCACCGTTTTCCCCACGCAATTGGCCATGGCCTGTACCTGGGATGAGGGGCTGTTGAAGCGGGTTGGGCAGATTACCGCAAATGAAGCCTATGCCTGCGGCCTTCACTGGACCTTTTCGCCGGTGCTTTGTATCGCGCGCGACCCGCGCTGGGGGCGCACCGACGAAACCTTCGGCGAGGACCCGGTGCTGGTGTCAACGCTGGCGCGGGCAATGACCGAAGGCTATCAGTCCGCGGATTATCCCTTTGCCGCCTGTGCCAAGCATTACGCCGCCTATGGCGAAACAGACGGCGGTCGCGACTCCTCCGATGCCGACGTGTCGGAGCGCCGGATGCGCAACGTGTTCCTGCCGCCGTTTGAACAACAGGTAAAAGCCGGCTGCAAAACCTTTATGGCCGCTTACGAGTCTCTCAATGGAATACCCTGTTCGGCCAATACCTGGCTGATGAACACCGTATTGCGGCACGAGTGGAATTTTGACGGCGTGGTGGTAACCGATTGGGACAACGCCGGGCTGCTGGTAAAAACTCAAGCGGCCGCAAATGACATGAAGGAAGCTATCGCCCTTTGCCTGGAAGCCAGCAACGACATCTTTATGACCACCATCGAATTTTACGAAGCCGCCCTTGAGCTGGTGCGGGAGGGAAGAGTCAGTGAAGAGCGAATTGACCAGAGCGTGCGACGGATACTGAAACTCAAGTTCGAACTGGGATTGTTCGATTCGCCTCCCGTGGCTTCACGGGAAAAAGTCCTGTCGGATACAAAACGCTGGGATGTTGCGCTGCAGGCCGCGCAGGAATCGCTGGTACTTGTTAAAAACACGGGCCTGCTTCCACTGGAAAAAAAGAAAAGCATTTTGCTGGTGGGCGATAACGCCGACGATGTGCTCGCGCAATTGGGTGACTGGTCGTTCGGCTCCGGCCAGGCGGCATTTACCGACAAAAACATTCATCGCGCTGATACTGTAACGCTCTACGTGGCGCTGAACCAGTACTGCTCCGCCAACGGAATCGAGCTGGATTACATTCGTGGCTGCAATCCGCGCGATAAAACCTTGCCCGACAGGGAATCGGTACTAAAGGCCGCGGAAAAAGCCGATGCAATTATTTTCTGTGCTGGCGATACCTACGTGCAGCACGGCGAATTCCACGACCGGGCCGACCTTTCGCTGCCCGGCAATCAACCGGTGGTGTTCGACTGGTTGAAAGACACCGGCAAGCCGATTGCCAGCGTGATGCTGATGAGCAAGCCGCATATCATAAGCGAGGTAATGGACTCTTCGGACGGTGTCATCATCGCCTTCAATCCCGGTGCAAAGGGGGGGGCGGCGATTACCCAGTGCCTGTTCGGCAAAATCAACCCCGGCGGAAAGCTGCCCATCAGTTTTCCCCGCCACGAAGGCCAGCTGCCGGTCTACTACAACCAGGCGCCGGGTTGGCACGCGAGTTTTTCCCAGCACTACGACCGCAGTGACCGCTATATAGACCTGCCCGCCACACCGCTGTTGGCTTTTGGCGAGGGCATGTCCTACAGCGAAATTGTCTACGGCCAGTTGCTGACGAACCGGGACCAGGTGACTATAACTGAATTGGAGCAGGGCGCCGCCGTTGCCGTCAGCGTCGATATCCAGAACAGAAGCGAGCGCAGCGCGGTGGAAGTGGTGCAGTTATATCTGCAGCAAATAATTCCCGGTGTCACCAGCCCCATCCGGCAGCTCCGGCAGTTCAAGAGGGTCATTATTCCGGCCAAGGCCAAGGTGGTGGTGGAGTTTGAATTACGCGCGCGGGACCTGGCGGTGTTGGACAGGTCCATGGCGAAAACGCTCGTCCCGGGGCGTGTTAATGTGAAAGTGGGTGCGAGCAGCAGGGAAGCGGATTTAAAAACAGTGGAATTTACCCTGGCGGGCAAGGCATAGTCTGTCTTTCTTTTTGTCGGGATAACCCTGGCGGGTTTTTTCGTCGGGTAACACTTGCGGTTACCCGGGCAGCCGCACGGGCTGCCCCTACATTTCCTCCACCCGGTTTCCCTCGTACATCATCAGGTTGGTTTCGGTTTGTTCCAGGTCGATCAACTCCCGCAGCAGTTCACCGGTTTCAGTTCCACCCGCGCGACCGTACATGTAGCGATAGAATTCAATTACCTGTTTGTGCTGGTTCGCCACCTCTTCCATGATTTCCCCGCTGTTCATTTGCGAAAAAGGTTTGTGATGCGGGCGCGTGCGCAGAATGTTTTCCGGTTGCGCGTACTCGTAAAACCAGGTCCGCAGGTCGTCATCATTGGCCGATTTTTGTAGGGTTTTCAAGGCCTTTTCCAGCTTAAGTTCGTGGTCGCACAGGTAGTCCATCAGCATCCTTGCGCGCGGGTCGGTACTTTCGTTGGCTGAGATATTCAGGCTTTTTGCCAGATTGCCGTGAAATTCCCGGGTTTTGGCAATGACTTCGTCAAGTGGTTGGGCAGCTTCGGATTTCATCTGTCACTCCTTGTACCGGTTTATCGAGAGTTCGATATAAAACATTCAATCAAAAACACCAAGCATATCTTTTGCCAGGAGAGCCTTGGAACAAAAGATGTCGCATAAATCATCATTTCCTCCGGTGTGATACTTTGTGACGGCCACAGTCACTCATTTCAAAGGAATAGCGGCTATTATAAAGACAGGTACTCAAACGCGTGGGAACGCACATGGAGAATAATAAAAACGAGGTGGCAACACCTCTTGGGCCTTTCATTATAAATGGCACAACCCCGGGTCACGGAGGCTCAATTGTTGTTGCGCTATTGAGTTTTTTGTTACCGCTGCTGCTGGCCTCGACCATCATTTTTAAGCTCATTGATCTGCATAAACGTGAAGCCGTATTCGAGATGCAGTATTGGGCGCAGGCATTTATTACCAAGCTGCAGGGCAGGCTGGAGGCGAATATTGCCATTGGCCGCGGCTTTGATGCCCATATCTCGGTGCTCGGCTCCATGAGCCAGGCGGAACTGGAAGAACTTGCGCCGAGGTTGCTCGAACCGGAACTCAGCATACGCCATATTGGTATTGCACCGGACCTGAAAATCAGCGCCGTTTATCCCGTTGCGGGGAATGAACCGGCTCTGGGGCTCAATTACAGAACTCACCTGGAGCAGCGTGATGAAGCCGTCAAGGCCCTGCGCCTGAATCGCATTGTCCTTGCCGGTCCGCTGACCCTGGTTCAGGGGGAGGAAAACCAACTGGTGGCCAGGTTTCCGGTGTACAACCCTGACGGCAGTGAATGGGGGCTGGTTGCGCTGGTGATAGATGCCAATGATCTTTTAAAAAGTGCCGGCGTAAACATGTTATCCAAAAAATACGAAGTGGCGATTCGTAAAGTGGACGCTTCCAATAGCCGCACTTTTTTTGGTCGCGCGGAGTTGTTCGAAAATGCCGAGCAGTTGCATCCCATAGCGGTACACGGTGGCGAATGGCAAATGGCCATCAGGTCCAACGACTCGGTGGTTCCGGTTCGCATTTATTTGTTGTATTGGATAGTTGCATTGTCAGTTTGCCTGTCCATCGCGCTGGTGGTTTATTCCTATCGCAAAACATCAATGAATCGGCAGGCGCAGTTGCAGTACCTGGAGTCCATACTCGCTATCGATCCCCTTACCCGGCTGACCAGCCGGTACAAGTTTAATGAGAATCTGACTGACCTGATAGGGCGGAGCCATGCCAGCGGGGAACACTTTACTCTGCTGTTGATAGATCTGGATCACTTCAAGGATATCAATGACAGTCTCGGTCACCATGCCGGCGATCAATTGCTTGTGGAAGTTGCCGGCCGGCTCAAAAAATGTATTCACCCCGGGGACCTCCTGTGTCGTTTTGGCGGTGATGAATTCATGATCGTTTTTATGGGCGAATGGAAAACCATCGACATTGAAAGGCGGGCCGAGCATATCACCGCCGTTATTGGTGAAAAAGTTACGGTATCCGGCAAGGTGATTGGTATAACCGCAAGTGTTGGCGCGGCGGTTTTTCCTGACGACGGGCAGGACGCCGAAACGCTTATCCAGCATGCTGATCTCGCCATGTTCGAAAGCAAGCGGGCGGGCAGAAACACGCTTTACTTCTTTAACGTCAAGCAGCGGAACGAAGCGGATCGCTATATAAAGCTGCATACCGAGATCAAGGCCGCCATGAACTCGGAGCAGTTCCAGGTTTACTACCAGCCGATTTACGACGTTCAGGCCGAAAATTTTACCCGTTGCGAAGCCTTGTGCCGATGGCATCGCCCGGATGGGGAAATTATCAGTCCGGACGAATTTGTTCCGGTGGCGGAACAGTCGGGGCTGATTGCCGATCTTGGCCTGTGGCTGACGGAGCAGGCTTTTCAATTTTATGGCGAACTGAAACAGGAGGGGGTTGAGATGAATATTTCTCTCAACCGGTCACCGCAGGAATTCGGTTCCACCTTCCATACCAACCAGCTTATTTCCCTGGCCGAACGTTTTGGTATTCCAGCGCGGCAAATTACGCTGGAAATTACCGAATCCCTTTTTATGTCGGATCATGGAATAAAAATTAAAAACTTTCATGTGTTAAAAAAAGCCGGTTTTAATTTTTCCATTGACGATTTCGGCACAGGCTATTCCGCATTGAGTTACCTGCGCCAGTTCCCGGTGGAGAGCCTGAAAGTGGATAAAAGCTATATTGTCGAATTGGGGGATACCCAACAGGCCGATACCCTGGTTAAGGTAATTATCCAGATGGCTAAAACCCTGGGTATTGCCGTGGTGGCCGAAGGCGTGGAAACCCGCGAACAAATGTTGTTTCTTAAAAATATCGGCTGCGAGTATATTCAGGGATTTTATTTCGCCAAGCCCATGCCGAGGGATGAATTTTTAGCCTTTATCGTGGAGGCGAGAAAAAGAAAATGGTTGTTGTAACTTTCATCCTATGACCCGATCTTCCCGCTACTGTCGATCCTGCTTACACACGTTGGTATCCGCTGCGCCTATCGCGGATCAAAGTTTGTTCACCTGCAAATAAAGCCGATAAAAAATGAGGAACAAACCTCAGTTCAGGGTGGAATACCGTGCCTCAGGGTGCCGCGGCTTGAATTTTGCTGAGGTACCGTCTTCATGTTGAAGCTTGATTTACTGGCTTCAACGAATCTAGTTGCGAGGGCAGTACCCATGAAAACACTTATAAAACTTACACAATCCGCATTCCTGATTTTGTACGTTTTTCTTTATGCATCCACAGCCAGTGGCGCGTATTTTGATTATTCTTTAGACGAAGACACCAACATCGTTACTGGTAACGGGTACGAGTGGCTACGATGGGACCAGACGGTGGGAATGTCGATTAACGATGCGATAGCCAGTTATTCGGCTGACGGGTGGCGAGTAGCCTCTAACACTGAAATGGCGTTTCTGTTCAACGATTTCGGTGTTAACTACCATATGGGTACGACTATTCCCTACGATACAGACGAAAATACCGGACAGAGCGTTTGGGATGATGCGGCATCCATACAGTTTTATCTCTTCCAGGAAATGTTCGGCATCACCAATACCGACTGTTTCGACTGGTATCCCGAACAGCAGTGTCTGACGGAATCCAGCGTTCTTTTTGGCACCGATTTGGATGGGGACCTTCAGTACAACCTGGCATGGGTGTTGTATAGCCAGTGGGAAAACCTGGAAACCGGGGAATGGGCCTGGTATGACGAAGCATGGTCGGGAATCTCGGCGGACACTCATGCTCCCGCGAATTCACCATTGAATGGCGTTGCCCTGGTAAGGGAAGTGACACATACCCCGATACCCGGAGCGCTTCCTCTCTTCGCCAGCGCGATGCTGGTTTTTGGCTGGTTTTATCGTCGTAAAAAACAGAAATAGTACAGAAGTCGTTCAATTGCCGCAGCGGGGGATGTCCTCCCGCTGCATTTAATCTTTTCAGTCTTCACGAATGAGCAATATCCCGGTCGGTATCTGCTGCATCGTCGTTTGAAGCTCCGGCAGGTCTCCGGCTTTCACAACCAAAAAACGAAAGGAGAAGATTATGAAAAAGTCGAGAGGGTTTTTTCGCCCTGCTCTGGTTTGTATGGTCGTGGCTCTCTACGCGTCGGCGGCCGACAGCGCGTATTTGGACTACACATTGGATTACCGGACGGACGTTGTATCCGGCAGTGGCTATGAGTGGCTCCGGTGGGATCAGACCTTGGGGATGTCCATAACCGAGGCGACGGATACCTATTCACCGGCAGGTTGGCGGGTAGCGTCCAACAGTGAAATGGCGTTTCTGTTTAATGATTTTAATTTGAATTTTGGTGGACTGGAGCCTTTCGATTCCGATGAAAACACTGATCAGAGCGTATTGGAACCGGCAAATGATGGGGCGCATCGCACATTTTTGCAGCTGTTTGGATTAACGGAAATAGCCACCAATTCGAATCCTTTCGACGGACTGCTGCTCGATGTGCTCGCGCGTGCGCTGTTTGGCACGGATCAGGATGAAGATGGCTTATATAATCATGCGACAGTAGTCTTTAATCACAATTTGATAGACCCAATAACACTCCGGCACCTGGAGTGGACGGACGCTGACGCCGCGTTGGGGGCGGACAGATATACCCGCGATTTTTCCTCATATGTCCATGGGGTGGCTCTGGTCAGGGACGTTAATCCGATCCCGCTCCCGGGCGCGCTGCCGCTTTTCGCCAGTGCCATGCTGGTTTTTGGCTGGTTCTATCGACGAAAAAAGATTCGTTGACAGCCAGGTCTTCAGGTCGTTTCAACTTTTAGGCAGGATATTTATTGCGGCGCAGCCCTGGGTTTTGCGCCGCAGCAATCTTCTTTCGCCCAACTCCTTCCACACAAGCACACCAAGTTTTTTTTGCGCTAACTCACATGACATGTAGTATAGTTAGCCGCCTGCGGCCGCCCGGGCAAACACACAAGCTTTAGATGGTTACTAGCCTGGGGCTTGAAAATAATAAATCCGGCGTCGCGCACGTAAGGGAAATTTTCAAAAAGACTATTAATAACAAGCATGCTCAAAAAATGAACAATACACAAACCGGAAAACTATCCTTTGTTGAAAAAGCGGGTTATAGCCTTGGAGACTTGGCCGCCAACCTGGTATTTCAAACTTTTGTTACCTTCATTGCTTATTACTACACCGATGTGTTTAAGCTGGAACCCAGCACGGCACAATGGGTAATAGGCACCTGCGGTATCCTGGGCGGGGTACTGTTCAGCCCGATTATGGGCATAATTGCCGACCGCACCCGCACCCGCTGGGGCCGTTACCGGCCCTGGATTTTGTGGACCACGCTGCCCTTTGCGGTGATGATCCTGCTTACATTTACCACGCCCGATATCAGCTACGATGCCAAGGTTGTATACGCCTTTGTAACCTATCTGGCCCTGGTAACCCTTTACACCGCAAACAACCTTCCGTATGCCTCGCTCAGTGGGGTACTCACCGGCAATATGGCGGAGCGCAACAGTCTTTCGGCCTATCGCTTTTTTGCGGTAATGATTGCCCAGTTCATCATTCAGGTACTGCTGCGCCCGATCGTGCTGGTATTGGGTGATGGTGACGAAGCCATCGGTTTCGAAAAAATAATGATGATTTTCGCGGTTGTATCTGTTGTATGTTTTTTGATCACATTCTTTACCACGCGTGAACGGGTTATCGAAGTACAGAGCGAAAGCAGCAGCATCCGCGAGGATTTGACGGACCTGATAAAAAACAAGCCGTGGATCATTATGCTTTTCGTGGTAATTCTGATCTTTGTCAACCTGTCACTGAAAAGCGGCACTTATGTTTATTATTTCCAGTACTACGCCAATGCCGGCGCGACAGCCGAGTTCCTTAACAGTATCGGATTTACTGATTTTATTGCCAGTGTTCAGTCCGTATGGCCGAACTTTAAATGGCCGGACGCGGTTGATGCGTCAGCCTTCGGGTTGTTCAACGGTACCGGGATTTTGATGATGGTAATCGGCATAGCATTTTCCAAACTGTTCGCGGATCGTTTTGGCAAGCGCAATGTCTATGGCGTGTTCCTGTTTTTGTCGACGCTGCCGATCCTCGCTTTTTACTGGATTCCGCCCGATGCGCTGGGCGTGATGTTTGGTTTCCAGGTTATTCATGGGTTGGCTTATGGCGTCACAATTCCGTTGTTGTGGGCAATGATTGCGGACGTTGCCGACTATTCCGAATGGAAAAACCATCGACGTGCAACGGCCATTATTTTCTCCGCAATGATCCTTGGGCTGAAAGGTGGCCTGACGATAGGCGGAACCCTGGTGGTGACCTTCCTGTCACTATACAACTACCAACCGGGTATTGCGGATCAGCCTGAAAGCGCTGTCCAGGGCATTAAAATGATGATCAGTATTTTTGCTGCGATTCCATTTCTCGTTTCGTGTGGTCTGCTGTTTTTCTACAACATTAATAAGAAAATGGAAGTCCGGATCGAAACCGAACTGGCGGCCAGACACGCGGTGAACAAGGTTTAAGAGGTTAGAATGTCCGAAGAAAATATCGATTATGACGCGCTGAAAAAAAAGGCGATTTCACAGCCGCTTGTTAAGAATATCTATACCGCGGACCCGTCCGCGCATGTGTTCGACGGCAAAATTTATATTTACCCGTCCCACGATATCGATGCGGGAATTCCGTTTGATGACAATGGCGACCACTTCGGGATGGAGGATTATCACGTACTGTCGATGGACAACCCGCAAAGCGAGGCGGTGGACAATGGTGTTGCACTGCATGTGAAGGACGTGCCTTGGGCGGAACGCCAGATGTGGGCGCCGGACGCCGCGCGAAAAAACGGCAAATATTATTTTTATTTTCCTGCCAAGAAAAAAGACGGCATATTCCAGATCGGTGTCGCCATAGGCAATTCTCCCGTCGGCCCGTTCAAGGCGGAACCGGAAGCCATCAAAGGCAGTTACTCCATCGACCCGGCGGTATTCGAGGATGACGATGGCGAGTTTTACATGTACTTCGGCGGCATTTGGGGAGGTCAGCTACAGAAGTATCGAAACAACGTTTACAACGCCGCTAATGAGGAACCGGTGGACGAGGAGCCGGCATTGGGGCCGGTTGTGGCAAAAATGTCCGGGGACATGACGCAGTTTGCCGAGACCCCGCGGGAAATTAAAATCCTGGACGAAAACGGCGAGCCGCTCAAGGCGGGCGACCACGACCGCCGTTTCTTCGAAGCTTCCTGGGTGCACAAGTACAACGGCAAGTATTATTTTTCCTACTCCACCGGTAACACCCACTTCCTGTGTTACGCCATGGGAGACAGCCCCTACGGGCCCTTTACCTACGCCGGAAAAATATTGACTCCTGTCGTTGGCTGGACCACCCACCATTCCATTTGTGAATACGACGGAACGTGGTACTTGTTCTATCACGACTGCATCCTTTCCAAAGGTGTCACTCACCTGCGCTCCGTCAAAATGACTCCAATCACCTACAATCCGGACGGTACGATCGCTCCTATCCATCCCTATGTTGATCCGTACGAGCCGGAAAGCGGCAAGTAGTTAATGCGGCACAAGGACGTGCCACTCGCATCCCCGTACCGCACCACACATTTTTGGTGGGCATAAAGTAACCACCAACATCGCATTAGCCCGTATTTGTTTCGAATTGGCACCGAATAGCTCCTCGAATTGCGAAGCGTTGGACTAAACTCTATGCATTCACTAGTGGTTATGGAGTGTGTGGTAAGTGATTTTCCGTCAGTTGAAGGCTGAGCTTGCGAGCCAACGCGAGGAATTGGCGAAGTTTTCAAAACTGGTTGATGCTATCGAGCGCAACCTGGTAGTTGTCTCCTTTACTCCCGCCGGAGATGCCCTTTCCGCCAATGATCTGTTTTTGCAATGCTTTGGCTATGAGATGAACCAGATAACCGGCAAGCACCACAGGCTGTTTTGCGATCCGGATTATGCTGCCTCCGGCGAATATCGGCAGTTTTGGATGAAACTGCGGGAAAAGCATCCACAAAAGGGCGTATTTGCCCGCAGGCATAAGGATGGCAGTGTCATCTGGCTCAAGGCGGCATACATCCCGGTGGTGGATGACCATGCACGGGTGGAAAAGGTTTACATGCTCGCCACGGACGTCACCGAATCGCAAAACCGGTTGCGTACCCAATTCGCGTTTCAGCAGGCGCTGGACAAGGCGATGCTGATTGTGGAGTTCAACCAGCACGGTGAAATCGCCAACGCCAACCACAATTTTTTGTCCGCGCTTGGTTATGAACGGCAACAATTGGTTGGTAGAGATTACCGTATTCTTTGCAGCGAAAACTTTCACCGGGAGCTGCCGGATTTTTGGGAGCGGATTCAGAAGGGAAATATTCAATCCGGTCGCTTCGAGTGTGTGGACGCGAGCGGACAAACCATTTGGCTGGAAGCGTCGCACAACCCTGTGTTTGACGATGCGGGAATAGTCTATAAAGTTGTTACTTTTGCCTCCGTTATCACCCGGCGGGTGGAGCAGCATTTTGCCATCAGGAAGGCGGCAGAAGTATCTTTTTCCACGGCCGAACAAACGGTCCAGATTGCCGAGCAGGGTGAAAACCTGCTGTCCACTTCGGTCGAAATGTCCGACCAGATCCTGAATTACATTACCGAAACAAGCGAGTTTATTGAAAAGCTGAATCGCGAATCGGAAAACATTGAAGCAATAGTCGCGACCATTAGCGCTATCGCGGACCAAACCAATCTGTTGGCGCTAAACGCCGCTATCGAGGCGGCGCGGGCGGGGGAACACGGCCGGGGGTTTGCGGTGGTGGCGGACGAAGTCCGGCAACTGGCAGCGCGAACGAGCAAATCGACCCAGGAAATAAACCGGGTGGTGAACTTGAACCGCGAACTCGCCGGTCAGGTTAGTGACCGGATGGCCAAAGTAACCGATAGCGCCCGCGCGAGCAATATACAGATTGGAACGGTTTCATCGGTGATGTCAGAGATTCGTCGCGGTGCCATGAATGTGAGTGAGATGGTGTCCGGCCTGCTTGA
>CAYVIB010000061.1:0-11229 GCA_964451365.1 uncultured Cellvibrionaceae bacterium
GCTTTTGCTTTTTCGACGGATTCGAATGCGGCACGCACGATGCGAATATCACGCATTCCCTCCTCACCCGGTACCCGCGCCGGCGCATCGTTAATAATCGCCAAGGCATCGGTATCCATTTGCGCGGCCTGCTGGTTGGCAATAAATTTATTCAATTTAATACCGTCGCTGGTTTCTCCCCCTACTCCGGTATAACTGGACATGGGCTGTAATTTATACCAGCCTTTTTCGCAATCCACTTGTAGCCAGTTTTTATTGATCACCACACTCGCCATGCATTCGGCCATCGCGCCGCCGGGAAATTCCAGGGTAAAGTAGGTGGTTTCGTCCACCTCCTTGAAAATTTCCGGATGACTTTTGTCGTGCCGGGCGCTGATGGAAATCGGCTCTTCGCCAGTGGCGTAACGGACCGCATTTACCGAATACACACCCATATCGTACATCGCCCCACCGCCCATATCCTTGCGCATCCGCCAGTAGTCGGGTGGGCCACCGCTGCCACCATAACCGGCAAAGGCGTTGACCTTGATAATTTTTCCGTACGGCCTGGTGCCGGCGTACTGCATAACCGTTTGTGTATTCGGTTCGTGCTGCATGCGATAACCAATGGAAAGTTTGACGTTATTTTTGTTACAGGTGTCGATGATGGTCTGGCATTCTTCCGGCGTCATGGCCATGGGTTTTTCACACCAAACGTGTTTGCCGGCGTTGGCCGCGATTACGGAATATTTTTGATGGAGCGCAGTCGGCACCACGATATAAATCACATCGATATCGGAATTGTCCGCTATGGTATGCATGTTTTCGTAGTTGTAGACGTTGCTGTCTTTTATTCCGTACTGCTTTTGCCAAACGGGAATTTTCTCCGGACTGCCGGTGACAATACCACGCAGCTCGCAGTGTTGGGTAAGCTGCAATGCCGGCGCCAGCAGGTCACGGCTGTAATAACCGAGCCCGACCAGCGCGACACCCAGCTTTTTGCTGCCGGCTGAATAGGCAGGCGAGCCGGAAGCCGCCAGCGCGGCAAGCCCCGTTGCGCGAATAAAATGACGTCGTGAAACAGAAAATTTTGTCATGTCGATACCATCACTCGTTTACGCTTTTCTTCAGGTGCCGGTCAAAAAACGCGATGGTTCTCTCCCAAGCCAGTTTCGCCGCTCCCGCATCATAGCGTGGCGTGGTGTCGTTGTGAAAACCGTGCTGCGTACCAGGATAGGTGTAGGCCTGATAAGACTTGTTGTGCTTTTTCAACGCCGCTTCGTATGCCGGCCAGCCTTTGTTAACCCAGTCGTCATTTTCCGCAAATTGCAGCAACAGCGGCGCGTTGATGTTCGGCACTTCCTCCACCGGCGCCTGCCCGCCGTAAAACGGCACCGCCGCATCCAGGTCCGGCACGCGCGCCGCCATCATGTTGGACACCCAGCCGCCAAAGCAAAAGCCCACCGCGCCGATCTTGTCGGTGGTTTTCGGATGGTCGTTCAGGTACTGGTAGCCTGCGATAAAATCCTCGAGGATTTCATTTCGGTCGCGCTTGCTTTGCATTTCCCGACCTTCGTCATCGGTACCGGGGTAGCCGCCGAGGGGGGTTAATGCATCGGGCCCGAGAGCAACGTACCCCGCCAGCGCGGCTCGCCGGGTAACATCCTTAATATGCGGGTTCAGGCCGCGGTTTTCGTGCACCACCAAAATGCCGGGCAGCTTGCCCCTGCCATCCGCCGGCATCGCCAGGAGCGCGCGCATGGTGCCGGCACCTTTGGGCGATTTGTATTCGATCATTTCGGTTTTAAGGCGGGGATCATCTTCCGCCACCTGTGTGGCTTCGGCATAGCGGGGTGAGAGGTAGTTGAGAATGGCCGTCGCCGTCAGGCCGGTTGCGGCGTATTTTGATACGCCACTCAGGAAGGACCGCCGGTCTATGCGGCTGTGAACGTAGTCGTCAAACAGGTTGTAGATTTCCTGATTGATATCCTCCGGTGTGACTTCTCTTGTCTGGCGCATAACATCCTCCTGTGGAGTTGGTTATTTTCCGTCATACATATCATAGTCACCGCAACAGAAACGTGAACTTTGCTTTAATTTATCTTCAGGTACAATCTATCTCCAGGTACAACTCAAACGCCTTATCACACCGGTTAGACAAGTGTTTCGGGTAAAACTCCCGGAAACCGTACTTTTGGTAAAGTGCGATGGCCTCTTTCAAAGGGCTCGCGGTTTCCAGCGTTACCCGCCGATAGCCCAGCTCTCCCGCCTTGGCCAGCGCATGGTCCAGTAGTTGTCTTCCCAGGCCACGCCCGCGCAGATGCGGCAGCATGTACATTTTACGCAGCTCGCAGGTTTCGCTATCCAGGCGGCGAATGCCCACTGTGGCCACTATTTTTTCCTCCGGTTCATCCGAATATAAAATGCCAAAATAGCCGCCATTATTGGTGTAATGGAATTCGATATCCCGCAGGTCCAGGTCGGTGCCGCCCGGGTCGGGTTGCAGACCGTATTCCCGTAATACGCCGTAGATCAGTTTTGCGGCTTGTTCACGATCCGCGTTTGTTGCCTGTTTTATATTCAGCGCCATACTTTTCTCTTTGTCCTGGGGAAACTTCTGTCGGAATGCCCGGTGCGGTAAAGCGCCCTGTTCTCCGGAGCCGGGTCAAGCCCGGCATGGCACAAACGGATTATGAGTTCGCCGGATAATTACCTGCCCTTGTCCACGGTGTTGATATACTCCCGCCAGCGCAACAAAATGGCAAGGTTATTTTAAAACCAGCATGATCCAAGCAGAGAATTATGAAAACCAACGATAAAACCTCAACCACCGAATACGCCGCCTCGGCAACCCGCTACGACACCATGACATTCAACCGCTGCGGTAATAGCGGCGTGCTGTTACCCGCCCTCTCCTTTGGTTTGTGGCATAACTTTGGTTTCGTGGATAATATCCAGAACGCGCGCAATATGCTGCGCACGGCATTCGATATCGGCATTACCCATTTCGACCTGGCGAATAACTACGGTCCTCCCTACGGTTCCGCCGAGGAAAATTTCGGCATACTTTTTAAAAAGGATTTTGCCCGCTATCGCGACGAATTGTTTATCGCCTCCAAGGCGGGTTACGACATGTGGCCCGGCCCCTACGGCAACAAAGGTTCGCGCAAATATTTAATCGCCAGTCTCGACCAGAGCCTGAAAAGAATGGGCCTCGAGTACGTGGACTTGTTTTACCACCACTGCCCCGACCTGGAAACGCCGCTGGAGGAAACAATGATTGCGTTGGCCGACATCGTTCGCCAGGGCAAGGCGCTTTATGTGGGCATTTCCAACTACCAGCACGACCGCACCGCCGAGGCGGCAACGATACTGCGCGAGTTGAAAGTGCCGTTTATTATCCACCAGGCGAAATACAATATTCTCGACCGCTGGGTTGAGGATGGTTTGCTGGATGCATTGCAGGAAAACGGACTCGGTTGCATTACTTTTTCACCGCTGGCCCAGGGCCTGCTGACGGAAAAATATTTAAACGGAGTACCCGGCAATTCACGCGCGGCAAAAAACTTTACCTACCTCGATGAGGAAAGTGTAAAAACCCACGCGGAGAAAATTAAGCCGCTGGCGGAGTTGGCCAGGCAGCGTGGACAAACGCTGTCGCAAATGGCGATTGCCTGGCTGTTGAACCGGCCGGCGGTAGCATCGGTTTTGGTTGGCGCGAGCTCACCGGAACAATTGTTGGAAAACGCCAAGGCGCTGGAGCAATTGACGTTTTCCGACGAGGAAATGAAGTTGATTGACGATTATTCCAAATAAAACCGCCAGTCGCACACCCACCCGCCATAGTGTTCGGAAAATGGCGGGTGGCACTTGCGCTTACCTGCCCTACGGCAAATCATTTTACCGGGTTTCCATTTTCATCGAGGATTACAATATCCCCGTAGCCCAGTTTGCGAATTTCCGGTTCAATCAACCGGCGGTCCCCCACCACAACCCAGGTAAGTTTTTCCGGCCGCAGCACATTATCCGCGGCATTTCGCAGGTCCTGAAGCGTCAGGGAATTCACCTCGTCCGCATAATTATCCCAATAATCGTCCGGCAGGCCGTACTGTTCAATATCGGTAATGGCGGCTTGAACGGCGCCGGCGGTTTCCCAACGACCCGGAAGGGATAACACCAGCGAATCGTGCACAGTGTCCAGTTCTTTTTCCGTAGGCGGTTTGGTGGTTTTAAGCTGGGTCATCTCCTCGCGCAATTCCCGCATCGATTCGGCGGTTTTGTCGGTTTGCACTTGCGCGTAGGTTCCAAACAACCGCTGCGCTTTCGCATCAACTATAAAACTGTAGGCGCCGTAGGCCCAGTGTTTGTCCTCGCGCAAATTCATATTCACGCGCGCGCTGAAGTCGCCGCCGAGAATTCGGTTCATGCCCTGGATGGCCATTTCCTCGGGATTGCTCATCGGCGGAATCAGGTGACCGGCAATTAACAATGACTGCTGGGATTGCGGGCGGTTGATCAGGTAAATCGTTTCTTTATCCGCATGCGCGACTTCGGAAATATTCTTCTCCGGTGTATCACCCTGCTTCCAGTTGCCGAAATATTTTTCGAGTTTGGGTTTAACCTGTTCCAGGGTGGTATCGCCAACAACAATTATGGTGGCGTTGTTGGGTTTGAACCAGGTGGTGTGATAGTCCTGTAATAATTCACGATCGATTTTTTCCAGCGACTCCTGGGTGCCCGATCCGGTCAACGGTGTTGAGTATGCGTGATTTTCTCCGTACAGCAGCTCCGGCAGTACACGCAGGGCCATTGGAATGGGAGTAACTTTTTCGCGCTGGATCTGGGCGCGCCGCATTTTCTTCAGGCGATCCAGTTCGTTTTGCGGAAAAGCCGGGTTGAGAATCACATCGGAATAAATTTCCAGGGATTTATCGACGTTATCCGTCAGGGTGTTCATCGATACAAACGACGAGTCGAGATTGGAACCCGCGCCCATATTCGTACCCAGCAGGGCCATCTCCTCACTGATATCATTCGACGAACGCTTTTTGGTTCCTTCGTCCAGCATCGCCATGGCCATGCTGGCGGTGCCGGGGACAGCGAATTGATCCGAGGCATAGCCGGCATTGAGCAATAACTGGAAGCTAATCGTCGGCACTGCATGCCGTTCCGCAACGATGATTTCCATTCCATTGGACAGGGTGTCGCGTTTGAAATTATCGAACTCCACCTCCGGAAAACTTGTTGGCATGGGAATACCGGAACGATCCACGCCCTCGGCGGCGGCGGAAAGCTCCGGGTACGGGTGCACTTCCAGCACGTAGTTGCCTTTGCCGAACCAGCGGTTGGAAACCTCCTGTACCTGTTTGCGCGTTGCGGCCGCCTTGCGGTTGCGCGTCACCTCATAAAAGCCGGGGTCGCCCGCGTAAATCGCGTTTTCCGCCAGCACATCCGACTTGCCACCCACCTGTTCAATGCCGCGAATAAATGCCGCCTTGTCCTGCGTCTTCACCCGCTCCAGCTCCGTTTTGTCGGGGCCTTTTTCCAGGAACCGTTGCAGCTCCTCGTCCATCACTCTTTCCACCTTGGCCAGGTCCACACCGTGCTGCGCGGTTGCCTGCAACACCAGGCGGCTGGCGATTTCGCCGGGCCAGATGTAGGCGCTGACATCCGTGGCGATTTGATCCTCGTACACCAGGCGCTGGTAAAGGCGGGAGTTTTTGCCCGCTCCAAGTACCGATGTTGCCAGGTCGAGAGCCACGAGCTCCTCATCCACCCATTCCGGCGCAATCCAGACTTTGTATATGCGGGCCTGCGGCACCCGGTCTTGCATAATTTCCCGCCGCTCGCCTTCCAGCTCCGGCAGCCAGACACCGGGTTTGGCCATGGGGGGTACCGGCGGAATATCACCGAAATATTTTTCCACCTTGGCGAAGGCTTCCTCGGTTTCAACATCGCCGGCAATAACGATCACCGAGTTGTTGGGACCGTAATAACTGTTAAACCATTCTTTAACATCCGCAAGGCTCGCGGCATTTAAATCTTCCATTGAGCCGATGGTGGTCCAGGAATACGGGTGCCCGACCGGGAACAGGCCATGCGCGATACGCTCCCACACAGTGCCATAGGGCTGGTTTTCGCCCTCGCGCTTTTCGTTTTGCACCACACCGCGCTGGGTATCCAGGCGTTCCTGATCGATGGAACCCAAGAGGTGACCCATCCGGTCCGATTCCAGGAAAAGGGTCATATCGAGCGCGGTTTTCGGTACATCCTGGTAATAGTTGGTGCGATCGGTATTGGTGGTGCCGTTGATATTCGTGGCGCCCACCCGGTCCATGGGCTCGAACCAGACTCCTTCAAAATTTTCCGACCCGTAAAACATCAGGTGCTCGAACAAATGGGCAAACCCGGTCTTGCCTTCCTTCTCATTTTTCGAACCAACGTGATACCAGACATTCACCGACACGATGGGCGCCTTGTGATCCTCGTGCACGATTACCCGTAAACCGTTTTCGAGCGTTTTCTGGGTAAAGGGAATGGCCACCTCTTGCGCCAACAGCGCGGTTGGAAAAGCGACCACAGTAATCAAGAGCAGGAAAATGGTTGGCTTGAGTCTCTTCATGCTTATGGTTTTTCAACCTCGTCTGGTTCAGTTTGTCGGTTTTTGTCCGTGCCTGTTCTGACAGGCTCCGCGTTGAATGATTCCCCTCCGGGCGGTTGACACAGTACTCCAATCGCCGGCGCGGCGCCAACCCTACAAAAGCTTGTTGTGGCGGAACGTTTTAATTTTGTTATAACATAACATCTTTATTTTTTATCCTCACCGATATGCTGGCAATTCGACGGTTGACAACGCTTCCGCGATACCGGGTCCACCTTTGGGTGTTATGCGCGGCGCTGGTGTTGTTCCAGGCCGCCAGCCTGAGTCATAACCACGCGCTTGCCGATGACAACCATCCGCAGACTTGCGAATTCTGCCTGCTCTCACAAAACGCCACCGGGCTGGTCGACGGACCGCACCCGTTTTCGCTGCCATATATTCAGGCAGCGGTCGAGGCGGTTCGGGTTATCGAAACACCCGTTCTTTTTCATTACTCCAGCCACAGCCCTCGCGCCCCTCCCGTTTAACTCCAAACCCAAACATCAAACAAACACAAAAACAACCGGTGTACGTGCAGGCCATTGCCTGTCCTGCCATGCATTCGGTGTTCGAAGATTGAGTATGGAGAACAAACATGGGGTCCAGGCACCTTCTATATATTGCTACATCATCTATTGCGTGGTTTTCGGCCACTGCCGAAGCACAAACCGGCCGCCCCGGCGTTCACGCCGAAGAGGAGGTCATTGTCACCAGCGTTCCCCTGGCCACGGGTGAACACGATACCGCCCTGCCGGTAAACGTCCTTTCCGGCCGGGCGTTGCGGGAAAACGCCTCCTCCACCCTGGGCGAAACCCTGAATCAGCAAATGGGTGTCACCTCTTCTTCTTTCGGTACCGGCGTCGGCAAACCGGTAATTCGCGGCCAAAGCAGTAACCGCGTGCGGGTGTTGCAGGATGGCACCGGTGCGATGGACGCCTCCGCCGTAAGCCCTGACCACGCCAATGCCGTGGAACCGTTGATTGCCACGCAAGTGGAAGTCATTCGCGGCCCCGCCACACTGCTTTACGGCAATGGCGCCATCGGCGGCGTGGTGAATGTTATCGACAACCGGATTCCGGAAACACTGCCGGAGCAGATCCGCGCTGGCATCGAGCTACGCCACAACACCGTTAATCACGGCGATACCGCCGTGGCGGTGGTGGACGGCGCCGGCGGCTCCTTCGCCTGGCATATCGATGGCAGTTGGCGCGATACCAGCGATATGTCCATTCCCGGCGTTGCGATGCGGGAAAGCCATGAAGAGCATGACGAGGAAGAAGAGGAAGAGCACGAGGAACACGAAGAGCCGGTGAATGCCTACGGCTTTATTCCCAATTCGGATCAGCAAAGTTCCAGTGTTACTCTCGGCGGCTCATGGATTGGGGATGGCGCATTCCTGGGCTTTTCAGTTAACCAACTGGAAAATGATTACGGCTTGCCGCCCGGTGTCCACGTACATCACCACGAAGAAAAACACGGCGAGGAAGAAGGCGAGGAACACGAAGAAGAGGCCCATATCGAATCCGAAGATATCCGCCTGGAAATGGAACAAACCCGCTACGACCTGAAGGGCGGCCTCGACCTCGGCGGCTTTTGGGAGCGCTTCGACCTGCGCCTGAGCTACACCGATTACCAACACAAGGAGATAGAAAACATCGTATATGAAGATAGCGACGCGGAAAGCGAAGTGGGAACAACGTTCAGCAATAAAGGAATGGAAGGACGAGCCACACTAAAACACGCAACGGTCAACGGCTGGCGCGGCGTGATCGGTACCCAGATAATAGACCGCACCTTCAGCGCCCGCGGCGAGGAGGCTTTTATTCCGGAAGCCGATATTCAATCCGCCGCCCTGTTCGCCGTGGAAAGCCTGACCCTGGGCGATTGGGTACACGAATTCGGTTTACGCGCCGAACGTCAAACCACCGAGCCGGCAAACTGCGAAACCCGCTCCAACACCTGGGCCGCCAGCGCTTCCAGCCTGTGGAATTTTCGCGACGACACCAACATTATGCTCGCGCTGAACCGTTCGGAACGCGCGCCCACGGTTGAAGAGTTATTTTCAAACGCCAGTCTGGACACCTGCCAACCCGCCACCGATCCGGAAAGCTGGGTACAGCATTTCGCCACCGGCCTTTATGAAATTGGCGAGCCACTCCTTGATAACGAACAATCCACCAACCTGGAAATAGGATTGCGAAAATACGCCGGCGACACCCGAATGGAAATTAACGTTTACCACAACCAGATAAATGACTATATCTTTCTGGCAAACACCGGCGAGGAATTCGAAGAAACCGAAATCGCCATTTATTCACAGAGAGATGCAACCTTCTCCGGCGCGGAAGCGGAACTGACCGTCCCAGTATTCGCCAACACAAGCGGCCATCTGGACCTGACCTTTTTTACCGATTTTGTCAGGGCCCGGTTCGATGACGGAAGCAATAAAAATATTCCGAGAATTCCACCCGTGCGCGCCGGCATGCAGCTGGCGTGGCTGAATGAAAACTGGACTGCAAAACTGCGCGCTACCGATGTTGCCGAGCAGGACGACACCGCGGAACACGAATCCCCCACCGACGGTTATACGCTATTGAATTTATATATGGATTACACAATACCCGCCGGGGTGACGGGAGAAAATACCTTCTCCCTGTTTGTTAAAGGCAACAACCTGCTGGATGAGGAGATTCGCAATCACACCTCCTTTATAAAGGATTATGCGCCGGAACCGGGCCGGGGTTTTGAAATAGGCCTGCGCTACAGGATGTAAGCGTTGCTTATGCAGTGAATCTTTCCTTTGTCTCTTCCTTTGCCCCGCCAGGCGGTAAATAACTGCGGCGGGGTTTGTTTATTTGGTCAAGGGGGCTGATTTTCCCATGCCCCCAAATGCTGCGCCGGTCGAATACGAGCGCAGGCAGGGAGCCCGAGCAGTAGCGATACAACGCTGGCAGTATTAAGAACAACTATCGACCGGGCTACGCATGTTCCGTTTATGAGCACCAACCACATGGGTATATATCTGTGTGGTCGATAAATCGCTGTGCCCCATTACCTCCTGAATATTGCGTATATCAGTGCCCGCCTCTAAAAGCCGCGTGGCAAAACTATGACGGAATGTATGGCAACCCGCTTTCTTGTAAATTCCGCACTTGGTAATTGCCTGTCTAACAATTCGTTGTGCCTGTCTCTCGCCTATATGATGGCGACGTACAACATCTGATCGGGGGTCAACGGCCAGATTATCTGCGGGAAACAGGTATTGCCACTCCGGACTCGAAGCTGCACGAGGATATTTTTTTGCCAGGGCATTGGGCAAATAGACTTCCCCATAACCATCGGCGATATCCCTCTCGTGCAAAGCCAACACAAATCCTATCTGCTTTTGCAATGGCTTCACCAACGTCGTTGGCAAAAGCGTTCGCCGCCATTTCAACCCTTTGGACTCACGCACAACAATATAGTTATTGGCAAAATCCACATCCTGAACCCTTAGCCGGACCGTTTCCATAACCCGTAAGCCGGAGCCATACATCAACAGAGCCATAATCCGGTATCTTCCGGAAAGCTCATCAATAGCCTGCACGGCTTCCTGATGGCTGAATACAATAGGCAATGTTCTTGCCCGCGAACTGGGAGCAAAATTCAACTCCCCCAAATCAATCCCCAAAAACTGTTTATACAAAAACACAATGGCATTGAGCGCGGTCTTCTGAGTGTTAACAGAAACGTTGCGCGACACCGCCAGAAAGCTGAGATAAGCGTCGACATCCGCGCCACTGAGTCTGGCTGGATGCACCCTCTTATGAAAGCGAATGTAATCCAGTATCCAGCCGCAATAAGTTTTTTCCGTTTTATAGGCCAGTTGTTTGGCCCGAATAAATTGGCGCAGGCGATCCATAAAACGCACAGGTTTATCAGGTAACGGACGCGGGATATCTTCCATGAAAATTCTCCTCTACTGGTTATATGAACAGTATAAATTCGACAAACCTGCCTGACAACCGCAAATTGCGACATGGTGTCGGTTATTTGGAGATCTTTAAATAATCACTTATTAATCAAATAGTTAAATGCAATTTGCTAATGAAATATGCGACATGATGTCGCTTTTACCTCGGAAAGACGGAATGTTTAGAAGCAATAAATTATTGACATTACAAGGGCTTAAGGGTAGTTTTCGAGGATTTTATAAAATAAATAGGCGGCTAGGAAATATCGACCTGATGTCGCTGAATCAAATGTTATGGTGCTCTGCAAATTGGTAGTGGGTTCCGGTTTTTCTGAAAGAAAGTGCCAGAAGTGTTTAAGAATAATGCAGTAAATTTTCGGCATGCAGCTTCGTTCCTGGTGCCATTCGTAAATAAAGCATTTTCGGCAATACCACGCCATTCTGCGTGGTGTGCCACTAAGAAATAGAAAAACGTCCGCAAGTCGTTTATTCTTGCGGTCATCTTAATCTGGTTAATCTGGCAGCGGCTTCGCTGGCGCTACGCAACGCAGTAATAGCACCAAAAAAAGATCGCAGCCATAACAATCGCATTTTGCCGACATTTGGGTCGGCGCTTAAAAAGCAGCACCAACCCAAATGCAACAAATACGAGGCGTTA
>CAYVIB010000062.1:0-10372 GCA_964451365.1 uncultured Cellvibrionaceae bacterium
CCGGATTCGTTGGCATGGTCATATAAAAGAATCTTCTCTTAAGGAAGTGCCATTCTGGTTAGCCCCGCCCCTAGGAGAACGATTGGCAGGTTGCGATTGTCGCAGGCAACGGACTTAAGGCGGGCTACTTATTTTATGCCGGTCTCGCGGAACATAACCATGGCAGGCCGATTCGGCGGTGGCTCTCCGGAAACCTTCGGCAATATTGACGCTGCCGTAGAGCCCCGAAGGGCGGGTTTACGTTATGGCGTGTTCTGGAGAACCCCCGCCGGACCGACCTACCATGATCTGTTTAAGCAAAAAAAGCTTAAGGAGTGCCATTCGGGGCGAGCCCCGCCCTACGAAATGGCCGTTGAGATTTAAGTGGGGATCAAACTAGTGGGACTGCGAGGGCCTTGGACCCCGTTCTATTCAATGAACCATTTCCCTGATCCTGTTAAGTTCATCGTGACTGCGTTTTTGCTCGGGCAGAATCATGCTGTTGATAAATAACTGGCTTTCCGGCGACAGTTTGCCTGCTTTGCGCTCGTAGTTGTGCATTCCACGATCTTCGCCTTCCTCCAGCGCGTAGAGCGCAAACCTTTTGCCAAACAACTTTGCGCCGTTTTCAAACATCTTGGCAAAACCTCCCCAGGTGCCGGAATGAATATCCGGCGTACCACCCAGTTCGCGAACTTTTTCCGCCAGCAGCATCACCCGCTTCTGGTGTGACTGCTGCAGGTGGCCCAACCCCGAGGCTATCACGGCGGCCTCGACCGAACTGATGTACTTCTGGTAGGTTTCCACAGCTGCTTTTTCTTCCTGCAAAAAAGAGTTTAGCTGTTCAATGTCTATTTGATGATCGTGTACTTGCATGCTCATAACTTCTCTCTCACTTTCTACTGCTTTAACTTCTCCCTTTACAGGCGTTTTCTCCCGACCTGTTGACTCCGATTTCACATAATCCGGGTTTGCAGATTGCATACCAAAAACCAGGGCGGCAGGCAGCGCTGGGATAAAACTCACAAAAGCAAAAAATATTTTGCGCGGCATTTAAAGAAACACATAAAAAGTTTGCAACCATCGATTATTTCTTAAGCAACAACAGCGGCGTATTTGTAACTCTGGGGAATAGCCTGTAAAAAATTTCAACGTTACAAAACCCTGCTGGCACGCTCCTGGCAACCCTTGTTTGTAAGGTTTTCCGAACAACATAATCCAAAAACAGCATTCAGGTTATCAATCATCCAACGGGAGGAACGCAATGGCCAATCAGCAGAACAACCGCCTCGCAGGCGAGGAAGTATCCGCATCCAAAATGGAATTGTATATCGGTGATATCGATTTTCCGTGTGGGAAGGAGGACCTGATAAATTATGCCCGGGACCGACGCGCCCCGTTTGAGGTATTGCAGCTTCTGGAACACTTTCCTAAAAAACAGTATGCCAGCACCGTCGATATCGTACACGGTTTCACTTATGCCCAGAGACATCAGCGCGTGTAGAAAGTTGCGCACCACACTGTAGCACCACACTGTAAAAGGGGACGTCGCTCTGGCGATATTTTTCTACCGCCAGAGCAGGTTTACGAATAGGTTTCCGGGCGTCGTTTCAAAATAGGTCGATGGCTTTTATTTTTAAAAACGTATCGCTTTCTGCCATTGGAAAAGGTATCTGTATCCGGTTCGGCGGCTGTCGCGGTGCCGGGATTCCAGGAGGGAACATCGCTGGCGGGGAAGGACTCCATTGAGGCTTCATCCACCTGGTCCTCGTGGTCGTGGCTTTCGTAAGCGGGATAGCCGGGCTGTTCGGGTTTAACAAGTTCCGGACGCCGGTGCTTTCGCTGGTCGTGTTGACCATAGTTTCTGCGCGTTCTTTTTCTAAAGATTCGGGTCATTTGAGTATCCTCATAGGGGGATGGGAAAACCAGGGGCGGAATTCCCGGGGGATTGAGTCGAAGCCTTTATGGCGGGTTTAAAAATGTTTATTCACTTACTCGTGCAATCATTCAAGCCTGTTATTCTGCATCAATCACGCCAACCGCATACAACATTGTATGCGGTTGTTCTGTTTAGCGTCTTTACAGGGCAACCAAACACGAGGAACTAATGGACTGTTTTGATAATCCGGTTTAATTCATCGTGACTGCGATGCTGCTCCGGAAGGATGGAGGTGTTGATAAAGGACCGGCATTCCGGGGAGAGATCCCGGGTTTTGCTTTCGTAGCTGTCCCGCCCGCGGTCTTCACCTTCTTCCAGCGCCGAAAGGGCGGTTTTTTTGCCGAATGCCTTTGCGCTGCCTTCAACCAGTTTGGCAAAGCTTCCCCAGGTACCGGATGCGGAATCAGGTGTTCCACCCAATTCCTTCACCTTACTGCTCAACAGGCTGGCACGTTGTTGATGCGATTTTTGTAAGGACACCAGTTCCGCCGCGATTTCCGCATCATCCATTTTCTCAACGCACTGCTGGTAAGTTTCAACAGCCGCCTTTTCGTTTCGCAAAAAGTTGTTCAGCTGTTTGATATCATTTTCGCGACTTTGACTTTGCATAGCTTGTTTCCTCCAATTGAAAAACCGGAAAAATTTTTTCCGCCTACAAACTGTTACCCTTTACAAAAGCAGATTACGTACCAGAGCTTTCAACTTCCCGCGTGTCCATCTGGCGGGGTTTCAGGCCATCGTAGGCCGGCCCTTCGAGCAACTTGCCGTCGGTGGCAAAACGACTTCCATGGCACGGGCAATCCCAGGTTTTGTCGGCGCTGTTCCAGTGAACCGGGCACTTCATGTGGGGGCATAGTGCCGACAGTACCGTCAGATCACCGCTCATCGATCGGTAGGCAGCCACTTTGTCGCCATTAAAATCAAATACCTTACCCTCGCCGGGCGCAATCTGTTCAAAACGGGTTTTCTGCTTTGACGCGAAGCGGCCTTTCAACCAATGGGTGGCGACGGTTTTGTTCTCCTGCAACCAGTTTTTACCGGATTTCAACGGCGTAAACCGCCAGGGACTGAAAATACGGTCGCCTTTGCTTTCGTGCAGGATCTGCCGGCTTGTAACGTCGGCGGCTACCGTGCCCCATACCAATCCGTCGGCGGCAAAGCCGGTCCCCACGTGAAGGTGACGGTGGGCGCTGTGGCCGATATAAGGTAATTGGTCCGCCGGCACGTACTGTTGCGCCGACCACTGGTAATCGACTTCCGCTACACCGAAGTGCGCCCGGGCGTACTCTTTCAGCATCTGGTAATAGTCATGTTCACCGTGGCCGGTTTTGTGTTTTCCACCGATCACCAGCAGGTATTGCCGATCGCCGTGGCGGTAACCGCGAATGGATTTACGGTCATCGAGCACCCAGTAAAGTCCATCGGCAAAATCCGGTTGCGCCAGGCGAACAGCAACGCCGTATTCCTGGTACGGTTGCATTTCCGCCTGCAGCAGGTTGATACCTTTTGGTGTGTGGGTGGCGTACACAATATCCCGCGCCTGAACCTGGCCGAAGGAAGTAAAAACGGTTTTTTTTGTTGCATCAATTCGCGTTACCCGGCTCTGTTCAAAAACCTGTCCGCCCTTGTCTGCAATAACCTGCGCAAGCCCCTGCACGTAACTTAACGGATTGAACTGCGCCTGGTTCTCCAGCCGAATGGCGCGATGAACCGGAAAGGGCAACATGGAATCCTTTCCACACACCAGTCCGGCTTCTTCCGACGCCCGCAGTTCATCTTCCAGAGACTGCGTTGATTTTTGCCCCGCTCCGCGCATGCACAGGTACATTGGCAGCCGTTGAAACCCGCAATCAATCGCATGCTGTTTTACGGTTTCTTCAATAAAATCCACCGCCTGCATTCGACGTTGGACAACACTTCTTACCGTATCCGCATCGTATTGTTTGCGCAGCGTTCGCAGCCCGGATGAAACAGTGCCATAGAGATTGCCGGTTGACCGGCCGGTGCTGCCGTCGCCGATACGAAAGGCTTCCAGCACCACAACCCGCTGCCCCGCTTGCAGTAATTTGTAGGCGGTATGCAAGCCGGTAATTCCGCCGCCGATAATGACGGTGTCGGCCTCGCGCTCGCCGCTTAACGACGGATAACTGATGTTGGTTCGGGCGATATTCCAGACGGAGTTCATTCCATTCTCCCGCTTGATGGCATTAACCGGAAAACGATGCAAAACGAAATCCAAAAACCCGGGCAGACACACGGGTCTGCCGCTGCGGATCACAGCCCTGAAGGAGTGCCGCCCGGCGGAGACCGATTTCAGCAAGCGTGTAACCGTGACAACCGCTTGAAGATTTTACTCAACCGCTTCCGGCTGGCGCCTTTCCCCGGGCGCACAAACGCGGTTTTGTATTAATACATTCCGCCCGGGTGACAGCAGAACTTTTCCGTTTTCGTGGCGAATCTCGAACCGCCTCGGGTTGCTCGCTTCCGAATGTATTCTCACCCCTTCCTCGTTGGCATCTACCAGCAGCGACAGGCGCTGGTAAATAATGCGAAACCGCACCCGACCCAGTTGGGGTGGAATTGCCGGCCGCACCAGCAGGCCTTGAGTCGTGGCGACGATACCCAGGTACCGTCGTTGCAGCACATCCAGCGTGCCGCCGATGGCGCCCAGGTGGATTCCTTCGGCGGTGCTCTCGCCGCGCAAGGGTTTGAGGTCCCTGAGCAAACCGTTTTCGAACAGCTTCCATGAACTTTCCGGTTCAATTTCCGCCAGCACGCCGGCGTATATCACCTGCGACAAACTGGACCGATGGGTTGTGCGCTCCAGGTAATATTCGGCGGTGCGGCGCAACACTTCCCGGTTGTAGGCATAACCCAGGCGATTGAACAGGCCGGCCACTTCCGGTTCCGGCAACAGGTAAAAAACGGTCAGCGCATCCGCCTGCTTGATCACCTGGAAGTTATCGGCACTCTCGCCGATAGCCTCCAGGGCCCAGTCGATGCGGGTGTCGGCATAGGCGGATGGCAGGATACCGGCGTCCAGTTTGCGCAGGTTTTCAAAGCCTTCGAACTGGCTGATGATGTTGTCGTGGTGGAACACCAGGCGCATCTTGCGGCTGATGTTGTCCCAGCGCTCCAGTTCCGCCTCGCCCAGGTTCAGCCGGCAGCACAGTTTCTCGCGCTGCGCCGGGGTGATACGCCCCAGCGCCTCGCGCGCCCGGCAAAGGGTCCACACCGCCATGATATTGGTGTAGACGTTGTTATCCAGCCCCGGCTCTTCCCGTCCGGGGTAGGCGTTATGGTACTCGTCCGGCCCGACGACTCCCTTGATTTCGAAACGGCCGATGCGCGGATTGTACTGCGCGATACTGGCCCAGAAACGGGCGATTTCCAGCATCATCTCCGCGCCGTATTCCGCCAGGAATGCCGCGTCGCCGGTGGCGAGATAGTACTGCCAGACATTAAACGCTACAGCGGAGCCGATATGCCTTTGCAAACGGGTCGGGTCCCGCATCCAGTGGCCGGACAGCAGGTTTTTCTGGTGTTTCGGCGTTACCTCGCGGCCGGTCCGGGCGCTGCGCCACGGGTACATGGCGCCCCGATAACCCGCTTTTCGCGCCTCTTCCCGCGCCTGGTCCAGTCGCCGGTACCGGTATAGCAACAACGACCTGGCCAGGTCGGGAAAGCGGAAATTCAGAAAGGGAAAGACAAACAGCTCGTCCCAGAATATATGGCCCCGGTAAACCTCACCGTGCCAGCCCCTCGCCGGCACACCGACATCCAGCGACGCCGAATGGGGCGATACCGTCTGCAATATATGGAATGCATGAAAGCGCAACGACAGCGCGATGTTGCAATTCCCGGCATCCAGCGCCAGCAAGCGCCAGATATTTTTCCAGGCCCGGGTGTGGGAGGCTTCCAGCACGTTATATAAAGGGCACAGGGCGAGCAGCGCGTGGGCCGCTTCCAGGGGAGTGGATGGCACGTCGTCATCGGCGGTAAACAGGGTGGCAATTTTTTCCGCGACCATGGTTTGGCCGGCGCGCGCGTCGCATTTGATCAGTTCCGCAATGGCATTGGCATCGCGATGGGTATCGTAGTGCGCGTCGCCGCAGTGGCTGACGGCGGTCCGCACCGCCTGGGCCACTTCGGTTTCCTGCCGGCGCAGGCGCGACGTCAGGCTTATTTCGCGGGCGCCGCTTCGCCTGCAACCGGTCACCTGGATATGCCGCGATTCAAAATCCCGGTAACGCTCCACGTTGGTGTTGACTACATCGCCGTCGATGCCGGACTTCAGCTCCATCCGGCCGGACCAGTTTTCCGGCGTGATCTCCACCCGCAGGCCCGATACGTGCGGGTCCGCCATGCTGACAAAGCGGCACTCGCGCAGGTGGGTTTGGCGGCCTTCGGCATCGGAAAATACCAACTCGCGCCAGGCCACCCCCTCGTGCAGGTTCAAGCCGTGCCGGTAGCTCTCCAGCTTGATGTCGTCCAGGTTAAACCAGGGGCTATCGTCAATGCGGAAGGTGAACGACAGCCAGTTCGGCAGGTTTGGCAGCGACTCCGTTTCGTCCCGCTCCCCCTCGACGTTACTGACCAGATCCTCGTAACAACCCGCCCGGTAGGTGCCGGGGTAGTGGTAGCGACTGATTTTGGCGTCGATGCTGGCGGCGCGGGTGGTCATTACGCCATTACCCAGCGCGAGTATGGCCTCGCGCCAGGTTTCATCCTCCCGCCGGTAATCATTGAAGCACAGCGTCCAGCCGTTTTCTCCGGCGTGGTTAATGCGGCTATGGTTAATGGGATAAGTCATTACTGCTCAGTTGGGCATACATTTGGTCAATCCGGGCCCGGTCCGGCAGCGCTTCCTGGGAACCGTAGCGGGTAATGGCGAGGTGCGACGCGGCGGTGGCAAAACGCACCGCGTCGGGCAGGGGCCGGTTTTCGGCTATCGCCACCGCCAGAGCGCCGGTAAAAGCGTCGCCCGCGCCGGTGGTGTCAACCACCTGCAGGGGCACCGGTTGGATTACCGTGGTGCGCTCCCTTTCCACCAGCACGCAGCCACCATCCTCCAGCCGGATGCAGGCGGCGCGCGCGCCCTGCTCTTCCAGTACCCGGCCCGCCTGCGCAGCCGATTCGATATCGTGGCACGCCACACCGGTCAGCGCACCAGCCTCGCCGGCGTTGGGTGTGATGATATCCGCGGTGGCAATCAGCGCGGCGCTGGCGTTTTCCGCCGGCGAGGGGTCGAGAATAATTTTTACCCCACAGCCCAGGGCGGTGGTTGCCGCCTCTTCCAGTAGATCCTGTGGCACTTCGCAGTCCAGCACCAGCACCGCGCCCGACGGCGCGTCTTCAATAATCCTCACCACTTCATCGATGTCGTCCCGCTGCCAGAGGTGATTGGCATTGGCGGCCAGCACTATGCCCTTTTTGCCGTCCGGCGGCACGGTGATCATCGCCACCCCGGTGCCGGCGCCGGTCACTTTTCGCACCCCGCTTAAATCCACCCCCATCCTGCGCAGGGGCCGCAGCGCCTGTTCGGCCAGGTCGTCGTCGCCCACATGGCCCAGCAGTACCGTCCGCAGTCCCAGCTTGCGCGCCAGGTAGCTGACGTTGGCGGCCTTGCCGCCGCTCAGGCGGGCGAAGTGGTCACCGAGCAGGGTTTCGCTGATTTTCGGGCGGCGCCCCACTCGAACCTGGAAATCGGCATTGATGCTGCCAAGGGACAGCAACAAGCCGGTTTCGGTGTCTTTGTCGCGGTAGTCCAGGTGTGTCATGGATGCTCCTCAGGCTTTGTTCACGCTTTTACTCTTCACGCTTTTATTCCGGCGTAATTCTCAGTAGTTTGCCGTTGCGCTCGTCGGTAATTACCCACAGCGCGCCGTCAGGCCCGGTGGCGATATCGCGCACCCGCCCCAGGTCGGTTAACAGCCGCTCCTCGCCGGTCACCAGCCGGCCGTCCAGCTCCAGGCGCACCAGGCCACCCGGCTTCAGGGAGGATATCAGCAGGTCCCCCTGCCACTCCCCGAAGAGGTCGCCCTGGTAAAACAGCGCGCCCGCCGGGGCAATTACCGGGTCCCAGTAGTAAATGGGTTGTTCCATGCCTTGCTGCTGGGTGATGCCGTCGCCGATGGGTGCGCCCGAGTAGTCCTCGCCGTAAGTAATCACTGGCCAGCCATAATTTTCCCCCGCCTTGGGAATGTTGACTTCGTCCCCTCCGCGCGGGCCGTGTTCGATGGTCCACAATTCCCCGGTTTGCGGGTGAATTGCCGCTCCCTGGATATTGCGGTGGCCGTAGGACCAGATGTCGGACAGCACTTCCTCTTCACCAGCGACGGATTCTTCTCCCACAAAGGGATTGTCCGGCGGCACCGAGCCGTCCGGCAGAATGCGCACCACCTTGCCCAGGTGGGTGCTCAGATCCTGTGCCAGCTGGCGCGGTTGCGGATGCGAGCGCTCCCCCAGGGTGACAAACAACGCTCCGCCGCCGTTCCATACCAGCCGCGAGCCGTAATGCTTGGTCGACCGCCAGGCGGGCATCTGGCGGAAGATAATTTCCACCTCCTCCAGCGCCGCGCGGTCCTCCGACAGGCGGGCGCGGGCCACGGTGGTGCCGGTTTCCCCATTGCCGCGCGGCTCGGCGTAACTGAAGTAGATCAGCCGGTTATCGGCAAAATCCGGATCGAGAATTACATCGAGCAGGCCGCCCTGATCGCGGGAGTCCACTGGAGGCACATTGGCAATGGGTTCCGATAGCCCTTTTTCCTGCGCGCCTTTTTCCTGCGCGCCCTGCCGTGTGACGATTCGCATGCGGCCCAGGCGCTCGGTAATCAGCAGGCTGTTGTCCGGCAGGAATTCAATCGCCCAAGGGTGAAACAGGCCGGATGCCACTTCATCGACTTTAAAATCGATATTGCTTTCCAGCTTCGGCGCCCGCGTCTGGGTGTAAAACGCCGGCGTCTGCAACCGTGCATTGGGCGGCGGCCAGGGGTCGTCCGGCCCACCTATCTGGGCCAACCCCGCAGGGCTGGCAACAACGAATAAACACAACATCAGAACCCGCATAGCAATGCCACCTGTTTTATCTCACTCCCGGTTTTTATCACGTCAAAGTTGTCTGAACCCGCCAGTCACGCCGTAGATTTCCCCCGATATGAAACTGGCGTCGTCCGACGCCAGGAACACGTACACCGGCGCCAGCTCCGCCGGCTGCGCCGGGCGCCCGAACAGGGACGACGAGCCGAATTGTTTGACCGAATCGGCCGATGTGGTGGAGGGGATCAGCGGCGTCCAGACAGGCCCCGGCGCAACGGCATTCACCCGCACGCCTTTTTTGATAGCCTCCTTCGCCAGCGAAAGGGTGAAATTGGCAATGGCGGCCTTGGTAGCCGCGTAGGGCGCCAGCGAGGCGGCCGGATCGTATGCCTGGATCGACGAGGTGTTGATGATGGAACCACCCGGCGGCAGGTGTCGGAGCGCGGCGCGGGCAAAGTAAAACGTCGATTCGATATTGACCTTGAAAAAACGATCGATGTCCTCGTCCGGCATTTCCTCCAGGCTGCCGTAGGTGTCCTGACCGGCGGCGTTGTTGACCAGGATATCCAGCCGACCGAAGTGTTTTACCGTTTCCTCCACCACCCGCTCGCATTCGGCGCGGCTGCTCTGGTCGATGCGGTAGGAGGCCACCCGCCGGCCTGCTGCGGTCACGAGGTGCTTGGTCTGGATAGCGTCCTCGTCTTCCATTTCCGACAGGTAGGTGAATACCACGTCCGCGCCCTCCCGCGCGTAAGCCAGCGCCACCGCCCGGCCAATGCCGCTGTCACCGCCGGTAATAATGGCAACCAGGCCATTTAATTTGCCCGAGCCCTTGTAGGAGTGTTCGCCGTGATCCGGCGCCGGGTCCATTCGCTGGTCCGTACCCGGAATCTCCTGGTGCTGGGGCGGATAAGGAGGGGTGGCATATTTGGTCCTGGGATCGGTGATCACCGAACCATGATCGGCCATGGGATGTTCCTCTTATGTCGGTGGCGTTTTCGAGCTTTTCGACCTTCTCAAGGAACCTGCAATTTGCCTACCACCGCACAATGGCTTCGTGGGGCGAGTAAGCACAGCGTCACCCGCCAGTTTTGTGGTCATTTTGCCGGTTAACACCAAAGGCGGGTGGCGCCGTGCCCACCCGCCCTACAACGCGGTGTAAATAGTGCAAACCAGGGCCTGTTAACACTAATTCCGTTATCGCTGCTGGAGGCCATTTTTTCGTCCGGCAAGCGCCGCCCGGACAGAAGGAGCGTAGTGTAGTCATTCTACATAAGCGACTGATAACGCCGCTGGGCGGACCTTTTGTTTTAAAAGCAGGGGCCCCAGCCCTTCGGGTTGTGCCTAAAAAGCCGCCACTTGTCGTCGCCTACATGGATGTAGTGATGCGGCACTGCGATGAGGAGCGTAAGCAGG
>CAYVIB010000063.1:0-10118 GCA_964451365.1 uncultured Cellvibrionaceae bacterium
GGAATGCCGCACCACTACATCCATGTAGGCGACGACGAGTGGCGGCTTTTTAGGCACAACCCGAAGGGCTGGGGCCCCTGCTTTTAAAACAAAAGGTCCGCCCGGCGGCGTTATCAGTCGCTTACGCTTGTTCTGCCTTGCTGGACGAAAAAATGGCCTCCAGCAGCGATAACCGAATTAGTGTTAACAGGCCCCAATCAACTTCCAAGGTTCGTGCGACATGGAGAAGCCATCTTCCCCAGCCCCTGATCTATTGCTTGCGTCCAGCTCGCCCCGCCGGCGTGAACTGTTGGACCAGATTGGCGTCCGATACAGGGTTGTGGCAGTGGATGTACCGGAGGTGCCCCTGCCTGGCGAAAAACCGGAAGCTTATGTTACCCGTCTCGCCGAAACCAAGGCCCGGACCGGAGCTGATCGGGAAGCGGGTTGCCCGGCGCTGGGTGCGGACACCATCGTGGTGAATAATAACGCCATAATGGAAAAACCACGCGACCAGGCCCACGCGGCGGAAATGCTGAATCAGCTCTCCAACCGGACGCATCAAGTGATGACTGCGGTATCGCTGTGCCAGGGCGCACGCCAGGAAACGCGGTTAAATACTACCGAAGTGGATTTCCGGGTACTGTCGCCGGAGGAGATCGAACAATACTGGCACACCGGCGAACCTTGCGACAAAGCCGGGGCGTACGGTATCCAGGGGCTGGGCGGTGTGTTCGTTCGCGAGATTCGCGGCAGCTATTCCGCAGTGGTAGGTTTGCCGCTTTATGAGACACAGATTTTACTTCGGGAATTTTCAGTACCTGTTTGGGCCGCTCTGCAAAAGTAAACAGGCTATTGTTTGACTACTAGCTAAAGAATTCAGGCATGACAAACTTGGGGCTCCACCGCGCGCTATGACAGAAGAAATACTGGTGAACTTCGGACCGACGGAAACGCGCGCCGCACTGGTGGAAAACGGTGTGCTGCAAGAAGTATTTATCGAGCGTGCCCGCAACAAGGGTTACGTCGGCAATATTTATAAAGGCAAGGTGGTCCGGGTGCTTCCGGGCATGCAGGCGGCCTTCGTCGATATCGGACAGGAGCGGGCCGGCTTTATCCATGTGGCGGATATCGCCATGCCCGACGAAGAGCGGGAAAATCGCGCATCGCTACCGGATGTCCGCCAGTTGCTTACCGAGGGCCAGGAGTTGCTGGTGCAGGTAATCAAGGACCCCATCGGTACCAAGGGGGCGCGGCTGACGACCCAGTTATCCGTGTCCGCCCGCTATCTGGTTTACATGCCCTTTACCCGCCATATCGGCATTTCCAACCGCATTGAGGACGACGAAGAGCGCGAGCGCCTGCGTCAACTGGTGCAAAAGCTGGCGGAGGAATATGTTGAACAGTACAAGGTGGGCGGATTTATTGTCCGCACCGTGGCGGAAGGTGTAATCGAGGAGGAACTGCGGGCGGATATTCCTTTTGTGTTTCGCCTCTGGCACGACCTTGAGGGCCAGATCAAAACCACCAAGGCTCCCGGCATTATTTACGAAGACCTGCCGCTGTTTATGCGAACCATTCGCGATCTGATGCGTCCCAATATCGAGAAGGTGCGTATCGATTCGCGCGAATCCTACGCCCGGATGGCGAAATTCGCCCGTCACTACGCGCCGGAAATTGGTGACCGCATTGAACATTATCCCGGTGAGCGGCCGATATTCGATCTTTACGGCGTCGAGGACGAAATTCAAAAAGCGCTGGATATCAAGGTGGTGCTCAAGTCCGGTGGTTACCTGATTATCGAGCAGACCGAAGCGATGACCACCGTCGATGTCAACACCGGCGCCTTTGTCGGTCATCGTAACCTGGAAGAAACCATTTTTAAGACCAATCTGGAAGCGGCGGCGACCATTGCGCGGCAACTGCGGCTGCGCAACCTTGGCGGCATGATCATCATCGATTTTATTGATATGAAGGATGCCGAGCATAAACGCCAGGTATTGAGAACGCTGGAAAAGTGCCTCGACAAGGACCGGGCCAAAACCACAATTACCGGCGTGTCGGAACTTGGCCTGGTGGAAATGACCCGCAAGCGCACCCGCGAATCCCTCGGCCAGATCCTGTGCGAAACTTGTCCCGCGTGCCGTGGGCGCGGCGTGTTGAAATCGGCGGAAACGGTATGTTACGAAATCTTCCGCGAAATTCTGCGGGACGCGCGCGCTTACGAAAATGAAAAATTCCTGGTGCTGGCCTCGCAGGTGGTTATCGACCGCTTATTGGACGAGGAGTCCGCCAACGTGGCCGACCTGGAAACTTTTATTTCCCGGCCAATCGAGTTTCAGGTGGAAACCATTTACACGCAGGAGCAATACGACATCATATTGGTGTGACTGAAGATTTATTATTGTGCGTGGTATCAGGCAAAGACATTTAAGAGTTATTTCCCGGCGCTTCTGGGGTGCGGTATTTACACTGGTGATTGCGGTGGCGGTACTGGTCCAACTGGGCCGGGAAGCCTTTCCGCTGTTAAATGAATACAAAAATGAAATTGCCGAAACACTGGGCGAGGCGCTCGGTGTCGATATCGCCGTCGGTGAAGTGTCGGCGAGTTGGAAAGGGCTGACGCCGAAACTGGAATTGGTCAATTTATCCGTTAATGCCAAAAACGGCCAGCGTGTATTTAACATTGGCCGTGCCAGCGCGGAATTAAGTTTGCTCGATTCCATTGCCGAATTCGGTTATGCCTGGCGACGCATCGTGCTCACCGATCTCGAAGTCGTCCTGCAGCAGGACGATTCAGGCCGCTGGCAAATCGCCGGCCTTTCTCCGCCGTCGGGCGATAACAACAGCTTTATTATCGACGATCCGCTGGATGTATTTCTGTTTGGCCGCCGGGTGGAAATTAAAAACAGCAAAATTGATTTCAATTTCCGCACCGGTCATCACACCCAGGTGACTTTTCCCGTCCTTACGCTGGACAACGACCGCGACTTTCACCGCCTGCAGGCGGAAATGGAAGTGGACGCCGACAGCAAAGCGTTTACTTTCGTGGTGGAGGGATACGGCGATCCGCGCGCGCCGGATAATTTCGACGCGAGCGGTTACCTGGAGCTGCAACATTTTCCCATGGAAAAAGTGCTCGCCGCGATGGGCACTCAATTCTGGCAGTACATGGACGAAGCCAGGTGGAGTGAAGGGCACCGCATCGATCTGTCCCTGTGGTTCAACGGAACGTCCAGCAAGGGACTGACTTTGCAAGGCAAAATGCGGGCGGATGGTTTGCCGTTGAAACTGCCGGAAAACATTCTGCTGCCGCAACAGGTGCACTCGGATATCACCGGCAGTTGGAGCCTGGATAAAGGCTGGGAGATGGTATTTCAGGACTTGAATATCGAATGGCCTGATATTTCCGCGCCGGTACTGGACCTGAAGGTATACGGCAGGATGGGAGAAAAGTTCGGTATTGCCACGCAAAACCTGCATCTGGGCGAGTGGCGGGAAATGCTCTCCGCCATCGGCGTCGCCGAACGCAAAGCCGGCGAAGTGATAAATGAACTGAATCCGCAAGGCGTACTGGAAACACTGGACGTTCAACTGGTGGGCCGGGAAGAGGGCCATTTCCGGCTGCGCGCCAACGTCAGGGATGCTTCCGTCGACGCTTATAAAGGCGCGCCGCAATTAAAGAATGTGAATGGTTATGTCAGCCTGTCGGCTTTCGATGGTTTTATCAACGTCGACAGCCCCGATGGGATGAGTGTGCACCTGCCCAAGGTGTACCACGACCCGCTCAATTTTACCCGCGCGCGGGGGCAGGTGCGCTGGCATGTCGACCCGCGGGAAAAATTTACCTACCTGTCGTCCGGCCTGTTGGAGGCCGCCACCGAGGACGAGCAGGGCCAGGGATACCTTTACCTGAAGCTGCCCTTTAAAAAGGAAGTTGGCGAGCCGGAAATGACACTGTCAATCGGCGTAAAGGAAAGTCTCGCCGCCAACTACCGCAAATATGTTCCCTATCGCATACCGGACTCGCTCTATAACTGGCTGGATAAAAGTGTCCGGAGTGGAAAAGTCAAAGATATTTCGTTTCTCTTCCATGGCTCGATCGATAAGGACCCGGCGATCAGGCCGACAATTCAATTGTACGGCAGCGTCAGCGAGGCCCGCCTTGCATTCAGCCCCGACTGGCCGGTGGCTGAAAATGTTGACGCCAGCCTGGCGCTGGATGGCGCTTCGCTCGATGTGCAAATAAATAATGCGCGCCTGGCCGGCAACAATATTACCGATGCGACAGTAAAATTGCTCAATAACCCGCACGATAGCGGCCAAGCGCTGGCCATAAACGGAAAAATGACAGGCAGTGTCGAATCCGCAATGGGCCTGCTGCAGGCCAGCCCGGTGCGGGAAATGCTGGGTACCACTTTCGACCGCTGGCAGTACTCGGGCCGGGTCGATTCCGCTGTGCAACTGATGATTCCGCTGCAGGCGGATGCGCGCGGCCGTTCTGAAAAGGTCCGGGTTGCGTTAAGCAATGCACAACTTTCCATGACGGACCTGGACCTGCCTTTTGAAAATATCAACGGCACCTTGAGTTACTCCACCGACGGAGGATTATCCAGCGATCATTTGGCGGGTGTGTTGTGGGGCGAGCCGGTGGCGGCAACGATTCAAAGTCCCCAAAAAGAAGAGAATCATCGCGATATCAAAATCAATTACACCGGTCGCGTGGGCGTGGAAAATTTACGGGAATGGTTGAGCCGGCCAGAGCTTTATTTCGCCCGGGGAGAGACAGTGGTGAACGGCACTGTCAGTATTCCCGCCGGATACGAAGGCAGTCATGACGTACTGGTTGAAATGACCAGTGACCTGGACGGCGTTGAATTGCAATTGCCCAGGCCCTTGAACAAATCAGCGGAAACAAAAAAAACACTGGCGGTAAAAGTTGAAGTGGATAACTCCCGCCAGTTTATCACCCTGAATTACGACGAAATGGCCACGTTCCGGCTCGAGCGTTTCGGGTCCCAACTGGAAAACATGCAGCTTGCCTTTAATGACAAACCCCTGAAACGACGCGATGGATACTTCGATGTCAATGGCACGTTGGACAATATCGATCTCAAAGCGTGGAACCTGGTAAAAGATAGCTACATCGGTTATGTCGCGGCGCACGAAAAGGAAAATGGTTCGGACGAAGGTGATGCACTGCCTGTTAAACTGAATCTCAAGCTCAATCGCGGTTTTTATAACGATACGGAAGTGACCAATCTTTATGTTCAGGGGCTGGGAGTTGGCGACAACTGGAACCTGGACCTGAAGAGCAAGATGATCTCCGGTAACGTGAAAATTCCGGCGGGTAACGCACCCATCCGGATGACGCTGGATTATCTTAACCTTCCAGTGAAAGACGAGCAGTCACAGGAGTACAACTATCCCGGCGAAATCAATATCGCCCAAAAAGAAAGTGCTTTTAACGATTTCGATCCCGCTACCGTAATTCCGATAGACTTCAGTACCAAAAATTTACTCATCGGGGGAGAAAACTACGGGGCCTGGCAATTTCAGCTGCGTCCCGTGGAAAGCGGCCTGTTGCTGAAAAATCTTTACGCGACTATTCGGCAAATGCAAATTGGCGGGCGCAACGACAAAAACGACCCGGCGGGAGCGGAATTTATCTGGCTGCGAACCGACGAGGGTGATACCAGTCAGTTTATCGGAACCCTGACTGCCGACAACGTGGCCGACGTGCTTACGGCGTGGGACCTGGAAAAACTGATGGAAAGCCAGTCGGCGCAGGTAAATATTGCCGCTCACTGGCGCGACGCGCCGGATGAAATCAGTTTTGAAAATATCACCGGCCTGGTGTCGCTGGATTTTCGCAACGGCAACTTTATTCGCGGCGCGGAGGCGGGTGAAAATCCACTGTTGAGATTGTTTGCACTGTTTAATTTCGACACGCTGGCCCGACGCCTGCGACTCGATTTTTCCGACCTTGCGAAGGAGGGTTTTGCCTTCGACCATGTTTACGGCGACCTGGATATTGCCGGTGGAAAAATTTATCTCCCCGATCCCTTGATTGTCGAATCCACTTCTTCGAGAATGCAGATGGGCGGTGTTATCGATGTGGTAAACGAGGAAGTTGATTCCGAACTCGTGGTCACCCTGCCGGTAGCGGGTAACCTGGCGGTGGCAACGGCCTTTGTCGCCGGCTTGCCTGCAGGTATCGGCGTGTATGTGGTCAGCAAACTGTTTAAAAGACAGGTGGACAAGGTTTCCAGTATCAATTACGCCGTCACCGGCGATTGGGAAGACCCGAAAATTAAAGTAAGAAAAATATTCGACGATACCGCCGCCCGCAAAAAAAGCGACAGGATAAAAGCCGAAAGTAACGGCGGAGATAATGGCGGGGAGGGCGGAGAAAATCACCTGAACGATGCGGCGGACGAACCAGTTCAAACGGAAATTAGCGGAAAATAACGCAATGATGAAAGTGGCAGCGATTCAAATGGTAAGCCGGGGAACCGTCGATAACAATCTTGCCGACGCACGCTCCCTTGTCGGCGAAGCCAAAAAAAATGGAGCGCAAATCGCTTTACTGCCGGAAAATTTCCTATCCTACACACTTAAAATCGATATCATTACAAGTCGGCAGCAGGAAATGATTGCTGCCCTCGCCGATATCGCCCGCTCCAACGATATATGGCTTTTGGCCGGAACCATTCCCCGCCTTCCACACGCTGAGCAAAACAAACCCCACACTTCATGCCTGGTGTTCGATAAAGAGGGCCGGCAAGTCGGACAGTACAATAAAATGCATTTATTCGATGCCGACGTCAACGACAAAACCCAGTCCTACCGTGAATCCGCTATTTATCTGGCGGGAGACGAGCCGGGGATTGTGGAAACCGATTGGGGAAGAATAGGAATTGCCATCTGTTACGATCTGCGCTTTCCTGAATATTTTCGCTTGTTGGTTGAAAAGGGAGTAAAAATTATTTTCGTTCCATCGGCGTTTACCTATGTTACCGGCAAGGCGCACTGGGAGATTCTTCTGCGTGCCCGCGCAATCGAAAACCAGTGCTTTATTGTCGCCGCCGACCAGGGCGGTGAGCATACTCCCGAGCGGCGAACCTGGGGCCATTCGATGATCGTCAACCCGTGGGGTGATATTGTCGCCAGCACCGGTGAAGGTGTCGGTATTGTATACGCCGATATCGATCTATCCGAAGTGGACGAACTGCGAAAAAAAATGCCGGTATTAAACCACCGCCGAATGTAATTTCCGTAGGGCTGGTAAGCGATGGTCCGACACTTCGGGCGCCACCCGCCACCTCTCGAAGCCACCCTTTGGTACACCAGTAGGCGCAACGCCATTATATCGGCCCCCAGTAATTCTGTTTGCCCCACCACCACTCTGGAGCTCCACCGATTGCGCCCGGGACCACAATCGCTGAATCTCCTCTGCTCTGTGCCACAGCCGTGGATCGCGAGAAGACGGAAACCATAAAACACCAAAGAACCAAATCGATCGCTCCAAAAAAACTATTAATGGATGGCATAACCCAAAAGGCAAGAAGATGTATGTTGAAAGAGGATATTGGAAATCGCGTGATGGTCTTGGTTATTCTTTAGTTACTTTATACTGTTACAATGGTTATCTTAATACCGCTGTACCGCTGTACCGCTGTACCGCTGTACCGCTGTACCGCTGGTAAGGAGATGTTGGCACGTCGGCTGAGGCCCAAAAATCTTGGGGAGGTTCAATGTAATGTCGTGGACAGAAAATTATTGGGATATTGTTAATGAATTTTATTGGGTTCCGTCATATTTAGGTTTGAAGTCAATTCCTCAGCGACATTGGGTGGTAGACGGGGATTTGGTATCTATTCCAAAGGAGATGACAAATACTTCCGGACCACTGTATCGGCGGCTGCGATCAGGTAAAGATTACTGGCACTTTGTACGCCGACAAGAGGAAACCTTCAATCATATTTTCAATCTCGCACTTTCTATTTTACCTGGTGACATAATTTCCGAAATTTTCGGCCAGTTTACCGGGTTTGCAGCCAGTTATAATTATCGGCTCTGTGGCAATTCGATACGCGATGAATACCCATGGATTGGCGGTGCTAATGTGACAACGCCTGATGCTTTCCTTCTATCTTCGGAATCGGCTCTTGCGATTGAGATTAAATTTAACGCAAAGACGTCGTTAGACCAACTAGCTAAATATGTAGCATTGATAGCCGGCGAAGAAATATATGGTAATCGTCACCGAAACTTAGATCTTCTTTATATCTGTCCTGAGTCCGCCAGTGAATGTTTCTTTAAACAGACATCAATACATGCTGATGATTTATGTGGCGAACATTTCGAATTGCTGGATCGGTCGGTGAAAAATCCACGGGTGAAAGAGTTTTTTGCCGCCAGGCCAAGTGCAATTGTTGATGTTTTGTCGCGTCTGCGAGTTGCATGTATCACTTGGAGCCAGTTTCTAGCGGCATTGAAAACCTATATTGCAAGTATTGGTGATACTCCTGGAGATCGGACGCTATATCGTCTGCTCGACGGGCTGGCCAAAGAGATCTGTAATCATCCTCTTTCTGGCGTTGAAGATGATGTACGGGGCACGTATGAACCTGGGCGTTAGACTTAGACGTCACCGTACATAATAAGAAAGGGCGGCATGCCTGAGTTCAAATATGGGAATCTTATGAAGTCCCCTGGCTGGAGTATGAGCCGCATATCGCTGCCTACCCGGAGTGGGAGCCGGGTCATTAGATAGGCGCTCCAAAGTTCTCGCATAATCATTTGTTCCAAGCGTAAATCTTCTGTTGTCAAATATTCAACTTTATGGTTGAATATTGCCATGAATCAACTCGATACAGCACTGTCTGCTCTCTCTCATTCATCGCGGAGAGCAATCATTGCGCGGCTTGCGAGCGGGGGGCCCGCTCGGGTGACGGAAATCGCGGAGCCTTTCGATATGTCGCTGAATGCCGTTTCGAAGCATCTGAAAGTGCTGGAGCATGCGGGGTTGATTCGTCGAACCCGGTTGGGGCGCGATCACGTTATTGCCTTTGATCCCGAGCCGCTGAAGGAGGTGGCCCGCTGGGTTTACACGTACGAGAAGTTCTGGACGAGCCACCTGGATCGCCTTGAACAGTATTTCGAAAACAAAAATGGGGGGCAGAAGAATTGAACCGGCAAGTTAAAATCACGGAAATCAATCTCACGCGAACTATCAATGCCACTCCCGACGAGGTTTTTGATGCCTGGTTGGATCATGCAAGCCCTGGAAGCCCTTGGTTCGGCGTTCCGAAGGCGATAGTGAATCCGCCCAAAGTCGATGGCCTTTTCTACAGCATGTACCAGATGGAAGGCAGGGAGATTGCTCACTACGGGCGTTTTATTGTGCTGGAAAAACCGAACAGGATACAGCATACGTGGGTTTCCGAAGCCACCAGGGGAATGGAGTCAATCGTGACACTGTCTTTCGAACCTGTGGACGGAAAAACCCATGTTCATGTCAATCACATCAATATTCCCGACGATGAGGAGGGACGTCGTCACGAACATGCCTGGGGTTACGTTTTGGGCGCAATGCGGGCGCGTTTCGGGAAAGAAAATCGGAATTGATTTATGGAAAAGTAAAACAGTGAAAAGTAAAACTGAAAAAAATGCATGACTTAATTTAAGGAGACAAAACCGTGAATATTTTTCTGTGGATTCTTCAAGTTCTTCTTGCTGTGCATACAGCGATAGGTGCGGTTTGGAAGTTTTCCAATTCCGAGCAGGCCGTGCCTTCCCTGAAAGTGATTCCCCATGGAGTCTGGCTTTCGTTGAGCGTTTTCGAGCTGCTCTGTGTTGTCGGGCTGGTTATCCCGGCGGTTTACAAACCACTGGCTGTTCTGGCCCCGGTTGCCGCGCTATTTATCGCAGCGGAAATGCTGCTTTTTTCCGGGTTGCACATTGCTTCCGGAGATCCGAGTCGTGGGCCGATAATTTACTGGCTCATTGTTGCGGCGATTTGCGGGTTTATCGCCTATGGCAGATTTGTGTTGAAGCCGCTTTAATGAGAAACGGCGCGTTCGTAAGCTCCCCCGTCAAGTAGACAACCCAAAAGTAGAACTTTTGTAAGCCCG
>CAYVIB010000064.1:0-9815 GCA_964451365.1 uncultured Cellvibrionaceae bacterium
GTAGCGACCGATAAAATCCGGCAGTTCGTTATCATCCGTCACGACGCGGGCGCCGCCTTCAAAGGGAGTGACTGTCGTTTCCGGGTTTTCCAATGCAAATTGGAAGTCGCCATTGGTATAGCGGATCTGGGCCTGGCGAACGAAAATTCCAAAATCGGTGTTACCGATAAAATCCACGGTTTCCGGCAATGCATTTACATTCTGGAATGTACTCCAGGTCTGGCCGAACAACCACTTATCATAGGTCAGGAACGCGTGACGAACGCGGGGTGAATAAGAGTTGGAAATACGCTCGTCACCGTTTGTTGTTGCCATAAAATCCATTTCGATAAACGTCTTCAGGGTATGGCCATCGAGACTGGTGTTGGTGGCAAAATTAATCCGGGATTGACGGGCGTGCATATCGAAAACAGTGTTTTCGTCTTCCCCGCCAACAGGCGTGAGCGAAGGAACATAAAAATCGCGCCCCAGGTTGCCGGCACCGAGCGTACCGTCACTGAAGTTGGTCATCATCGCGTCCAGCTTCACATAACCGCCGATACTCACTTCGGTGTTTTCGATTTTAGCGATAGTTGCAGAATTCGCGGACATGGACGCCAGTATCACTACCCCAGCCAGACCTCCTATTTTTATATTATTTTTAATCGAATTCATTTAACGAGTCTCCTCTTGGTTGTTATGCCGAAAGGTTCACCGTTGCGGAGTTTTGGAGCTATTAGCTATTAGTCTATGTTCTACCAAAGTCTTACCGGAACGTTTAATAAGACAAGGACGAGCGGATTTAATGGCGGTGTATATTACCTGCTAGACGATAGTCTAATTGCCACAACCTGCCTAAGCGTTAATGATTCGGCAAACCCTGTTGGCCGAGGAGCGCATTAGTGAATGACGCAGTTTCCCCTGTTCGCTCGGAGTATCCGGTGCGAATGGATCTAACCCCCAAGCCCCTGATCAATCCCAGTCAATACAAGGAGATGTATCAACAATCCGTCAATGAAAATGAACTCTTCTGGGCTTCCCAGGCGCAAAGCCTTGAATGGACTACGCCTTTCACAAAAATCAGGGATGTCTCCTTTAACAGGGACGATGTGCGCATCCGCTGGTTTGCCGACGGAGAACTGAATGTTTGTGTGAACTGTATCGACCGCCACCTGACCGAACGGGCGGATCAAACCGCAATTATTTTTGAAGGCAACGAGCCGGATATAAGCCGTCACATTTCCTATCGCGAATTGCACGCTGAAGTATGTAAATTGGCAAATGCATTGGAATCCCTGGGTATTCAGGCCGGCGATCGGGTTATGCTGTATATGCCGATGATTCCCGAAGCCACCTATGCCATGCTGGCCTGCGCGCGTATCGGCGCGGTTCACTCGGTAGTTTTCGGCGGCTTTTCCGCCAACGCCCTCGCGGACCGGATTGCCGATTGCGGTGCGAAACTGGTAATCACAGCGGATGCCGGCAGGCGCGGCGCCAATTCAATTCCATTAAAACACTGTGTCGACGAAGCGTTGGAGTTTGATGGCACCCAGTGCGTTGACAAGGTACTGGTGGTTAAAAACACCGACACCGGAATCAATTGGATCGAACACCGCGACCTTTGGTATGGCGACATCACCAACAAAATGGCTGCCGAACACCGGGCGCAATCTTTTTCCGCGGAGCATCCGCTTTTTATCCTTTATACCTCCGGCTCCACCGGCAAACCCAAAGGGTTGGTTCATACCGGCGGCGGATATCTTCTCTATACCGCAACCACCTTCCGCTATGTTTTTGATTACCAGGACGGCGACATCTATTGGTGTACCGCCGATGTGGGCTGGATTACCGGCCACAGTTATATTGTCTATGGCCCCTTGGCCCGCGGCGCCACCACGTTAATATTTGAAGGTGTTCCCAATTACCCCACTTCCGGACGGTTTGGTGAAATCATCGATAAACATTCCGTGACCCAGTTTTACACCGCGCCCACCGCCGTCAGAATGCTGATGGCAAATAGTGAGGCTGCTCTCGGCAGTAGCCAACGCAACACCGTTCGCGTTCTCGGCACCGTGGGTGAGCCAATTAACCCGGACGTCTGGCGCTGGTACCACGACGAATTCGGCAACAAGCGCAGCCCGGTGGTGGATACTTGGTGGCAAACGGAAACCGGCGGACACATGATTACTCCCCTGCCCGGAGCAACGGCGCTTAAACCTGGTTCCGCGTCGAAACCGTTTTTCGGCATACAGCCGGCAATTGTCGATCAGAACAGCGATATACTGGACGGCGAATGCAGCGGCCACCTGGTCATCCTCGACAGCTGGCCGGGACAGGCACGCACCATCTGGGGCGACCACAAACGTTTTGTCGATACCTATTTCAGTACCCATGAAGGAATGTACTTCAGTGGCGATGGCGCCCGCCGGGATGAAGATGGGTATTACTGGATTACCGGACGGGTGGACGATGTGTTGAATGTTTCCGGCCACCGGTTGGGCACGGCAGAAATTGAAAGTGCGCTGGTTTCCCACCCTTCCGTGGCCGAGGCCGCGGTAGTGGGTTTTCCACATACAATTAAAGGCGAAGCTATTTATGTTTACGTAGCGCCCGTTGCAGGTTTTGACCCATCGGCGGACACCACCAAGGAACTACGCGAACATGTGCGCAAGGTTCTGGGGCCCATTGCCACACCGGATCTAATACAGTGGGCACCAGGGTTACCAAAAACCCGCTCGGGCAAGATAATGAGGCGTATACTACGGAAAATAGCGCATAACGATTTTGGCAATCTCGGCGATACTTCAACATTGGCGGAACCCGGCGTGGTTGACGCACTGATTGAAGGAAGATTAAATCGCTAAAAACACATGCAGGAAAGAGAAGATCTTAATGTACCATTTTCATGTGGCGGATGATCACCCGCTGTTTCGCAACGCGATCCTGGGTGTGATAAAACGGCACTATCCCGAATCGGTTGTTACCCAATCCATGAATCTGGACAGCACGATTCGTGACCTGGAAAAGAACAGCGAAATTGATTTGTTGCTACTCGACCTGCATATGCCGGGCAGCAAGGACCTCTTTGGTTTGATTATGGTACGGGAAAAATTTCCCAGTATTCCGGTAGCCATCATCTCCGCCGAGGAGGACGCCGCCACCGTCAGCCGCGCCATGGGGCACGGTGCCTGCGGATACATTCCCAAATCCTGTTCCCCGCAACAAATCCAGGAAGCCATTCATTCGATGTTGGAGGGCAACCGTTGGGTATCGGAGGAATTTAAAACCAGCCTCACTCCCATCGACGTCGAAGAAAAGGATCTCGCGGCGAAAATCGCCACACTGACACCGCAACAGTATCGGGTTTTGTGCTACCTGCGCGAAGGATTGTTGAACAAACAAATCGGATTTGAAATGGGTGTTACCGAGGCCACGGTGAAAGCGCATATCACCGCAATTTTTCGTAAACTGGGTATTTCCAATCGCACTCAGGCAGTAGTGATTTTAAGCAAACTGTCGCTGGGCGATCACGGCTCGCAGGGGTTTCTTTGAAAAAGAGTAACACGCGAGTCCGCCGCCACGGTTCGGCGGGAAATTCCTAAATAGTTTCACGGAAGTTGACTTTGTGCGATACATACGCAGGGGCAGTCCTTGCGGCTGCGCTGTTACCGTTATGAATAACACCCGCAAGGGTTCCCCCTACAGAATATCGCCAATGATTAGCCGCTTTTGTTTTTTTGCACATACCTTTCCAGAAGCGCGCGCAATTTACTGGGCTTGATTGGTTTGCGTAAAAAATCATAACCAAATTCACCCGAGCGGTAAACAAGATCCTCGTCCGGCGTCGCCGAAACAACACACACCGGCACATCGCCCCAGTGCTTGCACAATATTTCCGCTAATTCCAGGCCATTGATATGCTCGCCCAGTTGATAGTCGATCAGTATCACGTCGGGCGCGCTGTTGGCCTGCATATACGCCTGCGCGGACTTTGCACTGGTGGCACTGGAAAGACGGCACTCCCAGTTGTCCATTAATTTACCCATTGCGTGAATATTGTTTTCCTCGTCATCGACATAAAAAATATGCAGATTTTCCACACCGGAGGTGATTCCCGCGGCAATACTGACTGTACTGTCGCTATCGGATTTTTCCCGTATGGGAACAAACAGCGAAAATACACTGCCCTGCCCTTCCCTGGAACGAAGGTCGATTTGGTGACCAAGCAAATGAGAGAACCGCAGCGCAATTCCCAGCCCCAGTCCGGCGCCTTCGATATCACCACTTATGCGGTAGAAGTCATCAAAAATACGTTGTTGGTGAACTTCCGAAATACCCGGCCCGGTATCGTAAACACAAATTTCCACTTCGCTTCCCCGTCGGCGGCAACCGAGCAGAATTTTTCCACCGCGAGTGTATTTAACCGCATTCGAAAGAAAGTTCTGCAATATGCGGCGCAGGTACTTGGGATCCGATTCTGTCCAAAGGGAGGTATCCTGACAGTGAAAGGTAACATCCTTGCCCGTCTGGACGCGAAACTCATTGGCCAGCGGTTCGAGAACATCGCGCAGGGCAAACTGGCGCGTTTGCGGTTTGAGCGCGCCGGTATCGAGGCGGGAAATTTCCAACAGGTTGGAAATAATCAGTTCCGCCGACCCGATCGCACTGTGGAGGTGGCGCAGGCTCTCCATCAGTTCCGAGTCCAGGCCGGGCCGCTCAAGCAAGGCGCTGGCATACAGGTTGGCAGCGTTCAACGGCTGCAGAATGTCATGGCTGGCGCTGGCCAGGAACTGGGTCTTGCTGGCGTTTGCCATCTCGGCGATGGATTTTGCCTTTAATAATTCTTCTTCCGTTTCCTGCCGCTTTTTTATTTCCTCCCGTAACGACGCATTGATATCTTCTATTTCCCTGGTTCTTTCGAGTACCCGTTGTTCCAGATTAATGTTGGCTTTTTCCAGTTCGTTCTGTGCATTGATAAACTCGCTGATGTCGTTGTAGGTCGTGACATATCCGCCCTTGGGCAACGGCCTTCCCTTGATTTCAATAACGCCGTGGTCGTGTGTGCGCACCACCCGGTACGGTTTACCCGCCATCAGGTGGTGCAGGCGCGTTTGCACATGCTGTTCCACCGATCCGGCGCCAAGCATGCCGCGTTCGGCGTTAAAGCGAACAAGGTCGGCCACCGGCCGGCCGACGCGAAGCATTCCCTTGGGATAGTTAAACATTTGCTCGTAGCGTTTGTTCCAGGCAACAATCTCCAGGTCCGCATTAACCACACTGATGGCCGAGGAAATACTTTCAAAAGAAGCAAACAACATCTCCTGGTTAAACTGCAGGGTTTTGGTTGTCTCCTCAAAAATATTGACCACGTCTTCCACACCGAGACTTTCGCCATTGCAAAGACTTTTCAACATCGCCCGCGCGGACGCCACGCCCACCACGCCGGACAAAACCTGCTCGGCATGGGCGAGCAGTTGCGGACTGGCAAACATGGTATCCTTTTGTTTTTCATCTTCCAGTAAACGCGCCGTGGCCGACTCACCCAGGAACGGGGTCAGCAGCGCTGTCAGGTCGGCACGATTGATACTCAATTCCTGCACCGACGAATCCTGCCGCACTCGTTCACGGCTGACGAAAGTGACCGCCTGTATGCGGTCGGACAGCCGCGTCCGGTCCAGCGACGAAACAAAATAAAAAACCGTCACGTTCACCACGATGCTCAACACCACTCCACGCGTGTAGGCATCGCTAAAGGTCAGACCGAACAGCTTTTCGGGTTTCAGCAGTTCCATGCCGAACAATCCTTCGGTCAATACCGCGGGTGAAAAAAATCCGGCATTGCACAACAGCGGAATCATCAGGCTGACAAACCAGATCAGCGCGCCGCAGGCTAACCCGGCAAACAGGCCGATGGCGTTAAAACGCTGGAAATACAGGCCGAAAATGATGGCTGGCGCCAACTGCACCACCAGCGCGAACGCCGTCAGGCCGATATCCGTCAGCGCCACATTTTCCGCCAGCTTGTGCTGGTACAACCACGCCATCATGATGACCGCCATCACGGTAAAACGGCGGGCGAAAATAAGGGAACGGGAATAGTCCAGGACTGGGCTGCGATTTCTCTGGGTGCGAATCAACAGCGGCAGGATCACGTCGTTGCTCAGCATTTGGCTGAGGGTGAGCGAGGCAACAATAATCATCGCCGTGGCGGCGGAAAATCCACCGATAAAGGCCAACAACCCCAACGTTTTGTTGCCGTGCGTCAACGGCAGCGCGAGCACGTAGGTATCGCTCATCACTTTGGTGTCGGCCAACAGCTGGTTTCCCACCCAGGCAATCACGAACACCGCCACCGCTATGGCAAGCAGATAAAGGCTGAAACCCCGGCGGGCAAACTTGAGGTGGCTCTCGCTGAGGCACTCGACAAACGTCACCTGAAACATGCGGGGCAGGCAAAAAATGGTGGCGGCGGAAACCAGGGTCAACACCCAGAATGACGGTGTCAACGTCGAACGCCGGAAAACACTGTTGGCGCTGTCGTTCAGGCTCGTATCAAAACCGTTGGACAGGCCGAACGCAAAGATCGCAATGGCCGCCAGGGCGATCAGTTTGACCAGGGATTCGAACGCAATGGCCACCATAATGCCGGAGTGGTAACTCGACACGTCCAGGCGGTTGGCGCCGAACAGCAGGGTAAACAGAATCATGCTGCCGGCGGCCAGCAGCGTCATATCCTGGCTGGCGAAAGGAATATCGCCAACACTGAACAGTATTGTATCGGTTACCGCCTTCAACTGCAGGGCGATATAAGGCACCGTTGCCACCAGCATAATCATAGTGACCACAACGGCCACGGATTGCCGCTTGCCGTATCGAGAAGCGACGAAGTCGGCAATCGAATGAATGTTCTCCTGCCGGCTGATGGTGGCGATGCGCTGCAACAGCGGAAAACCCAATGTGAATAACAACATCGGCCCCAGCAGGATGGGCAGGTAGTACCAACCCCTGGACGCGGCGGTACCGACCAGGCCATAAAACGTCCACGATGTGCAGTAAACGCCCAGCGCCAAGGTGTAAATCAATGGATGGCGTGACCATCCGGACTGGCTGAAGCGACGACGGTCACCAATCCGGGCAATCCAGAAAAGCAGGATCAGGTAGGAAACCAGCGCTACAACAATAACAACTGAAGACAAAATACACTCACCGTTACGTTATTTTTATCGTGATCACTATATCCCGCCCCCGCCCCTCGTGCACGTCCGCACTGGATACGACATTAGTCTAGCTATAGACTAAAGTCGAAAGTCGCCGTTTTCCAACTCCTGTTACTCTCTCGGCGTTAATCTTGGGAGGATCCAAATGAATAATAATTCAGAACAAAGAAAAGCGTATTGGCAGGCAAACCTCAAACTGATGTCAATTCTACTTGCGGTGTGGTTCGTAATCTCCTATCTCTGCGGCATTGTTTTTGTCGACGAGTTGAACGCAATTCGTATTGGCGGATACAAGCTGGGCTTCTGGTTCGCCCAGCAGGGCTCCATGTACGGTTTCGTGGCAATCATCTTCATATACGCCCACCGTATGAACAAGCTCGACCGCAAATACAACGTTCACGAATAGGGGGTATCATGGATCTGCAAACGCTAACATTTATCATTGTGGGCCTGACGTTCGCGCTTTATATCGGCATTGCGTTCTGGGCCCGCGCCGGCTCCACCAAGGAATTCTACATCGCCGGTGGCGGCGTCCACCCCGTCGCGAACGGAATGGCCACGGCGGCCGATTGGATGTCCGCCGCGTCGTTCATCTCCATGGCGGGCATGATCGCCTTTTTCGGCTATGGCGGCACCGTCTTCCTGATGGGCTGGACCGGCGGTTATGTTCTGCTGGCCATGCTGCTGGCGCCCTACCTGCGCAAGTACGGCAAATTCACCGTGCCCGAGTTTATCGGGGACCGGTACTATTCCAGGGCCGCGCGTATCGTGGCGGTTATCTGCCTTATCGTTGCATCGGTCACCTATGTTATCGGCCAGATGAAAGGCATCGGCGTGGCATTTTCCCGTTTCCTGGAGACAAGTTACGAGATGGGACTGTTCATCGGCATGGGCATCGTCTTTGTCTATGCTGTGATGGGCGGCATGAAGGGCATTACCTATACCCAGATCGCACAGTACTGCGTGCTGATTTTTGCCTATACCATACCGGCAATATTTATTTCCCTGCAGTTGACGGGTAACCCGATCCCGCAGTTGGGACTTGGCAGCACCCTGAGCGGCACCGATACCTTTCTGCTGGACCGCCTGGACCAGGTGGTGACGGAATTGGGTTTCGCGGAATATACAACCCAGAAACGATTCAACACCCTGAACACCTTCGTATATACCCTGTCCCTGATGATTGGTACAGCGGGACTGCCGCACGTAATTATCCGCTTCTTTACGGTTTCCAAAGTCAGCGACGCCCGTTCCTCCGCCGGATGGGCCCTGGTGTTTATCACCATCCTCTACACCACCGCCCCCGCTGTCGGCGCCATGGCCCGCATGAATCTTCACAATACAATCGAGCCGCAAAACGGGCAGAATATTCTGTACGAAGAACGCCCCGAGTGGTTCCGAAACTGGGAAAAAACCGGTTTGCTGGCTTTTGAGGATAAAGACGGTGATGGTCGCATAAACTACACCGCTGACAAAGCCACCAATGAAATGGTGAAGGTCGATAACGACATCATGGTACTGGCCAACCCGGAAATCGCGCGCCTGCCAAACTGGGTGATCGCGCTGGTGGCGGCCGGTGGCCTGGCGGCAGCGCTGTCCACGGCAGCGGGACTATTGCTGGCCATTTCTTCAGCCGTTTCCCACGATTTACTTAAGGGGATATTCAAGCCCGACATCACCGAAAAGCAGGAACTCCTCGCCAGCCGGATTTCGATGGCCGGAGCCATTATTCTGGCCGGCTACCTCGGGTTGAATCCACCGGGTTTTGCCGCGGGAACCGTGGCCCTGGCATTCGGGCTCGCGGCGTCGTCCATCTTCCCGGTATTGATGATGGGCATTTTCAGCAAGCGTGTGAATAAGGAGGGCGCCATCGCCGGCATGGTCGCGGGTCTCAGTGTCACCCTGCTCTACGTATTCCAACACACCGGCATCATGTTTATCCCCGAAACATCTTACCTGGGTGACATGAAACCGAACTGGTTCCTGGGCATCGAGCCGAATGCCTTCGGCGCCGTCGGTGCATTTGTGAATTTTGCCGTCGCGTTTACCGTGTCCAAACTGACGCAGGAACCGCCGGAACACATCCAACACATGGTGGATGATATTCGTATTCCCGGTGGCGCCGGCACGGCGCAAAGCCACTAGCCATTCGCTTTTGCAACATGAAAGGCAGCCAGGAACCCGAGACGGAAACGTCTCGAGTTCTTAAGTTTTTCAAGGCCGGGAGAAGTACAATCGAGTTTGATTACCGAGAACGTGCAAGAGTTCGGGCACAATGAAATTTTTAAAAAACAAACATATAGTGCTGGCCACAGTTATCGCGCCGGTGCTGGCCATTATCGCTTACCTTGCGACAGACTATGTGGTTTCCGAACCACCGCAACGCGCGCAACAGGGGCAAACCTACAAACTGGCGGCCAGCTCGAATTGCCGTTATCAAAGTGGCATGTGTACCCTGAAAAACGGTGATGTGGAGGTGCATCTTCAAGCCGAACGCCTGGATGAAAAAAGCGTTAAGCTAACCCTGAATTCGACGCTGGACCTTCAAAAACCGCTGGTCTCGATTGCCACCGGGGAAAACGCCTCACCTCCCATCGCAATGCAACAGCTTGATGAAGG
>CAYVIB010000065.1:0-7242 GCA_964451365.1 uncultured Cellvibrionaceae bacterium
TTGCCACCGGGGAAAACGCCTCACCTCCCATCGCAATGCAACAGCTTGATGAAGGTGACGGCTGGCAATTACAGGTGGATGTCAATCAACCTGAACTCAGTACAGTGCGCCTTGCATTGGGCGTTGCCGGCTCGACTTACTACGCGGAAACGCCGGCGGTATTTATTGATTATGTTACAACGTTTTCCCGCGAAAATTTTTCGTCAGCACAGTAAGGATAATACCCATAAAATAATAATTATCGAGTATCGACCATGGTTAGCGAAACCGGCGATGTACGAAATTTCCTGATAACCCATCCACTATTTCAACACCTGACCTCAAGCCAGATAGAGTTCGTGTCGGTCAATATGTATGTCGCGTTCAGCAAGTCAGGCGATACATTGGGCTTTCACCAATCGGATCAAAGCGGAACCAAGGCAGGCGTCGTGATCGTACGCTCCGGAAGTCTCGAAATTCGCGGACAAAACGGCGATCTGGTTGATCGCCTCAGCAGCGGGGATTTTATTATTCCGGAAGTACTTTTCCGGAATAATAGCGATCTGCGGGTTCACGTGCTGGAGGATTGCCTTTACTACGAACTGGCTCAATTCGCGTTTCATTCACTAAAAACCGGTTCGGAAACGTTCACCGAGTTGTGCAACATCTACGCGCGCACCTTCCAATCCCGGAGCGAGTTCGAGGCACCCTTCGGCGGACAAAACAAGTCACCCCTCAACGAACCGTATTTGAACCATTACGTACACGAGTACATGTCGGCCCCTCCGGTGTGCGCACGACCGGATATTACCATTCGCGATGCAGCGCAAATGATGAAACGCCAGAACATTTCCTCATTGCTGATTTCTGAATCCAATCAGCTGGTGGGAATAATTACTGACAGGGATTTTCGCACCCGGGTGCTGGCCGAAAATCTGACAGGCAATGAGCCGGTGAAAGACATCATGACGCCCGACCCGGTCTGCATAGACAGCCACAACCGCCTGCACGAAGCGCAATTAAAAATGATGGCCAAGGGCATTCATCATCTGCCAGTCACGCAGGAAAATAATCCTGTGGGAATCATTTCAATGAGCGACATCTTGCGGGCAAATAATATCGAACCGCTCTCGCTGATTCGCTCCATCAATCACTCGAAGTCGGTGGAGGAATTAACACGGGCAACCCGCAAACTACCCGACCTGGTGGTCAAGCTGATCGAGAGAGACGCGCGCGCAACCGAGGTGGGCGAAATCATCACCTCGTTCAGCGACGGCATCACCCGCCAATTAATCAAACTGGCGCGGGAAAAGCAGGGACCGCCGCCGAGCGAATTTTGCTGGCTGGCCTTTGGCTCCCAGGCAAGACAGGAACAAATGCTCGGTTCGGATCAGGACAACGGCCTGCTCCTGCCGAACGATATCGACCGTAACACCGTTTATTTTCGTGAACTGGCAGAGTTTGTTAATGAAGGCCTGGATCGATGTGGCATGCCGCGCTGCCCCGGCGAGATCATGGCGTGCAACGAAAAATGGCGCCTGTCGCTGGCGCAGTGGAAAGACCGGTTTGATAATTGGATAACCCAACCGTCTCCCCACGCGCTGATGCACGCCAGTATATTCTTCGATATGCGGCCTATTGCCGGGCGGACGGAACTGGCACAGGCACTGCGGCGGCATGTGCTCGAACAGGCCCGAAAAAATACCATTTTCCTGGCAATGATGTGCGACAACTCCCTGCAACACTCACCGCCGTTGGGTTTTTTCAAAACCTTCGTACTTGAAAATGATGGCGACCACAACAAATTGCTGGAACTGAAAAAACGAGGCACTATTCCCATTGTGGATATCGCCCGCAACTACGCGCTTTCCGCCGGCGTTACCTCGGTTAACACCACCGCCCGCCTGCACGAAATTGCACAGGCGGGCGGGATGTCAAAAGCCCTTGCCACCAGCCTGATCGACGCCCACGAGTTTATCGCCGGTATTCGACTGGAAGCGCAGGGCCGGGAATTTCGCGCGGGTAAAAAAATCGACAACCACCTGGACCCGAAAGAACTCTCCCCCCTGGTGAGGCACCAGCTTAAAGAGGCATTTCACCTGGTAAGGGAGGCACAGAATGCGATGAAAGCAAGGTTCGGTGGCGGTGTTTTATAGGCTCAACTACACAATCCGGCGTTGGCGCCATCGTAAGAACTCCCTCGGCACGCCACTGCAACCGCTCTACGATCAAGCGCCCTTTTCGCCGGCGCGCTCTTTTTTCCAGACGCGCTTCCTGGTGGTGGACTGTGAAATGAGCGGCTTGAAAACCCGGCGCAACGAGTTGCTCAGTATCGGTTGGGTGGTGATCGAAAACGGCAAAATTTCCAACGCCAGCGCCCGCCACCTGTTGGTCCACAGCGACCAAGGCGCGGGGGAAAGTACAAAAATCCACGGCCTGCTGGATAGCAGCCTCGCCGGTGCCAGCAGCGCGGCGGCGGTACTGATGCTGTTGATCCGGCAAATGCCCAACGCGGTTCTCGTGTTTCATCACGCGTCGCTGGATATTCGCTTTTTGCAACGGGCAGCGGTGACCAATTTCCGCTGTCCACTATTGTTCAGCTACATCGACACCCTGGAAATAGAGAAACGTCGAATTGAGGCCCTGGGCAAAACGCGCGGGCTACGACTCAATCAGTGTCGCGAGCACTACAGCCTGCCGTCTGTTTCACAACATAACGCGCTGGCGGACGCCCAGGCCACGGCGGAACTGCTGCTGGCCCAGGCCAGCTACCTGTCGACCAACCGCAACCTTACCCTCTCCCATCTTCCGCTGCGTTGTTAAGCCTGAACAGACTCCTCTGATTCCTGACTCGTGTAAGTAAAGCGCCGCTCATCATCCGGTTTCACTGTAGGGGCGCACCCATGTGTGCGCCCTTCCCGATGATTGCAATTAAGCTTGCGGCAACTGCCACACCCGGTGCGGGATCACTCCCACAGGCGGACGGCGCCTGACGTAACCGCCCTGCAGACCCGGGAAGATCGACGGCGCTACTGGAAGAAGTGGCTTATTATGCTTACAGTTATAAGGATTCTGGATTAAATAACTCTGGCATAAGTAACTCTGGCATAAGTAACTTTGGTATAAGCAACTCTGGTATAAGCAACTTATAAGTACACTGGAATAACTCGATAAATAATATGGCTGGAAGATTAGGCGCTTTCCTGTTCGGCGGCATTTTCGCCGCGTTTGGTATTGGCTTTTTTATTTTGATGGTCTGGCCTTCGCTGTCACTGGCGATCAAAACCCAGAAATGGCAACCGGCTCAGGCTACCCTCCAATCGGTCAAGCTCGAAACGCACAGAGGCGAAGACAACGACACCTACAAAGTCAGCGGCAGCTATTTTTATTCCTGGAACGGCGTTGAGTACACCGGCAGTCGCTTACTGCTGATGGATATGAGCGACAATATCGGCAGCTTCCACCAGGACCTTTACCGGGAACTGGATCTGGCCAGGACCAATAACCAACCGGTGACGGTTTGGGTCGATCCGTCCAATCCTTCCGAGTCCATTCTCAACCGCGATATCCGCTGGGGCCTGCTCAGTTTTGTTCTCGTCTTTGTCATCGTCTTCAGCGGTATCGGCCTCACCGTGATATTTTTTGCCCTTAAACCCGGTCACCGGGGGACAGCCAGTGCCGGGGCATCCGCCGAACTTCCGGGCAGTGCGCAGCCGTGGCTTGAAAACAAGCGATGGCAGTCAAATGTTATTTACTCCAGCATCAGGGGGCAGGTTTTCGTCTCCTGGTTTTTCGCGACCATATGCGGCGCTGTCTCCATTCAAATATTCAATATTCTTCCGAAAGAACTGGAAAAGGAAAATTATGCGGTGCTGATTGCCCTGCTCTTTCCGCTGGCGGGGGTGGCGCTGGGCTGGAAAGCCGCACTCGACACCCTGCGCTGGCGCCGGTTCGGCAGAACGCCGTTGATTATGGACCCTTTCCCCGGCTCCATTGGCGGTGACATCGGTGGCCACTTTGACATAAACCTGCCCTACAATCCCGGCCTTTCCTGTCATATTACGGTCAACTGTGTGTACAGCTATATGTCCGGCTCGGGAAAAAACCGCTCGCGCCATGAAAAAGGAATCTGGCAGGATAACGGTATCGGTGAAGTGCGCAATGGCGATGGCAACGGTAGTGACAAAACCCGGGTTTATTTTCGATTTGCAGTACCGGCAGGCCTGCCTCAATCCGATGTACGGAGAGGCAGCAGTTATCACCTCTGGCGCGTTCACGCGAGTTGCGAGCTGCCGGGCGTGGACTTCAGTCACAGTTTTGAAATTCCCGTTTTCCCCACCGAGCGGCAGTCCAGCAATCAGGTTGCGCTAAGCCGCGAGCACGACAACCTGAAGGAAGCAGCCCAGGCCGAACTCGAAAACTTTATTCAAATTCGGCACAACCGCAATGGTATGGAGCTGTTTATCCCCATGGGTAAGCGCATCGGCCCGTGTGTAGTGTCTTCCCTGGTGGGAATCGTCTTCCTTGGCGCCGGTGTCGGAGTACTTGTTGCCGGTGGCCCGCGCATTCTTGGTGGAATATTTGTGTTTATTGGATCGCTCTGTGTTATCGGCGGCATTTACGGGCTGGGCAAAGCCCTGCACACCCAACTGAGGCCGGACGGGATTTACCTTTTCAAATATTTTTTGGGTGCGATTATCCAAAAGCAGTTTATCGCCCGCGAATCCATCCGCGGGCTGACGGTCAAGGAATATATGAGCAGCAACAACGGTCGTGGGAAAACCGCCTATTACGAAATTAAAGCCATCGCGAACGACGACAAAAAGATTACCCTCGCCTATCGGTTAAAAGGTTCACGGGAAGCGGAGATGCTGCTGGAGAGCATCAAGATGTTGAGCGGGTATCCATAAAAAATTCCCCTGTTTATCGCCCAGAGTGAGACGTAAACAACACAACCGGAAAAAATCATCCACACTCCAACCGGCTGTCGTCGAGCTCAACCCTTCCGATCAGAAAACATGCTATCGTTCCAGCTTCCTGACAGAGAGGTTTTGTGGCTATGGATAAACATACCTTACGTACCTTACTGCAAGAAATAGACGCTATTCCCGTTGAGGATATCAACCGGCGTTACGAGCTTCTGTGCGAACTGATGGCGTTGGTAAAAAAAGTAGCCGCCTACCGCAAAACCGCTCTCTTTCGATCCACCAACATCTTATTGAAACTGCTGCAATCAATAGACACCATTCCCGAGCATAATCACGAACGCCGTTACTTTCAGTTGATCAGCCTGATGATTTTTATCAAGCGCCAGGCACAACTGGACGCTTCATCCGACTCGCCTAGCGTTAGGCGGGCAGCGCTGTAAAACGCACAACTCCATTAGCGCACCGACACCACCTCGGTGCGCAAGCTGGCGGTCGTTCCCGGCATGTGATTTCGGGAACTGCCGGATGGGGAATTTAATCACTCCACACTGATAACCTGCTGAATGACCATCGTATCCCGGCGGCAAAAAGTTCGCGGTTGTCACAGGTTGGCGAGGGAATGACGGCAGCAATCAACAAGCTGCTTCACGGTAGTTAAACCTTAATGCGATAGTTAAAAGGCCGCCCGCCGTTTTACTCCCGAAAGAAAAGGCAGGTGGCGCCCGAAGGTAGGACCATCGCTTACGCGCCCTACAACCGGATTATTCTGTTACCGGCACCAGGCGCAACATCACAATATCATGCGCGCCGATACGCGTTTTTAAAAACGAATTTGTATCGCCGGTGTTTTCCTTGTTCCACAAATCCTTCCACATGAATTTTTGCTTGTTGAAATCAATTTTCCGGTGCGTCAGTTCATCGTGCACCGGCTCGTGTCGCCAGCGGAATTCGAATTTGATTTCACGATTGTTGCGGTTGAGCGCCGCGAAGGCCCACTCCCCGTCCGACAGCGGTTTAAACCACACCTCAACACCATCGTCAGTTTGATATTTAAAGCCCTGGATGCCCAGCGGGTCCTGGTCCACCGCAATCACGTCTTTATTCGTCAGTATGTCCCGCGTCTGCTTCGACATATTGCGAATATCGTTACCGGCGATCAGCGGCGCGGCCAACATGGCCCACATGGAAAAATGCGATCGATCCTCGGCGGCGGTCATGCCATTGCCCACTTCCATCATATCCGGGTCATTCCAGTGACCGGAGCCGGCATACCGGCGCAGCCCGTCCTGCATATCCAGGATCTGCAACACGCCCCAGGATGACCAGGTGCCGTGGTCGTATTCGCAGTCAAAACAGTTGTAGATGTCGCCGGTGGTGCGCCACAGGTGGCCCACATCCTTCGCCCATTTCCAGGGATCATTATCGCCCCACTCGCAGATACTGAACACAATCGGCCGGCCGGCCTTGTAAATAGCTTCGCGCATGGTCTGGTACGCTCCCTCGGCTTTGAGGCCCTCGGTGTTGCACCAGTCATATTTAAGATAGTCGATGCCCCAACCGGCATAGGTCTGCGCGTCCTGGAACTCATAACCGCGGCTACCCGGTTTGCCGCCGCAGGTTTTCCAGCCCGCATCGGAATAAATTCCCAGCTTCAGGCCCTTGCCGTGCACGTAATCCGCCAGCGCCTTCATTCCCGATGGAAACAGCTTCGGGTCCGGCTGGATAAAACCCTGCGCATCCCGCTCACCGTGCCAACAGTCATCGATATTGACGTACTCGTAGCCGGCGTCCCTCATGCCGGATTTAACCATCGCGTCAGCGGTTTCCCGGATCAGTTTTTCGCTGACATCGCAGCCGAAATTGTTCCAACTGTTCCAGCCCATGGGCGGTGTCTGCGCCAGGTGTTCGAATTTCTTTGCGCCGGCGGACAAGGCAAACATTGCCAGGACCGCCACGAAGGCGCGTAAAAGGTATGTGGACATGTAATTTTCCTGTTAAGCCTATTATCTTCTTATTTGATGCAGCGGAATGTAACCGATACTCATCGCGGCTTGGCAGGCTATCACAAATGGTTGTCAAAACGGAATTGGGAATTTGAAACTCACTTCGGTATCCGCTGGAGCGATTACGTCATTACACCTGGATACAAAAAAAGCCTTTACTTCCCGCTGGCACCAGTGGTGCTCGGCCTGAAGGGTTCTGACACCCTGGAGTCAGGGATGGCGTGAGGGCCGCTCCAAGGCATCCTGCCACCGCGGCATTAGTGCTTCCATGCACGTCGCCGCTCCAAGGCATCCTGCCACCGCGGCATTAGTGCTTCCATGCACGTCGCCGC
>CAYVIB010000065.1:7342-9658 GCA_964451365.1 uncultured Cellvibrionaceae bacterium
GCCGCTCCAAGGCATCCTGCCACCGCGGCATTAGTGCTTCCATGCACGTCGCCGCTCAAAGGCATCCTGTCACGCGGCATTTATGCGTCCTGCATGTCGAGCTACATGGACGTATTTATGCATTTTCAGAAACCGTCAGGCCGAGTGCCACTTTTCCTGTGGCACCCAAAACTGAAAAACTCCTTCCTGAAACTCAAGCACCAAACGCCAGCTATCTCGTAACGTTCGATCCACCAGCTTTTATCGGCTGGTCGCCAACTCATGCGCGGCATGGGCGGCAAACAGGTAACTGGCGCCGAGGCCAATCACATATTCGTTCTCGCCCCACAGGAAGGGCCAGTCCTCCTTGTTTTCCGGGAAGTCGGGTTTCAATATCAATACACCCGGCACTACACCGCCCGAAATAAACGAGTAATCCGCCCGGTTCGCACCGTAGGCCACCTTCTTCGAACGCGTTCCCACGTTGGACACCAGCGAAACATTGGAGCCGGGATGGTGGCCGAACAGGTAGTTAAGCCCACGCAGGGTGTACTCCTTGCCAATAACATCCGGAAACGCCTTGTGCAGGTAATAATTGGTAATGGCAAAACCCACCACCGCGCCGTTGCCGGCCCAACCACCGGTGGTAATGGGCACTCCGAAGGGATTTTGTTTTTCCAGCTCCGCCAGGTTTTTGTTTTTGTAATCGACCGCCATGCGCTTTATCTGCTTCTTGAACTCGTCGTCCATATACGGCAGCGCGCGCAGCGCCAGTGAGGCATACCAGTTAAAACCCTCTTCGATAGTCGCGATGTTGTCGCGAATGTGCCGGGCATATTTCTTGTCGCCGGTGGCGATCAACAGTTCCACCGCCGCCCGCATTTGTTCGAGTTCCAGGGGACCACCCGTGGTATTACCGACCCGGAAAGTATAGGGTTCGTGGCTGCTCTCTTCGTCCCAAACCTTTTTCGCCGTTGCCAGGCACTCTTTCGCCAGTTCGTCATTGTAGCCCTTGAGTGCCCTGCTCGCCGCCGCCAGGCCGGCCGCAGAACCGTAGTTCAGCGCGGTGGTTCGGCTGGTGAAGGCCCAACGATCATCGAATACCCCACTGTGGAAACCGTCGGTTTCATCCTCGGCCAGATCGGACTTGTAAATGAGGTTGTCTGTCATGGTGAGCGCGTCGCCCAAATGAGTGTATTGCGCAAGACTGGGGACGATAATGCCGGGAATCGCGTGGCCCACAGCCCGGTGCTGCGCGATCAGGGCCAGCGTGCCGTGCTCGATCTGCTGCAGGATATCCGGTTTGCCGTCGGGGACGTGAATGTCCACGTAGCGCTTCTTCTGGTCCACCAGGGTGTTGTCCCGTTTGGGCGCAAAGGTTTCCCAGGCCTGGACCAGGTTCATTACCGTGGCGTACTGGGTCTGGGTGCGAATATCGTAGTCGCCAGCATCGTGCCAGCCGCCCACATTCAGGCCGGGAATATGTTCGCCGGGTTTGTAGGGGGTATCGGTGGTCGGCCCCTGGGCGTAAAGGTCGAAGTGCTCGTGGTTGACCGGGGCCTGCAGCGCATCGTCCAGGTGGCCGGCGCCGTGCCATACGCGGTAGGCCTCATTTATGTGCATATGGTCCATCTGCACGGGGAAAAACACATCCAGCGTGGGATGCCAGGTGTGGGCGTAGACATCCCGGTCAATACGAAACGGATCGGTACGCTGCCCGTCGTATTCGATAATGTAAACGCCCGCTTTTTTAACCTTGCTGAAGTCGAACGTCAGGTAGTTGTAACGCAGGTACCGGCCCCAGTTACGCGGTTCACCTTCGTAAGCCTTTTTCAACTCGCCGGAATCGGTGACCCGCAACAAGCGGGCGGACTTATTCGAATTGTCGTTTTTATCCAGTTCGATAGTGGCAATTTTTTCCTGCTCCGGATGATACCCCACCTGCGAATGGGCGATCATAGGCGGGCGCGTCCAGCCATCGATGGTATTGGCGGTAACAAACCATTCGATAACCTTGCCTTTTTTACCGGCGGGAATCAGGCTGCGTACCACAAACCAGCCGTTCTGCGCCTTGTTGCGACCGTCGTACAGTGCAATTTCATTGCCGGAAGACTCAATGGTGACACGCCGCGCGGGATCTTCCGGCGCCAGCACCAGGCGACTCCCCCGCGCCAATGGCCGAGGGTCGATTTCGCCCCACTTGTTTTCCTCCATTGGGCCACCGGGATAAATAGGGAAAACACCGGATTTATTATCCATCAGGTAGGATTTTTCGAAATAGGCGGAAGGTAAAAACTCAAAGTTGAAACCCGCGCGCCCCGCCAGCGCGTCGGGCAG
>CAYVIB010000066.1:0-9370 GCA_964451365.1 uncultured Cellvibrionaceae bacterium
CCGTGAAGGCGGTCGTACCGTGGGTGCCGGTGTTGTTGCCAAGGTGATTGAATAATCACCGCAATAGTGTAAGAAACAGCCGGCGCACGGCAACGTGTGCTGGCAACGATTATAGGCCAGTAGTTCAATTGGTAGAGCGTCGGTCTCCAAAACCGAAAGTTGGGGGTTCGAGTCCCTCCTGGCCTGCCATGATTTGTCGGAATTTGTTTGGACGAACGTTCAGGCAGAGAAGTGTTGAGAGTGTTTATGAACGCTAAGGTCGAAAAAGAATTTCACTTTGATGGGCTTAAATGGCTGTTGGTGGCGCTGCTGGTTTTCGGCGGGGCTTTTGCCAATTCCTACTACGCTGGAGAAGTGGCACTTCTGTATCGCGTCTTGGCGCTCGTCGCTCTGGGACTGATCGCTGCCTTTGTGGCAGTCAATACTGCAAAGGGAGATGCGTTTTGGGATTTGCTGAAGGCCGCTCAGGTGGAAGTCCGGAAAGTCGTATGGCCTTCCAAGCAGGAAACTACTCAAACAACGCTTGTAGTGGTTGCAGTGGTTATTGTGACAGCGTTATTGCTTTGGGGACTGGATGCATTACTGGGTTATCTTGCATCGCTAATTATCGGTTAAGGGTACTTCCATGGCAAAACGATGGTATGTAGTGCATGCATATTCGGGCTACGAAAAGAAAGTGGCTGCTGCACTCAAAGAGCGAATCGAACTGATGGGCATGCAGGACCAGTTTGGTGAAGTCCTGGTGCCTACCGAAGAAGTGGTGGAAATGCGCGGTGGACAAAAAAGAAAGTCCGAGCGTAAATTTTTTCCCGGCTACGTTCTGGTGCAAATGGAATTGACTGATGATGCCTGGCACTTGGTTAAAGAAACTCCACGCGTTATGGGTTTTATTGGCGGCAAGGCGGATAAACCCGCGCCGATCACAGACAAGGAAGCGGAGCTGATTCTGCAGCGAGTGGACGATTCCGTTGACAAACCCAAGCCCAAAACGCTGTTCGAACCGGGTGAAATGGTGCGGGTTATCGATGGTCCGTTTAATGACTTCAATGGCGTGGTTGAAGAAGTTAACTACGAGAAAAATAAACTCCAGGTCGCCGTACTGATATTTGGGCGGTCAACACCCGTCGAACTTGATTTTGGGCAGGTTGAAAAGAGTTAACACGTATCTCTGAGCCTCGCTCAGCAACAGATTTGGTTGCCTTCTTCCGGTAACGCGGAGGAGGGCTTTTCGTGTCTTTGGGAAGTGGAGAAGTCACTTCCTCCCAAGGCGGGGGAGCCGATGAAGAACAGTTTTGCCACTGTTTGGAGGCGCTATTACCCAAAACAGAGGAGTAAAAACGATGGCAAAAAAAATAGAGGCTTATATTAAGCTACAGGTCAGCGCCGCCCAGGCGAACCCGAGCCCTCCCGTTGGCCCCGCATTGGGTCAGCACGGTGTGAATATCATGGAGTTCTGTAAGGCGTTCAACGCCCAGACCCAGGGTATGGAGCCCGGTTCTCCGGTTCCGGTAGTTATCACTGTTTACAGTGACCGCAGCTTCACCTTCACTATGAAAACCCCGCCGGCGGCATTCCTGCTGCGCAAGGCGGCAAAAATCAAATCAGGTAGTGGTACGCCCAACACGGTCAAAGTGGGCAAGGTGACTCGCGCCCAACTGGAAGAAATCGCACAAATTAAAATGCCGGACCTGACCGCCTCGGATATGGAAGCAGCGGTTCGAACCATTGCCGGCAGCGCAAGAAGTGCCGGTATTGATGTGGAGGGCTTATAAGATGGCCAAGCTGAGCAAAAGACAAAAAGCAATCCGCGAAAGCGTTGACTTCACCAGGATTTATCCGATCGACGAGGCAATTAAAGTCCTGCAGGGCTTGCCGAAGATCAAATTTACCGAAACCGTGGACGTTGCTGTTAATCTCGGTATCGATCCGCGTAAATCCGACCAGGGCGTTCGCGGTGCCACCAGCCTGCCGCATGGCACGGGTAAGGACGTGCGTGTTGCGGTGTTTACCCAGGGCGCCAATGCGGACGCCGCGAAAGAGGCGGGTGCCGAATTTGTTGGTATGGAAGACCTGGCCGAGAAAATCAAAGGCGGCATGATGGACTTCGACGTGGTTATCGCCGATCCGGCGGCCATGCGCGTTGTTGGCCAATTGGGTCAGGTGCTGGGCCCGCGCGGCCTGATGCCGAACCCGAAAACCGGCACCGTGACGCCCGATGTTGTCGGTGCGGTTAAAAATGCCAAGGCTGGACAGGTGCGCTTCCGTGCGGACAAGGGCGGTGTAATCCACGGTGGCATCGGAAAAATTTCTTTTGATTCGAAAGCCATCAAGGAAAACCTGGAAGCCCTGATTAACGATTTGAAAAAAGCCAAGCCTTCCTCCTCCAAGGGTGTATACCTCAAGAAGATTTCCCTGAGCACCACAATGGGACCGGGCTTAACGATAGATCAGGCATCGCTGGATATTTAACTTCGGGCGATGCCAACAGACTTTGGGGTTCGCGTTTCGCCGGTAGTGGAAAACGCGGGCCGTCAAAGACCGTAGGCGTGGTGATTGTTTTATAACAGCTTGATGTTGTTGCAGTAAAAACAGCGCCGCTTAATCGCTTCCTGTGGAGCAGCCTACGCAGACGGTGTGAAACCCAATTCAGGTTTATTTGGATTTGGATGTGATCACCAAAAACGGGTTTTCAGATTCTTACGGTTCTTTGTGAGCATCCGGAAATCTTAACTTCAGATCCAGGAGATTTAAAGAGTATGCCAATAGGACTCGAAGACAAAAAAGCGATTGTCGCTGATGTTAATGAGACCGCGGCCAATGCGTTATCTCTGGTGATTGCCGATGCCCGTGGTGTCACGGTCAGCGCTATGGATACCTTGCGCAAGCAAGCTCGCGAGAATGGTGTACGTCTTCAGGTAGTGCGCAATACTCTCGCCAAGCGAGCCATTCAGGGTACCGCTTTTGAGTGTGTAAGTGAAACGCTGGTTGGCCCCAGCCTGTTTGGATTTTCGATGGAAGATCCAGGTGCGGCGGCCCGACTCTTCAAAGATTTTGCCAAAGCGCAGGATAAATTTGAAGTCAAAGCGTTGTCAGTGGGTGGAAAATTGCTGGATGCGAGTCAAATTGACGCGTTGGCAAAACTCCCGACACTGCACGAAGCGCTGTCTCAGCTGGCAAGCGTCATGATCGCACCGGTCACCAAACTGGTTCGAACTTTCAACGAAGTTCCAACCAAGGTTACGCGCGCGGTCGCTGCGGTTCGCGACCAAAAACAGCAGGCGGCTTAAGCCCTGGTTTTCCAGGTTTAGTTACCTGCTTTCATTCGTACTAAATTTTTAATGGAGATTGAGTAATGGCTCTTTCTAAAGAAGATATCTTAAATGCAATCGCTGAAATGTCAGTGATGGACGTTGTGGAACTGGTTGAAGCAATGGAAGAAAAATTCGGCGTTTCCGCAGCCGCGGCTGTTGCCGTGGCCGCTCCTGCTGCCGCTGCCGATGCCGGCGCTGCTGCTGAAGAGCAAACCGAATTCGACGTTATTCTTGCATCCGCCGGAGACAAGAAAGTTAACGTCATCAAGGCTGTTCGCGCAATTACAGGTCTTGGCCTGAAAGAAGCGAAAGACCTGGTTGACGGTGCTCCCAAGCCGGTTAAAGAAGGCGCTTCCAAGGCAGAAGCCGAAGACGCCAAAAAGCAACTTGAAGAAGCTGGCGCTACTGTCGAGCTCAAGTAAGTTGCTTAAATTGCAAGGCATTGCCTTCAATTTCGGACGAGGTCAGTTGGTTTTCGCCGGCTGGCCTTTTCCCGTTTGCGGTCTGCGTAAGATCGAAGTGGTTTGACTGGCTGTGCGGGATACTGTCGCCACACTGTCAAAGGCGAAGCAGTCACCACTAACAGTCACCACAAAACAAAAGTTAGACGCGGCCAAGTCAGACACGGCCAGAGCCCGTAACGATATTTGAACAATATTGAAACGGTCTCGCTAAAAAGGGGCTCCAATCGCGAGTTCTTTTGTCTACAAGATATTGATCCGTGAACAAGCTGAGGAACACTGATGGCTTACTCATATACTGAGAAAAAACGTATCCGTAAGGATTTTGGCAAGCTGCCGGACGTCATGGAAGTGCCTTACCTTCTGGCAATCCAACTCGATTCCTACAGAAATTTTACCCAGGCTGACACTCCACCGGAAAAGCGCGTGGATCTCGGCCTGCACGCAGCTTTTAAATCGGTTTTCCCGATTGTAAGTTATTCGGGAAATGCTGCGCTCGAGTATGTCAGCTACTCCCTTGGCAAACCTGTTTTCGATGTTAACGAATGTATTCTTCGCGGGGCCACCTATGCCGTGCCACTGCGGGTGAAAGTGCGCCTGATTATTTACGATAAGGAATCCTCCAGCAAAGCCATCAAAGATATCAAGGAACAGGAAGTTTACATGGGAGAAATCCCGCTGATGACCGAAAACGGTACCTTCGTTGTCAATGGTACCGAGCGTGTTATCGTTTCCCAGCTGCACCGCTCTCCGGGCGTATTTTTCGAGCACGACAAAGGTAAGACTCACTCGTCCGGTAAACTGCTGTACTCCGCGCGGATCATTCCCTACCGCGGTTCCTGGCTGGATTTCGAATTCGATCCGAAGGACCTGGTGTACGTGCGTATCGACCGTCGCCGCAAATTGCCGGCGACCATTTTGCTGCGCGCGCTGGGTTATTCCGCCGAGCAAATGCTGGACATGTTTTTCGAAACCAGCAAATTCAGCCTGGCCGGCGATGGTACATGCAAGCTTGAGCTGGTTCCTTCGCGCCTGCGCGGTGATGTCACCACATTTGAGATCAAGGACAAGAAAGGCAAGGTCATCGTTGAGGAAGGTCGCCGTATTACCGCGCGCCATATCAACCAGATGGAAAAAGCCGGCGTGACCGAACTGGAAATTCCGGTGGAATATATCGTCGGCCGTTCAATTGCTCGCGACGTTATCGATTCCAACACCGGCGAATTGTTGGTGGAGTGCAACACAGAAATTACCCAGGACATTATTGATACCCTTATTAAAACCGGTATCAAGGAATTCGAAACCCTTTACACCAACGAACTGGACTGTGGACCGTTTGTTTCCGAAACCCTTCGTTCCGACCCGACCAAAAACCAGTTGGAAGCATTGGTGGAAATTTACCGCATGATGCGTCCCGGCGAGCCGCCGACCAAGGAATCCGCCGAAGGGCTGTTCCAGAATCTGTTCTTCAACCAGGAGCGCTACGACCTGTCCGCAGTTGGCCGCATGAAGTTCAACCGCCGCCTGGGTCGCGAAGAGGAAACCGGCGAGGGCACGTTGTCCAACGAAGACATTGTTGACGTGCTGAAAACCCTGATCGATATCCGTAACGGTAAGGGCACCATCGACGACATTGACCACCTGGGTAACCGTCGCGTGCGTTCCGTTGGCGAAATGGCGGAAAACCAGTTCCGCGTGGGCCTGGTACGGGTTGAACGCGCCGTTAAAGAGCGTTTGTCCATGGCGGAAAGCGAAGGCCTGATGCCGCAGGATTTAATCAACGCCAAACCGGTGGCGGCCGCGGTAAAAGAATTCTTCGGTTCCAGCCAGTTGTCCCAGTTCATGGACCAGAACAACCCGCTGTCGGAAATTACTCACAAGCGGCGTGTATCGGCCCTGGGCCCAGGCGGCCTGACGCGCGAGCGGGCGGGCTTCGAGGTGCGCGACGTGCACCCGACCCACTATGGACGCGTATGTCCGATCGAGACGCCGGAAGGTCCGAACATCGGTCTGATCAATTCTTTGGCGACCTATGCGCGAACCAACCATTACGGCTTCCTGGAAAGCCCGCACCGCAAGGTGGTGAACGGTAAGGTCACCGACGAAATCGAATATCTGTCGGCGATCAATGAAGCGCAATTCGTTATCGCGCAGGCATCCGCGCCTACCGATGGCAAGGGTAACCTGGTGGACGGACTGGTTTCCGTGCGTTACCAGAACGAGTTCACGCTGAAGCCGGCCAACGAAGTGCAGTATATGGACGTGTCTCCCCGTCAGGTTGTGTCGGTGGCGGCATCGTTGATTCCGTTCCTGGAGCACGATGATGCGAACCGCGCATTGATGGGGTCAAACATGCAACGCCAGGCGGTGCCCACCCTGAAGGTGGAAAAACCGCTGGTAGGAACCGGCATGGAGCGCCATGTGGCGTCCGACTCCGGCGTCTGTGTGGTCGCCAAGCGCGGTGGAACCATTGAACGTGTCGATGCGGCGCGCATCGTGGTGCGTGTTGCCGATGACGAGGTTGTAGCGGGCGAGGCCGGTGTCGATATCTACAACCTGATCAAATACACCCGCTCCAACCAGAACACCTGTATCAACCAGCGCCCGATTGTTGCAACCGGTGATGTCGTTTCCCGGGGAGATATCCTGGCGGATGGCCCCTCGGTCGACATGGGTGAGCTCGCTCTGGGCCAGAACATGCGCATCGCGTTCATGCCCTGGAACGGTTACAACTTCGAGGACTCCATTCTGGTATCCGAGCGTGTTGTACAGGAAGATCGTTTCACCACGATTCATATCCAGGAGCTGACCTGTATCGCGCGTGATACCAAACTGGGCAGTGAGGAGATTACCGCGGATATCCCCAATGTGGGCGAAGGCGCGCTCTCCAAGCTGGACGAGTCCGGTATTGTCTACGTGGGCGCGGAAGTCGGCGCCGGGGATATCCTGGTCGGTAAAGTCACACCGAAGGGCGAAACCCAACTGACGCCGGAAGAAAAACTGCTGCGCGCGATTTTCGGTGAGAAAGCCTCCGACGTAAAAGATACCTCGTTGCGTGTGCCTTCGAGCGTGAAGGGTACCGTCATCGACGTTCAGGTATTCACCCGCGACGGCCTGGAGAAAGACCAGCGTTCGCGCGACATCGAAAAAATGCAACTGGACAAGTTCCGCAAGGACCTGAACGAAGAGTACCGCATCGTTGAGAACGCGACCTTTGCCCGTCTGCGCGCGGCACTGGTTGGCCAGAAAGCCGCCAGCGGCAAGGGTGTGGAAAAAGGCAAGGCCATCACCGATGAAATGCTAGATGCGCTGAAGCACGACGACTGGTTCAAAATCCGCATGAGTGAGGATTCCCTGAACGAGCAGCTGGACGCTGCCGAACAGTACCTGGTCGAGCGCCGTAAACTGCTGGATGACCGTTTTGAAGACAAGAAGCGCAAGCTGGAAACTGGCGATGACCTGGCGCCTGGCGTATTGAAAATCGTTAAGGTGTACCTGGCCATCAAGCGCCGCATCCAGCCCGGTGACAAGATGGCCGGTCGTCACGGTAACAAGGGTGTTATCTCGGTGATCATGCCGGTTGAAGACATGCCGTACGATGAAAACGGCGATCCGATCGATATCGTATTGAACCCGCTGGGCGTGCCGTCGCGGATGAACGTGGGCCAGATTCTGGAAACCCACCTGGGCCTGGCATCCAAGGGCCTGGGGCGCAAGATCGACGAGATGCTGGAGAGTCAGCGCAACGTTGCGGAAATTCGCGATTTCCTGAACCGGATCTACAACCAGATCGGGGATAGCTATAAGCAGGAAGACCTGGATTCATTCAGTGATGATGAGGTCATTACCCTGGCGAAAAACCTGATCGCCGGAGTGCCGATGGCAACCCGCGCATTTGACGGCGCCAAGGAAAACGAGATCAAGGAATTGCTGAAGCTGGCGGAAATGCCGGAATCGGGCCAGATGACCTTGTTTGACGGGCGAACCGGCGACGCTTTCCAGCGCCCGGTAACCGTGGGCTACATGTACATGCTCAAGCTGAACCACCTGGTGGACGACAAGATGCATGCCCGCTCTACCGGTTCTTACAGCCTGGTTACCCAGCAGCCGTTGGGTGGTAAGGCGCAGTTCGGTGGCCAGCGTTTCGGGGAGATGGAGGTCTGGGCCCTGGAAGCTTATGGCGCGGCATATACCCTGCAGGAAATGCTTACCGTTAAATCGGATGACGTGGCGGGTCGAACCAAGATGTACAAAAACATTGTGGATGGCGACCACCGTATGGAACCCGGCATGCCGGAGTCCTTTAACGTACTGGTTAAGGAGATCCGTTCCCTCGGTATCAATATCGAACTGGAACAAGAATCCTAACTGGCAACCTAATCGGTGGCGGGTTGGACAAATGACTGGCCAACCCGCCTGACATCGCTCACCCACTGGAGGAAAAGCGTTGAAAGACTTATTGAACTTATTGAAAAACCAAGGTTCATCCGACGAATTTGACGGTATCCGGATCGGTCTGGCATCACCTGATATGATTCGCGCATGGTCATTTGGTGAGGTCAAAAAACCGGAAACCATTAATTACCGTACCTTTAAGCCGGAGCGCGAAGGCCTGTTCTGCGCCAAGATTTTCGGGCCGGTAAAAGACTACGAATGCTTGTGCGGCAAGTACAAGCGCATGAAGCACCGCGGCATTATCTGTGAAAAATGCGGCGTGGAAGTGACCCTGGCCAAAGTACGCCGGGATCGCATGGGCCATATCGAACTGGCCTGTCCCGTCGCGCACATCTGGTTCCTGAAATCGCTGCCCAGCCGTATCGGCCTGTTGTTGGATATGACTCTGCGCAGCATTGAGCGCGTGCTGTATTTCGAAAGCTATGTCGTCACCGACCCCGGCATGACGACGCTGGAGAAAGGCCAGTTGCTGACCGACGAGCAGTACTTCGAAGCCATGGAAGAATTCGGTGACGAGTTCGAAGCCAAGATGGGTGCCGAGGCAATTCAGCAACTGGTGCGTGATATCGAACTTGAGGCCGAAGCCCAGTCGATTCGCGAGGAAATCCCGAACACTAATTCCGAAACCAAAATCAAGAAGCTGTCCAAGCGCCTGAAGCTGCTGGAAGCCTTTATCCAGTCCGGCAACAAACCGGAATGGATGGTTATGGAAGCGCTGCCGGTACTGCCGCCGGACCTGCGCCCGCTGGTTCCGCTCGATGGTGGCCGCTTCGCCACTTCGGACCTGAACGATCTGTACCGTCGTGTGATCAACCGTAACAACCGTCTCAAGCGTCTGCTGGACCTGAATGCGCCGGACATTATCGTGCGCAACGAAAAACGCATGCTGCAGGAAGCGGTTGACGCGCTGTTGGATAACGGCCGCCGCGGTCGCGCCATTACCGGTTCCAACAAGCGCCCGCTCAAGTCCCTGGCCGATATGATCAAGGGCAAGCAGGGCCGTTTCCGTCAAAACCTGCTGGGTAAGCGCGTGGACTACTCCGGCCGTTCCGTTATCGTGACCGGTCCCACCCTGCGCCTGCACCAGTGCGGCCTGCCGAAGAAGATGGCGCTCGAGCTGTTCAAGCCGTTTATTTTCAGCAA
>CAYVIB010000067.1:0-9193 GCA_964451365.1 uncultured Cellvibrionaceae bacterium
AGGCTTGGGCACGTTGAAGTCCTTTCACACTCTCAATTACTGGTTGAATGTACAGCATAGGGGTAGAAGGGTCAACCGTTACAATGGGGTGTCTACGCAACCCTATCTATGGGTGTCTACGCAACCCTTACCCTATCTACGCAACCCTTATGCCTGGCCCCAATCCAGGAGGCACTATGATCATCACCATCGCCTACGTAGACGACTTCGACCAATTCCTGCGGACTTTTTCGACTGAGGGAGTCGCGAAGAGAAGAGAACATGGATGCAAGGGTGCCCATGTCGTTCGGGACCCCGAAGACCCCAGCCGCGTGTGGGTGTTTTTCGATTGGGCACAAAAGGATTACGAGGGGTTCCTCGCCGACCCGGAGATTGCCGCAATCGCACGTAAGCTTGCTCTCCGTGAGCCGCCGGTGAAGGTTGAGCCGGTGGCACAATATGAAGCCTGACGCTGGTAAAATCCTCGCTACTTACAAGTAAGTGATTTTTAGTCTGCATGGGCAGCGAGGTAACCATGAATATTGAACAAGCAATTTCAGAGTTAGAGGAGCGGTTAAGGAAGGCGCAGTTAAATAGTGACCTTAAAGAGCTGTCAGCCCTTATTGACGACAATTTGGTATTTTCCGGGTTGGATGGTGCGATTATCGGAAAAGAAGATGACCTGAATCTGCATAAATCAGAGGATTTTCGGATTTCGCAAATGGACCTTATAGAGCGAAAGATACAGCCTTTTGGGACCACAGTTGTTGTAAATACCTTAATGGGCGCCACCGCAATAATTGGGGGCGAGATTCAAAGCGATAAGATTCGCTATATAAGGGTATGGCATCATTTCCCGGAAGGCTGGCGTATAATTTCCGGTAGCATGTCGGTCGAGGGCGCATAGAGGCGGTTTAGCATAAGCAGCTGCTCTAAAGCGACAGCAGTGCTCGGGCGTTACATATTTGCCCACAACAAAACAAAAAGAATAAAGCTGGAACTATGTTAAAAAATTTCTCATCGGCATCGGAATTTATCTACTCATTGGAGTGGCGGTATACGCCTATTACTACGGAGACGTTACGATTAGCGCTATCATTTGGTGGCCGTGGATCCTCGGTATCGTATTAACAGACTATTCACCACACTAAGATTTCGGGTAGACAACAGCTTTTTCGCTACCGCCGTCACATTAAGAAACACAGGTACAAGGACAGCCATCATGACAGCTTTGGACGACGGATATGAAATCATCGAAGATTTCCTGGCTCCAAACCAGCTTCGATTTATCCGAACTCAGCTAAGTGACATTAAGCTTGCGAGGGCTGCCGGAGGCGTTCGAAATATCGATAAAAAAGTACCCTCGGTTACCGATTTGGCAATCTCTGATCACATGCGCACTCACGCAAAGAGGTACTTGGCTGGTTCTCCCCTGTTGGTGAGGGCAATTCTTTTCGATAAGACACCAGACCACAACTGGCTTGTAAGCTGGCACCAGGACAGGACGGTTGCGGTATCAAAGCGGTTCGACCTGGCAGGGTGGGGGCAGTGGACCGTCAAAGATGGCACTTGTCATGTTCAACCGCCAATTGATGTTCTGGAACAAATGGTAACCTTCCGTATCCACCTGGACAGTACGGATACCACAAACGGTTGTTTACGAGTTATGCCGGGGAGCCATTCCTTGGGGCTGATTGATTCATCCGATATACAACGGTACGTTTCCAGCCACGAGCCGGTAAACTGCGAAGCCCCGGCAGGTTCCGCATTAGTTATGCGTCCACATCTTTTGCATTCGTCGGGCAAAGCCATTCAGCCAGGCCGGAGAAGGGTCTTGCATCTGGAGTACAGTAGCTACGAGCTGCCAGCAGGTGTTCGATGGGCTTAGGCACGCCACCGCAAATTGCAGCGTTTGGCATTACGCTATTCCATAACCGCTGAAAGCCTTAAAGGAGGTTAATGTCATGGCAAAATATCTGATTTCATTTCCAAGCAAAGCAATGGTTGTGACCGACAGCGAGTTGGAGGCGGCGAGCAGAGACTCACACGCCGTGATAGAGGAGGCTAAAGTAGCCGGTGTTTACGTCTTCGGCGGCGGCATAGATGAAAGCGTACCACCCGTGCTCGTGTCGCATGACGGTACTGTTACCGACGGTGGGTACCCATGGGCACCTCCGCTCAATGGCGGCTTTACCATACTCGAATTGCCTTCACGTGAGGAAGCCGTTGCGTGGGCGGCGCGTATCGCCAAGGCCTGTCGCTGCGATCAGGAATTGCGTGTCTTTCTGTTTAACCCGCAGTCGTAACGTTATCAGAAACCTTCATGAATCGCCTTCGTTAATGCTGTCGTTGTTTGTATGGAGGGAGTATAAAGTAGTTTCACGAGGGGTTTTTATATCAACAACGGGATTTTAATTAGAGAGAAAAAAAATGAAGCTTTTAACATTTATTTTGGCCTTCGCTACCTTCTCCGTAAGCAGCGCAGCCCTGGCATCATTCCAATGTAACGTCACTGTCCAAAAGGTATTGATCTATAACGATGGCAGCGTCAACGTCTACCATTCCGGAAGAAGCGACTACACCTATATATGCAACCTAAGTGAAGAAAGACAGGGAGTAAGCGTTACTACCTGCGCAATGTGGGCGAGCATGTTGCAGAATATCAAGAAGAACAATGGCATTGCCCAGTTCTATTATTCCGGGGACGGGTCCTGTTCAACACTACCGACTTACTCTGCTTCTCCAGCGCCAGTTTATATCGGCGATTCCTGATCGCTGGCGCTGCTTAATAGATTGTCCTGTCAAACAGGCCGCTAAGATCAACAACATAAAGCGAGAAGAGACAATGGATGACAAATACAGAATTAAAGACGAAAGCGACCTCGAATCCGTAATCGGTTCTCCAATGGCGTTTGTAAAGGAAAAAATTCTAAGCCAACTTGACGAGGTGATGAAGGAGTTTATCCGCCAATCCCCCTTGGTTTTTATTTCCACCATAGATGCCAAGGGGCATGTTGATGTTTCCCCGAAAGGGGACCCGAGCGGGTTCATTAAAATCGACCCCACCGGAAATCTTCTGATCCCCGAGCGTCCGGGAAACCGGCTGACGTTCGGGTTCAGGAACATTCTTCGAAACGGCGAAATTGGATTGATTTTTCTCGTGCCCAACCAGCGCGAAACACTGCGGGTAAAAGGAATCGCGACGCTTCATAAGGATCCGGAGCTACTTGCCGAGCTGCAGGCAAATGGTAAACCGGCGCTGCTTTGTACTTATGTCGAAGTGAAAGAGTGCTTTATGCATTGCGGCAAGGCGCTGATTCGCTCCAAGCTGTGGCAGCCGCAGTTTTGGGATTCATCAACGGAATCCCTCGGTGCAAGGCAGCTCGCACCCGTATTCGGTGGCGGTGCTGGCGAAGATTCGGTTCGGAAGACTGAGGCGCTGTTGGATAAAGCTTATAATGATGAGCTTTACTGAGGTTCATGGAAATTATTTTCGTAAAAACGGTACAAACCTGATCAGGCTACCAAAGGATTTTGATGCGGCAGAGCGAGATACAAACATCGGTGCACCAGCTCCGCAACATTAATCACTTCGAAATTTACTCCTTATGCCAAGTCCCGCATTATTTGCGCGGTGCGCTCGTCCATCGGGAAGAATGATTCAATCGCCATTTCCGAAAGACTGATGTCGATGGGTGTACCGAAAATGGTGGTGGTGCTCAGGAAGGAGAGTTCACCCGCGGGGCTGTCCAGTATCAATGGAATGGCAATATCGCCGAACTGCCGACGCGAAGATAGGTTGTAGGGCTTTGCTCCGGCGGGCACGGGATAGGCTTTTAATTCTTCGTGCAGGGCCGCAAGAGTTGTGTCCGCCGTAATGTCAATTTGCCGTGCCAGCCTGGATAAAACATGATTACGCCACTCACGAAAGTTGACGATTCGGGAGGCGAGTCCGTCCGGATGTAGGCTGAGCCGGAGTACGTTGACCGGCGGTTCGAGCAGGTTCGGATTCAAGCCATCAAGCAATTTTAACAGCGCGGCGTTGGCCATCAGTAACGTCCAATGCCGGTCCACCGCCAGGGCGGGATAGGGTTCATGCCCTTTCAAAAGTTGCTCGACAACTTTTCGCGCAACCTCGAAATCCGGTTCGTGCAAATCCTTTTCCCCATATAGCGGGGAAAAGCCTGCCGCGGTCAAAAGCAGGTTGCGCTCCCGCAATGGAATATCCAGGGCTTCCGCCAAGCGCAGCAACATCTCCCGACTGGGGCGCGACCGGCCGGATTCCACAAAACTCAAATGCCGTTGCGATATTTCGGCATCGGCGGCGAGGTGAAGCTGGCTCACGCGTCGACGCTGCCGCCAATCTCGCAGCAGTTCACCCACTTCCAGCGTTAACGGGGACAAATTGTTCATGGCTTCAAGAATAACGGTATTGCAAGAATTCGGCTATTACCTCGGAGGTAATCGTTATTAGAAACGGTATCGGCGAACATGGGCTTGTATCACCAGCCCCTTAGTGTAATAGGAGAATCCCGATGACCGACTTGAACCAATCCTTCCTTCGCAAACTGTTACTGTTGGACGCCCTGACCTGTAGCGCCATGGCCTTCATACTTACCCTGGCAAGCGCGCCATTGGCATCATTGCTTGCTCTTCCCGCGCCACTGTTATGGTACGCGGGCTTACTGCTTATACCCATCGCTGCCTTTATGGCGGTCACCGCCCTCAAAGGGCTCCATTTTCGTCCAGCCGTATGGATAATTATTGGCGGCAACGAGCTGTGGGTGCTGGCGAGCATTGCGCTACTGGTGAGTGATTGGATTTCCCCCAACGCACTTGGATATGCGTTTATAGGGCTTCAGGCGGTGGTGGTCGCCGCGCTTGCTTTGTTTGAATTCCGAGCATTTCGCCGGGATTCCCTGGCACCGCGTCTCGCCTGATTATTGATTTTAAATGACACAACCGAAGCCCCGAACCACGGGGCTTTCTTTTACTACAGTCTTTTACAACAGTTCCACGATGTACTCTCCCCACCGGTATCGCTATTAGAGGTGCTCAGGAATCGCTATCCCTACTGGCGAAGCTTCGAGTGCAACGAAGTGCGGTTTGCTTGAAATACCAAAAAACCACACGCATATCCCGCTTACATTAATTAACTTAATCGGGATTAAGATGACCAAGCCAATCGTCCGCATAAATCCGCCGACGCTGCCAAACAGCGCGGAAATGGGATATTCACAAATATCCATCGTCGAGCCGGGCCGCATGGCCTACATCTCCGGCCAGGTGGCATGGCAACCAAACGGGGAGCCGGTGCCGGAGGGCCTGGTTGAGCAAATGGAGCTTGTTTCAAAAAATGCACGCTCGGCGTTGGAAGCCATTGGCGCTACGCCGGAAGATGTAGTGATTGCGCGCGTTTATATGGTCCGTTTATATGGTCAACCTCACCCCCGAGCGCCTGGAAGAGTTGATACCGGCGTTCCTGGCGACTTTCGATGGGGCGCAGCCTTGCGTTACCGGTGTCGGTGTGGAAGCGCTTGCGGCGCCCGACCTACAGGTTGAGATTGAATTGGTTGTAAGGCTGCCTGATTAACGTCGTGGCAATCCGTTCCAGGAAATAGGTTGCGATTCCAGGATAAATCACATTTTCCAGGGGTGCAGCGCAATCCGTAGGGAAATACTATGGGTGTCTATGCAATGCATCTATGCAATGCATCCAGGGGTGCAGCGCTGTCTGTAGGGAAATACTTGGATACCCATCGCATGAAATACAATGGGTGTCTGTGCAATGTGATGTCTGTGCAATGTGGCCCAACCCCATCTGCCTCGACGATGTGCTGGTTGCCATCCGTCAACGATCCAACCAAACCCCGGCCAACGTCCGGATTTCGGAACTAGACGGTATGGTCGAACTGATCGAGCACCTGACCAAAGCCGACTACCGGACCCCCGCCATTTTGTATGGCTTCCTTAAATCTGAGATTAAACGGCTGGGAAGTTAACCGGTAATTTCTGGCGCCTAAATCCCTTTGGCGTTTTACGTTTCAACGGTTGTGGCTTATTCTCAATAGGCCGGTTGATTTTTGGCCGGCCGTCACGTTTAAAGAAGAATAAATCATAAAAGTGAAAAGGGGGCCATGATGGCCATCGAATGCAGGGGATTCTCCCTCTCTGATAATTGCGGTTACTGTCACCTTGCCAAAAGCGACATTGGGTCGGTTATTTTAGAGGTAGGTGGGAGAGTCTTTAACCATCCACTTGTTAGCGCTGTATCGATCCTGGTGATAGGCAACATGATGTCGTATTTTCGTCTGGCGGGGGAAGCCCTATGCCGCTCAAACGTTTGGTATTTCTCGCGCTCAGTGTTTTTGTCAAAAATTCGAACAGGTAAATATGCGGCATGTAAATAGCGACTTCATGTCGCTGAATCAAATGTTATGGTGCTCTGCAAATTGGTAGTGGGTTTCGGTTTTTCTGAAAGAAAGTGCCAGAAGTGTTTAAGAATAATGCAGTAAATTTTCGGCATGCAGCTTCGTTCCTGGTGCCATTCGTAAATAAAGCATTTTCGGCAATACCACGCCATTCTGCGTGGTGTGCCACTAAGAAATAGAAAAGCGTCCGCAAGTCGTTTATTCTTGCGGTCACATAAATCTGGCAGCGGCTTCGCTGGCGCTACGCAAAGCAGTAATAGCACCAAAAAAGATCGCAGCCATAACAATCGCATCTTGCCGACATTTGGGTCGGCGCTTGAAAAGCAGCACCAACCCAAATGCAACAAATGCGAGGCGTTAGCACTCAAAGCCAACCAGACGGTGATGCCATATGAAAATCCTTAATAGTCAAGAAAATCTAGCCTCTTTCCTTGAGGGTATTCGTGAGCGAGAAATTACGATTGTCTCTGCTTTCGCTAGCGGTACGGAAAACGTTGTTGACCTGCTTCTAGACCATGGAAATAGGTTGGAATTATTGGTTGGCACCATAAACTCATTTTCATCTCCGGGATTTTTTGATCATTGTAAAAAAATTGAAGATGATAATTTCTCGCTATTAGTTGATTTCGGTTATCAATATAGCGTTCACTGGAAGCTATATTTGATCAAACCAGCAACTGTAATAATAGGTAGCGCCAATTTTACTAATACCGGATTGAGTCTGATACGAGACACGTGCGTCATGATAGAAGATAAGACTCTACTGAACAGCTACATAGAGGAATTGACCACGATTAAATCGTCAAGTAATGTAGTTGGTTGCGATGAAAAGCGTTTTGAGAGCGATCTCCGAAAGTACAGAGAAAACCATCGTCGCATGCAGGCTGGAAGAGCTAGATCTGTACAGACAAGCAATGGGAATGAGTGGCTTGCTGTAGAAGAAAATCAGCTAATACCTATTTTTATTTGGGACTCTAGACATACCAAAGCCACCATTGAGGAAGCACATGAACTATTGAAAGAGGATTCAGATGAAGAGAGAGCTTCCATATTGCGGGATTTCTTTACATACGCCTGCGATGAGGCAGATCTCCCATATAGCCAAGGTGATATTGTGCTGTGCATGAATAGTAAAGGTTCGGATGCAAATTTCTATTCGTTCGATAGAATTCTCCATGAAAATGGACTTAACTATATTTATTCATATAAGCAAAAACGTTACGCATGTCCATTTAGATTAAGCAATCAAATCAAGAGCGAGATTAAAAACAGAGTTGGAGATTGGTATGAACGAGAGATTACAGAGCTGGGTAGAAGTGAAATTCACGATTTGATGAAAAGTGCTAACAAAGCATTGCAGCGGACAAGCCGCTGAATGCGGTGTTAGCATGCAAGGGAAATCGTGAAGCACATTTCATTTATGGTTTTAGTACTTCTGGTGGGATGCTCCTCTTCTTGGAGAGACGGACCCTATGAAGTTTACTGGATAGATGGTGTTAAAAGTCTTGGCTTTAACGTCGGTAATGGAGCATATATTGGACGTATTAATGAGCCAAAATTTATCAATGCGAATGAAAAATTCATTTCAGTATATGCTTGTCCAGAACAATCATGTGCTTACTACTACATAGATCGGGAAAAAGACCATAAATTTGCGGATTCTACGGAGTTTGTCTTTGGCCCATACACGAAGGAATCGTTCGCTGAGCTGCGAAAGAAATTGATGTTGCCAGAGCTAAATGAGTAGTAAAAGTGCTAACAAGGCCAGGCACGGCGACGGCTTTTCCGTTGCGGCTTCGCCTCCACTACAAAGCCGCGCGTGCTGGCGGCGTTAGGCACCAAGACTGGAGGCAGCATGGTTCGCGCGATAATGACATACGATGTTCATTGGGATGGCCCATATGGGCCTGATGAATTGGGAGAGGTGGACGCGAACTATGTCTTGTACATGATTTGTGGGACTCATGGATTGTATGGACGCAATGTTCCGCTATACGTTGGAAAGACACAAAGAGAGGTAAGCAAGAGGCTGCGCGAGCACAAGTGGATCGATAACGAGCCAGACCCGGTAACTATCTACATTGCGTGCATCGGAGAGTTCTTTAGTTGGGAGAAGAACTCGGCAATGGAAGAATATCCGCCACCGAGCGGTCGGGTCATTGATGCAATTGAAGCTTTGCTCATTATTGCTCACCAATGTGCCTACAACACGCGCTCGAAGTGCAAGGAGTCAATCGGAGATCTTGATGTACACATATTCAACACGGGACGCCGAGCGACGTTGTTTCCGGAGGTCTCAAGTCGGTTTTGGGTACCAGCAGGTGCCTAACAAGCCGCTTAACAGGGACGGCGCAAAAAGCGGCGCCGCCCGTTAGCTAATCGTTATGGTGCTCTGCAAATCGGTAGTGGGTTTCAGTTTTTCTGAGAGAAAGTGCCAGAAGTGTTTAAGAATAATGCAGTAAATTTTTGGCATGCAGCTTCGTTCCTGGTGCTATTCGTAAATAAAGCATTTTCGGCAATACCACGCCATTCTGCGTGGTGTGCCACTAAGAAATAGAAAAACATCCGCAAGTCGTTTATTCTTGCGGTCACATAAATCTGGCAGCGGCTTCGCTGGCGCTACGCAAAGCGGTAATAGCACCAAGGAAGATCGCAGCCATAACAATCGCATCTTCCCGACATTTGGGTCGGCGCTTGAAAAACAGCGCCAACCCAAATGCAGCAAATACGAAGCGTTATGCAGCAAACTCTCGAATTTAATAAAAATTAACGAGAAAATAATA
>CAYVIB010000068.1:0-7968 GCA_964451365.1 uncultured Cellvibrionaceae bacterium
AGCGGCCTCAGCAGTGAATTCACTATCGCGGTTGCCCGCAAGCCGGACGTGCCGGTTTTACAAAATACCCCGTCACTATCGGATGGCAACCATACGATAACCTGGAGCAATGTGCTGGACGATGTAACGCACTATGTATTGCAGGAAAGTCAGGACAACGGAAGCAACTGGCATCAAAAGCTTAGCGCCAATGTACTGACCAAATCTTTTTCCGGCCTGGAAGCGGGAGATTATCTTTATCGTCTCCAAGCCTGCAATACCGTGGGGAGCTACACCAACTGTTCGAATTGGAGAGCATCCACGGTTGTCTCCGTCGCGGCTCCGGCGTCGGGCCCTGCCTTTAACCAGGCAGGCGGTATCAATATTACCGGCCAGTATGCCCTTGACTGGAGTGCCGTGGATAATACAACCCGATACACCCTGGAGGAGCAAACCGGGAGCGGCGATTGGATTGTTGCGCAGAATACCGGGTCGCGTGCCAAAACCTACGCTGGGAAAACGGACAACACGTATCGCTATCGAGTACGGGCCTGTAATGCCATTGGATGTTCCGGCAACTCAGCGATTGTGACAATGGTCGTCGCCATTACACCTCCGGCGCCAACCGCGATAGATACGCCTACAAAGGCCTACGAAAACATCGTTATTTCCTGGGATGCCACAACAGGAACCGCTATTTACCATGAGTTATCCAAAAGAGTCGCCAATGGCAGTTGGTCGTCGCCCATCTATAGCGGCGCTTCCTTAAGTTATCAGGAAGATATTTCACAAAGTGGAAGCTTCCAATACCGGGTGCGAAGTTGCCGTTCATCAACTGCGGGGAATCTCTGCTCCAGCTGGATTGAGTCCGACCATGTCGACGCCAATGCGACCGCCCAGAATGGGGACATAATTGCCAGGCCGGCTCCTATCACTGGGGACCCATTGGCGACAGTGGCAGACCCTGCCAATTCACCGATAAACGATTATCCTTATTACGACTCCATGGAAAGCAGTTACAGCGTCGGTGAGGATGGCAGTTTCAATTATTCGATACCTATCGAAGTTTCTCCCGGTCTGCAGGGCGTACAGCCAAACTTGAGTCTTAATTACAATTCGTCGCAAGGTAACGGTTTTGTGGGCTGGGGCTGGAGCTTAAGTGGGCTGTCCAAGATTCATCGGTGCAAGGCAACGGTTGTTCAAGATGGTTATGCCAGCGGAATAATGCCTGCTGATAATTACAAGTACTGCTTTAATGGAACGCGCCTGATTGAAATAGCCCCGGACGAATATCGAACCGAGGCGGAAAGTTACCTTCGCCTATATAACCGTGGGAGTTATTGGGAAGCTGTCGGGCGCGACGGCAGTATCCGGCGTTACGGCAACGACTATTCCGCCAAAGAGTTCGATGGCGATAGCGGAGTTTATGCCTGGCACCTGGACAAATTTTCCGATAAATGGGGAAATTTTTATACCGTCGAATATTCCAACGATGAAGGGTTTTTCAAACCGTCTTATATACTTTATACCTCAACAGCTGACGGACAGGTTGTTGCAAATAAACGAGTGGGGTTTGGATACGAACTTCGCGACGATCAGATTGGCGGTTATTTAGCGGGTAAAAGATATCATGAGGATTTGCGTCTTTCCAATATAAGTATCGTTGTCAATGGTGAGGTGGTTTGGGATTACCGCCTTCGTTACCAAAATATCGGCAGTACATCTCATGGCAAGGAGTTCAGCGATCCTGTCGGTACTAGCCGGCTTGCCTATGTAAATCGATGTTTCGGTTCTGATGCTATTTGCCAGGCATCGATAGCGTTCGACTGGTCGGAGCGTTCGCTTGAGCAACATGTTTACCGCGCAATTGAGAACGCCGACCCAGGGCTTGCAACGACGGAGTCTTATTTCGATATCGACAATGACGGTGTTACGGACGAAGTGGATTACTTGCCAAAAACCACCGGAGAATACGAATGGGAGCGTTACAAGGATGGTGAGTTGACGCAACGTACCAGTACAGTCGAAACCAGCCGGCAGGCAGTCGATTTAAACGGCGATGGTTACAAGGAGGTGATCCAGAAAAATGCTTACTCTAACGAAGGCATCACCGTGTATCCCAATCAGCAGGTTGGGGACACTGTTGCGGAGCGCACTATCGGCACCACGGCGTTATCATCCTACCATGTGTCAGCTAGCCAGCTGACATTTAACGCGGTGAGACAGTTTAAAATGATGGATCCGCTTGGTTATGGCGATCCAAGGTACTGGATGGACAGGAGCACGTATTCTTACGCTATTCAATATGCGGATATGGATGGTGATGGGCTACTCGACCTGGTGCGCAGCCTGCCTCATTGCTACGAGTCCCACCTCTATTGCGAATTCCTCGACCCCGATCTTTTTCCAAGCTATAGAGAGAAAGTGGAGAACAGCCAGATTGGTTATTCCAAAGCAATTTCCGTTGCTTTTAACACCGGTTCGGGCTGGGAGCGGGAAAACGGCGAGGTCAAATTCCATGTCATCTATAACGAGCGCGATAATTTCAAGCTGGAGGCAAGACCTCAGTTCATTGATGTCAATAACGACGGACTGACGGATATTTATTTCGGGGCCGCCAGCATGGATAACAGTCTGCCCAGTGCGCTGCTGATCAATTCCGGTGGGAGCCGGTCCAGCCTCTCCCTTTCCGAAAGTGTTACCTACACCGGGCAGCGGTACCTGGCTGACTTTAACGGAGACGGCATTAAGGATATGGCCTATTTCCCGACCCAATACCTGAGCAGCGGTACCGGAGCCTTGATGGTTGCACTCGGTACCGGGGCGGGCTTCGAGGAATTCAAAGCTGCGGCGGCCGATGGAGAACCTTCGATTTTTTGCGGCGCGGACAAATATGAGCGAAGTAAATGTTCTCACACTATCGTCGACTTCAATGGTGACGGCTATGACGACCTCATAGAATACGGCAGTTGTTTTGGTTCGGGGGAATGCTTCGATGAGTTGTCGGAAAATGGTAAAGAGCCATTCATTGCACAAGTGTGGCTATCCAAGCGAATCAACCAGTCAGGAACCGTGGTTTTTGCCGCTCCCATCGAGTACCGCAACCGGGCGATTCTGGAGCAGGAGTTGGGTGCCGATGCGCCGGAAAGCAGAGCGCTTGACTCCCGTATTCGGCCCTACTTTCACGATTACAATAACGATGGCCTGCTGGAAGATGATCTGCGGCTCAGTCACGCACTGATACCGCATCGCATCGAACAGGTTATTTCCACGCGACAGAAAGTACGTGTGGAGTATCAGAGCCTCGCCGGCACCGACATTTATGTCAGTACCGAAGACATGGCCGCAGCCAGCGTATCGGAATTTGACGCGGACTTTATCTCCCAACCGGAAATGACGCCGAAACGCTTTGGCGTTCGCGAACTGTCAGTATCCACCGGTACGAGTGAAGATAATTCAATATTTAATACCGCGACATATCATTACAAAGGCGCGCGCATTCACACCGGGGGTTATGGCAATCTCGGCTTCGCTCAAAAAGAAGTAACGTCGCAAAACGCCGGCAGCAACGAAACGGTTCGCACGGTAACGGATTACCATCAACTGGCGACGAACAGCTACAAGCTGGCTGGCGTGCCAAAACGGCAGCGCATCTATGCGCATACTCAGGAGCACGGCGAACAGCTTATTGGCGATACACGCAATCAATGGAAGTTGCGGTTGTATTCGGACGATATCGATGCGGGAACGTATAACAGTCCGCACTATTACCCGTATCTTTACGAATCCAGTGCCAGAACCTGGGATTTGGACGGCACGGAACTAACCACCCAACTCACGCGTAACCATTCCGTCGCCAGCCACAGTTGCTCGCAACTGGACCTGGATGATATCGATACCGTTATAACGGCGGATGCCGGTGGCGCGGACGATTTGGATTACCACGCGGACGGTGTACTACTGTCCGGCACAACCACAAGCTGCGACAGCACGTATCCCACCGTGTCTGGAGTGGTCGCGCCACTGACCAGCAATGCTGTTCGTATCAATACCGTGAAAAACGCGGGAATCCAAATACGCGGTAATGCCATTGGTCTGGTTGCATCCACCACTGTCGGTGCGGGAACGGGCGACAGCCTGGGCAGTGCCGCCTCCGCGATCCAGGAGCGTGAAGTGGGGACAACCTATACCGCTGTTGGGGCAGTGGAAACGCGAACCACGGAACCGGGCGATCCCAACCAACTCATCACCCGGTACCAGTACGAAACCTGGGGCGCGGTAAATTCGATTCAGGAAACCTGGGCGAATCGCGCCGACGACGGCCTGCCCGGCACCGGCCGCACAACAACCATCGGTAATGTAATTAACGACGATGGCTCCCTCACCGTTACCACCACCCAGCCGTTGGTGGGTGCCTCGGTAGTTAAATATGACGCGGCGTATGGCCTGCCGGTGGAGCAAACCGATATCAACGGCCTGACCACCGAGACCGCTTATGACGAAATGGGGCGTGTCGCGCAGGTGGATTACCCGGACGGTACCAACACGACAATAAAATACCTTTTCTGCAATGACTGCTTCGGTTACAACGACAACGACTATTGGTACACCCAGACCAAAACCACGGGAAGCCCCGACACGCGTACGTATTATGATCGGCTGAACAGGCCGGTCGGTGAGCGGAACTGGTCGTTGGGCGGTGCGACTTTTACCGTGCAGACTTATAACACACAAGGCAAGGTCGCGAGTGTTTCCCAGCCGTTTTATGTTACCGACACCCAGCAGATTACACGTTATAGCTACGACCTGCTGGGCCGCAACACAAGCACCAGCCACCCTGATGGCGGCGTGGAAAGTGTCGATTACGATGGGTTTATTACCGTATCGACCAACGCTGAAAGTCAGGTACAGCAGCGCATTGGCAACGGCGCCGGGTGGGTGATCCAGAGCATCGACAATCACAATACGCCTGTGGATTTTGTTTACAGTCCGTTCGGCGACCTTAAGACCACCCGCGTCAATAACGACGAGACGACCAGGGTCGAAATTACCTACGACGATGCCGGCCGCAAAACCCGGTTGAATGACCCCAATGCGGGCACCGTTGACTACACCTACAATGCCCTGGGCTTGCTGGCCACCGAAACCGATGCCAAGAATCAGATCACGGCTTATACCTACGACGTGCTGGGCCGGCAGCGCACACGCACGGATGCCAACAGCTATACCCATCAGTGGACCTATGACCAGAATGGCCATAAGGGGCAACTGACCAGCCTGTCGGGCTTTACCACCGAGGGGCAGGGCTACACCGAAACTTATAGCTACACCAGTTATGGCCAGCCAAAGACTGTGTCCGCCGCCTTTGAAGGCAAGAACTACAGCGTGAATCACAGCTATGACAATTACGGCCGGCCATTGGCGACCACCTATCCCTCAGGGTATCGGGTGGCGAATATCTACAATGCCCAGGGTATTGTGACTCAGGTCGTCAATACCGCTGATAACCGGCCGCTGTGGATTGCCGATCAAGCCAATGCCTCGGGTCAGGTCACCCGCTATACCCTGGGCGATGGCTCGGTTACCGAAAGGGTCTACACCGAAGAAACCGGCCTGATTAAAAATATAGCCACCACCCGTGGCAGCGCCACCATCATGAACCAGGGCTACACCTTCGATACAATCGGTAAACTGACGGAACGCACCGACAACCTATACGGGATAGCGCAGAGCTTTTGCTACGACGAGATGAATCGCCTGACCGCCGCCCGGTTTGACGGCTGCGGCGCTGCCGATGCGGATTACGCCTATGACGCACTGGGCAACATTACGTCCAAGGACGGCATCACCGACTACGCCTACAGTCAAACCGGCAATGCCGGCCCACATGCGATGACCGCCGCCAACGGCCTTAACTTCGAATACGATGCCGCCGGCAACCTGATCCGGGCGAGAAACGCCGCCAACCAGATTGTGCGGGATGTCACCTGGAGCGCGATCAACAAGCCCACCCGTATCAGCAACAACAATCACTGGACCGAAATTCACTACGGTCCCGACCAAAGCCGCATCAAACGCGAAGACAGCACAGGCCGCACCACGTACTATTTCGGTTCCCTGTACGAAGAAACGACATACGGCCTTGAAGCCTGGCGCGTGCACGCCATCGGCGACTTTGCGCTTTATATCGAAGACGCCTACACCGGCGAGGGCTACCACGAATACCTGCACCGCGATCATTTAGGCTCCGTGGTGGCCAGAACCACCGACAAAGCCACCACTGACAATGAATGGCTCGCCTACGGTGCCTGGGGCAGCCGCTACCTGGTCGCCTGGGATGGCATTGAGGAAGGGCCGGGGTACCAAGGCGCTTCCGTGCGCGGGTATACTGACCACGAGCACCTGGACCCGGTGGGGCTGATTCATATGAATGGGCGGGTGTATGATCCGGAGTTGGGGAGGTTCCTGTCACCGGACCCGTTCATTCAGGCGCCGTATAACACGCAGAGTTACAATCGTTACTCCTACGTGTTTAATAATCCGTTGAGTTATACGGATCCCTCTGGATACTTTTGTAGTGGGTATGATAAGGATGGGTGTAGCGAACAACTCGGGTATAACTCATCTGGAAGTGATGACAAATGTCCTGTGAGTTCTTGCGTGACAGTAACTTACACAGGAATGAGTCCATCGGATTACTTTCTGTGGGGCACGTATTTTGCGCAACAACAGAGCTACTCTGACTTTGCAGCTAATCAAATATATCAGGAAGCGTCAGCAAACGGCGGTAGCACGATCATCTATGAAAATGGTCAGCTTTACCAAGTCAACGTGGATGGGACAAAAGCCGGGTCTGGACAGAAAGCAGGTAGTAGCGTAGCGGGCACTTCTCCTAGTGACTGGATTAATGTAGGTGGGAAAAAAATAGCTATTCCGGCTTGGGCACGAAACCCTGCGGGGTTTGCCCTCTGGGCAATGACAGCGTCAGAAGGCATTTCCAATGACGGGAAGAATTATTGGACCTTTTATCATGGAACTGACAAAAGTTCTGGTTTAGCTTTTCTAAATGGCGCGCCACTTAGTGCTGAAATCGCTGCTGCCAGAAAAATGGACGGACCGTTAGCCTTTTATTTGGCCAGTGACATAGATGCTGCATCTTACTTTGCAGCCAGGAGAGCTGGTTTCATATTAGAATATAGAATTAGTGGTGCTGGTGTTAATTCGCTCTTGGAGTCTGGCGCGTCGTTTCAGAATTTTTCGGCGGCAGGCAAGGTTAATTTGCCTGGATATGAGTTTGTTATTCCTCCAACGAGCTTCCCTATTTTCGATACTTTGAGATCAAGTGGTGAAATTAATGTTCTTCCAGCAGAATGGGAGTAGAAAATGAAAATTAAAATGGTAGATTCTCTAAAATATGTTGCATCTCATCCTGAGATTTTTATTAATGAAGGTGCTGATTTATTTCATGAGTTAGCAAGTCGAATTGTATCGGATGTTATATCGTTTGATTGCTTGCCAGTCGCAGTCGATTTTTGTTTAGATTGGTGGGTTGTTTCTTCCCCAAAAAATTGGTTGGATGTAGATAGACCGGTAAGTGAGCTTTTTACTAATTTAATTCCAAATCCAAAGGCGGGCAGAAACGCATCTCGAAATGAGATAGTAGTAAATGCTTTTGCAGATAATGTGATTGTGTGCCAACAGGGCCATGTTGAATTGATTAAGGGAAAAGTGGATGAAGCACTCATTAACGAAATCAAGAGCAAATATCCCAATATGTATTTAATCGCTTTCAACTAGCACTTGAAGCAATCTTATCCGATTAAACAAAGCCAGCCGGTAGCCCGGTTGGACTTTTGTTTTAGCTGCTTATTTCTCTTTATGCCCCGTCCAAAAGTATAAATAGGAAGTTAAGGGGTCGGAAGTTAAGGGGTCGGGTTAAACCTACCCCGATTTGACGCACACTCTCTAACGGGGACAATAGTCCCAAAG
>CAYVIB010000069.1:0-7300 GCA_964451365.1 uncultured Cellvibrionaceae bacterium
AGTTCGACATCCATTTTCCCGAGCGACAACGTTCCCCTCCGTGTATGGAGCAGCGAATAGAATGCCGGATAGACTACCTGCCAGAATGCCATCAGGGGAAGAGGGCCACTGGTTCGATTCGCTTGATTTCTTTAACTGCTCCACTAACTCGTCTATGCAACAAATAAAGCTGCCGATGCTGCTGAGAATCCATACTAAGTTGCTGTCCTCACCGGATTTTTCCTGCGCATAGTACAGTACGGAACTCACACCATGAACGGCTTTACCGAGATTAATTTGAAGGCGTCTTGCGTATTCGATTACGTCTTCAAATGGAGGCACAACATGAAAAGTTCCTGAAGCGTCTAAATCAAAACTCTGCAATAGTTTAATCAGTCCCACTAAGGACGGAGGACAAGCGATTTCGGTGGTGTTTGTTTCCATTTTATTTCTCCCCTAGTGATGATTTATTCAGTTGAGCGGTGAGCTTGTTCATATCGCCGCAGATTGATTCGCATACCTGCTCTCCAAGCCGAGAAATACCAGCTATATCCTTCTTGTGATAATGGGCATCTTTGCTTAGCTCCTGAATAGCGGCAAACAAAGAAACGATTCCAGTCATTTGATAGCAGAGTCTTTCGCTTTCTGTGCTAAAGTCAATTGGCGTAGAAGCGGGTGAATTCTGCTGTAGTGATCTAGCCTCTTGTCCACTCATTGTTATGCCTCCATCCCTTGTTTCGACCGCTCATAAAGAGCCTTAATATCTGCTTCTAGCATGTCCACAAAATGCCGTGCGGCATGGGACATGACTTCGGCATCCGTCGTTTCTGAATCATTGCTACCCTCCAGCAACCGGCTTATTACCGAAAGATGAGATTTCACGTATGACAGATTCATGGAAAATTTGTCAGTGGTATCCGCGATGTCTCTGATGGTGAGGGCACACCTATCGTCAAAGCTCTCTATGGGCGCCTTCATTGATGTAGAATTCGCTACAGCCATGGTTGACTCCTTGTAAGTCAGTTGTTGGTTAGGGGGTGGCCCGTGGTTTCTCAGGCCGAACGAGCACCCCCGATTTATTAGCCGATTGGCTAATTCTGTTTGGCAAAGATGGGAATCACCTTGCCGGAATTCTTCAGTTCATCCAGATAGTCCGCCCACCATTGCATCATCTTCTTGCGCTCATCCAGGTATCTAGCGTGGTGGGTATACGCTGCGCGCACCCCATTGCGCTCCATGTGGGAAAGCTGTCGTTCGATTGCGTCGGGGTTAAAGCCGGTTTCATTCAGGATACTGGAGGCTGTAGCCCGGAACCCATGAGGAACAGCCTTGCTCTTGCCGGGGGTGTTGCCGTCATAGCCAAGCTTGAAGATCGCCTTGCGCATGGTGTTATCACTCATACACTCATTGCGTCGACGCTCGGAAGGGAACACCAAGTCATATTGTCCGGTAATCGGCTGGATCTGCTTCAGCACTTCGATAGCCTGATTGGAAAGCGGGACGATATGATCGGTTTTCATCTTCATGCGGATGCCGGGAATGCGCCACACCTTCTCTTCGAAGTCGAACTCTTCCCACCGGGCACCACGGAGTTCACCGGGGCGAACAAAGGTATATATAAGCAGTTGGATTGCCAGTTGCGTGAGTAGCCGGCCTTGCTCGTGGTATTTGTCGAGCAACTTTAGGAATTCCGGTAGCTGTTCACGAGGCAGGGAAGGGCGATGGGACTGGGTGCGGCCTTTAAGTACTTCCGCCGTGACGTCACTGACAGGATTGATTTCGATCTTGCCGGTTTGGATGGCGTAGCGATACATGCGGCGGATATCCTGCAAAACACGCTGAGCAACATCCAGGGCGCCGCGCTTCTCGATTTTTCGGATCACCGCAATGATGTCTTGAGGTTTGATTTCTGTAATAGGGCGGACGCCCAGGTCTGAGAAGGTATTGTCTTTCAGTCTTAACCAGACCCGGTGGGCATGATCAGCCGTCCAGGTGCCGCTTTGATGTTCCCACCATTCTTTTATCGTAGCTTCGAAGGAGATGCCGGAATCAATGATGGCTTGCCGGCGAAGGCGCTTCTTTTCGTAAGAGGGATCTTGTCCATTGCCTAGCGTTTTCTTTGCTTTAGCCAGGCCCGCTCTTGCTTCCTTTAATGAGACTTTGGGATAGACGCCCAGCGCGAGCGTTTTCTGTTTGCCGGCAAAGCGGTAGTTGTATCGCCAGCACTTCGTTCCGTTGGCTTTAACCAGCAGACGGAGCCCTTCGCCGTCCGGGAGCCAGTAGTCCTTCTCCTGGATGGGCGCCTGCTTTACTTTGACATCGGTCAGTTTGGGCATGTGCTGCTATCCGTATGAATTGAATCGCCGATACCAGCAACGATAGCAGCAAAAAAGACCGGATAGCAACGGACGGTATTAGACTGTTTTGGAGTAAAAAAACAACAAAGGCCGCGATTTTAGCGGCCTTCAAGACGGGTATGGATTGGGTTGAACTTCAAGATGGTACCAGAGGCCGGACTCGAACCGGCACGCTTTTTACGGCGCGGGATTTTGAATCCCGTGTGTCTACCAATTTCACCACTCTGGCTTTTTACTTTTACACATATTGAATGTGCGACTGAACTTAAAGTCTCTGGGGGCTTGGTTCAAGGCCTTCACCGGCAGGGAAGCCGGTGGAGAGCCCCCAAGGGCAGGTTCACGGCGTGTCTTGAACCAGACACCCGGAACTCGGAATCTCGCTCAATCTTGAAGCCCGTTTCCCACGGACATCAGGAGAGCGCGGATTATAACAGCGGTTTTGCCGCGGTCAACAGCAAAACACCAGACCTTGGCATTCGCCGTTCATATCCTTTAATCTTGCGCCCCTGTCAAACTTTTCAACCAGCCCGTGAGATTTCATGAGACGCCAGGATTTCAGTTACGATCTGCCTGATGAATTGATTGCCCGCCATCCGGCCAAGACCCGCACGGCCAGCCGTCTGTTGGTGCTCGATGGCGAGTCGGGGGAAACCGCTCACCGGCAGTTCGTCGACGTGCTGGACCTGGTGGCGCCTGGTGACCTGATGGTGTTTAACGATACGCGCGTAATTCCGGCGCGTGTGTTCGGGCAGAAGGAAAGCGGCGGCAAGGTTGAAGTGCTGGTGGAACGTGTGCTCGACCGTCACGTTGTCCTGGCGCATGTGCGGGCGAGCAAAGCGCCACGGGTGAGCACTGCAATTATTCTTGCGGATGGAACCAGTATTACTGTGACGGCTCGCAAGGAAGACCTGTTCGAGCTGACCTTCCCCGAGGAATCGCCGGCGCTGGTCGTACTGGAAAAAATAGGGCACACACCGCTGCCGCCCTACATTGACAGGCCGGACATGGAGACAGATCGCGAGCGTTACCAGACTGTTTACGGTAAACATCCCGGCGCGGTGGCGGCGCCCACGGCGGGGCTGCACTTCGACGGCATGCTGATGCAAAAACTGAAGGACAAGGGAGTGAAGTTCGGTTTTGTTACCTTGCATGTGGGAGCGGGAACATTTCAGCCGGTGCGTGCCGAGGACATCCGCCAGCACAAAATGCACTCGGAGTTGATGGAGGTTTCCGAGGAAGTCTGCAACCTGGTAAAAGAAACAAAACAGGCCGGCAAGCGCGTTGTGGCGGTGGGAACCACCAGCGTCCGCTGCCTTGAGACCGCCACTGGCAACGGTGAAATAGCACCTTTCCAGGGCGAGACGAACATCTTTATTTACCCCAGCTACAAATATAGGACCGTTGACGCGCTTATCACCAACTTCCACTTACCGGAATCGACCCTGCTGATGCTGGTGGCAGCCTTTGCCGGCTACAAACATACCATGGGCGCCTATCGCGAAGCCGTGGAACAGAAATATCGCTTCTACAGTTACGGCGATGCGATGTTTATTACCCGAAATCCCGACGCCGACTCCAGCGGCCTGTCACAAAGTTAGCCAGAGGTACCTGAATGAAGTTCACCCTGCACACTTCAGACGGCGCCGCCCGTCGCGGCACACTCCGGTTTGACCGGGGCGAGGTGCAAACACCCGCGTTTATGCCCGTGGGTACCTATGGCACGGTCAAGGGCATGTTGCCGCGCGATGTCGAGGCTATCGGCGCGCAGATTATTCTGGGCAATACCTTTCACCTGATGCTCCGGCCGGGGACGGAGGTGATCAAAGCCCACGGTGACCTGCACGATTTTATGCAATGGCAGGGGCCTATTCTTACCGACTCGGGCGGTTTTCAGGTATTCAGCCTCGGCGATCTGCGGAAAATTACCGAAGAGGGTGTCTCCTTCCGCTCACCCATCGACGGCAGCCCGGTGTTTCTTGGGCCGGAGCAGGCGATGCGGGTCCAGCGCGACCTGGGGTCGGATATTGTAATGATCTTTGATGAATGCACCCCTTACCCGGCGACCGAACAGCAGGCGCGGGAGTCGATGGAATTGTCGATCCGCTGGGCCGGGCGCAGCAAAGAAGCCCAGGGGGACAACCCCGCGGCGCTGTTCGGCATTGTGCAGGGGGGCATGTTCGAAGGCCTGCGTACCCAATCGCTGAATGCGCTCACGGAAATCGGCTTTGATGGTTACGCCATCGGCGGATTGTCGGTGGGTGAGCCAAAGGAGGACATGATCCGCATCCTCAACCACCTGGCGCCGATTATGCCGGCGGACAAACCCCGCTATTTGATGGGTGTGGGCAAACCGGAGGATATCGTCGAAGCCGTGGTGCGCGGCGTGGATATGTTCGATTGCGTCATGCCCACGCGCAATGCGCGCAACGGGCACCTGTTCACTACATCCGGCGTGGTGAGAATCCGCAACGCCGTGCACCGCCACGATACTGGACCGCTGGACAGAAACTGCGACTGCTATACCTGCCGGCATTTCAGCCGGGCGTATCTTCACCACCTGGACCGTTGTGGCGAAATTCTCGGCGCCCAGTTGAACACCATCCACAACCTGCGCCACTACCAGATAGTAATGCAGGAATTGCGGGACGCTATTGAAGCCAAGGCGCTTGCGGATTACGTTGCGGCGTTCTATCAACGGCAGGGGCCAAGGGCCACCATGGAGGATTTATCCGGCGAAGATGGTTGAATAAGGCCACCCGCGCCCAAATAACTGTCGCCATTGCCCCAAATAAACCGGGTTTCCGGTTATAATCGCGGCCTTTTGAAACTCTGCGGTACCAAAAGCGGTGTTTATCGCTTTTTAAATAACCAACACAAAAATAGAAAAATGAAAGCCTCGCCCGAAACACCTGTTTTGGAGCAGGGAGACTTTGGACTGAATCATGAATCGCTATCCGCTCTGGAAAAACCTCCTCGTCCTCGCCACCGTGGTTATCGGATTTATCTACGCGCTGCCGAATATCTACGCCCCAGACCCGGCCATACAGGTTACCGGCGTGCGCAGTGGCGTTGCCATAGATGAAGCCGTAATGGAACGGGCGACCGAAATACTGGACCAGGAAAATATCCGCTATTTCGGTGTTGATGTTACCGAAAACACCGGCTTGATCCGCTTCTATTCCCAGGACGATCAGTTTGTCGCGCGCCGCCTGATCCAAACAGAGCTGGGACCGCAAAATTATGTGGTTGCCTTCAACCGCGCGGCCACCACGCCTGATTGGCTGGTCTCCCTCGGCGCGCAGCCGATGAACCTTGGCCTGGACCTTTCCGGTGGGGTGCACTTCCTGCTGGAGGTGGACACCGCGCAGGTGCTGGCCCGGGAGATGGAAAGTGTCGAGGACTTGTTGCGCCGGAAAGTTCGTGAGGAGAATCTGCGTGGCGTCAATGTACGCGCCGCTGGTGAGCAAATTACCGTAACCGCGAACACCGAAGAGCTGCGCGAGCAAATGATGCCGATATTGCGCCGCGAAACGCCGGAGCTGACTTACGAAAGGATGGAAAGCGGGGGCGAGTATCTCATTCGCGCCCGCTTCAGTGAAGCGTATATTAATGAAAAGGAAGGCTACGCTGTTCAACAAAACCTGACCACCCTGCGCAATCGGGTGAACGAAATCGGCGTGTCGGAACCGCTGGTACAAACCCAGGGCAGCAACCGTATTGTGGTGCAGTTGCCAGGTATCCAGGACACTGCGCGAGCCAAAAACATCCTGGGTAAAACCGCCAATCTCGAATTCCGTCTGGCCGCTGACGCCTCCACACTGCCGTCGCAGCGGGAGGAATTTGAATACCGAAGTCCGGAAGAGCAAGCCCTGAGAGGCAGTGAGGTTCTCGAGAGAAAAACCTTTCTTACCGGTGAGCGTGTCACCAATGCGCAGGTGGGTTTCGATCCCGATACCGGTTTCCCGCAGATCAATATTACCCTGGACAGCCAGGGTGCTACCCTGATGCACCACGCCACCCGCGATGAAGTCGGGCGGCAGATGGGGATTGTGCTGATTGAGTACGACACCATCGTCCGGGAACGTACAGGCGAGGACGGACAGGTCATCCGCGAAACCGAGCAGGTCCCCAACCCGAAACTGGTCAGTTTTGCCACCATTCAATCGGCGCTCGGTAAAAACTTCCGCATCACCGGTCAGTTCACTCAACGTGAAGCCTCGGAAATGGCGCTGTTGATCCGCTCCGGCGCGCTGGCGGCCCCCATGTCTTTTGTCGAGGAAACCACAATCGGGCCGTCACTGGGCGCGGAGAATATTGCCCTGGGTATCAAATCCATTTACATCGGCCTGGCCCTGGTGGTCCTGTTTATGCTGGTGTACTACAAGGTATTTGGTCTGATCGCCAATATCGCCCTGGCGCTGAACATCGTGTTACTGTCGGCGATTATGTCGTTGTTCGGCGCGACCCTGACGATGCCGGGCATTGCCGGTATCGTACTTACCATGGGTATGGCGGTGGACGCTAACGTGCTGATATTTTCCCGCATCCGGGAGGAGCTTAAAAACGGCGCGCCGGCGCAACTTTCAATCAGGAACGGCTTTGACGGCGCTTTCTCGACCATTATGGATGCCAACGCCACTACTTTTATCGTGGCCATTATTCTGTACATGATCGGCACCGGGCCAATTAAAGGCTTCGCGGTAACGCTGGCGATAGGTATTGTGACATCGGTATTTACCGCCATTATGGGCACGCGGGCGTTGGTAAACCTGGTTTACGGTGGGCGCAAAATACAGAAGCTCTGGATCTAACCGGAATGGCACTTCCTTAAGCGAAGAAATCTTTTAATACCGATGCCACCGAAACCAGTTCACCTACCGGAGGCCCTTCAGAAACACGCCGTAAATCCTCCCTGGAGGCTCTACGGGCAACATCCATGTTGCCGAAGGTTTCTGAAGGGCCTC
>CAYVIB010000070.1:0-7243 GCA_964451365.1 uncultured Cellvibrionaceae bacterium
TGTCGCTGAATTGCGAGAACGCGACTTTAAGTGCGGATTGAAGGTGTTCCAATAAGAATCGCCACGATATTAATTAATTGTCGTAGGGGCGGACCCGTGTGTCCGCCCTGGTGTTGCGATGGGCAGACACGTTGATCTGCCCCTACGGAAAAAACGGCGGGTGGCGCTTTGTTTACCCGCCCTAGGGATCTGCTGTGTCATTTATCCCGTCCGTGCCTGTAGGGGTAACCCTTGTGGTTACCCGGGCAGCCGCAAGGGCTGCCCTTACGAAACAGGCCGGGCGTCGGTTATGTTAGTTCAATACGCAGCACTGTACCATCCGGCAACACTTCGGTCATGTGCCCGGCCGGTTCTTCCAAAAACCGGATGATGACAAACAACACAACGGCACTCGCGCCTATGATCATAAAAAAGGTACTGGCATCGACAAAGCTGTAGATGGTGAGATAGGTCACCCCGCCCACGTTACCGTAGGCGCCCGCCATGCCGGCAATCTGCCCGGTCATGCGACGCTTGACGAGCGGCACCATCGCAAATATCGCGCCTGCACCGGCTTGCACGAAGAAGGAGCAAAACATTACCGCAAGCACGGCCAAGGCCACCGGCCAACCGGCATTGATTTGCGATAGAAAGAAATAACCCACCGCCAATGCGACAACAAAAATGGAAAGGGATCTGCGCCGACCAAACTTGTCGCTGATATAGCCTCCGCCCGGGCGCGCCGCCAGGTTCGTGAACGCAAAAGCGGAGCCGAGCATTCCCGCCTGTGCCAGGTTTAGACTGGTAAAGGTTTCCAGGAAAAAAGCGGGCAACATGGAGATCACCGCCAACTCGGAACCGAAGGTGACAAAGTACGCGCAGTTTAAAACCGCAACCTGTTTAAAGCTGTACTTCTCATGTGTTTGCACGCCGTTTTCCAGCATGTCCCTGTTGACCTTGTAGATTTGGCTGAACTGAAACGCGAATAAAACCAGCAGGACAACATATAAAATATTGGTGGTCATTTCGGATAGCAACCCGACGCCGGCGGGCGAAAGTTTCCAGGCCAGCACCGCGAGAATAACGTACATGGGAATATTCATGGCGATATAAAACCAGAAATCGCGTTTACCGGTGACTTCGAGTCCGCCGGATTTTTTCGGTTTAAAATAAGTTGAACCTTTCGGCGTGTTGCGGGCTTTGATGTAAAAGAAAATGCCGTAACAAAACGCGAGAATGCCGGTGCAGCCAATCGCGTAACGCCAGCCGTCGTCGCCGCCGAACAGTAGCGCAATCGTTGGCAGGGTAAACGCCGCCGCGGCCGAACCAAAATTACCCCAACCGCCGTACACGCCTTCAGCCAAGCCCACTTGGCGGGCGGGAAACCATTCCCCCACCATGCGAATCCCGATAACAAAACCGGCGCCGACAAAACCAAGCGCAAAGCGCAACGCGGCGAGTTGTTCATAGGTTTGCGCGCAGGCAAATAACAGGCACAACAGACCGGAAAAAACCAGCAGCGAACTGTACACAATGCGCGGCCCGAACTTGTCCACCAGAATACCAATCACGATGCGAGCGGGAATGGTCAGCGCCACGTTTAATATCAGCAAAGCTTTCCACTGGTCCTGCGTCATGTCGAAAGTCGCCATCATCAAAGGTTTTAACGGAGCGTATGCAAACCAGACAACGAAGCTGAGGAAAAAGGCAAACCAGGTGATATGCAGGGTACGAATATTCGTCTGGGAAAAGTCGAACAGGTTCAGTTTGGAATTCATAAGATTCTTTGTGCAACAAAAGCGTGCATGGATGGTTAGTTGGTTACAATATCCGCGCTTAGCAACTAATATGCCAGCACTACAATAATGCACAAAGACCCCGCTATTGCTGCATTTTGATATTGATTGAAGGAGTGGCGGCTCGAAAAAAAACCATTTCGTGGGCAATAGAAGTGCGGGCACGATCCATTATGGTGCCAGAAGGTGGCGTGGTATCTAAACGGTATCGATATCGGACACTGTACGCTCGCGGAATTCGCAGGAATTATTTTCCGGCACTCAAAAATGCTCCTGCCGTCACTCCGGCGAATCCTGATAATGGAAAAATCACTGATGTTTGTCCGGAAAGACCGGATAGGAAACCGCTAAGATGATTCACGTATCGAAGCAGCAGTATCGCCATCGTGGACAATCGGTAAGCTTATTTCCGCAAGCTGGCTTTTTTCCCGAGGGCAGGCCGGAAGAGTTGTTATATAAAACATAAGTCGGCAGTGGCCAGCCAATAAAAACGGCGATAACAATTATAAAGAGTTGGTTGAGCAGTCGTGTTCTGATTTTCGGGTTTGTCTTTCCTTGAGTGAAAATGAGACTTGAGCGAGGGTGCTCCAATAAAGGCCGTCGCTGTATTGAGTAAATTAAAAATTTATTGTAATCCCCGCAAAGGCGAACGAACCCACATGTCCGCCCTTGGTGTTGAAAAATCCAGCCCGAGTAGTCGTTATGTTAGTTCAATACGCTGCACTGTACCGTCCGGCAACACTTCGGTCATATGCCCGGCCGGTTCTTCCAAAAATTGGACGATGGCAAAAACAACTGCTGCGCTCGCGGCGATAATCATAAAAAAGGTGCTGGCATCGACAGAGCTGTAGATGGTGAGATAGGTCACCCCGCCCACGTTACCGTAGGCGCCCGCCATGCCGGCAATCTGCCCGGTCATGCGACGCTTGACCAGCGGCACCATGGCAAACACGGCGCCTTCGCCAGCCTGCACGAAGAAGGAGCAAAACATCACGGCCAATACGGCGAGTGCCACCGGCCAACCGGAACTGATTTGCGACAGGAAGAAGTAACCTGCCGCCAGTCCGGCGATAAAAATGGAAAGCGATCTACGTCGGCCGAATTTGTCGCTGATGTAACCGCCGCCGGGCCGCGCGATCAAATTCATAAACGCGAATGCGGCGCCCAGCATACCCGCCTGCGCCAGGCTCAGGCCGGTAAAGGTTTCAAGGAAAAACGCCGGCAACATCGACACCACCGCCAGTTCGGAGCCGAAGGTGACAAAGTAGGCCCAGTCGAGAACGGCTACCTGTTTGAAACTGTATTTGTCATGTTCTTCCGCGCCGTTTTCCAACATGTCCCTGTTGACCTTGTAGATCTGGCTGAACTGAAACGCGAATAAAACCAGCAGGACAACATATAAAATATTGGTGGTCATTTCGGATAGCAACCCGACACCGGCGGGAGAAAGTTTCCAGGCCAGTACCGCGAGAATAATGTACATGGGAGCATTCATAGCGATGTAAAACCAGAAATCACGTTTACTGGTGACTTCGAGTCCGCCGGATTTTTTGGGTTTGAAATAGGTGGAACCTTTCGGCGTGTTGCGGGCCTTGATATAAAAGAAAATGCCGTAGAAGAAGGCAATAACACCGGTGCAGCCAATCGCATAACGCCAGCCATCATCGCCACCAAACATCAGGGCGACCGTGGGCAGGGTAAATGCCGCCGCGGCTGATCCAAAATTACCCCAGCCGCCGTACACGCCTTCAGCCAGGCCCACTTGGCGGGCGGGAAACCATTCCCCCACCAGGCGGATACCGATAACAAAACCGGCGCCGACAAAACCGAGTGCAAAGCGCAGTATTGCCAATTGCTCGTAGGTTTGCGCCGAAGCAAATAACAGGCACAGCAAGCCGGAAAAAATGAGCAGTGAGCTGTAAACAATGCGCGGTCCGAACTTGTCCACCAGAATACCGATAACGATCCGGGCGGGAATGGTCAGTGCGACGTTTAATATCAGCAAAGCTTTCCATTGGTCCAGCGTCATATTGAAAGCCGCCATCATTAATGGCTTTAACGGGGCGTGGGCGAACCAGACTACGAAGGTAAGAAAAAAGGCAAACCAGGTAATGTGCAGGGTACGAATATTTGCCTGGGAAAAATTCAGCAAATTTAATTTGGAAGAACTCATAAGCTACCTTTGGTTTTCTTTTATACGGCAGGGGTTGACGCGGTTTGATGTGGGTGCGACAAAGCTGTGCACGGCTGACCATTCGTTGTGATATACCCGCAAGAGCAACTAATATGCCAGCACCAGGTAAACGCACCAACCCTTTTATTTTGCGGCGTTTTCGAGCGTAATCGCCGTATCGCAAGTCGAAAAGCCAACCCTGAAGTGGGCGATAGGGGGGCGGCTGAGATCCAATATGGTGCTAAAAGAGGTGGTGGAAGTAGGAAAAAGAGGTTGATATCGGGCACAATAGGCGTTCACCGTGGGACAAGCAAAGAATCAATGATTAAAACAGCCAACCTGAAAAAAATCGCCATCGCCGCCGGCTATGGTCTGTTGACATACATACTTGTGTTGAGTGTGGCGTGGTTTGGTCTCGCGCAGGTGGATTTCCTCTATGGCTTTTGGCATGACAATGTCGGAATAAAAGAAGGCATCGAACAATACGGCCCCCAGAACCGGTATCGCCCCGGTTTTGCCGAAACGACGCGCGAGCAACGCGTTGAATTGTTCGCGGCAATTAATGATGCCGTGCATAGCCAGGGCAGGGGACTGGAACAAATCACGTATCAAACTCCCACCAGTGGGGGTGAGCAAACCCTGCTGCGTACACCGGAAATTGTTCATTTAAAAGATGTTGCCGTGCTGCTGGACAAACTTTTTTTCCTGGTGGTGGCGGTTTTTATCGGTTGGCCGCTGGCAACCTTTTTTTTGTATAAACACCCGGCGGGCCTGCCGACCATGAAAAATCAGTTACTGGGGATTGTGATATTCATTGCCCTGGTGTTGGTGACGTTATTCATATTCGGTGCCGAGAATGTTTTTAACCAGTTGCACATCTGGATTTTTCCAGGTGAGCACCAGTGGTTTTTTTATTATCAGGATTCACTTATGTCCACGATGATGCTGGCACCGCGACTGTTCGGTTGGATTGCGGTGGTACTGGCGGCGTTGAGTCTTCTCTTATTTATAGTAGTACAATTTTTACTGGCAAAAATAAGCCGGCATGAGCATAAACCTGCACCCGGGGCGTACCAAAAGTCGTAAAACGATAACCGGTGAGGTTGATGTTGAAAAAGAGAATATTGAACAGGTTTTGGTTTTTATTTGGTCTGATTTATTTTGCAAGTGCAAACGCCTCTGAACCCGGGATAACTGTGGTGGAAGTTCCCACGCTGCCGAACGAGCGGGAGGTATTGTCCTCGATTGGGTCGATCAACCCCGACCTTGTGGAGGCGGCATTTGCCTTCCCCGGGAATTTTGACCCGGACAAACAGTACCCCATTCTGATCACCCAGGTCACTGTTGACCGCTATCGTCCCAATATCGACGACATGGAAGCCTACCGCGAAACAGCGTTAAAAAACGGTTATGTGGTAATGACCGCCCAGAGCAAACCCTGGCCGGCTACATCCGACGACGACACCCGGCAACACCGTTACATCGCCCTGCGGGCGGGGCTGCGGTGGCTGGCCCGGCGGTATCCCGCAAGCCGGCACTGGCCGCTGGCGTTTGCCGGTTTTTCCGGCGGCGCAAAGATGATTCAGCCGCTGGCGGGCGTGATGCTGATGGAGCAGCGCCGGGTAATTGGCCTTTTTATGGGCGGGTGTAATGACGACAGCACCAAACAGATTCTGAAAATCTACCCGCGGGTGGCGGATGCCTATCTGGATATCGCTTTTTTCCTCAGTTCGGGCAGTTACGACAAGGTAGCCACGCCACGGCACATGCGGCGAGTGGCGAAACGCATGGAAAGGGCGGGGGCAAAGAAGGTACACTTGTCGCGCTACGGTGGCGACCACGAGTTGGACACCGATCAACTGGACAAGGCGCTTAAATGGTTTCTCGAACAGGAAGCCAACCGCCGTCAGTTCGAGGCAAAAAGCCTTCAATCGACATCCGAATAACTTTTGTTTAACTGGATTCTCCATGTTAACCACCGCCATCATCGCGTTCACCACGTTCTTCGCCACCGTCGGGCCGATAGACATTGCGGTGATGTACGCGGCGCTTACAACCCGGGCAACCCCGCAGGCAAGGCGCACAATCGCGGTACGCGCCGTCTCTATTGCCACCGGCATACTGTTGACCTTCGCGCTGCTGGGCGAAACCATCCTGTCCAGCCTCGGCATTTCCATCGCGGCGCTGAGAACGGCGGGCGGCATTTTGTTGTTATTGATCGGCATCGACATGGTATTCGCCCGCCAGTCCGGCGGAACATCCACCACCGATGATGAGAACCGGGAAGCGACGATGAAGGAGGATATCAGCGTTTTTCCCCTGGCAACCCCGCTTATCGCCGGTCCGGGCGCGATGGGCGCCAGTATTCTATTAATGGCCGATGCCGACGGTTACGCGGAGAAAGGCATCGTTGTTTCCATGCTGTTGGCCGTTCTGCTTCTTACCTTTATCACCTTCTCCGTAGCCGGCCAGATTCACAAGGTGCTGGGCGTTACGGGCCTGCATGTTATCGGCCGTGTGTTTGGTGTGTTACTGTCGGCCCTGGCGATGCAGTTTATCTTCGATGGCATGGGCCAGAGTGGAATTTTTTCCTGATTGCGCTTTTCCTGATTGAGTAAGCCTGGTAGAAATGAACCCGATGATTTCAAATATAAAAGCTGTACTGTTTGATCTTGGCAATGTGCTGGTTGAACTCGATGGCCCGCCCATCAAACCTGAATGGCTGGATTCATCCGTGACGCCGGAGGAATCCTGGCGGCGTTGGAACAGCTCGCTGTTAGTGGAAGAATACGAAAAAGGCCGGATCAGCGCGCGGGAATTTATCGAGGGTATTATCCGGGAGCAGGGTATTCACATCGACGCGGATTCGTTTGTCGAACATTATGTTCACTGGCCGAAAGCGCTGTTTCCCGGCGTGCTGGATTTACTTGCGGGCCTCCGCTCCAGGCTCACAGTGGCCCTGTATTCCAACACCAGCGATCTTCACTGGCCGCGATTGATGGATGAAATGCAACTGGATGGCAAGTTCGACCACTATTTTGCCTCGTTCCAAATAGGCATGTACAAACCGGACGTTGAATCGTTTGCATACGTTGCCGGTAAAATGGGGCTGGAGCCGTCGTCCATCCTGTTCCTGGATGACAATCCGGCGAATGTCGCCGGCGCGCGGCACGCTGGCCTGGTGAGTGAACAGGTGAAAGGAATAGACCAGGTGAAAAATGCGTTGTCGCGATATGCGTTAATTAAAACCCGGAAAAAATAAGACCAAGAGAGACACTCACTATAACTTATGACT
>CAYVIB010000071.1:0-6796 GCA_964451365.1 uncultured Cellvibrionaceae bacterium
TCGCATCTTGCCGACATTTGGGTCGGCGCTTGAAAAGCAGCACCAACCCAAATGCGGCAAATACGAGGCGTTAGAAAAAACTAATTCGAAAAGGAATGGTAATGAAAAAATTGGTATTGATCATATGTACCATATTTATCTCGCTCCAATCATTTGCATCCGGGTATTTGACTCCTCTAGGAACAGGGGTTGAAATCAGCAAGGTGCAAATTTTAGGAAGTGGAGGGATGGTTATATGGCTTAAGAATGATGTTCCGCAAAACCCAGATGGCTGCAACGAAAAATACAGATTATATGTATCTCAAGATCTAGCTCAATTTGATGCTATGGTGTCAGTGGTTCTATCTGCACACGCGCAGGGGAAGAAGGTCGGATTTTGGTCTTCGGGGTGCGGAACAAACTATTTCTGGGGCGGGGGAATAACTTTTCCGGTTATAAGAGATCTCTGGATAAACTAGTTCTAATAAGCCGCTGCACACCGACACATACTGCTACGTTCGTTTTTGTATGTCGCTGTGCGCCATTTTACACAAAAACGCTCTCTGCGGTATGCGCGGGTGAGCGGAACGTTATATTCAAGAAAAAGGAGAAATGGGTGAGAGTCTTTCTGGCTTTGGTTTTAGCGTTAGTTTCAATAAATTCATATGCAGGGGGATCTGTACAATGGAATAAAATCACAAGAATCGCCTTTCAAGCTGGTGGTTTTTTCTTATATGCGGATAACTGGGAAAATCCAAACGAATGTATGCGAGCAGATGCTGTGGTGCTAAAGGATACAGATCCGAATTACGATAAAGCTTACGCAATGTTGCTTGCTGCTTATCTGGCAGGTAAAGAGGTTATGGCTTATTCCGACGGATGCCACGAATTTGATGAGAAAACATACAACTACATTCGCGGCTATAAGTATTTGCAAGTACGGTAACATAACAAGAAAATTATGTCGTAGCGCAAGCGCTGCTGGGACCTCCGCTCCGGCGCTTTGCGCCTACACTACGGCCCCATATTTGAACGTTATGGCGCTCTGCAAATCGGTAGTGGGTTTCGGTTTTTCTGAGAGAAAGAGCCAGAAAAAGTAGGTAAGAACAATAGCGGTGAATTCCAGGCACTCTGTTTCGTTCTCGGCGCCATTTGTAAATAAAGCATTTCGGCAATCCACGCCATTCTGCGTGGCGTGCCACCGTTAAAATGGGTCGTGGTTCGTCAGAACACACCATTATTGTGACGAAACGCGCTCCAATTGTTGCCGCAGTTTCCCTCGCTTGCGGCTGATACGAATAAGAGCAGTTTGGACTTTTTTTTGGTCGGTTAAACAAAATCAGGTAGAAAAAAATGAAAAATTTAATTGCCGATTTCATTCTTGTATTCTTAGTAAACGTCGCGATTGCCGACGATGTTCTTATTAAAGAGCTGTTTGCGAACCAAAAAAAGCAATGTTCAAGTAACCGGCCAGGGAGTTGTTGTAAGGCTTCTTCCGGACGATCTGGAAGGCAGCCGGCATCAGAAATTTATCCTCCGGCTGGATAGCGGCCTGACATTGCTGATATCGCATAATATCGATATCGCTCCGAGAATACAGACCATACAGGAAGACGATTTGGTGCAGTTCAACGGCGAGTACGAATGGAACGCTAAAGGTGGTGTAGTTCACTGGACCCATAGAGATCCCCGAGCGAACCATGAGCATGGCTGGCTGATACACAACGGCCGGAAATATGAGTGAGGTGAATAGGCTCGCGGTATTTAATGGGTAAGTTTAAATCATTACGGAAAGCGGAATCGGCTTTGAGAAAAAATAAGCGGGGAATGGTTGATTATTGTCGCTCTGCGGCTTCTATCTGATGTTCCTCGTTATAAATATTTTTATGATGGTTATGAGGTCAATCAAAGATCCTGGTGGGGTGTCAGTGATAATGCTTTTGTTTATTTGTATTCTCACGTTTCTGGTGGTGGGAATAGTTGTTGCGCTTTACACATCGTCGAAAGTCGGATTTTATGCGGGATTTTTGGGAGCATTGTTGAGTCTGGCTATCTTCCCGATCGGTACAGGGTTTGGCTTTTTTGGCATAAAGCGTTTGCTGGCTACTAAATCTATATATCTCGACAAGAGCCTGAGCTTCAAGTTGCTACGTAGTGCCTTTATTGCCTATCGCTGATTCCGGGGCTGGAGTGGACTGAACAAGGCGTTTTATTTAAACCGAAGGACATAAGAATGAAGAATGTTATTTTAGCTCTCGTAATGATAGTTTTAGCGTCACCGCTATATGCGGAGGAGGCATATGCCGTAAACGTTGGAATCTATCAGGATGGAAATCTCATCGGCTCTCCGGTTAGTCGTGCAGCCGGGAGTTCAGACTTCAGTGAAAGAAGAAAAATGCTCGTTAAAGCTTACGGTCGATCCCGTTGGCGCAAAGGCTGTTCAGTTGACTACCAATCTGGCAGTTGATGGCGAAAATATCACCCCTGCATTTTTTGTGGAGCTTGGAAAAGAAAGCACTGTAAAAGCCGGGAGTAAAAGTCTATCCGTGATAGTAACCAAAGCGAGTAGCTGACGTCCGTAGTATGTGGACATTTGTGTCGTGACAGAGCAAGCAAAAAAAAATGAAAATCTTCCCGTTCTCCATGTTTTTGTTTTGAGGATGACAACTTGATTAGGTTAGCAAAAAACAACAAGGATTTCGTTGAGTGTTTCAACGTACTCTCCCCATTGCGACCACGCCTGAGTCTTGATGATTATCTTTCAGCGATCGAAAGAATGTCAGCCAGTACAGGCTATAAACTTGTTTATCTGATTGACGGAGATATTAAAGCGGTAGCGGGTTTTCGAATTTCTGAATGGCTTCATACAGGAAGATATCTGGAAATTGAGGATTTCATAACAAAGGAAGGGGAGCGTTCTAAAGGATATGGTAGTAAGTTATTCGACTGGACCCTTGGATATGCCAGGGAGAACGGCTGTAATCAGTTGCGTCTGGTATCGGGTGTGTCTCGCGAAGCGGCCCATAAATTTTATTTAAATAAAGGTATGGCCTTCGAGGCCAAATATTTCTCTATAAATGTTTAGCGTTGAAGGCAGAGTACCTGCGTGTTTCGATTAAAAACCGACAGGCTGCTGTGATGCCTCTGGTCGAATCCAACAGAGACGAATTCCGTTCCCTGTTGATAAACCCTGACGTCATTCGGTGGTGCTTTGATCTGCCTTCCGAAGGTGAAGTAAGCAGAAAATTCGCTGAAAAAAGCAGGGATGACATGACAAGCTTGCAAATACCGTTGTGGTTAAAGCGCGATAGCAGTTTGCTTAAGTCGGTTTGATTGAACGACCTCGGTGGCTGGTTCACGCAGGCTGGGATGAGATTTACGAATCCCAACATGAATTCGCGAAAAAGTGTTGGGATTCACTTCACAACCTACAATTGTCAATGAGCTTTTGTTCGTTCGAGGGCGGAACGATTCCACTTACCCAAATTGGCGGCCGCCTCGTAGCTGCTTTGCAGGAAATCGAGCAACACCGTATCCGGTGATTCTGCTTGCCGTACCTCATCATAGGGTAGAACAAACTCGCGCATCTCCGCGCTGTAAAATGCACTACCCGGCCGCACTGGGGCGTTACTGAACCCCTCTGGTTCGGGATAAGCGTAGGCATAAAACACCGGGTAGGGTAGTGGCCCGCCGCCAGGCCAGAAGCCACAGCTACTTACCTCATGCGAATATGCTTCCCGTGTAACCCTGTCGGGAAGATTGGGTACGCCTCCGGGATGTGTGGGCGCGGTGCGTCCGGAAAAGCGGGTTACGGCGAGGTCGAAGCTTCCCCAGAAAAAATGCACCGGACTGCACTTACCGATAAATTCCGCGCGAAACTTCTTGAATACGCGATCCGCTTGAACAAGGGTGCGCCACCATCGATTGGCATACTCCGCATCATAGGCTCCGTGGATAAAATCCCGTTCGAACGGTATAGGATCGACTATTTCATTGGGGGTGGTGTGAATTTTTATATTTATACCGGCTTCGGCCAGTTTAGCGATTAACTCGTGATAAAAATCCGCCACTGTGCGCGGTTGCAGTGCCATCGAATTCACCACGCCGGTATCGGTTCGGATCAGAAGCTGGTGACTGATAAAATCGAATTCGAGTTGGAACGTGCATGTGTCGTGTGGGATGGTCGAGGTGGTCAGGCCACGCGGGGTTATGTAAAAGGTGACATGCCAGGAGTGATTCACCCATGGCGTCTGAACGAGACGGAGCTTGCCGACAATCTGCGTCCACATATGCAACGTTGAGTAAGTATCGCTCCACTCCTCCAGGGGTAAGGCTGGCCATTGTTCGGAGTGGCGCATGGTGTTGGAAAATTCGTGTGCCATTGTTGCCTCCAGTCATATTCGATCAGGTGGATTCAGGCAAGAGTAAACGCGCGCGGCGCGAATGCCAGTACGACCCGACAAACGCGAACACGAGAGACAGGCAAGGTTGCAAAAGCCTGCTCGCTTTACTGTAAAAGATCGGGTGATATTCGATCACCGCGGGTTTACCGTCATAGAGTAAGACCTCCTTTGTCTTTTCCGCGTTCGTGCGGTATTAAATATCACCTAATACGACGATTTTCCGCAAGGAAGGATAAGGATAAAATTTTTATTAATAAAAAAGAAAGATCCCGGGTTTTAGAAACAGGAGGAGTTGTTACAGCCAAAGGCGAAAGAAGCAGGTTTTGCGGTTTTCGCATTCGCGTTGATTGCTGCCGCTCGGGGCCATTCATTTCAATTCCCATCGTGTGTGCCGGGATAATTCGCGCCGAAATTATTTTAAGTATTCATAACATTTTGCGATGCGCTTTCATGGGGCACGCTTCACTTGGGGAATGCCATTGCTCCTCTTATCTATAACCATAATGATTAATTTACAAAGGGCCTTAGGGGGTGAACAAGTATGCTGGTCGATTGATGGCGGTAATTTTATTGTTGCTGTTTACAACTTCCTCGGCGGTTGCATTGCAATGTGCCGGCACCGGCTGCCAGTGCAGCGCCACGTTCGGAATCGGGTTTGCGCAGGGAACGGACGGCGTGGGAGGCGTCGCTTAGCAATCTTGATAAGCAGGTTTTGTCCGGCTTGATGAAAAAGCCAGATCACTATGACCCACTGCTGGAAATACTCCGCGAGCGGGGTGATAGGCATGAAAAAGGCTTTATTCAGTACCTAAAGGATCAAGGTTATTCAGTCGTTGAGATTGATGGAATTGATATTTCCGAGCAGGCGATTGCTCAATGTTTCGGCCACTGGCCCATGAAATGGGTTTAACGCTCGGAACCCAAAGTCCCAGAAAGTATCGCGAGGATATCCAAAGTAACGTATTTCAAATGAAACCAGACATCACGCTGCTCGATCAAGCCGGCCGAGCGGTGCTGATTGCTGATGCAAAGTGGAAAACGCTTGCGGATGATGAAAAGAAGCTGGGCGTTTCTCAAGCGGATATGTATCAACTGAGCACCTATGGCAGTCGATACCAATGCAACTCATTGGCGATAGTGTACCCCCGCATACAAACGCAATCTAAATAGCTATCGGATGGCTTTATATACAGATGAAAGTGCCCCTCATTTGCTAATCACTGCCTGTGGGTTGCATCAAGATGTAAATCAGCTGATCTTAGACGATATACGTCTACTTATTGCTCGCCGATAAAGTAAAAGCGCTTCGAATTTGAAGTGCACTACGGATAAAAGTCGGCCAAAATTGGTACCAAGGTTTGGCCAAAACGGCCAAACTTTGGTCCCAATACCACATGCTTGTTTTTCAAGGTAAAAATGGTGGGCCTTCCCAGACTTGAACTGGGGACCTGCCGATTATGAGTCGGATGCTCTAACCAACTGAGCTAAAGGCCCTGAACTTGACCTATTGACTCCTGAGGGTGTCGCAGTGACCGCCATGGATGGCGGAAATGCAGTTATTGCAGGAGCAAAAAACTGCCTCAGCTCAATCAGTCATGTACTTTATGTACACTCCTTCTTTCGCCTCCGCGGCTCCTACTCAGGAACCAAAATCTCGGCGTTCAAACAACCGAGTAAGGTCTTAAATTCGTCCCGTGGGGACGAGGGACGTGCCGAAAGTTTTCGGCATTCAGCCTTCCGAATGATATTCGGTAAAAGGCTGAGCCATAAAACAAAACGCGGCGCATTATAGTGCGCCGCGTCCTATGTTTCTACCCTGAATTACTCGTCCAAAAACCCGCGCAGGTGATCCGAGCGCGAGGGGTGGCGCAGTTTGCGCAATGCCTTGGCTTCAATCTGCCGGATACGCTCCCGCGTGACGTCGAACTGCTTTCCTACCTCTTCCAGCGTATGGTCGGTATTCATATCGATACCGAAGCGCATGCGCAGTACCTTGGCTTCCCGCGCGGTGAGGCCGGACAGCACTGACTTGGTTGCTTCCATCAGGCCCTGCGAGGTGGCCGATTCGATCGGGGAGGTGATGGTTACGTCCTCGATAAAATCGCCCAGGTGCGAATCTTCGTCGTCGCCGATCGGGGTTTCCATGGAGATCGGCTCCTTGGCGATTTTCAGCACCTTGCGCACTTTGTCTTCCGGCATGTCCATACGCACGCCCAGTTCTTCCGGCGTGGGTTCGCGGCCCATTTCCTGAAGCATCTGGCGGGAGACGCGGTTGAGCTTGTTGATGGTTTCGATCATGTGCACCGGAATCCGGATGGTGCGCGCCTGGTCCGCAATCGAGCGGGTGATGGCCTGGCGAATCCACCACGTCGCGTAGGTCGAGAACTTGTAGCCGCGGCGGTACTCGAACTTGT
>CAYVIB010000072.1:0-6409 GCA_964451365.1 uncultured Cellvibrionaceae bacterium
ACGTGTCCAATGGTGCCCACATTGACGTGGGGCTTATTACGTTCAAATTTCTCTTTTGCCACTTTTCTGGTCCTCTAGTCCTAAATCAATAGTTTTGAGATTATTCGGCCATTAATTGCCGGTTTTATTTTTGGCGATAATTTCTTCCGCCACGTTATTGGGCGCTTCGGAATACTTCTTGAATTCCATGGTGTAGGTTGCACGCCCCTGGGTAGCGGACCGCAGATCGGTCGCGTAACCAAACATTTCCGCCAGCGGAACTTCAGCGGTAACCACTTTGCCGGAAACACTTTCGTCCATTCCCAGAATCAGGCCGCGGCGGCGGTTGAGGTCACCGACCACGTCACCCATGTTCTCTTCCGGAGTGACTACTTCCACGGCCATCATCGGTTCGAGCAGAACCGCACCGCCATGCTGGGCCAGTTTCTTGGCCGCCATGGAGCCGGCGATTTTAAAGGCCATTTCGGAGGAGTCCACATCGTGATAAGAACCATCGAACAGTGTCGCCTTAAGACCCAGCAACGGATAACCGGCAAGTACACCGTTCTGCATTTGCTCTTCGATACCTTTTGAGACAGCGGGAATGTATTCCTTGGGAACGACACCGCCCACGATGCCGTTAACGAACTCCAGTCCTTCCGCGTTTTCATCTTCCGCCGGCTCGAATTTGATCCAGACGTGACCGTACTGACCGCGACCACCGGACTGGCGGACGAACTTGCCTTCGATGTCGCAAGTGTTTTTGATACGCTCGCGGTAGGCCACCTGTGGTTTACCGATATTGGCTTCCACATTAAATTCGCGACGCATACGGTCGACGATAATATCGAGGTGCAATTCACCCATACCGGAAATAATGGTTTGTCCGGTTTCCTCGTCGGTCTTGACGCGGAATGACGGGTCTTCCTGGGCCAGCTTGCCCAGCGCGATACCCATTTTTTCCTGGTCAGCCTTGGACTTCGGCTCCACCGCAACGGAAATGACCGGCTCGGGGAATTCCATTCTTTCCAGGGTAATAACGCTGTCGAGCGCGCAGAGGGTATCACCGGTGGTAACATCCTTAAGGCCGATACCGGCGGCGATATCGCCCGCCAAAACTTCCTTGATTTCTTCCCGGTTGTTCGCGTGCATCTGCACCATCCGGCCGATACGCTCTTTTTTACTCTTGACCGGGTTGTAAACGCTGTCACCGGAGTTGAGCTTGCCCGAGTACACCCGGAAAAACGTCAACGTACCCACGAACGGGTCGGTGGCGATTTTAAAAGCCAGGGCGGAGAAAGGTGCATTGTCATCGGCTTCCCGTGTCGCGATGGTTTCACCGTCGTCCAGCACACCTTCAATCGCCTTCACTTCGGTCGGGGCCGGCAGGTATTCGATTACCGCATCCAGCACGGCCTGTACGCCTTTGTTTTTAAACGCGGAGCCACCGAGCACAGGAACGATTTCGTTGGCCAGGGTACGGGCGCGGATGCCCTTCTTGATTTCCTCTTCGGTCAGTTCACCGCCTTCCAGGTATTTTTCCATCAACTCGTCGCTGGATTCCGCCGCTGCTTCGACCAATGCTTCGCGCATTTCCTGGCATTCCGCTTCAATGTCGGCCGGGATATCCTGGTATTCGAAGGTCATGCCCTGGTCTGCTTCATTCCAGATGATTGCCTTCATTTTTACCAGGTCAACCACGCCTTTAAAGTCATCCTCGGCACCAATGGTCATTTGCAGTGGCACGGCCACCGCGCCCAGGCGCTCTTTCAGTTGCTTAACCACTCGCTTGAAGTTCGCACCGGCACGGTCCATTTTGTTGACGAAAACCATGCGGGGAACGTGATATTTGTTTGCCTGACGCCATACGGTTTCCGTCTGCGGCTGGACACCGGAAGAACCGCAAAGCACAACAATAGCTCCGTCCAGTACACGCAGGGAACGCTCCACTTCGATGGTAAAGTCCACGTGTCCGGGAGTGTCGATAATGTTAACGCGGTGCTGGGGAAACTGTTGTTGCATTCCAGCCCAGAAACAGGTGGTTGCCGCAGAGGTGATGGTGATACCACGCTCCTGCTCCTGCTCCATCCAGTCCATAGTGGCGGCGCCATCATGCACTTCGCCAATTTTGTGGGAAAGACCGGTATAAAACAGAACGCGCTCTGTGGTGGTGGTTTTACCGGCGTCTACGTGAGCACAGATACCGATGTTGCGGTAGCGTGTGATAGGAGTTTTACGTGCCACGACTTTGATCCTCGTGTAGCGATTAAATTCTTTGTCGCCGTTTGCCCAACAACTTTCGCAACCCGGCGGTCTCTGTTTTTGGCATTTAGGTTCTTAACGCTGGAGATCCTGGCGCTGGGACTGCGCCTAAATGCCAAAAGGCAGCGGTAATAGCTGCCTTTTTTGCGCACTCGATAAATGAAAAAGATTTCTTACAACGAAGTGCCTCGGGCAACTAAAAGCGGAAGTGCGAGAACGCCCTGTTGGCCTCGGCCATGCGGTGAACGTCTTCACGCTTCTTGACCGCGCCGCCTTTGTTCTGGGATGCGTCGATCAATTCACCCGCCAGTCTTTGCGGCATGGATTTTTCACCGCGACCCCGGGAATACTCCACCAGCCAACGCATGGCCAGCGCCGTGCGACGCGACGGACGCACTTCCACTGGAACCTGGTAAGTCGCACCACCGACACGGCGGGATTTTACTTCCACCAGCGGAGCGATATTCTCCAGAGCCTCTTCGAACACCTCGACAGGGTCTTTGTTCAGCTTTTCTTTCACGGTTTCCAACGCACCGTATACGATGCGCTCGGCCACGGATTTTTTACCGCTGATCATCACGTGGTTCATAAATTTGGCCAAGGTCACGTTGCCATACTTGGGATCTGGCAGCACTTCGCGCTTGGCGACAACTCTTCTTCTAGGCATGTCTGTAACTCACCATTACTCTATTCAGGTTAACCCGGAACGCACTCGAGTAAGTTAAAAGTGGCCCGGCCTTACTGGTTCAACCGAAAACGCCAAGCAGCCTTATTTAGGACGCTTGGTACCGTACTTGGAACGAGCCTGTTTACGGTCATTCACACCGGAAGTATCCAAAGAACCACGCACGGTGTGGTATCGAACACCTGGCAGGTCTTTTACCCGACCGCCACGAATCAATACAACACTGTGTTCCTGCAGGTTGTGCCCTTCACCACCAATGTAGGAAGAAACCTCGTAACCGTTGGTCAAACGCACACGGCAGACTTTACGCAGTGCGGAGTTTGGCTTTTTAGGTGTTGTTGTATAAACACGAGTACAAACACCACGGCGCTGAGGACAAGACTGCAATGCAGGAACGTCGCTCTTTTGAACCCTGCGTTTTCTCGGCTTACGAACCAACTGGTTGATCGTTGCCATGAAAATTCACTCCAAAAATAAACACCCCTTACCGGGGTCAACTCAATTAAAGGCAATAAATTGCCACCGCCAATAACAACGGGTGGCGCATTGTAATGACACCACCCGTCATCGTCAACATCCCAAACTTGACAGTTCAACGGGGCCTGGAGCCCCGCCGAAACGGTACTTATGAAGAGCTGGACTTCAACGCTTCGGTCAGGGCCGCTTCGATTTCCGCCGCGCTTACGCTGTCTCCCGTTGCCGCGGATTCTTCCCGCCGACGGCGACGCTCGTTGTGATAAGCCATACCGGTACCGGCCGGAATCAGGCGTCCCACCACCACGTTTTCCTTCAATCCGCGCAGGTTGTCGATCTTGCCGGTAACCGACGCCTCGGTCAGTACGCGGGTGGTTTCCTGGAAGGAAGCCGCGGAAATGAAGGATTCGGTTGCCAGTGAGGCCTTGGTAATACCCAGCAATTGACGTTCGTACTGTGCCGGTTGCCTGCCTTCCGCGCGCAGTTTCTCGTTCGACTCCAGCACCTGGGTAAGCTCCACCTGTTCGCCTTTGACGAAATCGGAATCCCCCATTGCGGTAATTTCAACCTTGCGCAGCATCTGCCGGACAATCACTTCAATATGTTTGTCGTTGATCTTCACACCCTGGAGGCGGTAAACCTCCTGGATTTCGTTGGTGATATAACGGGCCAGCGCTTCCACACCCTGCAGGCGCAGGATATCGTGCGGATTCGAGGGACCATCGGATACCACTTCACCCTTGGCCACGGTTTCACCTTCGAACACGGTCAGCTGACGGTGTTTCGGGATCAACACCTCGTAATGGGTGGAGCCGTCCGGCAACGTCTGACCATGTTCCGGCGTAATAATCAGGCGGCGTTTGCCCTTGGTTTCCTTACCGAAGGAAACCGCACCTGAAATTTCCGCCAGGATTGCGGGTTCTTTCGGCTTGCGGGCTTCGAACAGGTCGGCAACCCTTGGCAGACCACCGGTGATGTCACGGGTTTTCGAGCCTTCCTGCGGAATACGGGCAATAACGTCACCCACATTCACCTGGTCACCTTCGCTAAGGCTCAGAATTGCCTTACCGGGTAGCAAGTAGTGCGCCGGCTGGTTGTTGGGCAGGGTCAGTTCCTTGCCCTTTTCATCCACCAGCGTCACCGCGGGTCTCAAGTCCTTACCTGCCGCGGGTCGCTCGGACGGGTCCATAACTTCGGTGGAAGACAAACCAGTCAGTTCATCGGTCTGTTTGCGAACGGAGACGCTCTCGTCCATGCCGGTCAACGCGACCCGGCCGGCCACTTCGGAAATAATCGGGTGGGTGTGCGGGTCCCACTTGGCGACCACAGTGCCACCTTTGACCTGCTCGCCCTCTTTAACCGAAATCACCGCGCCGTAAGGGATCTTGTAACGTTCACGCTCGCGACCGGCGCTGTCGGCCACGGCCAGTTCGCCGGAACGCGACACCGCCACCAGCGCACCGCTTTCGCGGCTGACCACTTTGATATTGTGCAGGCGGATCGTACCGTCCTGCTTTATTTCCACGCTATCGGCGGCGGAGGCCCGGCTGGCCGCACCACCAATGTGGAAGGTCCGCATGGTCAACTGGGTACCCGGTTCACCGATGGACTGGGCCGCGATAACACCGATCGCTTCACCCATATTGGCCTTATGGCCACGGGCCAGGTCGCGGCCATAGCACTGGGAGCAGATACCGTAGCGGGTTTCGCAGGTAATCGCGGAACGCACCAATACCTCGTCGATACCCATCGCCTCAATGCGCTCGACCCATTTTTCGTCGATCATGGTACCGGCGGGCACCAGGATTTCGTCACTGTCCGGCCGGGTAACGTCGCGAGCCACCACACGACCGAGGATACGATCACCGAGCGATTCGATTACATCACCACCTTCGATAACCGGCGTCATAGTCAGGCCGTTATCAGTACCGCAATCGGGCGTGGTAATGACCACGTCCTGGGCCACATCCACCAGGCGGCGGGTCAGGTAACCGGAGTTCGCGGTTTTCAGGGCGGTATCCGCCAGACCTTTACGCGCACCGTGAGTGGAAATGAAGTACTGCAGTACGTTCAGGCCCTCACGGAAGTTCGCGGTAATCGGGGTTTCGATAATGGAGCCGTCCGGGCGCGCCATCAGCCCGCGCATACCGGCCAACTGGCGAATCTGCGCGGGCGAACCCCGGGCACCGGAGTCCGCGTACATAAAGACGGAGTTGTAGGAAGATTGCTCTTCCTCTTCACCCGTTTTGTTGACGACGGTTTCCTTCGAAATACCTTCCATCATCGATTTGGCCACCAGGTCGTTGGCCCGTGACCAGATGTCGATAACCTTGTTGTACTTCTCGCCCTGGGTAACCAGACCGGAAGCGTACTGGCCTTCGATTTCTTTTACTTCCGCCTCGGCGCTTTCAATGATCGCCGCCTTGCTGGCGGGAATGGCGAAGTCATTAACGCCGATTGACGAACCGGATTTGGTACTGAAGTCGTAACCCATATACATCAACTGGTCGGCAAAAATCACCGTCGCTTTCAGGCCGACGATACGGTAGCAGTAGTTGATAATCGCCGAAATGGCTTTTTTCACCATCGGCTTGTTAATCATTTCGAACGGGATGCCGTCCGGCACGATGTCCCACAGCAGTATGCGACCGACTGTGGTATCAACCAGATAGGTGCTCGTTTCCTTCTCGCCATCTTCACGCAGGCTGGTTTCGCTGATGCGCACCTTGATACGCGCCTGCAGGCCCACTTGCTTGGAATAGAATGCCCGGGAGACTTCTTTCTCGTCCGAGAACACCATTCCCTCGCCCTTTTCATTGATGCGCTCGCGGGTCATCCAGTAAAGTCCCAACACCACGTCCTGGGACGGCACGATAATCGGCTCGCCCGACGCGGGGGACAGAATGTTGTTGGTGGACATCATCAGCGCGCGCGCTTCCAGTTGGGCCTCGATGGTCAACGGCACGTGCACGGCCATCTGGTCGCCGTCGAAGTCCGCGTTATAGGCCG
>CAYVIB010000073.1:0-5913 GCA_964451365.1 uncultured Cellvibrionaceae bacterium
GGTCGTACTTGGTTACACTGCCGGACGGCGCTGTCCAGGAGACGGAAAAGATTCCGTCGGTAACGGCTGGAAGATTATTGATGGAGGGAGTGTTTGGCGCAATGGCCACTTGAACCGCCCTAACCGCGGAATCCGGCGAACAGCCTCCATCATTGCAGGCTTGAGCTTTGTAGCTGTATATACCGTTTGTCCTGGTTTCCTTAAACGATGCCGGATCATTACCGCTAAGGGTCGTCGGCCCCGACCAGCTTCCACTGTTTGTTTTTTTCCACAGTTTATAAAAGGTCGCGTCCGCGGCCGGCTTAATGTCAACGTAGTAAATGCCATCGCCGTCGTTGGACGGCGCTGTTACCGTGGGCGCGGACGGAATCCGTTTAATCGTCACTGTCTGCGAACTGTGGGTACTGCAATAAACAATACGTCCGTTAGTCAACGTACAATCGGTAAAACGGAAGGTGTGAGTACCGAGGCCGCGTGTCAACGACAAGTCATGATCTCCGCTTCCAGTGGTGCTCAGTTCCGACCAGCCCGCCCCGGTTTGCTCCTCCACGGTGCATTCGTGACTGCTATATGTGCAGTACCATGTTAATCGGATTATCTGGGTTGTTCCGTTTGTATAAAGCGTATCTGGAACACTGAGCTGCGCCGCCCAGGCTGCATAGGAAAAGCCCAGCAAAACCCAAAAAATCAGATAACGAGCATTGAAAGGATTTTTTCTGTTAGTTGACGTTACACGAACGGACTGACAAACATGATCGGAAGAGGTCATCCCTCAGCCTCCTGCTTTTCTTCTTTATTTTTCTTGCAAGCATCCCTGCGGGATCCCTTACACCCTTGCCTGACCATCGGTCAGGAACCGCCTGAACCAGAGTGTTCTTGCCAGTGATGTCGCCAGGAACACCTTGATATAGCGGGCGACGGGATTAAAGCTTTTTACGACGCAGATCGCCAGAGAGCGTGACCGAGTTAAATATCAATATGCGAACTAAATCACATATTTTGGCAGATCAAATAACATTCAAACCTGTTGGTAATGAACCGAAACCGGTTCCAAAGGGAGACGAGGGTTCTCGCCCAGCTATCTCATCAAAGGTCCGGCATATTGAACATCCACCATTAAAACCTCCTCGGTTCTGTAGCACCCAGAAAATGTATGGAGCGAAGTTATCACCCGGTGGAGGGTTGGATATTGATTATCGGAAAAGCCGAAAGGGGATCATCTTCGCGCAACGGAATGCCGCCCAGCGAAGATCCAGAGATTTCGAGCGTGGTAGAGACTTTCATCTGGATGTCCGCTGGGCGGCATTCCGCTACGCGAACATGACGTGCGTAAGAATAAAGATGAGATAGTCCGGGCTTCTATTCCTCTTTTGCAAATTATTCCGAACAGTAATGTGCTTCGCAAACATGACGTTCGTGATAGAGTGACTTCGCTTTCCATTTTTATCTACTATTGCAAGACGATGGAAAACGTTCTCGCCACACCAAAAGGTACAGCATGAAACAGGACAACTATATTCTTGCCATTGACCAAGGAACCACAAGCAGCCGCGCAATTGTATTCGACGCACATTCACAAATAATCGCAATGGCGCAACAGGAATTCCCGCAGCTTTATCCAAAAAACGGTTGGGTGGAGCACGATCCCGAAGCGATTTGGCAGTCCACCTTGCAAACCGCGAAAACCGCTTTGCAAAAGGCGGAATCTTCCGGCGCGGGAAAAGTAAAAACGATTGGTATTACCAACCAGCGCGAAACCACCCTGCTGTGGAACCGCAAAACCGGCGAGCCGCTTCACAACGCCATCGTCTGGCAGGACAGGCGCACCGCCGATTACTGCGCGACGCTGAAAGACGCCGGCGCGGAAGCGGATATTCAATTGAAAACGGGACTGCTTCTCGACCCGTATTTTTCTGCCAGCAAAGTCCACTGGCTTTTATCAAATGTGAGTGAAACCCGAAAGCTGGCCAATGCCGGGGAATTATGTTTTGGCACTGTCGACAGTTTTCTTATCCATCGTTTAACCGGCGGCAAAAATCATGTCACCGATGCCACCAATGCCAGTCGCACGGCGCTATTTAATATTCACACCGGTGAATGGGATAAAGAGCTGTTGGAACTTTTCGATGTGCCGGAAAATATTCTGCCTCGCGTGCTGGATTGCGCGGCGGAATTCGGTGTCACAGATAAATCTTTTTTCGGCCGGGAAATTCCCATTCTCGGCGTCGCCGGCGATCAACATGCCGCAATGGTGGGGCAGTGTTGTTTTGATGTTGGTGACATTAAAAGTACCTACGGTACCGGATGCTTTGCGCTGGTCAATACCGGTGAACAGGTATTGAAATCCCGCAACCGCCTACTCGGCACCATCGCCTATCAATATCGCGGCAAAATTCACTACGCACTCGAAGGGTCGATATTTGTCGCCGGTGCCGCCATCCAATGGTTGCGCGACAACCTGAGTTTAATCGATAACGCGGGAGAAAGCGCAGGCATGTCCGCCGCGCTCGCAAGTAACGATGGCGTTTACTTTGTGCCGGCCTTTACCGGGCTCGGCGCGCCCCATTGGCTTCCCGATGCGCGCGGCGCTATCGTCGGCCTGACCCGCGCCACGTCGCCGGCCCATATTGTCCGTGCGGCACTGGAAGCCGTCTGCTACCAGACTTCGGATTTGCTTCAGGCAATGGGAGCCGATGGCTGCCAGCCAAAACGCATGCGCATCGACGGCGGCATGGTGGCCAATGACTGGATGAATCAATTTTTGGCGGACATTGTCGGGCTGACCGTGGACAAACCGGTCATTAACGAAACCACCGCGCTGGGCGCGGCTTATCTGGCCGGACTGCAGGCGGGAATTTTTGCGGACTTCGATTCGTTAAAGAAGCAGTGGAAGCTGGCCGCGTCGTATCAACCGGCATTAGCCGAAAGCCAGCGCGAAAGATACCTTACCGGTTGGCGCCGGGCGCTGATTTCAGTTGCACAACATTAGGGTTGTAGGGGTGAACCCATGTGTTCGCCCTTGGGAGAGGGCGGACATATCGATCAGCCCCCCCACGACCAACATTAATTCAGGTGCGCACGGATCGCTTCCCGGTATTTCGGGAAGGTCGAAATGTCGTTATGCATGGCTTCGGGGATATCCACCACGCTAACACGCTGCGAAGGCAGGTGCTCAATCAGGTTTTCACTTCGCTGGCGGGGAATGATCGTATCATTTCCCGCCAGCAGAACGAGTGTGTCCACCTTGATGTCACCCGCTCGCCGCCAGGATAAATATTTGTCTCTCACTATCAGCCCCATCGGGAACATCCAGTATTTTTCCTTGGCGACATTCTCAATGCTGTCATATGGCGTGATCAACACCAGCTTTTCAATCGGTCGCGTGGTGGCGAGATAGGTGGCCACACCCGAACCCAGGCTACGGCCGATAACGGCGACGGCGGTATGATTTTTCGAAACGCTGTCATATACAAGTTGGGCATCGCGATAGAGATCCTGTTCAGCCGGAGAGCCTGTACTGTTGCCATACCCCCGATAAGGAACCAGGTAAACGGTATAGTCGGGCAGCGCCGTCCGGAAAAACTCAACATGTTGTTCGATCTGCTCTGCGTTGCCGCCGTAATAAAGCACAGCCTTGGCCTGCTTTTCATTGAGTACCCAACCGCGTAACACCACGCCGTTATCGGCAAATTCAACCCGGCTGATATCGGCCGGCAGATCCATTGCGGGCTGCGGGTAATACAAAATCTTTCGCTGTAAAAAAAACAGCGCGGCGCACATTGAAGAGTAAACGAGAAAAATAACCAGGAGGAGTATCTTCATTATCATTATTTGTTCCTTGTGGTCGTATCCAATATTTTCAATTAACGATGGTGACTATATTGACCATGATTGACCATGGCATTAATCATGGCGGAACGATCAACTAATCGAACGCCTGTTGTTTGGCATAAACATTGCCAAAGCCTCTGCCAAAGCAGGGAAGAAGATAAAGAAGAAGATCCTCCCCGTCTACTGAATTTTACCTGATGTTCAAAATAGCTCACCAAAACAGTGGAATTTTTCAACAAGTGTATGTACATTTTACGGTCAGGATAATCAGACTGCCTTGAGGTGATTGGCCACCTTTGGAGTCTTTCTGAAAAAATTTCCAAAAAATATTAAAGACAGACACTGTTTTTCCGCTGGTTTAAATGGTCTTTCGCAAGCTTTTGTGTGTCGGTAGGCAATTGTTTATTTAAATTTTCGCGACAGTAGATCGATTTAATCATAATTGATTAATATCGTATTTTTGCGTTAGTAAATACCTTGCCCGGGTACCCGAGGGCATTATTCAACAGCACTTTAGGTTCCACCTGCTGTCTTCGAATATCTATTACGGAAATAGCGAAAGGAATACGAATACGCCAGATTGGCGCATAAAACATTTTGTAAAATTTACAATTAAAGCAAGCTTAAAATTGAAAGATCGATAATTGTTGAAATGAAGTGAAGCGGCATTATTTACCGCTTCGTAGTCAGAGATCGAAAAGGGGAATTGATTGATGGAAACGCTGGACAAAGGCGCAACCATAACACCCACTCAAGAACAGCCTGCCAAAAGGAGCGCTAAAAATTCCGCTAACGGAAAAACTGCTCCAGGCAGCGAACTGGCGGTAAAAATCAGTGATGCTCCCTACGATTCGAGCGTACTGTTAGCCGCGCTGCAGTCCATGCGCGACGGCGACTTTTCCGTGCGCCTTCCCGGCAACTGGACCGGCATGGAAGGCAAGATTGCCGACACTTTCAACGACATCGTGGCCGCCAACAGCCGCGTTGCCAGAGAGCTCGAACGGGTCGGCCGGGCCGTTGGCGAAGAGGGGCAAACGCGCCACCGCATGCAGTGCGAACGCCGCTCCGGCTCGTGGGGTGCAATGGAATCGTCTGTCAATTCAATGATCGACGACCTGCTTTGGCACACCACCGAGGTCACCCGCACCATCGCCGCCGTGGCCAAGGGAGACCTGTCCCAGACCGTACCACTGGAAATCGATGGCCGCGAACTGCAGGGCGAGTTCCTGCGTTCGGCCAAAATCGTGAATACCATGATCGAACAGCTGAGCGTGTTTACCTCGGAGGTAACCCGCGTTGCCCGCGAGGTGGGCGCGGAAGGTAAGCTCGGTGGCCAGGCAAAAGTGAAAGGCGTGTCCGGGGTATGGAAGGACCTGACCGAAAACGTGAACTCCATGGCCAATAACCTGACGGCCCAGGTGCGAAACATTTCCGAGGTGACCATCGCGGTGGCGAATGGTGACCTCTCGCGAAAAATCACCGTGGACGTGCGCGGTGAAATTCTCCAGTTGAAGGAAGCCATCAACACGATGGTGGACCAGTTGCGGTCGTTCGCGTCCGAGGTAACGAGGGTGGCGCGCGAAGTGGGTACCGAAGGTAAGCTCGGCGGCCAGGCGATTGTGCCCGGCGTGGCCGGTACCTGGAAGGACCTGACCGACAACGTAAACGTGATGGCGGCGAACCTGACCGACCAGGTGCGCGGTATCGCCGAGGTGGCGACGGCCATTGCGCGCGGTGATCTGTCCCGAAAAATCACCGTCGATGTAAAAGGCGAAATCCTTGAGCTGAAGGAAACCATCAACATCATGGTGGACCAGCTCAACGGTTTCGCGGCGGAGGTAACCCGGGTGGCCCGCGAGGTGGGCACCGAAGGCAAGCTCGGCGGCCAGGCGGAAGTGCCCGGCGCCGCCGGTACCTGGAAGAGCCTCACCGACAGCGTGAACTCGATGGCCGGCAACCTGACCGACCAGGTGCGGAATATTGCTGCCGTCACCACCGCCGTCGCCAACGGCGACTTGTCGCGCAAGATCACGGTCGACGTCAAAGGCGAGATTCTCGAGCTGAAAAACACCATCAACACGA
>CAYVIB010000074.1:0-3985 GCA_964451365.1 uncultured Cellvibrionaceae bacterium
TACATTAAACCTCACCTCCCTCAAGTCCCCACACGCATTGCTTGATCAGAATAAACAGAAGCGCCGAAAAATTGTTGCAGCTTCTGTCCCTATACCAAGCAGAACTTTAAAGGCCAGGAAATCTCAGGATTTCCTGGCCTTTTCAATTACAGATGTCGTTGAAAATCCGTCGACGAACGGAATAACGACAACATCGCCACCGTTTCCTGTTACCGTGTCGAAGCCAACAATTTCTTCCCGTTTATAATCGCCGCCTTTGACGAGGAGGTCAGGCATTAACTCTTTGATAAGGGTTGCCGGTGTCTCATCATTAAAATCAACAACCCAGTCAACACATCGCAGAGAGGCGAGAACTTCCATTCTGCTCTTAAGGTTATTAATCGGTCGTTCATCGCCTTTAAGTTTTTTTACCGAATCGTCACTGTTTACCGCGACTATCAGGCGCTCTCCCAGTTCAGCTGCCTGCTGTAAATATCGGACGTGTCCGGCGTGCAGGATGTCGAAGCAGCCGTTGGTAAATACAATTTTTTCGCCTTTCTTTCTGGCGGAATCGACTAGATTTTTTAGTTTGGCATGGGTTGTGACGCCGCCGTGGTGAGCAGCTTGCTCTTCTGTGGCGGCATCGATCAGTTCTTCGCGGCTGACTGTAGCCGTACCGAGTTTCCCTACCACCAGGCCCGCTGCTAGGTTGGACAGTTTTACGGCTAGAGATAAATCCGCTTTCGCGGCCAGGCAGGCGGCGAGCGTGGCGATCACTGTGTCACCAGCGCCCGTTACATCGAAAACATCTTTCGCGTGTGCGGGAATATGCAGGGGAGGTGCTTTGGGTCGAATCAAAGCCATTCCCCGCTCGCTTAGCGTTACCAGCAACGCTTCCGCTCGAAGCCGGGAGGTCAGCGTTTTTGCTCTGGTAAAAACTTCATCCAGTGTTTCGCATTTGCCCGTAACTGCTTCCAACTCGGAAAGGTTAGGGGTAATGACACTGACGTTTTGGTAACGGGAAAAATCCGAGCCTTTGGGATCAACAAGGACCGGTACCTGATGCTTGTTGCAAAGGGCGATAAAATCCTGGGCATCTTTTACTGTGCCTTTTGCATAGTCAGAAAGAATCACAGCATCCATTTTTGCAATACATTCTTTAACCATGTCCACGAGGAAATTGGATTCCAGGTTGTGTAGTTTCTCCTCAAAATCCAGTCGAATCAGTTGCTGGTGCTGGCTGATAACCCGAAGTTTTGTGATGGTGGGGTTGAAGTTGTTGATGTGGAGATAATTTGTAATCTTGAGCTGTTCCAGCGCGCTTTCAATGCTTTTTCCCGCTTCATCATTGCCGATGATGCCGCACAAAGATACGTCGCAACCCAGTGCGGCCAGATTGTGAGCAACATTGGCTGCGCCGCCAAGCTTGTTTTCCGTGGAGCCGATTTTGACTATGGGAACTGGTGCTTCCGGAGAGATGCGTGAGGTCGCGCCCAGCCAATACCGGTCAAGCATAATGTCGCCAATAACCAACACGCGGGCTTTTCCAAAGTTGGGAACCATTAGAGGCATGGGATTTCTCCAGTTTTGATTTGTCCGGCACAGCTCTTAACGCGCATGCTTTAAAACTTTCTTGTACACATTCAAATTGCCTTCGACCATGGCATCCACCGAAAAATGAGTTTCCACAATTTTCTTTCCCTGGGCGCCATAATTCTTTCTCAGTTCGGGGTTTTCAATCAATTCGACAATGCACTCAGCCAGCCTTTCCGGATTGCCTGGTGGAAACAGGAGGCCGTTCTGCTTGTCCCTTACCACTTCCGGTATTCCGCCGGCTTCGGCCGCTACAATGGGGACGCCCGCCGCCGAAGACTGAAGCAGGGCAACGCCCAATCCTTCCATGTCTGCCGGATGAACAACCAGATCCAGATTGCCGAGCCAGTTTTCCATGTCGTCATAAAAGCCGACAAAACTAACATATTCCCCTAACCGTAAATCCGAAACCGTTTTTTTCAGCTCAGCTTCCGCTGGTCCTTTGCCAAACACCAGTACTTTGATGTTGGGGTGATTTTTGACAATCGACGGCAAGCAGCTAAACAGGTGGCGATGCCCTTTGCGATGTATAAGTTGGGCCACCACGCCAATGGCAATGGTTGATTCAGGTATTTGAAACTGATCGAGGAAGTCTGATCTGGGTTTTGAATGCTGATATTTCGTTGCATTCACTGCCGACAGCACACATGTGATTTTGTGTGGCGGCACTCCTTCGGAGACTAACACCTCGCGGATTTTGTTCGATATGGTGATAACGTGTTCGTAAAGACGATATTTAATATCGGCAATGAATTTGGGTTCAGGGTTATCCACGCGCCGTGACAGAATGCTGGGCACCTTGCTTCTCCTTGCTGCCAGCGCACCCAATACGTCCGCGCCCCGGCGGCTGTGCAGGTGGACCAGGTCAGGTTGTACTGCTTTGATCTGTTTTTTTAGCTGTCGGTAAAAAGTAAAATCAAGGTCACCAGCGGAATCGGTGAATACGACCTTTTGTCCCAGAGAGGCCACCTCGCGGCCAATCTCAGCCCCTCTGGGGCAGCACAGAATATTTTCCACCCCACGCCTTGCCAGTCCCCCGATTAAAAAGGAAACCTGCTTGGCTCCGCCATACAAGTGCTGCCCGGTTTCCACATGCAAAATTCTCACTTTTGCGCCCTCGGGTTTTAATCGATCAAGGACTTGGTTTCGGACAGCACCAGGTCTGGAGTGATTTCCCGCATGCAGTCAAACGTACCTCCACAAGTGGGATTCCGTCTGCAGGGCGAACAAGGAAGGTCCAGATAAAGCACCTTGCTGGTGTCGAGTCCGGTATAGGTGTAGGGGCAGGTTGAGCCGAACAGTGCCAGGGTCGGCACGCCGAATGCGTGCCCCATATGAGTCAGGCCCGTATCCACGCCGATAAGTAGCGAGGCTCGGCGTATGATTGCCGCCGCCTCCTGCAGGGATGTTTGGCCGGCCAAATTGATTGCACCACAGCCTTCTGCTATGTCTTGCGCTTTCTCCCGGTCCGCCGGGCCACCCAGGATAAGAAGTTTTAAATTGTACTTGTCCGGCAGGCGAGAACCCAGTTGTCTCCAGTAGTCATCCGGCCAATGCTTTTGCGGCCGGGTGGTGAACGGGCAGAAAACGGCGAATGGCTGGTTGGCGATATGGCTTTGCAGCAGTTCAGAGGCTGCCTGAACGGCACCTTCGGAAACCGGAATCATCATGTCCCACGGTGAATCCGGCATCCCCAGTTGATTGACGAGATAGCGATACTCCGAGCCGATTTGGTCGAGATCGCCGAGATTGCGGGAGATGCTTTTAGTCATCAACATGGTGCTGCCCTCCTGGCAGCCCAGTCCGACCCTGTGTTTTGCGCCGCTCAACCACGCCAAGACGCCGCTCTTCATCAGCCCCTGCAGGTCAATGGCAAGGTCAAATTTGCGGGTCCGGAGTTTTTTTCGTAATTGACGCAACTCCCTCCACAACGTCAGAAGTTTTCGTTCCTTTAGCAATTTTTTCCAGCGCTTTTTGTCCCAGACAATAAGTTCATCTATATAGGGATTGCCCCTAAGCAGCGGCTCGCACTCGGGATGAACGATCCATGTGAGCTGGGAGTGTGGCCACTTCATCTTAATTGCGGCGGCCACCGGGCTCGACATAACGATGTCGCCGATGGCGCTCAAGCGAACCACTAAAATGGATGTTTGTTGCGAGGGTCTCATAGCAAAACAGGTGTGGTAATTTAATTGGCATCTTATCACGAACCGGCAGGCATATTTTTGCCACTTCGTCGCCGTTCGAGCCTCGATTGCCAGCAGGAAAAAATCATTGAAAAATCGCTTGACTCCTGTGGTTCTGAGTGTAAGATACGCGTCCTCGCCTGGGGCGGTTATTAGATGCCAAACCAGCCGCGATGTTCTTTAAAAAAGTGGAAAAAGAAGTTGTAACATTGCACAAAGATTGTGAT
>CAYVIB010000075.1:0-3977 GCA_964451365.1 uncultured Cellvibrionaceae bacterium
TGGGGTGGCTGATGGGACTTGAACCCACGACGACCGGAATCACAATCCGGGGCTCTACCAACTGAGCTACAGCCACCATTGGAGTTACAACATATAAGAAAGACAAACCATAACTATAAAGATTATGGCGCGCCCGGCAGGATTCGAACCTGCGACCCACGGCTTAGAAGGCCGTTGCTCTATCCAGCTGAGCTACGGGCGCTTAAATTAATGCAGCTCAGCTGTCTACCCGGCCCACGAGCAAATATGTCACGGGCGTTCGCACGGGCAAAAGCATGCTTTTGCAAACCCCACGCTCATCCAACTGAGCTACGGGTGCCGCTCAAATCAGTGAACTCAGCGCTTCCCTCTTCCAGCCGGTCCAGATGAACTTTATATAAGGATATCGCTCATGTGTCCAGCTAATTGCCGCAATCACATCCAAGGCGTGATTGGTCGGAGTGGAGGGATTCGAACCCCCGACATTCTGCTCCCAAAGCAGACGCGCTACCAGGCTGCGCTACACTCCGACTGGCTTGGCCGATGGCCATGTTTCGGGAGGCGTGCATCATACCTATGCGACCAACCAAGGTCAACGCCCATCTGCCGCCGGGCGGGGGCCAAATTTGATATTTATTTGGTGAACTTCCGCGGCTGTGGGAAAATGCCGCCTCCATTCCATATAACCCTTAACTGAGTAAGGACGAGTGTCTATGACGGCGTTGATTCTCGACGGTAAAGCCCTGGCAAAAAGGACGGAAGATGAGCTGAGCATGCGCGTGGCGGAGCTCAAGAAAAACTCCGGCCGAACCCCCATTCTGGCCACGATTCTGGTGGGGGATGATCCCGCGTCGGCCACCTATGTAAAAATGAAGGGCAACGCCTGTCAACGTATCGGCATGGAATCGCTGAAAGTGGAACTGCCCTCTTCGACCACGACCGCGGAACTGCGGGCGAAGATCGAGGAACTCAACGCCAATCCGGATGTGCACGGCATCCTGCTGCAACATCCGGTTCCCTCCCAAATTGATGAACGCGCCTGTTTTGACGCCATAGACCTGGAAAAAGACGTGGACGGAGTAACCTGCCTCGGTTTTGGCCGCATGGCCATGGGCGAATCAGCGTATGGCTGTGCGACACCCAAAGGCATCATGCGCCTGCTGGAGGCCTACAATATTCCGCTGGCAGGCAAGCACGCGGTGGTGGTCGGCCGCAGCCCCATTCTCGGCAAGCCCATGGCGCTGATGCTGTTGAATGCCAACGCCACGGTTACCATCTGTCACTCTCGCACGCAAAACCTGCGGGACCATATCGGGCAGGCGGACATTCTGGTGGGCGCGGTCGGCAGGCCTGAATTTATCAAGGCTGAATGGATTAAGGATGGTGCTGTCATTGTTGATGCCGGTTACCATCCGGGCGGCGTGGGGGATATTGAACTGGCTCCACTGATGGAGCGCGCCGGCGCGGTGACGCCTGTCCCAGGTGGGGTCGGCCCGATGACCATTAACACCCTTATATACCAGACCGTGGAGTCCGCCGAGAAGAAGCTTGGCTAAAATGCGCCTGGATAAATTTATCGGCAGCAACACGCCGTACAGCCGGTCGGATATCAAGAAACTGATCAAAGCCAGGCGAATAACGCTCGATAGCGAGGTGGTTTCCAACAGCGCTGTTAAAATCGATATCTTTAAGCAGCGGGTGGAAATTGACGGTGAAGAAGTTGTCAATGCAGGTCACCGGTACTGGATGTTGCACAAGCCGGAAGGTTACGTGTGCGCCAACACCCACAGCCACCATCCGACCGTGATCGATCTCCTGCAAAAATCCAACGAGCCTGTCGTGTCGGTGGCTGACGTGCAGATTGTCGGTCGCCTGGACATCGACACGACCGGGCTGGTGTTGCTGACCACCGATGGGCAATGGAACCACAGGATTACGTCCCCCGTTTCCGACTGCAAAAAATGTTATCGGGTAACGCTGGAAAACCCTGTTGATTCCACGGTTGCCGCCCGCTTTGCCGAGGGCATATTGCTGGAAGGGGAAACCCGCCCCACCCTTCCCGCGCGGCTGGAAATCCTGACGCCCACTCTCGCGCTGCTCACCATCCGCGAAGGCAAATATCACCAGGTAAAAAGAATGTTCGCGGCAGTGGGAAATCGGGTGATTAAACTGCACCGGCAATCCGTCGGTGCCATACAGTTGGAGCCCACGCTCGAACCCGGGTGTTTTCGCCGGTTGACCACTGATGAAATCAATAGTGTCCGATAATGGCAAACCAACTCTCTTCCCTGATTCTTGAACGAATTAAAGTTCCCGCCCCTGACTCCGGCAACCTCCGTTTACTGTGGATTGCCGATGAAAACTTTGATCTGGGACCGGCGGAGTTGGTAAAGCTGCTGCCATTTACCACGTTTATCACAAACCGTTACGATATTGCCGAAACAATTCGGAAGTGCGGTAATGCGGTATTTTTTTCCGACTTCAATACCGCTGTTGTCAACGAAAAATTTGATCTCATCGTTTATCGGGTATCCAAGGAGCGCCACGTCTCGCACCACTGCCTGAATGCCGCAAGCGAATTATTAAAAGAACAAGGCCAGCTGATTCTGTGCGGAAAAAAACAGGAAGGCGTAAAAACCTATTTCGAAAAAGTGGTAAAAGTTCTTGGCTTTCAGGGCGGCTTGGAAAAGCGAGGCGATTGGTACCTGGCGGGTCTTGTTGCGGGAAAAGCCGGTGATAACAAGCTGGACGACGGAGACTACCGTCGGATGCGCTTTATCGCGGACAGTTTTGGCTATCAGCTTTTTAGCAAGCCGGGAGTATATGGATGGAAGTCCATTGATGCGGGCAGCGCATTACTGGCCGATTGCATACAACAATCGCTACCGCGGCAGGACCTTTCCTCGTCGCATGTTTTGGATTTGGGCTGTGGCTCGGGTTATCTGACTTTATTGGCAGCATCGATGGGATTTGGTGAAATGGTTGCTACGGACAATAACGCAGCAGCAATTGAAGTTAGTCGGTATAATTGCGCAACAAATAACATTACCGCAACTGTCCTTGCCGACGATTGCGGCAACGGTATAAACAAAAGATTTGAATATATACTGTGCAACCCGCCCTTCCACCAGGGTTTCGGCACCAGCAGTAACCTCACGAGCCAATTTGCCAGTGCCGCCCACCGCCTGCTTGTCCCCGGGGGAAGCGCCTATTTTGTTGTCAACGCGTTTATTCCGCTCGAAGCGGTTTCGGCTTCTCTCTTTAATAAAATTGAATTGCTTGAAAATAATAAAAAGTTCAAGGTTATGAGGCTGGAAAAGTAACAATTCAACCTTGTCACGATTTACAGAATGGTGAAACAAGACAAGAGGGTGATGATGGTGGCCTACATGGATGTAGGTGGTAAGGCGACGCAGTGGCCCGATATCTCGGAGCTAAAGCCTAAGCGGAGATCCAGAGGCCTCGGGGATCGACGGAGAACGTTCTCCTGGATGTCTACTGCGAACAGGAACATTCGTAAGGAAAATGGAGGCGTCCAGCGTTTCCGCGCTTCTTTTACAAACTCTTTCAGACAATAGTTTTACTTAGTCATGATTTACAAAAACAAGCAAAAAGTTAATTACTTTTTTTAAGTAAATCCTGGTAGCCACCCTCATTGGTAACATTGGTAAACCCCTGCGCTTCGAGCATATCCTTGGCAATGCCGGAGCGGCGCCCGGAACGGCAATAAACGCGGATATCCGCCTCCTTGTCTGTCGTTACCCCGGAAATTCGTTTGGTAATTTCTCCGTAGGGAATATTTATTGAGCCTTCCACATGACCGGCTGAAAATTCTTCCGCTGTCCGCACATCAATCCAGACAGGTTCAGCCATAACAACACCCGAAGCCAAAGATATAGCAAGGAAAATAAAGTTTGATCTTAGTAATTTCACTATTTAGCCCGAATGGCACTTCCTTAAGCGAAGAAATCTTTTAATACCGATGCCACCGAAACCAG
>CAYVIB010000076.1:0-3798 GCA_964451365.1 uncultured Cellvibrionaceae bacterium
CGGCGCCCGCGTCGTGACGGATGATAACGAACTGCCGGATTTTATCGGTCGCTACAACCTTACTTCCGGCAGCCTTTCAATGTCGTTCGCGGCCCTGGCCCGCCAGTTGACCTACAATGACGGCGGCGCAATCGATAGCAGCACTACATCGTTTGGCCTGAGTGTATCGGGCAAATGGATGCTGGGCCAGGACGACATCCGTTTCGGTGTCAACACCGGTAGCGGTATGGGGCGGTACATCGGCCTGAACGTATCCAATGGCGCCGTGGTCGATGCCGACAATGACCTGGAAGCTATCGACTCCACCGCATACTACATTGCGTATCGACACGTTTGGAACAGCAGGATGCGCAGCAATATTTCCTACTCCGCCATCGACATCGATAACGATACCGACCTGACTGGAATGGGGGCGATTGATACCACCGACAGTTTGCGGGTCAACCTGTTCTACAGCCCTGTGCCCAAACTTTCATTTGGCGGGGAAGTAGCGATTGCGAACAAGGAACTGGAATCCGGCGCGGACGGTAAAATGACCCGGCTTCAGTTCAGCGCCATGCTCGCGTTCTGATGTGTTTAAAGTAGTTGTTAACCGGGCGATTTTGCCGGGTTAATGGCGGGATGCAAGGAGGCACCATCATTGACTGAACAGTCAATGCAAGCCCGATAAAACCAGGTGTCTCGGATAATTTCGGGGTTTTGCGGGCGGCAATAGCAGATCGGGACGATCTGTTTAATTGCCAGGTAAACCGGCACCGTTTTAAGTTTCATAGTTGTGCGATCTTGGGAGGCTCCTCCCTTTAGGCAGGAATGTCGGTTTGATCTCAGGCCGGCAGCCTGCCGTTTTTCGTTCTCCCTTCATTGAACTAATTCCGGTTTCTGGTATCGAACCCTTTCCAAAAAAATGAATAAATTCAGGGTTGCGCAGTGCCAGGTTTTGGTCAGGATATCGATGGAAGTTTTATTCTGACACAACGGGCGGAGCGTCTGGTTGTTCCCGGCTTTGAAAAAATTCTTTTTTCCATTCTTCTGGCATTTTCCCTTCTGTGGGCTTTTTACCTGCGACAATTTGCTCCGCTTGTTTTCCAGCAGAAGGAACCCGCGATTTTCGAGATAGAACTTTATCGTCCCGAACCGGATACTGTCCCCGCGCCGCTCGAAACCGCCAAGCCGGAAAAGCCGGTACCAATTCCAATTCCCGAAAAGAAGGTGCCCCCGGCAACAGCCGCGGATCAAGAGGCGGAACCGCGTCAAAATTCAAAGGAGTCGAATGCAAAGAAGCAAAGTATCGTCGAACTGAAGGAAAAAGTTGTTGAGTTGTATCAGGCGGATCACCCGGATTTTACAGAACTGCCTGATTCCGATCTGGAAGCATATCGCCCCGGCGATGTTTTCGACCCGAGGCTGGCCGATAAAATCGCCAGGCAACGGCAAAGGAAAAATTTACTTCGCCAGGCGCAAGGCGGTACTCGGGGCGATGAAGTCTATTTTGATGTTCACGGCGTGCCCATTTATCGAAAAGGTAACACCTGCTTCCAGTTAATCGAAATCCCGGGTATTGGCCACCATTGGTATGCGGGTAAATGTGCCATTACCCGTTATGAAATGGAATTTGAATTCAACGGCAAACGCTATTAACGGTTTTGTTCCATTGTAGGGCGAGTAAGTGTCGGACCATCGCTTACCCGCACTACGAAAGCCTTCTGATATCGCGGCAGGTTTCGCCGGGAAATTCGACTTCAATGGTGGTGTGACTGATATCGAACGGTTTCAGGCGCTCGGCAATCCTGCATTTGATATCCAGCTGCCGTTCAACGGGCAAATCCTCGTCGAGCAGTACGTGGGCGGTCAATACGTGTTTTTCCCCATCCAGCGTCCAGATGTGCATATGGTGCACCTCACAAATGCCTTCAATGGTTCTCATCTGTTCATGAATTTCCGCATAGTCAATATCGCCCGGTGCGGCCTGTAAAAAGAATTTCAGCGTTTCGTACAGGTTTTTACCGACGTTAAATAAAATAAAAGCGGTAAAGACAATAGACAATAGCGGATCCAGAATCGGCCACTCAAAAAACCACAGAACAATTGAAACGATTAACACCGCCACCCAACCGAGTACGTCTTCAATCAGGTGCCAGTTGAGCACCCGCTCGTTCAACGTTTTGCCGTGACTCAATTTGTACGCGGCAAAACCATTTACCGCCACGCCTAAAATGGCAAGGGCAAACATGCCTTCCACCACCGGCATTTGCGGGTTGACCAGGCGCGGTACGGCGTGAATCAATACCAGCGTGGAACCGACAAGAAGAACACCGGCATTGACCAGCGCGCCCAACAGGGACAGGCGGTGATAACCATAGGTAAATGTGGGGGTGGCGCTCTTGCGACTGAGGCGGGCGAGAATCCACGCGAGACCGATGGACAGGCTGTCTCCCAGGTCGTGCACGGCATCGGCCATGATTGCGGTACTGTTGGTGAGAATACCGCCGATCAATTCGATAATGGTGAAAGCTGCGTTTAATAGAAATGCCCAGCCGATATTACGGCTGGAGTGGTCGTGGCCATGATCGTGGGAATGGCTGTGAGAATGTCCGTGACTGTGATGTAAACCCATGTTTTCGCGATAACAGAAGAACGAGTGTGTTGAGATTGTAAATCTCCCGATATATCTTACCGGACAATCGGAGACCACATTTAGCAGATGCAATTATGTCACATGAACATTCCCAAAGTTCTATTGTCGATCTGGAAGCCCGGGTGGCTTTTCAGGAGGATACCATTGATGCGTTGAATGCGCAGGTGGCGGAGCAGGGCCGGCAACTGGATGAATTGCGCACGCAGATGCAGGCGCTGTATCAAAAAATGGACAATCTGATGTATGAATGGGAGCAGGTTGGCGGCGGGATAAGCCAGGAAAGGCCGCCCCATTATTAAATCGGGGCGATTTTCGCTAAAATACCTGAACGGAATGGCACTTCCTTAAGCTTTTTTGCTTAACCAGATCATGGTAGGTCGGTCCGGCGGGGCTCTCCAGAAACCTTCGGCAACATGGATGTTGTCCGTAGAGCCCCCAGGGACGGGTTTACGGCGCGTTTCTGGAGAGCCCCGCCGGATCGACCGGCTTCGTTGGCAACATATAAAAGAATTTTCGCTTAAGGAAGTGCCATTCATACCTGAACGTTTTACCCAGACCTTAAAGAAATTTCACTATGATGACCGAAACTGAATACCTCTACGCCTGGCTCTACTACTTGGGAGGGGCCCTGATCCTGGTGTTATGCCTGTGGTTCCTGGTACGCAATATGGCGTGGCCGCGCATAAAGTACACACTGCTGGTGGTGGTTGCGGTGGCGCTGGTAGTACCTTGGTATTCGGACCCGCAACAGAGCTATCTGGCGCCGGCTATAATCGCCAGCACTGTTGAAGGCTTTTTCGAGGGCGCCGAGGCTTTCTGGCGGGCGGGTACGCCGCTGCTGGCGGCGATGGGGGGTTCCCTGTTGTTGTGCGTTATTATTTCCGCCGTTCACTGGTACTTCCGGCGATCGAATTCCAATGTGGATCGCGAAACCCCGCCGTCGATCTCGGATGTCCATCTCGATTGAGCTACCCTTCCGCGTTTCCCTCCGCCGCCTGATCCTTTAACGCGCGCCATGGGCAGCGGCGCGCTATCCCTGCTATAACTTAGGTAGGGCCTGTTAACACTAATTCGGTTGTCGCTGTTGTGCCTAAAAAGCCGCCAATCTAGTGGTGCGGCACTCCGACGCGAGGAGTGTGGTTTGGTCATTCCAAATGAGCGAC
>CAYVIB010000077.1:0-3715 GCA_964451365.1 uncultured Cellvibrionaceae bacterium
TATTATGTTTTATATGACACCAGTTTATGGCTGCCATTTTACGAGGGACTTGAATTCCTGCAGTCCGATTCAAAATCACCGGGCAGTATTGCGCGGGAAGCGTGGAAAAAAGTAGCCGGTGCGCTCAAGGCATCCACCGATATGGCGGAAAAATCCGATTCACTGGCACTGGTGCTTGAATCCTTCGCGACTTCTTCGTTTGATCCGCTATTTAATACCATGGTCTATTTTGCGGTGGAATGCGTTGACAATACCATCGATACGGAATCCGCTTTCAATGCCGAGTTGGAAAAGTATCCTCACCTGTCCCGATATGCGCGGCACGACTGGCAGTACGATATTTGCCGCGACCCGCTTTTTGATAAACAGCGCAATCCGGTCGCGCGGCGGGAGCTAACCACTACCAAGCCCACGCTGATTCTTAATGGTCAATATGACCCTGTGACCCCGGTGGATTGGGGATTGGCGCTGCAGCGCCAACTGGGAAAATTGGCTCGCTTTCACCAAGTGGGTGGAGCCGGGCACGCGGTAACGGTGGGTGATATTTGTAGCCCCGGCTTATTCGAGGACTTTATGAACGGCAGTGACATCAATTTGCAAAAGGTCTGCGAGGATATTGACCTCACCTGGTCGCGGGATTGATATGGCAGTCGTCTGGCGCAAACAGGTGAAAGGCTCGATATATGAAATCCGCACGGCGGGGAACAGTATACGCCTGTACACGGATGGAATTTTTCACAGTCAGTGGAACCCGAATCATTCGATTGGAGGAAATATTTGGGAGTTACTGTTCATACCGGCCTTGTTTGTTGACCCCTCATCGGTACGCAGGGTATTGGTTCTGGGTGTTGGTGGCGGCGCGGTGATTAATCTACTGGGCAGGTTTATTCAACCGTCGGAGGTTATCGGAGTAGACCTGGATGAGATTCACCTTAAATTGGCCCGGCGCTATTTCGGCGTCAAGAGCGGCAAGGTAAAATTAGTCCGGTCGGAAGCGGTAGCGTGGGCGGAACGGTATTCCGGCCAGCCGTTTGATCTGGTGATAGAGGACTTGTTCGTTAGTGATGGCAATGGCGAGCCGGTGAGGGCGGTGATGGCCGATAGGGATTGGTTGCGACAACTGCAAAATTTACTGGTGCCATCCGGCCTGTTGGTGATGAACCACGAATCGTCGCGCCAGGTGAAATCCACGGCGCGAACTGCTCGTCGCGAAGGTCTTTTTGCCAATGCCGTGCAGCTTAAAACCGATAACTATGACAACGCGATCGGTGTATTCTCCAATTGTGAGTTGAACCACGGAATACTCGATACGCGTTTGTCCGGGTTTCGGCAGTTGGATCGTCGCTATAAGTCCTGCAAGTTGAAGTTTTCCTTGCGACGTATATAACTTTAGATCGGGAATGGTAAAGATTCCGTTGCGGAAAGACGTGGTAACCTGTTTGCCCACTGTATTGCCGGCAACCACCGGTTCCCCTGAGTTGGTCATCGTAGAATGCTGGAATTTTACAGAAAAGCATTGCTGTACTTTACAGGCTTACTGATAGCCAGTTTTCTGATCAGCTATCTGTGCCTGGAGCAAACTTTTCTTCATATGGCGTTGCTTCCGGCGGAAAAAAGCGGCATTTTTTGGGAAACCGAACCCAGCACCGATGCCATTCAGGGAGGGCTTTCGACGATTGATGTCAACGATGACCGGTTTAGCCTGAGCTTTGATTTTACGATTTCCGATCATGTGCAGTATCCCTTTGCCACCGTGGCCATTGTATTTAAGAATCAGGCTGGCGAGCCCGTTTATGTGGATCTTTCACAATATGACACGATTTCGTTTAGCGCCAGGTGCTCACCTGAAAATATCCTCAATTTCGCGGTTTTCACCATTGACGAAAAGATAACCAAGCCCGATGACTTGCTGACTCATAAGGCGCCGTCGACGTTTTTCTCCTGCAATAAGAGTTGGAGCCGGATTGAACTGGATCTGACACGCCTGGAAACACCGCAGTGGTGGTTTACCATGTTTAATCTGGAACTGTCCAGGCAGGACTACCAGTTGGACAGGGTTCCCCGGCTCTCTTTCAGCAGTTCCTTCCAGAGCCCCTTTGGGGTTCCCTCCAGAGTCCTGCTGGATGAACTCACGCTAAGGGGCCGCGATTGGCGTTACATGTACGTTCTCGCGGGTTGCTTGCTCATTCTCTGGAGCGGCTACATATTCTGGTTTTTCCGGCAGCACACTCTGGCGCTGATCCATGACCTGAAGGACAAGGCGCAAAAAGACCGCTCCCTGGTGGCTTACCAGCAGGTCTCCATAGAGCCTCAACGGGATAAGGAAAGAAGTTTGATTCTTCGCTATATGGCCACGGAATACACCAATCCGGACTTGAACCTTGACAGCATGGTTTCGCGGATCAATGTTACCCGGACAAAGATCAATGACGTGCTCAAATCAGAGCTGGGTTATACCTTTATCTCCTATTTGAACAAGCTTCGGCTGACCGAAGCCGCGCGACTGCTGACTGAGCAGGAAGAGGCCAACATCGCTGAAATTGCCTACTCCGTAGGGTATAAAAACGTTTCCTACTTCAACAAACTGTTTCGGGCGGAATATGGCTGTACACCAAAAACGTTCAGGGGCTTACGCAACAAAGGGATAAAACCGGATACCGGCGCACCGCGAAACCCCGCCAGCGATTAATTGCATCCACTAGGGAGTGTTAACAATCAGGTTAGTTTTGATGATAATGTGCCAAATGATTGGTATAGACGTATCAGGATTTGGCTCGCAACATATTAAGAGAAGATCAATGGACTCGTATAGAGCCACTGTTATCGGGAAAAGCTAGTGTGGCGTTACTGGCCAAGATAATCGGCAGTTTATTGAAGCTGTCCTTTGGATTTGTCGAACAGGTGCCCCTTGCTGGAAGCGGGAGTTCACCCGCGGACAGTTCCCCATTGACCTGTGGCGTGGTGGACAGGGCATATCAGGTCGAAGTGACGCTCGAACTGGGGAGTGACTCCGAAGGCGGGCTGCTTTTGTTCTACAACTGCAAAGCATTTGTCGGCGTCGGCTTCACACCCGCGGTGGTCAAAACGTTTCAGTATGCGGAAGAGCAGATCTGGGCCCGGGAGACCGCCTGACCAACGACCATCACGTGATTACATTCGAATACTCCCATGACCGTGGGAAAAACTGGCAGCTGCACCCATTCCGCATGGAGATCTCCGGCTTGAACCATAACGTGTTCGGTGGATTTCTAAGCCTGAGAATCGGCTTGTACAGCGTGGGCAACGGCAATATTCGATTCAGCCGGTTCAGCTATCGAGTGCTTGAACAATCCGCATGACCTCAATGTTGGATCAGAAGCAAAAAAAGAGTAAGCTGAATTTCACTTGATGGTGTGAATTGAATTCCAACGAAACCTGTGCATTCAGGGAACGCTGGTTAGGAGCAGGCTAGAACCAAAATTACCGCGTTGCACTTAGCGAGTCTGTCGTCGGGGGAAGGCTTCAAAACCGTCAATTCAGGGATGAATTGACGGAGCTACAGGGGCGTATTTATGCGGTTTTGAAGCCTTCCCCCGATGGCGGACGATGGTCGAAGCCGGCTCTTGAAATTTCTGCCACAACAACCTTCGGCACCCGTAATTTGAGATAGGGGCTAAATAGGAATGGCACTTCCTTAAGCCAATTTTGCTCAAAATCGCGGTGGTAAGTTCGCCTA
>CAYVIB010000078.1:0-3153 GCA_964451365.1 uncultured Cellvibrionaceae bacterium
ACTCTGTTGCGGGTTAGAGGTAACGTGCCTTGTCTTGTGCCGGAGCGCGGCCTGGCCCGGTGGTTATACCAAGCTCCTTACGGCCTGTTCACACTAATTCGGTAATCGCTGCTGGATGCCATTTTTTGTCCAGCAAGGCACAACAGCGACAACCGAATTAGTGTTAACAGACCCTAATAAGGGATTCCCCAGATTTATGTCGAAAGTATCCGGTATCCGCCCTCCAGTGGGCCAGAGAGAACCAAAAGTGGAAAAGGAAGAATTATTTGAGCTGATAAAAAAAGGGGCCCGGGAATGGAACCAATGGCGCGCCCAGAATAAAAACAGCCCGTTGATACTCGACGGTATTGAGCTGAAGAAAGTCGAGCTGGACGGTATCAACCTGTCCGGGTGTTCGATGAAAGGGGCTAATATCACCCAGTGCAGTTTCAAGAATGCCAACTTTATTTCCGCCGGCCTGCAAAAAGCGGTGCTGGCGAAAAATGACTTCTCGGGCGCTAAACTGATCGCCACCAATTTCGAGGGGGCCGATCTTTCCGAAAGTATCCTGACCAACGCCAATATACTCACAGCCACCATACGGCGGGCCAAGCTGTATAAAATCGACTTTCACGGCCATGACCTGGGCGGACTCGACCTGACGGGCGCCTCATTTGCGCGCTGCAACCTGGAAGGCCAGCAGCTTTCGCGGCTGGACCTGTCGGAAATCGATTTTGAAGACGCTAATTTGCGTGGTGCGAACCTGTCCTATTCTCACTTCGCCAAAAGCAATTTTCGCCGCGCCAACCTCACCGAAACCCAGCTCAAGGGCGCCGAGTTCCGGGGGGCCGATCTGGCGGGAGTGGACTTTCGCGGCACTAACCTGGAAGGCCTGGATTTTCACAGTGCGGACCTTTCCAACTGCGATCTGCGCGAGGCGAACCTGCAGACCACTTCCCTGGCGGGCGCCAATGTCTCCGGCGCAAAATTGTGGCGAATCAAAACCCACGGCTGGGACATTTCCAACATCAGCTGCACCCATGCCTTTTGGGACAAAAGCGGCAAGGAAAAGACCAGTTACCGCAACCATGAATTCGAGCGTATTTACGCCGAAGCCACTATTATTGAATTGCAATACCCCTACCGATTGACCGCCAACGAACTGGCGACGCTGCCGATCCTGATTGAACATCTGCAGGCAACGCAGTGGGGCACTATTTTGCGCTTAAAGTCCATTCGCGATGTGGCCGGCGGCGCGCTGGTGACGCTGGTGGTGGAAGAGTCCGGCAAGCACAACCCCACCGAGGTCAAGGCGGAACTGCAGGAGGAAGCCGATCGCATCCAAACCGCACAGTTGGCCCTGCGCTCGAACCGCGATTTACAGGACAAACTCAAGGAGGAAATTGCCGGGCTGAAGGAAAAATTCTGGCCGCGCCTGCTGGAACTGGCGGCCGAACATGAGCGCGAACAGGTGCGCACCCTGACGGTGGTTTTCATGGACCTGAAGGACTTTAGCAGCTGGGCGGAAGATGAATTATCGGAAAAGCTGTCACTGTTTCGCGGCCTGGTCAAACCGATACTCAACAAATGGCAGGCGAGCTATCCCAATATGGAGGGCGACTCCCTGCGCGTGACATTCCGCAACGCCACCGCCGGATTGGCCTGCGCCTGCATGATGCGCGGTGTACTTACCGCTGCCGGCTTTGAAGTACGGGTGGGTGTCGAACTGGGTGAAGTGGCGGTGGTGCATAATGAAGTCACGGATATTTCCGACCTCGAGGGTACCGCGGTAAGCATGGCCGCACGGCTGGAGTCGGTGGCGGACGCCGGACAGGTGCTCGCCACGCAAAAGGTCCGTCACTACACCGACTACAAGGGAATATTCAAATTCTCACCGAAAAAGGTCAAGCTGAGCAAGCATATCGGCAATATGAAACAGGGCGACATCGTTGAATGTTACGCAGTGGACATGATCAAACCGGCACTGGATTTCAGCTGATTTTCTTCAACATGACAGGGCCGTCCATCTCGCCATAATTCGTCCTGATTTATCCCGGGTTTCACCGGATTGATCCCGGTCATTGCCAAATCGTGGGTTTTAAATAGTGGTTAATCGCAGGAGAAACCGCTATGAATTCAAACCCGCACGCCCATCACGAACCCTCCGGAAAAGTACCTGAAAAAGTACGCTCCGCTTTTTGGCTGATATTGGCTCTGATTTTATTTTTACTTTCGTCGTTTGCCGAGAGCACCTGGTCATATGCCGCGCCCGACGATGCGACGGCGGGCGCGTTTTATCTAAAGGATGACCGGGGAGCGGTGTTGCAGGCCGTGCATATCGAAAGTGAAGTGTCGATGAACATCAAAGGTATGACCAACAGCGTTACCCTTGTGCAGGAGTTTACCAACACTTCGGATAATTGGGCAGAAGGCATTTACGTATTTCCCCTGCCGGAGGACAGCGCTGTTAATTTTATGCGAATGGAAATCGGCAACCGCACTATTACTGGAAAAATCAAGGAAAAAGCCGAAGCCAAAAAAATATATCAACAGGCAAAATCGGAAGGGAAGAAAGCGGTGCTGGTGGAACAGGAGCGTCCGAATATTTTTACCCAGTCCGTCGCCAATGTGGGACCGGGGAAAGTATCCGCGTTGAACTGCGCTACCTGCAACCGGTGCGTTACGACATGGGACGATTCCGCATTCGCTTTCCAATGACATTGACGCCGCGCTTTATCCCCGGTGTCCCGTTAAAAAATAACGATCCCGATGCGACATACGCAGCAGACACTTGCGCAGCCCTCCGCCGCCGCCAGCCATAAACCCTGGCCCTGGGCGGACACGTGGCCGGTGGCGCGGTTGCAGTGGATCACCGAAAGTGAAATCGCCAAGGTGCTGGAAGTACAGTCCGATTACTACGTTTTATCCGGCGCACACGGCAGTGCGCACGGAGTTGAAAAGATTGGCCGCATCCTGATTGCCCAGTACAGCGCGGCCTGTCTCTGCCAGAGAATCGAGTTGCTGACTTAATACATCATTCGGTAGTTTAGTCGTATTGGATAAAAATTTTCATTTCCATCCAGCCTGAAGACCTTGGTAGCCATGGGCATAACGGCTATGTAAGCGGTTGACAAACCACACCCTAGCCATAGCCGGCAAGTTCGTCAAAGATAC
>CAYVIB010000079.1:0-1938 GCA_964451365.1 uncultured Cellvibrionaceae bacterium
TCGAAGAGCAGGATGTTGCTTAACTGAGTGTGCGTATTTTTAGGGTAAGACCAAGTATTGTCCCGTCTAACCGGACAAAGAACTTCGGGCAGTGACTAAAAATCACATTTTTTGAAAAGCTAATTCTCAAAAATGCAAAACGTTCTTTAACAAAGCAGAAATATCTAAAATCCCAATCAGTTCAGAATGTTGACTGGTTGGGATTTAACCAGTGCCTACCCTGTGGCCGAATTTGTCCTGTGGACACCACGGGCTTATTTGAAATTATTTATGCTGTTTGTGATTCAGATTTTTAAGTAATACCCGGTCAACAACCCGCCCCAGTCCTCGAACCAGTAGGCCCGCTTATATCCGGAGCTAAACACATCCACCTTGTTCCAGACTTCCATTGGTGTTTTTCCGTCAAGGTAATTATGTGGCCGAACCTCGTTATACCAGAACTGAAATCGGGAAGCAGATAAACTAAATGCGCCGGGTCCTGAACCAGGACCTGACAAACCTTCTCCTTGAAAGTGCCAATCAAACGCTCAACCCGACCGTTCTGCCAGGGCGAGGCGATATCGCTGGTTTGATGTTTGATCCCCGCCATGATCAGCGCGGATTTGAAGATAAAGGAAGTAAAGACCGCTTCGTTATCCGTTTTAATGCTTTTGGGTCTGCCACAACGGGTAAAGGCTCTGAACAGATGATAAGCAACAAGCGAATGTTTGCTTTTAATGCTGCTGATGGTAATACAGCGTCTTGAACCATAATCCACCGCTACAAACACTGGCAACAGGTTACCTTGCCTATCGGTTACGGTCGTCAAATCGATGCCCCAGCAGATGTTTCGCGTCAAAGCCTTTGGCCGCTGATGCTTGATCATTCGCCGCAACACCTGCACTTCATACCGGTGCTTGCGTAGCGTGTAATAAACGTAGCTCTTGCTGACGGTCATGTTGTACTTTTGCGCATAAAGGCGGTCAAACAATTCCGCGATCTTGCGGCAGCCGAAAAGCGGATTGACGGCTTTAAAATAAATAATCTTATCTACCGCCCATTGTGGCTTTTTTCTCTGTCTGAAGAAAATCGATCTTACCGCATCGTCGGTCTCTATTATCTCGCAGTCGATATCTGGCACGGCTACCATGGGGCGGAAAAAGCGTCGACTATTATTGAATGCAACGGCTTTTAAATGCTCAGCCAGCCAATAAAAAGCCATTGTTAACAGATATAAAATAATCATTTATCGTCCGGCTAAAAGTTCGGCATAATGCCTCACCTGCATTTCGATTAAAATGATCAGTTCAGTGAAAATATTCTTCAGTTAAAACGACTTTCATACCTATTACTTGAGCCGGAGCCCCGCAACCTTGATGATCGCACTCGGTACCGGCGCAGGCTTTGAAGAGTTCAAAGGCGCGGCGACCGATGGGCAGCCATCGATTTTTTGCGGTGCGGACAAATATGAGCGAAGCAAATGTTCTCATACTGTCGTGGACTTCAACGGTGATGGCTATGACGACCTCATAGAATACGGCGGTTGTCTGGGTTCCGGCGAGTGTTTCGACGAGTTGTCGGAAAATGGTAAAGCGCCATTCATCGCACAGGTCTGGCTCTCCAAGGGAATTAACTCTTCAGGAAGCGTAATCTTCGCTTCGCCGATCGAATACCGTAACCGAACGATTCTGGAACAAGAGTTGGGCGTTGATGCGCCAGAAAGCCGAGCGCTTCGCAAACGCATTCGGCCTTACTTTTACGACTACAACAACGACGGCTTATTGGAAGATGATATCCGTCTCAGTCACGCACTGATACCGCACCGCATCGAGCGGGTTCTCTCACAGCAACAGGAAGTGCGCGTGGAGTACCAGAGCTTTTCCGGTACCGAGATTTATTCGTAAGCGATCAATAAACACCCCTATTGAAAGAACCAAAGCTTGCTTTCATTTGGTCGCT
>CAYVIB010000080.1:0-1660 GCA_964451365.1 uncultured Cellvibrionaceae bacterium
CAGCCCGCAAATGGTCTTTTCAGCCAATTCCGGGCTATCGCCCACGCCCCCGTTCGCGTTTATATGCGCAAACATAAAACTTCATGAAACACGTATTACTACTAACCACTCTGCTGGCTACCGGCGCGCTTTGTCACGCGCAGGAGCCACCTCGTAAAACAATCAAACTGCCTTTAACAGTGACCCTGTTCTCGGAATCGGTAAGCTTACCCAACCTCCGGAACCTGTTTCAAAATGCGAATCTCGGCATTCGCGTCGGAACGGAATTCTACTATAAGGAACACGACAGGCATCAACTCCTTCAAACCGTCAACATTGGATTTTACACGCATAAGAATCTCCACAACGGACTGTTCTTCAGCAGCGAAGTGGGATACCGGAAGCTTATCAACAGGGCCTTCGTCGACCTCACGGCCGGCGTGGGCTACCTGTTGATCGATTCCTCCCTGCCCCGCTACAAAATGGCCGGCAACGAATGGGAACCCACCGGCAGCACCTTCGGGCGGATCATGCCAACCCTCGGCCTGGGCGCCGGCTACCGGTTTAATACCGTCGCTGTATTCAGTCGCTACGAAATTTTTGGCGAAATGCCTTTTGGTTATAGCGGAATTCCCGCGCTTCCACACAAAACACTTCACCTGGGTACCCGATTAAACCTCCATTAACATGAAAACGACAATCGCCTTACTACTATTGACAGCCCTCCTGAGCCAGTCATGCGACAATGATCTTGTGGTTCCTGAACCGGAAGAACAAGCCAATGTCACGTATGAAACACATCCGAAAAATTCTACTTATCAGCAAGCGCTTGACAACTACCGTCTTTCATCCCGTTCGCCCGGAAGCGTCTTGCTGATCCACAAGCCGGCGGACGCAGTTTGGATCGGCGCAAGTGGTCAATCCAACCTCGCGCACGGCACGTCCATGAAAACAACAAGCCGGTTTCGCACCGGAAGCATTACGAAAATGTTTATCGCAGTAGCGATCGTCAAACTGGCTGAGCAGGAAAAGCTCGCGCTTGACGAAACGTTGAAAACCCATCTCCCTGAAATGGACGGCAAGATTCCGCAAGCGGGCAAAATCACCATCCGCCACTTACTCGCCCACCTGAGCGGGATTGTCGATCCGCCAAACGAAAGCTTCCGGTATAAGGGTGACCTCATCAACGATCCGGTAAGGATGTCAGATCTATCCGTCGATAAAATATTAGAGACGTACGTTTTTGGAGAAGACCTCCATTTCACGCCGGGGTCGGGCTATTCCTACAGCAACACGAATTACTGGCTGCTTGGAAAAATTGCAGAGCGGGTAACCGGACGACCACTGGAGCAGGTCATGAAGGAGCTCATCTTTGATCCCGTCCAACTGACAAACACCTACATCGACAAACGTGACGACCGGAATGTGGCGAGAGGGTATGCTGACTTGTATGGCAATGGAGTACTGCTCGATGTGTCGTTATGGGACAGGGCCGAGGGAGACGGTCGCGCAGACGGAGGGCTAATCAGTACTGCAGAAGATCTTTTTAAATTTATGCATGCGCTATTTGAAGGTGATCTGGTGAGTGCCGCATCGCTAAAGGACATGAAAAGAGTGCAGCTGGCCGGCTGTGATTCTCCCTACTGCGAATACGGCTTAGGCCTGGAACTCTGGCGAGTGG